>JBLXGS010000007.1:0-268703 GCA_048381755.1 Roseobacteraceae bacterium
CCCGGCTCGTAGATCGGCACCTCGCCGCGCTCGAGCATCTCGATCTTGCGCGGATCCTTGTCGACGCAGACCACCTCGTGGCCGAAATCCGAGAAACAGACCCCGGAGACAAGCCCCACGTAGCCGGTGCCGATAATGGCAATCTTCATCTCAAAAATCCTTAGAATAATAAAACAATACCTGTGGTTTACCGCCTCCCACACACAACTCAAAGCAGATTCGGCCCCAAGCGCCCTTTCGGCATGATGCGGAAGAAAAATGATATCTGAGAGGCAGCCGCGCGGGACGCCCAGAATACTTCAGTGCCGGTTCAATCTTGAGTAGAGCGGCTTCACCACGGCCCATTCGACCTCCGCCAGCCGGGGGTGGCGCGCCTTGATCAGGCGGCGGCGGTGCAGGAACCGGGTGGCAAGATCGGGCCGCACCGCTTCCGGCAAGGGCATTTGAAACAATTCTTCGAGCATCAGCATCTGCAAATCGAAGGCGAGACGGAATCCGCGGTCGCGGCGCAGCCCGAGCAGCCATGGCCAGTCCAGCTCGGCATCAGCCTGCTGGAGTTGCCGCCGGAGCGGCAATAGATACCGCAGGCTGATGCCGCCTTTCGACAGACCGGAGTGGTGCAGCATGTCGTGGCTGACATTGATCAAAAGACGCAGGGACGGGTCCGGAACGAAGAAACGCACCCCGTCGCGTTCGCGCAGCAGGCGGCGGCGCTGCCAGTCATCCGGCGCCAGAAACCTTGCGATGTCCGACTGCAGCCCCGCGTGCAGGTCCAGCGTTCCGACACAGCCTTCCTTCCAAAAACTCCCTGGGGAATGTGCGTACTCGCTCTCCTCCAGCCGGGTGAAACCCGCGCCGGTCAGTACGGCCAGCGCCCGGGCCGTCTCTTCGGGCTCGACGAGCAGGTCCACGTCGATCATCAGGCGATAGAACTCCGCAGGATCGTCCTGGAGGGCCATTTCGCTGGCGCCCTTGATCAGGGTCGGCACGATCCCCGCTTCATTGAGCAGGCCCGTGCACTCCGCAACCATGGACCAGAGACCGCGATTCCGACGGCAATTGAGGGAATCGACTTCTCCGAGATAGGCCATGGCCTCGGGTTCGGTGGCCGGGACATCCCCCTGGCGCAGCCTGTGAAACAGCGCCGGGGTTACAAACTGGTCATTCGCGGCCCTGATCAGCCCCTCCCAGTCGGTCATCTGGCCAAGATCGCCGCAGAGCGCACGACCCAGGATTTCCAGTGGCGAAGATGCAGCGAGCCCTGCTCTCATATGGCGTATCCAGTGCCGGCCTGAATTGGTGCCGTAAAATCGGCGAAACGCGATCGGAAAATTGAACGCGGAGATGAAAAAATACGTGAAACAATCACTTAGAAGAAAATCACTTCAAACTTGAATTCCTATTACCGTACCTCCGCTTGGCGAACTGCGTTCAGTCTTCGCAATACCGCGACACCTCGACGAGGGCGCGCGGCAGATCAGAATATGTGAGGGCACCGTAGCGCGCGCCCTGAAGGCAGCCCGCCATGGCCCCGAAAACCTCGGGCGACATGGAGTCTTCGCCGGACCAGGCGGCCGCGAGCAGCGCCGCAAAGGCCTCCGAAAGATCCAGATCCGCGACCGAGGCCGTGATGCCCTTCTGCCGGTCCAGCTTCAGCATCCAGGCCACCGGCTTCCAGCCACTGTCGCCCACCAGTCCGAGATAGCGCACGTTGAGCGCATCCGGCCGCAGGTATTCGCCCGCGCCCGCGATCTCGTCGTGACGATGGCCGAGCAGCGCCCACGACCCTTCCTTCAGGGTCACCGGGAACGGCAGCGCGGACACCTCGCCCTGCGGCGACAGCAGCACGATATCATCGCTCAGAAGCGCGAAGCCAGCTTCCTCCAACGCCGTGGCAAGCGTGCTCTTGCCGGCGCCGGCGTCGCCGAGCAGCAGCAGGCAGCGCCCGTCGCGTTCGAGCTGCGCCGCGTGCAGCATGACATGCTCGGTGTGATCGAAGAGGACCTCGGTCAGCTTGATCTTGAGCAGCGGTACAGCCTCGTGCGGTGACACCCAATCGATGTCCTCGCCGCGCCGCGCCAGCCCGATGCTCTCGCCCCGGCGCTGCACCACGATGTGGTCGTCGCCCCGGCAGGGAGCCGTAGCCAGTTGCGCGAAACAGGGCATCAGCTCTGCGCGCAGCGCCTCATCCTCGAAGGCGACGACGACATGCACCCCCGCCAGGTCGAGCGTTTCAGCACAACCGACCCGCGCCGGGCCGCTCGACGTGGCAAGCGCCTCCAGCGCGCCGATTTGGATGAGGTCCAGAAGGATGCCGCCGCCAAAGGCAGCGGCGGCGCCCGATGTTGCGGACGCAACGCCAAGTTCAAACTCAGCCCAAGCCTCGGCCACCGGGGGAGTGGCCGAATACAGAAGCTCCTTCTCTGGGACCAAGAGAAGATGCTGACGGTTCACTTCCGTCAGCGTGACCCCTGCCGCGGGGAGGACAAAAAAGTTTTCACTCAACGAATTGCGTCTTCTCAAAAGGAAGAAAATCGGAGACCCGCGAAATACCGGCTCTCGGTGGGCTTAGTGGAAGTGGCCGTACTTCTTCTTCATCTTGAACTTGCGCTTGTGCTTCATGCCACCCGACCGGAAGATGCCACCTGCATCTGCCTTCATCGAGGTGGAGAGAAGCGCCGTCACCGCCAGCGGCGTCACCGCTGCGTATTTCCCGGCCTTGCCAAGCAGTTCGCGTCGGCCGGGAGACTCGAGGGAATCCCCCTCGGGGGTCTTATCAGTCATGGTTAAAAACTCCTTTATGCAATGAATCGAACTATAGCGCAGCGCGTGACGTCTGCCAATTATCTTTAAGGCTGTATTAACCTACACCTCGCTGACACTTTTGTGTGCCCTCCTCAAGGCAGCTAGGACGCGACATCGAAGAACTCGTTAAAACTGTGCATTTACAAGTAAATACGACACAACAAACGCCCTAGGAACAGACAGCGGATGTGGCACCATCGAGCAAATTGCGCACAAATCTAAGGCAAACCACTGTTTCCATTTTGGCAACACGCCACAACGCCTGCGCCGGCGCACGATCCTCTTGAAGCTATCCTTGGTCAATTCACAGTTCCGCGCACGTGACGCCTCGTTCGAATCGCCGAAGTCGTGCACCCTGCCGGGGTTGGTGCGCCCTCTATTGTGGCTGTCGGGCCGACCGCGGCGCGCTCGTGAGGCAAGTCGCCGCGCGAATGTGCCCCGACCGGCGGAGCTCCGAGCAACCGCCACCTCGCGGCAGAAAGCGCTTGCTTTGAAGATGGGCAGCACACAAGACATTAGATATTTATTTCTTGAACTTATTTTTTTGTAGGAGTTCTTTGATGCGCACCGCTTTGGTCACTGGCTCTTCTGGCTTCATCGGCTTTCACCTGTGTCAAAGACTGCTAGACGATGGGTTTCGTGTCGTCGGGGTCGACAACCTCTCCGAATATTATGATGTGGAACTGAAGCGCCGTCGGCAGGACATGTTGCTGAAATTCAGGGACTTCTGCGTCTTCAACACTTCGATCGAAACCAAGGGATTCCTGGCGGAGCTGTTTGCCCGCGAACGTCCCGACGTCGTGGTGCATCTCGCGGCGCAGGCTGGCGTGCGCCACTCGCTCAAGGATCCCCGCAGTTATCTGGAAAGCAACATGATGGGCACCTTCGAGTTGCTCGAGGCGGCGCGGGCGGTGCCCCCGTCCCACATGCTGCTGGCCTCCACGTCTTCCGTCTATGGCGCGAACACCAGCATGCCCTACGCTGAAACCGAGCGCACCGATCACCAGATGTCATTCTACGCGGCCACCAAGAAGGCCACGGAGTGCATGGCACACAGCTATGCGCACCTCTACGACCTGCCGGTCACCATGTTCCGCTTCTTCACCGTCTACGGTCCCTGGGGCCGTCCGGACATGGCGCTTTTCAAGTTCACCAAGGCGATCCTCGCCGGAGAACCGATCGACGTCTACAACCGCGGCCGGATGATGCGCGATTTCACCTATGTGACGGACCTCGTGCAGGGCATCAGGCTGCTGATCGACGTGGTGCCGGCGCGGCCAGAGGACGGCGTCGTGCCGCCCGGAGACTCGCTCTCGCCGGTCGCGCCGTGGCGTGTGATCAATATCGGAAATTCGCAGGCAGTGCCGCTTAGTGACTTCATCGCCGCGATCGAGAGCGCGACCGGGCTGAAGGCGCAGCGCAATCCGATGTGCATGCAGCCGGGCGACGTGCCCGCGACATGGGCCGATGCCTCGCTGCTGCACGATCTGACCGGCTATCGCCCCGGCACGGCACTGGTCGACGGGGTCCGGTGCTTCGTCGACTGGTACCGCGACTACTACGGGACAAACGACTGGTCGCAGGCCGCGCTTGCTTCGGGCGACCTGCGCCGCATCTCCTAGCGGCGCGCCTCAGTCCCAGCGGCACCCAGGGTATCGATTGGTGTCACGTACGATACCCCGATGCCGCCCGCGCCTTTCCGGCGATGATCCGGACCAAGGCTGAGCCCGGGTTGGTCTCAGCGCAGCACGTGGACCGCGCAATGGGCGTGACGCACCACCACCGCGGCGGTCGAGCCCAGAAGATAGTCGCTCATCGCCGGCTGGTGCGACGCGATGATGATCAGATCGCAGCCGTTCTCCTCGCCGTATTCGAGGATCGACCGGCCGGAATGGCCCTCGATCACCATGCCCTTGCCGCCGGGCAGCTTCGCCGCCATTTCCCCTAGTTCCTTCTCGAGAGCCGCGCGCGACTGCGCGAGGTACTCGGGCGGCATGTAGGTGATCGCATAGCCGGGGATATGCTCCATGACATGCAGCAGGGTGATCTTGGCATCCGGCTCGGCAAGCGCCTGCGCGACCTCGATCGACTTCTGCGCCTTGGAATCACTGTCAAAGGCGATGGGCACGAGAATGTTCTTGTACATGCGAGGCCTCCTTTCCTGACCTGAAGGCATCATCGGCACTTCGAAGGTATAGCGCCTTGATACAAATCATCCTCCACGGCCCAAGATGCCAACACATTTCGGGCACAATTCGGCGATAGCTTCGAAACGGGCCGCAGAACGCGCCGCCCTCCCCCAGCCGCCAACCGGTCGGGGATGGCCCGGCTCCCCCCGGCAGACCTGCAAGAACGGTCACCTTCGCCCCCACAGAACGGACTTTCCGCCGGCCGCGTGCCCGCGGTGCTTAGGAGGAGCACGCCCATGCGCTACCTGATTGCTGAAACCACCTGGAAGATGATGAGCCTCGGCCACGCGCTGTCGCAGACCGGCACCCTGCTGACTCGCTGCGAGGCCGCCGAGGACATCGAGGAATTCCACCGGATCGGCGCGCATGATCTACTGGTGGTCGACGCCGCCGTGCTGCGCAGCATGACCACGCTGACGCGTCTGCGCGAACTGAACCCTGACGTTCCCATCGGGCTCATCGCGCGCGAAGCCGATGGCGCGCAGATCGCGGCCTGGCTGATGGCCGGGGCCGACACGGTGCTCAGCTCCGAGGCAACCACCGAAGAGATCATCGCCCGGCTCGGCGCCGTCGCCCGGCGCGCGCATGGCGTCTCCGTCCCGGTCAGCGACTGCGGCCCGCTGCGCTTCGATCTTGAAAAGCGCCGGGTACACTTCGGCACGACGACCCTGTCGCTCTCGCCGAAGCTCTACGAGATCCTCGAGTTTCTCGCTCTGCGCCCCGGCCGGCTGGCCACGCGCGAGACGCTGATGAGCCACGTCTACGGCTTCGAGAACGAGCCCGCGCCAAGGGTTTTCGATGTCTACATGTGCAACCTGCGCGCCCATCTCGCCCCGGTCGAAGCCGCGCTCTCGATCGAGACGGTGCGCGGCGAAGGCTACCGGCTGCAGGTCACCGAGCGCCGAGGCAGCGCCCGCACGATGGCCGCCTGAGCGAACCCGGTGCCGCGAGGTGGCGACCTCAGTAGACCGCCGCCACCTCGTACATCACCGGCTCGAAGCTGCGGCACAGGTCGCTGAAGCGGCGGTTCCAGGCCCGCATCTCGTCGCTGCGCAGCATGGCCTGGAAATCCTCGCGGCGCGCCCACTGCGAGTAATTGGCAATCCGGGTCTGCGCATCGTTCACGTGCAGGCCCGCCCCGACGAACCCCGGCTGCTTCGAGATGAAATCATCATAGGCCTCCTCCAGCGCTTCGAGCAGGTCCTGGCAGGTGCCCGGGCTGGTCTCGAAGGTAGTTATGACCGTCTGGGCGGAGCTGGGATGGGTGATGGTGGGCATGGGATCCTCCTCCTGTGCCCCGAACAGTCTGCCAGAAAACCCCGCGCCGCCAAAGCCTTCCCTTCGGCAAGAGGCCGGTTCATCACAACCTGCGGAAACAAGCCGCCGGCCAGAGAAAAGGGGGCGCATTCGCCTGCCGGACCTGCTAGGCTCTCCGCAAAACACGGATCACCCGGAACAGGCACGGACAGACCGGAACAGGCATGAGCAGTCCCCGTATCGACGAGACGCTGCGAGAGCAGCTGCTGTCTCGCCCCGACATGATTCTCGATGACCGCGACCTGATGCAGGCGCTCATCGCGTCCAACGAACGCGCCATGGGCTCCAACATCGTGGACCTGCGCGGCCTCGCCATGGAGCGCCTCGAGTCGCGGCTCGACCGGCTCGAGGACACCCATCGCAGCGTCATCGCCGCCGCCTACGAGAACCTCGCCGGCACCAACCAGATTCACCGCGCCATCCTGCGGATGCTGGACCCGGTGGCCTTCGAGCCCTTCCTGCGCGACCTGAACGGCGAGGTCGCGGCGATTTTGCGGGTCGACATCATCCGGCTGGTGCTGGAAACCGGCCACCCCGACGACACCCGCGCTGTCAGCAAGCTCGGCGACGTGCTGTCGCTGGCCGAGCCGGGCTTCGTCTCGAGCTATCTCACCGATCGCGCCGACGCGCCGCTGCGGCAGGTCACCCTGCGCCAGCTCGGTGCCGGCGACCGCCGCATCTTCGGCCCGCGCGCCGACCTGATCCGCTCCGAGGCCTGCCTCAAGCTCGACTTCGGCCCGCGCCGCCTGCCGGGGCTGCTGGTCATGGGGTCCGAGGATCCGCAGATGTTCACGCCGCAGCAGGGCACCGATCTTCTCGCCTTCTTCGGCGGGGTGTTCGAGCGCACCATGCGGCGCTGGCTGTCGTGAGCCTCGCGCTCACACCCGCCGCGCGCGACGCGCTGCAAAGCTGGCTCGACCACGCCCGCGCGCTGAAGAACGCCTCCGAAAACACCATCACCGCCTATCGCACCGACGTGGCCGAGTTCATCGCCTTCCAGACGATGCACCACGCCGAGCCGCAGGGGCTGAAACCGCTCGCCCGCGTCACCACGCCCGACATGCGCGCCTTCATGGCGCATCTGCACGCGGGCGGGGCCGCGCCGCGGTCGATGGCGCGCAAGCTCTCGGCGGTAAAGAGCTTCTACCGCTGGCTCTCCGAGCGCGAGGGCTTCGAGCCCACCGCCGTGCTCTCGGCCCGAGCGCCCAAGTTCCAGAAGAAGCTGCCGCGCCCGCTGTCCGAAGACGCCGCCCGCGCGATGATCGACACCGTCGAGATGCAGTCTCGCGAGGGCTGGATCGGCGCGCGCGACGCGGCGGTCGTCACGCTGCTCTACGGCTGCGGGCTGCGTATCTCCGAGGCGCTGGGACTGACCGGGGCCGACTGGCCTTTCGGCGAGTCGCTGCGGATCCTCGGCAAGGGCGGCAAGGAGCGGATCGTGCCGGTGATCCCGGTCAGCCGCCGCGCGGTGGAGACCTACCTCAAGCTCTGCCCCTTCGAGATCACCCCCTCGTCGCCGCTGTTCCGCGGGGCACGGGGCGGCAAGCTGAACGCCCGGCTGATCCAGTCGGTGACCGAGAAGGCGCGCATGCAGCTTGGCCTGCCCGCCAGCGCCACGCCGCACGCCATGCGCCACAGCTTCGCAACACACCTGCTGTCGGCAGGCGGCGATCTGCGCGCCATCCAGGAGCTGCTTGGCCACGCCTCGCTCTCGACCACCCAGGCCTATACCTCGGTCGACAGCGTGCACCTGATGAAGGTCTACGAGGCGACGCACCCCAAGGCACGCTGATCTTGCCCTGCTGCGCCCGAGGGCGCAGAACTGCGGCATGACTGGACCTGATACATCTCTCGAGTCGCCCTTCTGGGCCGAAGGCGCGCTGGTCGCCGGTGTGGACGAAGTCGGCCGCGGGCCCCTCGCAGGGCCGGTGGTCGCCGCCGCCGTGATCCTCGATCCGGCGCGGATCCCGGTGGGCCTCAACGACTCCAAGAAGCTCACCCTCAAGCGCCGAGAGGCGCTGGAGCCGATCATCCGCGCGCAGGCGCAGGTCGGACTCGGCGTGGCCTCGGTCGAGGAGATCGACGAGATCAATATCCTGCAGGCCACCTATCTCGCCATGCGCCGGGCCGTCGCCGCTCTGCCCGTCCAGCCCGCCCATCTCCTGATCGACGGCAACCGACTGCCGACCGATCTGCCCTGCCCCGCTACACCTGTGGTTAAGGGGGATGGTAAGTCTGTGAGTATCTCGGCCGCTTCGATCGTCGCGAAGATATGGCGCGACAACCTGATGCGGGACTTGGCGCAACAGTACCCCCATTACGGCTGGGAAACTAACGCAGGGTACGGGTCCAAAAAGCACATGGACGGCCTCCGAGATTTCGGTGTGACCCCACACCATAGAAGATCCTTCGCACCCATACACAATATCTTGTATCAAGACGCAAACGTAAGGTCCTGATTTAAAAAAACAAATTGACCCCGATTCGCTGTTCCCTCATTTTATCCCCAATCCAAGAGCGCAAAAATGCGCCGGGGCAGAGGCAGAGAATGACAGCAATGACGAAAACGAAGGGCGCAACTGCGCTCCCACTCAACACGATTCTTTCCGGCGACTGCATCGAGCAGATGAACGCCCTGCCGGAGGCGTCGGTAGATCTCATCTTCGCGGATCCGCCCTACAACCTCCAATTGAAGGGCGATCTGCATCGCCCCGACAACTCCCGCGTCGATGCCGTCGACGATCACTGGGACCAATTCGACAGTTTTGCCGTCTACGACCGCTTCACCCGCGACTGGCTGAAGGCCGCCAAGCGCCTGCTGAAGCCGAACGGCGCGCTCTGGGTGATCGGCTCCTATCACAACATCTTCCGCGTCGGCGCGGCGCTGCAGGACGAGGGCTACTGGATCCTCAACGACGTCGTGTGGCGCAAGTCCAACCCGATGCCGAACTTCCGCGGCAAGCGCTTCACCAACGCCCATGAGACGATGATCTGGGCCTCGAAGAGCGAAGGTGCCAAGTACACCTTCAACTACGAGGCGCTGAAGGCGCTGAACGAAGGCGTGCAGATGCGCTCGGACTGGGTTCTGCCGATCTGCAACGGCGGTGAGCGCCTCAAGGACGCCAACGGCGACAAGGCGCACCCGACGCAGAAACCCGCCTCGCTGCTGCACCGCGTGCTGGTCGGCTCGACCAACCCCGGCGACGTGGTGCTCGACCCGTTCTTTGGCACCGGCACCACCGGTGCGGTCGCCAAGATGCTGGGCCGCGACTTCATCGGCATCGAGCGCGAGGCGGCCTACCGCGAAGTTGCCGAGAAGCGCATCGCCTCGATCCGCCCCTTCGACCGCTCCTCGCTGGAAGTCACCCGCGCCAAGCGCGCCGAGCCGCGCGTGCCCTTCGGCCAGGTGGTCGAGCGCGGCATGCTGAACCCCGGCGAGATGCTGGTGTCGTCCTCGGGCAAGAGCGCCAAGGTGCGTGCCGACGGCACGCTGATCGGCGACGAGGTGAAGGGCTCGATCCATCAGGTCGGCGCGCAGCTCGAGGGCGCGCCCTCCTGCAACGGCTGGACCTACTGGCACTTCAAGCGCGAGGGCAAGCTGGTCCCGATCGACGTGCTGCGTCAGCAGATCCGCGACGAGATGGCCGACCGCCCGAACTGAGTTTCAGGAACAAGATAAAGGTTTCACGACCGCCGATGCCTGCTTCGGCAGGCACGAACTTGCCCCGCCGGCCTCTCTGCCCGGCGGGGCTTTTTCTTCGCAGGAGGATCGTGCCGATTGGCCTGAGACCCGGCGGCGCGGCGCGCCTTGTTCCGGCCAGGTGCTCTTGGTGTGACCTCAGCGCCGCCCGGCCATCTTGCGCAGCGTGCCGTCGCGCCAGAGGCTCTCGTGCACGCCCACCATGGCGATATGGCCGAGGATCAGCACCGCCAGGACCCAGCCCAGCTCGCCGTGCAGCAGCCCGGCAAGGCTGGTGGCCCATGCAATCTCAACCTCACGCGGCGCGAAGATCTCGATCCCGAAGGGCGCAAATCCGCGCGTGCCGCCCCAGGCGCGCAGCAAGGCGAGCGTGGGGATTGCAATCATCAGCGCATAGAGCAGCCCGTGGCCGGCTGCCGCCGCCCTGGCCACCAGCCCGGTACCATGATCCGGACGACGCTTGCGGCTCGCCAGCGCCCAGAGCGCCCGGATCACCACCAGCCAGAAGATGACAAAGCCTACCGGCTGGTGGGTGCCCACGAAGAAGCCGACGAAGTCGTTGCGTCCGAAGATCAGCTTCAGCCCCATGCCGAGGAACTGCCAGAGGATCAGCACCGCCACCGCCCAGTGCAGCAGCCGTGATATCGCGCCGTAGCGCTCGGAACTGTCGAGAAGTTGCATCGTAGAATATCTCCTGAAAATCAGGGCTGCGAGAGCCCGTCCACCATGACCATCACGCGCCCTTCCGAGCAGCGTTCGACGCGTGCGTCGATTCCGTAGACCTGCGACAGGCTCTGCGGCGTCAGCACTTCCGCCGGCGCGCCTGAGGCGCGCAGTGCGCCGCCTTCCAGCAGCACCACCCGGTCGGCCCATTGCGCCGCCAGCGCCAGATCGTGCAGCACGGCGATCACGATGCGCCCCTCGCGGGCAAGCTTGCGCGCCTCCGACAGCAGCTGGAACTGCCGCGCCAGATCGAGCGCCGAGGTCGGCTCGTCGAGCAGCAGGAGCTTGGGATCGCGGATCATCGCCTGCGCCAGCCCCACCGCCTGCCGCTGCCCGCCCGAAAGCGCCGCCATCGGGCGCAGCGCCAGATCGGCCAGCCCGAAGCGCTCCAGTACCTCCATCGCGTTACGCCCGGCGGCAGGGCCGCGCAACGCACGCCCCGCCAGACCACCACCCGCGTTCATCGCCACCATAAGGCTGTCGAGCACAGTCAGCGCCGAGCGGCTCTCGAGGCTCTGCGGCATGAAGCCGACCAGCTTCGCCTGCTCGGCGCGCGGCAGGGCGTGCAGCGCCTGGCCTTCCAGCGTGATGTCTCCGGTAGACGGCAGCAGGCCCGCGATGGCCCGCAGCAGCGTCGACTTGCCCGCCGCATTGGGCCCGGCGATCACCGCGAATTCGCCCATGGCGAAGGACGGCAGGCTCAGCCCGTCGATGACCTTGCGCGGCCCGCGCGCGACGGTCAGATCGCGAATATCGAGGCTCATCGCGCCTCCCTCCGCAGCACGAGGGCAAAGAACACCGGCAGGCCGACCAGCGAGGTCACGATCCCCACCGGCAGCAGGATGCCGGGCACCAGAAGCTTCGAGGCGACCGAGGCCAGCGACATCAACAGCGCCCCGGTGAACAGGCTCGCGGGCAGCAGGAAACGGTGATCCTCGCCCACAGCCATGCGCGCGATATGCGGCCCGGCGAGGCCGACGAAGCCGATGACGCCGACCATCGAGACCGAGGCCGCGGCCAGCAGGCTCACCCGCACCAGCGTCCAGCGCCGCAGGTGCGCAACATCGAGCCCAAAGCCCTGCGCCTGATCCGCCCCGAGCCGCAGCGCCGTCAACCGCCACGACGCCGCCAGCGAGAACGGCAGACAGAGAGCCAGCACCAGCGCCAGCACGGCAATGCCCTCCCAGCGCGCGTTGACGAGGCTGCCCATGGTCCAGAACACCAGCTGCTGCAGTGCGTCCGGCGAAGCGACGAATTGCACCAGCGCCAGCAGCGCCGCGGCGGTGAAGTTGACCGCGATGCCAAGGAGGATAACCACCTCGGAACCGCCGCCGCGCAGGGCCGAGGCCAGTTGCAGCAGCCCCAGCGCCAGCAGCGCGAAAACGAAAGCATTTGCCGAGACCGCCCAGAGCGCCGGGATTCCCGGGATCGCGAGGCCGAGCACGATCGCCACGCCCGCGCCGAGCGCCGCCGAGGCCGAGATGCCCAGCGTGAAGGGCTCGGCCAGCGGATTGTCCAGCACCGTCTGCATCTCCGCCCCGGAGAGCGACAGCGCCGCGCCGACCAGCAGCGCCATGACCGCCACCGGCAGGCGCACCTGCCAGACGATGACCTCGGCGGCCTTCGGCACCTCCTCTGCCCCGGTCAGCGCCCCCAGCACCTGTTCCAGCGGCAGGCCGGACGGCCCCGACACCAGGTCGAGCAGCACCGAAAGCACCGCGCCCAGTCCCAGCAGCGCCACCAACAGCACCCGCCGCTGCGTGCGGCGGGACTGTTCGGCCAGGATGGTCTCGACGGCACTCATTCGGCGGGGAGCCAGTAGCTGCCGGTCATCTCGACTGGCGAAAAGCGCTCCTCGAACTCGGCCATGGTGGCCATCGGGTCGAGGTCCGGGAATAGATCGGGGTGGAAGCGCTTGGCCAGCGCCTCGATCAGCGCGATATGCGCGGGGAAGTCGTTGAACAGGTGCCAGATGCCGATCGCCTGCCCTTCCTGCACAGCGCGCAGGTCGGCAAATCCCGGCGTGTCCAGCAGATCGGCAAAGCTCTGCGCCGCGGTGTCCGCGTCGATCCCGGCCCCAAGCACCAGCCCGCCGCGCGCCTTCATATGCGCGCCGCCGGTGGCGAGATAGACATCCGGGTCCGAGGCCAGCAGGTTCTCCAGCCCGACGTTGCCCATGACGCCCGGCACGCTGTCGCGTCCAATGTTGTAGCCGCCCGCCGCCTCGACAAACTCGTCGAAGACGCCCGGTCCCACCGTGGCGCAGCAATTGGTCGGAGCCGCATGCACATGGATGAAGACGCGCGGCGGCGCGGGCTGCGCGGCCTTCAGCGTCGCCATGACCCCATCGAGGTGATCGGTGTAGAACCCCGCGAACTCCTCGGCGCGGTCCTCCGCCCCGGTGAGCTGCCCGATCAGCCTCAGGCTCGGCAGGGTGTTCTCCAGCGGGGCGGTGAAGAAATCGACGAAGGCTACGGGGATGCCCGCCGCCTCGAGCTGGCGCAGCGGCATCTGCATCTGCGGATCGCGCGCATCCATCAGGCTCAGCAGCACCAGGTCCGGCATCAGCGCGATCGTGCTTTCGACCGAGAGCAGCCGGTTGCCCGCCCCGACCGGAGCGACCTCCGCCAACGCCGGGAACTTGGCGAGATAGGCATCATAAGTCGCCGGATCGAGCCCCTTGTCCTGCCGCCAACCCGCCAGCAGCGAGACCGGATCGTCGTGCAGCATGCCCAGCACCGCCAGGTGCCGCCCCTCGCCGAGGACGATCTTCCGCGCCGGCTGGTCCAGCACAACCTCGCGTCCGGCCAGATCGGTCACCCGGATCTCGGCGTGGACCGGCGCGGCCCCGGCGATCAGCAGCACAAGGACAGCGGACAGAACCACCGGAAGCAAGTTGGCGGAGAAAATGTGCGGATGCCTGAGACGCAACGTCATGGGGGTCCTTTCTGGGGCACGATCGGCCATTGCAGCCGGCGCCAAGGGAAATTACTTGAGTGGTATTGTCAACTAATAAGCCCGAGAGCGAATGTCATGTGCGAAACAGCCCCTCAGGCCCCTCTTCCGCCGCACCGAGGACGCGATGCGACGCTGGAAATCCTTTCGGCGCCCGTCACTTCGCATGTGCTGAGCAGCCGGGTGCTGCCGCGCGAGACCTACGGCCCTGCCGACCCCGAGGTCCCTGCCGTCCGCCTGTTCCTCGCGGTGCCCAAGGGAGCCGCCCCGGAAGGCGGCTGGCCGATCCTCTACATGCTCGACGGCAACGCGGCCTTCGATTTCCTGACACCCGCGCTGCTCGAGGCCGCGCCGGGGCTGATCGTCGCCGGCATCGGTTATGACACAGACAAGCAGTTCGCCCGCGCGCACCGCATCTTCGACTATTCGCCGCCCGAGTCGCCCGGTGCCGCACCGCGCCCGGACCCGCATCACCCAGAGCGCCTTGCGGGCGGGGCCGAAGCCTATCTCGCGCGGCTCACCGGCGGCATCCGCGCCGAGGTCGAGCGCGGCCTTTTCGTCAACCCGGCGCGGCGCACGCTCTGGGGCCACAGTTTCGGCGGGCTCTTCACGCTATTCGCTGCCCTGACGCGCCCGGACAGCTTTGCCCGCTTCGCCTCGATCAGCCCGTCGGTCTGGTGGGACGAAGCGCTGGTGTCACGCCTGACACGGCAGCGCAGCATGGCTGAAGGCGCCCCGCGCCCCCTGCATTTCGGCATGGGCGACAAGGAGAAGCGCACCGGCAGCGCCGGACCGCAGCCCGAGGGGCCGCCGCCCGCCACGCTGCGGATGATCGAGCGGCTGCAGGCCGCGCCCGCCGGTCTGGAAATCGCCGCCCAAGTCTATCCGGGCGCGGTGCATATCGCCTCGCTGCCCGCCTCGCTGCCGGGAACGCTGACGCTGGCCGCCCGAGCCTAGCCGACCGGAAAATCTCCACAACCCTGGCCGCCACCCGGCTCAGGCGCGACGTCTCTGACCCGCGCCCTCCGCCTCGGCCCGCAGCATGCGTTCCGAGAACTCCGGCCCCAGCGCATCGGCGGCCACCTGCGAAACCATCTCGGGATGAAGCAGCGGCAGGTCGATCGCCTCGACATTCGCGGCGTGCGTCTCCCATAGCCCCGCGTGCAGGTCACGACCGGCGTGATCGCGCGCAGCGCGGACGTGCAGAAGCGCTCCACCGAAACGGCGCTGTTCGTGGTTTCGGATCAGCCGGTTGGTGCCGGTGACAAGCTGAACCACCGCGTCGAGCACCGCGTCTGGCAGACTGCCGAGCGGCGTGCCGCCCTGCTTTAGGAAGCCCACAACCGACGCGCGACTGTCGAGTTCCGGATGGCTGTCCGGGTCATGCCCGGCGATCGCCAGAAGCGCGCGCAGCGCCTCGGCGTCCGACAGTTCCGGCTCGGCCCGCCAACACTCGGCGGGGTAGCTGTCGAGCATGGCAACCAGCCCCGGGACACGTCCCCGCGCGGCCAGCTCCACGGCGATCTCCTGCGCGAGGATGCCGCCCACGGACCAGCCCGCGAGGTGGATCATCCCCTGCGGGGCCTGCGCCTCGATCCGGTCGGCATAGTCCGCCGCGAGCGTGCGCAGGCTGCCCGGCAGCGGCTCGCCGGTCAGCAGCGGCGATTGCACCGCAAAGACCGGCCGCGGCGCCGTCAGCGTCCGCGCCAGCCGCCGGTAGCCCCAGCCCAATCCGCCCGCCGGGTGCAGGATGAAGAGCGGCGCGCCGTCCCCCTCGGCCAGCGGCAGCAGCGGCGCGAGGCCCGCGCGCGCCGTGTCGGCCATCTCCAGCGCCCGGGCAAGCTGCGCAAGCCCCGGCGTTTCGAAGATCTGTCCCAGCCCCGGGTCCTGACCGAAGGTCGCCTCGATCCGGAAGCTGAGCGTCAGCGCCGTCAGGCTGTCACCACCCAGATCGAAGAAATCCGCCTCGCGGCCCGGGGTCTGCGGCAGGTGCAGAACCTCGCGGTAGAGCGCTGCCAGACGTTCCTCGACGGGGCCCACGGGCGGCGTGCCTTTCGGCATCTCCAGCACCGGCGCGGGCAGCCCCTTGCGGTCGAGCTTGCCCGAACTGGTCATCGGCCAACTCTCCAGCGCGACCAAAGCCGAGGGCACCATGTGGGACGGCAGCGCGGTCGCCAGCTCCGCCATGAGCGGCGCACTGTCGAAGTCGGGCCCGGTCAGCACGTAGGCCACGAGGCGGGGATCCGCGCCGCCATCGGCGCGGGCGATGACCACGGCGTCGCGCACGAGGCCCGTCGCCTTGATCGCACCCTCGATCTCCCCCGGTTCGATCCGCATCCCGCGGATCTTCACCTGGTGGTCCGCCCGGCCTGCATAGACGACCGCACCATCGGGCCGCAGGGTCGCCACGTCGCCCGTGGCATAGAGCCGTTCGCCCGGCCGGAAGGGATCGGGAATGAAGCGCTCCTCGGTCAGGTCAGGCCGTCCGAGATAGCCCCGCGCCAGCTGCACCCCGCCGAGATAGAGCTGCCCCTGCACCCCCGGAGGCACCGGGCGCATCCGCGCGTCGAGCACCATCACGCGGGTGTTCCAGACCGGGAAGCCAATGGGCAACGGCAGGCTGTCGTCCTCGGGCCCGGCGTCCCAATAGGTCACGTCGACCGCCGCCTCGGTCGGCCCGTAGAGGTTGTGCAGCTGGGCTTTCACGCGGGCGTGGAAGCGGGTGCGATGCTCGGCGGTCAGCGCCTCGCCCGAGCAGAAGACGCGGGTCAGCTCGAGCCTCTCGGAGGCCGGGGCCTCGAGGAAGGCCGAGAGCATCGAGGGCACGAAATGCATCGTGGTGATGCCCTTCTCCCGCACCAGCCGGGCGATGGCCGAGGGGTCGCGATGCGCGCCCGGCTCGGCAAAAACCAGCGTGCCGCCGCAGAGATAGGGCAGGAACAGCTCCCAGACCGAAACGTCGAAGGTGGTCGGGGTCTTTTGCAGGATGACGTCCCGCGCACCGATGCCGTAGTGATCTCGCATCCACAGCAGCCGGTTCACGATGGCCCGGTGCTCGATCATCACCCCCTTGGGCTCGCCGGTGGAGCCGGAGGTGAAGAGGATATAGGCCAGATCATCCGGCGTGGTGCCGGGCGCGGGGGCGTCGCCCGTTACGGGCCATGCCTCGGGCGCGAAGGGGGCCATTCCGCCCGCATCGAGATCGCCCTCGGCCAGCAGCGCCACCGCCCCGGTGCGCTCAAGCAGCGCGGCGAGGCGCGCGGGCGGGTTCTCGGGGTCGAGCGGCACATAGGCCGCCCCGGCGCGCAGGATCGCCACCAGCGCCACCGCCAGATGCTCCGAGCGCGGCAGCGCCGTCGCCACCACCTTGCCCGGCCCGGCACCTTCCGCGTGCAGCGCAGCCGCAAGGGCCGCCGAGCGGCGATCCAGCTCGGCGTAGCTGAGGGTCGTGCCCCCGAAGACCACCGCCGGCGCGTCCGGCGTGGCACGCATCTGCGCGCATATGAGGTCGGTGAGCGTGGCCTCCGGGAGGGGATGGTCGGTGGCATTGACCTCCTGCACCGCCCACCGCTCTTCGTGCGGGGTCAGCGTCGGCACGTCGGCGAGCCTCTCGCACCCGAGCGCAGCCGTCAGAAAGGCTTCCAGACGCTCGAGGTGCGCCCGCGCCTCTGCCGGGGAATAGAGCCCCGGGTTGCTGTCGATCTCGAGCGACAACGAGGCAATCGCATCGCCCCGGAAGGTCGCGGTGATGTCGTCCACCGCCCCGGCCCCCAGAATGTGCAGATGCGCCTCGAGCCCAGCGAAGCGCGGCGGCATATCAAACGGCTGGACGTTGATCAGCGGACCGTAGAGCCGGGCATCTATGGCGGTGCGGCGCAGGTCACGGCGCAGCTGTTCCGAGCGGTAGCGCCCATGCTTGCGCAGGGCACCGAGGCGCTGCGCCTCGGCCTGCAGCAGCTCTGGCAGCGGCAGGTCCTCGTCGGGATCACAGCGGTAGGGCAGCACGTTCATCCACATGCAGGGCACGCGCGCGGCCCTGCTGCCCATCCGGCCCATGAAAGGCAGGCCGAAAACCCGCTCACCCGTCCCGGAGACCCGCGAGAAATAGGCGGCCGTCAGCACGGTCAGAGCATCGGGCCAGCCGACCCGAGCCGCTTTCGCGAGGGATTTCAGCCCCTCGCAGAACGCCGGGGAAAGCTCCAGCCGCGCGCGGTCGAAGCGGGCCGAGGTCACCGCCCGCCCTTCGGCCGGACCGGCCACGGTTTCCAGCCCGCGCATCTCGCCCTGCCAGAAGGCGGCATTTTCGGCCCGGCGGTCAGATGCGCGGTAGGCCGCGTCCTCCTCCAGAACCGGCGCGAGTGCCGGGAAAGGGCTCGGGGTCTTGCCAGTCTCTTCCGCCGAGTAGAGCTCACCCACCCGGTTGGTCAGCAGCACGATGCCGAAGCCGTCGGTGGCGAGATGGTGGATCCGCTCGTACCAGAAGGCGCGCTCCTGCCCGAGCAGGTAGAGCACGAAGTGCCCCGCCTGTTCCTGCGCGAGATCAACGGCGCGCCCACCGTCGGCCTGCATACGCGCCTGAGCCTCGCCCTCGGGATCGTCAGAGCCCGAGAGGTCGACCACCTCAAGCAGCGGCCCGGCCTCGGCCAGCCACTGCCGCGGCGCGCCGCCCTCCATGCCGAAGCGCAGGCGTAGAGCCGGGCTCTGCGCCACCGCCGCGTCAAAGGCGCGGGTGAAACGGGCCACGTCGAGCGGGCCGAGCAATTCTATGTACTGGCCGCAGTTGAAGATCGGGTTCGCGCGGTCGAGCGCCTGTGCGTACCACAGGCCCTCCTGCGCCTCGGTCAGCGGGAATGCCGCGCGCCCCGGCCCCATGTCAGGCTCCGGCGTGCTGGGCCGCGACCACGGCCCACCATCCGGCAAAGGTCTGGTGTTCCCAGATCTCCGAGAGGTCCGCATCCTCGGCCTCGTCCTGCCAGGTCATGACCAGCGACATCAGCCGCATGGAATCCAGCCCAAGGTCGAAGAGGTTGGCCTCGGCGGTGATCTCCTCGGGGGCGATCTCCAACGCCTCGGCGATATCGGCGCGCATCTTCTCCTGCGTGAGGCTCATGCGGCGTCTCCTTTTTCCAGGTATTTCTCTTTCAGCGCGGCGCGCAGCGCCTTGCGGCTGACCTTGCCCACGGCCGTGGTCTCGAAAGCGGGCACAAAGACGATCTGATCGGGCACCTTGAACTCGGCGATGCCGCGACCGCGGACGAAGGCCTTGAGGTCCTTGGGTTGGACCTCCCCTTCCTCGGAGCGCACGACGAAGGCGCAGGTCTTCTCGCCGAGGAACTTGTCGGGCAGCGCGACGACGGCGGCGTCGAAGACGCCCTCGTGGGCGATCAGGTGATCCTCGACCTCTTCCGCCGAGATCTTCTCGCCCGCGCGGTTGATGTGATCCCCGGCCCGGCCCCGCACCTCCAGGTAGCCGCCGGGCAGGCGGCGCACCACGTCTCCGGTGCGGTAGAAGCCGTCCGGTGTGAAGCTGCGGGCATTGGCCGAGGGCTCCTCGTGGTAGCCGCGGATCGTGTAGGGCCCGCGGGTGTAGAGGTTGCCCGGTTCTCCCTCCGGCACCGGCTGGCCCTCGTCGTCGAGCACCAGAACTTCGTCGTCGGGGCTGATCGGGCGGCCCTGCGTGTGGGTGATGATCTCTTCGGGATCGTCGAGCCGGGTGTAATTCACCAGCCCCTCGGCCATGCCGAAAACCTGCTGCAGCGTGCAGCCGAGCACAGGGCGGACCTTCGCCGCCGCCTCGGGGATGAACTTCGCCCCGCCGACGCCCAGCACCTGCAGGCTGGACAGGTCGTGCTTGCTGCGCGGTGCCGCCTGCATCCAGAGCAGCGCCAGCGGCGGCACGAGGCCGGTGATCGTCACGCCGTGCTCGGCGATCAGGCGGAAGGCGACCTCGGGCTGCGGATTGGGGCTCATCACCACCGTGCCGCCCACGTGCAGCGCGCCGAGATATCCCGGCGAGCTCATCGGGAAGTTATGCGCCGCGGGCAGCGCGCAGAGATACACGCTTTCCGCGCTCAGACCGCAGATCTCGGCGGAGCCGCGGACACTGTAGAGATAGTCGTCATGGGTGCGGGGGATCAGCTTCGGCAGGCCGGTGGAGCCGCCGGAGATCTGCAGGAAGGCGACCTCGCGCGGGTCGCGCGGGACGGGGGCGGTCAGCCCTTCGTCACCGAGGTTGTCGAAGCCGATGAATTCGGCGGCCTCGCCCGTCACGATCACATGCTCGACAGCATCGACCTCGGCCAGCACCTTGCGCGCTAGCGGCAGGTAATCGAAGCCATCGTGCCGGTCCGCCACCACATAGGCGCGGGCACCGGATTTGGATGCCAGATGCAGCACCTCGGTCTCGCGGTGCGCGGGCAGCGCGTAGACCGGAACAAGCCCGGCGTAGAACAGCCCGAAGATAGTTGCGAGGAACTCCGCCCGGTTCGGCAGTTGCACGAGCACCCGGTCCCCCGGCTCCAGCCCGAGTCCGGCAAACCCCTCGGCGGCGATGCGGGCGCGGCGGGCCAGTTCGGCGTAGCTCCAGCGCGCCTCACCCGCGACGAGCGCGAGGCGCGGACCGAAGTTCGCGTCCAGCCGGTCGAGCATCTGGCCAAAGGTCTCACCCTGCCAGTAGCCCTTCTCCACGTAGCGTTTCTCGAAGGCCTCGGGCCAGATCTGCCGGGGAGTGCTCATGGTCTTGTCGCCTCTGACTGTTCCTGCACCACCGAGTGAGCGGCAGCGTCGCATCTGCGCTACCAATCACTACAAAAACAGTCAACTTACAAGGCCGTGTATTTTGGTCGGAAATGCTGCGCCAAGTCTCGCCGCAGCTTTGCCGGGACGCGTCTGACGCGCGCGGGGTCAGGCGCGGCGGCTCAGGTAGACCCCGAAGAGGATCAACAAGACCCCTGCAAGCTGCAGCGCGAGCATCGCATCGACGCCGCGCAGCAAATCGAGCGCCACGCTCGACAGCATCTGTCCGGCAACCAGAAGCCCGCCGGTCAGCGCCGCCCCCAGCCGCGGGATCAGCCAGCTTCCGCTGGCCACGAAGACCACGCCGATCGCCCCGCCGACCCAGGCGAACCAATGCGCCGTCGCCGCCTCGGCGGGCCACAGGCTGCCGGCGATCAGCGCGCAGGGCACCAGCACGGCGAAGCCGACAAAGTGATTCCAGAAGGAGGACTGCATCGCCGAGGTCGATAGCGCCAGCCGCCCGTTGAGCTGCCGCGACAGCGTCACCAGCATGCCAGAGCAAATGCCGAGAAGGATCATCCAGATCATCCCGCGCTCCCCCGTGCGAAGATGATCAGCAGGGTGCCCGCGATGATCGACGCCAGCGCCAGCATATCGTTGCGGCGCGGCAGCCGACGCTCCAGCCCGAGCGCACCGAAGCAGTCGAAGAGCAGCGCCAGAACCACCTGCCCTGCGAGGCCCAGCGCCATGGTTCCGGTCAGCGCCAGCGACGAGTTCACCACCACCGTCGAGATGATCACCGTGAGCGCCCCGGATATGCCGCCGAGATAGGCCCAGATCGGCGCGCGCCCAGAGGCGCCGCGGCGCCGCGCCGGCCAGCGAATCCAGAAGACCAGCAACAACAGCGCCGCCACCACCGAGCCGACGCCATGGGCCGTGAGAGAGGCAAAGATCGGCGTGGTGTGCGCCGCCATCATGCCATTGCTGAGCAGCATGAGCGTGAGCAGCGCCCCGGCGCAGAGGGCCGCGCCGATCTCAAGCGGATGCGGCCTGCGCGGCCCTTCGGAAATGGTCGGGCTTGCGGCCATGTCGTCTCCTGCAACCTTGGGTAAGCTTCCCCCTCCATAGTCATCAACTGTGGCGGACGTAAGAGCCTCGGTGGCGCATGTCAGAACAACGTCTGTTTCGGACAGGGATCTTTCAACATTGTACGTTTAGAAAGCCCCTTGTTATCGGGACTCTAAAATTCCTGCCGGCCGCACATTCCCACATTCTGCGCAGGCCTATTTCAACATCGAAAGTTCATAACAATCTTTGCCCAAGGAAAATTGATGTTTTTCAATGGCTAAATCTACGCCCGAGCTTGGGATGGCCGCTCACGCAAATCACGGTTTCATCCGCCGGCTCTTAGGCGGCACCGCGACAATCTTTTGCCGAGGGTATCACCCCCAATCACAACGCCGTCGTGTCGGCGACTTTGGACGAAATCCAAGCAGAGATCTTCTGATAGCCCGCCAGAGACTTCGCCTTTGCCGCCAACATCTGAACCCTCGCCACGATACAATTCATCGGAGCAATTTCACGCTGGGGTGCCTTGGGGTCGGCCTTTGCCAGCTCAGGCTATAGGACGGCGAGCCTACCCCGGATGCTCCGGGGCAGGCCAAGCATTTCAGTCCTCGCAGATCAATCCCACTCGGGCGCGAGTCCCTCGGGTGAGACTATCCGTCCGTCCGCGATCGCCAGCGCATCAATCCGCGCGATCTCTTCTACTGTCAGCGAAAGCGCGGAAGCCGCGAGATTGTCCGCTAGGCGCGACACTTTGGCGGTCTTCGGCAGCGCCACGGTACGTGGCTTGTGCAGCAGCCAGGCTACTGCGACAGCCGCCGCGCTGGTACCATGTGTGTCGGCAATCTCGGTCAGTACGGGTGCATCCATCACCTTGCCTTGCGCCAGCGGTGCATAGGCCTCGAGTGGGATGCCTGCACCCTGCATAAAGGACTCTAGCTTCGTCTGCTCAATGAACGGGTGCAGCTCCACCTGGTTCGCTGCGAGAGGCGCCTGCAGGATGCTCTGCGCCTCTAGAAGCATCGGGATGGTGAAGTTCGATACTCCACCGAAACGCACCTTTCCCTCCTCAATCAGAGTATCCAGCACCGTCAGCGTCTCGGACAAAGGCACTTCTTTCGAAGGCCAATGCAGCAGCAGCAGGTCGATGTAGTCGGTGTCGAGCGATTTCAGCGAGGCTTCCGTCGCCTTGCGGAAATCACTCGCGGCGAAGTCCTTCGGCAGGATCTTCGTCGTGACAAAGACCTCGCTGCGCGGCACCGGCGAGGCGCGCAGCCCCTCACCCACCTCGGCCTCGTTCTCGTAGGCCTGGGCGGTGTCGATGTGGCGATAGCCTTCGGACAGGGCGGCCAGCGTCATCTCACGCGCCTCGCCAGGTTTCATGCGGAAGGTACCGAGGCCGAGCGAGGGGATGCCGGCGGGGCCAATCTTGCGAATGGTCATGAAGTTGGTCCTTTCATTCTGCGGGGACAGGGGAAGTGGCCCGGTCGAAACGACCGGACAGCCGGGTCAGCAGCACACCGATGGCGACGGCGGCGGCGCCGAGGAACGGGGCGGTTGCAAGGCCAAGGCCCTCGACAATCAGGCCGCCGGCCCAGGCGCCCAGGGCGATGCCCAGGTTGAAGGCTCCGATATTGAGCCCCGATGCCACGTCGATGGCGTCCGGCGCCACCTCGCGCGCGATCTGCACGGTGTAGACCTGAAGCGGCGGCACATTGGCGAAGGCGAAGCCACCCCAGATCGCGATTACGATGATCGTCGCCACGGGCGAGCTCAGCACAAGGCCAAGGGCCAGCAGCACCACCGTCAGCCCACTGAAGATCAGTGTCAGCGCAGGCACGGCGCCCAGGCGGTCAGCCAGCTTGCCGCCAAGGATGTTGCCCACCGCAACGGAGGCACCATAGAGCAGGATCACCAGGCTCACCGCCCCGGCGCCAAGGCCGGTCACGTCGGTCAGCATCGGGGCGAGATACGTGAAGGCGATGAAGTTGCCACCATAGCCGATCGCAGTGATCAGATAGACGAGCAGCAACCGCGGCGAGGTCAGCACCCTGGCCTGCGCCCGCAGTCCGGGTGCCGCACCCCGGCGCAGGTTGGACGGTACCAGCAGCGCAGAGGCGATCAGCCCGATAGTGCCCAGCACGACCACCCCAAGGAAGGTCGACTGCCAGCCAAAACTCTGGCCGATCCATGTGCCCAGTGGCACGCCGGTGACCAGTGCGACGGTCAGACCGAGGAAGACCAGTGCAATGGCAGAGCTTTCCTTTTCACGATCCACGAGGTCGGTGGCGATGGTCGAGGCGATGGCAAAGAATACGCCATGCGCCAAGCCGGTGAGGAAGCGCGCGGCGATCAGGCTGTTGTAGCCGGGCGCGAAGGCCGCGAAGGCATTGCCGGCGACGAAAAGCATCAGCAGCGCCAGCAGCAGCGCCTTGCGCGGCATGCGCCCGGCAAGGGCGGTAAGCACGGGGGCACCGATGGTCACTCCGAGCGCATAGAGGCTGACCAGCAGTCCGGCCGACGGCAACGACACGCCAAGGTCGGCGGCGATGGTAGGGATGAGGCCAACGATCACGAATTCGGTCGTGCCGACGGCAAAGGCGCTGATGGTCAGCGCCCAGAGAGCAAGGGGCATGGGAGGTCTCCTGTTTCGACTTTCGCCGGCAAGATGGCTCCACTACGCTTTTGCGTGAACAGACAGGTTGGCAAAGGCTCGTTGCGCAGAATGCACGAATTACCTCAGACCCGCGAGCTAGCGGCCTTCATCGCGGTTATCGAGGCCGGCGGCTTTGCCGAAGCCGGACGGCACCTTGGCGTGGCCCCTTCGACGCTGAGCCGTACGGTCACCCGCCTAGAAGCGCAGCTTGGCGTCACGCTCTTGCGCCGCAGCACCCGCGCCATCGAACTGACCCCCGAGGGACGCGATCTGCTCATCGCGGCGCAGGACATCGTCACCCGGACCGAGGCGCTCACCGACCTTGCGGCGCGAGGGCGCGCACCGCGCGGCCCGTTGCGTGTAAACGCGCCGGTGGGCTTCACGCTGCACGTGATTGCACCGAGGCTTTGTGAGTTCCACGCGCTTTACCCCGAGGTCGAAGTCACTCTTGACATGACGGACCGGCCCGTGGACCTCATCGACAGCCATGCGGATGTGGCGATCCGCTTTGGTCCTCTCAACGATAGCGAGATGTTGCAGCGCCCGCTTGGCACGACACCTTGGCGCCTGGTCGCGGCGCCCGGCTACCTCGACCGCACGGGCTGGCCGGGCCATCCCGAAGACCTTGCCCGACTAACCCAGGTTCGTTTTACCTCGCCGTCACATATCAACAATCTGCGGTTTGAGGGGGTCTCCGAACCGGTCACCGTCCCGGCATCGGTCCATGCGGAAAACGGAGAAGCCGTGCGCAGCCTCATTCTCGGTGAAATGGGCATCGCACGGCTTTCGGAGTTCATGGTGGCGGAGGATATCGCTGCAGGGCGGCTGGTGCAGCTCTTTCCCGATCTCCTGATCGCCGAACCGCTGGACATCACGGCCCTCTACCTCACCCGTACTTCGGGACTACGGCGCCTTGCGGTGTTCCTCGATTGGCTCGGCACCAGACTTGCAAGATGACCCATTGAGGCTCTCGTACATGGGATCATGTGCCGCGCCTTGACGGTCTCGGGCGGAACGGGTCAACAGCGTTCGCCCGTATTTTCCTGCTCAGCGCAAAGTCGCCGTTCTGCCGATTTCGAAGAGGAACCAGACGCGGTTTTCGGCCTCGTCGATCCAATTCTCGAGCAGGCTGGCACCGGCTACGTCGGCTGCGCTATCGCACAAGCCGTGGACACGGCGCTGCTCCGCCAGGAACTGACGATTGTCCGCCAGCAATTCGGCCATCATATCGCTGGGGTCGACGTAGTCCGCGTCATTGTCGAGGATACTCTGCCGATTGGCGATGTCCGAAACGGATCGGAGCGTGGTCTGCCCGAGCTTGCGGACGCGTTCAGCAAGGGGGTCGGTCATCGCGATCAACTGACCGGCGTGGTCATCGAGCATCAGGTGATAGTCCCTGAAATGCGGCCCACTCAGATGCCAGTGGAAATTCTTGGTCTTGAGGTAAAGCGCAAAGGTATCGGCTAGAAGCCGGTTCAACCCCGCGGCCACATCTCTGGTCGCGTCGGGGGAAAGGTCGCTGCGCAGACCAAGCTGGCGTTGCGCAGCGGTGCGGGTTTTTTCCTTGAGTGTCATTTGCTGGCTCCATCGTCAGGGCGGGCACACACGTAGCGAAGCCCGGGAAGTACGGGCGCCGGACTGCGCCACGTTCCTATGCAGAGCATCGCCTGACCAGAACCACTCGCAAAATCATACGAAGGTTTGGTTCTTCCCGGCACGGGCACCGGTCCTGCACATACCTGCGTATGATCGACACGCCGTAAGGAACCCGGGAATGTGGCGGTGAGCCCGAATTCCGGCACAGGAGAATTTGATGCGTCCATTCCGCCCCGGCCAGCATGAGCGCGATCCGATTTCCGGCACCATCCTTCCGCCGATCGAGGCTCCCAGCGGTACCGCCGAAGCGCATCATCGCATAGCGAACAGCCTTCAGATTCTTTCCGCGCTGATCTCGCGTGAGCTGCGGACCCTGCATCCCGGCGAAGGAAGGCTGGCCTTGCTGCGGACCCAGACGCGTCTCTCGGCAATCGCCGACATGCATCGCCTTTTGCAGGTCAGCGACGCAACGCAAGAGGTGGACCTTGCCGCCTACCTCGCGCGGCTCTGCAGCACTTTCTCCACGGCCCTGCCCGCACACCGCCGTCTGAGCCTTTTCGCAGATCCCGTCGTGTTGCCGGCCCAAGCAGTGACCCTCACCGGCATTCTGGTCACCGAACTGGTGATGAACGCGGCCAAGCATGCCTACGATGCCGACGATCCGGGCGACATTCTCGTGCTGCTCCGTGCCGGGCGCGATGGGGTCAGCCGGCTGGTCGTCGAGGACCACGGAGCCAAGCCAGAGAGACCGGCACCGGGCAAAGGGCTTGGACATGACCTGATCGAGGCGACATCGCGCCAACTTGGCGGGCAACCCCATTGGGAGAACGCCAATCCCGGCCTGAGATTTGCCTTGTTGATGGCCCAAGAGCGGTGGTGATGCTAGCGAAGGACCGACCATCGCGTCCATCGACGCGCCACAGCGGAATGCGCTTGAAGGAGGGTTTGCCGGTGATCTTGCGTGGGCTCCTCGGGACCACAGGCAGATCTCCCGCTGCCATTCGAGCCACGTTTCACTCCTCCGCAGCGATGGCGCTTGCGCTCGTCATCTTCGCGCTGGACGTTTTGTCGCCACTCCAGGGCGCAGTCGCCGTTCTCTACACCATCGTTGTCGTCATTGCAGCGCGCAGCGGTTCGCAGAGGCTCGTCTTGGCCTGTGGCGCCTTCTGCGCCGCACTGGCGCTTACGGGATATGTCATCAGCCATGGCAGCGCCCCGCTCGGGTCTCCGGCGATGCGGCTCGGTGTTAGCCTCGTCGCCATTCTCGTGACTAGCCTGCTCTGCGCAAGCCAGATTTCGACTGCAAAAGCTCGGCGCCAAGCGGATGCCCGTTATGCCACGATCTTCGACGCCGCCGGTTTCCCGATCTGGGAATCCGACTGGTCCCCGGCTTTGCGCGCATTGCGAAATCCGGCTGGCCCCTCCCCCGAGTGCGTGCGCCACGCCGCGGCGCAGTCACGCGTGCGCAATGCCAACCTGCAAGCGGCCAAGCTCTTCGGCTATCGCAGCGGTGCAGATTTGGTCGGCAAGAGCATCGCGCCGCACTACACCGAGGGTGCCGCAGACATTCAGGACGAGATCTTCCGCGCGCTCCGAGCCGGAACAAACCCCGTCGAGGTCGAGACCCAGTTCGTCACTCTTGCAGGAGACGTGACCGACGTTGTCCTGAGAATATCACTTCCGGCTGGAGCCTCCGATTGGAAGCGCGTGCTGGTGACGGCCATCGATGTTACGGAGCGCAATCGCAACCAGCAAAGACTGGCGGAATCTCACGCGGAGCTCACCCACATGGCGCGGGTCATGACTCTCGGCCAGATCGCCGCGTCGATCGCCCATGAGGTCAATCAGCCACTCTCGGCAGTCATAAACTACGCCAAGTCAGGCCGCCGCTGGTTGCAGCGCGAGGCTCCGGAGGCCTTCGAAGTCTTCGATTGCCTGGACCAGATCGCCCATAACGGATCGCGCGCCGCCGACGTGATTGCCGGAATCCGCGATCTGTCCCGCAAAGCGGACCCGCACCGGGCAGAGGTGTGCGTCACACAGGTCTTTGCCGAGACCACGGCTTTGCTTGCCCGCGAGCTAAGGGCGGCGAATGTCACGCTTCGTGCTGCGATGTCGCCCGATCTTCCAAAGGTGGTCGCGGACCGCGTGCAGGTTCAGCAAGTTCTGATGAACCTGATCCTCAACGCCACCCATGCGATGTCCGACACGGCAGCCGACCAGAAACAGATCACGGTCACGGCCTATTCCGAAGGCCATTTCGTCGAACTCGCCGTGAGCGACAGGGGCCCCGGCCTCTGCGGCCGCGCTCCCGAGACCCTGTTCAAACCGTTTTTCACCACCAAGCATAATGGCATGGGCATGGGGCTTACGATCTGTCGCTCGATCATCGAGCAGCAAGGAGGAACACTACGCGCCGAACCGAATGAGCACGGCGGATTGTCCATGCGGTTCCGGCTGCCGGAAATCGAAGCGGCGGAAAGGGCGGCAAAATGACCAGTGACGTGACATCCGGATGCGTGGACGTGATTGACGACGACGCGGACGTGCGCGCCTCGATTGGAAGCCTGCTGCGCTCGGCTGGGCATCGTGTCCGGCTCTTTGAAAGCACTGCCGCCTTTCTGAGCACGGAAAGGCTCGAGGAACCCAACTGCCTGGTCCTCGACATACGCCTTTCCGGCGAAAACGGTCTCGATTTTCAGGAACGCATTGCCGAGCAGTCGGCTCCGGTTCCGGTTATCCTGATCACCGGATATGGAGACATTCCCATGACAGTCCGCGGAATGCGCGCAGGCGCGGTCGATGTCCTTCCCAAGCCCTTCGGCGACGAGCAGCTGCTCGAGGCTGTGGCGGCTGCCCTCGCGCTGAGTACAAGCCAGCGCCGGGACGCAGCGCAAAGCGCCGGGCTGCGGCAGCGCTATGACTGCCTGACGGCACGCGAAAAGGAAGTGATGGCGCTGGTCGTCACCGGTCTGATGAACAAGCAGGTGGCAGCACACCTTGGCCTGAGCGAAATCACGGTCAAGATTCACCGCGGCAATGTCATGCGCAAAATGGCCGCCCAAAGTCTCGCCGACCTCGTGCGCATGGCGGAGGAACTCGGCGTGCGGGACGAGAGCATCAGCCGATATAGCATCTAGGTATGTCTCGCACTCATCCGTTCCGGAGCTACGTCAACATGATCGACGGGCCTGTCCGCACCGCAATGGAGTCGTAGTGTCGTGCAGCCATACTTGATAGCGATCGTGGACGACGATCCGGGCGTGCGCGGTAGTCTCGACAGTCTGCTTCGGTCGGCTGGCATGAACGGCATCGGTTTTGCCGCCGCCGAGGACCTGCTGGCTTACGATGGTGCCCAAGGTCTCGATTGCATCGTCACCGACCTGCACATGCCCGGGATGTCCGGCGTCGACCTGCAGGACGAACTTGTCCGGCGTCGATGGTACAAGCCCGTGATCGTCATGACCGCCTATCCGACAGATGCCGCGCGAGCGCGTGCTCTGAGCGGAGGCGCCCGACAGTTTCTCACCAAGCCGGTGGATCCCGACGCGCTGCTTGATGCGATCGAGGCGGCGATCGACTGATGCGCAATGGAATGGCGGCGGTCCATTTCGGCCGAGGCCTGCGGGTTTGAAAAGAGGAGGGTGATGCGTGGTTACGGTTCCAGCGGATCCTTTTCGGGCGCATTCCGAGGGCTTCCGCCCCACGCCTCAGCCGATGATCGCGCCGGGCTTCTGGCGACATTTTATATCGTATACTACATCGCCTGCGGCCTGCCGGTCATCCTCGCAGGTCTCGCAACGGGGCGCTTCGGACTCGAGCGCACCGCGGAGGTCTACGGCACCTGCGATACCATCCTTGCGCTGGTCTCTACTGTCCTATCCGGTGTTAGTGCGGCAGGTTTCACAGCTGAAAATCGCCGGCCTCAGAAGCAAGCCGATGCGACAGCGCGGTGATGAACACCCGCACCCGCTGCGGCACCATGCTCGCGGACGGGTAGACGGCCCAGATGTCGAGCGCCCGGCAGGTCGCATCGCCAAGCGCAATGGGTACAAGGCGCCCCGCCGCGAGATCCTCAGAGATGTACCATGTCGAGAACTGGCCGATCCCCAAACCGCGCAGGCAGGCATCGTGCAGCACCTCGAGCGACGAAGACGCAATTGGACCCGAAACCGCCTGCTGAATGCTGTCTCCTGCCCGGACGAAGCTCCAGTGCCTCGTGCCCGAAGTTGCGAGGCAATCGTGCTCCACGAGATCGCAGACCACCGAAGGGGCCGGATGGTCCGCAATGTAAGAGGGTGCAGCACAGAGCACACGCGGACTGGCAGCCAGACGCTTCGCGACGAGACCGTTCTCACGCAGCGGCGCAATCCGTATGGCGACATCCCAGCCCTTCGAAACGATGTCCTCGACCCGATCGGAAAGATTGAGATCGACACTCAGATCAGGATTGTCCCTAAGGAGATCCGGAAGGATCGGCGAGATCATTTTCCGGCCGAAGGGTCCAGAGGCCGTTACCCGCAAGCACCCTCGTGCGCCCGCCGATGCATCGCCGAGGTCCCGAACTGCCGCTTCGGCATGATCCAGCATCGCAAGTGCATGCGGCAGGAACGTCTCGCCTTCCGCAGTTAGCGAGAGCGCGCGCGTTGTGCGATGCAGGAGCCTCTTGCCGAGTTCGGCCTCCAGCGCAGCTAGGCGGCGTGACGTGGCCATGGGGGCAAGGCCAATGTGCCGCGACGCCGCGGCAAGGCTCCCGAGCCGCACAGCGTGGACAAAGACAGAGACATTGGCGAGGTCCATTATACCTCCATATGATATACGGGAAGATCAGAATGCCTATCTACTGATAGTAGGCTGCATTCGTTATCTCCGGACAAGCGAATTCACGCTTTGTGATCCAACCGTCTTCTGGAGAACCCCATGACCTCAGTCTTTCAAGACGCTGCGGCTGCCGTTCCTTCGCATCCTCCAGCAAAGCTTTCGCGCGGACTGCTGATTGCCATGTCCATTGCGGCCGGGGCCGCCGTGGCGAACATCTACTACAACCAACCGATGCTGGAGATCATTCAGGCCGAGTTTGGCGCAGGCATGACTGCGCTCGTGCCCATCGCAACGCAGCTAGGTTATGCCGCGGGGCTCGTGCTGCTGGTGCCACTCGGCGATGTCCTGCCGCGCCGAACCCTGATCCTTTTCCAGTTTTTCGCCCTCGCCATTGCACTTCTTCTTGCCGCAATGTCACCAAGCGGCGGCGCCTTGGTCGCTGTCTCCCTCCTCGTCGGAGCTACCGCGACGGTCGCGCAGCAGATCGTTCCCTTCGCGGCACACCTGGCCAGCCCTGAACGTCGCGGTTCCGTTGTCGGCACGGTGATGGCGGGGCTATTGACCGGCATTTTACTGAGCCGGACGCTGGCAGGGCTGGTCGGCGAATTCTGGGGCTGGCGTCAGATGTTCGCGATAGCCGTACCGGTGGCTGCGGTGGCTGGGCTCGTGCTCGCCCGGCTTCTCCCCCGCGAGCCCGTACAGAGGGGCACGCGCTATCTCGGGTTGCTGCACTCTCTTGCCGGAATCTGGCGGGCACATCCTGTCCTTCGTGTCGCGGCCCTGACCCAAGCACTGCTCTTCGCGTCGTTCTCGGTTTTTTGGACAGTGCTCGCGCTCTACCTCGACGGCCCCGCTTTCGGTCTTGGCGCCGATGCCGCGGGTCTCTTCGGGCTGATCGGACTCGTCGGAATCGCTGCTGCGCCCCTGGCAGGTCGGATTGCAGACCGCCAGGGCCCGAAGCCAGTTATCCTGGCTGGCGCCGTCCTCACGCTCGCCGCCTGGGTCATTTTCGGGGTCTGGTCAGGCCTGGCCGGTCTTATCCTGGGTGTCGTGGTACTGGATTTCGCGGTTCAGGCCGCACTAATTTCGAACCAGCACGTCGCCTTTGCCCTGGGCGCCGATATCCGAGCCCGCGTCACCACACTGTTCATGGGGACCATGTTCCTCGGCGGTGCCTTCGGGTCGGGACTTGCAAGCGCAGCCTACAGCCACGGAGGTTGGACGTTGGTGAGTGTCGTCGGCGCTGCCCTTGCAACACTGGCAGTGCTGCTACAACTCCGCTTCGGGCGCTTCGTGCGCAAGGTTCAGGCAGAATGACCGAAACCGCGCCAGCATCGAGCAGGCCCTCAAGTCCTGCAGGCACCTCATTCCTTGACGTCATCATCAGCCAGGCTCCACCGACGCCATGCGCACCTCAGAATTCGAAACTGTCGATGTCGCAGATGTAGGCCTCGAAGAAATCGGTGAAAGTTCCGACCAGCGGCGGAAGTTTCTCATAGGGCGGATAGTAGAGCATGAGGTTGAGCGGAGGCAGCTGCCACTCGGGCAAAACCACCTCAAGAGAGCCGGAAGCCAGCCCGTCGCGGACCAGAAAATCCGGCAGGTTAACCATGCCGTTTCCCGAGAGCGCCATCTCATAGAGGAACTCGCCGTTGTTCGACATGACATCGGTCCCCGCACGAAGCGTCCGACGCTGGCCGCCGCGGGTGAAAGTCCAGGTTTCGGCCGCACCGCCATGCCCGTAGGAGAGGCAATGTTCGGACAGCAGCTCTTCGGGGGTCTCCGGGCGCGGGATGCGATCAAACAGCGAGGGCGCGGCGACCACCTGCCGTGGCACCTGACAGATCCGACGCCAGATCGTCGACTTGTCCGCCGGCGGGTCCGAGATGCGGATCGCGAGATCGCAGTTTGCCTCGAGGATATCCACCAGCACATCGGTGAGATGCACGTCGAGCGAGATATGCGGATAAGCCAGCCGGAAGCTCGCCACCAGACCCGGCATGAGCCGCATGCCAAACGACATCGGCGCGTTGATTGCCAGCCGCCCCCGGTCGGGCCTCGTCGTGCGCGTGACCTCCTCTGTCACCCTGTCGAACTCTTCGAGCACCGGGCGGTAGCGCGCCGCGACCATGGCCCCTGCCCCGGTGAGCGAGACCTGCCGCGTCGTGCGCAGCAGCAATTGCTGGCCGAGGTCTTCCTCGAGCTGGGCAATGATCCTGGTGATCGACGCCGGGGTCATCCGCAGGCTGCGGGCGGCCCCGGCAAAACTGCCCTGCTCGACGACTTCAAGAAAAACGCGGATCGGCTTGATGGTCTGCATCCCGCCAGATTGTTGCGATCTAGCGTAATAGTAAATGCCAGTTAGTTTCTATTCCTGAAAATTATCGTGACCCCTATCTTGGATGCAACAGACACACACCAGATGGAGATCGAGATGATCACGGACATCAAAGGGCTGCACCACGTCACCTCGATGGCGGCGGACGCGGCGGAGAACAACCACTTCTTCACCGACACGCTCGGCCTGCGCCGGGTCAAGAAGACCGTCAACTTCGACGCGCCCGAGGTCTACCACCTCTACTACGGCGACGAGATCGGCACCCCCGGCTCGGTGATGACCTATTTTCCCTTCGGCCAGATGCCCCGCGGGCGTCGCGGTACCGGCGAGGTCGGCGTGACCGAGTTCGCCGTGCCCGATGGCGCGCTTGGCTACTGGAAGGATCGGCTCGCCGCCAAGGGCGCGACCGGGCTCACCGAGAGCAACTTCCTCGGCGAGACACGGCTTGAGTTCGCCGGCCCCGATGGCGACGGCTTCGCGCTGGTGGAAAGCCCTGATCGCGGCCGCACCGCCTGGACCGGTGCCGGCGTGCCCGAAGATGCCGGCATCCTCGGCTTTCACGGCGCCCGGATGCGACTGCGCGACAGCGCCGCCACCGCCGAGTTGCTGTCCTTTATGGGCTACCAGAAGGACGAGACCGACGGTGCCGTCACGCGCTACCGCATCGAGGGCGGCAATGCCGCCGACACCATCGACCTAGAGGCCGTGCCCGGCGGGCAGACCGCGGCGCAGGGTGCAGGATCGGTGCATCATATCGCCTTTGCAGTCGAGGACCGCGCGGCCCAGCTGCGGGTGCGCGACGCGCTGCTCGACACCGGCTACCAGGTGACCCCGGTGATCGACAGGGACTACTTCTGGGCGATCTACTTCCGCACCCCCGGAGGCGTGCTCTTCGAGATCGCCACCAACGAGCCCGGTTTCGACCGGGACGAGGACACCGCAAACCTCGGGCAGGCGCTGAAGCTGCCGACCCGATATGAGCCGTACCGCGGCAAGATAGAAGAACTTCTGCCCGCCATCGGAGGCTGATCGCCATGACCCAGACCCTGAACTACCATACCCGCTCCCGTGCCCCCGATCCTGGAGCGCCGCTGATCTTCGCCTTTCATGGCACTGGCGGAGACGAGAACCAGTTTTTCGAGTTGGTCCGGCAGATCCACCCCGGCGCGGGCATCGTCTCGCCCCGGGGAGACGTCTCGGAAGGCGGCGCCGCGCGCTTCTTCCGACGCACCGGCGAAGGCGTCTATGACATGGACGACCTCGCGCTGCGAACCGAACGGATGGCGGCCTTCATCGCCGCGCACAAAGCCGCCAATCCGGACGCTCCGGTCTATGGCTTCGGTTATTCCAACGGTGCCAATATTCTTGCCTCGGTGGTGATGGCGCATCCCGAGCTCTTCGAGAGGATCGGCCTGCTGCACCCGCTGATCCCGTGGGAACCTGCACCAGCCGATCTTGCCGGCCGGCGCGTGCTGGTCACTGCCGGACGCCGCGATCCGATCTGCCCCTGGCCGCTGAGCGACCGCCTTTTGCGTTGGTTCGAAGCGCAAGGTGCCGAGGTGCGGGTCGAGGTCCATGACGGTGGCCATGAAATCCGCCAAGGCGAGATCACCGCACTGGCGGACCTGCTGACCGGATGATCGGTGCGGCGCCCCTCACCTCGGCACCGCACAGCGCGGCAGGAATCGACAAGACCCTGCCGCGCCAAGATTATAGTCTTCTGAAAGTTCTTCGGGTGCCGACCTCGAGTGCCCCACACGCCCGGAAAGGACACATGCCCTCTTTGGGCGTAGCAGGACCTACCGAACGGAGCGCCGGCATGACATCGTCGAATGAGGCGAACTGCGACATTGGGCGGTACTTCGGACTTCCATCATCTCCCTGCCTTTCCATCCACCCGAATGATGGGCTCGCACTTACGGCAAACCTGATCGAGACACGGCGCTTCAATTCGCAGGGACAAGACATATTCCTGCCGAACCTCGAAGCTTACTTCCTGATGATCTACCTGGAGTCGGCAACGCATGCCGACATCCTGCCCGACGGGACGCGCCAGCCATCCCGGGTCTATGCCGCGCAATCGATCTGCCTTGTCGACATGGAAACCGGCCCCGCGATTTCGCTGCAGACGGACCTCCGTGCAATTACCTTTGTCTGCCCCAAGGCGCTGCTCATGAATGTGGCACAGCTTTCGGGCACAGGAAGCGCGCGCCTGACATGCCTGCGCGGCAAGAAAGACCCGGTGATCGCGCATCTTGCCGATGCGCTCTTGCCGCTCTTCAACCAGCTGGATGTCCAAGCCCCACTTCTCAAGCATCTCGCGATGGCACTCTGCGCGCACCTCGTCCACACCTATGGCCTGCCGGACCTCGCGAATGCCCCACAGAAGACCAGGGCCTGCCGTGGATGTATGAGCCCGGACTGTTCGTGCAGAGGACCTCTTCAATGACCTACGTCCTGCATGAAACCATCCCGGCGCTCACCCTGTCGTCGATGACAGTCTCGCGGCTGCGGCACTCTCCGACTGAAGGAGTGCCGTGCCCCGCGAGGCTCCATGTTGACGGCTATTCGGTCGAAATTCACATGCGGCCGCTGCCGCGCCATCGCTTGTGGCGCGACAATCGGCTGGTGTCAGACGGACCTCTGCCCGAAGGCGCTCTTTTTGTCAGGGAAAGCGGTCCGTGCTGGCGCTTCGACTACCCCAAGGATGTTGACGCGATCGTCCTTCGCATTCCCCTCACCGAGATACGCGACTTTGCGGCCGCTGCAGGACGGCCCGAGTTCACCTGCTTGCGCGGAACGCATGGGATGCCGGACCCGTCGCTTCACGGGCTGGCACAGGCGCTGATACCTGTGTTCGACGGTCCCGGAGCAGCCAGCCAACTTTTCCTTGATCAGATGGGCTTTGCAGTCCTCGCCCACCTCACACAGCGCTACGGCGGGCTGACGTTTCCCTCGATACGCAAGGGCGGGCTCGCGCCGTGGCAGGAAGCTCGCGCCACCGAATTCCTGGCGGCCAACATCACCGGGCATTTCTCTCTGGAGGACCTTGCGATCGCCTGTGAACTATCGCGGAGTTATTTCAACAAGGCCTTCAAAACGAGCTTCGGGAAGTCGCCGCTGCGCTGGCTGGCGGAGTATCGCGTCGCACGCGCGTGCGACCTTCTTCGCACCCATACGCCAATTTCCGAGATCGCCCTCGCGTGCGGCTTCGCTGATCAGAGCCATCTGACGCGGGTCTTCTCCGGGATCATGGGTGAAAGCCCAGGCACATGGCGCAGGTCCAGACTGGGCGAGGGTTTGCCCCGTCACGCTCCTGGTCTCAAGTTTCATCGTGAGACGGCATCTTAGCTTCGCAATGTCTGGCGCCAACGTCCCGGCGATGTCCCCACGGCCCGCGTGAACGCGCGGGTGAAATGGCTCTGATCAAGGAACCCGCAGGTCAGAGCGATATCGCTGAGTGACATCCGGCTCGCTGCCAGCAGGTCCCGCGCCTTTTCGACCCGGCGCTGGGTCATCCAGCGATAGGGCGGCATGCCAGTCGAAAGTTTGAACGCGCGGGTGAAATGTGAAGGAGATAGGCGGCAGGCTTCGGCAATCTCCGCAACCGTGAGTGTTCCGTCGAGTTGCGCATCGATCATCTCGGTTGCCCGCGCAATCTGCCAGGGTGCCAGCCCCCGAGAGACCGGCGACGGCCTTGCCCTCACGTCGCCGTAGCGCACCGCCAGATGGGAGCAAAGGGCGAAGCCAACATGGTCCAGAAAGAGCAGGCTGGCCTCCGTAGGATTTGCAAAGGCGGGCATCAGCGCACCGACCAATCCCCGAACAATCGGATCGGAGACATTCTCTCCCGGTGCAGGCGTCAGCGTCTCGATCCGACGTGGCCCAAGGTCCTCTTCAAGCGCGGTGATCGCCACTCGCGGGATGTGAAAGTTCACGCAATCGAAGTTCGAGCGCATGTTCGCCTGCCACGACCGATTGTAATCGTAGAAGCTGAACGCGCCCTGCCGCAGACCATCCAGCGCGACGTTCTTCCCATCGACCCAAAGATCGCCTTCGTAGTCTTTCAGCTGGTAGCAGAGCATGAACGCATCCTCCGCCACATGCTGATCGACATAGCCATGGTTCGGCGTGTCGCGGCTCAGCCTGGATGCCGAGACTATAGCTTTGTCGAGCACGGCTGCCCGGACCGTCTGCGCCTCGCGGACTCGTAGATACTCCATTCGATCATTGCTTGTCGTTGAGTTTCTCGACATCTCGCGCACCTCTTGGCGACCGGGCTGGCTATCCGGGGGAAAGCAGGCTCACCAGGACCAATCCTCCCGACACAGTGTTAGCCCCGAACCCGCGACCAAACCCAGAGTTTCGGGATCGGCAGCGACGCTTTGCGATCCTTTCGTCAAAAAATGGAGCACCAGAGACAAGAGCGCCCTGGCGCAGCTCGCTACACTTATTGGCGAAACGACTGCCAAGCCCGCAGGGCCCGCGAGCCACTTGTCTCTGCCAGAACACTGAGCCCCCTCAATTCCGGAGATCAGCCCATGCGACTCTACCTCGCCTCTCTCGCGGCCGGCGTATTGGTCGGCGCGGTTTACAGCCTGCTTCACGTCCGGTCACCGGCTCCTCCAATGATCGCGCTGCTCGGCTTGCTCGGCATCCTGATCGGTGAACAAGCCGTGCCGCTTCTTCGTCAGTGCTGGCGCCACGGAGCCATAGATGCCGCCTGGTACCGCGGGACCTGCCATCCCCACCTGTTCGGACACTTGCCTGGCGGACCGCAGGGTTCGCGCGGGGCGGCTCCAGAGGAAGGGCCCTCGGCACCATGATTTACCTCTCCATCGCAGCAAGGGCTCCATGATGACGAAACCGATCCCCAAAAATCCCAATCTCAACCGCCGTCAGACCCTGCTTGCGGGCGCAGCACTGACCGCAGCGTTGACCATCCCGCCACGTTTCGCGCTGGCGGAGGACCCACCCCTCCCAAACCTCCCGGAAAGGACCGACACCATGGGTTTCGTCACCACCAAGGACAACGTTCAGATCTTTTACAAGGACTGGGGCCCGAAGGACGCCCAGCCCATCGTGTTCCACCATGGCTGGCCGCTCAGCTCGGATGACTGGGACGCGCAGATGCTGTTCTTCCTGTCGAAGGGTTACCGCGTCGTGGCGCATGACCGACGTGGCCACGGCCGGTCTGAGCAGGTTGCGACTGGCCATGACATGGATCACTACGCGGCCGACGCCTTTGCCGTTGTCGAAGCACTCGATCTGACCAACGCGGTCCACATCGGCCACTCCACCGGCGGGGGCGAAGTCGCCCGCTATGTTGCACAGTTTGGTCAGCCTGCCGGTAGGGTCGCCAAGGCTGTGCTGGTCTCCGCCGTGCCGCCGCTCATGCTGCAGACCGACGCTAATCCCGAGGGAACGCCGCTCGAGGTCTTCGATGGCTTCCGTTCCGCACTGGCCGCGAACCGGGCGCAGTTCTTCCGCGATGTTCCGGCCGGGCCATTCTACGGTTTCAATCGCGAAGGCGCGACCATCCACGAGGGCGTTATCCAGAACTGGTGGCGTCAAGGCATGATGGGCGGAGCCAAGGCCCACTACGACGGCATCAAGGCCTTTTCCGAGACAGATCAGAGCGAAGACCTTCAGGCGATCACTGTCCCGACACTGGTGCTGCATGGCGAGGATGACCAAGTCGTGCCGATCGCAGCCGCCGCGCTGAAGTCGGTCGAGCTTCTGTCGAATGGCACGCTCAAGACGTATCCCGGCTATTCGCACGGGATGCTGACCGTCAACGCCGACGTGTTGAACGCCGATCTTCTGGCGTTCGTCGCCGGTTGAGCTGTCCGCGGACCGCGGCATCCCGACCCCGGTTCCGCGGCTTCGGCCGGGCCCTTTCATCCCCACCCCGTGAGGGTCCGGCCACCACCTCATGTTCAAGGAACACTCCATGTCGAAACTCGACGTCCTTACCCCGCAGAATAGCCAGATGATCTTCATCGACCACCAGCCGCAGATGGCGTTCGGCGTGCAATCCATCGACCGCCAGCAGTTGAAGAACAACACGGTGGGCCTCGCCAAGGCTGCGCGCATCTTTGATGTGCCGACCACGATCACGACGGTGGAGACAGATGCCTTTTCGGGACACACCTATCCCGAACTCCTCGATGTTTTCCCCGAAGCGCCCTTGCTGGAGCGCAGCTCGATGAACTCCTGGGATGACCAGAAGGTCCGTGATGCGCTACTCGGCAATGCAACCTCTGGCGCCGGCAAGGTGGTGGTCTCGGGTCTCTGGACCGAGGTCTGCAACCTGACCTTCGCACTGTCCTGCATGCGAGATACGGATCTGGAAATCTACATGGTCGCCGACGCCTCGGGCGGCACCACGAAAGAAGCACATGACTACGCCATGCAGCGCATGATGCAGGTGGGCGTGGTGCCGGTGACCTGGCAGCAGGTGCTGTTGGAATGGCAACGCGACTGGGCTCGGCGCGACACCTACGACGCGGTCATGGACCTCGTACGGGAACATTCCGGCGCTTATGGCATGGGTGTGGACTATGCCTACACGATGGTACATGGCGCACCTCATCGCTCTGTCCATACGGGCCAGCGCCACGACCCGGTGCCGGCGAAATGAACCCGACCGCGCAGGCACCCGACCTGATCCTTCTAGGCGGGCGCATCACCACGCTGGACCGCGCGCATCCCGAAGTGGAAGCACTGGCGATCCGCGACGGCGCTGTCGCCGAGATCGGCGCGGTGCGAGACATCGCGCCTCTGGCCGGACCCGACACTCAGGTGATCGAGTTGGGCGGGCGCCGGGTCATTCCGGGTCTGAACGACAGCCACACCCATGTGATCCGGGGCGGCCTCAGTTACAACATGGAACTGCGGTGGGAGAATGTGCCCTCGCTTTCCGACGCACTGGCGATGCTTCGCCGTCAGGCCGCCAACACGCCCGCACCTCAATGGGTGCGGGTCATCGGCGGCTGGTCCGAATTCCAGTTCTCCGAACGTCGCATGCCGACGCTGGACGAGATCAACGAGGCCGCCCCCGATACGCCGGTCTTCATCTTGCATCTCTACGCGCGCGCATTGCTGAACCGTGCCGCACTCAGGGTTCTCGGCATCGGACGGGACACGCCCAACCCTCCCGGTGGAGAAATAGAGCGTGATGCAAAGGGCAATCCGACCGGCATGCTGGTCGCCCGGCCATCGGCCCTGATCCTCTATTCGACACTGGAAAAGGGGCCGAAGCTGCCGCGCGCGGATCAGGTAAACTCCACCCGCCACTTCATGCGCGAACTGAACCGCCTTGGCGTGACTTCCGTCATCGATGCCGGCGGCGGCGGGCAGAACTACCCCGAAGACTACGATGTGGTTCAAGAGCTGCACCGCGAAGGTCAGCTGAGCCTGCGCATCGCCTATAACCTCTTTGCCCAGACACCGGGGCAGGAGCTGGACGACTACGGACGCTGGATCGCCATGACCGAGCCCGGAGCGGGTGACGCCTGGCTGCGCATGAATGGCGCGGGTGAGAACCTTGCCTGGTCGGCTGCGGATTTCGAGAACTTCCTCGAGCCGCGTCCCGAGCCCGCGCCCGTGATGGAGGAAGAGCTGGAGCGGATCGTCGAATTGCTGGCGACGAATGCCTGGCCCTTCCGCATCCATGCCACCTACGACGAAACAATAGAACGCTTCCTAGCTGTATTCGAGCGCGTCACCGGCGGAAAACCCTTCCCCACCCGTTTCATCATCGACCACGCCGAGACCATCAGCCCGCGCAACATCGAACGCATCCGCGCCCTTGGTGGCGGCATCGCCACCCAGCATCGCATGGCCTTTCAGGGCGAGTATTTCATCGCCCGCTACGGCAGCGAGGCGGCCAGGTCGACTCCGCCGATCCGTGAAATGCTGCGAAACGGACTGCCGGTAGGAGGTGGCACAGACGCGACGCGCGTGGCCAGCTATGACCCCTGGGTCGCGCTTCACTGGCTGACCACAGGGCGCACCGTCGGCGGCCAGCCACTTTATGGCGAGGACAGCCTGCTGACCCGTGAAGAAGCGCTGGCGATCTGGACGACTGGATCGGCCTGGTTTTCGGGTGAGCAAGAACTAAAGGGGCGACTCGCGCCTGGAATGTACGCGGACCTCGCAGTCCTGTCCGACGATTTCATGACCGTGCCCGACGCGCGCATTCGCGCGATCCGCTCGGTCCTGACCATCGTCGGAGGTCGTATCGTCCACGCCAGCGATGCGTTTGCGTACATGGATCCGCCGCTTCCCCCCGCCAGCCCTGACTGGTCAGTGAATGCCAGCTTTGCCAGCCCTGCGGAACGCTCAGCGCCACTTGCTCCTGCTGAGCAGGCAATGCGAGCCTGCTCAGATGGCTGCGGCTCTGGCTGCGGACTGCATGGACATGCTCATGGCATCGCCTGGAACAACCCAATCCCCGTGCAGGACAAGAGCGCCTTCTGGGGCGCGCTCGGCTGTTCCTGTTTTGCCGTATGAAGGAGACATACCCATGACCGACCCAATCATCACCTACAGCGAGACCGAGACCAAGGGACGCTATGGCGCCACGGTCGAGGGCGCGACCGGCGAGGGCGAGCTGACGATCTCCAAGGTCTCGCCGACCCTCATCATCGCCGATCACACCGCCGTTCCCGACAGCATGCGCGGAATGGGCGTGGCAAAGGCACTGGTCTTGCGCCTGCTGGAAGACGCCCGCGCGAACGGCCAGCGCATTGTTCCGCTCTGCCCCTTTGTGCGCGGCTACGCGATGCGCCACCGCGAGGAGACCGCCGATGTCATCCAGTGGTAGTGCGCTTTCCAATGGGGTGAGTGCCTATGCGCCCTTTGGACAGCGTGCCTTTGCCCTTCTGTGGACCGCAACGCTGATCTCGAACATCGGCACATGGATGCATGATGTCGGTGCCGGCTGGCTGATGACCACGCTCGACCCGAGCCCGGCGGTCGTCACGCTTGTCCAAGCGGCAACCACGCTGCCGGTCTTCTGCTTTGCATTGCTGGCGGGAGCCCTGGCCGATCGCCTCGACCGGCGCCGGATGCTGATGACCATCAACCTGGTCCTGCTGGTTGTGGTCTGCGCCCTGACACTCCTGGTCTGGGCCGGGAAGATGACACCGCTCCTGCTCATTGCGTTCACACTCGCGATCGGCACCGGAGCGGCTTTCGTCGCTCCGGCCTGGCAGGCGATCGTGCCGCAGCTTGTGCCGCCCGAGCAATTGCGGCCCGCCATTGCGCTCAACTCCATGGGGATCAACATCGCTCGCGCCGTTGGGCCCGCCATTGCCGGCGTGCTCATCGCCAGAGTTGGACTGGCCGCCCCTTTTGCGCTGAACGCGCTCAGCTTCATCGTTATCCTCGGGGCGCTCGCCCTATGGAAACCTCCCGCGAGGGTGTCACGCACCGGACATGGGAGTATTCTGCAGGACATGGCAACCGGCCTACGCCATGTCCGGCACAACCCCGCGATGCGGGCAACGGCAGTGCGGGCGGCCGCGTTCTTCCTCTTCGCATCCGCCTATTGGTCTCTCCTACCTCTGATCGCCCGCGGCGTGGACGGTGGCGGATCGGCGCTCTACGGCGCGCTCATGGGCGTGGTCGGCGCCGGGGCCGTCACCGGAGCGCTGTTGCTGCCCCGATTGCAGCAATATGCATCGAGCGATGTCACGGTGCGGCTTGGAACGCTCGGCACCGGCGCAGCGCTCCTACTGATGGCGCTTGCACAGCAGGCGGCCCTTCTGTTGCCAGCGGCCTTTCTCGGCGGGTTGGCGTGGATCGCAGTTCTGACTTCTTTCAATGTTTCGGCCCAAACGGCACTGCCGAGCTGGGTCAGAGCACGCGGGCTTGCCGTGTTTCTGATGGTCTTCTTCGGCTCCATGGCCCTCGGCTCGCTTGTTTGGGGGCAGATCGCCTCGGCCCTTTCGGTACGCGGCGCGCTACTTTTGGCCACGGCGGGCCTTGGCCTCGGCCTCTTGGCAACCCTGCGCTTCCCTGTGGGTCAGGCAGAGGGGCTCGATCTCTCCCCGGCGTCGGCTTGGCCAATGGCACCCGAGGCGACCTCCGAACAGAGTGCAGACAGCCCCGCCATGGTGACCGTGGAGTACCGGATCGCGCAAGACGACAGGATCGCGTTTCTGAAGGCACTGGAGGATGTCGCGCGCGAGCGAATGCGAAACGGTGCCACAGGCTGGCACGTTCATGAAAGTGTCGAAACCCCCGGCCTCTGGCTCGAGAGCTTTCATCTCCCAAGTTGGTCCGAGCACCTCGCCCAGCACGATAGGGTAAGCCGCTTTGACCTCGACCAGCACACACAGGCGCGCAGATTTCATCTCGGCGACGCGCCACCCCTTGTTCGCCACTATATTGGCCCCAGGCGTTGACGCCGCAGCCCGCCCCCTCGCAGGAGACCCGACATGAGCTGGAACCCCACCCATAGCCCCGAGTGCCCGTCCTTCGGCTGTGATGCTTTGGAGACGTTGATCATCCCCCGCGCCCGCGACATCGGCGGCTTCGACGTCCGCCGCGCCCTGCCCTCGCCGAAGCGGCAGATGGTCGGACCGTTCATCTTCTTTGACCAGATGGGCCCGGCCGAGTTCATCACCGAAGGCGGCATCGACGTGCGCCCGCACCCGCATATCGGGCTCGGCACAGTCACCTACCTCTACCAGGGCGAGTTCGAGCACCGCGACAGCATCGGCAGCCACCAGATGATCTACCCCGGCGAGGTCAACTGGATGACCGCAGGCCGCGGCGTGACACACTCCGAGCGCACCAGCGAAAAGACCCGCGCCACCCGCCACAGCCTTTTCGGCATCCAGACCTGGATCGCCCTGCCCGAACACCTCGAGGAAAGCGACCCCGGCTTCGAGCACCACGGCAAGGAGGCGCTTCCGGTGATCTCTGACGGTGGCAGCGAAGCCCGGCTAATCCTCGGCGCCGCCTATGGCGAGAGCAGCCCGGTGACCATGCCGTCCGAAACCTTCTACCTCGACGTCGTGCTGCAGCCGGGGGCCGGGTTCCCCTTGCCCGAGGATCAGGAAGACCGCGGCATCTACGTCACCGAAGGCGCGATCGAGGTCGCGGGAGACATCTTCGAGGCCGGGCGCATGATGGTGTTCCGCCCCGGCGACCGGATCTCGGTCAAGGCCGGCCTTCAGGGCGCCCGCCTCATGGCGCTCGGCGGCGCGACCATGAACGGGCCAAGGTATATCTGGTGGAACTTCGTCTCATCGTCCAAAGACCGGATCGAACAGGCCAAGGAGGACTGGAAGGCCGCCGACTGGACAAACGGTCCCTTCCGCCTGCCGCCGGGAGACGAGCAGGAATTCATCCCGATCACCGAAGAGCTGGACCGCACCCGTCCCAAGGAGTGGGACTAGGCTCTCCGAATTGGGGGCTCTTTGGCGCTATCTTTCGGGCTGATGACGCGAGGACGACTGCTGAGAGTGCGGCCATAGCGGATTGCCCAACCCCGCCTTCCGAAGTGGCCCGCGATGAAGTTACGCCACTTGTGCCGGCGCCCGGGCCATAGGTGACGTCCCGGCGCGTGGTCCATCATCGGTTTGGTCATCGGGTCTATCGCTCGGTTCAGGTTGGTGTCAGCAACCCGACCCTACCGAGAAACCCGATGGCCACCGACAGCTACACCAGGCACCGGGACATCACCGCCATGATCCAGAAGACCCGTGACACGGCGGCGCGAACGCGGAAGTAGGGACATTCCCATCGTTCGGCGATGGATGGTTCAAGAAGCGAAAGCAACGCATCGGCCAGACGATGCGGAGTTCCGTTGGTGGCGTGAACGGCGCCCGCCTTCTCGGCCTCATCGACAATCACCATGGCATTTCCGATCCGATGGCGGAGGATGCTATCCACCGGCTTTCCCGGACTTGCCGAACTCCAACCGTGTTGCGATCCAGAGATCGAGAACCCGGCAGGTTCACTGGCCGCTTCTACGACGCGGTACGGAACGCCGATAAGTTCAGCCAAGCGGCGCGCCCAGAAACTCTTGCCCGTCCCCGGCGAGCCCACGATCAGCATCGGACGCACCTGGGCGCCATCGCGGCCCTCCCTGACGCAACGACGCAGATCGTGCCAGACGCGCTCGGTGGCGGGCGCCATCCAAGGCATATCCTGGTGAAGGGCTGCGGCGATCTCATCGGCCTGAGCCTCCGACGTGATCGGTATGAGATCGACCCCGTTTCGGATTATCTCGAGCTTTGATCGAGCCTCCCGGCTCAGGTGAGCCATCCCCGTGGCCTGATTCATCCGCCCGAGGTAGGCCTTTACGCGCCGCTTGATCCTCGCCCGATCTTCGGGATCGATGTAGCGCGCATCTTCGAGCTCGTCCGGGCTGCTGTCTGCGGGGACGCGGCATGCGCCGCTCCCATTGCCGAGCGCCGAGCGCCGAGCTCGGTGGGTTTCGAAAGGAGAATCCGGAATCTCAAGAACAAATCCGAAATGCCGTCAACGTTGGGGCCTGAGGGCTCGGGCCCCGTGAAATCGGGCCCATGGCGATTCCTCAAGAGACTGTAATTAGTAAATTTTTCCTCAGTGTCGGAAATGTGGTCTCTTATTGTTGGCCGAAATCGCCAGAATGTTAAGAAACTGGTGGCCGTTTCATCACGCCGCCTTCGCGGATCCGTCGGCTCCGACATTCTGTATTGATTTAGTCAGGTATTGAGCATCCCTTGCGTTCGTGACACATAGGAGAAGAATGGAGTCACATCTCCCCGTGCACGCCAGCCTCCGGTGACCCGAGGGCAAGCCTTTCTAGCAAAAGTCAGGAGACCCTTGTTTTGCGTATTCTCCGCATGACCCTGCCGATTCTCGCGCTGCTGCCGCTGCCGGTCGCCGCCCAGGAAGGCGGTGCCGCCGGCACCCTCTCGCTGGAGCTCAACACCACCAAGAGCGTCGAGTCGGGCTGCCAGCTGAGCTTTCTCATCCAAAACGGCCATGACACCGACATCGACGCGGCGGTCTACGAGACCGTGCTGCTCGACGCCGAGGGGCAGGTCGACCGGCTGACCCTCTTCGATTTCGGCACCCTGCCCGCAGGCCGGCCGCGCGTGCGGCAGTTCGTGGTGCCCGGCACCGGCTGCGACGGGCTCGGACAGCTTCTCATAAATGGCGCCAACCGCTGCGAGGCGGGCGGCGCGGAGTCGGACCTCTGCACCAAGGGGCTGGAACTGAAATCGCGCAGCGACGTGGAGGTGATCGGATGATCGACATGATCCTGGACGGCATCCGCCGCATCGCGGACCTCGGTGGACCGGTGGTTCTGCTGCTGGTCGCCATCTCGCTGCTGACGCTGGCGGTGGTGCTCTACAAGCTCTGGCAATTCGCCGCCTCCGGCGTCGGCCGCCACGCCGCGCTGCGCGAAGCGGTGAAGGCCTGGGACCGCGGCGACCGCACAGGCGCGCGCGAGGCGCTGAACCGCTCGCGCTCCTACCTGCGCCCGGTGATCGACATGGCCATGTCCGGCCAGACCGACCCGGCGCGACTCGAGGCAGAGGCCGAGACGCGCTTTGCCCGGCTCGAGAAGGGCTTTCGCCTGCTCGACTCCGTCGCGCAGCTTGCCCCGCTGCTGGGCCTTTTCGGGACGGTTCTCGGCATGATCTCGGCCTTCCAGTCGCTGCAGGACGCCGGCAGCCAGGTCGATCCGTCGATCCTCGCGGGTGGCATCTGGGTCGCGCTGCTGACCACCGCCGTCGGCCTCGTCGTCGCCATGCCCACCGCCGTCATCCTCAGCTGGTTCGAGGCGCGCATGGAATCCGAGCGGGTGCTGGCCGAGCGCGCAGTGCACACCATCCTGTCGCCGACCGGCACCGGTTCGGAGGCCCTGCAGGCCGAGGGTGCCGCGCGCCATGCGTAAGACCCGCCGGCGGCGGAAACTGTCGATGACCTCGCTCATCGACGTGATCTTCCTGCTGCTGCTCTTCTTCATGCTGACCTCGACCTTCACCCGTTTCGCCGAGGTGGAACTGGCAGCTGCAGGCTCCGGGGCCGCGGCCTCGGATGCACGGCCCCTGTTCCTGCAGCTCGCACCGGAGTCGCTCCGACTCAATGGCACCGAACTGACCCTCGAGGAGCTGCCGGCCAAGTTGACTGAGACCCGAGGCGAGGCAGCGGAGGAGGCCGCGCCGCAGCCGCTCATCGTGGCGCTGCGCGGCGAGGTCACCTCGCAACGGTTGACGGATCTGCTGGTCGCCCTGCGCGGCGTCAGCGGTTTCCGCGCCACGGTTCTGGGAGCATCGTGATGCGCCGCAGAAAACAGAAAACCGAACGCGAACCGACGATCGCGCTGATCAACATCGTCTTTTTGATGCTGGTCTTCTTCCTCGTCGCCGGCACCGTCGCGCGGCCGCTCGATCCGGCGCTGAAGCTGGTGAGCACCGCCGATCTCGAGGGCGCGGCCCCCGCCGACGCGCTGGTGATCAATGCCGATGGCTCGATGTCGGTCCGCGGCGAGGCCATCGACGCCCCCGAAGCCTTCCTCGAAGCGTTGGGGGACGAGGCGGTGACCCTCGCCCGTATCGTGCCTGACCGCGACCTGCCCGCCGCGAAGCTGGTGGAGATCGGCCGCGCCCTGCGCGCCGCGGGCGCCGAGAAGGTGATGATCGTCACCGAAAGGGGGCTCGAATGATCGCATCCTCGCGCAAGGTGAAGCTCGCCGCGGCGGTGCTGGCGATCACAGCCCACGGCGGCGCACTGCTGGCGGTGATGCCGCCCATGGAGCAGGCCGAGATGGAGGGCATGTCGGGTGGCAGCGATCTCGCTCTCGGCACGGATTTTGCCGACATGGCCGTGGGCACGATCAGTGCCGACCCGGTGGAAGACACCGCCGAGACGGTGCAGCCCGAGCAGCCGGAACAGGTGCAGCCCGAGCCGTTGCAACCGGCGCAGGCGGTGGCCCCTCAGCCGGTGACCCCGACCGAGGCGGAGCCGCTCGACCAGCAGGTCGCCGCGCTGCCGGTGGTTCCCCCGCTGGAAGCAGAGCCGGTTCTGCCGGTCGCCCCAGCGGAACAGCCCGACCCCGAGGAGCAACCGGAGGTTCTGGAGGCGCAACCGCCACAGGCGGCGGAAACTCCCGAGCCGCAGGTTGCTGAGCCGGTTCAGCCGGAGCCCGAGACGCTCACCGCCGAGGCCCCCGAGGAAGAACCGCTCGAGGCCGAAGAGCAGGAGCCGGAGGAGGTCACAGAAACCGCCCCCGAGCAATCGCAGCGGCCAAAGCTGCGCGATCCCGAGATCGCCAAACGCCCGCCGGAGCCGGCCCCTGCGCCGCAGCCGCAGCGTGAGCCAGAGCCGCCCCCCGAGCCGCGCCGCCAGGCCGCGCGCCCGCAGGGCAACGCCGAGCAGAATGCCACAGCCGGGGCGGCCACGGGCCGCGCCGGGGGCAGCTCGGCCACCTCGGGCAGCGGCGGACAGGCGCGCGAGGCGGGCAATGCAGCCGCCAGCAACTATCCCGGCCAGGTGATGCGCAAGCTGTCGCGGGTACCGCGGCCCCGGGTGAACGCACGTGGTGCGGCGGTCATCGCCTTCCGCGTGTCGGGCAGTGGCGGGCTCGCGGGCGTCTCGGTGGCCCGCAGCTCCGGCTCGGCCGCGCTGGACCAGGCGGCCTTGCGAGTGGTGCGCAGCGCTTCTCCCTTCCCGGCGCCGCCGTCGGGCGCGCAGACCAGCTTCACGGTGCAGATCAAGGGCCGCTGAGGCCCAGCATCAAGAATGGCGGCGGCGCGCGGGGCTAGAGGTCCAGCGCGCCGCGCGCCATGGCGATTGCGACGGCCTGCGGCACGCTGTCCACGCGCAGCTTCCGACAGGCGCGGCGCAGGACGGAACTCGCGCCTTCCTGGGTGACCACCAGCCGTTCGGCGATCTGATCCGGGGCCATGCCCACGCCGCAGTAACTCAGCGCCGACCGCTCCTCGGACGTGAGCGTCGGCCAGGCCAGCCCGAAGGAGCGGTCCTCGGCGTCCCCTCGGCCCGGCGGACGGATCGCCAGGGAAATCATCGCGGAGATCGCGGAATACGCTCGCAGCGTTCCGGGCCCGAACAGCGACGCAGGGTCTTGTTCGCAGATCAGCACCACCATCTGCTCGGTCGCTCCCTGGCGATAGAGATGGCTCACCACGTGGCGATAGTTGTGGGCGAGTCCGAGACTCCGCAGATGCCTCAGCTGGGGCTCATCCTGGCCCGGAAACTGATCTTCCACGGAAACATGCCGGGTGACCTTGCCAGTAACGGCGGCGGCGCGAAACGGATCGACCCGATAGAGCGCGGCCTCCTCGTACTCCCGCAACCAGGACCGTGCCATGGTGCTGCGCGCCCAGACAAACTCGCGCGAGTCCCGCATCACCGCCCCCGCGTTCAGGGCCTGCGCGCCGATGGTCCGGCAAATCTCCGCTGCGGAATGCCATGCCTGCTCGGGGGTCCGGGCGGTGGCCAGCCGGTCGGCCGTGTCGATCATCAGGTTCGCGTAGCGCGTGGTCCCCAACATTGCCAAACTCCCACCCTGCGAACGTGGACAGGGGGACCCAGGGTCGGCGCCTGCCTTCCACCTTTTGTTAACCTAAGGTCAACGAAAGGCAAGAAGCGGAGGAAAATAAGTGAACACTCGGGGAAATTTCGCCTCGCCTGTCTGGATGGCTTCATCCCCCTTGTCAGGGTGCCCGCAAGATGTTTGCTGCTTCGCCCGGGGTTCAGTGCGAAGGCAATAAATTCAAAGGGACAGCACACCGCGCGCCATCGCGAGCGATAGCGCCTGCTCCGGGGCCGCGACCCCCAATGTCCGGCAAGCGCTGAGCAACCGCCGCCTGGCTTGCTCTTCGGTGATGACGAAACGTTCGGCAATCTCATGCACTGCCAAACCATGCGCGAGATAGCTCAGCACATCGCGCTCCTTGGCACTGAGCCGCGACCATGGCGACTCGCAGATCCAATCCTGCGCCATTTCGTCTCCTGGCGGCAGAATGGCCAAGCTCAACATGGCCGAGATCGCGCGGAACGCCCGTTCGGTGCCCCGCCCGTAGAGATCCTTCGGGTCGTCTTCGCAGCTCAGCACGATGGTCCTCTCCGTCTCTCCGGTGATCCAGGTCTGGCCGAGGATGTAGCGATACTCGAAGTCGAGCAGACAGCCGAACATGTCGCGCCGCCGGCTCGTGCGGGCCGTGGAGAAGTGCTGCGGGACATCGACGAACTGCTGCGGTATGCCCGCCTTGCAGGCATCGAGGATCGCATCGACTTCGTAGAAACGCGCCTGATGGTACGCCCGCAACCAGCGCGGATCCATGGAGCTTCGCAGCCAGGCCAACTCGCGCGAGTCGCGCATGATGGCGCCGCAATTCACGTCCTTGGCGCCGATCCGGCGGCCGATCTTCACCGCCGCATCCCAGGCGTCCTGCGCCGTGCGTGTCTCTGCCAGACTGTCAGCTGAATCGATCAAGAGCTTCGCGTAACGAGTCGAACTCATGTTACCCACGTCTTTGTTAGCGTATCCCGCGACAATGGGAACACGGGTTTGCACGAAAAGAAAGCGCGAATACTTCCCTAGGGTCTAGTGCATAAGTTGCGGCAGGAATCCGCCGAACCGACCGCTGTGACCGCCGGTGAAGAGACCCGGGGCGGCGCCTCCTTCCTGCAGCTGCCCCGGTCGGACACGCGGGCCCAGATTGGATCAGTCGATGCCGTTTTCGCGCTGCAACTCGCGCACGTAGGTGATGATCGCCGTCACGTCGCCCTGCGTCACTCCGCCCTGCGGAGGCATGTCCCCGAACCTCCAGTGATGCGCGCGCACGCCATTCTGCACCGCCATGAAGAAAGCCATGTCGGCATGGTGCGACGGCTCGTAGATGACGTGCACCAGCGGCGGGCCCATGCCCATGCGACCCGCGGCATTCTCGCCGTGGCAGGCAGCGCAGGTGGCATCGAAAGCCTGCTTGCCGAGCTGCGCCTGCGACGACAGCGCCGCAGGCAGCGTCACCTCGACAAGTGGGGCACCTTCGCCTGTAGCAGTGGCGACGGGCTCCTGCGCCGCGCGCCAGGCTGCATAGCCGCCGAGACCGGCCGCGATCACCGCGCCGGCAAGAATGAGGGTCTTCTTGGTCATGTCTTGATCCTTGTCTGAAATCCGGAAGAGCCCGGCAGGGCCGGGACCGGGTCAGACTCGCGGCGGCGGAGGATCGGCGCCGGGCTGGAAGGAGACCATCCGCATTGGCCGCTGCTCGACTCTCACGAGCCGAAGTGCCGCAGGCGCTGCGGGTGCGGAGCTTTCAACGAGGATCAGCGCCGAGGCGCAGGCCGCCTGCTCATGGCAGCAATGGTCCGCCGTGTGGCCCTGGCCGCCCGCCTGGTTCTGTTCGGCTGAGACGACAGGCTGCGCGCTCATCGGCACAGCATGGGCAAAACTCATCGCCGGCAGCCACAGCAGCAGCGCGAGGGTCATCAGACCCACCACCACGAGGCGCGTATCGCGATATGTCCGGCACAAGAGCATGGCGCAGACTTGCCGGACCCCGCCCCGGTGTCAATCGGCCGCGCTGCCTCAGCGGATGCCGAAGGTAAAGCTCATCTCAGCGCGCCGGACCTCGCCCGGTCGCAGCACCGGGCTCTGCGCGCCCCAGCTTTGTGGCATGTTGATCGCATCGGGCCAGATCTGCGGCTCGAGGCAGATGGCATCGTGCTTGCGCGCGGCATAGCCGCCCTTCGAAGGAACCGAGCCGTCGAGGAAATTGCCGGTGTAGACCTGCAGTCCCGGCAGGTTCGTGCTCATCCGCATCAGCCGCCCGCTGGTCGGGTCATGCAGCTCGATCTCGCCGGAATCGAGGCACAGGCAATGGTCATAACCGTCAAGCGCCCCCGAGCGGATCGCGGTGAGCGGCTGCCGCCCCTCGCGGAAATCGAAGGGGCTGGCTCCGACCGGCGCGACGCCCGTGGGGATGAGCTGCTCGTCCACCGTCAGGTAGCGCGCAGCGGGCACCTTCAGGCGGTACTCCAGCGCCGAGCGCGGGCGGTCCGGTAGCGCCGACAGCCCTGCAAGCGCAAAGAAGCTGTGGTTGGTCATCGACACCAACGTCGGCGCGTCGGTCTCGGCCTCGTAGGTGAGGCCCAGGCAGGGCCCCGCGGAGGTTTCGCGCAGCGCGTAGATGGCGCGCGCCGTAAGCGCGCCCGGAAAGCCCTGATCCCCCGCATGGCTGACCATCTCGAGCGTCACCGAGCAATCCCCCAGCTCGGACACCGCCCAGTTGCGCCGGTCGAACCCGTCCGGCCCGCCGTGCAACGTGGTCTCACCTTCGTTCTGCGCCAATTGGTAGTCGCGCCCGTCGAGCGTGAAGCGCCCGCCCGCGATGCGGTTCGCCACGCGTCCCACCGAAGCGCCAAAGAACATGCGATGGTCGAGATACCCCTGCAGGTCGTCGAAGCCGAGCACGATGTCATCCACCCGGCCTTCGCGGTCGGGCACGCGCAGGGACATGAGCGTGGCCCCGTAAGTGAGCACCTCGGCGCTCACCCCGCCCGCGCGGAGCACGATGCGCTCGACCGGGGTGCTGCTGCGCACGTGGCCGAAGGAATGGCGCTCAGGGATCGTCATGGAACGCCTCGACACGGGTCTGCGCGCCCAGCAGGAAGGCATCGGCCACCAGCTGCAGCGGCGCGAGATCGACATCGGACTCGCCCGCCGCGATCAGCTCGGCAAAGCGGGCGTAGAGCCGGCGGTACTCGCGGTCCTCGGCCGAGATCCGTTCCTCGCCACCGACAAAGAGCTTTGCCCCGCCCTCGCGCAACAGAACGTCGGGGCCGTCGGTTTCGACGAGAATATCCCAGGTCTGCGGTCCGGTCTGCCGCCAGTCGAACTCGGCCTGCACGGATGCGCCCGAGGCGGTCTGCATGTCGAGCTTCGCCGCGATCGGTGCCTGCTTGTTTTCGGGCACCTCCAGATGGGCCGCCACCGGGTGCACCGGCTCGGGCAGGATGCTGGTGAGGATCGACAGCGCGTTGATCCCCGGATCGAAGACGCCGAGTCCGCCCGGCTGCCAGATCCATTCCTGCCCCGGGTGCCAGTGGCGCACGTCTTCCTTCCAGGTGATCGTCGCGCGCCTGATCTTGGCCCCGGCAAGCAGAACCCGCGCATCCTCGACCGCCGCTGCCTCGCGCGAGTGCCAAGTTGCAAAAAGCGTCACGCCCTTCTCGCGCGCCAGCCGCGCCAGCCCCTCGACCTCCGAAACGCTGGCGCCCGGCGGCTTCTCCAGCATTACGTGCTTGCCCGCGTTGATCGCCGCCACTGCCTGGGCAAAACGGCCCTGCGGCGGGGTGCAGAGAGAAACGGCCTGCAGGCCCGGTTCCTTGGCCAGCATCTCGCCCACGTCGTGGTAGGACGGCAGCGACTCATGCCCGGCGTGACGGCTGGCGATGGCAGCCAGTTGCAGCGCCGGCACATCCTCGAGCGAGGGCAAGTGCTGGTTGCGCGCGATGGTGCCAAGGCCGACGAGGCCAAGCTGGATCGGATCGCTCATCAGGCGTCTCCCGTGTCGAGTATGAAGGCGGGCTCCGCCTTGCCCTGCCCTGCGCGGAGTTCGGCAAAGACCGCGCCGGACTGCGGTGCCTCGGCCAGCGCGTCAGGGCCAAGGCCCTGCGTCGCGGTGGTGCAGTAGAGCGTGGTGAACTCCGGCCCGCCAAAGGCCGGACAGGTGCTGTGCGGCGCGTCCATCTCGTGGCGCGCCCCAAGGCGGCCCTCGGGCGAGACCTCGATCACCGCGCCCTCGCCCCAGAGCGCCACCCAGAGCGTGCCCGCGGCATCGGTCACCGCGCCGTCGGGGCTAAGCCCCGCAAGACCGAAGTCGACGAAGACCTCCGGCGCGTCGGTGGGCCAGCCCGCTGGGTCCAGCGGCACCCGGAACAAGAGACGTGCGTCGGTGTCGGCGAAATAGCCGCAACCCCGCGCCTGATCGAAGCAGAGCGCGTTGGGGATGCTGATGCCGTCCGCAATGGTGCGAAGCTCGCCGCCGTGATGGCGGTAGATCGCGCCCGCATGGGGCTCGGCGCTCTTGCCCATCGTGCCGATCCAGAAGCCGCCCCAGGGATCCGCCCGCCCGTCGTTCGACCGGGTGTTCGGATTGTCCTTCTCGAGGTCCGCGAGGTGCCCGAAGACCCCACTCTCCAGGTCATAGGTCCAGAGCCCGGTCTCGGAGGCGATCAGCAGCCTGTCGTGGTCGATCCAGGCCGCCGCCGAACACATATCGGTCAGCGGCACAGCGCGGGTGTGCCCGGTGGCCGGATGGTGCGACAGCAGCCGCTTGCCGGTGATGTCGAACCAGAACAGCTCCTCGCGCAGGGGATGCCAGAGCACCCCCTCGCCAAGCGCGCAGATCCGGGCGTCGAAGACCTCCATCAGTGGCTGTCCTTGCCCACGTCGTTGCCGCGGCAGCCCTTGAGGAAATCGAGGTCCGCGCCGGTGTCGGCACCCTCCACGTGACTCTGGTGCAGCCAGGCATAACCGCTGCCGGGCAGATCATGCGTCGGCTTCCAGGCAGCAAGTCGCGCGGCCAGTTCCTCGTCGGGAATGTCGAGGTGCAGGCGGCGGCTCTCCACGTCGAGCTCGATCATGTCACCGTTCTGCACGACCGCCAGCGGCCCTCCCGCCGCCGCCTCGGGCGAGGTGTGCAGGATCACCGTGCCATAGGCGGTGCCCGACATGCGCGCGTCGGAGATGCGGATCATGTCGGTGATGCCCTTCTTCAGCACCTTCGGCGGCAGGCCCATGTTGCCGACCTCGGCCATCCCCGGATAGCCCTTGGGCCCGCAGTTCTTCAGCACCATGATGCAGGTCTCGTCGATGTCGAGCGCCTCGTCATTGATCTTGGCCTTGTAGTCGTCGATGTCCTCGAAAACGACGGCACGGCCCTTGTGCTTGAGCAGGTGCTCCGAGGCCGCCGAGGGCTTCAGCACCGCGCCCTTGGGCGCGAGGTTGCCGCGCAGCACGGCGATGCCGCCCTGCTGTGTCAGCGCCTTCTCGAGCGGCAGAATGACGTCCTCGTTATGGTTCACCACGTCTTTGACTTCATCCCAGATGCTCTGCCCCGAGACCGTCAGCGCATCCTTGTGCAGCTGGCCGCTCTCGCCGAGGCGTTTCAGCACCACGGGCAGGCCGCCGGCATAGAAGAACTCTTCCATCAGGTATTTGCCCGAGGGCATCAGGTTGACGATGGTCGCCACGTCCCGCCCGCAGCGGTCCCAGTCGTCGAGCGTCAGGTCGATGCCGACCCGGCCCGCCAGCGCCAGCATGTGGATCACCGCGTTGGTCGAACCGCCGATCGCGCCATTGGTGCGGATGGCGTTCTCGAAGGCTTCCTTGGTCAGGATGTCCGACGGCTTCAGGTCGTCCTTCACCATCTGTACGATGCGGCGGCCCGAAAGCTGCGCCATCACGCGGCGGCGGCTGTCGACCGCCGGGATTGCCGCATTGCCGGAAAGCGCCATGCCGAGCGCCTCGGCCATCGACGCCATCGACGACGCCGTGCCCATGGTGTTGCAGGTGCCCGAGGAGCGGGACATCGACTGCTCCGCCTCGAGGAACTCCTCCTGCGTCATCTCCCCGGCCTTCACCATCTCGGAGAACTTCCACAGATGCGTGCCCGAGCCGACGCGCTCGCCCTGGAAATATCCGTTCAGCATCGGCCCGCCGGTCACGACGATCGACGGCACGTCGCAGGACGCCGCGGCCATCATCAGCGAGGGCGTGGTCTTGTCGCAGCCGACCATCAGCACCGCGCCGTCGATCGGCTGGCCGCGCAGTGTCTCCTCGATGGCCAGCGCCGCGAGGTTGCGGAACATCATCGCGGTGGGGCGGAAGGTGTTCTCGGATGCCGAGAACACCGGCACCTCGACCGGGAAGCCGCCGGCCTCCCAGACGCCCGCCTTCACCTTTTCCGCCAGCTCGCGCAGGTGGCCGTTGCAGGGGGTGAGGTCGGACCAGGTGTTGAGGATGCCGATGATCGGTCGCCCGTCGAACAGGTCGTGCGGGTAGCCCTGGTTCTTCAGCCAGCCGCGGTGGTAGATCGTGTCGCGCGAGTTGCCCGAGTACCAATGGGTCGAGCGCAGCTTGCGCGGCCAGGGGGCGGGGGTGAAATCCTTGACGGACATGGGTGCCTCCAGAGCGGCTTGGTATTGGGGGCTGAGCGCGCGGCTCAGCCCTGTTTCGATTTGTTGTAGACGTCGAAGATCACGGCCGCGAGCAGCACCAGACCCTTGATCATCTGCTGGTAGTCGATGCCGATGCCCATGATCGACATGCCGTTGTTCATCACGCCCATGATAAAGGCGCCGACCACCGCGCCGACGATCTTGCCCGAGCCGCCCGCCATCGAGGCGCCGCCGATGAAGACCGCCGCGATCACGTCGAGCTCCATGCCGAAGCCCGCCTTCGGCGTCGCGGTGTTGAGGCGCGCGGCGAAGACAAGACCCGCCAGCGCCGCCAGCACGCCCATGTTCACGAAGGCGAGGAAGGTCAGCCGTTCGGTCTTAATGCCCGAGAGCTTTGCCGCCTTGCGGTTGCCGCCGAGCGCGTAGATGCGGCGGCCGATCACCGTTTTCTGGGTGATGAAGGCGTAGATGATGATCAACACGCCCATGGTGACCAGCACGTTGGGCATGCCCCGGAAGGTGGCGATCTTGAAGGTCAGGAAGAGCAGCGCGCCGCAGACGATTGCATTGCGCACCCAGAAGAAGTTCGCGGGCTCGCCCTCGATGCCATAGGCCTTGTCCCGCGCGCGCTCGCGCAGGCCGAGCCAAACGATGGCGACGGCGGCGATGATGCCGACGCCCATGGCCAGCAGGTTGAAGTTGCGCGACCCGGCAATCTCGGCCAGCCCGGCGGTCATCTCGCGCGGGAAGAGATCGGGCACGAAGCCGGTCGAGAGCATCTGGAAGCCCGGCGGGAACGGTCCCACCGACTGCCCCTGCAGAAGCCAGAGCGAGGCACCGCGGAACACCAGCATCCCGGCCAGCGTCACGATGAAGGACGGGATCGACCAATAGGCCACCCAGTAGCCCTGCGCCGCGCCGATGAGGCCGCCGACGACGAGACAGGCAAGGATGGTCAGCGGCACCGACCAGCCCCAGTGCACGATCATCACCGCCGCCAACGCGCCGATGAAGCCAAGCACCGAGCCGACCGACAGGTCGATGTTGCCCGAGACGATGACGATGAGCATCCCCAGCGCCATGATGATGACGTAGCTGTTCTGCAGGAACAGGTTGGTGATGTTCACCGGGCGCATCAGCGTGCCGCCGGTCACCGCCTGGAAGAACACCATGATGGCGATCAGCGCGAAGAGCAGACCATATTCGCGCATGTGGTTGCGCAGGTAGTGCTTCAGGCCTTGGCCCTCGCCCTGCCCTGCGGTTTCTGCCGTTTGAGTGGACATGTCCCCTCCCCTCTCACTCGCTGACGATGAGCGACATGATGCGCTCCTGGCTGGCTTCCTCGGCGGAGAGTTCCCCGACGAAAGCGCCTTCGTTCATGACATAGATGCGGTCGCACATGCCCAGCAGTTCGGGCATCTCCGACGAGATCATCACGACGGCTTTGCCCTGCGCGGACAGCTCGTTGATGATCGAGTAGATTTCGTATTTCGCGCCGACGTCGATGCCGCGCGTGGGCTCGTCGAGGATCAGCACCTCTGGCTCGGTGAACAGCCACTTGGCCAGAACCACCTTCTGCTGGTTGCCGCCCGAGAGGTTGCCGACCTTCTGCATCACCGTCGGCGTCCGGGTGGCCAGCGCCTTGCGGTAACGCTCGGCGACATCGGTCTCCTCGGCCTCGTTCAGCACGCCCTTGTCGGAGACGCCATTCAAGTTGGCGAGGGTGGTGTTGAAACGGATGCTCTCGTCGAGGATCAGCCCCAGCGACTTGCGGTCCTCGGTGACATAGGCCAGCCCGGCGTCGATGGCGCGGTCGACCTTCGAGACGTCGATCGGCTTGCCGTGCAAGCTTACCTCGCCCGAGATGCCCCTGCCCCAGCTCTGACCGAAGATCGACATGGCCAGCTCGGTGCGGCCCGAGCCCATGACGCCGGCGATGCCGACGACCTCGCCGGCGCGGACGTTGAAAGTGATGTTCTTGATGACCTGCCGCTCGGCGTGCTCGGGGTGCCAGACGTTCCAGTCCTTCACCGCCATGACCACCTCACCGGCGCGGCGGGTGCGGTCGGGATAGCGCTGCGACATGTCGCGGCCCACCATGTCCCGCACGATGCGGTCCTCCGACAGCCCCTGCGAGGCGTCGAGCTCCGAGACCGCCATGCCGTCGCGGATCACGGTGACCGTGTCGGCGACGTAGCGCACCTCGTTGAGCTTGTGCGAGATGATGATGCAGGTCACCCCCTGCGCCTTCAGCTCGAGCATCAGATCGAGCAGCTTGCGGCTGTCGTTCTCCTGCAGCGCTGCCGTCGGCTCGTCGAGGATCAGCAGCTTCACGTCCTTGGACAGGGCCTTGGCGATCTCGACAAGCTGCTGCTTGCCCACCCCGATGCTGTCGACCAGCGTGCCCGGCGCGTCGCGCAGGCCGACCTTGGCCAGCAGCTCCTCGGTGCGGCGGAAGGTTTCCTGCCACTGGATCACGCCACCGGTCTGCCGCTCGTTGCCGAGAAAGATGTTCTCGGCGATCGAGAGCTGCGGCACCAACGCCAGTTCCTGGTGGATGATGACGATGCCCTTGTCCTCGCTGTCGCGCAGCGTCTTGAACTCGGCGAGCCCGCCATCGTAGTGGATTTCCCCGTCGTAGCTGCCCACGGGGTAGACCCCGGAAAGCACCTTCATCAGGGTCGATTTCCCGGCACCGTTCTCGCCACAGATGGCGTGGATCTCGCCCTCGCGGACCTGAAGGTTCACCTGGTCGAGCGCTTTCACACCAGGGAATTCCTTGGTGATGTCGCGCATCTCGAGCAGAAGAGTCATGACCCGTACCTGCCTTGTATGAAGTGAAGGTCGGGGGAGGCCGAAAGGCCTCCCCCTGTTCGGCGCCCCGGGAGCAAATGGGGCGCTCGGGAGGATCGCTTACTTGATCTGGTCTTCGGTGTAGTAGCCGGAGCCGATCAGGACCTCTTCCCAGTTCGAGGCGTCCACCGGGACGGGCTCGAGCAGGTAGGACGGAACGACCTTCACGCCGTTGTCGTAGGTCTCGGTGTCGTTGATCTCGGGCTCGGAGCCCTCCATCACCGCGTTGACCATGCCGACGGTGACGCGGGCGAGTTCACGGGTGTCCTTGAAGATGGTCGAATATTGCTCGCCGGCGAGGATCGATTTCACCGACTGCACCTCGGCGTCCTGACCGGTGACGATCGGCATCTTCAGATCGCCCGAGCCGTAGCCGACGCCCTTGAGCGACGAGAGGATGCCGATGGACAGGCCATCGTAGGGGGCGAGCACGCCGTGCACGTCCTTGTCGGTGTAGTTGGCGGACAGGATGTTATCCATGCGCGCCTGAGCAACCGCACCGTCCCAACGCAGCGTGCCGACCTTGTCCATGCCCATCTGGCCGGATTGGACGACGATGTCGCCACTGTCGATCAGCGGCTGCAGCACCGACATGCCGCCGTTGTAGAAGAAGTAGGCGTTGTTGTCGTCCGGCGAGCCGCCGAAGAGTTCCACGTTCCACGGCTTGCTGTCGGGGAAGCGCTCTTCGAGGCCCTCGACCAGCGAGGTCGCCTGCTGCACGCCGACCTTGAAGTTGTCGAAGGTGGCGTAATAGTCGACGTCGCCGCTGTCGCGGATCAGCCGGTCATACGCGACGATGCGCACGCCGGATGCGGCGGCATTGGCCAGCGCGTTCGACAGGGTGGTGCCGTCGATGGCGGCGATCACCAGCACGTCGACGCCCTTGGTCACCATGTTCTCGATCTGGGCGAGCTGGTTGGGGATATCGTCTTCTGCATATTGCAGGTCTGTCGCGTAGCCAGCTTCTTCCAGCTGCTTGACCATGTTGTTGCCGTCGTCGATCCAGCGCGCCGAGCTCTTGGTCGGCATGGCGATGCCCACGGTGCCCTTGTCCTGGGCGAAGGCCGCGCTGGAAAGCGCAACGAGGCTTACCGCGAGCGCACCCGCGAGTTTATTCAGTTTCATCGGTATCCTCCCGTTGAAGGGGGCGTCTCCCGCACCCCGCTCGTCCCCGGACTCCTCATGGACTCACGTGGGAACGTCAAAAGTCCTACTTAATCGTGACATACCGAACAAATACCATTATTGGTCATCTACATAACTATACCGGTATGTGTGATGTCCGACCTGCTGAAGAACCTGCGCCCCGCGCAGATCCGCCTGATCGCGGCGATTGCCGAGCACGGGCAGCTGCAGGTGGCGGCCACCGCCTGCCGGATGACCCAGCCCGGTGCGTCACGGATGCTGGCAGAGCTGGAGCGCGCCATCGGGGCGCGGCTGTTCCAGCGCACGCCCAAGGGGATGGAGCCCACCCCCACCGGCACGCTGCTGGCCCAGCACGCGCGGCGTATCGAGCACGACCTGCGCCGCATGGCCGAGGATTTCGACGACCTGCATTCCGGCCTTGGCGGCACGGTGCGGGTCGGTGCGGTGACCGGCCCGGCGCTCGGCCAGCTGGTGCCGCAGGTGCAGCGGTTGAAGGCGCTGTCGAGCTCGGTGGACATCTCGATCGAGGTCGCCCCTTCGGTGGCACTGGTGCAGGCGCTGGAACGCGGCGAGCTCGACTTCGCGCTGGCACGACTACCACCGCAGTTCGACGAGCGCGACTTCGTGCTGGAGCCGGCGCGGGACGAGATCGTGCAGCTGCTGGTGCGCGAGGGTCACCCGATGCTCGGACGCAGCCCGGTCTCCATCGCCGACCTGCACGGCACGCGCTGGATCCTGCAGCAGCGCGGCGCGCCGATCCGCGCTGCCATCGAGACCGCCTTTCACGACGAGGGGATGACCGCGCCGCCGGACGTGATCACCACCTCCTCGCTGCTGGCGATCATCGCGCTGCTGAAGGAGTCCGATGCGGTCGCGCCCATGTCGCAGGAGGTGATCGACCTGATGCTGGAACCGCCGGTCTCGGCGGACCTGCGGCGGCTGCAATTGAACCGGCTGGTGACGGTGGAGCCCTACCTAATCATCCAGGCGCGCGGACGCCACATCTCGAAAGCCGCCGAGCGGCTGCTCGGCATGGTGCAGGAGAGCATTCGCAGTTTCTGAGGCCCAATCCCGAGATCGGGAATTTTTCTCAGCCCAGTGTCAGCCCGCCCGGCGCACGCCACCGGCAGGGGCGTCGGTCACCACCTTCTCCATGCAGGCACGCGCCCGGTCCGGCATTCCGGCGCGGATCGCATCGACGATGGCGCGGTGCTTTTCGACGCTGCGCGCGAGATCTCCCGGATCGCGCGCCTCCTCCGCCTCGGCGATGAGCTGCGAGTAGAGCGCAGCCTGCACCAGATCGCCCAGAGACTGCAGGAAGCGGTTGTCCGAAAGCTGCAGGATCAGCTTGTGGAACTCCAGATCCGCCATGGCAAAGGCCGTGCGGCTGCCGGCTTGCGCCAGCGCCTCGCAGCTCGCCTCGAGCCGCGCATGTTCCTCGGGCCCCGCACGCTCGGCCACCAGTGCCGCCGCGGCGGGCTCGATGATCAGCCGGATCTCGTTCAGATCGGCGACGAAGCGGCCCGGGGTCTTCTGCTCGGAGTGCCAGCGCAGCACATCGGGGTCGAACATGTTCCACTCGGACGAGGGCTGCACCCGCGTACCGACCTTGGCCTTCGAGGCCAGCATGCCCTTGGCGATCAGCGTCTTCTTGGCCTCGCGGATGACCGTGCGCGAGACGCCGAACATCTCTTCGAGGTCCGGGTCGAGCGGGATCATCGCGCGCTCGGGGTATTCCCCGGCGACGATGGCCAGGCCGAGCTGATCCACCACGTGGGTGGTATGGCTCTGGGCGCGGTCCGAAAAACCGCCGCCCGCCGTCAATGTCATGATCGCGCGTCTGATGCGGTCAGAAGCCTTATGCGCGCCGTCGTTGCCCAACCCAAACCCTTTTGCAGCATGATGAAGGCGAAGAGCAGGCCCCCGATCACGATCTTCGTCCACCAGCTCGAAAGCGTGCCGTCGAAGACGATATACGTCTGTATCAGCCCCATGATCAGAATGCCAAAGAAAGTGCCCGCGACAAAACCGCTGCCACCGCTCAGGAGCGTGCCCCCGATGACCACCGCGGCGATGGCGTCGAGCTCGACGCCGACGGTCGCCAGCGAGTAGCCCGCCGAGGTGTAGAGCGTGTAGACGATCCCCGCGAGCCCGGCCAGACCGCCCGAGACGGCGTAGATGCCGATGGTCGTTCGCGCCCGCGGCACGCCCATCAGCTGCGCGGTCTGCGCCGAGCCGCCGATGGCATAGACGTTCTGGCCGAAGCGGGTGCGGTGCAGCACGATCATCGCCGCCACGTAGGTCAGCAGCATCAGCGCGCCGGTCAGCCGGAAGCGTCCGCCGCCCGGGGCCTTCCAGTAGAGCGACTGCAACCAGTCGTAGAACTCGTGGGTGATCGGCACGGACTCGGTCGAGAGCACGTAGGCCAGCCCGCGCATCAGGAACATGCCCGCCAGCGTGACGATGAAGGGCGGCATCTCGAGATAGTGGATGATCCCGCCCATGGCGCCGCCGAAGCCCGTGGTGATCAGCAGCACCAGCGCGAAGGCCACCAGCGGGTGAATGGATGTGTCGCGCAGGATCACCGCGAGGAAGACGCCGGTGAAGGCGATCACCGAGCCGACCGAGAGGTCGATGCCACCCGACAGGATCACGAAAGTCATGCCGACCGCGGTGATGCCAAGGAAGGCATTGTCGGTCAGCAGGTTGGCGACCACCCGTGTCGAGGCCATCGCCGGGTATTGCGCGGCGCAGAGCACGAAGGCCAGCACGAAGGTCGCAAGCGTGATGTAGAGCGGAAGCTTGGTGGACTGGCTCATGACTGGCCCTCCTCTTGCGGGGTGCGCGGGGCCGGCTTTGGCCTTTCCCGCAGCACAGGCCCGGTCGAGGCGCGCAGCAGGTAGAGGCTGTGGCGCACGCGCGGGCTCTGGATGACGAGGATGGCGATGATGATCAGCGCCTTGATGACGAGGTTGAACTCCACCGGCATGCCCGAGAGCAGGATCAGCGAGTTTACCCCCTGAATGATCAGCGCCCCCAAGAGCGAGGCGGTGATCGAGAACCGCCCGCCGAGCAAAGAGTTGCCCCCGATGACCACGGCAAGGATCGCGTCGAGCTCCATCCAGAGCCCGGCGTTGTTGGCGTCCGCACCCTTGATGTCGGCGGCGACGATGACACCGGCGAGGGCGGCGCAGAGACCGGAAACGAGGTAGACCGCGATCAGCAGCACACGCGCGTTGATCCCGGCAAGCCGCGAGGACGTCTGATTGATGCCCACCGCCTCAATCAACAGGCCGAGCGCAGAGCGGCGGATCACCAGGCCCACGACGCAGGCCACGGCGATCCAGATCCAGATCGGCGTCGGTACGGCGGCGATGGTGCCGGCCCCCAGCCGGATCAGCCCGGGATCGTTGAAGGTGAGGATCGCGCCCTCGGTCAGCAATTGCCCGATGCCGCGCCCGGCCACCATCAGCACCAGCGTCGCGACGATGGGCTGGATGCGGAAGATCGCCACCAGCACGCCGTTCCACAGGCCGCAGGCGGCGCCCGCCGCCAGCGCCAGCAGCACCGCCAGCGTCCAATGCGCGCCGCCCACCACGGCCGAGGCGGCGACCGCCCCGGCGATCGCCATCACCGCCCCGACCGACAGGTCAATGCCGCGCGTGGCGATGACCAGCGTCATGCCGGTGGCCAGAAGCGCCGTCGGCGCACCGCGGTTGAGCACGTCGATGAGGTTGCCGAAGAGCCGCCCGTGCTGGAACTCGACGTGGAAGAAGCCCGGGAACACCAGGACATTGGCCGCCAGGACCAGCGCGAGGATGATGAGCTGCGGCATGACCCGCTTGAGCGTGGTTTTCATCATGCCGCGTCCTCCGCCGCGATGGCCTCGACGATGGCCTTGGTGGAAATCTCCGCCCCGCTCAGTTCCCCCACCTGCCGCCGGTCGCGCAGCACGACGATGCGCGAGGAATAGGCCACCAGTTCCTCCATCTCCGAGGAGGCGACGATCAGCGCCATGCCCTTCTCGCGCAGGTCCTCGATCAGCGCGATGATCTCGGCGTGCGCCCCCACGTCGATGCCGCGTGTCGGCTCGTCGAGGATCAGCAGTTCGGGCTCGGTCGCCAGCCAGCGCGCCAGCAGCGCCTTTTGCTGGTTGCCGCCCGAGAGCAGCCGGATCGGCATGTCGAGCGAGGCGAGGCGAATGTCGAGCGCCTTCACGTAGTGCTGGGCGATCTCCTCGGCCCTGGCGCGGGGAATGGGACGGTGCCAGCCCTGCCGCGCCTGCAGCGACAGGATGATGTTCTCGCGCACCGACAGGTCGCCGACGATGCCGTCGGTCTTGCGGTCCTCGGGGCAGAGCGCAAAGCGGTTGCGGATCGCCTCGCGCGGGTTGGTGATGCGCAGCCCCCTTCCGCGCAGCTCGGCCGTGCCCTGATCTGCGGCGACCACGCCGAAGACGACATTGGCGGTCTCGCTGCGGCCCGAGCCGAGCAACCCGGCGAGGCCGACCACCTCACCCTCGCGGATGTCCATGTCAAACGGCTCGATGCTGCCGCGCTTGCCGAAGCCCTTGAGCGAGAGCAGCAATTCGCCGGGCTCGGAATGGGCGCGATGATGCGTTGCGGCCTCGAGCTGGCGACCGAGCATCAGGGTGACGATCTCGGTCTGGCTGACGTCGGCAAGCCGCCGGGTGCCCACCACCCGGCCATTGCGCAGGATGGTGGCGCGGTCCGAGATGGCAAAGACCTGATCGAGGAAATGGGTGATGAAGACGATGGCGAGCCCCCTGCCCTTCAGCCGCTCGATCACCGAAAACAGCAGCTGCACCTCGTCATGGTCGAGGCTGGCGGTGGGCTCGTCGAGGATCAGCACCTTGCCCGAAAGCTCGACGGCGCGGGCAATCGCGACGATCTGCTGGATGGCGATGGAATAGCTGTCCAGCAGGCGGCCCGGGTCGATATCGAGCCCGTAGTCGCGCAGCACCTCTCGCGCCTCGCGCTTCATCCGGCGGTGGTCGACCATGCCCCAACGCATCGGCTGGCGGCCCAGAAACAGGTTCTCGGCCACCGTCAGGTTCGGCAGCAGGTTCACCTCCTGGTAGACGGTGCCGATTCCGAGGCTCTGGCTGTCCAGCGGATCGCGCGGGTCGATCTCGGCGCCCGAGAGCGCGATGGTGCCACCGTCGCGGCTGTACGCGCCGGTCAGGCACTTGATCAGCGTGGATTTCCCCGCGCCATTCTCTCCCAGCAGCGCGTGCACCTCGCCGGGATAGAGCGCCAGCTCCACGTCATCGAGCGCGATCGCGCCCGGAAAGAATTTGCTGATGCCGCGCGCGTGCAGCACCGGTTCCGGCATGGCCATCCCGAGTTCCCTCCCCTCGAACAGGGTTGTGCGCCTCCCGGCCCCCACCGGAAGGCGCGTCCGGCAGGGGCCCTGCCCCCGCCGCGCAGCGTCAGTATCCGAGATCCTTCTTGCTCTCGTAAATGGCCGCGTTGTCGTCATCGCTGGTGTAGAGCTTGGACTCGGTCTGGATCCACTTCGGCGGCATGGTGCCGTCCTTCCAGTAGGCTTCCAGCACGTCGAAGGCGGGCCCGGCCATGTTCGGCGTCAGCTCCACCGTGGCATTGGCCTCGCCGGCCTTCATCGCGAGGTGGATGTCGGGCACCGAGTCGATCGACACGATCTTGATGTCCTCGCCCGGCTTCAGACCGGCTTCCTTGATCGCCTGGATCGCGCCCACCGCCATGTCATCATTGTGCGCGTAGAGCGCGCAGATGTTCTCGCCGCCCTCGGATTTGAGGAAGCTCTCCATCACCACCTTGCCCTGCGCACGGGTGAAATCGCCGGTCTGGCTGCGGGTGATGCTGATGTTGTCCGCCGCCGCGATGGCCTCTTCGAAGCCCTTCTTGCGCGAGATGGCGGGCGAGGAGCCGGTGGTGCCCTGAAGCTCGACCACAGGGCATTCCGCGTCGCCCACAGCCTCCACGAGCCAGTTGCCGGCCACCATGCCCTCGTGCACCTGGTCCGAGGTCACGGCGGTCATGTAGAGGTCTTCCGGCGCGTCGATGTTGCGGTCCAGAAGGATCACCGGGATGTCGGCATCCTTGGCCTCTTCCAGCACTTCCTCCCAGCCGGTGGCGACCACCGGGGCGAGCAGGATCGCATCAACGCCCTGCGCCACGAAGCTGCGGATCGCCTTGATCTGGTTCTCCTGCTTCTGCTGCGCGTCGGCGAATTTCAGGTCGTAGCCACGCTCCTCGGCCTGTTGCTTGGTGACAGTGGTCTCGGCGGCGCGCCAGCCGGACTCCGATCCGATCTGCGAAAAGCCGATGGTTTCGCCCTCGGCCATGGCAACGGCGGGCACAAGGATAGCGGCGCTTGCGAGCAAGCTCTTAAGAATGTTCATGATGTCCTCCCATGGACCTCTCCTCAGGTCCTACGGTTATTAAGTATTACTTTATTACTATTGTAAAGCGCCGCGTGACGCTGGCATGTCTTGTGGAGAGAAATGCAATGAAATCAGCTTCCTGATGCATGTCCTCTTGCGTGATCACATTGCGCCAGGCGACTCGGCCTAGCGGGAAAACAGCCGTGCATCCCAGGCGATGGGCGTCTCCAGCCCGGTCGTGATCCGGGCAAAATCCGGGTGCACCGCGTTGAAGATAAGGTTGCGTTCCACCGGAGCGACGGCGCTCGGCACCACCAATACCGCAGAGCGCGCCTCTTGCACCCAGCCATGGCCGAAGGCAGCGGCACCGGGGGCGCCCGGCATCTTCCAGTCCGGCGCAAGGTGTTCGGCAAAGTTCTCGTAGCTGACGCCCGCGGGAATTTTGATCTCGAGCGCGTACTGCCCTTCGGGCAGGATCCCGGCGAAATGCCCCAGCTTTTCCAGCATCGCGGTGGCGTAATGCTCGGAGGCGTAGATCACCGGATCCCCGGCAAGGTGCCAGCGCCCGCCGAAGCGCAGCGCGCCGCCCTCGGACCAGATCGGGCAGCGCCCCCCGGGATCGCCGATGCGCCAGGCCCGGCGCTCGGCGTCGAAGCGCTGGTGAGTCATCAGGCGGCGAAGCCTGCTTCGGCCCGGTGGAGCAGGTCGATCACCGCATCCGCCCCGGCCGAGCTGGAGGTCGCAAGATCGAGCGCCGGACGCCCGCCGAGCATCTGGTGCGGCGCTTCCAGAAACGCCATGCACCGCTCGTGATCCCCACCGTAAAGGCGAAGCGCCAACTCGTAGACGCGGGCGAATTCGTAAAGCTTTTCACTGGTTTCGCGGCTCAGTGGCTTTCCGTGACGGCGCACGCGCCGGTAGGTCGCCTCTGGCAGAATGCGAAAGAACCGCGCCGCACCGAGGCGGTCGTGAACTTGTCGGGCGCTGGCAGCCCCTGCGCCACCTGTTCGGCCAGCGAGATACGGTCGGTCACGCCATTCCCAAGACCGAGAAGATCGGCGATAGGCAGGGCTTCGGTCGAGCGATCCTTCACAATGTGCATGGTGGGCCTTCGTGGGGAGAGTAAGTCAGCTGATACCGATATTGCGATCACCTGATCGCGGTCAAGGATTCGGCGCCGCCTCGCAAGCCGGAAACCCTACCGGAAAACGCCCCGGCAGGACCGTCAGCCGGTGATTTCGATCCGCCGCAGACCGTGGAATTCCTGAGCCGCCATGCCCTGCAGCGGACGCAAGTGGTGCGTCAGCACGTATTGCGCGGCAAAGGCCGAGGGGGCTTTGAGCAGCAGCAGACCCTGCTCGTAGCTGTCGAAACTCAGCCCCGAGAACCAGCTGCGGTGCAGGCCCGGATCGGTCTGCGACAGCCGCGCCAGCGTCCGGCTCCAGGGGCCGGTCTCGGCAACCGCGGGCGTTTCCGGCACCGCCTCGGCCGCACGGGCACCGAAATCGACGCGAACGACCTTTTCGCCGGTGTTTTCCGGCACGGGGGTCTGCACCTCCATCCGCGCCGAGAAATCGGGGCCAACGTTGCCCCAATGCGGTGCGCTGAGCTTGAAGACCTCGGAATAGTTGAGCCGATAGGCCGCCACCCTGCCCCGCACCCCGGGCCGAAGTTGCAAGAGAATCTCGGTTTTCGTCAGACGTTTGATCTCGCGTTTGACCGTGCGTTCGTCGACTGACCAGAGCCGCGCCATTTCGCGCTGGCCGACGGTCAACTCGTCGTTGCGCCAGTTGTACCTCGCCGTCACCAACGCCACGAGCCGCAGCATCGAGGTCTGGAATCCGGGCGATCCGTTCAGCCCGGCAAGGGCCAGGGCCGTCAACAGGTCATATTTCTGGGAGCCTGCCTGAGGTCCCGTAAATCGTTTGAAGTCCATGTCCGTCTGCTCTGCCGCCGATTTGGGTTCGGCTTCATTGGCCGATTCCCCGTTGGCTTCGACACTGCTCGATTTTCCCGTCGTTTGTCAACGAGCACAAAAATACGGGAACGGACCCCTTATCCAAATTTATTTGGAAAAAATCGGTTCATTGGTAATGGGTGACAGACATGGTGACACCAATTTAGGGGGTGTTTGTCACCTTATCCACCGTTTTGGCCCCAGGGGTGTCACGAAAACTGTGCCTGACCTGCTGCAGAAATCCCGTAATCCCGAAAATCTTCGTCGAAAAACGAGAATCGCAAACTCTGGGTTTTGCCCTTTCCGCCATTCGCGTTATTGAAAGGACAGTAGCAGAAAACACGAGCAGGCTCATGAGAGACCATTCCGACCTTCAATCAATGAACGAACGCAGCCTTGCACAGCAGGCTGCGGTGCGCCGCGCGACCTTCTCCCCGGCAGAGGAAAAGATCCTGCGCCCCTTCTCCATCTGGGAGATCAGCCACTTCATGTTCGACGTGCCCGCGGACACGCTGCGTAAGAAGCTGGCCGACGATCCCTCGCTGCCGCAGGGCTCCGTTGAAGAGGACGGGCGTCAGCGCTGGTTCTCGCTGCAGGAGATCAACGAGCTGCGCCGCCGGCTGCGCTTCCGCGGCAAGTCGCTGTTGCCCCACCGCCCGACCGGCCGCGCGATGCGCGTGGCAGTCTCCAACTTCAAGGGCGGCGTGGGCAAGACCGTCGTGGCCCAGCACCTCGCCAATGCCGCGGCGCTCGACGGCTATCGCGTTCTCGTGATCGACTTCGACCCGCAGGCGACGATGACCCACTCCATGGGTCTGACCGAGGTGAAGGAGTGGAACACCGTCTGGGGCATCATGTGCCGCGACCTCTGCCGCGAGGCCGACCGGATCGCCGCCGCCTACGATGACCCGGCCGACTGCCCCTACCCCACCGCCGACGAGCTGCCCGAGGACGTGCAGTCGATCGGCGCGCAGCGCATCCAGGACTTCATCCAGAAGACCGCCTGGCCGACCATCGACATCATCCCCTCCTGCGCCAACGCCGCCTTCGTCGAGTTCGCCTCGGCCCAGTACCGCGCCATGCATAAAGCCTGGAGCTTCTTCGGCTGCGTGTCGCGCTATCTCGACGAGCTGCCCGAGGACCAATACGACCTCATCATCTTCGACTGCCCGCCGGCCATCGGCTACCAGTCGCTGAACGCGGCCTTCGCGGCGGACATCCTCTATATCCCCTCGGGTCCCGGCTACTGGGAGTATGACTCGACCACCAGCTTCCTCGGCCAGCTCGGCGACGCGCTCGAGGATATCTCGGATGGTTTCGCCAAGGTCGCCGAGGATGCCGGCATCCGCCTGCCGAAGCGCTTCGACGATGTGCGACTCCTTATGACCCGCTTCGAGCAGTCCAACCCGCTGCACGTCGCGATGATGGATGCCTTCCGCAATGTCTTTGGCGCCGACGTCTGCAAGCACGCCATCGAGATGACCCGCGCGGTCGAACAGTCCGGCCGCTTCCAGCAGTCGGTCTACGAACAGGACTACCGGCAGATGACGCGCGAGACCTGGAAGCGCGCGCGTCAGAGCTTCGACTCCGCCTACGACGAGTTCAAGGAGGTGGTGCTGCGCGCCTGGGAAGCCAAGAACACCAAAGAGGAGGTTGAGGCATGAGCAGCAAGAACAAGTTCGGCTTCGGCCCGATCGAGCCTGCAGAGGTCAAACCGCGCCGCCGCGATCCCGGGCCGATGGGCACCGCGGTGCGCGAGGCGGCCAGCAGCATGACCGAGAGCACCGAGAATCTTGTCGAGCAGCGCCGCCAGAACGCCACCGACGCCAAGGCGTTTCGCCAGGCACAGGAAGAGGGCCGCGTACTTGTCGCCATCCCGCTCGACGAGATCCGCACCGACGATCTTCCGCGCGACCGTCTCGACCTGAGTAGTGTCGCGACTTCGGACGAGATGGAGGAACTCAAGGCCTCGATCCGCGAGCGGGGCCAGAAGGAGCCAATCGAGGTCTACCGCACCGAGACCGGCTACCAGCTGAAAAAAGGCTGGCGCCGGATCACCGCGCTGGAGCAGCTGCTGACCGAAACCGGAGATCCGCGCTTCGGCAAGGCGATCGCACGGGTTGCGGAAGAGGCGGGGACTCGGATCGACCTCTATATCGACATGGTCGAGGAGAATGTGATCCGCGAGGACCTGAGCTTCGCCGAGATGGCGCAGGTGGCGATCACCGCGGCGCAGGACTCCGGGCTCGACGGAATGGGCGCAGAGGAGCTCGTCGGCCGCATCTATGCTTCGCTGCACAAGATGAAGCGCTCCTATATCCGCAGCTTCGTTTTCCTTCTCGAGACTCTGGGCGAGGGGCTGCCGTATCCGAAATCGGTGTCGCGGAACCTCGGTGTCGATGTCGCGCGTAAGCTCCAGGCGGCTCCGGAACGCGCAGCGGCGCTCATTTCGGCGCTTACGACTGTCAGCACGCCCGAAGAGCAGGCGGAACTTCTGAAGAAGTTCGTGCAGACCGCCGAGCGGGCAGAAAGCAAGACGCAGGACACGCCGCGTCAGCGCAGTGTGAAATACGAATTCCACGTCGGGCTGTCGAAGGTCACGGCCCGCAAGGGCGAGTGCCGGATCCTGTCCGAGATCGACTTCTCTTCGGTGGACCGCAAGCGCTTGCAGCGCGCGGTGGAAGCTTTCGAGGCAGCACTGCGCGACGGGTAACCCATGGGTTACGGAGTCGGGTGACGGTAACCCGACCTGTAAACAAAGGGCATGTGAGGCCGGTAACCCATGGGTTACCGGCCTTTTGCTTGGCCGTGTCCAAAGGGGGCCGCGTAGCGCGCCGCCTAAGGACTGGGTCAATAAGGGAGTAGTGCTCAGTCCGCGTGCGGTGCGCTTGTGGTCCTAAAAGGTCACCGGAAAGATGGTTGGCCCACGCTGGGGCTGGGTAGGGCAGGGGAGGCGCGTCCGGACTCTGGGTAACCCACGGGTTACCCAGAGTCGCTACGGCTCCTGCGTGGGGCAACAGCAAGAAGGCGGTTCCGCGGCCCCCAAAGTAATCTCGCGGACGCTGCCGGAGCGGGGGGGTAGGAGGGCGCAAAAGCCTGCTCCGACGAAAGAACGGAAGGCAAAGGTGGATGAGCGGATTGGCAACACGATGGGGGGCGCTCAACATCACGGGGGCGGAAGTCCCAAGACTTGGATCGGAGGTATGCGGGAAGCGCGACTCCGCAAAAACACGCAAAACCAGGGTGATTCGCGTCAAAACAGCTGCGAATCAGTGCCTTAGAGGCGAGTTCCAGCCCCGAATCGCCGCTAAATGTATGAGAAAGAATAAGAAATCCCGGCAGATTTCGCTGCCGGGATGGGGATTTGCATCTCTGGGCCGATTTTCGAGCGAAATCAGACGATCCCGCCGCCCGCGCCGCTAACCTCGGGCCGTTCCGCAGAGACCTTGGCCCGGTAGTTCGAGGCCCGGTAGGCCGCCACGGGATCGATGGCAGCGCCGGCCTCCTGGCGCGCCATGGCGAGGATGGGCTCGACATCGACACGGTAGGCCGCCTTCAACGTCGCCGCGCCCATCAGCGCGTCGTTCTCCTGCTGGAAGCCTTTCAGCGCCTCCCGGTCGACAAGAAGAGCCTGCGCATAGGCGCGCCGCACCTCGTTGGCCGAGGAAATCAGGCTCTCGATCGGGTCCGTGACGTTGTGCGATTGGTCGAGCATATGCGCGGGTGCGAAGCCGTCCTTGCCCTCGGCCGCGACCAGTTCGTTGAACACGAGGAACAGGCGGAACGGGTCGATGCTGCCGGTATCGAGGTCATCATCGCCATATTTGCTGTCGTTGAAATGGAAGCCGCCGAGCTTTCCAAACTGGATCAGCCGCGCCACGATCATCTCGATATTGGTGTTCGGTGCGTGGTGGCCGAGATCGACAAGACAGAAGGCGCGCTCGCCCAGTTCCCTGGCAATGAGGTAGTTCGTGCCCCAGTCCTGCACGACGGTCGAATAGAAGGCCGGCTCGAACATCTTGTGTTCGGAGAACAGCCGCCAGTCGCCCGGCAGGCCCTTGTAGACCTCCTGCATGGCCGAGAGATAACGCTCGAACTGCGCCGTCAGGTCGGTTTGGCCAGGGAAGTTGGACCCATCCCCGACCCACACGGTCAGAGCCTTGGAGCCCAGTTTCGAGCCGATTTCGATGCATTCGAGATTGTGCTCGACCGCCTGCGCCCGCACCGCAGGATCGGTGTGCGACAGCGAGCCGTACTTGTAGCTGAGCTTCTGCCCGGGCTGGTCCTGGAAGGTGTTCGAGTTCATCGCATCAAAGCCGAGCCCGAGCGACGCGGCCTTTTCGAGAAGCGCTTCAGGGTCTTCCTTGTCCCAGGGAATGTGCAGCGAGACCGTGGGCGTCGCCGCGGTCAACTGGTGGATCACGCCGCAATCGTCGAGCTTGTCAAAGATGCCGCGCGGCTCGCCACCACCGGGAAAACGGGCAAAGCGGGTGCCGCCGGTGCCCACGCCCCAGCTCGGCACGGCCACACCGTAAGAGCCGACTTTCTTCTTGATAGTGTCGATATCGATGCCGCGCCGCGCGAGTTGCGCACCCAGCATCTCGTAGTCGAACTTGAGCGCCTCGGCGCGCGCCGCGTTCTCAGCGGCGATCAGATCGCTGTCGATCATGAAATCCTCCCGTGCCGCCTCTCCGTGGCGGCGTGAAAAAGGCGGCGCGAGAGGCCCGCACCGCCGGAACAGGGTCTTATCGCGTGAAGGCTTCCTTGTTGCCCGCATCGACGTTGAGGATGTTGCCGGTGGACTTGGCCGAAAGGTCCGAGGCCAGGAAGTAGGTGGCCTCGGCGATGTCCTCGGGCAGCACAGAGCGCTTCAGCATCGAGCGGTTGCGGTACATCTCCTCGAGCCCTTCCTTGTCTGTGCCGTAGGTCGCGGCGCGCTGGTCGAGCCATTCCCCTTCCCAGATGCGCGAGCCGCGCAGCACCGCGTCGGGGTTCACCACATTGACCCGAATGCCAAGCTCGGCGCCTTCCAGCGCCAGGCAGCGGGCGAGGTGCAGTTCCGACGCCTTGGCGGTGCAATAGGCCGAGGCATTGGGCGAAGCCGCGAGGCCGTTTTTCGACCCTATGAAAACGATAGAGCCGCCCATGCCCTGTCTGCGCAGCAGGCCGAAAGCCTCGCGCGAGACAAGGAAGTAGCCGGTGGACAGGATGTCCATGTTCCGGCTCCAGAGCGCCAGCGAGGTTTCCTCGACCGGCGCGGAGGAGGCGATGCCGGCGTTCGACACCAAAATGTCGACGCCGCCGTACTCCACTGCAGTCTCTGCATAAGTTCTGGCAACGGCGTCTTCGCGGGTCACGTCGACGGCAACCGAGCGCACAACATCCGCAGAATAGACACTGGAAAGCTGCTCCTGAACCTTCTCCGCCGCCGCGAGATCGATGTCGGCGAGAATAACGCAGGCGCCTTCGCGCAGCAGGCGCTCGGCCGTGGCGGCGCCGATGCCGCCGCCGCCGCCGGTGACCAACGCCACGCGGCCCGCCAGGGACTTCGGTTTCGGCATGCGCTGCAGCTTGGCTTCTTCGAGAAGCCAGTACTCGATGTCGAAGGCCTCCTGTTCGGGCAGGCCCTGGTATTCGCTGACCGCCGAGGCACCGCGCATCACATTGATGGCGTTCACGTAGAATTCGCCCGAGATGCGCGCCGTCGCCTTGTCCTTGGCGAAAGTGATCATTCCGACGCCCGGCACCAGATAAACCACCGCGTTAGGGTCGCGCAGGGCAGGGGAGTCGCTGTGCTTGCAGCGTTCGTAATAGGCGGCGTAGCTGTCGCGATAGGCCTCGACCTGCGCCGGAAGGCGGGCCAGCACCGCTTCGAGATCCGGCTGGTTAGGGTCGAAATCCACCACCAGCGGCGCGATCTTGGTGCGCAGGAAGTGGTCCGGGCATGAGGTGCCCATGGGCGCCAAAGTCTCCAGCGCGTTCGAGTTGACGAAATCCAGCACCGCGTCCTGATCGTCGAAGTGGCCAACCATGTGCTGGTTGCCCGAGACCATGCCGCGGATCGCCGGCATCAGCGCCGCAGCGACCTCGCGCCGGGCCTCAGGGGCGAGGCTCTGCAGCTTGGCTCCGCCGAAAGCCGGTTTGCCCTCGGTCTTCGCCTCGAGCCAGGCGATGGCTTCGTTGATGATTTCGATGGTGGTGGCATAGCAGCTTTCGGCGGTGTCGCCCCATGTGAAGAGCCCGTGGCTTTCGAGCACCACGCCGTCGGCCTCGGGGTTCTCGAGGCAGTACTTCTCGAGCCAGAGACCCAGCTCGTAGCCGGGGCGCTTCCAGGGCAACCAGCCGATGCGGTCCCCGAAAATCTCCCGAGTCAGAGCCTTTGAGTCCTTCGAAGCGGCAATGGCGATGATCGCGTCGGCGTGCATGTGGTCCACATGCGCGCGCGGCACATAGGCGTGCAACGGCGTGTCGATCGAGGCAGAGCGCGGGTTCAGGTTGAAGGTGCAATGCGGCAGGTAGCCGACCATCTCGTCCTCGAACTCGAGACCGCGGTAGACACCCTTCAGTGCGCGCAACTTGTCCATGTATAGGGTCGAAAAACCGTCCAGCTTCATCGAGCCGACGTCGCCGCCGGAGCCCTTCACCCAGAGCACCTCGGTCTCATCGCCGGTCAGCGGGTCGCGCTCCATGACCTTGGCCGAGGTGTTGCCGCCGCCGTAGTTGGTGATTCGCTTGTCCGACCCCAGAAGGTTCGAGCGGTAGAGCAGCTTCTCGGGCTCGCTCATCCCCGCGGCCTTGCCGCTATCCCACAGATTTTGCAGGCGGTCCTTGGCCTTTGTCAGCATGGTGATCCTCCATTGTCGCGGTCCGGATTGGCCGCCTCCTCGCCCTGAAAGCTGCGACCGGACCCACGATCTGTCAACCAGAAACGATCAGAACCAATCATGCGGCGGCGCAGCGTGATTGAAGATGAAAAAACATGATTGACTTGATCGGGGATTCGTCCAATCTGACCTGAACGGGAGGACCAGATGCACGAAACGGAACGCCACAGGATCATTCTTTCCGCCGTTCAGGAGCGGCCGATCGTGACGGTGTCGGAACTCGTCGCGCTGACCGGCACCTCCGAGGCGACGATCCGGCGCGACATCGCCACATTGCATGCCGCCAAGCGGTTGCGCCGGGTGCGCGGCGGCGCCGAGGCGCTGACCCCGCCGCCGCTGCCGGGGCTGGCCGGGCGGCCCTTCTCGGTGAACCAGGCGATCAACATCGACCAGAAGCAGGCCATCGCCCGTGAGGCCGTGGCGCTCTGCGATGATGGCGAGGCGATCATCATCAACGGCGGGACGACGACCTTCCAGATGGTGCACCCGCTGGCCAACCGCCGGTTGCAGGTGCTGACCAACAGCTTTCCGATCGCCGAGCACCTTCTGAAGAATTCCAAGAACACGGTGATGCTGCCCGGCGGTGCGCTCTACCGCGAGCAGAACATCATCCTGTCGCCCTTCGCCAATGACATGACCCGGCACTATTACGCCAAGCGCATGTTCATGGGCGCCCATGCGCTCGGGCCCATCGGGTTGATGGAGGCCGACCCGCTGCTGATCCAGGCCGAGGAAAAGCTCATCGACCAGGCCGACGAGCTGGTCGTGCTGGTTGACAGCACGAAATTCGACAACCGCTCGAGCCTGGTGCTCTGCCCGCTCGAACGCATCGACATCGTCATTACAGATGACGGGATTTCCGACCGCACCGCCTCGATGTTGGAGGCAGCCGAGATCCGGCTGATCGTGGCGCAGACGGGACGGGCGAGAAACGCCGGGGCCGGGTGACCGCACCGCGCGATACGTGAAAGCTCATCAATCAGGGAGGATACCATGGGCATTTCGAGACGACTTTTCGGAGGGACCGCGCTCGCCGCGATGATGCTGGCCGGCGGCGCCGCGCAGGCACAGGACAACGTGCGCATCGCGCTGGTGGTGAAGGCGCTCGGCATCGGCTTCTTCGAGGCCGCCGCCAAGGGCGCAGAGGAGGCCGCCGCCGAGCTCGGCAATGTCGAGGTGATCTACACCGGCCCCACGGACACCACGGCCGAGGGCCAGATCGAGGTGATCAATTCGCTGATCGCGCAGAACGTCGATGCGATCGCCGTCTCGGCCAATGACACCGACGCCCTGGTGCCCGCCCTCAAGAAGGCGATGCAGCGCGGCATCACGGTGATCTCCTGGGACAGCGGTGTCGCACCCGAGGGCCGGCAGCTGCACCTCAACCCCTCGTCGAACCCGCTCATCGGCAACATGATCATCAAGCTGGCCGCCGACAACCTGCCCGACGGCGGCGAGGTCGCGGTGCTCTCGGCCACCACCACCTCGACGAACCAGAACATCTGGATCGACGAGATGAACAAGGTGATGGGCGACTATCCGGGCATCGAGGTGGTCACCACGGTCTACGGCGACGATCTTGCCGACAAGTCCTACCGCGAGGCGCAGGGGCTGATGCAGACCTACCCCGATCTCGACGCGATCATCGCGCCGACCTCGGTCGGTATCGTCGCCGCCGCCCGCGCCGTCGAGGATGCCGGCAAGGTCGGGCAGGTGAACGTCACCGGTCTCGGCCTGCCGTCCGAGATGGCCGGCGCGATCGAGAGCGGCGCGTCGAAGAGCTTCGCCATCTGGAACCCGATCGACCTCGGCTACTCGGCGACCTATCTCGCCTACGAGCTGGCCACCGGCGATGCCGAGGCCGCCCCGGGCGCCGAGATCCCCATGGGCCGCATGGGCGCGCTGACCCTCGACGACAACAACGAGGGCGCCATGGCCGACCCGTTTGTCTACGACAGCAGCAATATCGACGAGTTCAAGAGCATCTTCTGATCCGCTCCTGACCTGAGCCCCGGCGCGCGCCTGCGCCGGGGTCCCACCCAAACCCAACTTCGGGGGCCTCGATGCAAGTCAGCCTCACCACCCCGCCCGTTGCCGCTTCATCCAGTGGCGCGACGGCCGATGCTGCCCCCGTGCTGCGGCTCGAGGGGATCACCAAGACATTCCCGGGGGTGAAGGCCCTCGATGGCGTCACGCTCGAGCTTTACCCCGGTCAGGTCACCGCGCTGGTCGGCGAGAACGGCGCTGGCAAGTCGACCATCGTCAAGACGCTCACCGGCATCTACCAGCCCGACGGCGGCACGATCTCCCTTGGCGGCGCGCCGGTGCATTTCGCCACAGCGCAGGACGCCACCGCCGCCGGAATCACCGCGATCCACCAGGAAACGGTGCTCTTCGACGAACTCAGCGTCGCCGAGAACATCTTCATCGGCCATGCCCCGCGCGGTCGCTTCGGGCTCATCGACTGGCCGAAGATGCGCAAGGACGCACAAGAGATCCTGTCCCGCATCGACGCCGATCTCGATCCCGACATGCCGCTGCGCGAGCTCGGGATCGCCTCGAAGCACCTGGTGGCCATCGCCCGCGCGCTCTCGGTCGACGCCCGCGTCGTCATCATGGACGAGCCCACCGCCGCGCTCTCGCACAAGGAGATCGAGGAACTCTACGAGCTGGTCGAGCGCCTGCGCGCCGAGGGGCGGGCGATCCTCTTCATCTCCCACAAGTTCGACGAGATCTTCCGCATCGCCGACCGCTACACGGTCTTCCGTGACGGCCAGCACGTGGGCTCGGGCCTCATCGCCGATGTCGACGAGGCCGAGCTGGTGCGTCTGATGGTGGGCCGCTCGGTTGACCAGATCTTCCCGCAGCGCGCCCACAACGTCGGGGGTGAGGTGCTGAAGGTGGTGGGTTACGCCCATCCCACCGAGTTCGACGAGATCAATTTCACCCTGCGCCGTGGCGAAATCCTCGGCTTCTACGGGCTGGTCGGGGCAGGGCGCTCCGAGGTCATGCAGGCGCTTTTCGGGGTGACGAAGCCCTCCAAGGGCGCGGTGCGCATCGACGGGAAGGTGCGGGTGATCCGCTCGCCCGCCGAGGCGGTGGATAACGGCATCGTCTACGTCCCCGAGGACCGTGGACGTCAGGGCGCGGTGATCGGCCTGCCGATCTTCCAGAACGTCACGCTGCCCTCGCTGGCGCAAACCTCCCGCCGTGGTTTCCTGCGCCTGTCCGAGGAGTTCGCCCTCGCGCGCGAATATTCGGAACGGCTCGACCTGCGCGCCGCGGCGCTCGATCAGGACGTCGGCAACCTCTCGGGCGGCAACCAGCAGAAGGTGGTGATCGCCAAGTGGCTGGCGACGAAACCCAAGGTGATCATCCTCGACGAGCCGACCAAGGGCATCGACATCGGCTCCAAGGCCGCCGTCCACGCCTTCATGGCCGAGCTCGCGGCGCAGGGCCTCTCGGTGATCATGGTCAGCTCCGAGATCCCCGAGGTGCTGGGCATGTCCGACCGGGTCATCGTCATGCGCGAGGGGCTCATTGCCGCCGAGTTGGAGGGCGACGCGCTCACCCCGGAAAACCTCGTCCGCCACGCCGCCGGCATCGGGGCGCAGCCATGACGCAAGCGCCCGCCCACCCCACTTCTTCTCTTTCCCAATACGCCGGGGGTGAATTCGCGCAGCGAAGAGGGGGCAGCGCCCCCAACCGCCCTTTGGCACCTGCGCCAGACCAGGGAGCCTGTGCATGACGAACTTCCTGAAATCCCGCGAGGCGATCCTGTCGCTGGCGATCCTCGCGCTGCTGGTGCTGATCGCCAGCCGCTTCCCGGCCTTCGTGGAGCCCGGCAACCTCGCCCGTGTCTTCACCGACACCTCGCCGCTGATCCTGCTGGCGCTGGGGCAGACGGTGGTGATCCTCACCCGCTGCATCGACCTCTCGGTCGCCGCCAACCTCGCGCTCACCGGCATGGTCTGCGCCATGCTCAACGCCGCCTATCCCAGCGTGCCGGTGGCGGTGATCCTGGTGCTGGCGCTGGCCATGGGCGCGGTGATGGGGATGATCAACGGGCTGATGGTCTGGAAGCTGAACATCCCGCCCATCGTGGTGACGCTGGGCACCATGACCATCTACCGCGGCTTCATCTTCGTGATCTCCGGCGGTGCCTGGGTCAACGCGCATGAGATGAGCCACGCCTTCACCGGCTTCCCGCGCGCCGAGATGCTCGGCCTGCCGGTGCTGGCCTGGATCGCCATCCTCGTCACCGGGCTCTTCTTCCTCGGCATCGCCCGTACGCCGCTGGGCCGCGCCTTCTACGCCGTGGGCGGCAACCCGCATGCGGCGGTCTATACCGGCATCGATGTCGGGAAGACCCAGTTCATGGCCTTCACCATCTCCGGCATGCTCGCGGGGCTGACCGGCTATCTCTGGGTCGCGCGCTACTCGGTGGCCTATGTCGACATTGCCGGCGGCTTCGAGCTCGAGGTCGTGGCGGCCTGCGTCATCGGCGGCATCTCGATCGCCGGCGGGGCGGGGACCATCCTCGGCACGCTCCTCGGCGCGCTCTTCCTTGGCATCGTCAAGAACGCCCTGCCGGTGGTCGATATCTCGCCTTTCTGGCAGCTCGCCATCTCGGGCACGGCGATCATCGTCGCGGTGGCCTTCAACAGCCGCTCGGCCCGCTCCAAGGGCCGCATCATCCTCAAGCGCGCGGAGGGCCACGCATGACCGAGACCGCATCCCACGGGCAGGCGCCCCGCCATATTCGCGACCGTTTGCAGGGCCCCGGCGCGCGGCTGCTGAAGAGCTGGGAACTGCTGCTCTTTGCCGTCGCCGTGGCCATCTTCATCGCGAACAGCTTCGCCTCGCCCTATTTCCTCAACGCCTGGAACCTCAGCGACGCGACCTTCAACTTCACCGAAAAGGCGATGATCGCCTTTGCCATGGCGCTGCTGATCATCAGCGGCGAGATCGACCTCTCGGTCGCCTCGATCATCGCGCTCTGCTCCACCGCCATGGGGGCGGCGGTGCAATACGGCGCGGGCACGCCCGAGATCGTGCTGATCGGCCTTGCCACCGGCCTTGCCTGCGGTGCCTTCAACGCCGTGCTGGTGACGAAGATGGGGTTGCCGTCCATCGTGGTGACCATCGGCACGATGAGCCTCTTCCGGGGTATTTCCTACATCGTGCTCGGCGACGGCGCCTACCGCGGCTACCCGGCGGACTTCGCCTACTTCGGGCAGGGCTACGTCTTCTGGGTCATTTCCTTCGAGTTCGTGCTCTTCGCGCTGCTCGCGGTGCTCTACTACGTGCTGCTGCACCGGACCAACTTCGGCCGCATGGTCTATGCCATCGGCAACAATGCCACCGCCGCCAGCTTCTCGGGCATCCGCGTGGCGCGGGTGAAGTTCATCCTCTTCCTGCTCACCGGGCTCATGTCGGGCGTCGCGGCGATCTGCCTGACCTCGCGGCTCGGCTCGACGCGGCCCTCCATCGCCTTCGGCTGGGAGCTCGAGGTGGTGACCATGGTGGTGCTGGGCGGCGTGTCGATCCTCGGCGGCTCGGGCTCGATCCCCGGCGTGGTGATCGCCGCCTTCGTCATGGGGCTGGTGACCTTCGGGCTGGGCCTGCTGAACGTGCCGGGCATCGTCATGTCGATCTTTATCGGGCTGCTGCTGATCGGGGTCATCGCCCTGCCGCGGCTCTGGGCAATGTGGAGGCGCTGATGGAGAAATACGCCTTCCGCATGGAGCTGAACCCCGGCTGCGCCGAGGAGTACAAGCGCCGCCACGACGCGATCTGGCCCGAGCTGGTCGAATTGTTGAAAGACGCGGGCGTCGAGGATTACTCGATCCACCTCGATCCCGAGACGGGTCATCTCTTCGGTGTGCTCTGGCGGCGCGAGGATCATGGCATGGACGCGCTGCCGCAGACCGAGGTCATGCAGCGCTGGTGGGCGCATATGGCCGACATCATGCGCACCCACCCCGACAACGAGCCGGTTGCCGTGCCGCTCGTGCCGATGTTTCACATGAAATGAGGCCGAGATGACCACGCCGCCCCGCCCGAGCCCCCGCCATGTTGCTGTCTGGGACATCGGCAAGACCAACGCCAAGATCGCTGTCGTGGACATGGTGAGCATGTCCGAGATCGGCGTGCGGACCCGCCCCAACACGGTGCTGACGGGCGGACCCTATCCGCACTACGACATCGAGGGACTCTGGGACTTCCTGCTCGGCGGGTTGAGCGAGCTCCAATCGGAACATGGGATCGACGCGATCAGCGTCACCACCCACGGCGCCTCGCTGGTGCTGCTGGACCGGGAAGGGGCGCTGGCCTGCCCGATGGTGGACTATGAACACGACGGGCCGGACGGGTTGGCGGCGCAATACGACGCGATCCGCCCGGATTTCGCGGCGACCGGATCGCCGCGGCTGCCGATGGGGTTGAACGCCGGTGCGCAGCTGCACTGGCTGCTGGAAACCCAGCCGGGTCTGCGCGAGCGTCTCGCGCGGGTGGTGACCTATCCGCAGTACTGGTCGGGGCGGCTGACCGGGCGTTTCGGCTGTGAGTATACCTCGCTGGGCTGCCACACCGATCTCTGGCAGCCGCGCGAGGGCACTTTCTCGCCGCTGGTCACGGCGCTGGGGCTGGAGGGGAAGATGGCCCCGCTCGCCCATGCAGGTGACATGGCCGGGACGCTGCTGCACGAGGTGGCCGCGCGCACCGGGATCCCGTCCGATACCCCCGTGCTCTCGGGCATCCACGACTCCAACGCCTCGCTGCTGCCGCATCTGAAGGCGCTGCCGCAGCCCTTTGCCGTGGTCTCGACAGGCACCTGGGTGATCTCAATGGCGGTGGGCGGCGCGCAGGTTCCGCTCGATCCGGCGCGCGACCTGCTGATCAACGTCAACGCGCTTGGCGGGCCGACACCTTCGGCCCGCTTCATGGGCGGGCGCGAGTTCGAGATGCTGAAACCCGAGACGGGCCCACACTCCGAACGCGACGTGCGCGCCGTTCTGCAAAGGCAGGCGATGCTGCTGCCCTCGGTCGAGACCTCATCCGGCCCGTTCCCCGGACGACACGGCGACTGGACCGAGGCGCTCTCGCCTGGCGAGAAGTCGGTCGCGCTGGCCTTCTACCTCGGGCTGATGACCGCCGAATGCCTGTCGCTGATCGGCGCCGCGGGGCCGGTGGTCGTCGAGGGGCCGTTCGCGCGCAATGCGCTTCTGCTCGACATGCTGGCGGTGGCGACGAGGCGCGAGGTGGCCTGCTCTGCCTCGGCCACCGGCACTAGCATCGGCGCGGCGCTTCTGGCGGCGGGCGAGGCTCCGGCGAGCGCGGTGCAGCCGCATGAGGTGACCTTGGACCGAGGCGCGCTGGACCGTTACGCGGCGGCATGGCGCGCGGCGGTGCGGGGCGATCCCTCCGAGGGGTCTTTCCCCCGCCGCGCAAACGGCTAGGGTGCGCGCAAGCGAGGCGGTCTCCGCCCAGCCATGCGCGATTTCCCGAATCCGAGAGGTTTTCCCATGTCCTTCCCGACCAACCCCCAGACCGTCGCCGTCATCGGCACGGGCACCATCGGCGCCAGCTGGGCGACGCTGTTCCTCGGTGCCGGACTGAGTGTCCGCGCCAGCGATCCCGGCGAGGGGGCCGAGGCGAAGCTGCGCGCCTTCGTCACCGCCGCATGGCCGTCGATGGAAGCGCTCGGGCAGACCTCGGGCCGCAGCGCCGAGGACGCGCTCGCCGCGCTCAGCTTCTTCGCCACGCCCGAAGAGGCCGCGACCGGTGCCGAGCTGGTGCAGGAGAACGCCCCCGAGCGGATCGAGATCAAGCGCGAGACCTATGCCAAGCTCGAGTCGGCGCTGGCGCCTGAAGTGGTGATTGCCTCGTCGACCAGCGGCATCATGCCCAGCGAGCTGCAGTCCGAGATGAAACATCCCGAGCGGCTGGTCGTCGGCCACCCGTTCAACCCGCCGCACCTCGTCCCGCTGGTCGAGGTGGTACCGGGCAAGCTGACCTCGGCAGAGGCGGTCGAGGCCGCGATGGTCTTCTACAAGTCGGTCGGCAAGGTTCCGATCAAGCTCAACCGCGAGATGATCGGCCATATCGCCAACCGCCTGCAGGCCGCCGTGCTGCGTGAAAGCGTCTATCTGGCGCGCGAGGGTGTGGCCTCGATGGAGGACATCGACCTTGCCGCCTCGATGGGGCCGGGCCAGCGGTGGGCCTTTATCGGACAGGGCAAGATCTTTGCGCTGGCGGGCGGCGTCGGCGGCATGGCGCATTTCCTCGATCACCTCGGCGATGCGGTGGAGACATGGTGGGACGACCTCGGCGACGCGCGGCTCGACGCAGAGACCCGCGCCATGCTGGTCGAGGCCTATGGCACGCCGACCGAGGAGAGCTTTGCCAAGGATGTCGCGTTCCGAGACGCCGCGCTGCTGCGCCGCCTCAAGGCGCTGTCGGAGGACGCCGAGGGGTGAAGCCGGACGGGCGCCGGCCCGTGGGTTGGCGCCGCAACGGTTGCGGTCAGCGCCTTATGCCGACCAGATCCGAGCGACCCCGTTCTCTTGCACAAGCTTGAAAGAGCGCCAGCCCGCCCGGACGGGCCGGCGCTGACCCGGCGGCGCTACGCGCCTTGTTCCGGGCTGGCTTCACCCCGCCACATGCGCCAATAGCAGACAGCTTTCCGAGTTCAGCACCCCGGGCACATCGCGGATCTCGCGAAGCACGCGGTCGAAGTTGACGAGGCTGTCTGTGCGGATTTCCACCACCAGATCCCATGCCCCGTTGGTGGCGTGGATGGTCGAGACCTCGGGGATGCGGGTCAGCGTGCGGATGACGTTGCGCGACAACCGCCCCTGCAGCTCGACCATGGTGATCGCGCGTACCTCTCCCTCGACATCCTGATCCGTCTCGATGGTGAAGCGCCGGATCCGCCCCTCGGCCACCAGCGCCTCGAGCCGGGCGCGTGCGGTGGTGCGCGAGATTCCGACCGTCTGTGCGAGCTGGGTGATCGACATCCGCGAGTCGCCGCGCAGGGCGGCTATGATGGCACGGTCGGTGGCGGCAAGCTGAGTCATGCTGTGCTTTTTGACTTCTATATTGATCAAAGTGAATAGCCGATAGGTCGGTTTGGTCACTTTGACGAGCGGAAAATCCACCAATCCGGTGCATGATGCGGCAAATCCAGATGGAGTGACCATGTCCAGAACCTGTTCCCTTCTCGGCGCCCCGGTGCAGACCGGCGCGTCGCAACCGGGCTGCCTCATGGGGCCCGCCGCCCTGCGCACCGCCGGTCTCGAGCCGACCCTGTCCGAGCTCGACTGGCAGGTGCGCGACCTTGGCGATCTAAGCATCCCGGCGCTGTCCCCGCGGGGACACGACAACGCGGCGATCCACAACCTCGCCGAAACCATCGCCTGGATCGAAGTGCTGGAGGCCGCGGCCTTTGACGCGGCGAGTGCGCATGACCTGCCGATCTTCATGGGCGGCGATCATTCGATGTCCGCGGGCACCGTGGCCGGGATGGCGCGCTACGCGCAGGGGCAGGGGCGTCCGCTCTTCGTGCTCTGGCTCGATGCGCATCCGGATCTGCACTCGCTGGAAACCACCACCAGCGGCAACCTGCATGGCACCCCGGTGAACTACTTCACCGGCCAGCCGGGCAATGACGCCTACCCGCCGCTCGCTGCCGCCGTGCCGACCCAGAACATCTGCATGATGGGCATCCGCTCGGTTGACCGGGCCGAGCACAAGCTGATCTCGGAGCAGGGGATCGAGGTGCACGACATGCGTGCGATCGACGAGACCGGCGTGCTGGCACCGCTGCGCAAGTTCCTGGAAAAGGTGAAGGCGGCCAATGGCCTGCTGCACGTCAGCTTCGACGTCGATTTCCTCGAGCCCGGCATCGCCCCCGCCGTGGGCACAACCGTGCCCGGCGGCGCGACATTCCGCGAGGCGCATCTGATCATGGAGACGCTCGGCGACAGCGGGCTGGTGCGCTCGCTCGACCTCGTCGAGCTCAACCCCTTCCTCGATGAGCGCGGGCGCACGGCGAAACTGCTGTGCGACCTGACGGCGAGCCTGTTCGGCCGCCGCGTGCTCGACCGTATGACCCGGAGCTTCTGATGATGGCCGTGAAACCTTCCGATCTCAAACCGTCCGCATTGGCCTATGTGCCCTTCGTGTCGGTCGAGAACATGATGAAACTGGTACACGCTCATGGCGTCGAAGCCTTCATCACCGGCCTTGCCGAGGTGATCGAGGATGACTTCAAACGCTGGCCCGAGTTCGACAAAACACCGCGTGTCGCCAGCCACTCGCGCGACGGGGTGATCGAACTGATGCCGACCGCGGATGCCGAAAACTACGGCTTCAAATACGTCAACGGCCATCCCAAGAACATGCGCGAGGGCTACCAGACCGTCACCGCCTTCGGCGTGCTGTCGTCCGTGGCCAACGGCTATCCGATCCTGCTCACCGAGATGACGCTGCTGACCGCGCTGCGCACGGCGGCGACCTCGGCGCTGGTTGGCAAGTACCTCGCGCCCGAGGGGGCCGAGGTCATGGCGATGATCGGCAACGGCGCGCAATGCGAGTTCCAGACCATGGCCTTCCGCGCGCTCTGCGGGATCAACAGGCTGCGGCTCTACGACGTCGACCCGGCGGCGACCGACAAGGCCGAGCGCAACCTCAAGGCGCAGGGCTTCGAGGTGGTGCGCTGCACCAGTCCCGAAGCGGCGGTCGAGGGGGCGCAGGTGATCACCACCTGCACCGCCGACAAGCAGTACGCGACGATTCTGACCGACAACATGGTCGGCAGCGGCGTGCACATCAACGCCATCGGCGGTGACTGCCCGGGCAAGACCGAGCTGCATCGCGACATCCTGCTGCGCTCGGACATCTTTGTCGAATATCCGGAACAGACCCGCATCGAGGGCGAGATCCAGCAGCTGGAAGACGACCACCCGGTGACCGAGCTCTGGCAGGTGATGCGCGGCGAGGTGGCCGGCCGGCGCGATGCCAAGCAGATCACGCTGTTTGATTCCGTGGGCTTTGCCATCGAGGACTTCTCGGCGCTGCGCTACGTGCACGCGCTGGTGGCGGACGGGCAGTTCTGCGAGCAGCTCGACCTGCTGGCCGATCCGGATGATCCCCGGGATCTCTTCGGGATGCTCACCCGCGCCGGCTGAGGTGCGATCCAGTTCGAACCAGAGGCGCCCCGCGGGGCGCCTTATGCCTTGTAGGCGGCCATGAAGACCCGCACCGCGTCCTTCGCGACGCGGGCGATCTCTTCCTCGGTGGGGGCGTCGGGGCGGCGACCGAAGAGCCGCGGGCGCCAGGTCAGCGTCGTCGACAGCTCGATGAACTGGCCCGCCGCCAGTTCCGGGTCGGTCACGTTCAGGTTGCCCGCGTCTGTCTCGCGCCGCAGGAAATCCTGCAGACAGCTCAGGAAGTGCTTGGCCCCCGCATCGTAGAAGCGCGTGCCCAGTTCGGGCATCCGCTCGACGACGCTGATGACAATGCGCTGCGCGCGGATCACGTCTTCCGAGTTGAGCTGCGTCGACAGCCCCATGGCATAGGCGAAAAGCCGTTCCTCGATGGTGCCGGCGTCGGCCAGGCGCGCGAAGATACCGTCGAAGAAATCGCGGCGCTTGTCCTCGACCAGCGCGACGAAGAGATCTTCCTTGTTCTCGAAGTAAACATAGAGTGTGCCCTTCGACACCCCCGCCGCCTTGCAGATGCTGTTCATCGAAGCGGCGTCGAATCCCTGATCGACAAAGACCTGCCACGCGCCGTCGAGGATTTGACGGCGTTTTTCAGGGTCTTCGCCCGCAGCATGGCGGCGCTTCTGCGCGCAGGCCTTGGCCCGCTCCGTGAGTGTGTCGAGTTTCATGACGCTCATATAATCGAACCGCGTGGTTCGATGAAGTCTTGATTTCGCAGCGGCACCCGCCTATGTCCAGTCGAACCGAGCGGTTCGATCAGCGAATCCCTCCTCCCATCTGCATTCGACACCCGAAGGTGACCTCCATGTCCCGCCACGACCGCATCGAACCCACCGATCCCGAGACCCGCCCCGCGACGGCTCCGCAAGCCACCACTCACGAAACCGCGGAGACGCCGCCAAAGAGCGGCCGCAAGAAGCGCATCCTTGGGGGGATCGCGCTTCTTGCGCTGCTCGCGGGTGGCTACGAGGGTTACGGCTGGTGGACGACCGGGCGCTACATGATCGAGACCGATGACGCCTATGTTCAGGCGGATCTCTCGCTCGTGTCGTCGAAGCTGCAGGGATATGTGGAGGAGATCCCGGTGCAGGCGAACCAGCACGTGAGCAAGGGCGACGTGCTGGTGCGGATCGAGGATGGCGACTATCGCATCGCGCTGGAACAGGCGGAGGCGCAGCTGCCGACGCTGGAACGCACCCTGTCGCGGATCGACGCGCAGACCGCCGCGGCGCAGGCCACGGTGACGCAATCCGAGGCAGAGCTTTCCGCCGCCGAGGCTGCGCTGCGCAGCGCGCAGACCGCGCTGACCCGGGCACAGGGGCTGGCCGCGCGCAAGGTGACCTCGCAGGCCGATCTCGATGACGCCACCGAGGCGCTCGAGACGGCTAAGGCCAACCGCGCCGCTGCCGCCGCCGCGATCAAGGGGGCCGAGGCGCAGGTCGAGGTGCTGAAGGCCGAGCGCGCCGAGACCGAGTCGAGCCGCCGCGAGATGGAGCTGGACATCGCGCAGGCGCAGCGCGATCTCGATCACACCGTGCTGCGCGCGCCGTTTGACGGCACCGTCGCGAATATCGCCATAGAAGAGGGCGAGTTGGTCAGCATTGGCGCCCGGCTCGCCGCCGTGGTCCCGGATCACGGGCTCTACGTCGAGGCAAACTTCAAGGAAACCCAGCTCGCCAATATCCATCCCGGCGAGACCGCCAAGATCAGCATCGACGCCATGGAAGGCCATGAGGTCGAGGGCCGTGTGGTCTCGGTCGCGCCGGCCACGGGCTCCGTCTTCTCGCTTCTGCCGGCGGACAACGCCACCGGCAACTTCACCAAGATCGTGCAGCGGGTGCCGGTGCGCATCGAGCTGCCCGAGGGCACGCCCGGCCTGCGTGCGGGCCTGTCGGTGGTGGTCGAGATCGACGAGCGCACCGCGCCCGAGGGCACGGAGCTGGCGGAGGTCTCGAAATGAGCACCGCCGACCAAACACCGGCCGCAGAGCCCGAACTTACGCCGCGCAGGGTCGCGGCGTTTTTCGTCATGGTCTTCGGCATGTTCATGGCGATCCTCGACATCCAGATCGTCTCGGCCTCGCTGCCGGAGATCCAGGCCGGTCTCGGAGCCTCCTCGGACGAGATCAGCTGGGTACAGACCTCCTACCTGATCGCCGAGGTGATCATGATCCCGCTCTCGGGCCTGCTCGGGCGGATGATGTCGACGCGCTATCTCTTTGCCATCTCGGCGGCGGGCTTTACCGCGGCCTCCTTCATGTGCGCCACCTCCGGCTCGATCAACGAGATGATCCTGTGGCGCGCGGTGCAGGGCTTTCTGGGCGGCGGCATGATCCCCTCGGTCTTTGCCGCGGCCTTCACGCTCTTCCCGCCGTCAAAGCGGGCGATCGTCTCACCGCTGATCGGTCTTGTGGCGACGCTCGCGCCCACCGTCGGGCCGACCGTCGGCGGCTACCTCAGCCACGCGATGAGCTGGCACTGGCTGTTCCTCGTCAACGTGCCCGCGGGCATCGCGGTGACCGTCGGCGTGCTGACGCTGGTCGATTTCGACAAGCCCGACTGGAAGCTCTTCGACAGCTTCGACTGGATCGGCCTCGGGGCGCTGGCCTGCTTTCTCGGTGCGATGGAATACGTGCTCGAAGAAGGGCCGGGCAACGACTGGTTCCAGGACGAGATCGTCGCCGTGCTCTTCGTGGTCATGGTGGTCGGCGGCATCGTCACCTTCTGGCGGGCCTTCACGCTGAAGAACCCGGTGGTGGATTTCTCCGCCTTCCGCGACACCAACTTCGCGGTCGGCTCGCTGTTCAGCTTCGTGATGGGCATCGGGCTCTACGGGATGACCTATCTCTACCCGCTCTACCTGAGCTCGATCCGTGGCTACGACAGCCTCATGACCGGCGAGACGGTGTTTGTCTCGGGACTTGCCATGTTCGTCTCGGCGCCGCTGGCGGGGATCCTGTCGTCGAAGATGGACCTGCGGCTGATGCTGATGATGGGCTTCATCGGCTTCGGGGTGTCGTCCTGGATGCTGACCGGCATGACTGCCGACTGGGACTTCCAGGAGCTGCTCTGGCCGCAGGTGCTGCGCGGGCTGTCGCTGATGATCTGCATGGTGCCGATCAACAACCTCGCGCTCGGCACGCTGCCGCCGGACAAGATGAAGAGCGCCTCGGGCCTCTACAACCTGATGCGCAACCTTGGCGGTGCTGTCGGGCTGGCGGTGATCAACACGCTGCTGACCGACCGCGGCGCGCTGCACACCGCGCGGCTGCACGAAGCGGTGAACTGGAACAATCCCGAGGCGCTGCGGCAGCTGGAGATGATGGGCCAGAATCTCTCGGCGCAGGGCATCGACGGCGAGCGCGGCGCGCTGCAGCAGATGGCCGGGCGGATTGCCGAGCAGGCGACGGTGATGTCCTTCATCGACGTCTTCCTGCTGATCACCGTTCTTTTCGCGGGGCTGGCGATCATGGCGTTGGCGATGAAACCCCCGGCGAAGGGGGCAGGGGCGGCGGCGCACTGACGCGGCACCCGGTGCACGGTACAGGGGGCGGGCCGCAGGCCAAACAGAGGGGCAACGAAGAAGGCCGCCGGACTATCCGGCGGCCTTCTTTTCATTCAGCGATCGAAGCCCGGGGCCTCAGCCCTTGCGGTGCGGCTTCTTGGGGCCGGCCTTCTTGTGGGCGCCGTCGGTGTCGCGAAAGGTCTTCTTGGCACCGAACTTGCCCTTGGGCTTGTCGCCGTCGCGGCGCGGGCGGTCGAAGTCGCCGTCCTCGGACTTGCGCTTGAAGCCGCCCTTGCCGGGGCCGCCGAAGCCTTCTTTCTTCTTGAAGCCGCCTTCCTTGCGGAACCCGCCCTCTTTCTTGAAGCCACCTTCCTTGCGGAAGCCGCCGTCCTTCTTGAAGCCGCCGGGCTTCTTGGGACCGCGCGGGGCGCTCTTCAGCTCTTCGGGGAGGCCGTCGACCTCTTCCATCACAAGGCCCTGCGCCACTTCCATGTCGGGGCCGAGCGCCTCGAGGAAGCCTGCGACCGCATTGTCGGCGATCTCGACGTAGGTCAGCTCGTCGGCGATGCGGATGGCCCCGAGCGACTCGCGGGTGATGTTGCCGGCGCGGCAGATCTTCGGAAGCAGCCAGCGCGGGTTGGCGTTGCCTTCACGGCCGACCGTGACGGTGAACCAGCGGCTCGGGCCGAAGGGCTCGGTGCGCGGCGCCTTCTCGGCGCGGGCATCCACCGGCAGCAGCTCCTCGGGGGCCGAGCGCAGGCTGCGCCACTGGCGCACCATCGCCTGGGCGATTTCCTCGGCGCTGTATTTCTCGGTGATCTGGGTCACCAGCGCGGCATCGGTCTCGGGCGAGGGGTCGGTCCACATGGGGTCGGCCAGCATCCGCGCCTCGTCACGCTCAAGCACGGCGTCGGCGGAGGGGGCTTCGCCCCACTCGGCCTCGACCTTGGCAAAGCGCATGATGCGCTCGGCCTTCTTGCGGTCGCGCAGCGGCACGATCAGCGCCGAGATGCCCTTGCGCCCGGCGCGGCCGGTACGGCCCGAGCGGTGCAGCAGCGCTTCGTTGCTCTGCGGCAGCTCGGCGTGGACCACAAGGTCGAGGTTCGGCAGGTCGATGCCGCGGGCGGCGACATCGGTCGCCACGCAGACGCGGGCGCGGCCGTCACGCATCGCCTGGAGCGCGTGGCTGCGCTCGTCCTGGCTCAGCTCGCCCGACAGACCCACTACGGCGAAGCCGCGGTTGGTCAGGCGCGACACCAGGCGCGACACGGTGGCGCGGGTGTTGGCGAAGACGATGGCGTTGGGCGCCTCGTGGAAGCGCAGCAGGTTGGTGATCGCGTTCTCCTGGTCGCCCTGGGCGACGATCACCGCACGGTATTCGATGTCGGAGTGCTGCTTGGCCCCGCCCTGCACCTGGATGCGCTGCGAGTCGCGCTGGTAGCGCTGCGCCAGCTGGGCGATCTGCGGCGAGACGGTGGCCGAGAAGAGCAGCGTCTGACGCTCGGGGTTCGACGCTTCGAGAATGGTCTCGAGGTCTTCGCGGAAGCCGAGGTCGAGCATCTCGTCGGCCTCGTCGAGCACCACGGCCTTGACCTGCGAGAGATCCAGCGCGCCGCGGCGCAGGTGGTCGCAGAGACGGCCCGGGGTGGCGACGACGATATGCGCGCCGCGCTCGAGCGCCCGGCGCTCGGTGCGCGCGTCCATGCCGCCAACGCAGGAGGCCATGACGGCACCCGCTTCGGCGTAGAGCCACGACAACTCGCGGCGGACCTGCAGGGCGAGCTCGCGGGTGGGGGCGATGATCAGCGCTTCCGGCGCGCCGGCGGCGCCGAAGCTCTCGGCGTCGCCGAGGATGGCAGGGGCAATGGCGAGGCCGAAGCCCACCGTCTTGCCCGAGCCGGTCTGTGCGGACACCAGCAGGTCGGCGCCGGCGATGGCCGGGTCGGTCACGGCTTCCTGTACGGGGGTGAGGGTTTCGTATCCGCGGGCTTGAAGAGCGGCGGCGAGGGTCTGTTTCAAGGTCTGAGATCCGTTCCAAGGACTGTCGGCGAGGGATGTCGGTACGAGGAGTCAGACCGAGTCAGGGCGCCGGGAAAGGGTGCGCTATATACCCTGCACCGTGGTCCGTAAAGCGCCGATTAAGGTCAGCCGAACAGCGTGGTGATGAGTAGGAAGCAAAGCGCCGACAGCAGCGCCGAGGCCGGAACGGTGACCAGCCAGGCAGCGATGATTGTCGTGAGGTGCGAGCGGCGGACCAGCTTCCGGCGCTGGCGCTCCTCGATCGGCAGCAGCTTGGTGCTGCGGGTGGCGCCCTCGGTGCGGGCGCGCCGGGCCATGTACCATTCGCGGTAGAAGCCGACGCCGAAGACGCCGCCGACGGCGATGTGGGTCGAGCTGACGGGCAGCCCAAGCCAGGAGGCGAGGATCACTGTCAGCGCCGCCGAGAGCGCGACGCAATAGGCGCGCATCGGGTTGAGCTTGGTGATCTGGCTGCCGACGAGCCGGATCATCCGTGGCCCGAAGAAGATGAGGCCGCAGGAGATGCCGAGCGCCCCGATCATCAGTACCCAGTAGGGGATGACCGTCATCTCGGCGGCGACTTCCCGCGATTGCAGCGCCCGCACGATCGCGCCGAGCGGCCCGACGGCATTGGCCACGTCGTTGGCGCCATGGGCAAAGGAGAGCAGTGCCGCAGAGATCACCAGCGGCATGCGGAACAGCACCTTGAGCGAGGCGTTGCGGTTCTCCATCCCGTCCGAGCGCCGCCGCACCAGCGGCACCGAGATCCGCCACGACAGCAGCCCGACGCCGAGGCCGACGAGCGCCGCCTCGTGCAGATCCAGATAGACGACCTGCCGCAGCGCCTTCAGCGCGAGGTAACAGGCGAAGGTCCCGGCCATGACCCCGATCAGCACCGGCAGCCAGATGCGCGCCGCCGCGATCCGGTCGGGCACGTACATGATCTTCCACTTGATGAAGGCCAGCACGCCGGCGGCGATCACCCCGCCCATGATCGGCGAGATCACCCAGCTTGCGGCGATGGCGCTCATCGTGGGCCAGTTCACCGTGCCGAAGCCCGCCGCGGCGATGCCCGCACCCATGACGCCGCCGACCACCGCATGGGTGGTGGAGACCGGCGCGCGCAGCACGGTGGCGGTGTTGATCCAGACGGCGGCGGCAAGCATGGCGGACATCATCGCCTGCACGAAATGCGCGTTGTCGGTGATCTCGCCCTGCGCGAGGATCCCGCTGGAGATGGTTGCGACGACCTCGCCGCCGGCCAGCAGCGCGCCGGCGGTTTCGCAGAGCGCGGCGATGGCGATGGCCCCGGCCATCGACAGGGCGTTGGCCCCCACCGCCGGGCCCATGTTGTTGGCCACGTCGTTGGCGCCGATGTTGAGCGCCATATAGGCCGCGAAGGCGGCGGCGATGGCGATCATCAGCGTGCCCTGCAACTCGCCTGTCGCAAGCGCAACGATCGCGGTGACGATGGCGACGAACAGCAGCGACACGCCGACACCGATGAGCGGGCGGGCGGTATGCAGGGCCGCGGACTCGATCAGCGACATGCGCCCGAGATCCTTGTCCAGCGTCGGCCAGTCCTGACCGGAGTCGTGCTGAGACGCGGGCCGCGCCGCGCGGGGCTTGGACTCGGTCATCGGATCAGCTGGTCTCGTGCTGGAGCATCATGGTCGGCACCCGGGAGAGCAGCTCCTGCAGGCCGGGCTCGTCGACCATGGTAGCAGCTTCGCTCGGCGGCACCCAGCGGCGCTCGCGCTGACCGGCCTCGGGATAGTCGTCGCGCAGCGGCTCGGTCACCTCGGCGGCATAGACGAAGACAAGCGTGTCCATCGGCAAGCCGCTGTCGAGCCGCTTGTCATAGCGATAGCTGCCGATCTCTGAGGTCTGCGCGTCCGGAGCGACGACCCCGGCTTCCTCCCAGGCTTCCTCCATCGCGGTGCCCGGCGAGTCGAGCCCGGCCTTCGGCCAGCCCTTGGGCAGCACCCAGCGGCCGGTATCGCGCGACGTGATCAGCAGGATCTCCAGCCCGTCCGGGCCCTCGGCATGGCGAAAGCACATCGCCGCGACCTGAAATCGCGGCGGCCGCCGGAATGCCGGGCCGATGAACCTATGCCAGAAGTTTCGAAGCATGGCGGGCCTCGTAGCACCAAAATCGGGAGATCTTCAATCTATATTGGCGAAATCACCGCCGACTGTGGCGCTTTCACGCGAGGTCAGGCTGGCGTGGGGCGGCTTGACTGTCCTACCCCGCGGCCCCAGCTTTGCCGCAACCAGACAGACTCAGGAGCTTTTCATGACGTCGACCCCCATCGACCCGACGCTGATCGACCGACTTGCCGAAGTGGCGGTGCGCACCGGTGTGAACATCCAGCCCGGACAGCAGCTCGTGCTGACCGCGCCGGTCTCGGCGCTGCCGCTGGTGCGCGCGGTGACCCGTGCCGCCTATCGTGCCGGGGCCTCGCTGGTGACTCCGCTGCTGTCCGACTCCGACGTGGCTCTGGCGCGTTTCGAGGAAGGTCAGGACGACAGTTTCGATGCCGCCGCAGGCTGGCTCTACAACGGCATGGCCGAGGCCTTCGGCGACGGCGCTGCGCGCATGGCGATCGTCGGCGAGGATCCGATGCTGCTGGCTGAACAGGACCCTGCGAAGGTGTCGCGCGTGGGCAAGGCGAACTCCAGGGCCTACAAGCCGGCCATGGAGGAGATCACCAACTTCAAGATCAACTGGTCGATCTGCGCCTGGCCGGGGATGGCCTGGGCCAAGCGCATGTTCCCCGAGCTCAGCGAGCCCGAGGCGCAGGCGAAGCTGGCCGAGGCGATCTTTGCCGCCGCGCGCGTCGATACCGCCGATCCCGTCGCCGCCTGGGCCGAGCACAATGCCGCTTTGCGCTCGCGCACCGAGTGGCTGAACGCCGAGCGGTTCTCGGCGCTGCATTTCACCGGGCCGGGCACCGATCTGACCATCGGTCTGGCGGATGGACACGAATGGCACGGCGGCGCGAGCACCGCGCAGAACGGCGTGCAATGCAATCCGAACATCCCCACCGAGGAAGTGTTCACCACGCCGCACGCGCAGCGCGTCGACGGCACGGTGCGCTCGACCAAGCCGCTGTCGCACCAGGGCAGCCTGATCGACGGCATCGAGGTGCGCTTCGAGGGCGGCCGCATCGTCGAGGCGAAGGCCGAGACCGGCGAGGCGGTGCTGAAGGAGCTGCTGGCCACCGACGAGGGCGCGGCGCGTCTCGGCGAAGTGGCGCTGGTGCCGCACGGCTCGCCGATCTCGCAGTCGGGCCTGCTGTTCTACAACACGCTCTTCGACGAGAACGCCGCCTGCCACATCGCGCTTGGCCAGTGCTACTCGAAGTGCTTCCTCGACGGGGCGTCGCTGAGCGCCGGGCAGGTGGCTGCGCAGGGCGGCAACAGCTCGATGATCCACGTCGACTGGATGATCGGTGGGGCCGAGACCGACATCGACGGCATCCGCGAGGACGGCACCCGCGTGCCGGTGTTCCGCAAGGGCGAATGGGCCTGAGACCACGTACTCGGATGAGTTGAAAGCGCCCACGCCGCGCCGGGGAGATCCGGCGCGGCGTTTGCGTCTCACTTTCGTCAAAAGTCTTAACGCAAGGTTAACTTAGCGCATTGTCCACAGGCCGACTCAGGCTACACTCGTTCCGCTGCCACGCGAGTATGAGGGGGGTCGGTTCATGCGCAAGACAGAGACAGTCACCATCAGCGGCGAGATTCTTTCCTATGCGGAAGGGCTCGTGGCCCGCGGTGAATACCGTGACATCGGAGCGGCGATCGAGGGCGAGCTGCTGAAGGCCCGCGCGCGGCGTTCGGGAAAGATCAGCCCGTTCCAGAACGAGCTTCGCACCCGCCTGATGGTCCAGCCCGATCAGTGGGACGCCATGGGCGTGTCGGCGGAGCCCTTCTTCGGCGACGACCCGGCGCTGGCGCGGGTGATCGAGGACCGCAGCTGATATCACACCCTGATCAGTCGTGATCGTCGCGCGGGCGTCCATGCTCGATCAGCGCGGCGGTCAAGGCTGACAGCACCTCGGCGCGGCTGGTGGTCGGGCGTTGCACCAGTCCCAGCCGGCGGTGGATCGGTGGGGCGCCGAAGGGAAACCAATCGAGCGCGGCGGTGATCGAGTCCTGCAGCGCTACGTAGGGGATGATGGCAAAGCCCAGCCCGGCCCGCACGCAGCCTACCACCGCCGTCATCGTGTTCACCGAGACCACCTGCCGCGGCGCGACGCCGAGGCGGGCGATCTCGGTGTCGATCTGCCGCGCCAGCGGTACCTGCGTGCGGTAGCGGATGTAGGGGACGCGTCGGATCAGGTCATGGATCGCCAGCCCACCGGTGCCCGGCGGGGTGATCACCACCAGCGGCTCGCTCAGGACCTCGGTCCAGCGCAGGCTCGGCGGCACCGCCACGTGTTCGGCGACCAGCGCAGCGTCGAGCTGGCCCGAGACCACCTCGGCCATCAGCTCCTCGGACATGCCGATGCGCAGCCGGTAATTCAGATCGGGATACTGTCGCTGCAGGGCCGCCAGCGCCTGCGGCACCAGTGAATTCGCCCCGGTGCGCAACGTGCCGAAGGCCAGCGTGCCGCCAACATCTCCGCCGGTGACCGAGGCCTTGGTTTCGGTGACGATGCGCAGGATCTGCCGCGCCGAACGCAGCATCTCGGCCCCCTTGGCGGTCAGCACCGGCGGGCGGCGGGTGCGGTCGTAGAGTTGCACGCCCAGTTCCGCCTCCAGCGCCGAGACTTGCTGGCTCACCGCCGAGGCGGTGAGGTTGATCGCCTGTGCCGCCGCGGCGAAGCCGCCGTGCTGTTCGATGGCGAGAAGAGTTTGAAGCTGACGCGTGTCCATGGCATCAAAGTAAGCAAAACTAAAAATGATGGCAATAATTACGCGCTTTGTGTGGCTCGTCCTTGTGTTACTTCAGGCTTACCCAACCAGAACGCCGGCGGAGAAACCGCGGGCCTCAACACAGGGAGCCTCCCAATGAAACTTCGCACGGGCTTTGCCGCCCTTCTTGCCGCGGCCAGCATGATCGCCGCCCCTGCCAGCGCGCAGGATTACCCCGATCACCCGGTCGAGTTTATCGTGCCCTGGTCGCCGGGCGGCGGGTCGGACACGCTGATGCGTCTCATCGCCGGCAACATCGCGCCCTACCTCGGCACCGAGATGCCGATCATCAACATGCCCGGCGTCGGCGGTACCGTCGGCCTGCGCGAAGCTTCGCGTCGCGCCAATGACGGCTACACCATCAGCCAGGTCCATGAGGGCCTGCTGGTCGCCACCGAGACCGGCATCACCGATCTGGCGTGGGACGACTTTGAGCCGATCGCGCTGATGACCTCTTCGCCGCAATACCTCGTGGTGCACCCGACCGAGGACTATTCCGATTTCGAGGAATTCGTCACCTACGCCAAGGCGCACCCGGGCGAGATCACCATGGGCGTGACGCTGGGCGGCGTGCCGCACCTGCACGCGGCGATGATCGAACAGGCCTATGGCCTGCAGTTCCAGTATGTCGGCTACGAAGGCACCGGCGAGCGCGTGCGCGCCCTCGTGGGCGGCAACCTCGACGCGGCGATCGGCGACATCTCCTCGTCCAAGCAGTTCGTCGACAACGGCGACCTGCAGTTCCTTGCCGTGGGCTCCACCGAGCGTGCCGCCGAAGCTCCGGACGTGCCGACCTTCGCCGAGCTGGGCGCAGACCTCGAGCTGCAGGTGACCCGCGGCATCGTCATGCCCAAGGGGGCACCGCAGGAGGCCCGCGACAAGATGGAAGCGGCGCTTGAAGAGCTGTCGAAAGACGCGACCTACATCGAGCAGACCAACAATGCCGGCGCCGCCGTCATGTTCCGCGGCCAGGAGGCCTACAGCGCCTATCTCGCCAAGCTCGACGAGACGGTGAAGTCGCTCTCCGAGGTTCTCGCACCGTGAGCGAGACCGGCTACGACAAGAAGCTGGCAACGGAGGCGGGCGAGGTTGCCCGTCTCCTGAGCTACGTGCTGATCCTTTTCGCCTCGGTCGGTCTGTTTCTTGCAGCGGCCGGTATCCCGACATCGCGCTTCGAGAAGCTCGGCGCGGGCGCCTTTCCGAAGATCGTCTTCGCCGGCATCGCGCTGGTCGCGGTGATCGCCATCATCGACGCGCTGCGGAAGATCCCCGCAGGCGCCTACGGCCGCTTTGCCGCGCAGACCTGCGCATGGGCGCGCCGCCGCTACCTCGTTTTCGTCACGCTGGCCGCGCTGGCGGTCTACCTGATCCTGATCCCGGTGCTCGGCTTCTCCATCGCCAGCTTCCTCTTCATCCTCGCGCTGGAACTGGTTCTGATGCCGCGCCGTCCCGCGACGCTGCTGATCGCGGTGATCGTGGCCGCGGTCTTCTCCTTCGGGCTGAACTGGCTCTTTGCCGAGGTCTTCACCGTCTTCCTGCCGCGCGGGGTGCTCTGACATGGACAGCTTCCTCTCCGGCGTCGCGCAGATCTTCACGCTCGCCACGCTGATCTACATGCTCGCCGGCTCGGTTGCCGGCATCGTCGCCGCGGCGATCCCGGGCTTCACCGTCACCATGGCCATCGTGCTGACGCTGCCGCTGACCTTCACCATGGAGCCGCTGCAAGGCATCGCGGTGATGCTCTCGGTCTATGTGGGCGGCTACACCGGTGGGCTGATCTCGGCGGCGCTGCTGGGCATTCCCGGCACGCCCTCCTCGGTGGCCACCACATTCGACGCCTTCCCCATGGCCCGCCGCGGCGAGCCCGGACGGGCGCTGTCGCTCGGCGTCTGGGCCTCGTTCTTCGGCACGGTCATCTCGACCGTGGTGCTGATCGTCGCCGCGCCGCCGCTGGCGATGTTCGCGGTGAAGCTCGGCCCGTGGGAATATTTCTCGCTGATCGTCTTCGCGCTGACCATTGTCGCTTCGCTGGTCGGCGACAGCGTCATACGCGGCATGCTGGCGGGTCTCATCGGCCTGGCCATCTCGACCGTCGGCGCCGACCCGATCATGGGCCGCCCGCGCTTCGACTTCGGTATCGAGATGCTGGTCTCCGGCCTGCCGTTCCTCGTGGTGCTGATCGGCATCTTCGCGATCTCGCAGCTGACCTCGGAAGTCGAGGATGCGAAATCCGTCCGCTCGGGCAATGCGCTGGTGACCGGCGCCATCGACTTCCAGACCTGGAAGGTGATGAAAGAAGTGCTGCTGCGCCCGGTGAACCTGATCCGCTCGTCCATCGTCGGCGTGCTGATCGGCGCGCTGCCGGGGGCAGGGGGCTCGATCGCCAACCTCGTCGCCTATGACCAGGCCAAGCGCAATTCCAAGGATCCCGACAGCTTCGGCAAGGGCAATCCCGACGGCGTCGTCGCCTCTGAGGCGGGCAACTCGGCCACCGCCGGTGGCGGCCTGATCCCGCTGATCGGGCTCGGCATTCCGGGCTCGGCGGTGGATGCGATCCTGATGGCCTCACTGATGGTGCACGGCATTTCCGTGGGCCCGCGGCTGATCATGGACCATGCCGATCTGGTCTACGGCATGTTCGTCGCCATGGCCGTCGCCTCGCTGATGATGCTTGTGGTCTCGGTGCTGTCGATGCGGCTCTTCCTGCGCGTCGCCGAGGTGCCGAAATGGCTGATCGTGCCGGTGGTCATGGTCTGCTGCGTCGTCGGCTCCTTTGCGCTGAACAACCGGGTGACCGACCTCTACCTGCTCGGCTTCATCGGGGTGGCGGGCTATGCGCTGCGCGCGCTTGGCTACTCGCTGGCGCCGCTGGTGCTGGGGGTGATCCTCGGCCCGATCGCCGAGACCAACCTGCGCCGCGCCCTGATGACCGATGCCGATCCCTCGCTGTTCGTCACCCGTCCGATCAGCCTGATCTTCCTCATCGCGGCCGTGCTTTCGATTGCCTGGGCAATCCGCGGCCACCTCAAACACCGCAAAACTTCCGGGAGGAGTACCGATGCGTCTGCGTCATGATCCCGTCTACCCGTCGCGCCGCTCGCCTGTCCTGGCCGAGAACGTCGTTGCGACTTCGCAGCCGCTGGCCACGCAGGCCGGGCTGACCATCCTGCAGCAGGGCGGCAATGCGGTGGATGCCGCGATTGCCACCGCCGCCGCGCTGACCGTGGTCGAGCCCACGGGCAACGGCCTCGGCTCGGATGCCTTCTGCATCCTGTGGGACGGCAAGCAGTTGCACGGGCTCAACGCCTCGGGCCGCGCGCCCGCGGCCTGGTCGCCCGAGCGCTTCCCCGATGGCATGGTCCAGCACGGCTGGGATGCGGTGACCGTGCCCGGCGCGGTCAGCGCCTGGGTCGAGCTGTCGGAGCGGTTCGGCAAGCTGGGGCTGGCCACCGTGCTCGCGCCGGCGATCCGTTACGCCGAAGAGGGGTTCATCGTCTCGCCGGTGATCGCCGCGCTCTGGGCCAAGGGGGCCGAGACGCTGGGCAAGCAGCCCGGTTTTGCCGAGACCTTCATGCCCGGCGGCCGTGCGCCGAAGGCGGGTGAGCGCTTCCGCAACCCCGGTGCGGCTCGGACGCTGAAGGCGATCGCCGAGACCAAGGGCCGCGCCTTCTACGAGGGTGAGATCGCCGAGGAAATCGTCGCCTTTGCCAAGGCCCACGGCGGCGCGATTACGATGGAGGACCTCGCGGCGCAGAAGCCCGACTGGTGCGGCACCGTCAGCCAGTCCTTCGACGACGTGGAGCTGCACGAGATCCCGCCGAACGGTCAGGGGATCGCCGCGCTCATGGCGCTGGGGATGTTGCAGCACACGTCCATCCGCGACCATGGTCCGGACGATCTGACAGCCGTGCACCTGCAGATCGAGGCGATCAAGCTGGCCTACGCCGACCTGCACGCCTTCGTCGCCGACCGCGACCACATGACCGAGGTCGACGAGACCGCGCTGCTGGACCCGGAGTACCTGAAGTCCCGCGCGGCGCTTATCTCGGAGGACAAGGCGCAGGACTTCGGCCCCGGCGCACCCAAGCGCGGCGGCACGGTGCTGCTGAACGTGGCCGATGCCTCGGGCATGATGATCAGCTTCATCCAGTCCAACTACGCGGGCTTCGGCTCGGGCGTGGTGGTGCCGGGCACCGGAGTGTCGATGCAGAACCGCGGTTTCGGCTTCACCACCGAAGAGGGCCACCCCAATCAGGTGGCGGGCGGCAAGCGTCCGTTCCACACGATCATCCCGGGCTTTGCCATGAAGAACGGCCAGCCGCTCATGGCCTTCGGCATGATGGGGGGTCCGATCCAGGCCCAGGGCCACATGCAGTTGCTGCTCCGCACCGAGCTCTGGGACCAGGACGTGCAGACCGCCGCCGATGCGCCCCGCTGGCGGATGATCGAAGGGCTCGATGTCGCCTGCGAGCCGAGCATGGCGCCGGAGCTGCTGGACGGTCTGACCGCGCTTGGCCACAAGGTGCAGGTCGAAGCGCCGGACAATGCCTTCGGCTTCGGTGGCGCGCAGCTTGTGCATCGCCTGCCCGAAGGCGGCTTTGCGGCGGGCTCCGATCCGCGTAAGGATGGCCAGGCCGCCGGCTTCTGAGCCTGTCCGATACACAGGGCTTGGGCGCGGCGGTCCTCCGCGCGCCCAAGTCTCCACGGGGAGCGGCGCGCGCGCCGGAGAGGGAATGGAGCAGGAGACGAAATGAAGTTCCTAAAACGCATCGGCATCGACACCTACATGCTGCTGCTGATCGCAACGGTCGGCCTAGGATTGCTGCTGCCCGCGCAGGGTGTCGCGGCGGTGGGGCTCAAGCACGTGACCTTCTGGGCCGTCGCGCTGCTGTTCTTCCTCTACGGTGCCAAGCTCGACCCGAGCTCGGTCCGCGCCGGGCTGATGAACTGGCGACTGCAGGGGCTGACCTTTTCCGCGACCTACGTGATGTTCCCGCTGATCGGGCTGGCGCTGGCTGCGATCTTTGCGCCGGCACTCGGCCCGATGGTCACGCTGGGGCTGCTGTTCCTCGCGGTGCTGCCCTCGACGGTTCAGTCCTCCATCGCCTTCACCTCCATCGCCGGAGGCAACGTCCCGGCGGCGATCTGCGCGGCCTCGCTGTCGAACATCATCGGCGTGGTGCTGACACCTGCGCTGGTGGCGATGCTGCTGCATCAGGGCGATGGCGGCGTGAGCTTCGACGCGGTGATCAAGATCGGCACGCAGATCCTGCTGCCCTTCGTGCTTGGCCAGCTGGTGCGGCGCTGGGTCGGTGCTTTCGTGAAGAAGCACAAGGTTCTGACCATGGTCGTCGATCGCGGCTCGATCCTGCTGATCGTCTACTCGGCCTTCAGCGCGGGCACGGTGTCGGGCCTCTGGTCGAAGATCCCGGCGGCGAGCCTGGTCATGCTGGGGCTGGTGGTGCTGGTTTTCCTCGCCATCGTCATGCTGCTGATGGTCGGCGCGGGCAAGCTCTTCGGCCTGCCGTATCCGGACCGGGCGGTGTTGTTTTACTGCGGTTCGACCAAGAGCCTCGCCTCGGGCCTTCCAATCGCCACGGCGCTCTTTGCCCCGGATCAGGTCGGCGCGATCGTTCTGCCGGTGATGATCTACCACATGAGCCAGCTTCTGGTTTGCGCCTTCGTCTCTCAGAAGGCGGCCCGGCGGGTCGAAAGCGGCATCGTACCCGCAAGCTGAAGCGCGGGCTCTGCCAGAGTCAGGAAGGCCGGAGTCAGGAAGGCCCGGCACACGCCGGGCCTTTTGCCGTTCAGGGCAGGGCAGGGCAGGGCTCAGGCGCGGGCGGTCACCACGTTCGAAGCATGGGGGAAGGTCATGGCGTTGCCGTCGAAGTAGTCCCCCAGCCCCTGCAGGAAGAGGTCGACGGCGCGCCGTGCGGTATCCTCCGCCAGCGCCGACAGCTTGTCTCCCGTGTGCATTCCGCCCATCGCGCCTGCCGCGAAGGCGCGCGCGTCGGGGTGGTGCAGGGTCAGCGTCACCGGAGCGACCGCGACCTCGGTGAAGCCCGCGTCGAGAAAGAGAGCCTCGAGCACGCCGGCGTCGGGTAGGCCGCAGATCGCGCGCACCGCATCGCCCGCAGCGGGGCCGGCGCAGACATCGAGCGCCGCGGCTTGCGCCTTCAGCATCGGGTTCTCGTCCAGACCGCGTTGGACGCAGGCGACGACCCGCCCGCCGGATCTCAGCACCCGCCTCAAGTCGCGAAGCGCCGCGGGGCGGTCGGGGAAGAACTGCAGCGCCTGCTGGCAGAGGGCGAGATCGAAGCGGTCCGCCTCGAAGGGTAGGGCCCCGGCATCCGCCTCCATCCAATTCGCCTGGAGGCCATGGTCGAGCGGAACGCCCTGCGCGACCTCCAGCATGCCTGCGCTGTGGTCCACCGCGGTCAGGCTGCCAATCTTCGGCTGCTGCCGGGCCAGTTCGCGCGTGACGACGCCGGTGCCGCAGCCGAGGTCGAGGACATGCGCGCCCGGCGCGGGGTGGGCGCGACCGATGAGCTCGCGCGCCCATGGCTCGAAGATGACCGGCACCAGCACCGACTGGTAGCGGTCGGCAAAGCTCTGTTTCCTCGGGATCATCCGTGCCTCCGCATCGCAAATGTCTTGGCGAGGGCAGGCCCCGTCCGGTCTTGCCGCAAGCCTAGCACAAGTTGCCTGCCGCGCGGATGCCCGCGCGCCGAGCACTGGCGTGGCTTAGGCCTGCCCGAAGCAAGGGCGATGAATTTCGTAATTCGCCCAAAGCTGTCGTTGGGGTAGACAGGTCGCGCACGCCTTGGCCGGAGAAGGACTCGCCATGCCCGTTGAAACCATCGACACGCTCGTGATCGGCGCAGGCCAGGCCGGGGTCGCCATGAGCGAGCATCTGGGCCGCGAGGGCGTTCCCCACATCGTGCTGGAGAAGAGCCGCATCGCCGAACGCTGGCGGACCGGTCGCTGGGATTCTCTGGTCGCCAATGGACCCGCCTGGCACGACCGCTTCCCCGGAATGACGTTCGACGGCGATGGCGAGGCCTTCCCCGCGAAGGACGAGATGGCCGATTACTTCGAACGCTACGCGGCGAAGTTCGGCGCGCCGATCCGCTGCGGCGTGGAGGTGACCCGCGTGCAGCGTCTCGAGGGCCGGTCGGGGTTCCGGGTGGAGACCTCGGCGGGCGTGATCGAGGCGCGCAACGTGGTCTCGGCCACCGGCCCGTTCCAGACCCCGGTGATTCCGCCCGTGGTGCCGCAAGATGCGCCTGTGACGCAGCTGCATTCGGCCGACTATCGCAATCCGGACCAGTTGCCCGAGGGGGCGATTCTGGTGGTCGGCGCGGGCTCGTCGGGGGCGCAGATCGCCGACGAACTGAACCGCGCCGGGCGCAGGGTCTACCTCTCGGTCGGGCCGCACGGGCGACCGCCGCGCACCTATCGCGGGCGCGACTACTGCTGGTGGCTGGGGGTGCTGGGGCTCTGGGACATTCCCGCTCCGGCGCCGGGCACCGAGCATGTGACCATCGCGGTGAGCGGCGCGCAGGGCGGCCGGACCGTGGAGTTCCGCCAACTCGCGTCGGAGGGCATCACGCTGGTCGGGCGCACCGAAAGCTACGCCGATGGCCGCCTGCGCTTCGAGGATGATCTCGCATGCAACATCCGCCGGGGCGACGCGGATTATCTCGCGATGCTCGACCAGGCGGACGCCTACGTGACCCGCAACGGGCTTGATCTGCCCGAGGAGCCCGAGGCGCGCCAGATGCTGCCCGACCCGGACTGCATGACCAACCCTCTGCGCGAGCTTGACCTCGCCGAGACGGGGGTGAGCACCATCCTATGGGCCACCGGCTACGCGCTCGATTATGGCTGGCTCGATCTGGATGTCCTCGATGAGAATGGCCGTCCGCGGCATGAGCGCGGCGTGTCGCCCGAACGCGGCTTCTATTTCCTCGGCCTGCCGTGGCTGTCGCGCCGCGGGTCGAGCTTTATCTGGGGTGTCTGGCACGACGCCCGCTACATCGCCGATCAGATCGTGATTCAGCGCAGCTACAACACCTACGACGACGAGGCCCGCCGCGCGACGACCGCGCGGGCCGCAGAATGACCCCAACGGAGCGCCAGATGGCCCATACCCGCATCCGCAAGTTCAACACCAAGGACACCTACCCCGAGCAGAAGCTCGACAACGACCTGTGTCAGGCCGTGGTTGCCGAGGGCAAGATGGTGTTCCTGCGCGGCCAGTGCCCGCAGAACCTCGACGACGCCAAGAACATCGACAGCCACGACCCGGTCGAGCAGACCCACAAGGTCATGCAGAACATCCGGCAGCTGATGGAAGAATGCGGCGGTGCGATGGAGCATGTCTGCCGCGTGCAGGTCTTCCTGACCGACGTGCGCAACCGCGAGGCGGTCTATCGGACCATGGGCGAATACATCAAGGGCGTGCACCCGGTGTCCACCGGGCTCGTGGTGACCGCGTTGGCGCGTCCCGACTGGTTGGTCGAGATCGAGGCGACCGCCGTCATTCCCCACGACTACAAGGCCTGATCGCGGATGACCTTTTCGCTCGTCGCCCGCTGCCCCGAAACCGGTATGTTCGGTCTGGTGATCTCCTCCTCCTCGCCCGCCGTCGCGGCGCGCTGCTCTTTCGCGCGCGCCGGGGTGGGGGCTGTGGCCTCGCAGAACGTCACCGACCCCTCGCTCGGTCCGCTCGCGCTCGACCTGATGGAAGCGGGGCTTTCAGCGCCCGAGGCCATCGCGGAGGTTCAGAAACGCGGCAAGTTCATCGAGTACCGGCAGGTTCTGGCGGTGGATGCCGCAGGGCGCACGGCGATTCACTCGGGGCCGAACTCGCTGGGCATTTGGACGCAGGCGCAGGCCGAGAACGCCGCCTCGGGTGGCAACCTGCTGGCCAATGACGGCGTGCCGCAGGCGATGGTCGATGCCTATCTCGGGGCGACGGGCCATATCGGCGACCGGCTGGTCGCGGCCCTGCGCGGGGCGCTCGCGGCAGGCGGCGAGGCCGGGCCGGTGCATTCGGCGGGGCTGAAGATCGTCGACAAGGTCAGCTGGCCCGTCGCCGACCTGCGCTGCGACTGGACCGAGGACTGCCCGATCGAGGCGGTAACCACCGCCTGGGAGGTCTACAAGCCGCAGCTGGATGCCTACGTGCAGCGCGCGCTCGACCCGCGCGAGGCACCCTCCTACGGGGTGCCGGGCGACGAGTGAGCGCAGAGCCACGAGAAAAGTGAGAGGGCCGCGTCCAAGATGGACGCGGCCCTTTTCCTTTGGCTGCCGTCTCTCAGCCGACGATGAGCTGCTTGAGCTTCAGCGCCTCGTATTCCAGCGCGGTCAGCCGGTAGTTCACCACGTCGCCGATCGAGATCATGCCGATGAGCTGCCCGTTCTCGAGAACCGGCATGTGGCGGAAGCGCCCGTCGGTCATCCGGCGCAGGGTGCGCACCAACGTCTCATCGGGGGTGCAGGTCTCGAGCTCCGAGGTCATCAGCTCGGCCACCGTCTGCGGCAGGGTGCGGCCCGGTGTGTCGGCGAGTCGGCGGACGATGTCGCGCTCGGACAGGATCCCGACCAGTTCCCCCTGCGGGTCCTTCACCAGAAGCGCCCCGATGCGCTGGTCGCGCAGCACCTCGACGGCCCTGCCGATGGTTTCCTGCGGCTGGATCCAGAAGAGATCACCGCTCTTGCTGCCCAGCACGTGGCGCACCGTCGCCTCGGCCGCCGAAAGGTTGGTTTCGACCGATTGGCTGTGGGTCTTGTGCGGGTCGTCGTCGTCGCGGGTATGAGGTTTGTATGAAGCTGGCATCGCGTTACCCTCCCTTGAACCTCTTTCAGGTTAGTGCAATCAGCGCACGAGTAAACGAATTCCATCACTGAGGTCTGAATCTTGCCCGAGCTTACGCTGACTCCCGCCAGCGCCACGGTGCTCTTCGTGATTGCGTGCCTTGCCGGGTATCGCTACCGCAGCGTGTGGAAGGCCGAGGGCCCGCGCTGGCAACTCTGGGTGTTCGGACTGATCGCCGCGGTGGTGCTGCTGGTACTGGGACTGACTCCGCTGACCGGGGGCTGAGGCGGCCCGGAATCCAGGCGAAGCCGCCGGGCAAGCGCCTGCCTGTCCCGGCGGGCTGCCGCTATGGGTCTGCTGCGCGCCGATCCGAGGTCGTCCAAGCCTGACCGAGATAACGAGATAAAGTGCCGACACCAGTCGTTGCAGCGCCAGCCCGGCTCCCGCTGTGAAACCGTCTTCGCGAAAAGCGAAAACGCCGGCCCTCGGGCCGGCGTTTCGTATTCGGATGAGGCGTGCCGCTCAGGTCGCCGCGCGTTCCTCGCGCTCCATGTCCTCGAGCATCTTGCGTGCCTTGGGGCAGTGCAGACGGTCGCGCAGCGGGCTGTCGGGATCGACCTCCTGCTTGCAGACCACGCAGCGGTCGGCCCCCGCGATGGCGTTGAGTCCGCCGCAGCTGCCCTTGATCGTGCGCCCGTTGAGAATGACGCCGAGCGCCATGCCCAGCATCACGATCATCAGAAGTCCGAAAGCAAGAATGAAGGTCGACATGGCGTCCCCCTTTCAGCAGGTGCGGCGGTTGGCGATCAGGCCTGCAGCGCGGTGAAGCGGTCGCTGGCGGTGATCTCGAAGCCCTTGTCGCCCGCTTTGCCCGAGCGATCAATGAACAGAGCCGCCATATCACGCTGATTTGCGATCTCGAGACCGCGCTCGCGGCCCACCACCAGCAGGGCAGTCGCCCAGGCGTCAGCCAGCATGGTGTTCTCGGCCATCACGGTCACCGAGGCGGTGTTGTGGGTCACCGGGCGACCGGTGGTGGCGTCGATGATGTGCGAGTAGCGCTTGCCTTCGAAGTCGAAGAAGTTGCGGTAGTCGCCCGAGGTCGCCATGCCCATGTCCGACACGGCTACGACCTGCTGGACGCCGCGGTTGAAGGCTTCCGGCGTTTCGATGCCGATGTGCCAGGGCTGGCCGTCGGGGTTCTTGCCCGCGGTGTAGAGATCGCCGCCCACTTCGACCATGTAGTCGGTGATGCCGAAGCTGGCGAGGGTGCGCGCCACCTGGTCGATGCCGAAGCCCTTGCCGATGGCCGAGAGGTACACCTCTGCCTCGGGGCGCATCTTCTGCAGAGCGCCGTTGCCGACAGCCACCGACTGCGACTGGCCGCAGCAGGCCAGCGCCTGCGCGATCTCTGCATCGGAGGGCATGTCGCTGCGGGTCTTGCCGGCGCCGAAGCCCCAGAGGTCGATCAGCGGGCCGACGGTGACGTCGAAGCGGCCTTCGGTGGCGGCGTTGATCTCATGTGCGGCGCTCATCACCTGGGCAACTTCCGGAGACACGGCGAAGTGATCGGTTGCGCCGGCGGCGTTGAAGCGCGAGATCTCCGAGCTGGCATCCCAGTTCGACATCTGCGCGTTCACCTGCGCCAGGCTGGCGTCCACGGCCTTCTGCAGATCGGCTTTCTCGATCTTGTTGCTGTGGTCGATGGCGGCGATCGAGTAGCTCGTGCCCATGGTCAGCCCGGTGAGTTCCAGGACGGACCACCCTTTCTTGCAAGCTGCCAGTGCAAAGGGCATCACGAGGAAGCTACGGCGAGAAAAGGTAAGAGGGTTCATCCGGTATCTCCGCAAGAGCTGTAGGGTCGACGATGAGACAAAGGGCTTCTGAGCCGTTTTGGCGGGTGATTCAACATTAAATTGGAAACTTTCTCGTCAAACCCTTCCAAACTGCGGCGTTGCGGCGCATAAGGCTGCCGGAAAATGGACAGGACGAAGCGACGTGCAGCAATATACGTTGAGAAAAGGTCTCGATGTCCCGGTGCTGGGGACACCCGAAGGCGGAATCGAAGACGGTGCAGCGGTCCGGACCGTTGCAGTTCTGGGGCAGGATTACATCGGTTTGAAGCCGAGACTGGCGGTTCAGGAGGGCGATGTGATCGCCGCCGGCGCGCCGATTCTGGCCCATAAGGACACGCCCGAGGTTCAGGTCACCGCGCCGGTTTCAGGCCGAATCAAGGCAATCAACCGTGGCGCTCGCCGGGTGCTGATCTCGGTCGAGATCGAGGTCGATCCCAGCGCTGCCGAGCCGGTGGATTTCTCTGCCGTCGGCGATGCCACCACCGGCGAAGGCCTGGCCGCCAAGCTCTGCGCCGCCGGTCTCTGGACCTCCTTCCGTACGCGTCCCTACTCGAAGGTGCCCGCCGCCGACGCCCGCCCCGCCGCCATCTACGTGACGGCGATGGACAGCGAGCCGCTCAGCGGGGACGCCGCGACGATCATCGCCGAGGATGCCGGGGCCTTTGCTCGCGGCCTGCAGGCGCTGCCGCTGCTGACCGAGGGCAACGTCTACCTGTGCCAGGAAATCGGTGCGGATGTCCCCGGCGCGGACCTGCCCGGCATCACCGCCGCGGGCTTCTCCGGCCCGCACCCGGCCGGCCTTGCCGGCACGCACATGCATTTCCTCGAGCCGCCCTCGGCGTCCAAGACCGTCTGGACCATCGGCTACCATGACGTGATCGCCATCGGGAAACTGCTCGAGACCGGCCGTGTCGACGGGTCGCGCATCATCGCCCTGTCCGGCCCGATGTGCAGCCGTCCGCGACTGGTGCGCACCCTCGCGGGGGCCTCGATGCTGGAACTCTGCGCCGAGGACCTGAACGGCTCCGCCCCGGTGCGAGTGATCTCCGGCTCGATCCTCAGCGGCCGCATGGGCGCGGGACCGGATGCGTTCCTCGGCCGCTACGCCCGGCAGATCACCCTGATCGAGGAAGACAACAAGCAGATCCCGATGGGCTGGATCCGCCCGATGGGGTCGAAATTCGCGGTGCAGCCGGTGCTTGGCTCGGCCTTCACCAAGAAGCTCTACGCGCTGACCTCGAACCTCAACGGCGGCCGCCGCGCCATGGTGCCGATCGGCACCTTCGAAGAGCTGATGCCGCAGGACTTCCTGCCGACGCAGCTGCTGCGCGCGCTGCTGGTGATGGATACCGACCAGGCACAGGCGCTGGGTGCGCTGGAACTGGACGAGGAAGACCTCGGGCTCGTGGGCTTCGCCTGCCCGGCCAAATACGAATACGGCATCGCCCTTCGCGACAGCCTCAGCAAGATCGAAAAGGAGGGCTAAGACCTTGGGTCTGCGCAGTTTCTTCGATCGGATCGAGCCCCAATTCCTGAAGGGCGGCAGGTTCGAGAAATATTTCCCCGTCTACGAGATGGTGGAGAGCTTCATCTACACGCCGAAGACGGTGACCACCGTCGCGCCGCACGCCCGCTCGTACATCGATATGAAGCGGATCATGACCTACGTGGTCATCGCGACGATCCCCTGCATCCTTTTCGGCATGTACAACACCGGCCTGCAGACCAACATGGCGATCGCCGAGTACGGCGCATCGGGCTGGCGCGCGGCGATCATCGAGGCGCTCGGCATCGGTTTCAACCCGGCCAACCCGCTGGCGAACATCCTGCACGGGCTGTTGTATTTCCTGCCGATCTACATCGTGACGCTTATCGCGGGCGGCATCTTCGAGGTGATCTTCGCCGTGGTCCGGGGCCACGAGGTGAACGAGGGCTTCCTCGTGACCTCGATGCTCTACACGCTGATCATGCCTGCCTCCGCGCCGCTCTGGCAGGTCGCGCTCGGCATCATCTTCGGCGTGGTGATCGGCAAGGAAGTCTTTGGCGGCACCGGCAAGAACTTCCTCAACCCGGCGCTTGTCGGGCGGGCGTTCCTCTATTTCGCCTACCCCGCGCAGATGTCGGGTGACCGCGTCTGGACCCCGGTCGACGGCTTCTCCGGCGCCACCGCGCTGTCGGTCAGCGCCAGCGACGGCGTCGCTTCGCTGCCGCAGCACGGCATCAGCTGGATGGACGCCTTCGTTGGCACGATCCAGGGCTCCTTCGGCGAGACCTCGACCATCGCCTGCCTTCTGGGGCTCGCTTTCCTGCTGGCCACGAAGATTGCCAACTGGCGCCTGATTGTCGGCTGCCTCGGCGGCATGATCGGCTTCTCGCTGCTGCTGAACATCATCGGCTCCGACAGCAACCCGATGTTCGCCATGCCCTGGTACTGGCACCTGGTGGTCGGCGGTTACGCCTTCGGCCTGGTGTTCATGGTGACCGAGCCCGTTTCGGCATCGCACACCAACCTGGGCCGCTACATTTACGGCGCGTTGATCGGTTTCATGGTTGTGATGATCCGTGTCATCAACCCGGCCTTCCCAGAAGGCATGATGCTTGCGATCCTCTTCGGCAACGTCTTCGCGCCGCTGATCGACTACTTCGTCGTTCAGGCCAACATCAAGCGGAGGGCCAAGCGCAATGTCTGACACCAACGCAAACAAGGGCTTCATCCGCCGCTTCCTCGACATGCCGCCGGATTCCACCGTCAAGACGGTGACCGTGGCGGTGGTGCTCTGCCTCGTCGCCTCGATGGTGGTGTCGGCGGCGGCGGTGTCGCTGCGCCCGGTTCAGGACCTGAACCGTCTGCGCGACAAGCAGCGCAACGTTCTGGAAGTCGCCGGCGTCTACCAGCCGGGCATGGATATCGCCGAGGCTTTCAGCGACTTCGAGCCGCACGTGCTGGAACTCGCCACCGGCGAGTTCACCGACCAGTATGAGATCGACACCTTCGAGGAACTGGCGACCTCGGGCGATCCGGCGCTGGTGCGTGCGCTCGACGAGGACCCCGCAGGTCTTGGCGGCACGCAGCAGATCTTCCAGATGGTCTACATCCTGCGCGACGACGCGGGCGCGATCGACAAGGTGGTGCTGCCGATCGAAGGCTACGGCCTGTGGTCGACGCTCTACGGCTTCATCGCGCTGGAAGAGAACGGCAACGACATCTATGGCCTGCAGTTCTACCAGCAAGGCGAGACCCCCGGCCTTGGTGCCGAGGTCGACAACCCGCGCTGGAAGGCGCTCTGGAACGGCAAGAAGCTGCGTGACGAAGACGGCACGCTGCAGATTACCGTCGCCAAGCAGCCGCCGGCCGCCGGCCAGGACTACTATATCGACGCGCTGGCCGGGGCGACCCTGACCTCGCGCGGTGTCGACAACCTTGTCCGCTTCTGGATGGGTGAACAGGGCTACGGCCCGTTCCTCGAGCGGCTTAAGGCAGGAGAGATCTGATGGCCCAGACCCGCAAATCGCAGCTCGTCGATCCGCTGATCGACAACAACCCGATCACCCTGCAGGTGCTGGGCATCTGCTCGGCGCTCGCGGTGACCTCCTCGCTGAAGGTGGCGCTGGTGATGGCCATTGCGGTGACCTTCGTGACCGCCTTCTCGTCGATGTTCATCTCGATGCTGCGCAACCAGATCCCCAGCTCGATCCGGATCATTGTACAGATGGTCATCATCGCCTCGCTGGTGATCGTGGTGGACCAGCTTCTCAAGGCCTATGCCTATGAGACCTCGAAGACCCTGTCGGTCTTCGTCGGCCTGATCATCACCAACTGCATCGTGATGGGGCGCGCCGAAGCCTTCGCCATGAGCAACCCGCCGGTGGCCAGCTTCGTCGACGGCATCGGCAACGGCGCGGGCTACGGTCTGATCCTGATGGTCGTCGGCGTGATCCGCGAACTCTTCGGCTCGGGCTCGCTGTTCGGCATCACCATCCTGCCGACGGTCAACAACGGTGGCTGGTACGTCCCGAACGGCCTGCTGCTGCTGCCGCCCTCGGCCTTCTTCGTCATCGGCCTGCTGATCTGGGCGATCCGTACCTGGAAGCCGGGTCAGGTCGAAGAGCGTGAATACAAAATCCAGAGCGTGGAGGCGCACTGATGGAAGGTCTCATCTCTCTCGCGGTCAAGGCGGTTTTCGTCGAGAACCTCGCCCTGTCCTTCTTCCTCGGGATGTGTACCTTCATCGCCGTGTCGAAGAAGATCTCGACCGCAATCGGTCTCGGCGTCTCGGTGATGGTCGTGCAGGCGATCACCGTGCCGGCCAACAACCTGATCCTGAGCTACCTGCTGGCGCCCGGCGCGCTGGCCTGGGCGGGCTTTCCCGACATCGACCTGACCTTCCTCGGCCTGATCTCCTACATCGGGGTGATCGCCGCGCTGGTGCAGATCCTCGAGATGGTGCTCGATAAGTACTTCCCGCCGCTCTACAACGCGCTCGGCGTCTACCTGCCGCTGATCACCGTGAACTGCGCCATCCTCGGTGGTTCGCTGTTCATGGTCGAGCGGAACTACGACTTTGCCGAAAGCCTCACCTACGGCGTGTCGTCCGGCTTCGGCTGGGCGCTGGCGATCACCGCGATGGCCGGTGTGCGCGAGAAGCTGAAGTATTCGGACATTCCCGACGGGCTTCAGGGTCTCGGCATCACCTTCATCACCGCGGGCCTGATGGCCATGGCCTTCATGTCCTTCAGCGGCGTGAAACTCTGAGGCAGGAGGACTAGGAACTCATGGAAACTTTCAGCCTCGGCGTCATCCTCTTCACCCTGATCGTGATCGCGCTGGTGACCATCATCCTGATGGCGCGCGCACGCCTGGTGTCGACGGGCAACGTCAACATCACCATCAACGGCGAGAAGACCATCTCGGTCCCCGCCGGCGGCAAGCTGCTGCAGACCCTCGCTGGTCAGAAGCTCTTTGTGCCCTCCGCCTGTGGCGGCGGCGGCACCTGCGCGCAGTGCCGGGTGCGGGTGCATTCGGGCGGCGGGTCGATCCTGCCGACCGAAGAGAGCCACATCACCAAGCGCGAGGCCGCCTGCGGCGACCGCCTGTCCTGCCAGGTTGCGGTCAAGCAGGACATGGAGATCGAGGTCCCCGAAGAGGTCTTCGGCGTCAAGAAGTGGGAATGCGAGGTCATTTCCAACGAAAACGTCGCCACCTTCATCAAGGCGCTGGTCCTGAAGCTGCCGGAGGGCGAGGACGTCAACTTCCGCGCCGGGGGCTACATCCAGATCGAAGCGCCCGCGCACAAGCTGTCGTACAAGGACTTCGACGTCGCCGAGGAATACCGGAGCGACTGGGACAAGTTCAACCTGTGGCAGTACGAGTCGACGGTGACCGAGCCGATCGAGCGGGCCTATTCGATGGCCAACTACCCGGACGAAAAGGGCATCATCATGCTCAACGTCCGCGTGGCTTCGCCGCCGCCGGGCTCCACCGGCATTCCCGCCGGTCAGATGTCCTCCTACATCTTCAACCTCAAGCCCGGCGACAAGGTCACCATCTCCGGTCCGTTCGGCGAGTTCTTCGCCCGCGACACGAAGAAGGAAATGGTCTTCATCGGTGGCGGCGCGGGCATGGCCCCGATGCGCTCGCACATCTTCGACCAGCTCAAGCGCCTCGAGAACCGCGACCGGAAGATCTCCTTCTGGTACGGCGCGCGCTCCAAGCGCGAGATGTTCTTCGTCGAGGATTTCGATGAGCTGGCCAAGGAGTTCGACAACTTCGAATGGCACGTCGCCCTGTCGGACGCGCTGCCCGAGGACGAGTGGAAGGGCTACACCGGCTTCATCCACAACGTGCTCTACGAAGAGTATCTGAAGAACCACCCGAACCCCGAGGACTGCGAGTTCTACATGTGCGGCCCGCCCATCATGAACCAGTCGGTAATCAACATGCTGCTGGATCTGGGCGTCGACCGCGAGGACATCATGCTCGACGATTTCGGCGGCTGATCTGGCCTGCAGAATTCAAAAGGGGGGCTTCGGCCCCCCTTTTCTTTGGCGTGATGTTGCATTCGCGCGGAGGTAAGGCGGATCAGGCTGCCGCTTTGTCGCGGTTGCCCAACGGTCGGAAGGTGCCCGGATTTGTCTGGATAAAGCACAGACTTCGGGCGTGAGCGGCCCATTCCATCGGCAGGCGCCCGCACGACTATCGCCGCGCTTCGGCAATATCTCCGCCCGAGGCGGCCCTCACCAGGCGTTGTAGCCGAGGTACTTGCCCGACATCTCGATCTTCACCCGGTCGCCCTTTTCGTGCGGCACGCGGGTCACCTCCATATCGAAGTCGATTGCCGACATGATGCCATCGCCGAACTCCTCGTGGATCAGGGCCTTGATGGTCGGCCCGTAGACGCCGACGATCTCGTAGAGGCGGTAGATGCAGGGATCGGTCGGTACGGTCTGGCTCCAGACCTTGGTCGGGCTTTCCGAGAGCACCTCGGCTACCTCGGCGGGCAGCTCCAGCAGCGCGACCAGCGCGGCGGCCTTCTCGGGCGGCATCGCGTTCATGCCCACGCAGGCGGAATGGGTCCAGACCGGCGACATGCCGATGGCGCTGGCGATGCCGTCCCAGCTCAGGCCCGCGCGCTTCTTGGCGGCGAGGATCAGCGCGGCGACGTCGTCCTTGGTCAAGTTCTGCGGGATGAGGGCGTCCTTCATGGCAGTTCTCCTTGGCTTGGGGTGGGTCGTGAAATCAGCCGCCCAGCTGGGCGGCGAGGATGAGGCAGAGCGCCGCGAGGAACGCCGAGACGCCTTGCCAGAACCGGACGGGATTGCGGGCGGCCAGCGGGCGGCGGTGCGCTGCTTGCCAGCCCGGCGAGGGCCGGCGCAGGCTGGCGAGGAATTCCGACAGCGCATCGGGGCGGCGCAGGGGATCGGGATGCAGCGCGCGCCCCAGCGCCTCGTCCATCCACAGGGGAACGGCACTCTTCTCGTCGCAGGCAGAGCGATAGGCGAGCCGCATCTGGTCCCGGCGCGAGGCGACGCGGGCCACTTGCGTGCCATAGGGCAGCAAGCCGGTCAGCATTTCGTAGGCGATCACCGCCAGCGCGAACATGTCCGACCGCCAACTGACCACGTCGCCCGAGAGATACTCGGGCGCGGTGTACTGGTAGGTGCCGGGCATCTCGCCCATGAGGCCGGGCGTGGCCTCCTCGACCCCCGCGACGGCCACCGAGCCGAAGTCGATGATCCGCACCGTGCCGCTTGCGTCGATCAGGATGTTCTCTGGACGGATGTCCTGATGGATCATCTCGCGGCGGTGGAGCGCGCGCAGGCCGTCCGCGACCTGGGTGACGATGCCGCGCACCTCGTCCAGCGAAGGTTTTGGGTGATCGGTCATCCACTGGCGCAGGGTGACGCCTTCGACGAACTCGGTGACCCCGTAGAGCGCGCTGCGCGGGCCGGGCAGGGGCGCGGCGCGGAGCACGTGCGGGCTGTCGATCCGCCGGGCGACCCAATCTTCGAGCAGGAAGCGGCGGCGCGCCTCGGGATCCTCGACGATTTCGGAGGCAGGGATCTTCAGGGCCACCTTGCTGCCGTCCGGTGCTTCGGCGAGGAAGACATGGCTGCGCGCGGAGTGGTGCAGGGGGCGCAGGATGCGGAAACCGTCGATCTCCTGTCCGGGCTTCGGTAGCGGCGGGACGGGCAGCACCGCGGCTTCGTCGCCGAGCGCCGCAGTCCCGGGTTCGGGCAGGGACTCCACGTGCACCACCTGTGCCGTAAGATTGTCGCGCGAGCCGCGCTGCAGGGCGAGGCCGACCAGGTGCTCGGCCACCGCGTCGAGGTCAGAGGTCCGCTCCAGCGCCGCCCGCAGGTCGCGGCCGGTGACATGCGCGTGTACCCCGTCGGTGGTCAGCAGGAAGACGTCGCCCGCCTGCAGCGGGATCCGCCGGTTGTCGATGCGCAGCTCGGCAGAGATGCCCATGGCGCGCGACAGCATCCCGCCGCTCACGTGCTCTTCGGTCAGCGGCTCGAGGCTGTCCCCGGCGAGCCGCGCGATGCGGCTGTCACCGACGTGGAAGAGATGCGCCTCGCGCCCCTTCAGCACCATGGCCGAGAGGGTGCAGACAAAGCCGCGGTCGGGATCGCCGGGCGCGACGGCGCGGCTCTGGCCGTAGAGCCAGGCGTTGGTGGCCGCGATCACCCGCCCGGCGGCGGTCTGCACGGTCCAGCTCTCGGGGGTGTCGTAATAGTCGGTGACCAGCGCACCCACGGCCATCTCGGCAGCGGTGCGGGCGTGCGGGCTGGTGGAGATGCCATCGGCCAGAGCCACCACCGCGCCCTTCAGCGCCAGCTGGCTGCCCTCGGGGAGTAGCGCGCCGTGGAAATCCAGCATCTGCGGCTTCATGCCCTGCCGGGCGTGCTGGCCGAGCGAGAGGTGCAGGCTCTGGGTCATGGCGCTGTCTCGGGGCATGGCGGGATCTGGAGCGGGAAAAGGAAAAACGAAAAGTGGCCCCGCACGGTGGCGGGGCCCAAGTCGAGGCCAACTCTTATTCGGCCGGGAAGCCTGCGGTGTCGTCGTTGCGGACCGCGTTGCGCTTCGGCGATTCACGGAAGTGGGTGGCGTAGATCATCCCGCCCACGAAGGTCAGACCGCCGACGAGGTTGCCCAGAACCACGGGGATCTCGTTGTAGACGAAGTAGTCGACCCAGGTGAACTGACCGCCCAGCATGATGCCCGAGGGGAAGAGGAACATGTTGACGATCGAGTGCTCGAAGCCGAGGTAGAAGAACACCAGGATCGGCATCCACATGGCCATGATCTTGCCGCCGGTGGAGGAGGACATCATCGCGGCGACCACACCGGTCGAGACCATCCAGTTGCACATCACGGCGCGGACGAAGACGGTCAGCAGGCCTGCGCCGCCGGCGGCGGCATAGCCGAGGGTCCGGGCTTCGCCGATGGTGCCGATCTTCTGACCGACGGCATTCGGCTCGGTCGAGAAGCCCATGGTGAAGATCACCGCCATCATGACCGCGGTGGTCATGGCGCCCGCGAAGTTGCCGCAGAACACCAGGCCCCAGTTACGGAAGACGCCGCCCCAGGTGCAGCCCGGACGCTTGGCGATCACCGCCAGCGGCGCGAGGGTGAAGACGCCGGTCAGCAGGTCGAAGCCCATCAGGTAGAGCATGCAGAAGCCGACCGGGAAGAGCAGCGAGGCAACGAGGAAGTTGCCGGTGTTGACCGCGATGGTCACCGCGAAGGCGGCGGCAAGCGCGAGGATGGCCCCTGCCATGTAGGCGCGGATGAGCGTGTCCTTGGTGGACATGAAGATCTTGGATTCGCCGGCGTCGACCATCTTGGCCGCGAATTCCTTGGGAGCGATATACGACATTTTGCGTATCCTTTTCTAAGGGTTCGGAGCCTGAGGTCAGGCGCCCTGTTGCAGGTTCGATTCGAGGTTCAGGTAGATGTCCCGACCGTCGAGACGGACGGGGAAGGAGGCGGTGCGGCCGTCGTCGGCGCCTGTGGCGGCACCGGTCTCCAGCGAGATCACCCAGTTGTGCAGGGGGCATGTGACGCATCCGCCGTGCACGATGCCCTGGCTGAGAGGCCCGTTCTTGTGCGGGCACTTGTCTTCGAGCGCGAAGATCCGGTCATCCGCGGTGCGGAAGACGGCAATCTTGGTCTCCCCGTTCTCGACGCAGCGCGCGCCTTGGCTGGGGATATCGTCGATGGAACCGATGAGGCGCCATGCGTTCGTGTCGCGGGTGAGGGCGTTCATTCAGCAGGCTCCACCTTGGCGGTTGCGGGGGCAGCCTCTGCGCCGAAGACGGCAAGCGGCTTGAATTCGTGCTTGTCGACGCCCGAGACGCGCTCCGACCACGGATCGGTCTGGGCAAACTGCTGGCTGAAGACGAAGCGCTCGTAATAGGCGCGGCGGCTGTCCGTATCGTCGAGGATCGCGGCCTTGACGGTGTCGTAGCCGACGCGCTCGGCCCATTTGTAGATGCGCTCGAGGTAGAAACCCTGCTCGCGGTACATCTGGGTCATGGCGGCGGCGATCTCGATCACCTCCTCCTCGGTCTTCACCGTGCCGAGTTTGGTGGTGCCCTGGATGTGCAGGCCCGCGGCGCCGCCGTAAACGATCTCGTAGCCGCTATCGACGCAGATCACGCCGATGTCCTTGCAGGTCGCCTCTGCGCAGTTGCGCGGGCATCCGGTCACGGCGAGCTTGACCTTGGCCGGCGTCCAGGAGCCCCAGAGGAACTTCTCGAGCTTGATGCCGAGCCCGGTGCTGTCCTGCGTGCCAAAGCGGCACCAGGTGGAGCCGACGCAGGTCTTCACCGTGCGCAGACCCTTGGCATAGGCATGCCCCGAAACAAGCCCAGCCGCGTTGAGGTCGGCCCAGACCGCCGGAAGGTCTTCCTTCTTCACGCCCAGGAGGTCGATGCGCTGGCCGCCGGTCACCTTCACGTCGGGGATGGCGAATTTGTCGACCACATCCGCGATGGCGCGCAGCTCCTCCGAGGAGGTCATCCCGCCCCACATCCGCGGCACGACCGAATAGGTGCCGTCCTTCTGGATGTTGGCGTGCACGCGTTCGTTGATGAAGCGGCTCTGCTGGTCGTCCTTGTATTCGCCCGGCCAGTCGCTCAGCAGGTAGTAGTTCAGCGCGGGGCGGCACTTGGCGCAGCCGTGCGAGCTCTTCCACTCCAGTTCCTGCATGACCGCGGGGATGCTCTTCAGCCCCTGCGCCCTGATCAGGCGGCGCACTTCGCCATGGCCGAGGTCGGTGCAGCCGCACATGCCTTCGGCCTTCTTGGCGAATGTGTCGCCGAGCGTCAGCGCCATGACCGACTCCACCAGCCCCGTGCAGGTGCCGCAGGAGGCGCTGGCCTTGGTGTGGGCGCGCACTTCTGCGAGCGACGTCAGCCCCTTGTCGTTGATTGCCTGTACGATCTTGCCCTTGCAGATGCCGTTGCAGCCGCAGATTTCCGCGTCGTCAGAGAGGTTGCCGACAGCAGCCAGCGGATCGGCGGCCACACCGCCACCCTGATGCGCCTGCCCGAAGATCAGCGTGTCCCGTATGTCGGACACGTCCTCGCCGGACTTCAGCAGTTCGTTGTACCACATGCCGTCGGCGACATCGCCGTAGAGCACGGCGCCGACCACCCGGTTGCCTTGCAGGATCACCCGGCGATAGCTGCCGCGGGCGGCGTCGCGCAGCACAACGTCCTCGCGGTCCGGCCCATCGCCGAAGTCGCCCACCGAATAGAGGTTGATGCCGGTGACCTTCAGCTTGGTCGGGGTCTCGGCATGGGCAAAAGCGGTTTCGGAGACACCGGCGAGATGCCCGGCGGCCACCTTGGCCATCTGGTAGAGCGGCGCGACGAGCCCGTAGACGCGGCCGTCCACCTCGGCGCATTCGCCGACGGAGAAGATGTCGGGATCGGAGGTGCGCATGGCCAGATCGGTCTGGATACCGCGCCCCACGTCGAGCCCGGCATCGCGGGCGAGATCCACCGAAGGCCGGATGCCCACGGCCATGACCACCAGCGAGGCGTCGATGACGGTGCCGTCCTCCAGCTCGACGCCTTCGACCTCGTTGTCGCCGAGGATCATCTTGGTGTTGGCACCGCAGCGCACCTCGATGCCGCGGCTTTCCAGCTCCTTCTGCAGCAGGTAGCCGGCGGCGGGGTCGAGCTGGCGCTCCATCAGGGTCGGCATGAGGTGCAGCACGGTCACCTCCATGCCGCGCGATTTCAAACCGGCGGCGGCCTCGAGACCAAGCAGGCCGCCGCCGATCACCACGGCGCGGCCACCCCTATCGGCCGCCCGCAGCATTCCGTCCACGTCGTCGAGATCGCGGTACGCCAGCACGCCGGGCAGCTTGTGCCCCGGCACGGGGATGATGAAGGGCGAGGAACCGGTGGCGATCACCAGCTTGTCGTAGCCGGCGGTGATGCCGCTCGCGCCGGTGACCACGCGGGCCGCACGGTCGATGCCGGTGACCTTCTCGCCGCGGTGCAGGGTGATGCCGCGCTCGGCATACCAGTCGTCGCCGTGGATGATGATGTCTTCAAAGGTCTTCTCGCCCGAAAGCACCGGCGAGAGCATGATGCGGTCGTAGTTCACCCGCGGTTCGGCGTTGAAGATGGTGACGTCATAGGTATCGGGGGCGGCCTCGAAGAGGTGCTCCAGAAGGCGGCCGGGGGCCATGCCGTTGCCGATGATGACGAGGCGCTGTTTGGACATGAGGGGACTCCGGTTTCAGCGAGAAGCGGAACGGGAGATCCCGGGCCGCGGCGATTTCTGTCAGGGAAAACGGAAGGTTGGCGCTTGCGTAAACCCACGGACCGACATGTGTCGGAGCGAAGATGCAGCGCCATTGCTGCCTGCCCACTTGGGGCTCTTGACGGAAATTGCCGCGCCGTTGCGGCGGGGGTCGCGGACTGTCGCGACCCGGATTAATCATTCGTTACGACCGAATGTTATTTTCGCGCAAGAGATCTCTCGGGGGTAGAGGCGAATTTTTCGAAAATTGCGCAGCCAGACCCGGTTCCTGCGCGCGCCGCGGGCGAAAAGCGCGCCGCCTGCGTGCAATTTCAGCAGAGAAATTACGCGACCTAGACGGTGAATGACCGCGGAATGCCGCGCGAGCAAAGGTGGAACCCGGCGCTGGAACCGCTCCAGCGGTTCCGGATCAGTCCGGATTCGCGCTCAGTCCCGGCCTTCGTCCAGCGGCTCCGACGGCACCGCAGCCAGCAGAAGCGACAGAATCTTGGGATGCGCGTGGAGCGCATCGGCGAGGCTGTACTGGTTGAGATGCGCGTAGAAGGCCAGCTTCGCCTCGCGCAGCGCGCGGGTCAGCCCGCAGGCCCCCTTGAGAATGCAGCTCGAGCAATCCACCATCGAGGTGTCGCCCTCCATGTAGCGGGCGATCTCGCCGACATGGATCTCCTCCGCCGCCCGGGCCAGTTCGACCCCACCCGCACGCCCGCGGGTCGTCTTCAGGAAGCCGCCGTCAACGAGGTTCTTGACCACCTTCATCAGATTGCCATGCGAAAGCCCGTGCGCCTGGGCGATTTCGGAGATCGAGACCAGCCGGTCCTGCCGGGCGCCGAGGTAGAGGCAGACGCGCAGTGCGTAATCTGTGAATTTCGAAAGATGCATGGCCGGTAACGTCGTCGTGAGTGCAAGGACGCTGGCGAAAAATTCCCGAAACGTCAACTTTTCGGGTCGGGCGCAGAGCCGCGCCCGCGTCAGATCTCGTAGAGCTCCAGCGGCAGCCCGTCGGGATCCGCGAAGAAGGTGAACCGCTTGCCGGTCAGCGGATCGACCCGCACCGGCTCGACCTCGACGCCCGCGTCTTCCAGCCAGCGTATGGCCCCGGCCACGTCGGCGACGCGGAAGGCCAGGTGGCGCAGCCCCTTGGCCTCGGGCCGCGAGGGGCGGTCAGGCGGATCGGGGAAGCTGAACAATTCGAGCTGGCCGCCGCCGGGCACTGCGAGATCGAGCTTCCAGCTGTCCCGTTCGGTGCGGTGGGTCTCGGCGATGACCTCCAGCCCCAGAAGATCGACGTAGAAGGCGCGGCTGCGGGCATAGTCGCCACAGATCAGCGCCACGTGATGCAGGCCTTGCAGCATAAGGCGTCCCTTCGGTTTGCTGTCCTACTTATGGCGTTCCGCGTCGGTCGGTCCAATGCGAAACAGGTGGTGCGGAGGAGTTTACCTTCCATTCAGATCCGGCGCGCAGGCTTATGGCAAAGGAGATCCGCCATGACCACGCCGATCCAGTCCAACCCGCCCCAGATGCTGCCAACGCTGTTTGGCAGCCTGTCCCTCTCGCTGCTGCGCGCCAGCGCGGGGCCCGGCGGCGCAAGCGCCGAGATCGGCTCTGCGTCGTTGGGCGTCGCCCAGGGCGCGGCGGGGGCGCAAACGGAGGCGCCGGAGAACCGCGGTGCGGATGGGTCGCTGCTTGCGGCGGAGGGCAGGATTTCGGCGCAGACCGGGGCCGCCGCACCCGAGGACCGGAGTCTCGGCGAGGCGCGTGAGCGCGGGCTGCATCGGATCCGGTCGCGGATGCGGCATCTCGCCCGGGCGCTGGCGCGGCTGGACAGGGGCGTGGCGATCCGTTCGGGCGTCACCGCCGCGAGCTATTCCAGCGCCGAGGCGCAGGCGAGCTTCGCCAGCTACGGCGGCAATGATGCGCTCTCGGTCTCCGCCCGGTCGCTGTCGCGGATTTACACGGGCACCGGTCACAACGCCCTCGCGCTCTCGGCGCAGCGGGTCGAGGGGGTCTATACCGACGTGTCGCCCTGGGGGCACGGCGGAGGCGGCAACGATGCGGTGGCGATCCGCGCCGGCGAGGTGGCCTCGGTCTTCACCGGCGGCGGCAATGATGCGCTGGCCATTGCGGCGCAGACCGTGCGGGGCATCTACAGCGGCTCCGGCAGCGACGCGGTCAGCATCGCCGCCGAGATCGTGCGCGACATCTACACCGATCCGGGCCCGCGCGCGCGTCGGGCGGGTGGCGACGACACGGTGACGCTGCAGGCGCGGCAGGTCAGCTCTATCCATACCGGCGGCGGGGACGATGCGGTCACGATTGCCGCAGAGAGCGTCGAAAATGTTTTCACCGGCAAGGGCGACGACGCGGTGACCCTCTCGGTCGGACTGCTGGGCGGGCTCTACACGGGTGCCGGGCGCGATGCGATCAGCGTCGATGCCACGGCCGGCCGGGCGCAGGCCCCGACGACGGGCGACGTGCCGCCGACCGAGGGGGAGACCGCAGAAGACCGCCTGCAGGCCGCGCGGAGCACTGTCGCGGACATCAACGCGGGGGCAGGGGACGACGCGATTTCCTTGAAGGTGACCGAGGCAATCGCTCTCGAAGCGGGTCAGGGCGACGACGCGATCACGCTCGACGGCGGAACCGTGGCGCTGCGCTACGGTCTCGGCGACGGGAACGACATCGTTTCGCTTGCTCCCGGCGCGGAGGTTCTGGTGCAACTGGGCGCGGATGTCGCCGACTGGTCGGTCACGCAGGAAGGGGACACGCTGCTGCTGCAGATCGGCGAGGGATCGATCCGTTTCGAGGGCGTGGGCGCCAGCACCGCGATCGGCATCACCCGTGCGGATGACCCGGAGGTCGAGCTGCTGCACGCGCAGGTGCCGCTGGATGCGGTGGCGTGACCTCATTGGCGTTGCCGGCGAAACGTGACTGGGGCGACCTGACTGGGGTCGCTTGGGTCCGCTGGCCGGGGTCGGAGGGGCGTGCCGGGGTAGCTTGACTGCGTTGCGAGGGCGCGAGCGTGGCGGGCCTAGACGAACTGTTCTCGGATCAGCCGCTCTTCCAGCCCGTGGCCCGGATCGAACATCACCCGGTGTGCCACGTCGGGGGCCGAGCGGATGTCGACGCGAACCACGTCACGCACCGACTCGCTGTCAGCCTCGGCCATCACCGGGCGCTTCTCGTGTTCGAGCACCTCGAAACTGACCTCGGCGGCCTTGGGCAGCAGCGCGCCGCGCCAGCGCCGCGGGCGGAAGGCGGCGACCGCGGTGAGCGCCAGCACCTCGGAACCGATGGGCAGGATCGGCCCGTGGGCCGAGTAGTTGTAGGCGGTGGAACCCGCGGGCGTGGCCAGCAGCGCGCCATCGCAGACCAGTTCGGGCAGGCGCAGCTTGCCGTCCACGTGGATCGCCAGCCGCGCTGCCTGCGGTCCGGTGCGCAGCAGCGAGACCTCGTTGATCGCCAGCGCCTCGTGCACGGTGCCATCGACCGTGGTGGCGGACATCGACAGCGGGGTGATCACCGCTTCCTCGGCCTCCTCCAGCCGCTCTTCGAGCCGGTGCTCGGAGTAGGCGTTCATCAGGAAACCCACTGTACCCCGGTTCATGCCGTAGACCGGCACGTTCAGTTCCTGCGTGCGGTGCAGGGTCTGCAGCATGAAGCCGTCGCCCCCAAGTGCCACGATCACGTCGGCACCGCGCTCGGCGTGATCACCGTAGCGGCGCGACAGCGCGGCATGGGCCGCCTGGGCGATCGGCGCGCGCGAGGCGCAGAAGGCAATTCTCAGAGACATCGGGTTTTCGGTGGTCCTGCGGTTTCCTGTCCCCTCCGGGATGTTCCGAAACAATCACAAGTTTTCCCCGTCGGCCAGACACGCCGGAAGAGAAACACAAGCTGTCGCTTTGACATCTTTGCGTTACGCGCGGTTTCCAGTACTCAGGCGCCGGAACTCGAATCCTTGACACCCGGAGACTGCCCATGACCGCCGCGCCCAGCGACACCGGCTTTTTCACCGAAGAGCTTTCCTCCCGCGATCCCGAACTCTTCGCGTCCATCACCGGCGAGCTCGGCCGCCAGCGCGACGAGATCGAGCTGATCGCCTCCGAGAACATCGTCTCCCGTGCCGTCATGCAGGCGCAGGGCTCGGTGCTCACCAACAAATACGCCGAAGGTTACCCGGGCAAGCGCTACTACGGCGGCTGTGACTGGGTCGACGTGGCCGAGAACCTGGCCATCGACCGCGCCAAGCAGCTCTTCGGCTGCGAGTACGTCAACGTGCAGCCGAACTCTGGTTCGCAGGCCAACCAGGGCGTCTACCAGGCGCTGATCCAGCCCGGCGACACCATCCTCGGCATGAGCCTCGACGCCGGCGGTCACCTGACCCACGGTGCCAAGCCCAACCAGTCGGGCAAGTGGTTCAACGCCATCCAGTACGGCGTGCGCAAGCAGGACAACCTGCTGGACTACGATCAGGTTCAGGAGCTCGCCAACGAGCACAAGCCCAAGCTGATCGTCGCCGGCGGCTCGGCCATCCCGCGCCAGATCGATTTCGCCAAGATGCGCGAGATCGCCGACAGCGTCGGTGCCTACCTGATGGTCGACATGGCGCACTTCGCGGGCCTGGTGGCCGGCGGCGAGCATCCTTCGCCCTTCCCGCACGCGCATGTGGCCACCACCACCACGCACAAGACCCTGCGCGGCCCGCGCGGCGGCATGATCCTGACCAACGACGAGACCATCGCCAAGAAGGTCAACTCGGCGATCTTCCCCGGCATTCAGGGCGGCCCGCTGATGCATGTCATCGCCGGCAAGGCCGTGGCCTTCGGCGAGGCGCTGCGCCCCGAGTTCAAGGCCTATGCCAAGCAGGTGATCGCCAACGCTCAGGCGCTGTCGGACCAGTTGATCAAGGGCGGGCTCGACACGGTGACCCATGGCACCGACACCCACGTGGTGCTGGTCGACCTGCGCCCCAAGGGTGTGAAGGGCAACGCCACTGAAAAGGCCCTCGGCCGCGCGCATATCACCTGCAACAAGAACGGTGTGCCGTTCGACCCGGAAAAGCCGACCGTGACCTCGGGCATCCGCCTCGGCTCGCCCGCAGGCACCACCCGCGGCTTCGGCGAGGCGGAATTCCGCAAGATCGCCGACTGGATCATCGAGGTGGTCGACGGGCTTGCCGCCAACGGTGAGGATGGCAACGCCGAGGTCGAGGCGAAGGTGAAGGGTGAGGTCGAGGAGTTCCTCAAGGGCTTCCCGATCTACCCGACGCTCTGAGCTTCGGTTCGGTGAGAGATTAAGGGGGCGGGCCGCAAGACCCGCCCTTTCCTATTTTTCACCGCAGTCTGGCGGTCCGGCTCAAGGTGTGCTGCGCGGCACCCTCGGCAAATACATGCGCCCGGCATCTATTTTTCCGCCGCCCCCTTGGCGACACTGCAAAAACCCGCTCTACCTTGGCGGCAGGCCCGTATACCTGTCGCTCCCCCGGGCCGGCGACCAGCCCTCGAGCCGCATGCCCACCAAATCCGCGTCACCCCTCACCGTCCTGCGCATTCCCGCCTTCAGGGCGCGCTGGACCGCCTCCATGGCCTCGAACCTCGGCACTCTGGTGCAATCGGTCGGCGCGGGCTGGATGATGACGCAGATCTCCGACAGCGACGCCATGGTGGCGCTGGTGCAGGCGGGGGTAACGGTGCCGACCATGCTCTTCGCGGTCTTTGCCGGGACCCTCGCGGACAATTTCGACCGCCGCCGGGTGATGATCGGGGCACAACTCTTCATGATGGTCTCGGCCTCGCTGCTCTGCGCGCTGGCGTGGTTCGACCTTCTGACGCCCTGGCTGCTGCTGGTGCTCACCTTCCTGATCGGCACCGGCTCGACCTTCTTCAACCCGTCGTGGCAGGCCTCGCTCGGGGATATTGTGCCGCGTTCTGACCTGCCGTCGGCGGTGACGCTCAACTCCATGGCATTCAACGCCATGCGCTCGATCGGCCCGGCGATCGGCGGCATCATCGTCGCCATTGCCGGCGCGGCCGCCGCCTTCGCGCTCAACGCGGTCAGCTACCTGCCGATGATCGCCGTCCTCTGGCGCTGGAAGTCGCCGCCGCCCGACAGCACCCTGCCGCCCGAGCCGATGCGGCTCGCGGTCGGCTCGGGCCTGCGGTACGTCGCCATGTCGCCGAACCTGATGAACGTCATGGCCCGGGCCTTCCTCTTCGGTTTCGGCTCGGTGGCGGTCCTGTCGCTGCTGCCGCTGATCGCTCACGAGCGGCTCGGTGGCGACGCCTCGACCTTCGGCATCATGCTGGGCTGCTTCGGTGTCGGGGCGGTGATCGGCGCGCTCAACAACGCGCGGCTGCGCGACCGCTTCGACAACGAGCACCTCGTGCGCTTCGCCGCCGCCGCAGCGATGGTCGGCACGGCGATCCTGGCTGTGGCACCGACCCTCTGGGCCTGTCTTCCGGCTCTGCTGCTCAACGGCATGGCCTGGACCGTAGCGCTCTCGCTGCTCAACGTCACGGTGCAGCTCTCGACCCCGCGCTGGGTGGTGGGCCGGGCGATCGCGCTCTACCAGTCGGCCAGCTTCGGCGGCATGGCGGCGGGCAGCTGGGTCTGGGGCTCGGTGTCCGACGGCTGGGGGCTCTTCGCGGCGCTGGCGGGTGCGGCCGGCTTGCTGGCGCTGGCGGCGCTGGTCGGGCTGAAAATGCCGCTGCCCGAGTTCAGCGACCTCGACCTCTCACCGCTGGACCGCTTCAAGGAGCCCGCGTTGCAACTCGACCTGAAGCTGCGCAGCGGCCCCATCGTCGCGGTCACGCAGTTCGAGATCGACCCGGACGACGTGCCCGAGTTCCTCGCGATCATGGCCGAGCGGCGGCGGGTACGCATCCGCGACGGTGCCCAGAACTGGGTGTTGATGCGCGACCTCGAGGATCCGCGCATCTGGGAGGAGACCTATCACGTGCCCACCTGGGTCGAGTACATCCGCCACAACACCCGCCGCACGAAGGCCGACGGCGGCACGTTCGAGCGGCTGATGGCACTGCACCGGGGCGAAGAGCGCCCGCACACCCGCCGGATGATCGAGCGCCAGTCGATCCCCCGCCGCCGGGGCGGGGTCTACGACTTCAACCTCTGAGCCGGGCTAGGTGTTGTCCGAGTCTTCTTCGTACCCCTCGTCGCCGCGGCGGAAAGAGGTCACCCGGTCCTCGCGTGCGTAATAGGGCTCGCCTTCGGCGGGATCGTGAGTTTCGGATTTCGTCTTGGCTGGTGCCCCGCGGCGCTCCCCGGTGCCGGGATCGCCGAAGGGCAGGGCGGCGGGGGCGGCCATGTGCACGTGCATGTCCGCCTGCGGGAAGGGGATCGAGATGCCCTCTCGGTCGAAGGCCTCCTTCACTTGCCGCGTGAGATCCCAATAGACCGTCCAGTAGTCGTCGACCTTGGTCCAGGGGCGGCAGATGAAGTCCACCGAACTCGCCCCCAGCGCATTGACCCGGACCACCGGGGCCGGATCGTCGAGGATCAGCGGGTGCTCGGCCACCACCTTCTCCAGCACCTCCTGCGCCTGTTCGATCGAGTCGCCGTAGCCGATGCCGAAGGTCAGATCGACCCGGCGGGTGTCACTGGCGGTGACATTGGTGATGACGTCGCCCCAGACCTTGGAGTTCGGGATGACGATCACCTGGTTGTCGGGGGTGACCACGGTGGTCGAGACGATGGACACCGATTGCACCGTTCCGCCGGTGCCCGCGACGGTGACGTAATCCCCTTCGTCGAAGGGCCGGTTGATCATGATCATCAGCCCGGCCGCCAAGTTGCCGAGTGTGTCCTGCATGGCAAAGGCGATAATGAACGATGCCCCGCCGACCAGCGCGAAGAGCGGCGTCACGTCTATCCCCAGCGCGCTCAGCACGATCATCAGCCCGAAGGCGATGGTCAGCCAGTAGATCACCATGACGATGAAGGCCTGCAGCAGCTTTGACAGATCCGGCACCCTCGACAGGCCGCGCCGCGCCACGCCGCGCACCGCGCGCGCGATGATCAGCAGCGCCAGCAGCGATCCGACGATCACCGCGATGCGCAGCGCCAGCTTGATCCCGCCGTCCTCGTCCGTCGCCCAGTTCGCGCCCTGCGCCAGCAGCGTGCGCCAATCCGCGCGCTGGGTCTCGTCGACGTGGATCGCCGCGCGGTAGGCGCGGAATTGCGCCACCTCGGCGGCATCGCCGCCCTTGGCCTCCAGCCCGTCGACCACGGTCGTGAGGTTCTCGAAGGCGTTGTTGCGAAGCTCGATCAGCTGCGTGAGCCGTTCGCGCGGAACCTCGGTTTCGCCGGCAGTCTCCTTTGCCAGCACAGCGAGCTGTTCCTCGACCACCGCCTTGGTCATGCCCTTGGCCATGTTCTGCCAGGCCTGCGCCAGCTGGCCCATCTCCGCCGCGGTCAGCGGCAGCGAGCGGATTGCCAGCTCTTCGGAGGCGATGCCCGGATCGGTCAGCGCGGCAATCAGCGCCGCATCGCTCTCGGCAGGCAGCGGCGCGTCGGAGGCGCCCTTGGCGCCGATCACGTCCTGATTGGAGATGACCGCCTCGCGGCCGCGTTCCTCGGCGCTCTCGATGGCCTCCTCGGCGGGGGTCGGCGGGCTCCCGGTCTCATTGCCTTCGGCGGGCGCAGGGGGGTCGGCGGTTTCTTGCGCGACGAGATCGGTGGCGGCGGAAACCATCAGGAAGAGAAGCAATACACGAAGAAGCGGCAAGAGTGCGCGCGGCATGGAGGCCTCGTTTAAAAATGGATTTTCAATTGACTAAAGGTATTCGGAAGTCTGTGGCCCGAGTTTAGCAGGTCCTTCGCGGGAAGGGGACCACCCTGGCGCGAGCAAGGCGCGGCGCGCGCACGCTCGAGGGTCATGCGCGGCTCGCGCAAAACCCTATGCGCAAAACGAAGCCACCCGCCGGGGGCCGGCGGGTGGCTGAAGGTCAAACGTGGCGGCGCTCACTGCGCCGCAGGTGGATCACTCCGGGTTCTTGGCGAAGCGCAGGTAGGGCAGCTTGATGTCCAGCTCGCCGTACTTCTCGGCAGCCTGATCGTTGTTCAGCGACAGGGCGACGATCACGTCCTGGCCGGTCTGCCAGTTGGCCGGGGTGGCCAGCGGCTGTTCGTAGGTGCGCTGCAGGCCGTCGAGCGCGCGCAGCACCTCGGCGAAGTTGCGGCCCACCGACATCGGGTAGGTCATCATCAGCTGCACCTTCTTGTTCGGAGCAATGATGAAGACCGAGCGCACGGTTGCGCTGTCCGCCGGGGTGCGGCCGTCGGGCAGGTAGGCGTCTGCGGGCAGCATGTCGAGCGCCTTGGCGACCTCGAGCCCGTCATCGGCGATGATCGGGAAGCCCGCTTCGGAACCGGCCACCGCCTCGATGTCGCCTTTCCACTTCTTGTGCTCCTCGACGCCGTCCACGGAGATGCCCATCACCTTGGTGCCGCGCTTGGCCCACTCGTCGGAAAGCTGCGCGACCGCGCCGAACTCGGTGGTGCAGACCGGGGTGAAATCCTTCGGGTGCGAGAAGAGGATCGCCCAGCTGTCGCCGATCCAGTCGTGCAGGTCGTATTCGCCCTGGTCGGTGACCACATGGAGGTTCGGGAGGGTGTCGTTGATGCGCAGAGCCATGGGAATAGTCCTTTCCTGTCCGAGGGATCGGCTTGGGGTCTCGCGGAATAGATACGAGCGCGACTCGCGATGTAAAGAGGCCGCTTGCGGAGATCGCGGGGCAGTGACACTGTGCCGCCAGGGAGAATTTGATCAAATTCTGACTCAAAGACAGACGAACGGAGACCATCATGATCGAAAAGCGCCAGTTCTACATCGACGGCCAATGGGTTGATCCGGCGACGCCGCGCGATCACGCGGTGATCAACCCCGCCACCGAAGAGCCCTGCGCGGTCATCTCGCTGGGCGATCAGGCCGACACCGATGCCGCCGTGGCCGCCGCAAAGGCCGCGCTGCCGGGCTGGATGGCAACGCCCGTGGCGGAGCGCATCGGCTACGTCGAGAAGCTGCTCGAGGTCTACAAGGCCCGCGCCGAGGAGATGGCCCAGGCGATGACCCTCGAGATGGGCGCGCCGATCTCGCTGTCGCGCTCCGACCAGGTCGGGGCGGGCACCTTCCACCTCACCAACTTCATCCGCGCGGCCAAGGAGTTTCCCTTCGAGCATTCCCTGCGCGAGGATCTCCCGGCGCATCGGATCATCCACGAGGCGGTGGGCGTCGCGGCGCTGATCACCCCGTGGAACTGGCCGATGAACCAGGTGACGCTGAAGGTCGGCGCGGCTGCCGTTGCGGGTTGCACGATGGTTCTGAAACCCTCCGAGGAAAGCCCGCTCGACGCCATCCTCTTCGCCGAGATGATGCATGAGGCGGGCTTCCCCAAGGGCGTCTTCAACCTCGTCAACGGGGACGGCGTGGGCGTCGGCACGCAGCTGTCGTCGCACGTCGACGTGGACATGGTCAGCTTCACCGGCTCGACCCGCGCCGGCCGGGCGATCTCCAAGGCCGCCGCCGACACGCTCAAGCGGGTGCATCTCGAATTGGGCGGCAAGGGCGCGAACCTCGTCTTCGCCGACGCCGACCCCGAGGCGGTGAAGCGCGGCGTGTTGCACATGATGGAAAACTCCGGACAGAGCTGCAACGCGCCGTCCCGCATGATGGTCGAGGCGCCCTTCTACGACACGGCGGTCGAGCAGGCGGCGCAGGCGGCAGCGGCGGTGAAGGTCGCCGACCCGCAGCAGGAAGGCGATCACATCGGCCCGGTGGTCAACGCCGTGCAATGGGGCAAGATCCAGGACCTGATCCAGAAGGGCATCGACGAGGGCGCACGGCTGGTGGCCGGTGGCCTCGGTCGCCCCGAGGGGCTGAACAAGGGTTTCTACGTGCGCCCCACGGTCTTCGCCGACGTCACCCCCGAGATGACCATCGCCCGCGAGGAGATCTTCGGCCCGGTGCTCTCGGTGATGAAGTTCGACACCGAGGAAGAGGCGGTGCGCGTTGCCAATGACACGCCCTATGGCCTCACCAACTACGTGCAGAGCACGGATGCCGCGCGGGTCAACCGCCTGACCCGGCAGCTGCGCTCGGGTATGGTGCAGAACAATGGCACCGGCCGCGCCGCGGGTGCGCCCTTCGGCGGCATGAAGCAGTCGGGCAACGGCCGCGAAGGCGGCTCCTTCGGCATCCTCGACTTCCTCGAGGTGAAATCGGTCAGCGGCTGGGCCGCCGAGTAAGCCTTTCATTGTTCTAAAACTACGCATGGCGCGGCGCTCCTCACGGGCGCCGCGCCTGTCGTTTTTTCAGGACGCCTCCGGCGGGCGTATTTGCGGAACAATGAAGGGGCTCAGAGCCCCAGCTTCTCCAGCGCATCTTCCAGCGGCGCGGGATCCTTGAACCGCAGGCGCACCGGCAGGCTCAGCACCTTGGGGCGGAAGTTCTCGGGCAGGCGCGCGGCGTCCTTCTCGGTGGTGACCAGCTGCGCGCCCAGCATCTGCGCCTCGCGCTCCAGCCGGGTCAGCAGCGCTGCGGTGAAGGGCTGGTGATCGTCCAGCGCCTCGGCGCGGAGGATATTGGCCCCGAGTCCCCTGAGCGTGGCGAAGAATTTCTCGGGGTGGCCGATGCCGGCGAAGGCCAGTGCCGGGAGATCCTGCCAGTCCATGCCGGTCTGCAGCGGCTCCAGCGCGCCGCGCAGGCGCGGCAGGGAGATCTTTGCGCCCCATTGCGCGTCGAAGCCCCGCTGCGCCTCGTCGTCGCCGATCGAGAGCACGAGCTCGGCGCGCTTCAGCCCCGCTGCCACCGGCTCGCGCAAGGGACCTGCGGGCAGGCAGCGGCCATTGCCGAAGCCGTAGCGCGCATCGACCACGACAATCGAGAGATCCTTGGCCAGCGACGGGTTTTGCAGCCCGTCGTCGAGGATGATCACCCTGGCCCCGGCGGCGATGGCGGCTCGGGCCCCGGCGGCGCGGTCACGGGACACCCAGACCGGGCCGAAGGCGGCGAGCAGCAGCGGCTCGTCACCGACATCCGCCGCCGTGTGGGCGCGTGGGTCGACCTGCAGCGGGCCGGTCAGCCTGCCGCCGTGCCCGCGCGAGACGACATGCGCCCCGGCCTCGCGAAGCCGTTCCAGCAACGCGATCACCGTGGGGGTCTTTCCGGTGCCCCCGGCGTTGATGTTGCCGACGCAGATCACCGGAACCGGGACGGTCTCGCCCGGCCCCGAGGCGACGCGGCGCGCCGTGGCGCGGGCCGTGAGCGCGCCGAGCGGCGCCAGCAGGCGGGCCTGCCAGGCGGGGGTATCGGGGGCGGTCTGCCAGAATCCCAGTGCGCGCATCAGGCGATCTCCGCCTCGTCGAGCCAGCCGCAGGCCAGCGCGATCATCTCGTCGGTCAGCTCGGCGCCCTGGGTGATCACGTCCCAGCCGGCATGGGCCATGGCGGCGGCGCGATCCGGTGCGACGAGCTGGCTGAGCGCGCCCGCCAGGGAATCGAAATCACGCACGATCCGCGCCGCCCCGGCCTCGGCCAGACGCGAGTAGGCGGGCAGGTGACGTCCGACGTTGGGGCCGTAGAGCAGCGCGATGCCATGGGCGGCGGCCTCCATGGGGTCCTCGCCTCCGTGGCCGTTGACCAGAGAACCGCCAAGGAAGGCGACCGGCGCGAGCCGGTACCAGAGACCGAGCTCGGAGGCGTCCTCGGTGACCAGCACCTGGGTGTTCTCGTCGGGCATCTCGCCCGCCTCCCAGGCGGAAAGCCGCATTCCGGAGGTGCGGGCGACCTCGGCCACATCGGGCGCGAGGTCAAAGGTCGCGGGCACCAGGATCAGCATCAGCCGGTGGGCGAGCCGCACCGCGCGCTTGTGGGCGTGCAGCACCTCCTCGGCCTCCTGCGCGCTGCGCAGCTTGGCGGCGAGCCAGATCGGTCGCCCGGTGAGCACCCCGGCCATCTCCTCGTAGAGCGCATCGCTGCAGTCGAGTGGCGGGGCGCTGTCGGTGAGCGGGCCGAGCGTCGGCATCACGCTGTCCTCGACGCCGGCCCGGCGCAGGCGCCGCCGCGCGGGCTCGTCCACCGGACAGATCCGGTCGAAGAACTGCAATGTGGCAGCCGAAGGATCGGGCACCCAGCTCGGGGCGGGGCTCGTCCAGGGGACGTCCCGGCTGTCGAGAAGAACCAGCCGCGTGCCCGCCTCGTGCAGCTTCTGCAGCAGGGCGGGGCGCAGCTCCTGCCCGGTCCAGAAGCCGAGCTGCGGACGCCAGTGCTCGGCGAAGGCGGCGATCTCGGCCGGGCTTTCGCCCGGCAGCTCCGCGCGCAGCGCCCCCTCGGGCAGGTGGTCGGCTTCGCCGGTGACCAGCAGCGACAGTTCCGGGCGCTGGATCTTCATCCGCGTGGCCAGCGCGCAGAGCGCGCGTGCCGAGCCGGGGCCGCCCGCGTGCAGCCACAGCAAGGGGCCCGCGGGCCGGGCGTAGGGCGCCGGGGTCGGCACCGCTCCGCGGCTGCGCGCATAGGCCATGTAGGCCGAAAGCGAGAACGGCCTGCGCGCCATCGGTGTCAGCCGAGTTCTTCGGTCGGCGAGACCTCGACTTCTTCGTCCCGCAGGCGGTGGATATGGGCGATGAAGTAGCGCGTGTGGGCGTTGTCCACGGTGCGCTGGGCTTCGGCCTTCCAGGCGTCGTAGGCGGAGGCGTAGTCGGGGAACATGCCGACGATGTGGATGTCGTTCACGTCCTTGAAAACGGATTTCTCGGGGGTGACAAGCTCGCCGCCGAAGACGAGGTGGAGACGTTGAGGCATGGGGGGTCCTTTCCCGTACAGACGCGGGCAACCTACTTTCTGCACCCGCAGCGTCAAGATTCTACCGCGGGTCAGCGTTACCTCGCCGGATCACCAGTTTGAGAACCGGCGCGGGCGATGTCACGGGGCGAGCGTCAGCCGCCCCATGATGTCGCCGTGCAGCGCCGGATTGGCGGCCACGACGCCCGGATGCTGCGGGTGCCGGGCGTTGAACCGCAGCGGGCGACCCAGCCGGTCGGTGACCCGCGCCCCGGCTTCCTGCAGCAGCAGCGTTCCGGCGGCGATGTCCCATTCCCAAGTCGGGCGGAAGGTCAGCATGGCATCGAAGCGCCCCTCGGCCACCAGCCCCAGCCGGTAGGCCAGCGAGGGCCGGTGCGCCCGGCGGATCGGCGGCAGCGGCACGCGCCAGTAGGGGCTGTCCATGACCGGGCGCGGGGCGAGCACCTCGGCCTCTTCCAGCCTGCCGGTGGCGGTGGCGCGGATTGGAACGCCGTTCAGCACCGCGCCCTGACCCAGCGCGGCGCTGTAGAGCAGGTCGCGTTTCGGCAGGTAGACCGCGGCGGCGGTCACAATGCCGTTCTCGGCGACGGCCAGCGAATGCGCCCAGGTGTCCTCGCCCGCGATGAAGGAGCGCGTGCCGTCGATCGGATCGATGATGAACACTTTCTCGGCCGCGCGCCGGGCGTCACTGTCGACGCTTTCCTCGGAAAGCCAGCCATAGTCCGGCTGCGCGCCGCGCAGCAGTTCCTCGAGCCGCGCGTTCACCGCAAGATCGGCGGCGGTCACCGGGCTGCCGTCGGCCGCCTTGTAGCGCACGTCGAGCGCATCGCCGGCGAAGCCGAGCGCCACCCGGCCCGCCTCGCGGGCCGCGCGCTCGAGCAGCGCGCGGTCGGCGGCGTGGCCGGCCTCGGGATCACTCGCCGGCAAGCGTCAGCCCCTCGACCAGCAGCGAGGGCACCACGCGCGACAGCCACGGCCGGGCGTCGTTCGAGGGCACCATGGAGCGCAGCATCTGCCGCAGGTTGCCGGCGATGGTGACGCCGGAGACCGGGTAGGCGATCTCGCCGTTTTCCACCCACCAGCCGGCGGCGCCGCGCGAGTAGTCGCCGGTGTTGGGGTTGATCGTGGCGCCGATCATCGAGGTGACGATCAGCCCGCGGCCCATCTCGGCGATCAGCTGCCCGGGGGATTTGTCGCCCTGCGTCAGTTCGAGGTTCCAGACCGTCGGCGACGGGCCGGAGGAGGTGCCGCGCGCGGCGTTGCCGGTGGGTGCCATGCCGAGCTTGCGGGCATTGGCGAGATCGAGCGTCCAGCCCTTCAGCACGCCATCCTCGACCAGCGCGCGGCGGCGGGTCGGCAGGCCCTCGGCATCGAAGGGGCGCGAGCCGGAGATGCGCGGGCGGTGCGGATCCTCGATCAGCGAAATGCCGTCGGGCAGCACCGGTTCGCCGAGCGCGTCGCGCAGCCACGACCCGCCACGGGCCACCGCGCCGCCGTTGGCGGCGGCCACCAGGTGGCCGATCAGCGAAGAGGCGATGCGCTCGTCGAAGAGCACCGGGTAGGCGCCGGTCTTGGGCTTGCGCGGGTTCAGCCGGTCGAGCGCCCGCGTCGCAGCGCGGTGTCCGATCTCGGCGGGGCTGCGCAGGTCCGACTGGAAAGTGCGGCTGTCGCCGTCATAGTCCCGCTCCATTCCCAGCCCGGTGCCGGCGATGGCAACGCAGGAGGTCGAGCGGGCGGTGCGGGCATAGCCGCCGGCAAAGCCGTTGCTGGCGGCAAGGAACACCCGCTGCGCATCGTAGGAGGCCGAGGCCGATTGCACCTGCTTGACACCCTCGACGGCCAGCGCCGCGGCCTCCGCCTCCAGCGCATCGCGCTGCAGCGCATCCGGGGCGGGATCGGTGGCCGGGTCCGCCAGCTCCAGCGCGTCCAGATCCCAGCCCGAGGCCAGCTGCGACGGGTCGGCGAGCCCGGCATAGGGATCCTCGGGAGCCTCGCGGGCCATGGCCACCGCGCGTTCGGCCATGGCGGTCAGCGTTGCGGGTTTCACGTCCGAGGTCGAGACCACCGCGCTGCGCTGGCCGATCAGCACCCGCAGGCCGATGTCGGTTCCCTCGGAACGTTCGGCCTGCTCCAGCGCGCCGGCGCGCACGTCGATGCTGAGCGAGGTGCCGTCGATCGCGATGGCATCCGCCGCGTCGGCGCCTGCCTTGCGCGCGGCCTCGAGCAGCTGCGCGGTCAGGCTCTGCAAGTCCTTCGCCGCGGGGTGGTTGCGCTCTGTGCCGTCCATGTCGCCTCCGGTATTGTTCTGACTGATTGGGTAGGCCGCGGGGCGCGACAAGGCAAGCTCCCGGGCCCGGATTGGCACGTCACCTTGGCACGGCTTCGGGCCGGGCGCGTCGCGCCGCGCCCGCGCGGCTCACTCGGCGGGCACCACCACGCCGATGATCGGTCCTAGCGTGCGGCCGATGTCGGCCCGGCCGATCTGCGGCGCGAAGAGCCGCGAGACATTGCCATCGAAGAATAGTGCGTTGGGCATCTTCAGCCCGTCGCGGAACAGTGTGCCGAACTCGTAGAAGCTCACCGGTTCTTCGGAGATGGCAAAGACCAGCGTCTTGCCGTCGGCCGAGGTGCCGACGCCGTTGCGGATGTAGCGCGAGGTGCTGTCGGGCAGGAAGCGCGGGTGCAACTCGCCGTCGATCACCAGCATCGGCCCCGATTGCGTGGCATATCGGCAGTCCGGCTTGCGGGTCAGGAAATCACGGGTCTCGTAGACCTGCGCCTCGCCCGCGCCGATGCAGAGCACGCCATTGGGGAGCATCCCGAAGTTGCCCGGTCCCGGGCTGGAGATGACGCGCATCTCCTCCTGCCCGTCCTCGACGTAATGGCCGACCGGGGCGCGGTCCTCGTGGTACATGCCCGCGTTCATCGCGAAGGCCAGCGTTTCGCCCTTTTGCCGCAGCGCTGCGTCGAGGGTCGAGAAATGCCCCCAGACGGTGCCGTCGGGCGCGCGCAGGAAGGTGCGCAGGTCCTCGTCGGCACTGACCGTGCAGAGCGTGTAGCGCCGGCCCTCGTGGCTGGCGCCCTCGCAGCTAACAGCCGCGGCCTGGGACGGGGTCAGTGACGGCACGAGCGCCGCCGCCGCAAGTGTCAGCGCGGCAAGGGCGGCGTGAAAACTCACGCGTCGTCGTCCTCGTCCGCACCCTGTCCCTCGACATCTCGGCGCACCGCGTCCTGCGAGAACAGGCGGCGGGTCTCGTCGAGCCGGTCGAAGGTCTGGTCGAGGCGGAAGCGCAGGTCCGGCGCGTATTTCAGCGTCAGCTCCTTCGAGACCGCGCGGCGCAGCTCGGACTTGTTGCGCTCGAGCAGCTCGAACATGTTGCCTTCCTGCTTGCCGCCAAGCGGCACGACGTAGGCGGTTGCGACCTTGAGATCGGGCGAGACCCGGACCTCGCCGACGGTGATCGAGAGCCGGTTCAGCTCGGGGTCGTGCACGTCGCCGCGGTTGAGCACGTCCGCCAGCGTGCGGCGAATGAGTTCGCCGACACGAAGCTGTCTCTGGCTGGGGCCGGAGCCCTCGTGGAATCTGTTCTTTGCCATGGCGCAGACATAGGCGCGTTGCGGGGGTTTGCCAAGAACGCGAACGCATAGCGGCGAGGGCTTCGGGCGGTTCGGGCGGCACCGTGCCGACATCGCCTTTGCCATCGCGACGTCAGCGGAGTATGCCCTGCGGGAAGCTAAAGATCGGAGAGCGAAATGTCGGAACTGCCGGGTGTTGTCGTCACGGGCGTGTCGGGACGGATGGGCCAGATGCTGGTGCGCGAGGTGCTGGCCAGCGACAAGCTGAAACTCGTCGGCGCGGTCGAGCGGACCGGCAACGACTGGGTCGGCCGCGATCTCGGCACCTGCATGGGCGGCACCGAGCTCGGGATCACCGTCAGCGACGACGCGCTGGAGACTTTCGCCAAGGCGCAGGCCGTGCTCGATTTCACCGCCCCCGCGGCCACCGTGCAGTTCGCCGAGCTGGCGGCGCAGGCACGTGCGGTGCACGTGATCGGCACCACCGGGCTCGAAGAAAGTGATCTCGAGAAGATCCGCGCCGCTGCCCGCCATGCGGTGATCGTGCGCGCCGGCAACATGAGCCTCGGGGTCAACCTGCTGACCAAGCTGACCAAGCAGGTCGCCGCCGCGCTCGACGAGGACTGGGACATCGAAATCGTCGAGATGCACCACAACCGCAAGGTCGACGCCCCCTCGGGAACTGCGCTGATGCTGGGTGAAGCGGCGGCCGAGGGCCGGGGGGTGACGCTGTCGGAAGCCTCGGACCGGGGCCGCGACGGCATCACCGGTGCACGCGAGCGCGGCACCATCGGTTTCGCGGCCCTGCGTGGCGGCGACGTGGTGGGCGAGCACGAGGTGATCTTCGCCGCCGCCGGCGAGCGCATCACCCTCAAGCACATCGCCTCGGATCGGGCGCTCTTTGCCCGCGGCGCGCTGAAGGCCGCCGTCTGGGGGCAGGACAAGGCACCGGGCGAGTATGACATGCTCGACGTTCTGGGCCTCGGGGACTGATTGCGAGGCCGTCCTGCGCCGGGCGGGGTAGACAACCCATGGAGCTGAAGTCCCCTCGGGACGAGGTCTCGATGCGCTCCCGCCCGGAGCTCCACGGAATAGAGACGCTCTCGGCGCGCTACCGGACGCAGACCTTCAAACCCCATGCCCATGACGAATATCTCATCGGCGTGATAGACGGCGGCGTGCATTCGGTCTGGTGTCGGGGCGAAATGAACCGGGTGCCGCGCGGCTCGGTGGTCACCATGCGCCCGGGCGACATTCACCACGGCGGCGCCGGCAGCGAGACAGGCTGGCGGCAGCGGATGCTCTACATCCCCGAGGTCGCGATGCGCGCCCTGCTGGAAGACCTCGGCGGCCGAGTTCTAAGCGGAACGCTGGATTTCGGCGCGGCCTTTCACGCGCGGCCGGGCCTCGCGCAGAAAATCGCCGCGCTGCACGAAGTGCTGCATGCGTCGGAGCATCGGCTGGCGCGCGATGTGGCGCTCGACCGGCTGCTCGGGGCGCTGTTGGGAGAGCTTGCGCCGCAGGTCTCCGCCAACCGGCGCCCGGACAGCGGCCGGATCGCCGAGGCGGTCGACTACCTCGGCGATCGCGTCGAGGAGGATGTCTCACTCGACGATCTCTGCCGTGTCACCGGGCTGCGACGCCGCCAGACCATCGATGCGTTTCGGCGCGCCACGGACCTGCCGCCGCACGCCTGGCACCTCCAGCAGAAGGTGCTTCTGGTAAAGCGGCTGCTGCGCGCGGGTCTCACCCCGGCCGAGGCGGCGGCGCAGGCGGGATTTGCCGACCAGAGCCACATGGGGCGGCATTTCCGCGCGATCGTGGGCACAACCCCGCGCGCCTACGCCCGCGGCTGACACCGCGTTTTCGTTCTATATCGCGCCGGGTCGGATCGCCTACCGCAGCCTGACCGAAACGGAACGACAGGGGCGAGCATGGCTGCATCGGACAATTTCATCGCACGGCGGACGACGCTCTGGGCGGATCTCGCGGTGCTGGGCGTGGCGCTGGTCTGGGGGGCGAGCTACCCCGTCGCCAAGGGCGCGCTGGCGCATATGCCGGTGCTCTTGCTGATCTTCTACCGCTTCGCGCTGACGGCGGCGGTGATGGGCGCGGTGGCGGGGCGCGAGCTGCGCTCGGCCAGCGGCAAGGATCTCCGGGCGGGCGTCCTGCTCGGCACCATCCTCTGTGCGATCTTCCTGGCCGAGACCCGGGGCGTCGCGCTGACCACGGCGACGAACACCGCCCTGATCATCTCGCTGTGCACGATCTTCACGCCCTTCCTCGAGTTCGGGCTGCAGCGCAGGCTTCCCCCGGCGGGGGTGATCGCGGGCGCTGCGGTCGCGGTGCTCGGCGTCCTCGTGCTGTCGGGCGGCATGACGACGCTCGGGGCCGGAGACCTGCTGGTCCTTGCGGCAGCGGGGCTGCGGGCGGTGATGGTGGTGGCGACCAAGCGTCTGATGGAGGGCAGCCGGCTCTCTTCCGCCGCGCTCACAGCCGTTCAGGCGCTCACCGTGGCCGCTCTCACCATGGCGTTGATCCTGGCGCAGTCCGGACCCGAGGCGCTCCGGGTTCAGGCGGACTTCGGCGGCTGGATGGCGGTGGCCTTCCTGTCGCTCTTCTGCACCGTCGGGGCCTTCTACGTGCAGAACGCGGCGGTGCGGCGCAGCAGCCCCACGCGGGTTGGCTTTCTGATGGGGACCGAGCCGCTGTTCGGAGTCGCGCTGGCGTGGCTGCTCTTGTCGGAGCCTCTCAGTCCGGCATCGCTGGTCGGCGCGGCCCTGATCGTCGCGGGCACCTTCCTCGGGCTCGCGGTCGAGCGGCGAAGGTGAGGGGCCTGCCTTGCGGCCGGGATCAGAAGTCGATCGCGATGCCCTTCTTCTCCCAATCGCCGTAGCGGGCGGGGTCGAGCCCGTCGCGGCCGCCGTATTCCTTGGCGCGGGGATCCTTGGCCAGTGCTTCTTCCGCAGCCTTGCGGCGCTCGGCGGCCTCGGCCAGCGCGCGCTGCGCGGCCGCAGGAAGCTCGGGCGGCAGGTCGGTGGGCTGATCGGGGCGGGTCTCGTCGCTCATGGCAGTGCCCTCCTCGGGCGCGCTTTCCTTGCGTGGGTCGGCTTGATATAGGCCCGTGGATCATGCGCGGGCAAGACCCGCAGGGTAGCGGAGTGGTCCCATGGCAGGCAAAGGCGCGGAAAAGAGCTCGGACGGGGCAGGGGCTGCGAGCCCGGCACGGGCGGCGGCGGTGGCGCTGTTGGGGCAGGTGCTGGGGCAGGGGCGTCTGCTCAGCGAGGCGATGCAGGGCGGCCCCTTTGCCAAGCTCGACGCGGCGGAGCGCGCAGCGGCGCAGCGGCTGGCGACCGGCGTGCTGCGCAACCTGGGGCGCTGCGACCAGATGCTGAAGTCGCGCTTGCGAAAGGCGCCGCCGCTCTTCGTGCGCAACGTCCTGCGGCTCGGCACCTTTGAGCTCTGCACCGGCGGCGCGGCGCATGGTGTGGTCAACGATTGCGTCAGCCTGATCTCGGCCGACCGCAAGACCAAGACCATGTCCGGCCTGGTCAACGCCATCCTGCGCCGCATGTCCGAGGAAGGCCCGGAGCAATGGGCCAAGCTGCGCGCGCCGCGCCTGCCGCGCTGGCTGCGCGAGCCGCTCGCGGCGGCCTGGGGCGGCAAGGCGGTCTCGGCGATGGAGGTCGCCCATGCGGCGGGGGCGCCGCTCGACATCACCGTGGCGTCTGACGCCGCGGGCTGGGCCGCGAAGCTCGGCGCCGAGCTGTTGCCGACCGGCTCGCTGCGACTGGCGGAGCAGGGTCAGGTCTCGGCGCTGCCGGGCTTCGACGAGGGCGCCTGGTGGGTGCAGGACGCCGCCGCGGCGATGCCTGCCAAGCTGCTGGGTGACGTGACGGGGCTGAGCGTTCTGGACATGTGCGCCGCGCCGGGCGGCAAGACCATGCAACTGGCGGCGGCGGGGGCGAAGGTCACCGCGCTCGACCTGTCTGAGGGCCGCATGGCGCGGATCACCGAGAACCTGCTGCGCACCGGGCTGAAGGCCGAGACGGTGGTGGGCGACGCGCTGGAGGCGGAGGGCAGCTATGACGCCATCCTTCTGGACGCGCCCTGTTCCGCCACCGGCACGATCCGCCGCCACCCCGACCTGCCGCATGCGAAGGCGGGGGAGGGAATCTCTGAACTGATCGGCCTGCAGGCGGCGATGATCGACCACGCACTCGGCCTGCTGAAGCCGGGCGGACGGCTGGTCTTCTGCACCTGCTCGCTGCTGCCGGACGAGGGCGAGTGCCAGGTGGATGAGGCGCTGGCGCGGCACGAGGGGCTGCGCGTGCTGCCGCTCGAGACGGAGTGGATCGAGCCGAAGTGGCGCTCGGAGGAAGGCGGGCTGCGGCTGCGCCCCGACTACTGGCCCGAGCGCGGCGGCATGGACGGCTTCTACGTCTCGGTGCTGCAAAAGCCCGAGTGAGGCCGCCATGGACAAGCTGATCATCCGCGCCGCCGAAATGCGCGACTGCGAGCAACTCACGGCGATGGCAAACCTTCCGCTCTATCGTCATGGCACGCTGCGCATGCCGTTTCAGACGGTCGAATGGATGCGCAAGCGGCTCGAAGCGAGCTCGCCGGGACTGACCAACATCGTGGCCGAGCTGGACGGGACGATCGTCGGCACCGCCAGCCTGCAACGGCTCGACGGGCGCCGCCGGCATGCCGCGACGCTGGGCATGGGGGTGCATGACGACTTCCAGGGAAAGGGCATCGGCTCGGCGCTGATGGCGGCGCTTCTTGACGTGGCCGACAACTGGCTGGCGGTTCCGCGCATCGAGCTGGTGGTGAACGCCGACAACCTCGCGGCGATCCGGCTCTACGAGAAGGCCGGCTTCGAGCGCGAGGGCCTGTTCCGCGGCTACGCCTTCCGCGCCGGCCAATACGTCGATGCCATCCCGATGGCGCGGATCCGGGCAGCCGGCGCGGTCTGACGGCTCCCGGTTCGGCGGGCCCAGCGGCCTCTTTCCCGGTTCGCCGTTGCGCACAGGTCGCAAACCGGGCCGCATGGCATCGCGTTTCCGCGATTTCCGCCGCTTGCCCGGTGACTTGTCCCGCTGCGGGGTCTACCCTTGCCGCAAAAGCCCCGAGGCGGGCAGAAGGGCAGGGCATGGTAGATATGGCGAGCTGGTCGGTCACCGCCACGCAGTTTCTCAACCGCGTGCATTCGCGGCTCGCCGCGCGGGCGGGCAGCGCCACCGCCTTCGTCTCGCAGCCCGAGCCGCGCACCACCGGACAATTCGCCCGAGGACGCCAGCTCTGCGCCGGCAACCTGATGTTTGCCGGCTACCTCGCCGAGGCGCCGGAAACGATGATCTGGGATATCGAGGTCGACGACAGCGCCTGGCAGGAGGAAATCCACGCCTTCCGCTGGCTCGACGATCTGGCCGCCGTCGGCGACGCCGAGGCGCGCAGGCTGGCGCAGGACTGGCTGATGGGCTGGATCGACCGCTACGGGCGCGGCACCGGGCCGGGCTGGGTGCCCGAGCTGGCCGGGCGGCGGCTGATCCGCTGGATTCATCACGCGCTCTTCCTGCTGCGCGGCATGAGCGCCGAGGACTCGGCGCGCTTCTACCGCGCGTTGGCGGCGCAGACGCGGTTCCTTGCAAAGCGGCGTGGTGCCGCCCTGCCCGGGCTGCCGCGGTTCGAGGCGCTGACCGGGCTGATCTACGCGTCGCTCTCGCTCGAGGGGATGCGCGCGCATCTCGACCCGGCGCGGCAGGCGCTGGACGCGGAATGCGCCCAGCAGATCGACGAGGCAGGCGGGCTGCCGACGCGCAACCCCGAGGAATTGCTGGAAGTCTTCACCTTGCTCACCTGGGCGCGGGCGGCGCTGGAAGAGGCCGATCTCGAACCCGGGGGGGCACATCTCAACGCCATCACCCGCATCGCGCCGACGCTGCGTGCGCTGCGCCATGCCGACGGCGGCTTGGCGCGGTTCCATGGCGGCGGTCGCGGGGCCGAGGGGCGACTCGATCAGGCGCTGTCGGCCTCCGGCGTGCGCCGCCGCCCGGTCGAAGGGCTGGCCATGGGCTTCGCGCGGCTCGCGGGGGGGCGCAGCACGGTGATCGTTGACGCCGCGCCGCCGCCCTCTGGACGGGCCTCGTCGGATGGCCACGCCTCGACGCTTGCCTTTGAGCTGACCTCGGGACGCAGGCCGCTGATCGTCGGCTGCGGCTCGGGGGTCGTCTTCGGCGAGGAATGGCGCCGCGCCGGGCGCGCCACCCTCTCGCATTCGACGCTCTGCCTTGACGGCACGTCGAGCGCGCGGCTCGGCCCGCGCCGGCGGATCGGCGGTATCGAGCGCGAACTGATCGTCGAGGGGCCGCAGGACGTGCCGGTGGAACTGGAGCAGGACGCGGCGGGCTGGCGCTTCGAAGCGGCGCATGACGGCTACAAGCGCAGCCACGGGTTGACCCACGCGCGCAGGCTCGAGCTGAGCCTCGACGGTCGGGCGCTGGAAGGCGAAGACATGCTTTTCGCGCTCGAGGCCAAGGACCGCAAGATCTTTGACAGGCGGCTCGACAAGGGCGGGCTGCAAGGGTTCCCCTACGAGATTCGTTTTCACCTGCATCCCGACGTCGATGCCGAGCTCGACATGGCCGGTGCAGCGGTCTCGCTGGCGCTGCGGTCGGGCGAAATCTGGGTGTTCCGCTCCGACGCGGGAGCGAAAATGTCCCTAGAAGACTCGGTTTACCTGGAAAATGGCCGGCTTCGGCCCCGCGGGGCGCAACAGATCGTTTTATCCGGCCGCGTGATGGAGTATGCGACCCGCATCCGCTGGTCGCTGGCCAAGGCGCAGGACACCGCCATCGCGATCCGAGACCTTGGGCAGGACGAGCCGGATGTGACGCTCTGAACCATCTGGGACTCTCCTCATGCCTGATCTCTCCCCCGTCGCCCGCGCCCTCATTTCCGTTTCGGACAAGACCGGTCTCATCGACCTGGCCAAGGCGCTGAGCGCAAGGGGTGTCGAGCTGCTCTCGACCGGCGGCTCCGCCAAGGCGATCCGCGAGGCGGGCCTCAAGGTGCGCGACGTGTCGGATGTGACCGAGTTCCCCGAGATGATGGACGGCCGCGTCAAGACGCTGCACCCGCGCGTCCACGGCGGCCTGCTGGCGCTGCGCGACAACCCCGCCCACGTCGAGGCGATGAAGGCCCACGGCATCACCGGGATCGACCTGCTGGTGGTGAACCTCTACCCGTTCGAGGAAACCGTCGCCAAGGGCGCCGACTACGACACGTGCATTGAGAACATCGACATCGGCGGTCCGGCGATGATCCGCGCCGCCGCCAAGAACCATGCCTTCGTCAACGTGGTGACGGATGTGGCCGACTACGAGGCGCTGCTGGCCGAGCTCGATGCCAACGACGGCGCGACCACCTATGCCTTCCGCCAGAAGCTGGCGCAGGTCGCCTATGCCCGCACCGGTGCCTATGACGCCGCGGTCTCGACCTGGATGGCCGGCGCGCTGAATGACGATGCCCCGCGTCGCCGGGTGTTCTCGGGCGAGATCGCGCAAACCCTGCGCTACGGCGAGAACCCGCACCAGAAGGCGGCCTTCTACCGCGACGGCTCGGACCGTCCGGGCGTGGCGACCGCGGTTCAGCACCAGGGCAAGGAACTCAGCTACAACAACATCAACGACACCGACGCCGCCTTCGAGCTGGTGTCGGAGTTCCTGCCCGCCGACGGCCCGGCCTGCGCCATCATCAAGCACGCCAACCCCTGCGGCGTGGCCAAGGGTGCAACCCTGCTGGAAGCCTACCAGAAGGCCTTCGATTGCGACCGCACCTCGGCCTTCGGTGGCATCGTCGCGCTGAACAAGCCGCTGGACGCCGAGACCGCCGAGGCGATCACCGAGATCTTTACCGAGGTGGTGATCGCACCGGGTGCCGATGACGCGGCCAAGGAAATCTTCGCCAAGAAGAAGAACCTGCGCCTGCTGACCACCGATGGTCTTGCCAACACCGCCGAGCCGGGCCTTGCCTACCGGCAGGTGTCGGGCGGCATGCTGGTGCAGGACAAGGATAACGGCCTGATCACGCTGGAAGATCTGAAGGTGGTGACCAAGAAGCAGCCGTCGGACGGTGAACTGCAGGACCTGCTGTTCGCCTGGAAGGTCGCCAAGCACGTCAAGTCCAACGCCATCGTCTACGTCAAGAACGGCGCCACCGTTGGTGTCGGCGCGGGCCAGATGAGCCGCGTGGACTCGGCGCTGATCGCCGCCAAGAAGGCCGAGCGCATGGCTGAGGCGCTGGGCCTCGACACGCCGCTGACCGAAGGGTCGGCGGTCGCATCCGACGCCTTCTTCCCCTTCCCCGACGGTCTGATGGAAGCGGCGGCAGCCGGCGCGACCACGGTGATCCAGCCGGGCGGCTCGATGCGCGACAACGAGGTGATCGCGGCGGCTGACGAGGCGGGCCTTGCAATGGTCTTCACCGGGATGCGCCACTTCCGCCACTGATCCGGCACCACGATTGATATGAAAGAGGCGGGCCGGGCCCGCCTCTTTTTTTGTTGCCCAAATCCGCGTCCGGATCAGTCGGGCAGGCGGTAGGCGATGATCGCGTCACTGGTGCCGGTTTCCATGGCGTGGTGTCCCCCGGCGGAGATCAGCACGTATTGCCGGCCGTCTACCTCGTAGCTGATCGGGTTCGCCTGTCCTCCGGCCGGCAGGGCGTCGGTCCACAGCGTCTCGCCGGTCTCGGTGTCGATGGCGCGAAAGAGGTTGTCCGCCGCAGCACCGATGAAGATCAGCCCCGAGGCGGTGACCACAGCGCCGCCGTTGTTGGGCGTGCCGATCTCGAAGGGCAGGCGCGAGGGGATGCCGAAGGGTCCGCTGCGCCGGGCGGTGCCGAGCGGCACGTCCCACACCGGCTCGCCGGTCTCCAGGTCGATCGCGGTGATCCCGCCGTAGGGCGGCTGGCTGCAGGGCAGGCCGGTCAGCCCGGAGCGCCAGCCGGCGTTCGTCTTCGCCCCGTAGGGTGCGCCAACCTGCGGCTGGCCCCGGCCGCCGCCCTGCGCGTCCGGCGGCCGCATGCCCTCGGCGTCGGCCTCTGCGCGGGGCACGAGGCGGTTGAGATTGGGAATGTCGTTGTAATTGGCGATCACCAGCCCGCGCGTCGGGTCCACCGCCACGGACCCCCAGTCGCTGCCACCGATGTACCCCGGATACTGGATGTAGTTCTCCGTGGAGGGGGGCGTCAGGTAGCCTTCGTAGACCGCCTGACGGAAACGGATGCGGCAGTAGAGCTGGTCGATGGGGGTGAAACCCCACATGCGCTTTTCGGTCAGCGGCAGCTTGCGCAGCGTGGCCCAGAGCGACACTGGCTGGCTGTCGGCGACGTACCCGGGCTCGATCTCGCCCTGCGGCAGGTCGGTGAGCTCGCCGACGGGGCTCAGGGGCGCGCCGGTCTCGCGGTCGAGAATGAACAGATCGCCCTGTTTCGACGGCAGCAGCACCGCAGGCTGCCCCATGTAGTCCAGCAAAGTCGGCTGGGAGCCGAGGTCGTAGTCCCAGAGATCCTTGCGGACGGTCTGGAAGTGCCAGAGCTCCTCGCCCGACGTTGCTTCCAGCGCGACCAGCGAGGTGGCGTAGGTGTTCTCGGCCTCCGAGCGGTTGGAGCCGTAGTAGTCCACCGCGGAATTGCCCAGCGGCAGGTAGACGATGCCGCGCGCCTGATCGGCGGCGGCGGTGGTCCACATGTTGGGCGTGCCGCGGGTGTAGGTCTTGCCCGCGGGTGGGCCGTTCCGCATCTCCTCGGGGGCGGCGAGGTCCCAGGCCCAGGCGAGATCGCCGGTCACCGCGTCGAAGCCGCGTACCACGCCTGACGGCGCGTCCTCGGCCTGGCCGTCCTTGACCTGTGCGCCGGTGACGATGACGCCGCTCACCACGGTCGGCGCGGCGGTGACCGCGTAGAAGCTGGGCACTTTCTCTCCGATCCCCTCCCAGAGATCGACCTGGCCGGCGTTGCCGAAGCCTGCGCAGGGCGCACCGGTCGCGAAATCCACCGCGATGAGCCGCGCGTCGAGCGTAGTGCCGATGACGCGCATCTTGCAGGCCTCGTCCTCGTCGCGGTCGGGGTCGATGTAGGTGGCGACGCCGCGGCAGGTCGCGCCGTAGGGAATAGCCTCGCGCGGGACTTCGGGATCGTAGCGCCAGTTCTCCGTGCCGGTGGCGGCGTCGATCGAGATCAGGATGTTCATCGCGCTGCACAGCACGAGGCTGTCGCCGACCTTCAGCGGCGTGGTTTCGGGGGCGTATTTTCCCGCGGTCTCGCCCGGTGGCAGGTCTCCGGTATGATAGACGAAGGCGCGTTCGAGCCGGGCGACGTTCTCGGGCGTGATCTGGGTCAGCGGCGAGAAGCGTTGCGACAGGTCGTTGCCGCCGTAGTAAGGCCAATCGGTGCCGACCTCGGCATGGCCGGGCATCGCCGCCAGCAGCAGGATGGCGAGCGCGGCGCCATCCAAGGCGGCTGAGAGGCGGGAAACGGGGGGCATCGGCGTATTCCTTGCGCTGCGGCGGAAGTCTGGGGCGCGGCCGTCAGCCACGCGGCCGTGCGGCGCGGGCGAGCGCCGGAAGGCACGATAGCATGAGCACCAGGATCAGCGTGGGCGAGAGCATGCGGGGCACCTGTGCCCACCAGTCGCTGCCGCTTTCCCACCAGGCCCAGGCCATGGTGCCCGCCCAGACGAGGAGATAGGTCCACAGGGCGTTCATGCTGCCCCGGTTGAGCAGAATGCCCGAGAGCAAGAGCCCGAGCCCGGCGAGCCCGTAGTACCAGCTGCCGCCGAGCAAGATCAGCCATGCGCCCCCTGCAAAGAGCGTGAGGCCGAGAAGCACGCAGATCCATCCGAGGAGTTTGACGCCCCAGCCCACTCGCCGACGCGGGGGAGAATTGGAAATATTTGTCACAATGTACGCTCGCAAACGGGACCGGGAAAATTGTAGCGGTCGAAAGCGCTATCCCTAAGGGAAGTATTTTCAAAGGCGGCCGCCGCCGCAACCTTCCTTTCCGTGATGGCCGGAAAAAGTTTCGCAGAGGAGGAAACGCGGAGACCTCGAGGCGGCCGCACGGGGGGGCCGCACGGAGCCGGGCCGGGCACGGCAGGCGGACCGCGCGCCGCTTTTTCCCGCGCCGCTGTGCGGGCAGGGCGTTGTCGAGCATCGGCCAATTCACCCCGGCCCCGTTTTGTGGAAAGATCGTCCGAGGGGCGGCCCGCTGCGCCTGCATATTTCGAGGGAGTGATTGATGTGAAGGCATTCTGGGGGGGCGCCCTATCGGCGGTCGTTATGACCTGCATGACGGGTCCGGTGGCGGCGCAACAGGCGGAACGCACGGTGCTCGAGGCGCTTCTGGCCGGTGAGCGTGCGGACTACGAGGTGACGGAGGAGTTTGCCCGTGCCGTGCCCGAAGAACAGCTCGCCGGGCTTCTGGAGACTCTGCGCGCGCAGATCGGGCCAATCGAGGAGATCACGCTCGAAGACGGCGCCGGAACCCTGCGCAGCGCGAGCTACCAAGTGCCGGTACGGATCGTGCTGGGTGCCGAGGGGCGGCTGGCAGGGCTGCGTTTCGGCACGCCCGAGCCGCTGGTGGCCGACCTGCGCGCGGCAGTTGACGGGTTGCAGGCGCTGGGCACCGAGGTGTCCTGGCTGGTGACGCGCGGCGACGAAGTGCTTGCAGCGGGCGACGCAGCGCATCCTCTGGCGGTGGCCTCGGCCTTCAAGCTCGGGATCCTCTCGGTGCTGGTGCGCGATGTGCGCTCGGGCAAGACCGACTGGGATCGGGTGCTGCGGATCGGTGAGGGCCACAGATCGCTGCCCAGCGGGCGGCTGCAGGACTTTCCCGAAGAGGCGCCGGTGACGCTGCACACCGCCGCGCTGCTGATGATCGCCGAGAGCGACAATACCGCCACCGATCTGCTGCTCGACCTGCTCGGTCGCGATACCGTGGCCGAAGAGCTGGGGATCGCGCCGGAAAATATGCTGTCCACCCGGGAATTCTTTGCCCTCAAGGCCGACCCGGCCGCGGCGCAGGCATGGCGCGACGCGGCGCCCGAACTGCGTCCGGCGATTGCCGCCGAGGCAGCGGTGCAGCCGCCGGACCCGGCCGCGGCCTCCGGCCAGAGCGTGCCGGGCATGGAATGGTACGTCTCGCTCGAGCGACTGTGCGAACTGATCCTGCCGATGTCGGGGCTGCCGATTCTGGAGCTCAATCCCGGCCCCGCCTACGGGCTGGGCCCGGCGGCCTATAAGGGCGGCTCGGAACCCGGCGTCCTCAATTTTACCGTGGCCATGCAGGATGCCGAGGACCGGCCCGTTTGCGCGGCGCTTACCATCAACGACCCGGGACCGATCGACGAGGCGGCGGCCACCGGTGCCTTCCGCGCGCTGCTGCGCCGCGCGCTCGGACAACCCTGAGCGGGCGGGGCCGCGCGGGGCTTTTCCTCGCCGCGCACTGCCTGTAGACCGGGCGGCAGACCCGGGGCACCTCCCCGGCGGAAGGAGACTTCATGCGTCTGGTACTGGTGACCGCGGCGATCACCTTCGTGGTGGATCAGCTTTCGAAATGGCTCGTCGTGCACGTGATGGGCCTTGCGCAGCGGTTGTCGATCGACGTGCTGCCGCCGGTGCTCAACTTCCGCATGGCGTGGAACCGCGGCGTGAACTTCGGCCTCTTCGCCGATGATGCCGCCACCGCGCGCTGGACGCTGATCGCCGTGGCGCTGGGAATCGTGCTCTTCGTCGCGGTCTGGCTGCGGCGCGATCCGCCGGGCCGGCTTGGGCTGATCTCGGGCGGGTTGCTGATCGGCGGCGCGCTTGGCAACGTGATCGACCGGCTGCTCTACGGCGCGGTTGCCGATTTTCTCAACATGTCGTGCTGCGGGCTGAACAACCCGTTCGCATTCAATGTGGCCGACATCGCGATCTTTGCCGGTGCCGTCGGGCTGGTACTGTTTTCCGGCTCGGCCGAGCAGGGCAAGCGCAAGAAAAAGGCCCCGTGACGGGGCGGTCCGGATCGTATAGATCAGGGCGAAAGGCAAGAACCGGAGACTGGCCATGAAGCTGCCGCATCTCGTGTTGATGATCGGGTTGATCGGGATCACCGCGTGCACCGAGCGCGAGAAATCGCTGCATCAGCTGCGCAACAACCGCGGCACGCCCGAGGAATTCGCCATCGTGCCGAACAAGCCGCTGGAAATGCCACAGAGCTTTGCCGAACTGCCGGCACCGACGCCGGGCAGTGCCAACCGCACCGACCAGACGCCGATGGCCGACGCCGTGGCCGCGCTCGGCGGCAACCCGGCGCAGCTGGCCGTGGGCGAGGTGCCGTCACGCGATGCGGCGCTGGTGAACCGCGCGTCGCGCTACGGGCGGGACGGCAACATCCGCGCCCAGCTCGCCGTCGAGGACGCGCAGTTCCGCCGTGACCGCTCGGTGTTCAACTGGAAGCTCTTCAAGGACGACGAGTACAACAGGGCCTACCGCGAGCAGATCCTCGATCCCTACGCGGTGCTGAACGCCTATCGCGGCGCCGGGGCGCGCACCCCCTCTGCGCCGCCCGCCGCCGATTGAGCGCGCGACCGTTCACGATACCGCAAGCCCAGCTTGGAATGAGTGCCCCCGGCCCGTAGGTTGGGGGCAATTTTCGTTTCTCCAGAGGAGTGGGGCTTGCAGATGAAGTCATGGAGCGCGGCGCTGGCCGTGGTGGTGCTGTCGGCGATGCCGTTGCGGGCGGAGACGCCGCCCAATCCGGATGAGACACCGGTCACCACCTTCTCTCTGGACAACGGCATGGACGTGGTCGTCGTCGAGGATCACCGAGCACCGGTCGTCGTGCACATGGTCTGGTACAAGGCCGGCTCCGCCGACGAGACCGCCGGAAGTTCGGGTGTCGCCCACTTCCTCGAGCACCTGCTGTTCAAGGGCACCGAAAAACTGGAGCCGGGCGAATTCTCCAAGATCGTGGCGCAGAACGGCGGCACCGACAACGCCTTCACCTCCTTCGACCAGACCGCCTATCACCAGCGCGTCGCCGCCGACCGGCTCGGGCTGATGATGGAAATGGAAGCCGACCGGATGGTCAACCTGCAGCTGGACGAAGAGGATATCCTCACCGAGCGCGACGTGATCATCGAAGAGCGCAACATGCGGGTCGAGAACGATCCCGGTGCGCTGCTGCGCGAGCAGATGGGCGCCTCGCTCTACCTCAACAGCCGTTACGGCGTGCCGGTGATCGGCTGGCGCGAGGAGATGGAGCACCTCGATCTCGACGATGCGCTGGCCTTCTACCACCGCAACTACGCGCCCAACAACGCGATCCTCGTCGTGGCCGGTGACACCACTCCCGATGAGGTGCGCAAGCTGGCCGAAGACACCTACGGCAAGCTGCCCGCCAACCCCGAGGTCGGCGCGCCGCGCCAGCGCCCGCAGGAGCCGCGCCAGATGGCCGAGCGCCGCCTGCGGCTCGAGGATCCGCGCGTTGCCCAGCCCTACGTGATGCGCCGTTACCTCGCGCCCGAGCGCAACCCCGGCGACCAGGAGGAAGCCGCGGCGCTGACCCTGCTCGCAGAGATCCTCGGCGGCGGTCAGACCTCGGTGCTGAACCAGAAGCTTCAGTTCGAGCAGCACAAGGCGATCTACGTCGGTGCCTTCTACGATGGCACTTCCTACGACGACGGCAGCTTCGGCTTCGGCATCGTCCCCGCCCCCGGTGTGACGCTGGAAGAGGCCGAGGCGGCGCTCGACGCGGAACTGGCGGCCTTCATTGAAAGGGGCTGCGACCAGGAGCAGCTTGACCGGATCAAGTTCCAGGCCCGTGCCTCGGAAATCTACGACCGCGACAATGTCGCCAGCGTGGCGCAGCGCTACGGCAATGCACTGACCTCCGGCCTGACGGTCGAGGACGTGCAGGCCTGGCCCGATTTGGTGCAGAGCGTCACCAGCGAGCAGATCATCGCCGCCGCGCGCAAGGTGCTCGACAAGCGTCATTCGGTCACCGGCTACCTGACCGCCCCCGCAGAGGCGGAGGCCGCCGCAGAGCCCGCCGCCATGACGCTGCCGCAACCCGCCGCCGAGGAGGTGACCCAATGACCCTGAACTTCGCACCGGGGCGCTTTCTCACCGGCCCGCTGATCGCCGCCGCGGCCTCGCTCTGGCTGGCGCTGCCCGCCGCCGCCGAGGTCGACATCCAGCAGGTCGAGACGCCGATGGGCTTCAAGGCCTGGCTCGTCGAAGAACCCTCGATCCCCTTCACCGCGCTGGAGATCCGCTTCAAGGGCGGCGAGGCGCTGGACGCGCCCGGCAAGCGCGGCGCGACCAACCTCATGGTCGGGCTGCTTGAAGAGGGCGCTGGCGGGTACGACGCGCAGGGCTTCGCGGCCGAATCCGAATCCCTCGCCGCCAGCTTTGGCTACAGCTCCAGCCAGGACACGGTGTCGGTCTCGGCCCGTTTCCTGACCGAGAACCGCGACGAGGCCAGCGAACTGCTGCGCCAGAGCCTGATCGAGCCGAGCTTCTCCGAGACGGCGATCGAGCGCGTGCGTGCACAGGTGCTCTCGGGCATCCGCAGCGATGCCAAGGACCCCGATTCCATTGCCAGTGCCACCTTTGACGCCGAGGTCTTCGGCGATCACCCCTATGGCACCGATCCCTCGGGCACGGTGGAGAGCGTCAGCGCGCTGACCCGCGACGATATCGTCGACGCCTGGAAGGGCGCCATGGCCAAGGACCGGGTCTATATCGCCGCCACCGGCGACATTTCCGCCGAGGAGCTCTCGACGCTGATCGACAATCTGCTGGGCGATCTGCCCGAGACCGGCGCGCCGATGCCCGAGGATGTCGATGTCGAGACCTCGGCGGGCGTGACCGTCGTGCCCTTCGACACGCCGCAGTCGGTCGCGCTCTTCGGGCACAAGGGGCTGAAGCGCGACGATCCCGATTTCTTCGCCGCCTACGTGATGAACACTATCCTTGGCGGGGGCGGCTTCGAGGCCCGGCTGATGACCGAGGTCCGCGAAAAGCGCGGCCTGACCTACGGCATCTACTCCTACCTCGTGCCGATGGACCACGCCGAACTCTACCTTGGCCACGTCGCTTCGGCCAACGACCGGATCGGTGAGGCGATGCAGGTCATCCGGGAGGAATGGGCGAAACTTGCCGAGAATGGCTGCACCGAGGCGGAGCTCGAGCAGGCCAAGACCTACCTGACCGGCGCCTACCCGTTGCGCTTTGACGGCAACGGGCCGATCGCGGGCATCCTCGTGGGCATGCAGATGGACGGGCTGACTCCCGATTACATCGCCACCCGCAACGACAAGATCGAGGCGGTGACCCTGGACGACGTGAAGCGCGTCGCGGCCCGCGTGCTGCAGCCCGATGCGCTGCGCTTCGTGGTGGTCGGCCAGCCCGAAGGCGTCGAGAGCGACGACGCCGGCTGAGCGCGCGGTCCTCTCCGGGCGAAAAAGGAAAGAGGCGGGTCCATGCAGGACCCGCCTCTTTCTCGTTGCATCTGCTTCCACATGGTTGCTCCCACATGGTGGGAATGTCCCGGCGGTGCGGGGAAAGAGCCCCGTGCGGCCGATCTGGCGGGACCGGCGTCCCGCCGTGTGGTTCAGCCCAGCAGGCCCGCGTGGCGCAGCGCCGCGTCGATGCGTGCGCGCACCGGCTCGGTCACCGGCAGCAGCGGCAGGCGCATTTCCTCGGCGCAGAGGCCGAGGCGGCTCATGGCGTATTTCGCGCCGCAGACGCCGGGCTCGGCAAAGATCGCCTGGTGCAGCGGCATCAGCTTGTCCTGCAGCTCCAGCGCCTTGGCGTAGTCGCCCGCCGCGGTGGCTGCCTGCATCTGCGCGCAGAGCGCCGGGGCGACGTTCGCGGTTACCGAGATGCAGCCAACGCCGCCCTGGGCGTTGAAGCCGTGCGCCGTGGCGTCCTCGCCCGAGATCTGCAGGAAGTCCGCTCCGCAGGTGATACGCTGCTGGCAGACCCGCGCCAGATCGCCGGTGGCGTCCTTGACGCCGACGATGCGCGGCAGCTTGGCCAGCTCGCCCATGGTCGCCGGGGTCATGTCGACCACCGAGCGGCCGGGGATGTTGTAGATGATGATCGGCAGGTCCGCGGCATCATGTACGGAGGTGAAATGCGCGATCAGCCCGGACTGGGTCGGCTTGTTGTAGTAGGGGGTCACCACGAGTGCCGCCTGCGCGCCGACCTTCTCGGCGAACTGCATGAAGTGAATCGCCTCGGCGGTCGAGTTCGAGCCGGCGCCGGCGATCACCGGGATGCGGCCCGCGGCGGTCTTCACCACGCAGTCGATGACCGCCTCGTGTTCCTCATAGCTCAGGGTCGGGCTCTCGCCGGTCGTCCCCACGGGCACCAGCGCCGAGCTGCCCTCGGCCACGTGCCAGTCCACGAGTTTCTTGAGCGCGTCGAAATCCACGACGCCGTCCTTGAACGGCGTGACCAGTGCTGGCATCGAACCTTTGAACATGACACGCTCCTTGAATGTTGATGTGTTCGCTTCGTCGTCGCAGAGCCCCGGGCTGGAGGGAATGTGAATTGGATCGCCCCCCGCCACGCGGTAATCTCCGCGGCGTGTCTATTCCTTTTCGTCAAGGAAATTGCAAGCTCATGTCGCGCCTCCGCGCCGCTCTCTTCGTCCTTCTTGCCCTGATTGCCACGCCGGCGCTGCCGCAGGACCGTCCGCTCGCCAAGGCGATGGCGGACATGCGCTCGGGCAACTGGGCGTCCGCCCTCATTGAATCCCGCGGAGACGGCCAGGCCGCGCTCGATGTGGTGCTCTGGCACTACCTGCGCGCCAGTCGGGGCAACGCGGCACAGGTGATGGAGTTCATCCGCCGCAACCCGGACTGGCCGGGCATGCCCTACCTGCGCGAGAAGTCCGAGATCGCCATTTCCGAATCCGACCTCGGCACGATCCGCGAGTTCTTCACCGGCTACATGCCGCAGACCGGCGCGGGCGCGCTGGCGCTGGCACGGGCGCATATGGCGCAGGGCGAGCGCGGTGCGGCGGAGGCCGAGGTCGTGCTGGCCTGGCGCACCCTGCCGCTCAGCTCCGAGGAGCGCGCGACCTTCCTGCGCGACTGGTCGGAAATCCTGAAGCCGCACCATCAGGCGCGGCTCGACATGGCGCTCTGGCAGGGCTGGGAGGACAATGCGCGGGCGCTGCTGCCACTGGTCTCGGACGGCTGGCGGAAGCTGGCGGAGGCGCGGCTCGCGCTGCGCGGCATGGAGCCGGGGGTCGACACGCGGATCGGGGCGGTGCCGGCGGCGCTGGCGAACGATCCGGGGCTTGCCTACGAGCGCTACCTCTGGCGCGTCCGCAAGGGTCGTGACGATGACGCAATCTCGCTCATGCTTGAGCGGTCCAGCAGCGCCGAGTCGCTTGGCGAACCCTGGGCCTGGGCAGAGCGGCGCGATGATCTCGCGCATCAGAAGATGCGCCGCGGCGATCCCGAGACCGCCTATGCCATCGCCTCGCGCCACGGGCTGACCGAGGGCGACCAATATGCCGCGCTGGAATGGCTGTCGGGCTTCATCGCGTTGCGCTTCCTCGACGATCCGCAGACCGCCCTGCGCCATTTCCGCAACCACGACGGCGCGGTGACCTCGCCGATCTCCAAGGGACGCGCGGGCTACTGGATGGGCCGGGCTCTGGAAGAGCTGGACGACCCCGCGGGGGCGGCGCAGGCCTACGCGCAGGGCGCGCGCTATCAGACTTCCTTCTACGGGCTGCTGGCGGCGGAGCGCGGCGGTGTCGCCTTCGACAGCAAGCTGGCGGGCACCGAGAGTTTTCCCGACTGGCGCGAGGCCCCCTTTACCAAGAGCAGCGTCTACAGCGCCGCGATCCTGCTTCTGGCCGCCGGCGAGATCTCTCTGGGTGAGCGCTTCCTGACTCACCTTTCCGAAGGGCTGGACCGGCAGCAGATCGGCCAGCTCGGGCAGATGCTGGCGCAGATGCAGCGCCCGCATGTCGAGGTCATGGTGGGCAAGCGCGCGGCGCAATACGGCATGGAGCTGGCCGGTCCCTATTACGCGCTGCACCCGGACCTGCTGAAGACCGATTTCCCGGTCCCGCGCGAGATGGTGCTGTCGATCGCGCGGCGCGAGTCGGAGTTCGATCCGCGCGTCGTCTCGGGCGCGGGTGCGCGCGGGCTGATGCAGCTGATGCCCGGCACCGCCAAGGAGGTGGCGGGCTGGCTCGGCGTCACCTACAGTTTCGAAAGCCTGCTGGACAACCCGGGCTACAATGCAAAGCTCGGCGCGCGCTACCTGCAGAGCCTGTCGGAGCAGTTCGACGGAAACCCGGTGATGATGGCTGCGGGTTACAACGCCGGACCGTCGCGCCCGGTGAGCTGGATGAAGATCTTCGGCAACCCGCTGAAGGGCGAGACCGACATGATCGACTGGATCGAGATGATCCCCTTCAACGAGACCCGCAACTACGTGATGCGGGTGACCGAGAGCCTGCCGGTCTACCGGGCGCGGCTGGGACTGGACCCGCACCCGGTGCCGTTCAGCGAGGAGCTGACGGGGCATACGCTGCGGGTGGGGCAGTAAGGGAGACGCCCGGCGCCCGTGCCGGGCCTCAGCCCTTTGCGCCGAGGCCCATCTGCATGAGCGTCTTGCGCACCGACTTCACCCCGTAGAGCGCGTCCAGCGCCGTTGCGCGGGCGTCGCGCAGCAGCGGGGTCGAGAGCATCGAGGCGCGGTTCAGCGCGGTGATCCCGGCGACCCGGGCGCGGATGTCGGGCATCCGCTTGCGGGCGTAGGCGTCCAGCATGGATGCCTCGCCAAGCGCCTCCGGACGCACGACGGCCAGATCGTGCAGCACCTTCATGTCAGCCAAAGACATATTCAGCCCCTGCGCGCCGATCGGCGGCACAACATGCGCCGCCTCGGCCACCAGCGCAAGGCGCTGGCCGGTCAGGCTCTCGGCATGCTGGGCGATGATCGGCCAGATGGTGCGGTGCGAGGCCAGCTTCAGAGGCCCGAAGAGGTGGCAGGAGCGTTCGGACATGGCGGCCTCGAAGGCCTCCTCGTCCAGCGCCATCAGCGCCTCGGCCTTCGGCCCTTCCTCCATCCAGACCACGGCCGAGGACGGTCGCCCCTCGAAATCGGGCAGCGGCACCAGCGTGAACGGCCCGCCGGTGCGGTGGATTTCCGTCGAGACGTTGCCGTGCGGAATCGGGTGGGTGGTGGCAAAGGCCAGCGCCTTCTGGCCGAAGCGCGTGGTCTTCACGCCGATCCCCGCCGCCTGCCGCATTGGCGAGTTGCGCCCGTCGGCGGCGATCACCAGCCGCGTGCGGATGCGGCGGCCGTCGCTCAGGGTCACGCGGGCCTCGGCCTCGCGGGTGAAGAGCGCGGTGGTGGCGGTGCCGGGCAGGAAGGTGACGCGCTCCATCCCGTGCAGATGCGCGGACAGCTCGCGCCGCAGCAGCCAATTGGGAAGGTTCCAGCCGAAGGGCCGCTCGGAGATCTCGGCGCTGTCGAAATCCTTGACGATGCGCGGCTCGGGCAGTTCGCCGCCGGCGTCGACGATGCGCATCACCTGCAGCGGCATCGCGTGCGGGGCGAGGCGCTCCCAGAGGCCCGCCTCGGCGAGAAATGCTTGCGCGGGTTGCAGGAAGGCGGTGCTGCGCAGGTCGGCGCCCTGCGCTTCGCGCTCGGTCACCGGCGGCGCCGGGTCGACGCAGAGCACGGAGAAGCCTGCGTTGCCGAAGGCGGCGGCCGCGGTGAGCCCCGCGATGCCGCCGCCCGAGATGAGAATGTCGTAGTCCATGACCGCTCTCCTTTGCGCCTCTATCTAGGGCAGGCGGGCGGGCATGACCATGCGGCTTACTTGCCGACGGTGATCCAGAGGATCATGAAGTAGCACACCGGCACCAGCGCCAGCGCGGTCATCGAAAGGCCCGCGAGGCCGAACGCGACGGTATTGACCACGGCGATCACCAGCAGCAGCGCCGCCACGAGGAAGAGGACTGCCTCGCCGCGAAGTCCGCGCTTGGCGGGGGCATGGGTGTCCTGAAGGGTGGTGATATCGGCTGCGGTCATCGGAATCTCCTGTCTGGGGTCGGGCAGGAGATAGGCAGGGCTTGGCTTTGCTCCCATGGCCAAAAGTGTCGCAGCCCCTTCGCCGCAGGGCTGCGGGGGCCGCTGCGGCTCAGGAGAGCCGCGCGAGGAATTCGGTCAGGTCATCGGTATGATGCTGGATATGCTCACCTTCTGCGCGCTCCGGGGCCACGTGCACGGTGCGCATCCCCATGGCGTGGGGTGCGGCAAGATTACGCGGATCATCCTCGAACATCGCGGCGGTGGCCGCGTCGGTGCCCGAGAGGGAGAAGACCGTCTCGAAGGCCTGCGGCTCGGGCTTGGGGCGATAGTTCGCGTGTTCGACGCCGTAGATCGCGTCGAAGGCGGCGTCCAGCCCGCGCGCTTCCAGCACCCGCGCGGCATAGGGCGCGCTGCCGTTGGTGTAGACGATCTTGCGTCCCGGCAGGTTCGAGATCAGCTCGGCAAGGTGCGGATCCGACTCGAGCGCATCGAAGGAGATGTCGTGCACCTCGGTGAGATAGGCATCGGGATCGAGCTGGTGATTGGCCATAAGCCCGGCCAGGGTCGTGCCATGGTCCATCCACCAGCGCTTGCGCAGGGTGTTGGCCTCGGTCTGATCGGTGCCGGTGACGCGCATGACGACATCGGTCATCTTGCGTTCGATCTGGTCGAACAGGCGCACGGCCGGCGGATAGAGCGTGTTGTCGAGGTCGAAGACCCAGTGGCGCACGTGGGAGAAATGCTGCTTTACCATGGCCGCAACCTACGCCCGCGGCGCGCGCGCGGCAATGGGCGGCGCGGCCTCGGGGACGCAGCCCGACGCATACGACGAAGCGGGGCGTTGATCCCGCCCCCCCGCTACCGCTATCTTGCTGCATCACTTACGAAGGACCGCCCCAGATGAGCCAGATCCGGACGCCGAACAAGGACGCTTACACGCTGATCCTCGAGGCCATCGACCAAGGGGTTTACCGCCCCGGCGACCGGCTGGTGGAAAGCGAGCTGGCCGAGCGATTCGGCGTTTCCCGCACGCCGATCCGCGAGGCGCTGCAGCGTCTCGAGACGCAGTCGCTGCTGGCGCGCGACGGGCGTTCGCTGATTGTTGCCTCGCTGGATCACAACCAGATGGCGGAGCTCTACGTGGTGCGCACCGAGCTCGAGGGGCTGGCGGCGCGACTGGCGGCGCGCCATGCCACCGAGGAAGAGGTGAAGGTGCTGCGCGACATGATCGAGGAAGACCGCGCGCTGCTCAACGATCCGGCGGCGCTGGCCCGGGCGAACCGCCGCTTCCACCGGATGATCCAGCTTGCCTCGCACAACCGCTATCTCGTGCAGCAGCTCGACCTGGTGCATCGCTCGATGGCGCTGATGGCGACCACCTCGCTGGCCGCCGAGGGGCGCGGCACCAATGCGCTGGCCGAGCATGCGGCCATCGTCGACGCGATCGCCAAGCGCGACGAGGAGGCGGCGGACAAGGCGCTGCGCGAGCATATCTCGGTGGCCTTCGTCACCCGCCTCAAGCTCGACAGCCGCAAGACCGCCTGAGCCGCTACAGATCGTCAGTCGGGAGATCCGCCCCTGCGTGATCGGGCGCGGAGCGGCCGTGGCTGGTCTTGTCCCAGTAGAACGGGCGGCTCAGCAGTTCCCAAAGCGCCTTGTAGAGCGCGAGGGTGGCCAGCGGGAAGTAGAGGAACAGCGTCGGTACCCAGGGCAGAAGCCGCGGATGCGGGCTGCGCGCCACGCCGCCGAGCCCGACCACGAGCGAGACCGCCTCGGCACCCAGCAGCGCCAGCGTCACCAGGGAGAGCAACGGGGCGGCGATGCCGCTGGCCAGCGGATGCGGCAGGCCGAGCGGGATCAGCCAGAGCGACCAGAGCAGCGGTGCCAGCAGGAACTGCAACAGCGCGGTTAGGAAGATCACCTGCAGGCCCAGCACCCGCCAGGCGCCCAGCTCGCGCAAAAGCCGGCGGGGCTGGCGCATGTGGACGAGCCAGGTGATCAGGTAGCCCTTGAGCCAGCGCGAGCGCTGGCGCACCCAGAGCCAAGGGTGGCAGTTGGCTTCTTCGCGTGTGACCAGCGGCAGCAGGGCGGTGCGATAGCCGAAGCGGGCCAGGCGTATGCCGAGATCGGCGTCCTCTGTGACATTGTGCGCGTCCCAGCCGCCGACCCGGTCGAGCGCCTCGCGGCGGAAGAAGACGGTCGTGCCGCCAAGCGGGATCGCAAAGCCGAGCCGGGCGAAGCCGGGCAGAAGCACCCGGAACCAGGAGGCGTATTCGATGGTGAAGCAGCGGGACATCCAGTTGGCCCGCGGATTGTAGAAATCGAGGATGCCCTGCACGCAGGCCTCCTCCGGGGGCGCGCGACCGAAATGGGCGGCAAGACGGCGGAGCTGGTCGGGGGCAGGGCTGTCCTCGGCGTCGTAGATGCCGATGATCTCGCCGCGGGCGAAGTTCAGCGCGTAGTTCAGCGCGCGGGGCTTGGTGGTCACCGTCCCGGGCGGTACCTCGACGACGCGCATCCAGGGCGGCAGCGCGGCCACCCGCAGCGCGGCACGGGTGATCCGATCTCCGGCCTCGAGCACCAGGAGCGCCTGCAGCTGCGCGCGCGGGTAGTCGATCCGCTCCAGACGCCGGACCAGCGTAGAGGCGATGTTTTCTTCGCGGTGCAGCGGGATGAGCAGCGAGACCGGCGGCGCCTCGATACCTCCGCGCGGGACGGGGGGCAGGGGCGGCAGCCCGGCGAAAAAGGCGGCGAGCTTGGCGATCTGGCCAAATGCGAGCGTGGCGGCGGTCAGCGCCAGCGCGCCGGAAAAGAAGAGCGCCGGGGCGGAGAACAAGATCCACAGGAATGACAGGGCCGCGAGCAGCAGCAGCGCCCTGCGGCTGCCGGTCAGCTGGTTCAGGTCGCGGCAGCTGAGGTCGGCGGGCAGCTCGGTTTCGGCCCGTTCGGCCATGGTCGCGCCATGCCGCTCGACAACCTCGGCGATGATGTCCTCCTCGGTGGCAAGGGCGAGCACCACGCGAGTTTCGGTCGCGGGCAGCAGGGAGCGGACCCGGTCAAACCCTTCGGGATGCGCCATCGCGAGCACCAGCCCGTCCTCGTGCCTCGTCCAGGGCAGCGCGGCGTGCCGCAGGCATATTTCCGGCGGCAGGAGCCCGGCCAGAGTCGATGAGGGGGGCGTCAGTTGCCGGTCAAGAGAGGCGACGCCGTAACTGCGCGCCAGCGCATTGCGTAGCTGCTCGGGGGAGACGAGGCCCTCGGAGCGCAGCAGGCGGGACAGGGGACTGCGTTGGTGCCGACTGCGTGTCAGCGCCTCCAGTGCCTGGGCCGGGTCGAGCGCGCCCGCTTCCGTGAGAAGCGTGGCGAGCGGACGGCCGAAATCGGCCACCCCGCCGGCGCGCCGGCGGGTCTGAAACGTCGGAGGCGCGCCTGACATGACAAACTCCTGAACTCTGCGAATGCAGGGAGTTCAGGGCAAGTCGGTAAATTGAGTCTTAAATTGCGACCCTCCGCGAAACAATTCGCGGAAAGATCACATGTTGTTCACGAACCGTTCGAACAGATAGAAGCTGTCCTGCGGGCCGGGGCTGGCCTCGGGGTGGTGCTGCACCGAGAACACCGGGCGGTCGGTCATGCGAATCCCGCAGTTCGACCCGTCGAAGAGACTCACGTGGCTTTCGACAACCCCGGCAGGCAGGGTCTGGCCGTCGACCGCGAAGCCGTGGTTCATCGAGGTGATCTCGACCTTGCCGGTCTCGAGTTCCTTGACCGGGTGGTTCGCACCGTGGTGGCCGTGGTTCATCTTGATGGTCTTGGCGCCAAGCGCCAGCGCCAGCATCTGGTGGCCGAGGCAGATGCCGAAGATCGGCAGATCGGTCTCGTCGAGGATGCCCTTGATCATCGGCACGGCATAGACGCCGGTGGCGGCGGGGTCGCCCGGCCCGTTCGACAGGAACACGCCGTCGGGGCTGTGCGCCAGCACGTCTTCTTTCGTGGCGGTGGCGGGCAGCACGGTCACCTCGCAGCCGGCCGAGGCCAGACAGCGCAGGATGTTGCGCTTCGCGCCGTAGTCGATGGCGACCACCTTCTTGCGCGGGTTGGTCTGCGGTTGGTAGCCGTCGGGCCAGGCCCACCGCATCTCGTCCCAGCGGTAGCTCTGCGCGCAGGTCACGTCCTTGGCAAGGTCGAGGCCGGTGAGCCCCGGGAAGGCGCGGGCGGAGGCGACCAGCGCCTCGACGTCGAAGACGCCCTCGGGGTTGTGCGCGATGGCCACGTGCGGCGCGCCCTGCTGGCGGATCGCCCGGGTCAGGCGGCGGGTGTCGATGCCGCCGATAGCGATGCGGCCGCGCGCGGCCAGCCATTCCGACAGTTCCTGAACGGCACGCCAGTTCGAGGACTGGGTCGGCATCCATTTTACCACCATGCCCGCGGCGACCGGATCGCCGGTCTCGTCATCCTCGGGGTTCACGCCGGTGTTGCCGATGTGGGGGAAGGTGAAGGTCACGATCTGCCCGGCGTAGGACGGGTCGGTCATGATTTCCTGATAGCCGGACATAGAGGTGTTGAAGCAGAGCTCGGCCTGGGCCTCGCCGGTAGCTCCGAACCCCTGTCCGTAAAACAGTGTCCCATCGGCGAGCGCGAGGCATGCAGTGGGCTTCTGGGGGGTGGCGAGCGACATGGCGCGACTCCTGTACGATCTCGGCGGGAAGCAAATCGCGCCATGCCTAAGGGAAGCCGCCGGAAGCGTCAAGCGCTGATTTTGATATAGAAATATAGCAAAATCAATGGGTTGCATTGGTATAGGGCGGGATTGCGCCCTTGTGACCCTTTCTGTAGTGTCAGGGTTTGGAAACGTCAGGGGATATCCTTTCCGATGGAATTGCGCGAACGCATCAAGGCCGCCACCAAACAGGCCATGAAAGACAAGGACTCCGCGCGGCTTTCGACGCTGCGGCTGATCAGTGCCGCCGTGAAGGATCGCGACATCGCGGCCCGGGCCGAGGGCAATGATGACGGGGTCGAGGATGCGGAACTGCTCTCGATCCTCGCAAAGATGGTGAAGCAGCGCCGCGAGAGCGCGCGCACCTACGAAGAGGGCGGTCGTCTCGACCTCGCCGAGGCGGAACTGGCCGAGATCCCGGTGATCGAGGAGTTCCTCCCCAAGCCGCTGAGCGATGAGGATGTGTCGAAGGCAGTGGACGCGGCAGTCAAGGAAGTGGGCGCCAGCTCGATCCGCGACATGGGCCGGGTGATGGGCGTGCTGAAGACGCGCTACCAGGGCCAGATGGATTTCGGAGCCGTGGGTCCGATGGTCAAGGACCGGCTCGCCGCGGCGGGCTGATCACGGCGCAGCAAGTTCCTTCGAAGGAACTTGCAACTCTCTTCGAAGAGAGTTGGTCCGATCTCGGAAGCAGAACATCAGGGGGCGGGGAAGTCCTGCGCCACCTGTGCCAATTCCTCCGGGTCGGTGATCCGGAAGCGTTGCACGAACCGGGTCTTGAACCCCACGCGCCCGCGCCGCGCGCCGAAGTTTTCCCCGTGATTGAGCACGTAGAGCACCGCTGGCTTGCGGAATCGGGCCGGTGCGCGCCCGGCGAGCGCCGCGAGGTAGGGAAACATCCGGTGCTCGTGCTGGGTCATCGCGCGCAGAAAGGCAGCGCTCTGCGGCAGCGCCGGATCGTGAAGCAGCGCGAGGCAGGAGCCGCAGAGCTTCCAGAAGGGTTTGCGCAGGGGCATCGCCGCGGTGGGCGCGCCCGCGAGGGCGACGTCGCCGGTGGCGTGATCCATGACGTAGCCCTGCTCGACAAGATAGCCCGCCTCCTGCCGCTCCAGCATCTCGCGCACCATGCCGTCGCGCATCAGGTCGTCAGCGTCGAAGCTCATCACGTAGGCCGGGCGGCTCGCGATGGCGCCGAGGTTGTCGCAGAGCGCCGCCAGCTTGCGCCATTTGTCATTGCCGGGGGTGGGATCGTCGAAGGGCAGCCAGCTGATGCGCTTGTCTTCGGCCAGCCCCTCGGGCAGCGGCGGGCGCTCCTGGCAGCAGATCACCGCCCGCCAGGCACCCTCCTGTCGCCGGAAGCTCTCCAGCGTCTGTGCGAGCCGTGCGATCACCGCCTGCCAGTCGCCGACGTGATGCGTGCCGACCAACGGGATCAGGAAAATAACCTCTTCCGCCCGGGGACGGGGCCTGCCTGCCGACACCGACCGCAGCGCCAGCGCAGCGTCTTCCGAGGTGGCGGGGGCAAGACGTCCGGCCAGCGCCGGGCTCAGCGCAGCGGCGAGCCGCAGCGCGCGGCGCTTCAACTTCGGGGTGGCAGGGACCTGGGCCATGGGAACCTTTCGCGGGCGGTCAGGGCCGCGCAAGAAGCCGCAGCCGGTCGGAAAGCTCGAGATAGAGCGTCTTGCGCTCCTCTTCGCTCAGAAAGGCGCCGATCTCAACCTCGCGTCCCGCGCCCTTGAGCGTGACATAATAGGGCACCGGCCCGCCCGCCTCGTGCATATGTGCGGTGACCCAATAGATATTGCACTGCCACTCCTGCGCCGGGCCGCGCGGGTTCTGCCGCAGAAGATGCGTTGTCTCGGGCGAGAGGGTCAGCACCTCGAGGATCTGCCGGTCCTTCTCGTTGCGGCGCAGCGCGTACCAGATGCCCCAGAGCGCCGCGAGCATGAAGGGCAGCAGTCCCCAGAGCAGATGCGTGCCCAGGAGCCCGTAGAAGGGGATCAGCGCCATGAAGAAGAAGATGCCGATGAAGGTGACAAAGCCCTTGGCCGACAGCGACTGGTGCGGCCAGAGCGTCAGCTCGGCGGATTGATCCTCGGTATCGGTCTTCCAGGCGTAGGGCATGGGGCGAACTCTAGCATCGGCGTAGCGCGTGTCGAAGGGGCGGCTCAGCGGCTGATCCAGCCGGTCTCCAGCGCCTCGGCCCAGTCGTCGCGGTCGTGCTTTCGGGCGAGGGCCACCATGCGCGCGGGATCGTAGGGCACGTGGTGATGCGTCACCTGCCAATCCCGGCCCTGCCGTGCGAGCACCGCGTAGCAGGCCGCAGGTGTGCCGGTCTCGACCACATGCGGCACCGGGTGGGTGTCGGTGTAGCCGGGACAGCCCACGCTGCCGGGGTTCACGAGCGTCTGCCCCTGCCAGCGGACGATGCGGGGCAGGTGGGTGTGCCCGCAAAGCACCAGCCCCTGCGCCACGCCGTCGAGATGCGCCGCCACCTGCGCCGCGCCGGCGGGGTGCACCGTGCCGTGCCGGTCGACGGCATGCAGCCAGTAGGTCTCGTCTGCACCGGGCGTGGCGTGGCAGAGGAAGGCGCCCTCGAGCTCCTGGGTCATCGGCAGGGAACGCAACCAGTCCAGTGCCTCGGGTGGCAGCTGGTCATGGGCGACGCGATCCGAGGGGCCCATCTCTCCGGGGGCCTGGGTGATAAGGTACCGGTCATGATTGCCGCGCACGGTGGGCATGGGGCGGTCGCGCAGCAGCTCCCATGTCTCGGCTGCCGCGAGCGGGCCGCTGAACATGTCGCCGAGGTTGACCACCGTGCCGATGTCCTCTGCGTCGATCCGCGCCAGAACGGCCTGCAGCGCATCGGCGTTGCCGTGGATGTCGGCGATCGCGGCGAAGCGGTCGGGCAGGGGCATGGCGCTCTCCTTGTAGCGAACCGCGCGAATGAGAACCGGCCCCGAGGTTTCCCCCCGGGGCCGATGCTTGTCAATTCTTCTGACGGTCAGTTGTCTGAAGCGTCAGGCGCTCAATGGGCGTGATGCTTGTCCCAGTCCTCGCGCTTCGGCAGCTGCTCGAAGGTGTGCTCGGGCGGCGGCGACGGCAGGGTCCACTCCAGCGTGTCCGCGTATTCGTTCCAAGGGTTCGCGGCGGTGCAGGCGGCACCTTTGCGCAGCGAGTGCCACATGATCCAGAAGAAGAACAGGAACGAGGCGAAGGAGATGATCGCGCCCCAGCTCGACACGTGGTTCCACAGGGCGAAGGCCTCGGGATAGTCGATGTAGCGGCGCGGCATGCCCTGGCGGCCCAGGAAGTGCTGCGGGAAGAAGGTCAGGTTCGCGCCGACGAACATGACGTAGAAGTGCAGCTTGCCGGCCCATTCCGGGTACATCTTGCCGGTCATCTTGGGGAAGTAGAAGTAGATCCCCGCGAAGATCGCGAACACGGCGCCCAGCGACATCACGTAGTGGAAGTGTGCGACCACGTAGTAGGTGTCGTGGTAGGCGCGGTCGACGCCCGCCTGGCTCAGCACCACGCCGGTCACGCCGCCCATGGTGAAGAGGATCAGGAAGCCGATTGCCCAGAGCATCGGCGTCTTGAACTCGATCGAGCCGCCCCACATCGTGGCGATCCAGCTGAACACCTTCACCCCTGTCGGCACCGCGATGACCATCGTGGCCAGCATGAAGTAGCTCTGCTGGGTCAGCGACATGCCCACGGTGTACATGTGGTGCGCCCACACGACGAAGCCGAGTGCGCCGATCGCGATGATTGCCCAGACCATCGGCAGGTAGCCGAAGACCGGCTTGCGCGAGAAGGTCGCGATGACGTGGCTGATGATGCCGAAGCCGGGCAGGATCACGATGTACACTTCCGGGTGGCCGAAGAACCACAGGATGTGCTGGTAGAGGATCGGATCGCCGCCGCCTGCCGGGTCGAAGAAGGTCGTCCCGAAGTTGCGGTCGGTCAGCAGCATGGTGATCGCGCCCGCCAGAACCGGCAGCGACAGCAGGATCAGCCAGGAGGTCACGAAGATCGACCAGGAGAACAGCGGCACCTTGAACAGGGTCATGCCGGGGGCACGCATGTTCAGGAAGGTGGTGATCATGTTGATCGCGCCGAGGATCGAGCTGGCACCCGAGACGTGCACCGCGAAGATCGCCAGATCCGTCGACATGCCTGCCTCGCTGGTCGAGAGCGGCGGGTAGAGCACCCAGCCGATGCCCGAGCCGAGCTGGCCGTTGCCGCCGGGCGCGAAGACCGAGCACACCGCCAGCGTCGAGCCGGCCACATAGAGCCAGTAGCTGAGGTTGTTCATTCGCGGGAAGGCCATGTCCGGTGCGCCGATCTGCAGCGGCATGAAGTAGTTGCCGAAGCCGCCGAACAGGGCCGGGATGACCACGAAGAACATCATGAGGATCCCGTGGCCGGTGATCATCACGTTCCACAGATGCCCGTTGGGGGTACAATTCTCGACCGAAGTCGGGAAGAGGCGCGCGCCCTCCATGCACATGAACTGAACGCCGGGGCTCATGAGCTCCAGGCGCATGTAGACGGTGAAGGCCACCGAGATGAGGCCCACGAATGCAGCGGTAATCAGGTAGAGAATCCCGATATCCTTGTGATTCGTGGACATGAACCAACGGGTAAAGAACCCGCGGTCGTCCTCGTGCTCGTGGCCGTGAATGGCTGCATCTGCCATTGCGTGCCTCCTGTTGGTCTTTATAGGTACGTCCCTCGCAAGGGCGCGCACATACTCCTCCACGCCCCTCGTCTGACAATCCTTTTAGTTGCCGACCAACGACCGGGCAATCATCTCCTTTGATCCAGATCAAAATTAATTGTCGCACCCCCCTCTTGCCATTTGCGCTCCCGGGCGCGGAGCGGGGGGCGTTGCGGACTGCGCCGTGGGCGGGAATGCTCAGGTCGGGTATTCCTGACCTGCGTCCGGGGCGCCACGGGGGTACTCTCAAGGTGTGTCGTTCGTCTCCACCCGGATTGTCCCCGTCCCGGACGATCCGGCTTCCGGCAGGACGTATGCTTTGGGCCACGCCGGACCGGCACGGTGCGCCCGGACTTGCACCGGGAAGTACCCGCCGCCCCTGCACACGCGCGCCTTCTCCCAGCGCGCGGCAGGGGCGGATCGCGTGCAGGGGGGCAAAAGAATGACGTGAGGCGTCAGGCGGCAGGCCAGCGCGCCGCGAGACCGGCCATGAGCGCCCGGTCGGCATCACAGAGCGGACCCTCGGCGCCGGGGCGGAATCGGTCGCGGAAGGATTTCAGAAGCGCTGGCTGTTGCTCGGGGCTGGTGCGGTAGCCGAAGCGATGGGCATCTTCGAGAAAGTCGCCAGGGGATGTGGGCTCGGCGCTCACCGCTAGCCCCTTGGACACCAGCCGTGGCCAGTCAAACAGCGGGCCGGGGTCGATCTTGCGCCCTGGCGCCATGCAGGCATGACCGATGACCCGCTCCGGCGGAATCGACCAGCGCGCGAGGATGCCGGAAAGCAACACCTCGAGCACGGCCATCTGCGCCTCGGGGAAGGGCTCGTCGCCGGTATTGGCGATCTCGATGCCGATGGAGCGGGAATTGACCTCCTCCACCGATCCCCAGGCGCCCAGCCCGGCGTGCCAGGCGCGCATCTCCTCGGTCACCAGCTGCCAGCAGGTGCCGTCGTACCCGAGCACGTAGTGGGCGGAGACGCCGGCCTCGGGGTTGCACAGCCAGTCGCGCGCCGCCTCGGCGCTCTTCATGGCGGTGTAGTGCAGCACAACGAGATCGGGCCGCGCGCCGAGGCGTCGCGGCCCGAAATTGTCAGACGGGTGCCAGATCGGATCCAAGGCCCGGATCAGTAGCCGCGCACCGCGCGGAAGGGCGCGGGATCCCAGCTGCAGGCGAAGCCGTCGCCATCGGGGTCGAGCCCGTTGCGGTCCTTCTCGGGGCCGCCGCCGGCGAGAAAGGCTTCCTGCGCGCGGTCGCTGGTCTCGTACTTGGCGCAGTTGCGCAGACCCTTTTCCTCGGAGGCGAAGGCCGAGCGACCGTAGAGCGGCGTGCCGACCGGGTTGTTGGTCTGCAGCGCGTAGGCGACGATGTTCGGCGCATCCGAATCCGGGCGCGGCGGCAGGTCGGTCGGGGCGACCACCTCGTATTGCGCGCGGTTCTGCTGGATCAGCGTCTTGTCGTCTTCGATCGTGCGTTCGGCCGAAACTGCGTCGAAGCTGTTCTCTTCCGACAGGCCCGCCGAGCCGCTCACCGACTGCGGCGCGGGCGTCCCGGCTGCGGTGGGCAGCGGGGCCCCTTCACTCGCCTGCGGGCCGTCGAGAACAGACGTCGCCGCGGCCACCGCGGGATCGTCGCTGCCGCCTGCCGCGGGCAGTTCCGAAGAGGTGACCGCCGGGCTTCCCTGAAGGACGGCATCGCGCTGCGCGCGCTCGGCCTGGTAGCTGTCGTAGTCGTTGAAGCCGGCCCCGCTGTCGGGGATCGGCGTGGTGCAGGCGGCGAGGGCCAGCAAGGCCGCGCCACCGAGGAGAATGCGTGTCATAACCGCTGCCCTAGTCCTTTTTTGGCGCCTTTTTTAAAGGGCCTTTACCACCATTTTGCCGGTTTTGCCACAAACCCGGCGGCTTGTTCCAGCGCGTAGGCAGTGTTCAGCAGATCGCCTTCCTCCCACGGACGGCCGATCAGCTGCAGACCGAGCGGCAGGCCCTTGGAGTCCAGCCCGGTCGGAACTGCAACGCCCGGAAGGCCGGCAAGGTTCAGCGTGACGGTGAAAACGTCCTGCAGGTACATCTGCACCGGGTCCGCGGTCTTCATCTCGCCGATGCCGAAGGCCGACGAGGGGGTTGCCGGCGCGAGGATCGCATCGACCCCTGCGGCGAAGGCATCCTCGAAGTCCTTCTTGATCAGGGTGCGTACCTTGCGGGCGCGGTTGTAGTAGGCGTCGTAGAAGCCTGCCGACAGCACGTAGGTGCCGACCATGATGCGGCGCTGCACCTCGAGGCCGAAGCCCTCGGCGCGGGTCTTCTCGTACATGTCGTTGATGCCTTCGCCCTGGCTGAGCTTGGCGCGGTGGCCGTAGCGCACCCCGTCATAGCGGGCGAGGTTCGACGAGGCTTCCGCCGGGGCGATCACGTAGTAGGCCGGCAGCGCGTACTTGGTGTGCGGCAACGAGATCTCGACGACCTTCGCGCCCGCATCTTCCAGCATTTTGGCGCCGTCGTCCCAGAGCTTCGAAATCTCCTCGGGCATGCCGTCGACGCGGTATTCCTTCGGAATGCCGATGGTCTTGCCGCGGATGTCGCCGGTCAGCATCGCCTCGAAGTCGGGCACGGGCAGGTCGGCCGAGGTCGAATCCTTGGGGTCATGGCCGCACATCGCCTGCAGCATGATCGCCGCGTCGCGCACGTCCTTGGTCATCGGGCCGGCCTGGTCGAGCGAGCTGGCGTAGGCGACGATGCCCCAGCGTGAGCAGCGCCCGTAGGTCGGCTTGATGCCGGTGATGCCGGTGAAGGCGGCGGGCTGACGGATCGAGCCGCCGGTGTCGGTGCCGGTCGCCGCAAGGCAGAGGTCTGCCGCAACCGCGGAGGCCGAGCCGCCCGACGAGCCGCCGGGGGTCAGCTTGGTGTCATCGCCGGTCCGCTTCCACGGGTTCACCGCGGGGCCGTAGCAGGTGTTCTCGTTCGAGCTGCCCATGGCGAACTCGTCCATGTTGAGCTTGCCCAGCATGACCGCGCCTGCACCGAAGAGTTGGCTGGTGACGGTCGACTCGTACTCGGGGGTGAAGCCCTCGAGGATCGCCGAGGCCGCCTGCGACGGCACGCCCTTGGTGCAGAAGAGATCCTTCACGCCGATCGGCAGGCCGCACATGGCCGGCGCGTCGCCCGCCTTGATGCGCGCGTCGGCGGCCTTGGCCTGCTCCAGCGCGATCTCGGGGGTCTTGTGCACGAAGGCGCCGAGCGCGTCCGCGCCCTCGATGGCCTTCAGGCAGGCTTCGGTCAGTTCCACCGAGGTCACGTCGCCCTTGCGCAGCGCGTCGCGGGCCTCGGCCAGTTTCATCTTGGTCAGCTCGGTCATTCCACCACCTTCGGCACGGCAAAGAAGCCTTCGCGGGCATCGGGCGCGTTGGCGAGGATCTTGTCCTGCATGCCGCCGTCGGTCACGCCGTCGGCGCGGCGCTTCAGGCGCATCGGGGTCACCGAGACCATCGGCTCGACGCCCTCCACGTCCACCTCGTTCAGCTGCTCGATGAACTCGAGGATATTGCTGAATTCCTGTGCCAGCGCCGGGAGCGCCTCGTCTTCCACGCGGATGCGTGCCAGCTTGGCGACACGTGCCGCCGTCTGAATGTCGATCGACATGGGTTCCCCCTGTCCGTGAATGTCCGTCAAAGTCCCGTTGCCTTTACCCCCCCGCGCTGCGCCCCGCAAGGCGCGGTAAGGTGGAAGGACCGCAATGGCCCAATGCGAGCCGGGTGGGCGCTGGTACGTGGGATGGCGTTTCGATATTCGAGCAATGCACTTTATCCCGGCCAAGTCCGGACAGCATTCGAGCGTCACGCTCCGTGCCCCAAAGCGCCAGCCCGGCGGCTTTGCCTCGATTCCGGGCGGAGCATCGCATTGCAACGCCATGCTCGACAGCCTCCCTCCCTCGCGCTAGGTCAGGTTCAGTTCCGTTTTCCAGCAACAAGACCTCCCGAGCCGTGCCCAAGATCCTCTCCCGCCTCTCGCTGCTGCCGCTGCTGCTGGCCGCCTCGCTTCTCTCGGCCTGTGCAGGCGCCCGCGATCCGCATGTGCCCGCCCCGCCTGCCTCGGAATACGCCGCACTGGCGCAGTCGATCCAGGACCTCGGCCCCGGCGTGGATCCCGTGGAAGCGCGGCGCATGGCGCGCATCTCGCTCGATTATCCGCGCGAGCTGGCGGTCGCCTGGAACGTCACCGATCCGGCCTATATCCACAACATCAAGGTCAACAACGGCACCCGCCCGCGCGGCCTGTGCTACCAGTGGGCAGATGACCTGCAGGCGCGGCTCGAGCAGGAGAATTTCCAGACGCTCGACCTGCACCGCGGCATCGCCAACGCGCTGAAGACGTTCCGCATCGAGCACAGCTCGGTCATCGTCAGCCAGAAGGGCGGCACGATGAAAGAGGGCATCGTGCTCGATCCTTGGCGCTTCGGCGGTGAGCTCTACTGGGGGCCGGTTGTGGATGACCACAAGTACCCCTGGGTCGAGCGGCAGGAGGTCTTTGCCACCAAGCGCGCGCTGCGTCTTCAGGAGGGCTGAGGCCTACTCCAGCGAGTAGGGCAGGATATCCCGGCGCTCGGGGTGGATGGAAATCCGCTTTTCGAGCGGCGGGACCGAGCGCTGGTGGCAATCGGTGCGCTCGCAGATCCGGCAGGAGATGCCGATCGGCTCAAAGGCGCGGTCGCGCCCGAGGTCCAGCCCGTCGGCATAGACCAGCGCGCCCGCGTGTTTCACCTCGCACCCCAGCGCAATGGCAAAGCGCCGCACCGGCGCGCCGAAGCGGCCCGCCGGCTTGGTCACGTCGCGCGCCAGCAGCACGTAGCGCACCCCGTCGGGAGTTTCGGCGAGCTGGCGCAGGAACTGGTTCGGCGTCTCGAAGGCCTGGTGCACGTTCCAGAGCGGGCAGGCACCGCCGAAGCGGGCGAACTGCAGGCGGGTGGCGGAATGGCGCTTGGTGATCGTTCCGGCCTGATCGACGCGGGCAAAGAAGAAGGGGATTCCCTTTGCCCCCGGCCGTTGCAGCGTCGAGAGCCGGTGCGCCACCTGCTCGACCGAGGCGCCGAAGCGCGCCGCCAGCAGTTCGAGGTCATGCCGGGTCTCCTGCGCCGCCTCGAGCAGGCGCATGTAGGGCATCATCACCGCCCCGGCGAAGTAATTGGCCAGCCCGAGCTTGGCGATGGCGCGGGCGGTGTCGGACTGGAACCGGGCCAGATCGAGCGTCGCCTCGAGCAGCTTCTCCTGCCGCAGCAGCGCCACCTGGATCAGCATCTGGAAGGTCAGCGTCTCGGGCTGCGCCAGCGAGGACATGGTCAGCACCCGGCGCTCGGCGTCATAGCTGCGCAGCGGGGCGGATTGCGAGAATTCCACGGTGATGCCGCGCTCGCGCAGGTGGGCGATCACCGCGGCGCGGAGGTCGGCGCCGCCTTGTCCGAGCCCGTGGGCGTAATGCTCGGCGGCGCGGTCCACCGCGTCGATGTAATTGTCGCAATAGTGGAAGAAGTCGCGCACCTCCTCCCACGGCGAGGGCTGCATCTGCGTGCCCTCGCGCCCCAGCGCCTCGTCGAGCGAGGCCAGCCGCTCGTGGGTCTGCCGGTAGGCGCGGTGCAGTTCGAGAAAGGCGCGGGCGAGGGCGGGGGCGTTGGAGGCGGTGAGCCGCAGGTCGGCCAACGGTGGCGCGTGCTCTCCGAATACCGGATCGGCGAGCGCTTCGCGCATGTCCGAGATCAGCCGTTCCGAGTCGCCCTGTCCCAGCTCGGTGACGTCGAAGCCGAATTCCTGCGCCAGCGCCAGAACCACCGTGGTCGAGACCGGGCGGTTGTTGTTCTCCATTTGGTTCAGATAGGGCAGCGAGACACCGAGTTTCGCTGCGAAATCCTTCTGCGTCAGCCCCAGTCGCCCGCGCAGGTCGCGCAGTTTCGCGCCTGCGTAGAGTTTGCGTGTCGCCATGTTTGCACCTTTGCCCCTCGTCGAGGCAATTTTGCAAACTCAGTTGTCCGCGTCCAGCCCCGCGAGGCGGCGCTCGCGCCGGATCACCAGCAGGATCGAGATCACCGAGCCCAGGGAGGTGGACAGCATGAGCCAGAGCAGCGGCCAGGCGCCGGTGCCGGGTTGCAGCAATGCGCCCGCCAGCGCCGAAAGCGCCGCGCCGCCGCCGATCATGATCGCCCCGCCGAGGCCCGACGCGGTGCCGGCCAGATGCGGGCGCACCGACAGGGTGCCCGCCGTGGCGTTGGGGATGGTCATGCCGTTGCCGAGGCCGACGAGGCTCATGAAGCCGAAGAAGATCAGCGCCGAGCCGCCGTCGGTCAGCGCGAAGGTGAGCAGCGCCGCCGCGAGGCCGGTCGCCAGGATCAGCGAGCCCCAGAGGATCATGCGGTTGAGCCCGACGCGGGCCGAGAATTTCCCCGAGATCCAATTGCCGAGGAAATAGCCGACGGCGGGGGCGCCGAAGTGCACGCCCAGCGACGCCGGGCTCAATCCATAGACTTCGGAGCCGACGAAGGGTGCCCCACCGAGGTAGGAGAAGAAGGCCCCCGAGGAGAGCGCGCAGGCCAGGGCATACCCCCAGAAACGCGGGCTTTTCAGCAGCTCTGGATACTCGCGGAACTGCGCGGCCAGCGACAGGCCGCTGGCGGTCGAGGTCTCGCCCAGGTCGCGCCAGCTCAGCCAGAACACCGCGCCGCCGAGGAGGAACAGCATCCAGAAGATCGACTTCCAGCCCATCAGTTCGCCGAGCGCGCCGCCGATCACCGGGCCGACCATCGGCACCACGGCCACGCCCATGGTGACATAGGCGATCATCGAAGCAGCCTCTTCCTGGCCGACCATGTCGCGCACGACCGCGCGGCTCAGCACCATGGCGGTGACGATCACCGCCTGGCACATGCGGAACAGCAGGAAGATCGTGACGTCCGTCGCGAAGATGCAGCCCAGCGTTGCCAGCAGGAACAGCGCGATGCCCCAGAGAATCACCGGCCGGCGGCCGAGCTTGTCCGAGATCGGCCCGATCACCACCTGCAGTGCCGCATTGACCCCGAGATAAATTGCCACCGAAAGCTGCATCAGCCGGTACTCGGTGTCGAAATACGCGGTCATCTGCGGCAGCGACGGCAGGAAGACGTTCATCGCCAGTGCCGAGAGTCCCGCAAGCAGGACAAGCGTGACAAGGTGCGGTGGAGTCGAGGGGTCGAGAAAGCGCCCGCGCGAAGATGTGCTCATGGAATTCCCGTATGTCGGGTTCGCTTCAAAGTCCACGCGTATCACCTTGTTGAGACATTTTTTGCCAATTTGCTATTTGCTGGCTGTGGTATTTTCAGACTTTGCAAATTTGCCGAATTTGACTTGAGCGGAAGGGCCTCCACTGTATGGTCCCGGGCAAACGGAGAGGATTGGCCATGAAAGACATTCTTCACGAACTGGAGGCGCGCCGCGCCGACGCACGCCTCGGAGGCGGCCAGCGACGGATCGACGGGCAGCACGCCAAGGGCAAGCTCACCGCGCGCGAGCGCATCGAGCTGCTGCTCGACGAGGGCAGTTTCGAAGAATACGACATGTTCGTCTCGCACCGCTGCACCGACTTCGGCATGGAGAACAACCGTCCCAGCGGCGACGGGGTGATCACCGGCTGGGGCACGATCAACGGTCGCATGGTCTATGTTTTCAGTCAGGACTTCACCGTCCTCGGCGGCTCGGTCTCGGCCACCCACGCGATGAAAATCTGCAAGATCATGGACATGGCGATGCAGAACGGCGCGCCGGTGATCGGCCTCAACGACTCCGGCGGCGCGCGCATCCAGGAAGGGGTCGACAGCCTCGCGGGCTATGCCGAGATCTTCCAGCGCAACATCATGGCCTCGGGGGTGATCCCGCAGATCTCCGTCATCATGGGCCCCTGCGCCGGCGGCGCGGTCTACTCGCCCGCGATGACCGACTTCATCTTCATGGTGAAGGACACCTCCTACATGTTCGTCACCGGACCCGACGTGGTGAAGACGGTGACCAACGAGGTGGTCACTGCAGAGGAGCTCGGCGGTGCGACCACCCATACCCGCAAGTCCTCGGTCGCGGACGGTGCCTTCGAGAACGACGTCGAGGCGCTGGCAGAAGTGCGCCGGCTGGTGGATTTCCTGCCGCTCAACAACCGCGAGAAGCCGCCGGTGCGGCCGTTCTTCGACGATGTGGAGCGGGTCGAGGGCTCGCTAGATACGATCATCCCGGAAAACGCGAACCAGCCCTACGACATGAAGGAGCTGATCGTGAAGGTCGCCGATGAGGGCGATTTCTACGAGATCCAGGAAGAGCACGCGAAGAACATCATCACCGGCTTCATCCGCCTCGAAGGCCAGACGGTCGGCGTGGTGGCCAACCAGCCGATGGTGCTGGCGGGCTGCCTCGACATCGACAGCTCGAAGAAGGCCGCGCGGTTCGTGCGCTTCTGCGACTGCTTCGAGATTCCGATCCTGACCTTCGTGGACGTGCCGGGCTTCCTTCCGGGCACGAGCCAAGAATACGGCGGGGTCATCAAGCATGGCGCCAAGCTGCTCTTTGCTTTTGGCGAGGCGACGGTGCCCAAGGTCACGGTGATCACCCGCAAGGCCTATGGCGGGGCCTATGACGTGATGAGCTCCAAACACCTGCGCGGTGACGTGAACTATGCCTGGCCCACCGCCGAGATCGCGGTGATGGGGGCCAAGGGGGCGACCGAGATCATCCACCGTGCCGACCTCGGCGACGCGGAGAAGATCGCCAAGCATACGGCGGATTACGAAGACCGCTTCGCCAATCCCTTCGTGGCGGCGGAACGCGGCTTTATCGACGAGGTGATCCAGCCGCGTTCGACCCGCCGTCGGGTCAGCCGGGCTTTCGCGATGCTGAGAAACAAGCAGCTCAGCAACCCGTGGAAGAAGCACGACAACATTCCGCTCTGACCCGGAGGCTCCGATGCAGGTGAAGGGATGGCACATGGCGCGCGAGGGTGGGGCGGTGACGCTCGCCCGGCGCAACCCGGCGCGCTTCGACCTGCGGGTCGAGACGCTGCTGCCGCCGGTAGGTCGGCTTGAGCGGCTTGCGCATCAGGTGCGGCAGGACATGTGGCGGGCGCTGCGCGACCTGCGCGGCTTTGCGCCCGTGGTGCGGGTGAAGCCCTGCGCCGGCGGGGTGACCGTGGAAGCTGGCGGAGAAGTGGCCGGGGCGCTGCCGCGAAAAGCGGTCGAGGCGCGGATTGCAGAAGTTCTGGAAGACCGCGCCAACCGGGCGCGCTGGGTGACCTGGGCGGCCTGATCCGCCACGCGAGATGAGGAAGGGGAGGTCCTTGTGGCTGTCGACCGGACGAGGGTGAGGAAAAACGGGATTCTGGCTCTGGCTTTTGCCATGACGCCGGGCCTGGCCACGGCGCAGGAGGAGAGCGCCGTGGCAGTGCCCTCGGGCATGCCCGTCACCTTCTACGACTCATCGCTCGATTCCGGCACGGCGGTGGAGCGTTTTCGCTTTCTCGCTCCGCGGATCGGCGGGTCCAGCCCGCTGAGCTACGATGAAGTTGCTCCGGACATGCAGCATCTTTGCGACAGCTTTGCGCTGCCGCGACTCGGGGAAGAGGCGGTGATTCCCTCCCTCATCGTCATCTCCCTGATGGCCGAACCTGTCGAAGTTGGCGTTACGTCACCCGAAATCCGCCAATACTTCGAGGCCTATAGCCCCCAAGGCGGCACCTGTGTGTGGGAGGCGTTCTAATGATGTTCTCGCCACGCGCGGAAATCCGCTCATATTTCCCCTGTTTTGCTGGGTTCCCGGCGGAAAAAATACCGTCGAAGCGAGTTACGTATTTCTTTTTCGTAACTTGCGCTATGTTGGGGAGTGATTGCACATTCGCAGTCGAAACACCCGAACGAGGGCAGGTTGGGCCGAAAGGTTCCACAGGGCCCGAAGAATCTGACAGGAGAAAAAGATGTCCAAGAGCATCCAACTGCTTGCAATGCTTGGCTTCGTCGCAACCCTTTCCGCTTGCGGCGGCCAGCAGGAAGAAGAATACGTGGTCGTGGATCCGGAGCCCGTTACCGCGGAGCCCGTCTACACCGGCAAGTACAAGTAACTTGTCGCCGGGACGGGCCTTCGGGTCCGTCCCGCACTCCCGGCCCTTTCGGGCCGTATCTCACCGCCCGCTTCCACGGGCCCTTATAGAGGGGGGCCCGGTATGCTGAAGCACCGCGGCTTTCCGAGCCGACTTCCCGGCACGGACTTTCAATTCACCATTCGCCGCGCGAACCCCAAGGGGGTGACCGCCATTATCCGCCGCGATCGCTACCGCGACCGCCGGGCGGCGGACAAGCGCGCCGACCTGGCTTTCATGGCCTCGCTCTGGGCGCATTTCGGCACCGAACCCTTCGAGCGCGGAAATCTCGACGCCGGACGCCTGTCCTGGCTCTTTGGCCGCGAGGTTCTGCCCTACGACGATCCCTTCGATCCCGAGAGCTACGACGCGATGCTCGTCATCGACGAGGCCGCCGCGCGTGCCTCCTTCCCCGAAGCCTTCGATGAGCCGGACGAATGGGCGTAAACTCGCTCCACCTTCCGTGCCATGCGCGGAAAGAGGCCGGTCCGGTCTGTCCTTTTGGATATGGCTTGGACGTGGCCGGCGAGTCATGCACTCTCAACATGTTGCGGGCAATGGCGCAGCCTTCGGTTGTACCCATTGCTCACCGTTACCCTTCCCCTCGCGGGCGTTGCGGCACATCCCCTGACCGCGCGCCCGCTTCTTTTGTCCGACATCTCCGACATCTCCTTGCGTCACCGAAGCGATCCGCCGGTCGGATTGCCATGCGCGCAAGCCTGTCCCTGCGTCAGGCTGCGGCGGTGTCGGCGGGCGCGCGCTCTTGTGGCGCGTGCCGTCGGCGGAGCGGCGCTCAAGCGGCGAAAAAACCGAAAGATGTATGGAACCTTCGGGTAATCCGTGGCGTTGGAGAGCAACGTCAACTTACACAATACGGGGAGCCTCCCTCATGCAAAACGTCTTCCGCATTCTCGCTGTGCTCGGTGTCTTTGGTGTCGCCGCATGTGAAACCTCGGACCTCGGCCGCGCCGGCATCGGCGCAGGCAGCGGCTATCTCATTGACCGCGCAGTCGGCGGCGACGGCATGGTCGGCGCAGCGGTCGGCGCAACCGCGGGCGTGGTCTGCGACGACGTCACGCCGCAGTACTGCCGCTGATAAGGGGTCGCGCCGCGGCCTGACCGGCCGCACGCAGACTTACAGAATTTCCAGGGTCACCCGAGCATGCCGCTCGGGTGGCCCTTTTTGCTGCCCATAGCCAGCATTCTGCCGAAGCCGCCGCCCTGTCCGGCGGCCAAGAAACGCAACGAAAGGGAGAGACATGTTCGACAAGATCCTGATCGCCAACCGCGGTGAGATCGCCTGCCGGGTCATCAAGACCGCGCGCAAGATGGGCATCAAGACCGTGGCGGTCTACTCGGATGCCGACAAGCACGCGCTGCATGTCGAGATGGCCGACGAAGCGGTGCACATCGGCCCGCCGCCGGCCAACCAGTCCTACATCGTGATCGACAAGATCATGCAGGCGATCAAGGACACCGGCGCGCAGGCGGTGCATCCGGGCTATGGCTTCCTGTCGGAGAACCCGAAGTTCGCCGAGGCGCTCGAAGCCGCCGGCGTCGCCTTCATCGGCCCGCCCAAGGGCGCGATCGAAGCGATGGGCGACAAGATCACCTCGAAGAAGATCGCCCAGGAGGCGGGCGTGTCGACCGTGCCCGGCTACATGGGGCTGATCGAGGATGCCGACGAGGCGGTGAAGATCTCGGGCGAGATCGGCTACCCGGTGATGATCAAGGCCTCGGCCGGCGGTGGCGGCAAGGGCATGCGCATCGCTTGGACCGACGAGGAGGCGCGCGAGGGCTTCCAGTCGTCGAAGAACGAGGCGGCCAGCTCCTTCGGCGACGACCGCATCTTCATCGAGAAATTCGTCACCCAGCCGCGCCACATCGAGATTCAGGTGCTCTGCGATGCGCACGGAGGCGGCATCTATCTCAACGAACGTGAATGCTCGATCCAGCGCCGCAACCAGAAGGTCGTCGAAGAAGCGCCGAGCCCCTTCCTCGATCCCGAGACCCGCAAGGCAATGGGTGACCAGGCCGTCGCGCTGGCCAAGGCGGTGGGCTACACCAGCGCCGGCACCGTCGAGTTCATCGTCGACGGTGACAAGAACTTCTACTTCCTCGAGATGAACACCCGCCTGCAGGTGGAGCATCCGGTGACCGAGCTGATCACCGGCGTCGATCTTGTCGAGCAGATGATCCGCGTCGCCAATGGCGAGCCTCTGTCGATCACCCAGGACGACGTGCAGATCAACGGCTGGGCCATCGAGAACCGCCTCTATGCCGAGGATCCCTATCGCGGCTTCCTGCCCTCCATCGGGCGCCTCACCCGCTACCGCCCGCCCGCCGAGGGCGAGTTGCATGGCGGCATCGTGCGCAACGACACCGGCGTCTACGAGGGCGGCGAGATCTCGATGTACTACGACCCGATGATCGCCAAGCTCTGCACCTGGGCCCCGACCCGCGAAGAGGCGATCGAGGTAATGCGCAACGCGCTCGACAGCTTCGAGGTCGAGGGCATCGGGCACAACCTGCCGTTCCTTGCGGCGGTGATGGACCACGAGCGTTTCATCACCGGCAATATCACCACCGCCTTCATCGCCGAGGAATATCCCGAGGGCTTCGAGGGTGTGACGCTGGGCGAGGGGGCGCTGCGCGATGTCGCCGCGGCCTGCGCCGCGATGAACCGCGTCGCCGAGATCCGCCGCACCCGTATCTCAGGTACGCTCGACAACCACGAGCGGCAGGTCGGGGATCACTGGAATGTCTCGTTGCAGGGCGAGAGCATCGACGTTGTGCTCTCGGCCGACAAGCAGGGTACGACGGTGAAGTTCGAGGACGGCGGCGAGGTTCGCGTCACCGGCGACTGGACGCCGGGCCATGCGCTGGCGCACATGGAGGTGAACGGCAAGCCGCTGGTGCTCAAGGTCGGCAAGATCTCGGGCGGCTTCCGCATCCGTACCCGTGGTGCCGATCTCAAGGTCAACGTCCGCACCCCGCGGCAGGCCGAGCTGGCGCGTCTCATGCCCGAGAAGCTGCCGCCGGACACCTCGAAGATGCTGCTTTGCCCGATGCCGGGGCTCGTGGTGAAGGTGAACGTTTCGGAGGGCGACGAGGTGCAGGAAGGCCAGGCGCTCTGCACCATTGAGGCCATGAAGATGGAGAACATCCTGCGCGCCGAGCGCAAGGGTAAGGTCTCCAAGATCAACGCGGGTCCCGGCGACAGCCTCGCCGTGGACGAGGTTATCATGGAGTTCGAGTGATCCCATGACGCAGGAGGGAAACATGGCGGCACGTGCGGCAGGGGCGATGCGCCTAGGCCGGCGCGCTGCCGTGTGCCTCTCCGGCGCTTACGGTTCGCGCAGCGCGTCGCGGCGGTCGCGGACTTCCTGCTGGCGCAGCGGCTGCTTGTCTATCGAGCGGGTGATCTCGCGCACGTCCCAGGGGCTGGCCTTGCGGATGATCACCGAGCCGTCCTTGGCGAGCTGCATCAGCATGAAGCCGCGCGGCCGCATGGCGCGGCGGATCGGGCTGCGCGCCGCGGGGTCCGTGTCGGTGATCACGACGACATCGCGGTCGACCAGCACGTCGATCCGTTCGGTGATCAGCTGCATCTGCTGCACGTACCGCGGATCGCTGGGATTGTCGGCGAAGATCAGCAGCGGGCGCTTGAGCCAGAGAAACTCGTCGAGTGTGGTGTCCCCGGCGGGGCGGATCGGCTCGTCGAGGCTGGGCGTCTCGGCACCCTGCGCCGCTCCGATCCCGGCGGTGAGCGTGAAAAAACCGATCAGGGCGAGGGCGGTACGGCGGATCATGCTTACAGATATAGGCATGGTTTGCGCGGCTGCACAGGGCCTGATGCCCGACTGTGCCAATTTTTCGCGGGGCCCCGATCCCGCCCGGAAGCAAGGCGAAGAGGCGTGGCGAGCGGCTGCCCATCCCTGTGGGCCGGCGCTTCGGCTCGCTAGAGGGTCGGAAGACGAGCAGCCGGACTTGGCCTGCACAAAGCGCGGCTCTCAAAGGTCGCTACGTCCCCCCACGGGCAGGCGCCCAGCCAGCGAAGGCTACGATGGCACCACCAAGCCGCGTGGCAGACAGATTTCAACCATCCCGCGCCTTCGGCGCGCGCGATGACGCACGACAGGGGCGCGCGCACCGGGACCGCCCGGCGACCAGCCCGCAGAGGAGAGAGGACCAGACGATGACGGCGAAGAAGGACGATTGGCGCCAGCTTGCGGAGAAAGAACTGCGCGGACGGCCGCTGGACGATCTGACCTGGCACACGCTCGAGGGCATCGACGTGCAGCCGCTCTACACCGCCGAGGATACGGCGGACCTGCCGCACATGGGCACGCTGCCGGGCTTCGGCCCGTTCACCCGCGGTGTGAAGGCGACCATGTACGCGGGCCGTCCCTGGACCATCCGGCAATACGCCGGCTTCTCGACGGCCGAGGAGTCGAACGCCTTCTATCGCAAGGCGCTGGCCGCTGGGCAGCAGGGGGTCTCGGTGGCCTTCGACCTCGCCACCCACCGCGGCTACGACAGCGACCATGCGCGCGTGGTTGGTGACGTGGGCAAGGCCGGCGTGGCGATCGACAGTGTCGAGGACATGAAGATCCTCTTCGACGGCATCCCGCTCGACAAGATTTCCGTTTCGATGACCATGAACGGCGCGGTGATCCCGATCCTCGCCAGCTTCATCGTCGTGGGCGAAGAGCAGGGCCACGACCGCGCCGTGCTCTCGGGGACCATCCAGAACGACATCCTCAAGGAGTTCATGGTCCGCAATACATACATCTACCCGCCCGAGCCCTCGATGCGGATCATCTCGGACATCATCGAATACACCTCCAACGAGATGCCGAAATTCAACTCGATCTCGATCTCCGGCTACCACATGCAGGAGGCCGGGGCGAACCTTGTGCAGGAGCTGGCCTACACGCTGGCCGACGGGCGCGAATACGTGCGCGCGGCGATCGAGGCGGGCATGGATGTCGACAAATTCGCCGGGCGGCTGTCGTTCTTCTTCGCCATCGGCATGAACTTCTTCATGGAGGCGGCTAAGCTGCGCGCGGCGCGCACGCTCTGGCACCGCATCATGACCGAGTTCGGCGCCAAGTCCGACCGCTCGAAGATGCTGCGCACGCACTGCCAGACCTCGGGCGTCAGCCTGCAGGAGCAGGACCCTTACAACAACGTCATCCGCACCGCCTACGAGGCGATGAGTGCGGTGCTCGGCGGCACCCAGTCGCTGCACACAAACGCGCTCGACGAGGCGATCGCGCTGCCCACCGAGTTTTCGGCACGGATCGCGCGCAACACCCAGCTCATCCTTCAGGAAGAGACCGGGGTGACCAATGTCGTCGATCCGCTGGCGGGCTCCTACTATGTGGAAAGCCTGACCAACGAGTTGATCGAGAAGGCCTGGGCGCTGATCGAGGAGGTCGAGGAAATGGGCGGCATGACCAAGGCCGTCGCCTCGGGCATGCCCAAGCTGCGGATCGAGGAGACCGCGGCGCGCCGTCAGGCGCAGATCGACCGCGGTGAGGAGGTGATCGTCGGGGTCAACAAGTACCGCAAGGACAAGGAAGACCCGATCGACATTCTCGACATCGACAATGCCAAGGTGCGCGAGAGCCAGGTGGCGCGGCTGGAGCATGTCCGCGCGACCCGCGATCAGGCGAAATGCGAAGCGGCGCTGGCCGAACTGGAGCGGCGCGCGAAGGAGGGCGGCAACCTTTTGGAAGCCGCGGTCGAAGCCGCCCGTGCGCGGGCCTCTGTCGGAGAGATTTCCATGGCCATGGAAAAGGAATTCGGACGTCACCGCGCCGAGGTGAAGACCCTCGCCGGGGTCTACGGCGCGGCCTATGAGGGGGACGAGGGCTTCGCCCAGATTCAGAAGGACGTCGAGAGCTTCGCCGAGGCCGAAGGCCGCCGCCCGCGCATGCTGGTGGTGAAGATGGGGCAGGACGGGCACGACCGCGGCGCCAAGGTGATCGCCACCGCCTTTGCCGACATCGGTTTCGACGTCGACGTCGGCCCGCTGTTCCAGACCCCCGAAGAGGCAGCGCAGGATGCCGTCGACAACGACGTGCACATCGTCGGCATCTCGTCGCAGGCCGCCGGCCACAAGACGCTCGCCCCGCAGCTCGTTCAGGCGCTGAAGGAGCAGGGGGCCGAGGATATCATCGTGATCTGCGGCGGGGTGATCCCGCATCAGGACTACGATTTCCTCTACAAGGCCGGGGTGAAGGCGATCTTCGGCCCGGGCACCAACATCCCCTCGGCGGCCAAGGAGATCCTCGGCCTCATCGGCGCGCGCGCCGCGGAATGATCACGCTACGGCTCACGCCCGGTGGCGTGGGCCGGCAGGCCTCCCTCAGATGAGCGGCACGAAGGGCACGCCGCAGGCGGCGAGTCCAAGGGTTGCGGCGAGCATCAGCAGCAGTGTTCGGGTCTTCATCAGGTCTGTCCTTGCCTCGGTGGCCGGTCGTGGTTGCCGGCCTTCGGCGGCACCCTAGCTGCACGGCGGGACCCTGGCCATCGCAAGACCCCCTTGACCCTGCTGCCCTGCAGCAATCAGTGCCATTTTCGCCATTGCACCCCCCCTCGCCGGAGCTATCGTATTCCGATGCACAAATGTCGGAGGGACGATGCTCGAGCTTGATCACGTGGCGGTTCTTGGCGAGACGCTGGCAGAGGCCGTGAGCCACGCCGAAAGCGCGCTCGGGCAGCCGCTGTCGCCGGGCGGGGCGCATCCCGATTTCGGCACGCACAACTTCCTGATCGGGCTGGAAGACGCGCTCTACCTTGAGGCCATTGCCGTCGATTTTTCGGCCCCGGCACCGGGACGGGCACGCTGGTTTGGCCTCGACAGCTTCGCTGGGCCAGCGCGGCTCGACAAGTGGATCTGCCGGGTGCCCGACATCGACGCAGCGCTCGAGCGCTTTCCCATGGCCGGAGAGGCGGTCGCGGTGACCCGTGGGACGCTGAGCTGGAAGATCTCGGTGCCGCGCGACGGGCTGCTGCCCTATGACGGGCTGTTTCCCGCGCTGATCGAATGGATCAGCCCCGTGCCGCCGGGCGTGTCGCTTGCCGGGGCCGGCACGCGGCTGGAGCGGCTCACTGTCGCACATCCGCAGGCGGACGAGCTGGAGTCGCTGATCGGCCCTGCGCTCGACACGCCGTTTATCGACTTCGCGGTCGAGGCCAAGCCCGCGCTGCGCGCCACGTTTGCCACCGCTTCGGGCCGCCGGGTGCTGCAATGATCATCCGTCCCGCGACCGCCGGGGATGCCGCCGCCGTGGCGGCGATCTGGAACCCGATCATCGACGAGAGCGCCGCCACCTTCACCAACCTGCGCAAGACCCCCGAGGGGCTTCAGTCGGATATTGCCGCGCGGGGACCGGCCTTCCTCGTGGCCGAACAAGACGGGTTGCTGCTCGGCTTCGCCACCTTCTTCCAGTTCCGCGGCGGGCCAGGCTACGCCAAGACGCTCGAACACACGGTGATCCTCGGCCCGGCGGCCCGCGGCCGAGGCGTCGGGCGCAGGTTGATGGATGCACTCATGGAGGAGGCGCGGGTACAAGGGGCGCACAGTCTCTTTGCCGGGGTGTCGGGGGAGAACGCCGCGGGCATCGCCTTTCACGCGGCGCTCGGTTTTGCAGAGGTTGCGCGCCTGCCCAAGGTGGGCTTCAAGTTCGGGCGCTGGATGGATCTCGTGCTCATGCAGAAGTTCCTCTGACCGCGGAGTCCGCACGGTCACGGTCATCTGACGCCGGACAGAATTTTTCGTGACTTCTCATTGTCGCACTGACAGTTGCCGCGTTGCCGCGTAAACTGGGACAATGTCGATCTGGTCCCGCATCTCCGAAGCACTCGCCGCCCTGGCCAAGGGCGAGGGTCTGACGGCTGTCTTCGAGCGTCTTCGCCAGCCGCCCGAGCGCAGCGTCGCCTTCACCATCGCCGTCATCGCGCTCTCGGCGAAGATGGCCAAGGCCGACGGGCAGGTGACCCGCAACGAGGTGGCGGCCTTCCGCGAGATCTTCACCATCGCGCCCGAGGACGAGGGCGCGGCGGCGCGGGTGTTCAACCTCGCCCGCCAGGACGTCGCCGGCTTCGAGGAATACGCCCGCCGCATCCGGCGCATGTTCGACGGAAACGCGGAGCAGCTCTCTGATCTTATGGAGGGCCTGTTCTACATCGCCATGGCCGACGGCAATTACCATGAGGCCGAGAATGCCTTCCTGGAGCGCGTGGCCGAGATCTTCGAGATGCCGGATACGGTCTTCCGGGCGTTGCGCGCGCGCTTCGTGCCCGACGCGGCTCCTGATCCCTTCACCGTGCTGGGCGTCAGCCCCGAGATGCCGATGGAGGACATCCGCAGGCACTGGCGCAAGCTGGTGCGCGAGAGCCACCCCGACGTGATGTGCGCCCGCGGCCTGCCGGAAGAGGCGATCAAGCTGTCGGAGAAGCGCCTGATCGCCATCAACCAGGCGTGGGAAGAGATCTCGGCCCGCGAACAGGTCTGAGGCGATGCGGCTCGCCACCTACAACGTCGAATGGTTCGACGACCTCTTCAGCAAGCAGGGCGAGCTGCTGTTCGACGACCAATGGTCGGGGCGGCGCGACGTGACGCGCGCGCAGCAGGCCGAGGCGCTGGGAATGGTCTTCACCGCCATGGATGCCGACGCGGTGATGATCATCGAGGCGCCGGACACCGGCACCCGCCGCGACACGCGCCGCGCGCTCGGGAATTTCGCCAGCGCCTTTCAGCTGCGCACCCGCGAGGTGCTGGTCGGCTTCGTCAATGACACCCACCAGGAGATCGCGCTGCTCTACGACCCGGACCGGGTTCAGGTGCGGCACCTGCCCGAGCAGAGCGACGGTGCCCCACGCTTCGACGAGGAGTTCCAGATCGATCTGGGGGTCGACGGGACGGAGGACGTGGTGGTCTTCTCCAAGCCGCCCTTGGAGGTCGAGCTGACCACCCCCGGGGGCCGGGTGCTCCGGCTGATCGGGGCGCACCTCAAGTCCAAGGCGCCGCATGGGGCCAGGGGCAAGAACCAGATAGAGCGCGCGTCGATCGCCAACCGGCGCAAGCAGCTGGCGGAGGCCATGTGGCTGCGGAGGCGCGTCGATGCGCTGCTCGAGGACGGCGAGAGCGTCATCGTCATGGGCGATCTCAACGACGGTCCCGGGCAGGACGAATACGAAGCCCTCTTCGGGCACAGCTCGGTCGAGCTCATCTTGGGCAAGGGCGACACGGCGCTCTACGATCCGCATGCGGCGCAGGCGCTGCGCGGGCGGCTGTCGCCGCAGCCGACGACGGCGCGCTTCTACATCGCGCCCGAGAAACGCTACCTGCAGGCGCTGCTCGACTACATGATGGTTTCGCGCGACCTGCGCGAGGTGGCGCGGGAGTGGCGCATCTGGCACCCCTTCGAGGATGCCCTTTGCTGGCAGACGCCCGAGCTTTGCACGGCGCTGCTGACCGCCTCGGACCACTTCCCGGTCACGCTGGATCTTGCCGTCTGAGAGGGGTGTCGGGGTTTCCCTGTCGCGACTCGGGCAAGCCGCCTATAGTGCCGTCATGATCCGGATTTATCCTTTTGCCCTAGCGGCATGTCTCATCGCGGCGCCCCTCGTGCCGCTTGCCACGCCTGCGCTGTCGCAGGAGGCAGGCACCCCCGAAGAAACGCCCGAAGAAACGCCGGAGGCGCTGGACGGCGGGCCGAGCCTGATGGAGCGGGGGGCCGACATGTTCCTGCGTGGCCTGCGCGACGAGCTCGATCCCGCGCTGCAGGATCTCAGGGGGCTGGCCGACCGCATGGGACCGGCGCTGCAGAGTTTCGTCGACGAGATGGGACCGGCCATGGCGCAGCTCTCCGACCAGATCGAGGACTGGACGCTTTACGAGGCCCCCGAGATGCTGCCCAACGGCGACATACTGATCCGCCGTCGCGAGAAGCTCGACCCCGAGGCGCCGGAGATCGATCCGGATCTGCCGGAACCGGGGCCGGGCGGCGAGATCGAGCTCTGAGTCAGATCAGCGCGCGCGGCTCCTCGCCGTCGACATCCACCACCAGCGCCTTGGCCGAAAGCGCCTTGGCGAGAGACATGAGCCGCGCCTCGGCGACCTCGCCGTAGAGCGGCGCGGCCTCCTCGGTCAGGTGCAGTCTCAGGCGACCTTCCTCGGGGTCCCAGTCGAACTGCGCGCCATCTTCCTTGGAGATGTCCGACATCCACAGCATGGACCCGAAGCGCATCGCCTTGCCGAGGATCTCGGCCTCCTGGGTGCGCGCCTTGTCGAGCAGCGTGTAGAAGTCCTCGAACCGCGTGCCCTCGCGCTTGTTGCGGTAGCGGTGCAGCAGGGCGAGCCCGAGATAGACCCGCTCGGGATGGTCGAGCCCGCCGAGGTTGGCTCGGGTGGCATTGTCGAAACAGGTCTCGGCCCGGTAGTCGGGATGCGCGCGCCAGCTCACGTCGTGCAGCAGGCAGGCCGCCTTGACGATGCGCAGCGTGGCGTCGGTGGCGCCGGGAAAAAGCGGCAGCACGAAGCGGAAGAGCTTCTTGCCGAAGCCGGGCAGGCGGGCGTCCTTGGCCTCGGCGAAACGGCAGGCCTCGATCAGCGGGTCGCGGTCGCGCAGCAACTGCGGCATCTGCTCGTAGAGCAGCCCCTCGCGGATGCCGTAGCTGGATATGGCGATGCCGGTCGGCTTGAACACCTTCAGCAGCTCGGCCAGCACCTCGGCGGCATAGGGAACAAGGCTCATCCTCGCCGAGGAGATGCCGCAGGCGGCGCGCAGCGCGTCGAGGTCGGCGTCATGGATGAACTTCAGCGTCTCTTCCGCCGACTCCACGGTCATCCGATATTCGTGCAGCACGTGCAGCGGGTAGCCGAGACGCTCCATGTCGATGCGCGCGATGGCGCGCCAGGAGCCGCCGACGAGGAACAGCGGCGCAGGCTCGGTGCCCATGCGCTCTGCCAGCCCTTCGATCGCCTTGGCGATGTATTTCTCGCGGGCCTTCCTGCCGCCCTCGATGTCCTTGAACTTCAGCGGCCCCAGCGCCGATGTGGCGCGTTTGCCGATCTGCCCGCCGCGGATCTCCGCAAGCTCCATCGATGAGCCGCCGATGTCGCTGACCAGCCCGTTGGCGCCGGGCCAGCCGAGCAGCACGCCCTGCGCCGAGAGCCGCGCCTCCTCGTCGCCGTCGATCACCCAGATCTTCAGCCCGGTGAGCTGCTCGATCTCGGCGCGGAAGGCGGGGCCGTCCTCGGCTTCTCGCATGGCGGCGGTGGCGACGGCGGTAAGCGGCGGCAGTTCCATGCCCTGCGCCAGCGTCTGGAAACGCTGCAGCGCCGCCAGTGCGCGTGCCTTGCCCTCGGGGTTGAGCCGCCCCGTCTCGGACATGCCGGCACCAAGGCCGCACATGATCTTCTCGTTGTAGAAATAGGCCGGGCTGCGCGCCGCGCCGTCGAAGACCACGAGGCGCACCGAGTTCGATCCGATGTCCACCACGCCGACCTTGGACAGGCGCCGTGCGCGGGGATCCTCGAAGAGCGGCCTTCCGAAAAGTCCGCTGTCACCCTGGCTGGAGTCGCCGTTACCGTCCATCTGCTCCTCCGGCATTGGTCTCGCCCCTTCCTCTAGCATGGAGAGCGCGGGGCGCAAAAGAGGTTAGGGCAGGACGGGGGCGCGGCAAGCGACGAACCGGGGGCTCCGCCCCCGCGGCACCTGCGTGCCGCGCCCCCGGGCGTATTTTCAAAGAGAAGAAGGGGTGCCGCGCCCCCTCTTTCATCTTTCCAAAAATACTCTCGCCGGAGGCGGCTCAGTCGCCGGCATGGGTCAGCTTCGGCACGTCCTTGGCCCCGGCCGAGCCCCGGCCCGAGAGCGAGGGGTTTTCCATGAAGAACCTATGGCAGTTGAACGAGAACTCGCCCTCCGGCACCGCGTGGCGGGTGAACTTGCCCGAGGGCTCCATCACCCAGCTCTGCGCCGTGTCGGCAAGGTTCGCCGCCATGATCTGGCTGACGATCTGCGCCTTCACCGTCGGGTTCATGATCTCGACCCCGGTCTCGATGCGGCGGTTGAGGTTGCGCCCCATCCAGTCCGCCGAGGAGATCAGCACCCGCGCCTTGCTGTGCGGCAGCCCGTGGCCGTTGCCGAAGCAGGCGATGCGCGAGTGCTCGAGGAAGCGTCCGACGACGCTTTTCACCCGGATGTTCTCCGAAAGGCCGCGGATGCCGGGGCGCAGCCCGCAGATGCCGCGGATCACGCAGTCGATCTTCACCCCGGCCTGGCTGGCGGCGTAGAGCGCGTCGATCATGTCGGGCTCGATCAGCGAGTTCATCTTCAGCCAGATTTGCGCCGGGCGGCCCTGTCGGGCGTGCTCGGCCTCGGCCTCGATCAGCTCGAGCATGCGCGGCTTCAGCGTGTGCGGCGAGATGACGAGGTTTTCCAGCCCCTCGGGCATGGCGTAGCCCGACAGGTAGTTGAAGATCTTCGAGGCGTCCCGGCCGAGCGCCGCGTCACAGGTGAAGAAGCTCAGGTCGGTGTAAATCTTTGCGGTGATCGGGTGGTAGTTGCCGGTCCCCCAGTGGGTGTAGGTCACCAGCTTGTCGCCCTCGCGGCGCACCACGCTCGAGATCTTGGCGTGGGTCTTCCAGTCTAGGAAGCCGTAGACCACGTGGGCGCCGGACCGTTCGAGCCGCCGCGACTGGCGGATGTTGGCGGCCTCGTCGAAGCGCGCCTTCAGTTCGACCAGGGCGGTCACCGACTTGCCCTCTTCCGCAGCCTCGCAGAGCGCCTCGACGATGGGCGAGTTGCGCGAGGTGCGGTAGAGCGTCTGCTTGATCGCCACCACATTGGGATCAAGCGCCGCCTGGGTCAGGAAGCGCACCACCATGTCGAAGGTCTCGTAGGGGTGGTGCAGCAGCATGTCCTTTTGCTTGATCGCCTCGAACATGTTGCCTTCGTGGTCCTGCACGCGTTCGGGAACCCGCGGGGTGAAGGTGGGCCAGAGCAGGTCGCGCCGGTCGTCGAGCACCAGCTCCTTGAGGTCGGCCATGCCGATCATGCCGTCGAGCTCGATCACCTCGTCCTCGCCGACGAGCAGCTCGCGCATGACGATGCTGCGCAGTTGCTTGGGCGCGCCGGCGGTGATGGTCAGACGCACCACCTCGCCGCGGCGGCGGCGCTTCAGCGCCACCTCGAACTCGCGCACCAGATCCTCGGCCTCTTCCTCGACCTCGATGTCGCTGTCGCGCAGCACCCGGAAGCCGAAGTGGTCCTTCACCCGGTAGCCCGGGAACAGGCTCTCGATGTGCAGCAGCAGCACGTCCTCGAGGAAGATGAAGCGTTTCTGCTCCTCGCCGGCAGGCAGGGCGATGAAGCGATCGACCTGGTGCGGGATCGGCAGCAGCGCCTGGCGGGTGCGGCGGTCGCGCTTGCGCTCGAGCTCGAGCGCCAGGCAGTAGCCCATGTTGGCGATGAAGGGGAAAGGGTGCGCCGGGTCGATGGCCAGCGGCGAGAGCACCGGGAAGACCTGCTCGAGGAACTGCCGTTGCAGGTGCTCGAGGTCCTCGGGCAGCAGGTCGTCGCGCTGCACCAGCGTGATGCCCGTCGCCTCGAGCTCCAGCTGCAGGGCCCCCAGCACCCGCTGCTGCTGCGCCATGAGCTGCCGCGCGTCCTCGTCGATGAGCACCAGCTGCTCGGCAGGGCTGAGCCCGTCGGCGGCGGGTGTGGTGTTGCCCGCATGGGCTAGCTCGCGCAGGCCGGCGACGCGCACGGTGTAGAATTCGTCGAGGTTGGTCGCCGAGATCGACAGGAAGCGCAGTCTCTCGAGCAGCGGCACCTTGGGGTTCTCCGCCTCTTCCAGCACGCGCCAGTTGAAACCGAGCCAGCTCAGTTCGCGGTTGAAATATCGGCCGGGGCCCGACAGGTCGGTGTCGGGAAGGTCCTGGGGCTCGGGGATCGGGGCTTTGAGAAAATCGGCGATGGTCATGGGGGGCATATGCGTCACGAATTGCAACAGCTTGATGAAAGGGCAAGGATGGCCGACCGGGCGGGCTGGCGCAAGGTCCTCTAGCCGCGACGGTCGAGCGAGAGCAAGACGTCGCGTGCCAGAGCGCGGGTGATGCCCCTGGCGCGGCCAAGGGCGCGGGCGTCGAGCTCGGCGGCGACGCGCTGCGCCATGGCGAAGCTGCGCGGCATCTGACGCAGCAGATAGGGGATCACGTCGGGCGCCGGGATGCAGTGGCGATCAGCCAGCAGTTTCGCCAGCACCGCGGCCAGCAGGGCGTCGTCGGGTTCGCGCAGGGTGGCGGTCTGCGTGCCCTCCATGCGCGACTTGAGGTCCGGTAGCAGCAGCGGCCAGTGGCGCGGCGCGGTCTCGGCGCTGAGCAGCAGCGGCTGGCCTTGCGCCAGCGCGAGGTTGTGCAGGTGGAAGAGCGCCTCCTCGGCGGGGCGGTTCCCGGCGATCTGCGGCACGTTCTCGATACAGCTCGGTCCAGCGGCCAGATCGGGGATCGGCAGGTCCGGCAGGGCGGTGGCGGGAAGGATCGTCGCACCGCTCTCGGCGGCCCAGACGTGGGCCAGATGGGTCTTGCCGGATCCGGCGGGGCCGACCAGAAGCAGCTTTCCCCCGGGCCAGCTCTGCCAGCCATCGAGCATCGCCACGGCAAGGCTGTTGGAGGAGGACACGAAATAGTCCCCACGCCCCAGCGCGGCGCGGACCGGCAGGGGCAGGGGAAGCTGCCGTGCCATGATCATGGGGCCTCCGGGCCCGTTGTCAGGTTCTCGGGGGCGGCGCGGCTTTCCCGGTAGCTGTCGGTCTCGAGCCCGCGGTAGAGGCGGCTTTCCTTGTACTGCTCGATCACGAACCGCATGATCACCCCCAGTGCGGCGGCCAGCGGCACAGCCACCAGCATGCCGACGAAGCCGAAGAGCGTGCCGAAGACCGAGAGCGCGAGGATCAGCCACACCGGGTGCAGGCCGATCGAGCTGCCGACCAGCTTGGGGGTCAGGAAATTGCCCTCGAGGAACTGGCCGAGGAAGAAGATCCCCGCCACCGCGGCGATCCAGTACCATTCGCCCCAGAACTGGAACAGCGCGAGGCCGATGGCCAGCGCGCCGCCGATGATCGCGCCGACATAGGGGATGAAGGTCAGCAGTCCGGCGACCACCCCGACCACGAGACCGAAGTTCAGCCCCACCAGCGCCAGCGCGACGGCATAGTAGCAGCCGAGGATCAGGCAGACCGAGCCCATGCCGCGCACGAAGCCGGCAAGCGTCGCGTCGATGTCCCGGGCGACCTGGCGCACGACCGGCGCGTGATCGCGCGGCAGCAGATCGTCGATGCGCGCCACCATGCGGTCCCAGTCGAGCAGCAGGTAGACCGCCACCACCGGCACGATGACGAAGAGCATCAGGATGTTGATCACCGACATCGCCGAGCTGAGCGCGGTGTTCAGCAGTTCGGCGCCGCGCTCCTGCACGGTCTGGCCGATCGAGGCCAGCGCTTCGCGCATCGGGCTGCCCTCGACCACCAGCGAGGGGAAATGCGTGCCGAGGAAGTCGCGCAGGTCGCGGAAGAGCTGCGGTGCGGTGGCGATCAGGTCGCCAGCCTGTCGAACCAGGGTCGGCACGACCGCGAGGGCCAGCACGACGAAGATGAAAATGGCGCAGAGGGTGATCACCATGGTGGCCATGGCGCGGCTCAGTCCCATGCGTTCCAGCCGGTCGGCGACGGGGTCGAGGAAATAGGCGATGGCACCGCCGAGAATGAACGGCAGAAGCACGTTGCCGAGGTACCAGAGCACCACGGCGAAGACGACAGCCGCGACGCCCCAGTACTTCATCTGATCGCGCACGGGCAGCGCCATGGGAATCCTTCTCCTTGCGGTCTGTCCTTCATCGCCGCTTCCTCCTTTGTTTTCAAGTCCGAGACACTCTTGCGACGATTTCGCACTGGATCAGGGGGCAAGATGGGGGCAGTCTGGGAGGCGTTGAATTTGAATGACGATTTTTCAGTCCTATTGCGAAGGAGCAGCCATGCTGCGCGGTCTTGTTATCTGGGTTTTTCTTCTCCTGCCGCTGTTTCTGATCCTCACCGAACAGGCCCATTCCACCCCCATCTAAGGAGCGGGCTGAGGCGCAAGCTGACACGCCGCGGGCGTCGGCGCCCGTGGCGGCGTCATGCGTTGCCGGTTCGAGGGGGTGCTGGGGCGTCTCTGCCGCCGCCCGGAGCGCAGGGCACTTGCTCTTGGCGCGGCCTTCGCCTAACCCGGGCGAAACGCCAATTTCCGGGAGGCCCGCATGCGTCTGAGCCGTTATTTCCTGCCCGTTCTGAAAGAAACGCCCTCCGAGGCGCAGATCGTCTCGCACCGCTACATGCTGCGCGCCGGCATGATCAAGCAATCGAGCGCCGGGATCTATTCCTGGCTACCGCTCGGCTTCAAGGTGCTGCGCAAGATCGAGGACATCATCCACGAGGAGCAGAAGCGCGCGGGCCATATCCCGATGCTGATGCCGACCATCCAGTCGGCGGACCTGTGGCGCGAGTCCGGCCGTTACGACGATTACGGCGAGGAGATGCTGCGCATCCGTGATCGCCATGATCGCGACATGCTGTTCACCCCCACCGCCGAAGAGCTGATCACCGATATCTTCCGCAGCCACGTCGGCAGCTACAAGGACCTGCCGCTGACGCTCTACCAGATCCAGTGGAAGTTCCGCGACGAGATCCGCCCGCGCTTCGGCGTGATGCGTGGCCGCGAGTTCTACATGAAGGACGGCTACAACTTCGACCTCACGAAGGAAGACGCGCTGCACGCCTACAACCGTCACCTCGTCAGCTACCTGCGCACCTACGAGCGCATGGGCCTGCAGGCGATCCCGATGCGCGCGGACAGCGGCCCGATCGGCGGCGACGACACCCACGAGTTCCTCGTGCTGGCGGAGACCGGCGAATCCGAGGTGTTCTATGACAGCCAGATCACCGAGCTGAAGTTCGGTGACCGCGAGATCGACTACGACTCGGTCGAGCAGTGCCAGGCGGTGCTCGAGGAATTCACCTCGCGCTACGCCCGCACCGACGAGACCCACGACGAGGCGATCTTCGCCGAGGTCCCCGAGGAGCGCCGCCGCACCGCGCGCGGCATCGAGGTCGGCCAGATCTTCTACTTCGGTACCAAGTACTCGGAGCCGATGGGCGCCACCGTCGTCGACAACGAAGGCAACAAGGTGCCGGTGCACATGGGTTCGCACGGCATCGGCGTGTCGCGCCTGCTGGGCGCGATCATCGAGGCCAGCCACGACGACAAGGGCATCATCTGGCCCGAGGGTGTCACGCCGTTCCATTGCGGCATCGTCAACCTCAAGCAGGGCGACGACGAGGCGGATGCGGCCTGCGAGGCGCTCTACAAGTCGCTCACCGCGCTGGGGCTGGAGCCGCTCTACGACGACCGCAACGAGCGGGCGGGTGGCAAGTTCGCCACCATGGATCTGATCGGCCTGCCTTGGCGCATCACCGTCGGTCCGCGCGGTCTGAAGAACGGCGTGGTCGAGCTGACTTCGCGCCGCACCGGCGAGAGCGAGGAACTGTCGCCCGAGGCCGCGGTCGAGCGCATCGCGCAGATCTACGGCGTGGCCGCCAAGGTCTGACCGGGAGCTGACCCGGGCGAGGGGGCGCGGCCCCCTCATTTCCGGAAGCCTTGAGCCCGAAAGAAAAGGCCGGTCGCGCAGCTGCGCGACCGGCCTTTTTTCATGCGGCGACGCGTGTCAGCCGGTTCAGCACATCGGAGCAGAGCGCAAGCTGATCCCGCGCGATGGACTCGTCGGGCTGGTGACCATCCTCCATGGTGCCGGGGCCGCAGACCACGGTGGGAATCTCCAGCGCGGCGAAGAAGCCCGCCTCGGTGCCGTAGGAGACCTTGATCGGGGTGGGATCGGGCAGCAGCGCGGCGAGGCTTTGGAGCGCGGGCTGGGCCGGGTTGCTGTCGAGGCCGGGGTAGGCGCTGATCTGTGCGATCTCGATGCCCTCGGGCAATGCCGAACGGATGCGCTCCAGAATGTCCTGCGGCTGTTCCGCGGCGAGGTGACGGATTTCGAAGTCGACCTCGGCGAGCTCGGGTACGATGTTGAGAGCGACGCCGCCCCGCATCTTCCCAGCATGCACCGTCGACGAGGGGATATCATAGGCACCGTCCTGCGCCCCATCGGCAAGCAGGCGCGTCTGCTCCTTGCGCAGCGCGGTGATCAGCTCTGCGGCGAGGTGCAGCGCATTGGTGAAGCGCGGGGCCATGGCGGAATGGCCGGGCTCGCCGTTGCAGGTGGCCCGGTAGCTGGCCTTGCCCTTGTGACCCAAGGCGAGGCGCATCAGGGTCGGCTCGCCGACGACGCAGAGGTCGGGTTTGCCGAGTACCGGGATGACGTGGTCGATCATCTGCGGGATGCCGCGGCAGCCCACTTCCTCGTCCCAACTGAGCGCGATGCTGACCGGGCGCGCCGGGGGCGTCTCGCGGAAGCTCTCCGCCAATGCCAGCACGCAGGCGACGAAGCCCTTCATGTCCGTGGTGCCGCGCCCGTGCAGCCGGTCGCCGCGCGGGGTGAAGGCAAAGGGATCGACGGACCAGTCCTGCCCCTCGGTCGGCACCACATCGCTGTGGGCCGAGAGCAGCGTGCCGCCGTCTCCCGCGCCGAACTTCGCCAGCAGCCCGGCCTTGGGCGCATCCTGCGCGTCGATCCGGGTGACGGTGAACCCCGCGTCTTGCAGAAACTCCTGCACCCAGTCGATCAGCGCGAGGTTGGACCTGGCCGAAACCGTGGGGAAGGCGACCAGCCGGGCGAGCAGCTCTTCGACGCGGGGCTGCATCAGGCCTCCGCCTCGTAGACGATCTGCCCGTCGCAGATGGTGGTATGGGCGCGGCAGGCTTTGTCGCTGCCGAGCAGGGCGCGGGGATCGCCCTGCAGCAGCACCACGTCCGCTACCATGCCCGCCTTCAGCCTTCCGCGCGAGGCCTCGGCAAAGAGCGCATGCGCGCCGCCCGAGGTATAGGCGTCGATCACCGCCTCGAAGGGGATGCGCTGGTCCGGCACGTCTTCGGCCCAGGGCTGGCGCGCCAGCGCCGAATGGATGGCGTTGAACGGCGAGAGCGGCGCGGTCGGCCAGTCGGTGCCGAAGACGAGCCTGGCGCCAGCGTCCTGCAGGGTCTTCCAGGGGAAGGTATCCTTCCAGCGATCTCGGCCCATGATCGAGACGGTCGGCTCGAGCGGCAAGCCGCTGGAGCCCGGCGGGTGCACCGGCTGCATCGAGGCGACCACGTCGAGCGCCGCGAAGCGGGCCAGATCGTCCGGATGCAGCATGTCGATATGCTCGACGCGGTGGCGCGCATCTCGCGCGCCATTTGCCGCGCGCGCCGCCTCGTAACCGTCGAGCGCGGTTTTCACCGCCGCATCGCCGACGCAATGCACCTGTATCTGCAACCCCTTGGCGTCGGCGGCCTTGCAGATCGCCTCGAAACGCTCGGGGGCGAAAAGCGGCTCGCTGCGGAAGCCGGCGCGGTCCGGGTAGTCGTCGGTGCGATAGGCGGTCCATGTGTCGAAGACACCGTCGAGGAACATCTTGATGCGGCCGAAGGACAGCTTGTCCGAGCCCTGCCGGGTGGCGGCCTCGATCAGCTCGGCGATGCGCGCCTCGTCATGTGCGGGCGACAGGCGCATGGCCAGCGAGACGCGGATCGGCAGCGCGCCGTCGCGCTCCATCTCCGACAGCAGCTCGGCTTGATAGAGATTGCCGTCCATGTTGACGCCGGTGGTGATGCCATAGGCGGCGCAGGCCTGCATGGCGGCGGCGAGCGCGGCCTTGTCGGCGGCGCGCTCGGCCTCGGTCACCGGGTCGGGCTCGTCGCCGGCCATGGCGGCATTGTCGCGCCCGCCGTTGGTCGAGAGCTTGCCAACGAGACGCATGGCGTTGCCCTCGCGCAGCTCGCCATTGGGCTTGCCGTCCGGCCCGAGCACGATCTCGGCGTTCTTCACCTCGGGGACGTGGTCCAGCAGCCCGGCGGCGGTGAGCGCGGGGGTGTTGGCCCAGGAGGTGTGCAGATCGACGGCGTAGATCACCAGCGGCTGGTCCGGCAGCAGCGCGTCGAGCGCATGGCGATCGGGGCGGGTGCCGGGGCCGAGGATCTCGTAGTTGGCCGAGATGGCGCAGAGCAGCGGCTCGGCCTCGCGGCCCTTGCGGTAGTCGCCAAGCGCGGCGGCGAAATCCTCGCGATTGTCGATGCCGAAGAGGTTCAGCTGGGTGAGCGTGATGCCACCGGTGAAGAGATGCAGGTGACTGTCGCAGAGGCCGGGCGAGACCCAGAGGCCGCCGGCCTCGATATGCCGAGCATCGCCTGCGCCCTCGGGCATGTCCCCGGGCGCGCCGATCCAGTCGATCCGCCCGTCCTTCAGCCGCATGGAGACGGGCTGCTGGCTGTAGATGTCGCGGGCGTTGTGGATCTCGATCGTCTGGGGGCTGGTCCGGGTCATGGCATCGGGTCTTTCGATCAAAGGAAGGTGCCCGGCCGGAGCGTGTCCGGCCGGGCGCGGTAGTCGCACGCGCTGCGCTTATTGCAGCAGGTCGGTCCAGACCTTGGTCACCAGATCCTGCGCGGCGGGCGAGCAGGCCTTGGAGAACTCGACCGGCACTGTCGGGAACAGCTCGGGAGCGTTCTCGGGGGTGTACTTGGCCTTTTCGAGGTCCAGTTCCACGGGCGACGAGTGCGCGTAGTAGTTGTACTGGATCGTCGCGTTTCCCTTCTCGGACATGAAGTCGATGAACTGCTTCGCACCCTCGACATTGGCCGCGCCCTTCGGCACGACGAAGCTGTCGAGCCAGCCGACGAGGCCTTCCTTGGGCTCGGCGTAGACGATGTTGGCACCGTCATTGCGGGTCTTCAGCACGTTGCCGTCCCACCAGAAGTGCGCGCCGACCTCGCCGGTGCCGATGCGGTTCTCGATGTTGTCCGAGCTGTAGGCAGCCACGTCGGGCTTCTGCGCCATGAGCAGGTCGTAGACCTTCTTCATCTCGGACTTGTCCTCCGAGCAGAAGGGCACACCGAGATAGAGCTGCGCCGCGCCCACGACCTCATCCGGGTAGGACAACGAGGCGACCTTGCCCTTCAGGTCGGCGGGCGGGGTGAAGTAGACCTCCCAGCTGTCGATCGGGCCTTCGTAGACGTCGCGGTTCACCGCGAAGCCGGCGGTGCCATAGGCGAGCGGGATCGAGTAGGCGTTCTCGGGATCCCACCACTGGCCCTTCCACTTGTCGTCCACCTGCGCATAGGCGGCGAGGTCCTTGGCGTTGATCTCCTCGAGCAGCCCCTCGTCGATCATGATCTTCACGAAGTGCTGCGAGGGGGTGACGATGTCATAGCCGGATGAGCCCGCCTGCAGCTTTGTCAGCGCGTCCTCGTTGGAGTTGAAGCCGTCGGTGTTGACGGTGAGGCCGGTCTGCGCCTCGAACTTCTCGATTAGTTCGGGCGCGATGGAGTCGGACCAGGTGTAGAGGTTGAGCGTGCCCTCGGCGTAGGCGGGCAGCGCAAGGGCGACGGCGGTGGCCGCGCCGAGCATGGTCTTGAGTTTCATGGATGTCTCTCCTGTTGGTTTTTCGTTGGGAGGTATCACGCGCGCCGCATTGACCGGGCCGAGAGGACCAGCGCGAAGGTCGCAATGATGAGCGAGGCGAGGATCAGCAGCGTCGAGATCGCGTTGAGTTCGGGCGTGGTGCCCTGCTTGATCAGGCCGAAGATGTAGACCGGCAGCGTGGTGGTGCCGCCGGTGGCGAGCAGGTTCGAGGTGATGAAATCGTCCATCGAGATCACGAAAGCCAGCATCGCCCCGGCAAAGACGCCGGGCAGGATCAGCGGGAGCGTCACCCGCCGGAAGGCGGTGAAGGGGGCGGCGTAGAGGTCTTTGGCGGCCTCTTCGTAATCGCGGCTCATGCCCTGCATCCGGGCGCGGATCGGCAGGAAGGCAAACGGCGTGCAGAAGGCCGAATGTGCCACGATCAGCCGCGCCATGCCGTTGGAAAAGCCCAGTTGCGAGAAGAGGATCAGCGAGGCCACCGCGACGACGATCTCGGGCAGCAGCAGCGGCAGGTTCACCACGGTCTCCGACAGGCGACGCAAGCGCATGGTCTCGTTGCGGCTGAGCACCATGGCGGCCGAGAGTGCGACCAGCGTGGCGACGGTGGTGGCGATGATCGCCACGGTCAGCGAGACGCGCAGCGCATCCAAGAGCGCGCGGTTGGTCAGCGCGGCCTCGTACCACTTCATCGAAAAACCTGTCCAGACCGAGACGAGGCGGTTTTCGTTGAACGAGAACCAGATCACCACGGCAATGGGCGCGTAGAGCCAGAGAAAGAACACCCAGGTGACCAGCCCCGCGCCGGGATAATGGCGGACGTTGTGCGGATTGCTCATGCGCGGACCTCCCGGCTCATCGAGCGGCGGGCGTTGATCACCAGCACGATGACCACCATCGCCATCAGCACCAGCGCCACCGCCGCCCCGAAGGGCCAGTTGCGCGCGCCGCCGAACTGGGTCTGGATCAGCGTGCCCATCATCATCTGCTTGCCGCCGCCAAGCAGCATCGGCTCGAGCACCGTGCCGAGCGCCGGCACGAAGACCAGCACCGCCCCGGCGGCGAGGCCGGGCCATGTCAGCGGCAGGATCACCCGGCGCGCCGTGGCCCAGCGGCTGCCGTAGAGGTCGGCGCCCGCCTCGAGCAGCGCCGGGTCGAGCTTTTCGATCGCGGCGAAGACCGGCAGCACCATCAGCGGGATGTAGCTGTAGACCATGCCGACCAGCATCGCGCCGGGGGTGAAGAGCAATGTGCCCTCGCCGCCGATCCAGTGCCAGAAGCGGCCGACGAAGCCCTCATTGCCGAGGATGATCAGCCAGGCGTAGACGCGCACGATCATCGACACCCAGAAGGGCAGGGTGACGAGATAGATCAGCAGGGCTTTGGTCTTCGGCGGGCGGGTGGCGATGACGTAGGCCACGGGCAGCGCCAGCGCCATGCAGATCAGCGTGGTGGCCCCGGCCAGCAGCAGCGTGCGCCCGATGATCGACAGGTACTTCGGATCGAAGACGAGGTTGCCGTCCCAATCCTCGCTGAACAGGATCTCCCGGTAGGAGAGCGGATTGAAATCCCAGGCAAAGCCGCCGTAGGCGCCGCGCTCGGCCACCGAAACGGCAGCGACGATCAGCAGCGGCACCATAAGCGTGCCCAGCATCAGCACCCAGGCGGGCATCAGGCCCCAGACACGAGCGCTCCTCATTGGGCCAGCACCCGCACGGACTCGTCGCGGAAGCCGAGCTGAACTTCCTGCCCGACGGCGTAGCTTTCTGCCTGGCTGACCGCGTTGCGGCGCGAGACGCGCAGCGAGGCGCCGCCGGTCTCGACGACGAAATGGGTGTAGCCGCCCATGTAGTTGCGCGACCGGATGGTGCCGGTCAGCACGTTGCCCGTGGCCTGCTCCTGCAGGCCGATCTTCTCGGGGCGCAGTGACAGGGTCGCCGGGCCGGGGCCGGTCAGCCCCTTCTGCGCCGCGTCGAACTCCAGCCCCAGCGGGGTGCGGATGCGGGCGCGGGCGCCGTCGAGCGCGATCACCTCGGCGTCGAGGAAGTTGGTCTCGCCGATGAAGTCGGCGACGAAGCGGTTCTCCGGCTCTTCGTAGATCTCGGCGGGGGTGCCGATCTGCTGCACCCGGCCCTGGCCCAGCACGCAGATGCGGTCGGACATGTCGAGCGCCTCTTCCTGGTCGTGGGTCACGAAGATGAAGGTGATGCCAGTCTTGCGCTGAAGCTCGCGCAACTCGTCCCGCATCGCCTGCCGCAGCTTCAGGTCGAGCGCCGAAAGCGGCTCGTCGAGCAGCAGCACCTTGGGCTCGGGGGCGAGCGCGCGGGCCAGCGCGATGCGCTGGCGCTGGCCGCCCGACAGCTGGTCGGGGCGGCGGCTGGCGAAGGGGGTCATATGCACCAGCTCGAGCATCTCGGCGACGCGGGCCTCGCGGCGCGGCTTGTCCCATCCGAGATTCTCCAACCCGAAGGCGATGTTCTGCGCCAGCGTCATGTGCGGAAACAGCGCGTAGCTCTGGAACACGGTGTTCACCCGCCGCTTGTGCGCGGGCAGCTGGTCGATCTCCTGCCCGAAGAGCACGATGCCGCCCTCGCTCGGGGTCTCGAAGCCGGCGATCATCCGCAGCAGCGTGGTCTTGCCGCAGCCCGAGGGGCCGAGCAGGGTGAAGAACTCGTTCTCGTGGATGTTGAAATCGACGTGGTCGAGCGCCTGATAGTCGCCGAAGCTCTTCGAGACGTTGAAGACTTCTACGGCCTTTCCGCGTGTCATGGTGAGATCCCTGTGTCTGGGGCCCGGCGCCACCCTCCCCTGCGGCGCCGGACGGGGGTTAGGCGAGCTGCGTGACCTCGCGGCGGAACGGCAGCGCGTCGCCGATGTCGGGCATGTCAAGCTCGCGGGCGTAGCGGTGGCCGGCGTAGGTGGCCCAGGCGATCGGGCCCGGCGCGGCGGCATCGCCGATCAGCTTGACCGACTTGATGCCGGCGTCGGCCCAGTCGGCTTCGCGCGCCCTCAGCTCGTGGTAGAGCGCATCATCCGAGATGCGCGAGGCGACCATCGCCACTGCGTCGCAGCCGAGGGCCGAAGTCTGGCCGGTGTAGGTGCATTCGGTCACCACCTCGCCCGCCTTCAGTTCGGCGATGCCGGTGTTGAGCACGATCTTCACGCCCGCCTCGACGAGACGGCGGTGGATCGCCGCCTGTTCGAGCGTGTTCAGCGTCCAGTCCGAGACGTAGGCCGAGGGGGTGACGAAGGTCACGGTGCAGCCGGCCTTGGCCAGCAGCTCGGCAATGACGCCGCCCATGTAATAGTGATCGTCGTCGAAAAGCACGACCTCGCCCTTGGGCAGCCTGCCGGCCATGATGTCGTCGGGGGTGAACACCGGCATGGCGGGATCGGCGGGCATCGGCACCACGTGCTGGCGCGACACGCCATCGGCACGCCAATGCGAGCCGGTGGCGATGCAGACGTTCTCGAAGCCGAACTCTAGGATGTCCTGCGCGGTGAGGCGGCTGTCGAAATAGGTCTCGGCATTGGGCCGCTGCGACAGCTGGTAGGTGCGGTAGTCGGCCACGCGGCCCCAGGCGGAAAGCCCCGGCAGCAGCCGCTCGCGGGCGACGCGGCCGCCCAGCTCAGTGCCCGCCTCGGCCAGCGCCACGTCATAGCCGCGCAAGCTGAGCGCGCGCGCCGCCTCCAGACCAGCGGGGCCGCTGCCGACGATCAGCACGTTGGAGCTGTCGCCCTTGGTGTTCATCTTCTCGGGGTGCCAGCCCTTGCGCCACTCTTCCATGAAGGTCGGATTCTGCGTGCAGCGGCTGATCGACATGGTCATGTCGCCGGTGATGCAGATGTTGCAGCCGATGCATTCGCGGATGTCCTCGATGCGGCCTTCCTCGATCTTCTTGGGCAGGAAGGGATCGGCGATCGACGGGCGGGCGCAGCCGATGAAGTCGAGCACGCCGTGCTTCACCAGTCGCGCCATCACGTCGGGCGAGGTGAAGCGGCCGACGCCGACCACCGGCTTCGAGGTCAGCTCGCGGATGCCATTGACCAGCACCTCCTGCGCCGCCTCTTCCTTGAAGCGCGACGGACCCGAGCAATCCTCCCAGGTGCCCTGCGCCAGATCCCACAGGTCGGGCAGGTCTGCGTTCATCTCGATGAACTCGCGCACCTCGGCGTTGGAGAAACCGAGCTGGCCGATGGTCTCGTCGAGGCTGACCCGCAGGGTGATGCCCATGGTGTCGCCGACGGCGTCGCGCATGTCGGCGATCACCTCGTTGACGAAGCGGGCGCGGTTCTCCAGCGAGCCGCCGTATTCGTCCGTACGCTGGTTTGTGGCGCGCGACAGGAAGTGCTGGAAGATGCCGAAGCCATGTGCGCCATAGAGGCAGATCAGGTCGAAGCCGGCGATCTTCGAGCGCTTGGCGGCGTTGACGAACCAGCGGCGCAGGTCGCGGATGTCTGTCTTGTCCATCGCGCGGGCCTGCACCGGGTCGTTGGTGAAGGTGCGGATCGGCAGGGCGGAGGGGGCCAGCGGCACTTCCTTGGTGTAGAGGTTCGGGCCGTTGATCCCCGAATAGGCCAGCTGGATGCCCGCCAGCGCGCCCTGGGATTTCATCGCGTCGGACATGCGGCGCAGCGCCGGGATGTCGGCGTCGTCCCAGAGGCGCTGCTCGATAAAAGGGGTGATTTCCGAGGTGTGGTGCATCTCGGTCTGCTCGGTGAAGATGACGCCCCAACCGCCCTCGGCCTTGATGCCGCGCATCTCGGCGACCGCCGACGGGTCGCGATAGCCGCCGCCGTTGCAATGCGGCACCTGGTAGAAGCGGTTCTTCGCGGTCAGCGGGCCGATCTTGGCGGGTTCGAAAAGGATATCGTAGCTGGGATTGCGCACCGTCTTCTCCTTGGCGGCCTGTGGTTGCCGGGCTGGAGCGTTGATCGTTTGGTGCGGGCTTCGAGTAAATTATACCTTCTGGAAGCTTGAATTAGGCTCAGACTAATGGCTGATTAAAGCGGCTTTATGCCAAGGACATATGCGTTTCTGAAGCGCGGGCAGAATGCCGTTTCATGCACCCTTGGGCCGGACCTGAAGCCCCGGCGCGCGGGTTTCGGTGATCGCGGCCTGTGCATGCTCGATAAATGCGCGCACCGTGCGCGAGCCCCGTGCGCCTTCGCTCATCAGCAGCCCGAGGTTGAGGCTGCGGACCGGGCCCGTCATCGGGATGAAGCGCAGGCGGCGGCCATCGGGGGCAAGCTCGGTCGCCGGGTGGGTATTGCCCATGCCGTAGCCGAAGCCATTGGCCACCAGCGAGCGCATCACCGCGATGTCGCGGGTGCGTTCGGCGATCATCGGGGTGATGCCGAGCTTGCTGAAGAACGACAGGAAATAATCGCCGCTCATCGGCAGGTCGAGCAGCACCATCGGGTAATCGGCCAGCTCGGCGGGGGTGACGCTGTCGAGATGCGCCAGCTCGTGCTCCTCGTGGACGAGGGCGAAGGGCGGCAGTTCGATCAGCGGGATGAACTCGAGATCGGCGGGCACGTTCAGATCGTAAGTCAGCGCCACGTCGATGCGCGCCGAGCGCAGCGCGTCGAAGAGCTCCTGCTGGTCGCGCTCGAACTGGCGGAACTCGACCCCGGGCCAGGCATCGACGAAGCTGCGGCGCAGTTGCGGCAGCACGATTTGCGCGAAGGTCAGCAGGCAGCCGACGTTGAGCGGGCCGCGCACCTGCCCGGAAATGTCATTGGCCAGATCGCCGAGGGATGCCGCCTTGTCGAGCAGTTCCTTCGCCACGGTCATGAAGCGTGCGCCGCCCTGGGTCAGCGACAGGCCGTGGGCGTGGCGGCGGATGAAGAGCTGCAGGCCGAACTCGGCCTCGAGTTGCGAGATCGCCGCCGAGATCGACGGCGAAGACACGTTCACCTTCTCGGCGGCGAGCGCGATCGAACCGCACTCGCCCACGGCGACGAAATATTCCATCTGGCGCAGGGTAAAGCGTAAGGGCATGGCTTGCTCCGGGATGGGGTACGTTAGGTTCTCCCTAATACACCCCGCCCCGCTGCGCCAGAACCCTCAATAGCTGATCCAGACGGTCTTCAGAGCGGAATACTTGTCGAAGGAGTGGATGGACAGGTCGCGGCCAAAGCCCGACTGCTTCATCCCGCCAAAGGGGGTCATGGCAGAGAGGGCGTCGACGGTGTTGACCGAGACCGTGCCCGCCACCAGCGCGTCCGAGACCGCCATGGCGCGGCTTAGGTCGCGGGTCCAGACCGAGGCGGCGAGGCCGTAGACGCTGTCATTGGCGATGGCGATGGCCTCGGCGTCGTCCTTGAAGGTCTGGATCGCCAGCACCGGGCCGAAGATTTCCTCACGGGCGATACGCGCGTCGCGCGGCACGTCGGCAAAGACCGTCGGCTGGATAAAGGCGTCCGAGCCGCCCAGCGTCAGCCGCTCGCCGCCCGCGATCAGGCGGCTGTCCTGCTTGCCCGAGGCGAGGAACCCGGCGACCCGCTCGGCGTGGCGGGCATCGACCATGGCGCCCATCTTGGTCTCGGGGTCGAGCGGGTTGCCCGGCACGATGGCCTCGGCGCGGGTCTTCATGCGCGCGATCATCTCCTCGGCGATGCTCTCGTGCACCAGCATCCGCGAGTTGGCAGAGCAGACCTCGCCTTGGTTGAAGAAGATGCCAAAGGCGGCCTTGTCGGCGGCGGCGTCGAGATCTGCATCGGCGAAGATCAGGTTCGGGCTCTTGCCACCGGTCTCCAGCCAGACCTGCTTCATGTTGCTCTCGCCGGCATAGCGCTGGAACATCTTGCCGACCTCGGTGGAGCCGGTGAAGACGAGGCAGTCGACGTCCGGGTGACGGCCGAGCGCTTGGCCCGCGTCCTCGCCGAAGCCCGGCACCACGTTGAGAACGCCATCGGGCAGCCCCGCCTCGGCGGCCAGTTCGGCAAGGCGCAGGGCCGAGAGCGGCGACTGCTCAGCGGGTTTCAGCACCACCGAGTTGCCCGCTGCGAGCGCCGGGGCGAGCTTCCATGTCGCCATGTCGAGCGGGAAATTCCACGGCACCACCGCGCCGACGACGCCGAGCGGCACGCGGCGGATCAGCGCCAGATCGCGCCCGCCGGTCGGGGCCACCTCGTCATAGAGCTTGTCGATCGCCTCGGCGTGCCACTGGAAGAAATGCGCCGAACCGGGGGCATCTACGTTGACCGTCTCCCAGATGGGCTTGCCCATGTCGAGGGTATCCAGAAGCGCGAATTCCTCGAGGTTCTCGCGCAGCAGGGTCGCGAGGCGCAGCAGCACCTCCTTGCGCTCGCCCGGCGTCTTGCCGGCCCAGCGGCGGTCGTCGAAGGCGCGCCGGGCGGCGGCCACGGCGCGGTCGATGTCCTCGGCGCTGCCGCGCGCGACATCGGTCAGAACTTCGGCTGTGGCGGGGTTGACGGTCTCGAAGCGCGCGCCGGAGGCGGCGGGTACGTAGCGCCCGTCGATCCAAGCCTCCGTGCGGAAGTTCAGGGCGGCGGCGCGGGAGGTGTAGTGAGAGAGGGTCTGCATCTTGGATCTCCAGGGGGGCGGTCTTTCGGCCCTGTCGGGCGGCATTGGTTGGACGGCAGTTCGCCCGGAAGGCGGGGGCCTTCCGGGCGCGGGTCATTTCGGCTGTCGGGGCTTAGGCCATCTCTGGCGCAGGCTTTGCCGCCGGCGCATAGGCGAGGTAGCCGCGCTGCTTGGCGATATGGTCGGCCACGTATTTCGCGTCGTGCCAGACGCCCCAGATGAAGGACGATCCGCGCCGGGTCTGCCAGGGCAGGCCGAGGAAGTAGACGCCCGGGGCCGAGGAGACACCCCGCTGGTGCCGGGGCTTGCCCGCCGCGTCCAACGCGTCCACCTGCAGCCAGCCGTAGTCGCTGGTGAAGCCCGTGGCCCAGAGGATCGTGGTGATCCCCGCGCCCGCCAGATCGAGCGCGCGGATGGGGTCGGTCATGCAGGCCGGATCCGCGCCGATCTCGCGGGCCGCCGGTTCCTCGGGCAGGTCGAGCCCGTTGGCGGTGACATAGGCATCGGCCTCGTCAAGCAGCGAGAGGTAGTTGGCATCACCGGCGGCGACATTCGCCGCCAGATCGGGGGCAAAGCGCATGGTGCCGTTCTCGTGGGCCTCGGTCCGGCCAAGAAGCGTCATGCCGCGCGCGGCGAGCTTGCGGAAATCCACCGTGTGGCCGCCATGGGCGCCGCTGACGGCGATGGTGGTGTGCTCGGAGGAAGGGTTGGCCTCGGCGTCCCATTTGTTCAGCACGCCCAGCCACCAGACGAAATCACGGCCCCGGTAAGCGCGCGGAGGGCGGTCGTGCGGGCCGACCGAAAGATAGACCTTGCGCCCGGCGGCGAGCAGCTCGTCGGCGATCTGCACGCCCGAGGAGCCCGCGCCGACCACCAGCACCGCGCCCTCGGGCAACTGGCCGGGATTTCGATACTGGCTCGAATGCATCTGCGTCAGCCCGGCGGTCTGCGGCACCAGCGGCGGGATCGAAGGGGTCTGGAAGGCACCGGTGGCCGAGATCACATGGACGGTCTCGATCGTCCCCGCGCTGGTCTCGACGCGAAAGCCGGGGCGGCCGGAAAGCCGGGTCACGCGGGTCACCTCGACGCCGCAGCGCACCGGGGCGTCGATCTTCTTCGCGTAGGCCTCGAAATAATCGGCCACCTGCTCCTTGGGCACGAAGGCATCGGGATCGCCAGCGAATGCCAATCCCGGGAAGCGGTCGTGCCAGGCGGGACCGTTGGCAACCAGCGAGTCCCAGCGTTCCGAGCGCCAGCGCTCGGCGATGCGGCTGCGCTCCAGCACGATATGGGGGATCCCGTGGGCCCTCAGGTGCTCGCTTGCGGCGATACCGGCCTGTCCGGCGCCGATCACCAGGACTTCGGTCGTTTCAACGGGCATGGGAGCATCCTTTCCAACGGTGCGCTGCGTCAATTCCGTGGCGAAGGTGACCCGGTGCTGGGTGAGATAAAAGAATATCCTCTGTCATCATGACGTAGTCTTAGCCTAAGCAAGATGCGCATTCTGCTGGCGGGTTTCGCATCAACTACGCGGCGTGGACAGCGCTGGGGCGTGACGCTCTTGACCGGTGGCGGTCTGGCAAGCTTCTGTGACGGCAGCGCAAATCCGGCCCTAGGGACGCGTTGCGCGCCTTACCCAAGTGCGACGGAGCCGAGAATGACCGCCAGCCCGCTGAACCTGCAATCGATCTGGGCGGCGACCGCGCCCGCTGCGCCCCTGTTGCCGCCGCTGCACGAGAGCGCCCGCGCCGACGTGCTGGTGATCGGCGGCGGCTTCCAGGGGCTGTCGACCGCGCTGCATCTCGCCGAAGCGGGGGTGGCCGTCATATTGCTCGAGGCCGAGCAGGCCGGCTTTGGCGCCTCCGGCCGCAACGGCGGGCAGGTGATCCCCGGGCTGAAGGATGATCCCGATGTGCTCGACGCGCTCTGGGGTCCGCAGGCGACCGAGTTCGCGGGACGCACGGCGGACACGCTCTTTGCGCTGGTGGAGCGGCTGGGTATCGACTGCGATGCCGAGCGCGACGGATGGATCCAGGCGGGCAACAAGCAGGTGCACCTCGCGGGGCTGCGGGCGCGCATGGCGCAATGGCAGGCGCGGGGGGCCGACGTGGACTGGCTGGATGCAGCGGCAATGGCCCGCGCGACCGGTGCAAAGGGCTTCCAGGGGGGATGGCTGGACCGGCGGGCGGGCAAGTTGCATCCGCTGAAGCTCGCCTACGGGCTGGCAGAGGCGGCGCGCAGGGCCGGGGCGCGGCTTTACGCCGGATCGCCTGTCGAGACGCTGGAGCGTGCAGAGGGCGGTTGGCGGGCGCGACTGGTGAGCGGTCTCGAGGTCACGGCTGACCGGGTGGTGCTGGCGACCAATGCCTACACGCCGGGCGCGCTCGACAGGGCGCTGTCGCGGGCGGTTGTGCCGGCGCACAGCTTCCAGATCGCCACCGAGCCACTTTCGGAAGAGCAGTTGTCGCGTATCCTGCCGGGCGGCACTTGCGCCTCCGAGATCCGGCGGGTCGGGACCTATTTCCGCATCGGTCCCGAAAACCGTCTGATGATCGGCGGCAGGGGCAGCTTCGCGGAACCGCGCCGCGCCTCGGACTTCGCGGCACTCGAGGCGGAACTGGCCGCGCTCTACGGTCCCGGTTTCAAGGTCTCGCATCGCTGGTTTGGTCGGGTGGCGATGACGCCGGACCACCGCATCCGCCTCTGCGCGCCGGCGCCGGGGCTGCTGGCGGCCACCGGCTTCAATGGCCGGGGAGTGGCGCTGTCGGTGGCACTGGGGCAGGCGATGGCGGCCCATCTGGCGCGGGGCACCCCGCTGCCGATACCTGCCGACACGCGCATCCGGTCGCTGCCCCTGCATGGGCTGCATCCGGTCTACGGCGGGATCGCGATTCACTACTACCGGCTGCGCGACAGGCTGGATCGCTGAGCCGGGAGGCTGCACAGATTTCTGCAGCCTCGTGGCGCGGGGTGCTCGACGGCTTCAGGATATGCTGCGCAGTCCTGCGATCAGCGTGTGCAGAACATCGCGAAGCCGGTCTTCGATCAGCTCCGCCTCGGTATCGAGGTATTCCAGCACCAGCCGCGGGTGGTTGAAACCGTACATCGCCGACTGGACCAGCCGCGCGGCATGGGCGGGGTCCTTGAGGTCGGGGATCGCCTGGGTCAGCAGCATGGCGATCTGGTCGCGCCAGAGCGCCTTGTGCCGGAGCACCACCTCGCGCAAGCGGTCGGTGGCCTGGCAATAGGCCTCGTAGAGCTCGGGATCCTTCAAGGCTGCCTGACGTTTCAGGCGCAGCCGCTGGATCAGCCAGTTTTCCAGCCGCTCCTCCGGGGTGCCGGGGCCCGTGACCGCTGCGCGCAATTCCTCCTGCGCCATGTCCAGCCAGTGGCCGACCACCGCGTCCAGGATCTCGGCCTTGCCCGAGAAATGCGCGTAGAGCGCCGCATGGCTGACCCCCAGCTCGGCGGCGACATCGGTCACGCGCAGCTTGCTGTACCCCACCGTCTTGATGCGCTGGTTGGCCACCTCGACTGCGCGTCGTTTCAGCTCTTCCGGAGCCAGTCCTGTTCTCGGCATCGGTATCGGCCCTAACGTCACTTTGCCCGCTTGAATGTCTTCATCTTACAAGTTACAGATTTTGTAAATTGTAAACCTCCCAAATATCCGCAGGTACCGCCCATGGGTTCTCTTCTGAAGGACCGCCGTGCCGTCGCGTTGCTTCTCGCTGCCACGCTGACGGTCATGTCGAATGCAATCATCAGTCCGGGTCTGCCAGGGATCGCGGCCTATTTCGCCGCGACGCCCAATGCGGAGCTGCTCACCCGCCTGCTGATCACCGCCCCCTCGCTGACCGTCGCGGTGATCGCGCCCTTCGCGGGGCTGCTTGTCGATCGCGTCGGCCGCAAGGCGATGCTGATCGCCGGTGCCGCGTTGTTCGGGCTCGCCGGCAGCGCCGGGCTCTGGGCTCCGACGCTGCCCGTGCTGCTGGCGACCCGCCTGATCCTGGGCGTCAGCGTTGCCATGCTGATGACCGCGATGACCGCGCTGGTGGCGCAGTACTTCCACGGCCCCGAACGCGGCAGGTTCATGGGTCTGCAGATGAGCTTCATCAACTTCGGCGGGCTGATCTTCATCGCCACGGCCGGGCAGTTGGCGAACCACTCGGCCTTCTATCCCTTCGCGCTTTATCTCACCGGGCTGATCTACCTGCCGATCCTCTACTTCTGCCTCGATGAGCCGAAGAGCCATTCCCACGAGGATGGCAGTCACCCGACTGCGCAGGGGCAGGACGGCTGGCAGATGGTGCTGACGCTCGCGCTCGTGCTGTTGGCGCTGACCTTCGCCACCTTCTACATCCTGCCGACGCAGATCGCCTTCTACCTGCGCGAGCTGGGCTACACCGATCCCAGCACCGCCGCGATGATGATGGTCTGCGTGACCTTTGCGGCGGGCGCGGTCGCCATGGTCTATCCCAGGCTGCGCGCGCTGCTGGGCCGCGGCGGCGTGCTGGGCGCGGGGTTTCTTATGCTGGCGGCGGGTTTCCTCATGATCAGCTACGTGCAGCTGGTGCCGATGATTGCCGTGGCCTCGCTTCTGGTGGGCATGGGGCCGGGTCTGATCGTGCCGACGCTGCTGAACTCCACGCTGGATGCGGTGCCGATGCGGCATCACGGCATGGCCTCGGGCGCGCTGACCTTCAGCCTCTTCATCGGTCAGTTCATCTCGCCGATCCTGACACAGCCGCTGATCGCCGCAGGCGGGTTCCACCTGGCCTTCCTTGTCTTCGCGGCAGCCGCGCTGTTTGGGGCGGTTCTTGCGGTGGCGATCTTCCGCGAGCGCAGCGGCGGTCTTGCCCGCGCCTGAGCGCGGCCGTAGGGCGCCCTGCGAGGGTCGGGGCAGCCGCTCCGGCTCTTTTTGCCGACTTATTCCGGGACAGGTGGGCGGCGGCTCTGCCGGGCTAAGGGACATCCCACCTGGAGTGGCAACAGGGCATCGGTGCTGAGAACCTGGTGTTCGCCCGCCGCTAGAGCAGTAGCGCTTCCGCCTCGGTGCCGAGAATGGAGGCGGCGAGTTCGGACGTGCTCTTGCGAATTTCGGCGGCCACCTCCTCTACGACCTCGGTGTGGCTCGACCAACTGGGGTAGAGAAACCCGTAGCGAAGAATGCCCAGAGGTTCGAACGGCCGCAGGACAAGCGACTCCACGCCACTGGAGAGTGCGACGAACGGGTCCGTCAGGCAGCAGCCCAGATCGAGGCCGGCCATCTGGCAGGCAATGACGCCATTGCGGGCTTCGACGCGTACATCAAGACGCTTGCCGGTCTGGTTGCAGAGCGACTCGAGATGCTGGCCGAGCAGGGATCGGGCGTGGGTCGACACGATCGGCCGGGCCGCAAAATCGTCGAAAGTGACTATTTCTTGTGCGGCAAGCGGGTGGTCGGGATGCATCGCCACCATCATCGGCAGGTTGAGGAAAGGCTCGACCTCGAAGGCCCCTGCCTTGATCGGCAGCGGGGCGATGCCGAGATCGAAGGTCTCCTGACCCACCCAGAGGTCGATATCCAACCGGACGCGGGCGTCGATTTGCGCGGTCATGCGCGGGCGGTTCTTCATGACCCTTGCCAGGGATTTGTTGATTACCGCATGCGAAATGAACGGTGCGACAAGGATGCGAAGATGCTCCTTTCGGCCGCGTCGGATTTGCTCCGCGCGCCGCTCCGCATCGTCGAGCGCCTGCATAACCCTTTCTGTTTCCGCATAAAATTCCTTTCCCTCGCGGGTGAGCCGCAGCCTTCGCCCGTGCCGGGTCAGCACCGGGAAGCCGAGCTCATCCTCGAGTGCCGAGAGCAGCCGGCTGATCTGCGGCGGAGTCCGCAACAGCCGATCCGAGGCCCCGTTCACGGAGCCCGTTTCGACGAAAGCCCGGAAGGCCTCGAGCGCTCTCTGGTTCAATGCCATGTGGTCTGCCCTGTTGTCGGTCGTCAGTTGAATAGTTGCGGAATGAGTAACTGAATCGTCAAATTATTCAATTTACGCAAGTCGTGGTCTTCGTCTGTAACGAGCGCAAGACAACAAACGGAAGACCACATGACCTCCCAAGCCGACCTTCAGAGCCGCGTTTCCGCCTACGAAGCGGCGCGCGCTGTACCCTTCAGCCTCCCTTCCGCGCCGGACTCCGTCTACGTGACGATGCGCGACGGGTGCCGGCTCGCGGTCGACGTCTGGCTGCCCGAGGGCGCGCCTGAGGGGGCACGGTTTCCGACGCTTCTGCTCTTCACACCCTATTTCCGCCGCTTCAAGCTGCGGGCGGGCTCCGACGCTGTCCCCAATCCGAACACCGGAAAATTCAGCGACTACTTCGTGCCGCGGGGCTATGCCGTGGTGGTCATCGATGTGCGCGGCACCGGTGCCAGCTTCGGCACGCGCGACGGGTTCCGCTCGCCGTCAGAACGCCTGGACAGTGCCGAGATCGCAGACTGGGTGATTGCGCAGGGCTGGTCGAACGGCGTGCTGGGCGCGACCGGCATTTCCTACCTTGGCGCCGCCTCGGACTTCCTGGCCTCGACCGGGCACCCGGCGGTCCGGGCGATCGCGCCGCTCTTTTCGGTCTGGGATACCTATGCCGACAACTACTTCCCGGGGGGCATGCAGTGCACGTCGCTCACGCAGATCTACGACAACCTGATGAAGGGACTCGACCTGGATCAGCGCAGCTTCCTGAAGGACTACAAGTACTACGCGCATCCCGACTACGAGGGTCCGCAGCCGGTGGATGAAGATGCCGACGGCACCCTTGTCGCGGCGGCGGTGGCAGAGCACCAGGGCAACTTCCGACAAACCGACTTCATGGCGGACCTCGGCTATCGCGAAGAGGGGCTGCCCTATGATCCGAAGTATTCCAGCGCTTCGATCAGCCCCTACGCCTATTCCGAAGGCGTGCCGGAGGATGTGGCCATCCTGTCCGTCTCGGGCTGGATGGATGGCGCTGGCTACGCGAATGGTGCCATCGCGCGGTTCCTCACCCTCGACAAGAACCCGCGTCACCTGGTGCTCGGGCCGTGGGATCATGGCGCAAGGATCGACGTCTCGCCCTGGCGCGAAGGGGAAAACCCGAGCTTCCCGCTGCTGGGCTGCGTGCTGCGCTTCTTCGACACCTACCTGATGGAGGCCGAGACAGGGATGCGCAGCGAGCCGCCGGTCTCCTATTTCGCGCTGCATGAAGAGACCTGGAACGACGCCGAGAGCTGGCCGCCGCAGCCGCAGGTCCGTGCGCTGCATCCCGCTGCAGCGGGCGCCCTGGGGGACGGCGCCGAAGCCGGGACCGCGCACTACCAGAGCGTTCCGGAGGCCCGGACCGGCTTCGAGACCCGGTACGAGCGGATCGCGGGGATGGATTCGCGGAACTACTATTGTGATTGGCAGGGACGTACAGAGCCGATGCTGCACTGGGACAGCGCGCCGATGCAGACAGACACCCGGATCGCGGGCCATGCGGTGCTGACGCTCGCCGCCTCCTTCGACGCCCCCGACGCCGGGATCTTCGTCTACTTGACCGAGATCGAGGCGGACGGCACGGAGCGCTACATCACCGAAGGCGTGCTGCGGGCGATCTTCCGCGAAGAGGCGCCGACGCCAGACAACATTCGGATCAACTGGCCGTTCCGCAGCTTCCGGCGCGACAGCATTGTGCCGCTTCCGCTGGGCGAGCTGCAGACCATCCGCATCCCGTTCCTGCCCACGGCCTGGACGCTGTCCAAGGGGAGCCGTCTGCGTCTTTCCATCGCCGGGGCGGATGCCGACCACTTCAAGAAGGTGCCGCACGGCCGAATGCCGCGCATTTCGGTCGACCTTGGCCAGACGCGGCTCGACCTGCCGCTTGCGGCCGACAAGGCACCCGCATGACAGGGCCGCAGAACTTTGAGACGCTGCTGGCCGATCTGTCGAAAGTGACAGAGATCCGCGCGCTGACTGCCTTGCGCTATCGTGAAGACCGAGCGGAGCGGACTTTCACGAGCCATCCCGAGGTCTTTTCGAACGTCGGCTTCAAGCTGTTTGCGGATGCGCCGACAATGGCGCATGTGCGCGACAGCAATGCTCCGGTCCTGACGGAGGGCGCTGCCGCGATCAGGGCCGGGTTCCCGGATGGGCAGACCATCCTGGACCTCGGCGCCGATGCAATCGTCAACTTGCCCGTACGCGCGCAGCATGGCGACGCGGTCGGCCAGCTGAACCTGATGGGCAGGGCAGGGGCGTTCGAGGCGCATGTCGTCGAGGCCCTGCAGGCCGTGGCCGACAGCTATGCCTGCTGTTTCCTGTCCACCGATCCCAAGGGAGAGGCAAAATGCGACTGACTGGATTGATCTACCGCGGCGGGATTGTCGTTGCCTACACGGTGATGTTGCTGCCTGTTGTCCTTCTTGTGGTCACGTCGTTCTTTCGGGACGCGATCATCTCGTTCCCGCCCAGCGGCCTGTCCTTCGACTGGTATCGCAACGCGTTTGGCCGGGACGAGTTCTTCGACGGCTTCGTCGTGAGCTTCAAGGTCGCCCTGATCGCAACGCTGATCGGGGTGCCCTGCGGCACGGCGGCCTCGCTCGCGCTCGTCCGCAGCAACATCCGCGCAAAGCAGGCGATCACCACCTTTCTTCTGGGGCCGATCATCGTGCCGGGCATCGTGGCAGGCACGGCGCTTTACCTGACCTACCTGCTGGCGCAGAACCAGCTCGACATGGACATCGTCGGCACGCTGCCCGGCCTGGTTGCGGCCCATATCCTGCTGACCATTCCCTGGACCGTTCGCGTGGTGACGGCCGGTCTTCAGGGGCTCGACCGCAGCGTCGAGGAGGCCGCTCTGAACCTCGGGGCGCGCCCGCTCACGGTGTTCTGGCGGGTGACGCTGCCGATGATGCGACCGGCAATCGTCGCCGCCTCGATGTTCTCCTTCATCCAGAGTTTCGAGAACCTCGAGCTCACGCTTCTGCTGGTCGGGCCCGGCATGAGCACGCTGCCCATCGCGATGCTCAACTACCTGGAGTTCCAGATCGACCCGACCCTTGCCGCCGTGGCAACCCTGCAGATCGTCGTCATCGCCGCGATGATGCTGATCACGGACCGCTACGTGAAACTGTCCCGCATCGTCTGAATGCCCGGAGATATCAGAATGAAATCCCTCGAACTCGTAAACATCCGCAAGGAATACGGCGACGCGGTCGCGGTCGCGGACATGAACATGCAGATCAACAAGGGGGAGCTCGTGTCGCTGCTCGGCCCGTCGGGATGCGGCAAGACGACGACACTGCGCATGGTGGCGGGCTTCATCGCGCCGACATCGGGATCGGTCGTGATCGACGGGCGCGATGTCACGCGCCTCGCACCCTACGAGCGCAACACCGCGCTGGTGTTCCAGTCCTACGCGCTCTTCCCGCATATGACCGTCGCCCAGAACGTCGGCTTCGGGCTGGAGATGCGCAAGGTGGGCAAGGCGGACCGCGAGGCGCAGAGTCTCGAAGCGCTGAAGCGCGTCCGGCTCGATCATCTCGCCGACCGGTATCCACGCCAGCTGTCCGGGGGCCAGCAGCAGCGTGTCGCCCTTGCGCGCGGCCTGGTGCTGAACCCCGCGGTCTTTCTCCTCGATGAGCCGCTTTCGAACCTCGATGCGAAGCTCCGGGGGCAGGTGCGTTCTGAGATCCGCTCGCTGCAACAGACGCTGGAGCTGACCACGCTGATGGTCACGCATGACCAGGAAGAGGCGCTGACGATGTCGGACCGGCTGGTGCTGATGGAGGCGGGAAAGGTCCGACAGGCGGGCACCGCGCAGGACCTCTACGAGCGCCCCGCGGATGCCTTTGTCGCCGATTTCGTCGGGCGGTCCAATGTGATCGAGGGACGCGTTGCGGAAGATGGGTTCCATGCCGTGGGCGGCACGGTGCTGCCTGCCGCTGCCTCCGGCGCGGCCGATGCCCGCTTCTATGCGGTGCGCCCTGAAAAGATCGCCATCAGCCGCGACGGCGCGGGGGTGGAAGGGGCCGTGCGCGAGATCCTCTACCTGGGGGCCCAGACCGAATACACGGTGATGCTCGGTCAGACCCCGGTTTCGGTGATCGCCGCGACGCCGGGCCCTGACGATGCGCTTGCCGGGCTGCGCACCGGCGATGCCGTGCGCCTGTCCTGGAGCAGCTCCAGCGCCAGGCTGCTCGACGCCTGACCCAAGAATTCTGCAACCAAAAAAGACCCAACAGGAGAAACTGACATGACACCTCTCTCTCGCCGCGCGTTCCTCGCGTCCGCCTCTGCCGTCTCGGCGACAGGCCTTCTGTCCACCCCGGCGCTTGCGCAGTCCAAGGACATCGTGGTCGGCACATGGGGCGGCACCTTCGGCGACCTGCTCAAGGTCAACGTGGACGAGGCCATTCTCGAACCTGCCGGCTGGAACATCTTGCAGGAAGTGTCCGGCCCGGTGCCGCGCCGCACCAAGCTGATCACCGAGCGCATGCAACGCCGGGGCAGTATGGACGCCGCCCTGCTGGCGGATTTCGACATGCACGCCGCGGCGAAGGTCGGTGCGCTCGAAGAGCTCAGCGCCGACAACGTGCCGGGCTACGACAAGATCCTGCCTTTCCTGCAGAAGAAGCACTCGGTGCCGCTGATCTACTCGGCCCATGCCATCGTCTACCGCAAGGATCTGATCACGACGCCGCCGGAATCCATCGCCGAGCTCTGGAACCCCGCCTACAAGGGCAAGATCGGACTGAGCGATTTCCTCTACACCTCGAACATGGCCTATGCCGCGGTCGCCAACGGCGGGACGCTGTCGGACTTCTCGGGGGCCGAGGCAGGCGTTCAGGGCTGGAAGGAGCTTGACGCCAAGCTGCTGCCGTCGACCGAAGCGGTCGGTCAGGCGCTTGCGTCGGGCGATATCTGGATGACCATCATCTCGGCCGCGCGTGGTTACAGCTGGAGCAACGACGGCATCGACCTCGGCTGGGTGATCCCCGAAGAAGGCGCCTTCCCGGCGGTCTACGAGGCGGCGGTGCCGAAGAATGCCCGCAACACCGAGGGCGGCATGACCTACATGGACGCGCTTCTCGATCCGGCGGCGCAGGCGGCCTTCGCCGAGAAGATGGGCTACCTTCCCACCGTCAGCAAAGGGTCCATCTCGCCCGAACTCGAGGCCAAAATCGGCTTCACCGAAGCCGAGCAGAACCGCCTGTGGCAGCCGGACCTCGACTTCATCATGGAGAACCAGGCGTCGATGCTGGATTCCTGGAACCGCATTCTCAAGGGCTGATCCATGGCAAAACTTGTTCTTCCGGCCGGTCTTCTGGTGCTGCTTCTACTCGGGGCGCCGATGCTTCTGATGTTGCGGTATTCATTCAATGTCTTCGATCCGCTCTACCTGATGAAGCAGGCGTTCACCTTCGAGAACTACGCGCGTGCCGTGGCCGATCCCTACTACCAGAAGATTCTGACGACCACGATCGCGGTCGCGCTGACCTGCACGGTTCTCACGACGCTTCTGGCTTATGGGCCGGCCTATTGGCTGGCCCGCATGGAAGGCCGCTGGAAGAGCAAGCTGACCATTCTCACCATGTTCCCGCTTCTGGTGGGGGGTGTGGTGCGCTCGGCGGGATATCTTGCCCTGCTGAGCACCGATGGTCTGGTCAATGCCTCGCTGCGCGGGGCGGGGATCATCGCCGAGCCGCTGCAGCTGCTCTACACGCCGGGGGCGGTCATCTTCGCCACCGTGGGCATCGTGCTGCCCTACATGATCCTGACACTCGCCTCGGTGATCGAGAGCATTCCGCGCCAGGTCGAGGAAGCCGCCGCCAACCTTGGGGCGCGACCGGCCCGATCCTTCTTCCGGGTGCTCATGCCGCTGTCGCTGCCCGGGGTGCTCGCCGGCGCGACGCTGGTCTTTATCCTGTGCATGAACGCCTATGCCACGCCGCTCCTGCTGGGCGGGCCGCAGTTCCAGATGATGGCTCCGGCGGTCTACGAGCAGTTCGCGCGCGCCTCGAACTGGCCTTTCGGTGCTGCGCTGGCATTCCTGCTGCTGATCGTGACCGTGGTCCTGACCAGCCTGGGGAGTTCCGTGATATCAAATCGCTACAAGGCCGGCTGACGCCTTGCGCAAAGCGCGCGGCGGTGACCGGAAGGCCTCGCCGCGCGGGTCCGGGCGGAATTTGTGGGCGGCCAACGGCCCTGTCCACCGAGGGAGACCCAAACTTGCGATGGGGGCGGCTTTGTTGCTGTAGCGAACCCTGATCGCGGCATATCACTCTACATGCGCGAACGTCTCGGTATAGGCTTGGGAAATATCAACAAGTTAACTTGCAGCGCCGTCGTCTGACACTGACGATCGGCGCGAAACCTTCTCAGTCCTGCTCTCGGAAGGCTGCATGGCAGGCGTTGCATGTGGCCGCCACATGCCAGGCTGCGGCGACCGATCCGCTGCCGCTCATCATCCCCCCGCCGCGCATCATGCCTGGACCCATCCGGGCGTCCTCCCAGCGCTTGGGCAGGCTGCCCCTGGCCGGGGTCCTGGCCTGCGCCGCGAGCTCCCGCGACGATCCTTCCAGCATCTCGGCGAAATGGGCGAAGGTTCCGGAATCACGCCAGATGTCGTCCGCCGCTTCGCTGGGCGCGCCGCCCGAGCCAGGCGGGAAGAGGTCGGTCAGATGCGGGCCCGCGCCCTGCGCGATCTCCTCTGCGGCATTGCGGACAGCCCGGGGATCGTACGACAGCTCGCCGTGCATCATCGCGAAAATCCTGTCGATCAGCTCCTCGAAGCGCTCCATACGCTCCATCCGTTCCTTGACGACCCCGGTTGCGCTCTCGTGCGCCATGGCGGCGAAGCCGACAGGCAGCGCCAAGGCCAGTGCTGCGGCAAATGCTACGGTTTTCAAGGCAAACTCCCTCTCATGATGGCTCTCGCGGTAGGTCCTCCGTGCATTGGCTCTTGCACGCCTCCCCTCGTGGTCAGAGCTGCCCCTCGATTGGCAGGAGCGCCGAAATCCCCGCCGTTGCCCTGCGCAGGAAAGAGGCGCCGGGATCAGCCGAGTAGATCTCGGTCCTTCCTCCGTACGACCACGTCCAGCGCAACTCGCCCGCCTCGTCCTGTGACAGGCGGAAAGCGTATCGCTTCAGGTCTTCCTCGATGGCCAACAGGAAACCGCGAGCGGCGGGGCGGCCCTCGATGAAGACGCCCATCTCGGAATTGATGTTGATCGAGCGCGGGTCGAAATTCAGCGACCCGACGAAGCTCGTGTCGTCGTCGATGATGATCAGCTTGGTGTGCATGGTAAGCTGCGTGCCCGAGCCGGGGGCGGTTTCGCCGAGCCGCTCGAGTACGTCCGCGCGCACCTCGTAGAGCTCGACCCCAGCCTCCAGCAGGGTCTTGCGGTGCCGCATGTAGCCGCCGTGGACATAGGGGTGGTTGTTGGCAGCCAGCGAGTTGGTCACGATCCGCACACGCACGCCGCGCTGGGCGAGCTCGGTGAAGAGGTCTGTGCCCCAGGCGCGGGGCACGAAATAGGGGCTGATCACCGTGACCTGTTTCTGTGCCGCTGCGAGGCGCTGCACCAGCGCGTCGGCAACGCGGCGCGCGCCCGGTCCCGGCGGCAGGCGCAGTTTCTGCGGCAAGTCCGAGACCACCCGCGCGCGGCCCCATGTCGCCGGGACCGCGCCGCTGCGCAGCTCCTGCAGGTAGGTGGAGCTCATGGCGCGGCGGTAGATTCCGGCCGCGCCGGCCTGCGCCCGCACCTCGAGCGCCGCGCGAACCTCGGCCGGATCGACCTCGTCGGGCCAGAAGGCTCTTGCGGGCACGGACCAGCGGTCGCTCCAGAAGGTCTCGAAGGCGCGGGTGAGGTCGGTTACCGCGGGTCCGGCCATGAAGAGATCGAAATCTGCGAACTCGGTGGTCGTGTCGACCTGATAGTACTCGTCGGCGATGTTGCGCCCGCCGATCACCGCCACGCCGCGGTCGACGATGAAGGCCTTGTTGTGCATCCGCCGGTTCACCCGTCCGAAGTCGAGCAGGTAGTTCATTGCCTTGGGACTCTGCCGCGAGAGCGGGTTGAATAGCCGCACCGAGATCCGCGGATGCGCCGCAAGATAGGCGATCTGCGCATCGCTCGCGGTGGTGAAGACGTCATCGACCAGCAGTCGCACGTTGACGCCCCGATCCGCCGCCCCGATCAGCGCGAGCGAGATCAGCGCCGCGGCGCGGTCCGGTTTGATCAGGAAGGTCTGGATATCGATCTGGCTCTCGGCGGCGGCGATCAGCGACAGCCGGGCGCCGAGCGCGTCGTTGCCGGCCACCAGAGGGTAGAAAGCCGTCTGCCCGTCGCGTCCCGAGATGGCCGCAGAGACCTGCGTCTCGATCAAAGAAGGAGATGCGGGCTGCTGTTGAGGGAGGGTCTCGCGTCGCGTTTCGAACGGAACATAGGTGCAGGCGCAGAGGAGTGGTGGAAGCAGGAGTCTATAGAACGCCTTTGGGGCGAATTTGTTTATACTAAAGCAATCAAAGGGAGAGCTTCGCTGAGCCTCTGAGCGCCGCCGGACGCGAAATAGGAGGCGCATTCGCGATGACGCAATTCTTGAGGTCCCTGCAAGTCGCAAGCGCATGCCCATGATTTCCTTGGCATAGCATTGAAAGAACGAAAACTTTTCGAAAACATATATTGAAGAACCACCTTCCCACGGCGGCGGATGCAAATCCTTGGGAAATCATTGATCCAGATCAGTGCTTTATCATAGATTTTCCTGCATGTATGCAGGACTTGAGCCGCAACTGTACGGGAGGACCGCGCGGCACCTCTTTGATTTAGCGTATATTGATTGCTGTCGGCCCGGGGTCTGAACACGCCGCGGCTGGCGCTCTGACTAGGCCCGCTCGACCGACATGCGTGCGGTGACTTTTGACTCCCTCGAACGCCTGATCTCCGCAATTTCGGCGGAGTGAGAATGAGTGACCTTTTTCCCTTCATTTCGTCGTGGAAGCGGCCGGGTGTTTGCAGATGCTCGCGACCCTCGCTTCCGAATTCAATGGAAGGACGAAGAGATGACACTCCAGACATTCTTTGGCGCGGTCGCGGCTTCGGCCCTGCTGGCCAGCGCCGGCACCGGTCTCGCGCAATCGAAACCTGGAGCTCTTCACGAGGTCCTCGAGGGCAGAACGGTGAAGATCGACACGTCGAACTTCATCCGGGCCGCGACGAACATCGAGTTCGAGAAATACCTTGCCCTGTCCGGTGGCGTGAACAAGCTGCTGCACATCCGGGACGTCACCGCGATCGAACAGCAGCCGACGATCCGGATGAACCGCGACACGATCTACAGCATGGCGCTGGTCGATATTTCCGAAGGAGCGACGCTGACCCTGCCCGATGCGGGTACGCGCTACGTCTCGGCGATGGTGGTCAACCAGGATCACTACATCAACAAGGTGTTTCTCGGCGGCGGGAGCCACACGCTCGACCTCGCCACCTTCGACACGCCCTTCGTGGTGATCGTGATCCGCACGCTGGTGGACGCCTCCGACCCTGATGACCTTGCCGCCGCCCACGCGGTGCAGGATGCGATGACGCTCGCGGCTGGCTCCGCGACACCCTTCATCGTGCCGAACTACGACATGGCAAACTTCGAGGAGGTCAAGCAGGCGGCGCTGGCGCTTTCGCGCTTCACCCCCGACAGCGCCGACACCTTCGGTGCCAAGGGAGACGTGGCACCGCTGCGGCACTTCCTCGGCACCGCCTTCGGCTGGGGCGGGTTGCCCGAGGAAGAGGCCTTCTACCTCAACGTCGAGCCGGGCCTGCCGGTCGACAGCTACAAGATCGAAGTGCCGGCGGATGTGCCCGTCGACGAGTTCTGGTCGGTCAGCCTCTACAACGCCCAGGGGTTCTACGAGAAGAACGCCCAGGGCGCCTACAACATCAACTCGGTCTCCGGCACGCGCAATGCCGACGAGAGCATGACCGTGCATTTCGGCGGTTGCGAGGACGAGAGCCGGGTGAACTGCCTGCCGATCATGGAGGGCTGGAACTATTCGGTGCGCCTCTACCGCCCGCGCCCCGAGATCCTCGACGGCAGTTGGCAGTTCCCCGACGTCGAACCGGGCTGAGGCGGGGGCGCTTCCGCCGCCACCTTGAAGGAATTCCATTTGGACCGGGCCGAGCCCCGGGAGGAGGTGCAAAATGACACGCTTCAGACCCTGCATGACCGCGATCGGCCTTGCGCTCGCGGCCGTCTCCGTCACCGGAGCGCCCGCCGCGGCGCAGGACTGGGAGTTCCGGATCACCCCCTACGTCTGGATGGCCGGGCTCGAGGGCGATCTCGGCACGATCCCGGGCTTTCCCGCACAGTCCGTCGACCTGTCGTTCGGCGATATCTGGGACGATCTCGAGTATGGGCTGTTCCTCTCGGGCACCGCGCGCAACGGCCCATGGGTGATCTACTTCGACGGCTCCATCGTGCAGACGGACTCGACCGAGAAGATCGGCGCCCCGAACGTCGACAAGGTGAACATCAAGAGCGAGACCTCGACCCTGACGCTGGCCTTCGGCGGCACCGTCTCGCAGTCCTACACCCACAATCTCGATCTCTACGGGGGCTTCCGCTACTGGAATCTCGAGAACGACTACAGAGTCTACACGCCCAGTGGCCGCATCAAGCGGGAAACGGACGTCGACTGGACCGACCCGATCATCGGCATGGCCGGACGCTATGCGCTGAATGACCGGTGGCAGGCCTTCGGCGCCGCCGACATAGGCGGCTTCGGCGTGGGCTCGGACTTCGAGTGGTCGCTCATGGCCGGGGTGAGCTACGCCTTTGCCGAGAATTTCTCGATGGCCTTCGGCTGGCGGGTTCTCGATGTCGACTACGACGACGATGGTGTCGTCTACGACACCACCCAGTCCGGCCCGATCCTCGGCGTGACCTTCAGGTTCTGACATCTACTGCGGCGCCGGGCGATCGTCGTCCGGGGCCGATTGCTCAAGGGAGGATGGTATGCGGTATCTCTTTTTGACATGCACGCTCATCGCGGCGGTGCTTACTGGGGCCTGCACAGACAACCAGGCGATCAATGCGACCACCGGCGGGCTCGCCGGCGCGGCCATCGCGCACGAGGTGAGCGGCGGCAACAGGACCGCGGCTGCGCTCGGCGGCGCGGCGATCGGTACGGCCATCGGCGCGAACGTGCCCACCAGTTCCAGCGGCACCAAGCTCTGCAACTACTACAACCCGCAGACGGGCGCTTCCTACAAGGCGGAGTGCCCGAGATAGCGGGCCACGCGCAAACGCTCTGACCTGATCCGCGCAAGGCGTCGCAGGCGGCGCCCCCTCTCTCTCGTCGGCGCGGCGCCATTCGCATCGGGCCGCCCGACGTGCACGACACGTCGGGCGGTGTTCGGCAACCGAAAGGGAGAGACATGAAACCCGCATCACTCTGGAGCACGCTGCTGCTGACGGCCATTCCGGTCGCCGCCTCGGCGCAATTCATCCCGGCTGAGGAGTCGCTCACGGGCCTCTACCACGGCAAGACCTACTCGCCCTACGCGCAGCGGTCCTTCCCCAGCCAGGTTTTCTGGGGCGACAGCCACCTGCACACGGCGCTGTCCGTCGATGCCGGGCTGTTCGGCAACACGCTGGGGCTGGAGCCCGCCTACCGCTTCACCCGCGGCGAGGAGGTCACCTCGGCCACCGGCCTGCCGGTGAAGATGGGGCGTCCACTCGACTGGGTGGTGATTGCCGATCACTCCGACATGATGGGCTTTTCCATTGATCTCGCCTCGGGCGCGCCCAACATCCTAAGCGTGCCGCAGGGCAAGGCATGGTACGACGGGCTGCAGGCTGGCGGACAAGAGGCCGCGGACGCCGCGCTCAACCTGATCACCACCTTCGCGCAGGCGGAACTGCCCGAGCAGTTCCTGGAGGACTACGCGCCGGGCTCCAAGGTCTACAACACCGTTTGGCAGGACGTCATCGACGCCGCCGAACGGTTCAACGATCCGGGCAATTTCACCGCCTTCATCGGCTACGAGTGGACCTCGCTCGACAAGGGCAACAACCTGCACCGCAACGTGATCTTCCGCGACGGTGGCGAGAAGGCCTCGCAGGTGGTGCCGATGGTCACCCAGCCGCCCTACGGCAGCACCGACCCGCTCGACCTCTACCAGTATCTCGAGGACTACGAGGCCAAGACCGGTGGATCGGTGCTGGCCATCGCGCACAACGGCAACCTGTCGAACGGCATCATGTTCCCCTTCGAACAGCAGTTTACCGGCAAGCCGATCGACGAGAGCTATGTGCAGAAGCGCGCCAAGTGGGAGCCGCTCTACGAGGCAACCCAGATCAAGGGCGATGGCGAGGCGCACCCGCTCCTCAGCCCTGACGACAGGTTCGCCGACTACGAGACATGGGACGTCGGCAACCTCGACCTGACCGAGGCCAAGACCGACGACATGCTGAAGTACGAGTACGCCCGCTCGGCGCTGAAGATGGGGCTGCAACTCGAGGACAAGCTCGGCACCAACCCCTACAAGTTCGGCATGGTCGGCTCGACCGACTCCCACACCTCGCTGCCCGCCATCGAGGAGGAGAACTTTTTCGGCAAGGCCGCGAACGCCGAGCCCTCGCCGACACGGATGGAGCACCCCTTCGCCAAGTCTGACAAGGGCGCCTTCGAGGGCTACCAACTGGTCGCCTCCGGCCTTGCTGCCGTCTGGGCCAAGGAGAACACCCGCGCGGCGCTCTTCGACGCGATGGAGCGCAAGGAGGTATATGCCACCACCGGCCCGCGCATGATGGTCCGCTTCTTTGGCGGCTGGGACTATACCGACGACGACCTGCGCTCGCGCCAGCCGGCCTTCATCGGCTATGAGAAGGGCGTGCCCATGGGTGGTGATCTGAGCGCCACGCCCGAGGGGGCGACCGCTCCGAGCTTCATGGTCTACGCGCTGCGCGATCCGGTCGGCGCGAACCTCGACCGCATCCAGATCATCAAGGGCTGGATGGACGCGGCGGGCGAGACCCACGAGAAGGTCTTCGACGTGGCCTGGTCGGAGGGGCGCGAGATGGACGCGGACGGCATGCTGCCGGATGTCGGCAACACCGTCGATATCGCGGCGGCCACCTGGTACAACACCATCGGTGCCTCGGAACTCGCGACGATCTGGACCGACCCGGAGTTCGATCCGGCGCAGAAGGCCTTCTACTACGCGCGGGTGCTGGAGATCCCGACGCCGCGCTGGGTGGTCTACGACGCGCAGCGCTTCGGAGTGGAGATCCCCGAGGGCGCCGAGACCATCGGCCAGGAACGCGCCTATACCTCGCCAATCTGGTACACGCCGTGACCTGAGCGCCTTACGGGCGGGGCGGCAAAACGCCCCGCTCTTGCAGAGGCTGCAGCAAAGCAACGATCGTGGTCGCGCTCAGGTCCACCGATCCTTCGAGGCCGAAACCGAGCCCGCCGCTGCCCATTTCCATCGGCTCCCCTGACCGGAACTGCGGGTCGAGCACGCGAAGCTCGGCGGGCAACTCCGGGCAGAGCGGCCGGTCTTTGAGAAGGTGATCGACGGCATCGACAAAGAGCGTGCGGGCCGCCTCGCTCCGCGCGCCTTGTCGACCTTCGGCCACCATCGGGAGCGGCGGGTCGCGGGTAAGGTCGGAAAGGTGAAAGACCGCGCAGTTCTCGACCACAGAGGCGGAGACCTCTGCGCGCACATCCACCTGCTCGGAGCGCTCAAGTTCGCCGCGCTGCCATGCGCTGTCACCTGTGCGTTCGCAGGTGTAGTTGCGCGCATCCAGCCGCGCCAGAGCGACGAGGCTGGTGCCTTGCGCGACGGTCTCGATGCTCTGAACCTCGACGCGGGCGCGGCAGTCGTCGACCAGAAGCGCCCCCTTGCCCAGCTCGGGCAGACGCTGCTGCAACTCGCGCAGGTCAAGCTTCACACCGACGCTGATGCGGGTCGAGGATGCCCGAGCCATGGTAACATCGAGGCGATAGGGCACCGGGGGCGCGGCGGTGGTCAGGTCTTCCTCGAAACGGAACGACACCGCCGCTTCCGGCAGCGGCGGCAAACCCTCTCCCGCCTTCGGCAGAAAGCCCTTGCTTTGCCACAGCCGGAGGAGCCCGACCAGCCGCGCGGCGTCCGTGGCGACGGTTCCCTCAAGCGCCGCCCCTATGCCTCCGTCGCCGATCTCGACAGCGCCGCCGCTGGAGAAATCCGGCGCCAGCAGGGCCAGCGCGTCGGGCATCTCTGGGCAGACGGGTGCCGCGCGCAGCGCCTCGTTGCTCTCCTTGAGGATGGCCAGGCGCACCTTTTCGGTGATGCCGAAGAGGTTTCCGAGCCCGCCGATGACTCCGCGCGGATCGAGCGTGAGATCGCGGAGGTCGAAGCCGACGCATTCACCCACAAGTCCGGCGCTGACCAGCGCATCAAAATCCACCGTCTGCGTCCACAGATGCGCCCCGCGCGCCTCGCTGGCGGTCCCACGGCCCTTGCAGCGGTAGAGCTCGGCCCGGACCCGGCCCCGCGCGCGAACCGCATCCCCTTCGGCCTGCGCGCTGGTCAGCCCGACCGTGGGGCCAAGACCGCAATCCGGCTCGAACCGGTTTGAGAGCAGCGACGGAAGAATGCGCTGTATCTCCCGCAGGTCCACCGCGGCCCTTACCCCGAGCGTCGTGGCGCTCTGCGGAGTGAAGCCGAGATAGACATCAAGCGGCAGCGGCCGGCCCGGCGCTTCGACGCTTTGAGAAATACCCAGCATGACATCCGCGGAATAGAGCGTCCTCGGAAATGGACCACCGGACACCGGCTGAACGGCTGGGGCCGCGATTTCACCCTCCGCGCAGCCAGCAACCACCATGCACAACACGACGACTGCGGCTCGGCATACGCGCGAAAAAATGGTCCCGGAGTTCCTCATCAGCCAGTCATTCCCGAATGTCAGGAGCAATTTTGCAAGGTCTCACGATTCTATTGTAGGGTCAGAACTCGTACTCTCTCAAAGCCAAAAGATTACGGTCGCAGCGGGTCCGATTGCTGAGAAGACTGTTTGTGGGCAGTGGTCATAACGGGTCGCAACCCTCCGCCAGTCCTTGAGCCTGCCGGACATGACCTCGATCCGCTTTCAACCTTTGTATCTGCGCTTGTCGCACCGGGCGAGCGTCTTCCATTTCTTCCGGCCCGGGATGCAAGGACGTATCTTCTTGTCCTGCAAGTCTTCTCTGAACCAATCGGCCTCATAGCCACGATCTGCGAGCAGCCACTTCACGTTGGGCAGCCCGCTGACCAGGGCACGCGCCCCGATGTCATCGCTGGCAGGTCCGGCGATCAGGAAAAGTCGATGGGCCGACCCTGGCTGTCGTAAATGGCGTGCAGTTTCGTGTTCATGCCGCCTTTGGTTCGGTCAATCATACGCCCACGCCACCCTTTTTGACGCTGAGGCTGGACGCCGTACGACGGGCCTTCAGATGAAGTTGCGTCGATCATCGCGGTCGTCTCCTCACCGTGCTCGGTCGCCAACCCCGCCATGATCCGGGCGACGACACCCGGTTCGTGGCCTCTCTCGACCCGCAGCCGCTTGGCCACTCCCCTCCAAATCTTCCAGCGGTTGCAGAGCGTCTTGCGCGGGCCGTATTCCCTTGGCGTATCCCGCCACCGCAAGATATTGGCATTTATTAATATAATTCCAATCAGGACACACCGGTCATCAACCCAATGCTTACCGTGCGACTTGGGGACGTAAGGCTCCAGACGCGCCATCTGCGCATCGCTCGACCAGGAAAGATCTGACATGTTCACCGCTCGTTTTCGAACGCTGAATTACGCTCGCCCAACCTAATAAATGGGCCCTGAGCCAAACTTCAGACTGAGCGAGCCAGCCCCTCCTGACCGGTAGAGCACTCCGGGTACCAAATTATCTGATGACGGATAGGAACGAGGCTTAAGTGTAGGAGGTCGAAAGTGTAGGAGGTCGAAAATTCGTTTCGCTACGTGGCTCTGCTTTAGAAAGTGGCCAATCATATTCAGCGGTAGGCGTCTAATTCAGCCCCTCACCAACTCCCGCGCCACGCACTTCGGCCCCTCGCCGCCCAGCTCCTTCCGCCCCAATTCCCGCCACTCTGCCTCGTCGAAGGCCGGGAAGAAGGCATCCGCGCCTTCGATCTCCAGATCGACCTCCGTCACCAGCAGCCGGTCGGCGCGGGGCAGCAGGCCCTCGTAGACCGAGGTCCCACCCATGCCGTAGACCCGGAAATAGCCCTCGGATCGCGCCAGCCCCAGGGCCTCGTCCAGAGAATCCACGACGTGTTCGGTCAGCGAGGTGTCTCGCGAGACCACGATGTTCAGGCGGTTCTTCAGCGGCTTGACCGGCAGGCTCTCCCAGGTGCGGCGGCCCATGATCAGCGCGCCGCCCGAGGTCTCGCGCTGAAACATCTTCAGGTCCTCGGGCTTGAACCAGGGGATGTCGTTGTCCCGGCCGATGGCGCCGTTCCTTGCGCGGGCGACGATCAGGGTCAGCATCAGACGGCCACCGGTGCCTTGATGCCGGGCTCGGGCGCGTAATTCTCGATGATGAAATCCTCAAAGCGGAAATCGAAAAGCGAGGGCACGTCGCGGGCGAGCTTCAGCTGGGGCAGCGCGTGGGGGGTGCGCGAGAGCTGCGTTTCCACCTGATCGAGGTGGTTGAGGTAGATATGCGCGTCGCCGATAGAATGGATGAAATCGCCGGGCTCGTAGCCCGTCACATGCGCCAGCATCACCGTCAGCAGCGCGTAGGAGGCGATGTTGAAAGGCACGCCGAGGAACATGTCCGCCGAACGCTGGTAGAGCTGCAGGTGCAGCTTGCCGCCGATGATGCGCACCTGCCAGAGCGTGTGGCAGGGCGGCAGGGCCATCTGGCCGATCTCGCCGGGGTTCCAGGCCGAAACGATGAGCCGGCGGCTGTCGGGGCTGGTCTTGATCATCTCGACCAGCTGGGCGATCTGGTCGACCTCGCCGAGCAGGACGCGGGAGGCACCATCGTCGCCGATCTCCTCGCGGATGGTGGGGAAATGCCTCCACTGGTGGCCGTAGACCGGACCGAGATCGCCGTTTTCGTCGGCCCATTCGTCCCAGATCGAGACGCCGTTGTCCTTGAGGTACTTGATGTTGGTGTCGCCGGCGAGGAACCAGAGCAGCTCGTGGATGATCGAGCGCAGGTGCAGCTTCTTGGTGGTCACCAGCGGGAAGCCTTCGGCCAGCGGATAGCGGCACTGCATCCCGAAATAGGAGATCGTGCCCGTGCCGGTGCGGTCGGTCGAACGGGTGCCGAGATCGCGCACGGTGCGCAGGGCGTCGAGATACTGGCGCATGGGGCCTCCGGGCTGGTCGTGTTGCCCTTCCGGGATAACGGATCGGGGCGGCGAGGCAAAGCATCTAAGCGCGTCAGCAGGGCAATTTTTGGCCAGATATTGGGGCTGCTCGATGAAATGATGCGAGATGATGTGGCGCGCGGAAAAGATTGATCGAAGGGCCCCTCTTCCCGTAGCCTTCGAGGGTGGCACGCGGACGGGATCCGGGGGCAATTTTTATGAGAACACTTTGTATTGCGATAACATTCTTGCTGCTGTTGACGGCCTGTGGTGGTGGCGGCGACGGCGAAAACCCCTTGCAGGATGACGAGGAGTGCATCCGCGACAACCCGCTGCAGGACTGTGAGGACTCGGATGCCAGCGGCGGAGGGACGACCGGCAGCGGTGTCCCGGAGGAGCTCTCCGGTTCTCTCGCCCGCTTCAGCTTTGCCTCGGACATGCGGAGTGTGACCGTCACCATCAACGGTCTCGATTCCGGCAGCGCCGATGCGGTCTACGCGCGCAACGACACGCTCACCGCGGCGCTGGGGTTGGACGATTACGTCGCCTATTCTCTGCAAGAGGATCCGCTCGACCGCTTCTTCATGGCTTTGGGGGCAACCAGTTCCGACGGCAGTGTCGCGGCGGCAGCGGTTGGCTCTGGGGGTCAGTTCGACGCGCAGTACCAGGGCGGCACCTATGCCCGCGACGGCGGTTACGATCCGCCGGGCGTGGGCGAGGATCAGCTCGTCACCTACGTCGGCGACTACGCCGCGATCACCAACCTCAGCACGCGGGACGGGACAGAGCTGAAGGACCCGGGGACGCTGCCGCCGGGGTATGACGAGCTCGACCTGCCGGGGCAGCCGGCGATGATCCGGGGGGCGATCTTTCTCAACGTGAGCTTCGTCGACAACGAGGTGAACGGGCAGATCTTCAACCGCGATGTCATCGACCCCCGGAACACCAGCACGACGCAGCGGGTAAACGACGTGATGCTGCAGCTGGCGCAGATCGACTCCGGCGGAGAATTTCTCGGCAGCGCGGTCAACGCCTCGGGGGTTTCTCCGTCCATCAGCGGCTCCTACGGTGGGATCTTCGGCGGCAGCGATGCCGCCTATGTCGCGGGTCTGACCAATCTCGAGTGGGATGCGACCGGGGTGCTGGGGGCCTCGGGGGGGACGGCGGAAGAGGTCGGTATGTTTGTTCTCACGCAATGTGGCAAGCCCGGTGCCGTCGCAGCGCTCTGTCCGTAGCGCAGGGACCGGTGCCATCGGCATGACACGGAGGGCTATGACGTGGGGGCCGATGTGCCCGTGGAGCATCTGCCCTTGGCTGATCTGCGTGCTTTTGCTTGCGGCGCCGGGGGTGAGGGCGGAACCCGCCTCCACCACCACCGGCGTCTCCGCCGAGGCAGCCTCGGCGCTCGGGGGGATGACGCTCGGCACTGCGCAGCTGCGCATCGCGGCGCTGCGGGCGGTGCAGGCGGGGCAGCTCGGGCTGGCCATCGAGCTGGGAGGGCTGCTGCTGAGGGCCGATCCGACCGACCCCTATGGACATTTCGTCATCGCCCAGGCCGAGCTGCGGGGCGGCAATGCGGCCAGCGCCCGCAGGGCGGCGCGTCAGACGCTGCGCTATGCCCGCAGCGATGTGCAGCGGCACGAGGCGGCGCGGGTGATGGCGGCGGCCTATGCGCTCGACGAGCGCTACTTCCTGTCGCAGATCTGGATGCGCCGGGCGCTTATCGACGCCCCCGACGGCGCTTTCGAAGAGCGCGCAGGACGCGAGTACAGGGCGATGCGCGGGCTGGCCCGCTTCGGCCTGTCGCTGGAGCTGACCGTCGCGCCCTCGTCGAACGTCAATGGCGGTGCCTCCGAGGAGATCAGCACGGTGGACGGGCTGCCGCTGGTCGGCATCCTCTCGCCCTCGGCGCAGGCGCTTTCGGGGACCGAGGCGCGCGGCGCGCTCTCGCTGGAATATGCGGTGCAACGGGGGGCGGCGTCGGAGACAACGCTGCGCGCCTACGCCACCGCCCGCCGGGTCTGGCTCAGCCCCGAGGCGCAGAACAAGGCTCCCGGGCTGGAGAACTCGGACCTCGCTTCCTCCTCGCTCGAGGTCGGTGTGCAGCACCGGCGCAGACTGGGCGAGGCCGGACCTGTCGTCTCGGCCAGCGCCACGATTGGCCGGTCCTGGTACGGCGGACCGCGGGCCTACGATTACACCCGCACGGCGCTTGGCCTCGTGCAGCCGCTGGGCACCAGCACCGCGCTCAGCGGCGGGGTGTCTTGGCAGCACCAGCGCGATGCAGACAGCGCCTTCAACGACGTTGAGACGGTCGGCTATCAACTGGGCGTGATCCACGACCTTGGCGCGCCGGGCACGGTGTCGGTGTTCGTGATCGGCGGCGCGGCGGATTCGGACAATGGCCAGATCACCCGCGACACCCGCGGGCTGCGCCTAGGATACGCGCCGGCGGACCCCGTGGGGCCGGTGCGGTTGGTCTTCGAGCTGTCGGCCTTCGAACACCGATTTCCCGACTATCGTGTGCTTTTTCCGGTGCCCGGCGGGCGCGAGGACCGGGTCCGGCGCGCCGGGGTCGAGGTGAGCTTCGAGCGGCTCGACTACGCCGGCTTCGTGCCGGTGCTCGAGCTCAGCGCCGAGCGTTCCGAGAGCAACGTGAGCCGCTTCGAAACCGAAACCCTCGCCGTCAGCCTCGGCTTCAAATCGCGCTTCTGAATGTGAAGTCTCGACAAGTGGGCGGGGCCTGCTAGCCTAGTGTCCAAAGACGCCAAGACTACGAGGAAAGGGCAAGAAATGCCGATCCGCTACCTGCACACCATGGTCCGCGTGAAGGACCTGGATGCCTCGATCGCCTTTTACGAACTTCTGGGGCTGAAGGAACGTCGCCGGACCGAGAGCGAGAAGGGCCGGTTCACCCTCGTCTTCCTCTGCCCGCCCGAGCAGGACGACGGCACCGCCGATGTCGAGCTGACCTACAACTGGGACGGTGACGATGGGCTGCCCTCGGATTCGCGCCACTTCGGCCATCTCGCCTATTCCGTGCCCGATATCTACGAGGCCTGCCAGACGCTGATGGACGCCGGCGTGACGATCAATCGCCCGCCGCGCGACGGCTACATGGCCTTTGTCCGCTCGCCGGACAACGTCTCGATCGAGTTGTTGCAGCAGGGCGATGCCAAGGAGCCTGCCGAACCCTGGGCCAGCATGCCCAACACCGGCCACTGGTGAGCGGGTGGGCGCGCGTCTCGCCGCTGCCCTGAGCGTGGGGCTGGGCCTCTGGTCCGGCTCCGCCGCCTTGGCGCAAGAGACGCCGTGCCGGCTGGCACTCTTGCTGGCGCTTGACGTGTCCTCCTCGGTCGATGACCAGGAGTATCGTCTTCAAAAAGAAGGGCTTGCGGGCGCATTGCGTGACGCTGACGTGCGCCGCGCGATCCTCGAGGGCGGCGGGCTGGTTGCGCTCTCTGCCTATGAATGGAGCGGCCGCAACCAGTCGCAGCTGGTGCTGGACTGGGTGCTTCTGCAGGACGAGGCGGCGATCGACGCCGCTGTGGTGCGCCTGCTGAGCGCGCCGCGCAGCTATAACCGCTATCCCACCGCAATGGGCTACGCGCTGGGCTTCGGCGCGGGCATCCTCGAGGCGGCGCCCGCCTGCGAGCGGCAGGTGATCGACGTGTCGGGCGACGGCATCACCAACGACGGCTTCCGCCCGCAGCAGGCCTATTCGCACTACCCCTTCGAAGGGGTGACGGTGAACGGGCTTGCGGTGATGGGGTCGGACCCGCGGGTGGTCGAGTATTTCGAGGGCGAGGTGCGGCACGGGCCGGGGGCCTTCGTCGAGATCGCCTCGGGCTACGAGGATTTCCTGCGCGCCATGTCTCGCAAGCTGTTTCGTGAGCTGAACGACATGATGGTGGGCGAATTGGTGCCCATCCCGGGGCCGGCCGCGCCCGAGGCCACCGAGCTGCGCTGAGCGCCGCTTGGCGTGTTCCGGGGTCGCGCCTATATCTGCGGCAACCGCCTACTTTCGGAGAGACGCCATGGGATATGCGAAGACGGCCCTGCTGATGGCCGCGATGACCGCCCTGTTCATGGGGCTCGGCTACCTGATCGGCGGCAGCTCAGGCATGGTGATCGCGCTGATCTTTGCCGGGGGGATGAACGCCTTCACCTGGTGGAATTCCGACAAGATGGTGCTGCGCATGCACGGCGCGCAGCCGCTCTCGCCGGGTGACCGCTTTGGGCTGCACGACATGGTGGCGGAGCTGGCACGCAACGCCGGGCTGCCGATGCCCAGAGTCTACCTGATGGACAACCCGCAGCCCAATGCCTTTGCCACCGGGCGCAACCCGCAGAATGCCGCCGTGGCGGTGACCTCGGGGCTGATGCGAAGTCTCTCACGCGAGGAGCTTGCCGGGGTGGTGGCGCATGAGCTGGCGCATATCCGCAACCACGACACGGCGATCATGACGGTCACCGCGACCTTCGCGGGGGCGATCTCGATGCTGGCCAACTTCGCCTTCTTCTTCGGTGGCTCGCGTGATGAGAACCGCATGGGGATCGTCGGCACGCTGGCGATGATGTTCCTCGCGCCGATGGCGGCGGGCCTGGTGCAGATGGCGATCAGCCGGACGCGCGAATATGCCGCCGACAAGGCCGGTGCGGAGATCTGCGGCAACCCGCTGTGGCTGGCCTCGGCGCTGGCGCAGATCCAGCGCGGTGCGGCGCGGATCGACAACCTGCGGGCCGAGGCAAACCCGGCCACCGCCCACATGTTCATCATCAACCCGCTGCACATGCACAAGCGTGACAACCTTTTCGCCACTCACCCGGCCACCGAGAACCGCATCGCGGCGCTGCAGGAGCTTGCCGCGCAGGGCGGCTATGACCGGCAGCGCCCCATGCATCAGCCCCGCACCGGCGGCGACTGGGCCGGCTCGGGCAGCGAGTTCGCGGGACGTTTTGAGGGGCGCGAGGTGATCGAGGATGATCGGGCCCGTCCCAGCGTTGCGGGTCGTCCGCGCCCCGTACGCCGCAAGCGCCGTGACGAGGGGCGTGACGAGGGCGAGGGGCCGTGGAGCTGATCCCCGTGCGGCCCCGTGTGGGCATGAGGCCTAGTAGATGTAGCGGATCTGATCGGTCCAGAAGCGTTCGAGACGGCGCAGCCCGCTGTTGACGTCTTCCAGACCCTGAAGCTCGACGATCTGCCGCGCCTCCAGCCCCTCGGAGTGGCGGTGGAACAGCTCGTCCACCAGGGTGCGGATATTGCGTCCCTTCTCGGTCAGGCGCACGCGTACCGAGCGGCGGTCGATCTCGCACCTCTGGTGGTGCATATAGCCCATGTCGACCAGCTTCTTGAGGTTGTAGCTGACGTTCGAGCCCTGGTAATAGCCGCGCGATTTCAGCTCGCCGGCCGTCACCTCGTTGTCGCCGATGTTGAAGAGCAGCAGCGCCTGCACGGCGTTGATCTCGAGGATGTTGACGCGTTCGAACTCGTCCTTGATCACGTCGAGCAGCAATCGGTGCAGCCGCTCGAGCAGCGACAGGGTTTCGAGATAGCCCGCCACGTAACCGGTGACAGGTTTCCTTCCAAGGGGGGCGTGGATGCTCATGACCGTCTCCGCCAGAACCGAATGACCGAAGGTTCTGGCGGGAAAAGACCAAGAATAGGTTAAATCTAGGCAGATGTGCCGAAAAGCGCGGAGACCGCGCCGTCCGGGAAGACAGGAAGGCCCGCGGGCCGGATCAGCCGTTCGCGGCGACCTTTGCGATCTCGGAGATCAGCGGGCGCAGCTCCTCGGGCGCGGGACGCTGGCCGGAGATCCACTGGTAGAGATCGGGATCGTATTCGTCGAGCAGCGCCTCGTAGGCGTCGAGCTCGGCCGCAGTCATCGCGTCGAGGCGCGCGTCGGTGTAGCGCACCAGGATGATGTCCATCTCCTTGGTGCCGCGGCGCATGGAGCGCATGCGGAGCCGCTTGAGACGGTTCTCGCGGGTCTCGCCGGTGATCTCACCCGTGGTTTCAGCGGTCATCTCTCAGGCCCCTTCCTTGAGCATCTTGCGCAACTTCTTCTCGAGGCGGCCGAGACGCTCGCCTGCTGCGCGCATTTCGCCGCGCAGGGCGCGAAGTTCAAGCAGCGTTTCGTCGAGGTCCGGGGAAATCTGCGGCGCGTCTTCATCCGGGGCCGACAGCCCGTCGCCCTCGCCGGTGATCAGCCAGACCATCGGCACGTTGAGCAGACCCGCAAGCATCTGCAGCCGGTTGGCGCGCGGCTCGGAGAGGTCGTTCTCCCAGCCCTGGAGCGTTTTCAGCCGCACGCCCAGCCGTTTGGCCAGCGCCTCCTGGTCCATGCCCGCGGCCTCGCGCGAGGCCGCCAGACGGTCGCCGAAGGTTGCCGCATCCGGGCCGTACCAGTCGTTGTCGTCCATCGTGACTCTCCTTTCGCGGCTTTCGTGCCACCGGGTCCGGCGACGCGGGGGAAGCCGCTTGAACGGTGTCGGGGCGCAGCCTATGACATGAGGCGCAGCAATACAAACGGTGCCCCAATGCCCTTTCTCTCCGAGACCCTCTCCCGCGTGAAACCCTCGCCGACCGTGGCGGTGACCCAGCTTGCCAACGAGCTGAAGGCGGCCGGGAAGGACGTGATCGGCCTTGGTGCCGGCGAGCCGGATTTCGACACGCCCGATCACATCAAGGCCGCGGCCAAGGCCGCCATTGACGCGGGCAAGACCAAGTACACCGCCCCCGATGGCATCATCGAGCTGAAGCAGGCGATCTGCGCCAAGTTCGAGCGCGAGAACGGGCTGAGCTACAAGCCGTCGCAGATCTCCGTCTCCACGGGGGGCAAGCAGGTGCTGTTCAACGCCTTCATGGCGACGCTGAACCCGGGCGACGAGGTGATCATCCCCGCGCCCTACTGGGTGAGCTACCCGGACATGGTGAAGCTGGGGCAGGGCGAGCCGGTGATCATCGAGGGCGCGCCCGAGATGGGCTACAAGATCACGCCCGAGCAGCTCGAGGCGGCGATCACCCCGAAGACCAAGTGGTTCCTGTTCAACTCGCCGTCGAACCCCACCGGCGCGGGCTACTCGCGCGCCGAGCTGAAGGCGCTGACCGACGTGCTGATGAAGCACCCGCACGTCTGGATCATGTCTGACGACATGTACGAGCACCTCGCCTATGACGGCTTCGAGTTCTGCACTCCGGCCGAGGTCGAGCCGGCGCTCTACGAGCGCACGCTGACCTGCAACGGCGTCTCCAAGGCCTACGCGATGACCGGCTGGCGTATCGGCTACGCCGGCGGACCGGAGCCGCTGATCGCCGCGATGCGCAAGATCCAGTCGCAGAGCACCACCAACCCCTGCTCGATCAGCCAGTGGGCGGCGGTCGAGGCGCTGAACGGGCCGCAGGAGTTCCTCGGCGAGTGGGTCGAGGTGTTCAAGCGCCGCCGCAACCTCGTGGTTGAGGCGCTGAACGCCATCGACGGGATCGAATGCCCGACCCCCGAGGGCGCCTTCTACGTCTACCCGACGATCGGCGGGCTGCTGGGCAAGACCTCGGCGGGCGGCAAGAAGATCGACACCGACGAGGATTTCGCCACGGCGCTGCTGGAAGAGAACGGCGTGGCCGTGGTCTTCGGCGCGGCCTTCGGCCTGTCGCCGGCGTTCCGCATCTCCTATGCCACCTCCGACGAAGCGCTGACCGAGGCCTGCAAGCGCATCGCGGCCTTCTGCGAAGGTCTCAAGTAATGGCCGGGGCGCTGCCGGAGTTCTTTTTTCGCACCCGCGACAACGGGGCCCTCGTGTTCCGCGTGGACGGCGAGAACCGGCAGCGCCGCATCGAGATGACCCAGATCGCCGTGGTCAACCTCGGCAAGCGCGAGGTGCGCCCACACGGGGCGCATGTCCTCACCCCCGAGGAGACCCAGGCGATCACCGAGTGGATGGAGGCGCGCATCGCGCTTCTGGCGCGGCGCGGTCTCGACGAGATTCACCGGACCATCGACCAACTCAACCTCGCCGCGCAATGGGCGCAATCGAAGGCCAGCGACGAGGAGCTGGACGCGGTGACCGACACGCTGCTGCTGGCCATGCACGACCTGCGCGGCGTGCTGGTGCGGCGGCGAGCCGAGAAGCTCCGCCGCGAGGGTTGAGCGCCGGTCGCCTTGGCGCGCTCAGATTGCCCCGGACCGCCAGTCGTGGAAGCTTTCGGTGAAGCGCGCCCGGATCCAGTCATAAACCGCGCGCACTTCCTCGCCGGGCTGGCGGGACATCATCCTCAGCATGTAGCCGCGCGGGCTTTCCTGCTCGTCGGGCAGGGCCGCGACCAAGGCGCCGGTCTCCAGCCGGCTGTCGATCAGCCCGCGCCAGCCGAGCGCCACCCCAAGCCCCTTTTCCGCCGCCTGTATCACGTGGTCGTAGCTGTTGAAGCTGAGGCGGTCGCCGCCGCCGCGCGCCCCGGCGCCGGGGTCGAGCTGCGCCAGCCAGCTGGCCCAGGTGAACCATGGTGGCGTGCCTGCGGCGGTGAGCTCGATCAGCGGCAGGGCGCGTAGTTGCGCGGGGCCCTGCAGGTCGGGGTTCTCGGCGTGGAAACCGGGGCTGCAGACCGCCATCACCCGTTCGGCAAAGAGACAGCATTCGCTCTCGGTCGCGTCGCGCTGCGGCTCCATGCGGACCATCAAGTCGACCTCGGGGCCGGGATCGGCCTCGGGCAGCTGACGGGTCAGCAGCGAAATGCCGAGGTCCGGGAAAGCGGCGCAGAGCGAGGGAAAGACCGGCAGGAAGCGCAGCCCGGCAAAGGCCAGGTCGGTCTCGATGACGACCGTACGGCGACGGACGGGCCTCTGGAAGCGGGCGAAGCCGGCGGCGGCCTCGGGCAGATGCGGCACCAGCGCTGCGCGCAGCTCCTGCCCGGCGCGGGTCAGCGCAATGCCGCGCCGCTCGCGTTTCAGCAGCACCCGGCCAAGCGCCTCCTCGAGCGATTTCATCCGCTGGCTCAGTCGAGGCTGCGACAGACCTGCCAGCTCCGCCGCGCGCGACAGCTGCCCGCAGTCCGCCACCAGCAGGAAGAGGCTGAGGTCGCCGCTGTAGCGGGCGAATGTGCCATAAGAATTGTCAATATCAGGCATAAGGCGATTTCGCGGTTCATTTGACCGAAAGTCAACTAGTCTTCACGAAACTTATATCACGACACCCAACGCCTTCGCCGTCCGAGCCGCACCCGACCGGGGCGCGTCGCGCGGCGCTGTGCGAGACACGTCCGCGCGCCCGCGGGCGCCAATACGCGTGGAAAGGACAGCGCAGCGCATGAGCGACAAGAGCCGCCCCAATATCCTGATCTTCATGGTCGACCAGCTGAACGGGACGCTGTTTCCCGACGGGCCGGCCGACTGGCTCCATGCGCCCAACCTCAAGGCGCTGGCGGCGCGCTCCACCCGCTTTCGCAACGCCTACACGGCCTCGCCGCTCTGTGCGCCGGGGCGGGCGAGCTATATGTCGGGCCAGCTGCCCTCGCGCACCGGGGTCTATGACAATGCCGCCGAGTTCGCCTCGTCGATCCCCACCTACGCGCACCACTTGCGCCGCGCGGGCTACCAGACTTGCCTCTCGGGCAAGATGCATTTCGTCGGCCCCGATCAGCTGCACGGCTTTGAGGAGCGGCTGACCACCGACATCTACCCGCCCGACTTCGGATGGACCCCGGACTACCGCAAGCCCGGCGAGCGCATAGACTGGTGGTATCACAACATGGGCTCGGTCACCGGCTCGGGCGTCGCCGAGATCTCCAACCAGATGGAGTACGACGACGAGGTCGCCTACAACGCGACGCGCAAGGTCTATGACCTCGGTCGCGGCCACGACGCGCGCCCGTGGTGCCTGACGGTCAGCTTCACCCATCCGCATGATCCCTACGTGGCGCGGCGCAAGTACTGGGATCTCTACGAGGAGTGCGAGCACCTGCTGCCCGAGGTCGGGCCGATCCCCTATGACGAGCACGACGCGCATTCAAAGCGCATCTTCGACGCCAACGACTGGCGCAGCTTCAACCTGACCGAGGATGACGTGCGCCGCTCGCGCCGCGCCTATTTCGCCAATATCTCCTACCTCGACGACAAGATCGGCGAGGTCATGGAGGCGCTGCGCGGCACCCGGCAGGAAGAGAATACGATCATCCTGCTGGTCTCGGACCATGGCGACATGCTGGGCGCGCGCGGTCTTTGGTTCAAGATGTCCTTCTTCGAGGGCTCGGCCCGCGTGCCGCTGATGATCGCCGCGCCGCAGATGCAGCCGGGGCGCGTCGACACGCCGGTCAGCAACATCGATGTCTGTTCGACGCTTTGCGACCTCGCGGGCGTGCCGATGGACGAGATTGCCCCCTGGACCGACGGCGAGAGCCTCGTGCCTTTGGGGCAGGGCGGAGCGCGGGGCACCCCGGTGGCGATGGAATACGCCGCCGAGGCCTCCTACGCGCCGCTGGTCTGCCTGCGACAGGGCCGCTGGAAGTACATCCGCTGCGCGCTAGATCCCGACCAGCTCTACGATCTTCAGGCGGACCCGGATGAACTGACCAACCTCGCGGACGACCCGCAGCACTCGGGCACGCTGGAGACCTTCCGCACCGCCGCCGACGCCCGCTGGGATCTCGCGCGCTTCGACGCCGAGGTGCGACAGAGCCAGGCGCGGCGCTGGATCGTCTACGAGGCGCTGCGCAACGGCAACTATTACCCCTGGGACTTCCAGCCGCTGCAGAAGGCCTCGGAGCGCTACATGCGCAACCACATGGATCTCAACGTCGTCGAGGAGAACGCGCGGTTCCCCCGGGGCGAATGACCCGCGCGACCTTCCCCGCGCGCAAGACACCCGGCCGCCCGTAGGGCGCAGCGGCCGGGATCAACCCAAAGCCCGCACAACAGGGACAACCACATATGGAAAAAATCAAACCTCCCCTCTCGGACCTGCCGATCAAGACGGCGGACAAGGGCTTCTACAACGGCTTCTCGCTCGACGTGACGGTGACCTCCAAGCTCGCGGTGGGCGGGCTGGTGCTCTGGGCCGTCGCCTTCCCCGAGCAGGCCGGCGGCGTGCTCGGCGGGCTGAACACCTTCATCCTCGCCAACTTCGCCAGCTGGTACATCTACGTGATGGCCTTCTTCGTGATCGTCTGCCTTGCGCTGGCGGCCTGGCCGGCGGCGGGCAAGCTCCGGCTCGGCCATGACGACGAACGTCCCGAGTTCGACAATTTCTCTTGGTTTTCCATGATGTTCGGCGCGGGCATCGGGGTCGGCATGCTGACCTGGGCCGTCGCCGAGCCGATCTACCACTTCCGCAACAACCCCGAAGTGATCCAGGGGCTGGCCGACGGCGAGAGCATGAACAACTTCATGAACGCCTATAAGTACAGCTACCTGCACTGGGGCTTCTCGGCCTGGTCCTCCTATGCCATCGCCGGGCTGGCGCTGGGGTATTTCACCTACCGCCGCGGTCTGCCGCTGACCATCCGCTCGTCGCTGACGCCGCTTTTCGGCAAGGCGCTCTCCGGCCCGCTCGGACACCTCGTCGACATCGTGGCGGTGATCGCAACCATCCTCGGTGTGGCGCAGACGCTGGGCTTCGGCGTCGAACAGTTCGTCGCCGGCATGAGCAAGATCGGCATCGGTGACTGGCTGGTGACCGAAGAGGGCAACGCCTCCTCCGCCGGCATCGTCGTCGCGCTGGTGGTGATCATGGGCGCCTCGACCCTCTCGGCGCTCTCGGGCGTGGGCAAGGGCATCAAGTGGCTGTCCAACATCAACATGGCGCTGTCGATCTTCCTGCTCGCCTTCCTGATGATCTTCGGCTCGACCTGGTTCGGCATGCAGGCGCTGTTCATGGGGATGATCGACTACATCATCGCGCTTCCCAAGATGCTGTTCACCGTCTACCGCCCCGACGGCTCCGAGACCGGCGACGCGCTCTCCGGCTGGCAGGGTGCCTGGACGGTGTTCTACTGGGCCTGGTGGGTGGCTTTCGCGCCCTTCGTCGGCCTGTTCCTGGCACGCATATCGCGTGGCCGGACCATCCGCGAGTTCGTGCTGGGCGCGATGATCGTGCCGTCGATCATGTGCTTCGTCTGGTTCTCCTTCGCCGGCGGCACCGCCATCGACATGGAGCTCTCGGGCATCGCGAACGGCGAGATCTTCGCCTCCACCGATGGCGCCAAGATCTTCACCATGACCGGCATCATGCTGGGCGACGTGCTGGGCTGGTGCATGGCGGTGATCATCGTGATCCTGCTGATGACCTACCTCGTCACCTCGGCCGACTCGGCGGTGCTGATCGTCAACACGATCAACGCCGCGGGTGACGAGGGCCCGAAAGCCCGCCCGCACATCATTTTCTGGGGCGTGACGCTGGGCGTCGTGGTGGGTGCACTTCTGCTGGTCGGCGGGCTGACCGCGATCCAGACCGCCATGGTGATCGGCGCGCTGCCCTTCTCGGTGGTGATGCTGCTGATGTGCTTCGGCCTGTTCAAGGCGATCTACCGCGACGGTCTTCGCGCGCGGCACGGCGTGCCTTCGGTGACCGTGGAGATGCCGCCGGCCGAATGAGGTCGACGCGGTTCGGGGGCCCGGCCGGTGCAGCGATGCGCCGGCCGGTGCCGTGTTTACCTGCCCGCCTGCAGGGACAATGCGCGGGCAGTCCCCGGAATCATTTCCGCCTGGGCCGCGTGGGGCGGCAAATGCGGCATAAAATTGACAAGCCCCTGCCACCTGCTAGCTTCCCTGACGGTCCCCGGTGGACTGCTATGCGAGGGATAGGATGCGAGTTCTCGATGTTTGCGCCGCGGTTGCGGCAGTTGCGATGACCACTGGCGTGGCGCTGGCCGGCAGCCAGGGCTATCCGGGAGATATGTACATGCCGGGTTCGGCGGGCTTCGTGGCGGGGAGCGCCGGTGGCCAGCCCTTGGTACAGGCCTACCCCGGCGGCAACATGTGCACCAACGGTCGGCAGCCGGTGATCGTCGGTGGCGAGATCAGCTGCGGCGTGCCCACGGGTGGCACCTACTACAACCCGTCCGATCGCGTCTTCCGTGGCACCGCGGCGCCGCTGCCCCGGGCCTATGCGCCTGCGGGTGAGAAGGGCGTCGCCTACCGCTAAGTGCCAAGGTCATACGGACTTGGCTTTTTCCGGCGAGCCGCGTATACGCGCGGCTTGAACCAATTCCGGGAAACATCGCCATGCAGGGCAGTGCCAATCTCAACATCATGATCAAGGCCGCGCGCAAGGCGGGCCGGTCGCTGGTCAAGGACTTCCGCGAGGTCGAAAACCTTCAGGTCTCGATGAAGGGCGCCGGCGACTTCGTGTCGCGCGCCGACATCGCCGCCGAGAAGATTCTCAAGGACGAGCTGCTCGGCGCGCGTCCGACCTACGGCTGGCTCGGTGAAGAGGGCGGCGGCCAGGACGGCGAGGATCCCACCCGCCGCTGGATCGTCGATCCGCTGGATGGCACCACCAACTTCCTGCACGGCCTGCCGCATTGGGCGATCTCCATCGCGCTCGAGCACAAGGGCAAGATCGTCGCCGGTGTGGTCTTCGACCCCGCCAAGGACGAGATGTTCTACGCCGAGAAGGGCGCCGGCGCCTGGCTGAACGACTCGCGCCGCCTGCGCGTCTCGGGCCGTCACCGGATGATCGAGGCGATCTTCGCCACCGGCGTGCCCTTTGCCGCCAAGAAGACCCTGCCGGCGACTCTCAAGGATCTCGCCCGCCTGATGCCGGAATGCGCCGGCGTGCGGCGCTGGGGCTCGGCGGCGCTTGACCTGGCCTACGTGGCCGCGGGCCGCTATGACGGCTACTGGGAGCGTGAGCTGAACATCTGGGACATCGCCGCGGGCGGGCTCATCGCTTCCGAGGCCGGTGCACTGGTCGAAGGCATCCGCGAGGACCAGGACCCCTACGAGACCGGGTCGATCCTCTGCGCCAGCAACAACATCTTCGATCCCTTCGCCAAGACCATCCGCGAACTCTGAGCGCGGCAAGGATCGCAGACAGTCGAAAGCCCGGGTGCCCCTGCGCACGCCGGGCTTTTTTGTTGCGCGAGGCCGGTGGGGCGCTGCACCGTGCCCGCTTTCACGGCAATGACGGCGCTCGGAGCGGCGCTGAGGGCATGTGCAAATGCAGCGGCACGCTTCTTCCAGTGAAGATCGCTGGTGAGCCTTCCCATGGCCCGGGAGAGCCCGGATTGGTGTCCTGGTTCACCCTTGCACGCGGCTCGGAGGCTGCAACTTTGTATAGTTCCGCCGAAGGCTTCAGCTCGCTCTGCGCGTGACCCAGATTGGCTCGATGCCTGCCTGCTTGAAGCGCAGCGGCGCTGGTGGGATCACGAGAGAAACGGCACTGCTTTTCGCAGACAGGCGCTGCGCCAAAAAAGCAGCCCGCGGGACAAGGTGTCGACAGCCGCTGCGGTCCTGGTCGGCCGGCCAGTGATTGTCGTGGGCTGGGAGCGGTGGGCGCAAGCGAACGTCGATCCGCGGGTGATCCGAGGGCCCGCGAATGGCTCGCCTTGCCCTCGAAGTCCGTTGTCGTCGCCAAGGCCGGCCTCTCGCCCTTTGACATGCACCGGGAATTCCGGACTTTGGGGTGGAAAAGTCAAATGCCGTCCCGAGGCCCTGCTCTGCGGCGGCGGCATTTGCGCAAGGCGGCGCGCGCACCGCAACGCGACCACCCAGAGGCTCCTTGGCCCGTAAGCGCAGCCCACGCCCTTCTTCTCTTTGAAAATACGCCCGCCGGAGGCGGTCCCACCCCTGCCGCCCGCTCAGCGATCCGAGGGATGGTTCACCCCGTCCGACCAGGCGATCGGCTCGTGCTCGGCCGGGTTCACCCCCTCGATGCCACCCATGTTCACTCCGAACTCGTTCGGGTTGGAGCGGCGCCGGTGGTACATGTAGATGCCGCAGACCGAGCAGAAGTAATGCTGCGCGGTGTTGGTGCCGAACTGGTAGAGCGTCATCGTCTCGGCGCCCTTCACCACTTCGATCCCGTCCTTCGGCGCGGTCACCGCCGCGGCACCGCGGCGGCGGCAGAAGGAGCAGTCGCAGCGACGCGCGGTGTTCAGCCCATCGCTCAGCGTCACCCGCAGCTCGCAGGCGCCGCAATGGCAGGTGACCTGCACCGGGGTGCCCGTCAGTGTCTCGACCATGGTCCCTTCCTTCCGTTCTGGCGGGTGCCGGCACGCGGGATATGGGTGCGGCCGATGGCGTAGTTGGCAGCGGGATGCGGCGGCACACCGTGGGTGCGGTTCCAGAAGGCCGGGCCGCCGCGCGCCAGCCAGAGCGGGGCGATCATCACGAGGCCCGCGACGAAGCCGCCCACATGCGCCCAGTAGGCAACGCCGCCCTCGGCCCCGGCGCTGCCGATGCCGCTGAAGATCTGCATGCCGAACCAGACCGCCAGCAACAGCCAGGCGGGGATCGGCAGCACCTTGAAGATGATGATCAGGATGATCAGGATATCGACCCGCGCCTTCGGGAAAAGCAGCAGGTAGGCCCCCATCACCCCGGCGATCGCCCCCGAAGCGCCGACCGTGGGCACCGCAGAGCCGGGGTCGGCAACATATTGCAGCAACGCCGCCGCGACGCCCGAGGCGAGGTAGAACAGCAGGTAGCGCAGGTGCCCCAGCATGTCCTCGATATTGTCCCCGAAAATGAACAGGAACAGCATGTTGCCGAAGAGGTGCATGAAGCCGCCATGCAGGAACATCGAGGTGAGGATGCCGGTGTATCCGTAGCCCTCCGAGATATGCGACGGGAAGAGCGCCCACCGCTCGAAGAAGGCATCGAGCGCCCGCGGGTCGCTGAACAGCGACCAGTACCCGAGGAAGATCAGCGTGTTGGCGATGATCAGCGCATAGGTGACATAGGGCGTGCGCCCCGAGGGGTTGTGGTCGCGGATCGGAAACATGCAAGGCAGAGTGGCGCGCGGGGACCCGGCGTCAAGTGCGGATCGTGTCGGGGAGGGGGAAATCCGACCGGAATAGCTGTGCTGAAATGTGCCCGCGGGCCGTCCGTCCCGGCAGGGACGGCAATCGACCGCAGCATGGCGGGTGCTGCGCTGGTGTCCCGTCCCCGCGGGGACGGGAGGAGTGGTGATGACCGCAGCCCGTGTGTCCTTCCGGCAGCGCGTTTGGCTTGGAGGAGCCGGGTCCCTGCCGACGATGGGATGCGTGACGGGGCTGGTAGGCCTCAGACCTCCTGTCCCCGCGGGGACGCGTGGTCTCGGAGGGCTTCGACCAGTGCCGTGACCTGTGCCGCGTTGTCCCGTGCCGGGCTGCCGTCCGGGCGCTCGATGTTGTTCTCGAAGCCGATGCGCATCCCGCCGCCCAGCTCGGCGGCGCGCAGCAGGCAGGCCTGCTCGGTACGGCCGAACGCGCAGGCGGCCCATTGCACGTCCCCGGGCAGGGCGCGGGCAGCTTCGAGGAACCCGTCCAGCTCCTCGGGACGGGCCAAGGTCGGCGGCGCGTAGCGGCCCAGCACGAAGAGCACCTGTCGCGGGGCCGGGATCAACCCCTCCGCCCAGAGCGACGCCAGCCGGGCTACCTGATCGGGCGCATAGAGAATGTGCTGCAGCGCGATGCCGGCCTCCTCGGTCTCGGCGTAGAAGCGTTGCGCCTCGGCATCGGGGCCGGGGTCCGGCCACATCTCGCGCAGGGCGACGGAGACGCCCTCGGGGTGAAGCTCCCGCACCAGCGCGCGCTGTTCGGCGGGGCTGTAGCGGCCCACAGCCTCTGTGGTGATCTGCACGGGCATCTCGGGGACGACGCGGGCCATCTCTTCGAGCAGCTCGCGGTAGAGCCCGGCGTCGAGCATGTGGCGGGCCCCGGCGTCGCGGACGTGGGCGTGCAGCGCATCGGCCCCGGCTTGATGTGCGGCCGTTGCCGCAGCAACGGTCTGCGCCACGGTCTCGGGCAGGGCAGGGTGGTCGGCGCGCGTGCGGCGCGCGCCGTTCGGGGCCAGCATGATGCGCGGCAGCGCGGCCAGTCGGCTCATGCGGCGATCGCCCGGTCTATCGCCCGCGACAGCTTGCCCACCAGCTCGCCGACCTGCTCTTCGGAGATGATGAAGGGCGGGGCCAGCAGCACGTGGTCGCCGTGCTTGCCGTCGAGCGTGCCGCCCGCCGGGTAGCAGATCAGCCCCTCGTCCATGGCGAAGCGCTTCACCTTGGCGTTGATCTTCAGCGCCGGGTCGAAGGGCGTCTTGGTATCGCGGTCGGCCACCAGCTCGACGCCGCGGAACAGCCCGCGGCCGCGGATGTCGCCGACATGCGGGTGCTGGCCGAGCGCCTCGGTCAGCGCGGCCTGAAGATACGTGCCGCGTGCGCGGACCTGCGGCAGCAGGTTCCGCCCGAGGATTGCGGTCAGCACCGCGCGCCCGGCGGCGGCGGCCAGCGGATGGCCATGGTAGGTGTGGCCGTGCTGGAACGCGCCTGAGCCTTCCGCGATCGCCTCGTAGATCTGCGCGGTGCAGAGCATCGCGCCGATCGGCATGTAGCCCGCGCCGAGCCCCTTGGCGATGGTCACGATGTCGGGCGAGACTCCGTCCTGCTCGCAGGCGAAGAGCGTGCCGGTGCGGCCCATGCCGCACATCACCTCGTCGAGGATCAGCAGCACGCCGTGGCGGTCGCAAATCTCGCGGATGCGCTTGAAGTAGCCGGTCACCGCCGGAACGGCGCCTGCCGTCGCGCCGACGACGGGCTCGGCGATGAAGGCCATCACGCTCTTCGCCCCGAGGCGCTGGATCTCGGCCTCCAGCTCGTCCGCCGCGCGCAGCCCGTAGGCCTCGGCGCTTTCGCCCTCTTCGCGCAGGCGGTACTCGTAGCAGGGGGCGATATGCGAGGTTTCGACCAGCAGCGGGGCGTATTTCTCGCGCCGCCGGGCGTTGCCGCCGGCGGCCAGCGCGCCGAGCGTGTTGCCGTGGTAGCTCTGGCGGCGGGCGATGACCCGGTGGCGCTGCGGCTGGCCGGTCTCGAGGAAATACTGGCGGGCGAGCTTGATCGCCGCCTCGACGGACTCCGAGCCGCCGGACAGGAGGTAGACCCGGTCGATGCCCTCGGGGGCGTGTTCGACCAGCAGGTCGGCGAGGCTTTCGGCGGCCTCCGAGGTGAAGAACCCGGTATGGGCAAAGGCGAGCTGGTCGAGCTGAGCGTGAATCGCGGCGCGCACGTCCGGGTCCGAATGCCCGAGGCAGGACACCGCCGCCCCGCCGGAGCCGTCGAGGTAGGCGCGCCCTTCGGCGTCATGGATATAGCATCCCTGGCCGCGCACCGCCCTTGGCAGCTGCGCGTTGGAGCGTCCGAAGACATGTCCCATTCAATTTCTCCGATTATTCGCCGCGCACGACGAAGACAGACTGTTTGGCATGGCGGACCACCCGGGCGGCATTCGGCCCCAGCAGGTAGTCGGCAAGTTCCGGGGTGTGCGACGCGAGCACGATGGCATCGACCTTCAGCTTGTCGGCGGCGCGCAGCAGTTCGTCGTAGATGCGCCCGTGCATGACGTGCGGATGCACCTCGACCGCGTCAGGCACGTTGGTGTTCACCCAGTCCTTGAGCTTGCTGCCGACTTCCTTGAGGGCGCCTTTCTCGAAGCCCTCCTTGAAGTAGCCCGACACGACGGACATGCCGAAGTCGGGCACCACGGTTACCACGTGCAGCACCATGCCCTCGCCACCGAGCTGCAGCGCGGAGGGCAGCGCCTTGCTCCAGCTTGCGGGGGCCGAGAGGTCGATGGGAAGCAGGATCGTCTTGTACATCACGAGGCTCCTCAGAAGGCCGGCACGGTCTGGCGGCGGCGTTGCATCAGGATCACCAGCCCCAGCAGCAGCAGGGCGGGGATGTAGAAGACCTGCGCCGGCAGCCGGTCCTGCGGGACGAGCACCGAGGCGAGCTGCACCGGCTCATCGGCGTAGAAGTCGAAGTTTGCAAGCTTCTCGGCCGTGGGGGTGCCGAACATCGGCTCGTCGAGCTTCACCACGTCGCCCTCGGGGAAGAGCATCAGGCCGGAGTTGTCGATCCGCTCCTGCGCATTCGGCCCATGGGCGTCCATGACCAGCGTGGTCGAGGCGGTCTGCCCGGTGTTGAAATCCGGCCCTGCGATCTCCAGCCGGATGCGGGTGCCCTCGGGCAGATCAGCCAGCACCTGCTCGAACTGCGCGGGGGGCACGTTCTCGAACGGGCTCTGCATCATGTTCAGCCAGACGTTGGGCACGAAGAGCGTGAAGGCAACCAGCAGCAGCGCGGCGCTTTCCCAGATCCGCGAGCGTGCGAGGAAGTAGCCCTGCGTCGCGGCGGCAAAGAGCAGCATGGCGAAGGTGGCGACGATGAAGACGAAGACAGCGTGCGCCACGCCCGAGGCGGTGCCGAGATCGACCCCGTAGAGGATCAGCGTCGGGTTGAAGATGAAGAGGAAGGGCAGGGCGACGGTCCGCAGGCTGTAGAAGAAGGCGGTGAAGCCGGTCTTGATCGGATCGCCCCCGGAGACCGCAGCGGCGGCAAAGGACGCGAGCCCCACGGGCGGTGTCACGTCGGCCATGATGCCGAAGTAGAAGACGAAGAGGTGCGCCGCGATCAGGGGCACGATCAGCCCCTCCTGCGCCCCGAGCGAGACCACCACGTTGGCCATCAGGGACGAGACCACGATGTAGTTGGCGGTGGTCGGAAGCCCCATGCCGAGGATCAGCGAGAAGAGACCCACGAGGATCAGCATGATGATCAGGCTGCCGCCCGAGAGCTGCTCGACGAGGCCGGCAAGCTCGGTGCCGATCGGCGTCTTGGTGACTGTGGCGACGATGATCCCCGCCGCCGCCGTGGCGACGCCGATGCCGATCATGTTGCGCGCCCCGGCGATAAGGCCCTCGATCAGGTCGCCGAAGCCGGCCTTGAGCTCCTCTGCCATGCGGGCGCCCTCGCCGCGCATGATCGCCTTGAGCGGACGCTGGGTGATGATGATCAGCAGCATCAGCGCGGTGGCGTAGAAGGCGGATTTGGCGGGGCTTTGGCGCTCGACCATGAGGAACCACACCAGCACGATGATCGGCAGGATGTAGTGCAGGCCGGTTGCATAGACCTCGCCGACGGTGGGCAGTTTGATGTTGGGGTCGCTGGGGTCGTCCACCTCGAGGTCGGGGCGGCGCGCGGCGATGGCCAAGAGCCAGAGATAGACCGCCGCCAGCACCAGCATCATGATCGGGCCCGAGAGCCCGGGGGCGACCGACTTCAGCGCGCCCACCGCGTAGATCAGCGCGGTGAAGCCTGCACCCGCCACGGCGAAACCGATGAAGAACTTGAGGATCATGCCGGAGAAGGACTTCGCCTGCCCGAGCGCGGGCATGTTCTTCTTCAGCGCCTCGAGGTGCACGATGTAGACCAATGCGATGTAGGAGATCACCGCCGGAATGAAGGCGTGCTTGATCACCTCGACGTAGGAGATCCCGATGAACTCGACCATCAGGAAGGCGGCGGCGCCCATCACCGGGGGCATGATCTGGCCGTTCACCGAGGAGGCGACCTCGACCGAACCGGCCTGCTCGTTGGAGAAGCCGACGCGCTTCATCAGCGGGATGGTGAAGGTGCCGGTGGTGACCACATTGGCGATCGACGAGCCGGAGATCAGGCCGGTCATGGCGGAGCCAACGACCGCAGCTTTCGCGGGACCGCCGCGCAGGTGGCCGAGCCCGGCGAAGGCGAGCTTGATGAAGTAGTTGCCCGCGCCTGCCTTATCCAGCAGCGAGCCGAAGAGCACGAAGAGGAAGACGAAGGCGGTCGAGACCCCGAGCGGGATGCCGAAGACACCGGCGGTGTCGAGCCATTGCGCGTTGATCAGCGCGGTGAACGACAGGCCCTCGTGCTCGATCAGCTCGGGGATCAGCCAGCCGGTGCCCATGTAGGCATAGAGCAGGAAGAGCGCGCCGACGATGGTCAGCGCGGGCCCGAGCGCGCGGCGGCTCGCCTCGAGCAGGATCAGCAGGCCGACGGCGCCGATGATCACCTGGAACTGCGTCGGCAGGCCGGAGCGGGCGGTCATCGCCAGATGGTCGGAGAAGAGGAAGACGTAGAAGGCGCAGAAGCCGCCGACGGCCATGAGGATCCAATCGGTGAGCGGCACGCGGTCGCGCGGCGAGGACTTCAGCGCCGGGTAGGCGAGAAAGGCCAGCAGGATTGCAAATGTCAGGTGGATCGGCCGGGTCTGCGACGAGTTCAGCGCCGGGAAGACATCGGCGAACCAGAGCTGCGGTTGGGCGATCCAAAGCTGGAACAGCGACCAGGCCAGCGCCAGCCCGGCGATGAGCATCGCGACGGCGCGATTGGTCGGCGCGCGGGCACCGCTGTCGGTGCTGGCAACGAGATCCTGAAGCTCTTCGTCGCTGAACTGACGACCGCCGTGGTCTTGTCCGCCCTGCTGTGGATTGTCGGTCATGCTGCGCGCCCCTCTGATGCCGCCTTCCTTGAAAGCCCGGGCGCTAGATCAGCGCCCGGGCCGGGTGTCACACGCTGTCGCGCGGGCTTACTCCATCAGGCCCGCTTCTTGGAAATAGCGCTCCGCCCCGGGGTGCAGCGGCGCCGAGAGGCCGGCGCTGGCCATCTCGGCCGGGTCGAGGTTGGCGAAAGCCGGGTGCAGGCCGCGGAACTGGTCGATGTTGTCGAACACCGCCTTGACCACCTGATAGACGACCTCTTCCGGCACATCCTCGGAGGTCACGAAGGTGGCGCCGACGCCGAAGGTGTGCACGTCCTCGTCATTGCCGCGGTACATGCCGCCGGGGATGGTGGCGGTGCGGTAGAACGGGTTGTCGGCGACCAGTTCATCGATCGCCTCGCCCGAGACCTCGACCAGTACGGAGTCGCAGGCGGTGGTGGCTTCCTGGATCGAGCCCGACGGGTGGCCGACGGTGTAGACCATGGCGTCGATGTTGTTGTCGCAGAGCGCCTGCGACTGTTCTGCCGCCTGCAGCTCGGAGGCCACGGCAAAGTCGTCCATGGTCCAGCCGAGCTTCTCCATCAGCACTTCCATGGTGCCGCGCTGGCCGGAGCCGGGGTTGCCGACGTTGACGCGCTTGCCCTTGAGATCCTCGAAGGTCGTGATGCCGGCGTCGGCGCGGGCGACCACGGTGAAGGGTTCGGGGTGCACCGAGAACACCGCGCGCAGGCCCTCGAAGGCGCCGGTTTCCTCGAAGCGCGAGGTGCCGTTATAGGCGTGGTACTGCCAGTCCGACTGGGCGACACCGAATTCCAGCTCGCCGCCGCGGATCGCGTTGATGTTGAACACCGAGCCGCCGGTCGACTCGACGCCGCAGCGGATGCCGTGCTCGGAGCGGCCGCGGTTCACCAGGCGGCAGATCGCGCCGCCGGTCGGATAGTAGACGCCCGTCACGCCGCCGGTGCCGATCGAGATGAAGGTCTGCTCCTGTGCGGACGCCGCGCTCGCGCCGAGCGCGGTGGCGGCGGCAACAAGCGCGCCGATCAGAGGTTTGGTCATGTGGTGTGTCTCCCTGAAGTGGTCCGAGATTCGGCTCTCGCGTGTCAGTGAAACATTTCATTGCGCCGGGTCAAGGTAAACAATACAAATGTATCACGCCGGCCAACGCCACCACCTAAATCGAAATGTCTGCGCGTAAAGAGCCCGGGAGGCCGAACTGCCGACACCTTCTTCCCTAGACGATCTGGCCCGCGCCCTGCGCCAGCTCGGGCGCAGCGGTACGCCGCGGGTCGCTGCGCTGGCGCGCTGGGCGTCCGATCAGCCGGAGGAGATTGCACTGAACTCCGTGCGCAGCCTCGCGGACCGCTCGGGGGCCAATGCGAACACGGTCGTGCGGCTTTCGCAGGCGCTGGGCTTTGCGGGCTATGAGGCCTGCCGCAACGCCTTTCAGGATGCTCTGCGGCAGGGCGGCGAGCTTTACGGTCGGCGGGCGGGTGAGCTGTCGGGGCGGGACAGCGCCTCGGTTCTGGACGCGATCCGCGAGGCGGGGCATCGCAACCTCGACAGCGCCTTTACCCCCGAGAGCCGCGCGGCGGTTGATGCGGCGGCACGGCTGATGCTCGAAGCGCGGCAGGTCTACGTGGTGGGGGTGCGCAGCTGCTACGCAATCGCCGATTACCTCGGCTACACCGCCCGCATGGCGTTTGACAATTTCGCGCCGCGCGCCGGCACGCCGGGGGACATTCGCGACCGTATCGCGCTGGCCGGGCCCGAGGACGTGGTGCTGTCGATCAGCTTCCGGCACTACTCGGTCGAGACCATCGCGGCGCATGAGCTGGCGCTGCGGCTGGGGGCGCGGACGATTGCCATCACCGACGATCCCAAGGGGCCGCTTTCGCGCGGGGCTGACGTGGTGATGCTGCCCGAGATGCACGGGCCCCAGCCGCTGCCGAGCATGATCGGGACCTTTGCCCTCGCCGAGGCGCTGGTGGCGAGCATGGTGGTGCTGTCCGGTGAGGCACTGGCCAACATCACCCGCTTCGAGCAGCGTCTCCACGAGGCGGGAGCCTATCGGTAAGACGGTTGGAGCGGAGCGCTTCTGCGCCCGGAAACGAGCCGAAAGCGCCGGGCTACTCGCAAGATCACTCCCGCGACAGCGCCACCACCGGGTCGAGCTTGGCCGCCGAGCGGGCGGGCAGGTAGCCGAAGATCACGCCGATCAGCGTCGCCGAGCCGAAGGCCGCCGCCACTGTCGCGCCCGAGTAGACCAGCCGCATCGACGGGGCGAGAACCCCCAGCAAGGCGCCCAGCCCGTAGGCCAGCGCCACGCCGAGCGCGCCGCCGACCAGGCAGACAAGAACGGCCTCGATCAGGAACTGCGCGGTGATGTCCGAGCGCCGTGCGCCCACAGCCTTGCGGATTCCGATCTCGCGGGTGCGCTCGGTGACCGAAACCAGCATGATGTTCATAACCCCGATGCCCCCGACGAAGAGCGAGATCAGCGCGATGGCCGAAATGAGCCACGTGAGCGTCTTCGAGGTGCTCTGGATGGTCTCGCGGATCGTGTCCGTGTTGGTCAGGAAGAAGTCGACCTTGCCGTGGCGCCGGGTCAGCACCTCGGTGATCTCGCCCTCGGCCTGTGTCATGTCGTAGCCGTCGGCCACCTGCACCGAGATGGAATCCACCGTGCGGCTGCCGGTGATGCGGGCCATGGCTGTGGTGTAGGGAGTGAAGACCTTGATCGACTGCGGCCCGAAACTGGCACCCGAGGAGGTCACCACGCCGATCACCTGCAGCGGCACCCGGCCGATCATCACCCGCTCGCCGACGGGGCTGTCGCTGCCGAAGAAGGTCTCGGCGGCGTCGCTGTCGAGCACGGCGACCTGAGCGCGGGCCTGAAGGTCAGCCTCGGTGAAGGCTGCGCCCTCGGTCACCGTGTAGGCGCCGAGCTGGAAGTAGCCCGCCGAGACGCCCTTGACCGAGGCCGAGGCGCTGGTGCCGCCGTGGATCACCGTGGCGCTGGTCGAGACCTCGGGCGAGACAGAGGCAGCAAAGTCCAGCGGTTCCAGCGCGTCGGCATCGCCGCCGACCAGCGTGTCGACGCGGTTCGCCCGTCGGTCGCCGAAGCCGGTGCCGGGGCGGATGTCGATGGTCGAGGTGCCGATCGAGGCGATGTTCTCCAGTACCTTCTGCTGGCTGCCGTTGCCGAGGGCCACCACCGAGACCACCGAGGTGATGCCGATGATGATCCCGAGCATGGTCAGGAAAGAGCGCAGCTTGTGCGCGGACATGGATTTCAGCGCCATACGGGTCGCCTCGCGCAGCCGGTCGGCAAGCGCGCCGAGGCCGGAAGCGGCGGGGTGGTCGGTCTCGACGCGGGCCGGGGCGGCGTGTGGCCGCTTGCGGGTGTCGGCGACGATCTCGCCGTCGGAGATCTCGATCACGCGGTCGGCGGCCTCGGCGATCTGCGGATCATGGGTGACGAGGATCACCGTGTGCCCCTCGGCGTGCAGCTCGCGCAGGAGCTTCATCAGTTCGGCGCCCGAGGCGCTGTCGAGCGCGCCGGTGGGCTCGTCGGCAAGGATCACCTCGCCGCCGTTGATCAGCGCCCGGGCCACCGAGACCCGCTGCTGTTGCCCGCCCGAGAGCGCGCCGGGCCGGTTGCCGAGCCGGTCGCCGAGGCCGAGCCGGGTGAGCAGCGCCTTCGCCCGCTCGCGCCGCGCCTTGCGCGCGGCCCCGCGGTAGATGGCCGGGATCTCGACGTTGCCCACGGCGTCCAGCTCGGCCATCAGCTGGTAGCGCTGAAAGATGAAGCCGAAATGGTCGCGGCGCAGCTCGGCAAGTTCGAGATCGCTCAGTGCCTGCACGTCGCGCCCGTCGAACCGGTAGCTGCCGGCGCTGGGGCGGTCGAGGCAGCCGAGGATGTTCATCAGCGTCGACTTGCCCGAGCCGGACTGACCGATGATCGCGACCATCTCGCCAGCCTCGATGGATAGGTCGATGCCGCGCAGCACGCGCACCACCTGTTCCCCTGCCGCGAAAGACCGCTCGACGCCGGAAATCTCTATGAGTGCCATGGCGCGGACCTCACAGGCCCATCATCGGCGGAGGACCGCCTCGGCCGCCGGAGCTGCGGGTGGTGCCCGCGGTCGCAGGCGCCGGGGCTGTGCCCGTGGAGATGACCTGCTCTCCCGCCTCGAGGCCGGAGAGGATTTCAAAGCGTGTCGCATCCTTCAGGCCGATCTCGATCTCGCGCAGTTCGGGAGAACCCGCGTCGCCGGGCACTTCGATCCGGTAGAGCCCATCCCGGCCCTTGGCGGGCAGCAGCGAGAGCGGCAGCGTCGGTACATCCTCGGCGCGGCCGAGGAAGATCGTCACGTCCGCCGACATGCCGATGCGCAGCAGCCGGTCGGCGTTGTCGACGGTGAACCGCGCGTTGTAGTAAATCGCGCTGTCGGTATCGATTTCGTCGCTGTCCTTGATCGACGAGGGCGCGGGTTCGACCGAGGCCAGCGTCGCGGTATAGGTCAGGTCGGGCGCGCCGAGCAGGGTGAACTCCACCTCCTGACCGGGCTGCACGTTGACCACGTCGGCCTCCGAGATCTCGGCCTTCACCTCCATGCGGTCGAGCTGCGCCAGCTTGACGATGGTCGGCGCCTCCTGGGAGGCGTTCACCGTGGTGCCCTCGCCATTGACCACGGCGACCACGGTGCCGTCGATGGGGGCGGTGATCTTCGTGCGTTCGAGATCCAGCTCGGCGGAGGAGACGGCGATCTCGGCACGCGCCTGCTGCGCTTCGAGCGATTGCAGACCGGCGCGGGTCATCGCCAGCGTCGCCTCGGCGGCCTCCAGCTCGGAGGTGGCCGAGAGCTTCTTGGCGTTCAGCCCCTGCTGGCGTTCGAGGTCCAGCTCGGCCTGGCGGATCTCTGCGGTCTGACTGTCGATCTCGGCCTCGATTTGCGCCAGCTCGGCCTTGGCCTGCGCCACGGCGTTCTGCTGCTCAAGCGAGTCGATGCGGGCGATCAGATCGCCTTGCGCCACGTCGTTCCCGACCTCGACCGCCAGCTCCTCAATCAGCCCGGAGGTGCGGGCGCCGACCGAAACGAGGTCGGTGGCCTCGATCAGCCCTGTGGCGAGCACGGTGCTCGACACGGTGGCGCGGGTCACTGCAATGGTCTGCGGGGCGGTCTCGGCCGGTTCGGAGGTGTGGTCGAGATACGCCCACCCCGCGCCCGCCCCGATGAGCGTGAGCACCCCGATGATCAGACCTGTCTTGCGTAAGCTCATTCCGGACTCCTGAAACCTTGCCCGTTGCGGCGTTTCCAACCGGTTACACGGGCAGCGGCGGAATTCCCGTCGCAGAAATCTCCTAAGGTCTCCGCGCTGGTGGTCGCGGGAGAAATACTCGTTGCGGGAAACGAACACTGACTCTTGAACCCGGAGGGGTTCTTGGACTGCAGTCCAGATAGGGGTCGCGGGCGCAGCGTTCAATGCGGCACCGCGCAGGGCTGCCATGCATGGGGAGGGCAGTTTCCGGCGACGGACACGAAAACACCGCGCCCGGGGGCGCGGTGTCCTTAACTTGCGGTGGGGGTGGCTCAGAACCCGAGTGCCATGCCGTCCTTGCGGCTGTCGCTGCCGCCAGAGAGCAGGCCGCTCTCGGTATCGATGCGGATCGCCTGGCTGCCGCCGATGGGGCTGGTCATCACCTTGAGCTTGTGGCCGCGCTTCTCCAGATCGGCGCGTGCCTCGGCCGAGACGCCCGGTTCGATCTGCAGCTCGCCGCCGTGGGCGAAGCTGCGCGGCGCGTCCATCGCCGCCTGCAGGTCGAGGCCGAGATCGAGCACGCCCGACAGGAAGGCCGCATGGCCTGCCGCCTGGTACTGCCCGCCCATGACGCCGAAGGGCATGACCACCTCGCCATCCTTGCGCACCATGCCCGGGATGATCGTGTGCATCGGGCGCTTGTTCGGGGCGATGGCGTTGGGGTGGCCGTCGATCAGCCGGAAGGACGCACCGCGCGAGTGGAAGAGCACGCCGGTTTCCGGGTCGAGCCGGGTGGAGCCGAAGCCATGGAAGATGGAGTTGATGAACGAGAGCGCGTTGCCCTCGGCATCGACGACGCAGAGGTAGATCGTGTCCTTGTGCTCGGGCTCGTCCCAGAGCGCGGGGGGCAGGGCGCGGGACATGTCGATGCGCGCGGCGAGCTTGTCGACCACCTCGTCCGAGAGCAGCGTCTCGACGACATCGGGGCAGCTGGCCGGGTCGCCGATCAGCGCGTCGCGGTGGTGGTAGCCGAGCTTGGTTGCCTCGGCGTGCAGGTGGATGCGGTCGGCCTCGGACATCTGCCGGCCCATGTCGAACTTCGACAGGATGCGCAGGATCAGCAGCGCGGCGAGGCCCTGGCCGTTGGGCGGGCATTCGACCACCTCGTGGCCGGCGTAGCTGGCCGAGATCGGGTCGGTCCAGAAAGCCGCATCGGTGGCCGCGTGGAAGTCCTCGACGGTGTGCAGCCCGCCGAGCGATTGCAGATGCGCCGCCATCTTCGCGGCGGTGTCGCCCTGATAGAAGCCCGCGGCCCCCTTCGCGGCAATCTCGCGCAGGCGGTCGGCGAGCAGCGGCTGGGCATGGCGTTCGCCTGCCACGGGCGCGCGGCCGTTCGGCAGGAAGACCTTGGCGGCATGTTCGTCGCCGCCGATCAGCGCGGCTTCCTCTGCCCAGTCCTGTGCGACGCGCGGGGTCACGGCGTAGCCGTTCTCGGCATAGCCGATGGCGCGGGCGAAGAGCCGGTCGAGCGGCATGGTGCCATGGTCGGCGTGCAGTAGGCACCAGGCCGAGATCGCGCCGGGGATGGTCACCGAATGCGGGCTGGTCTGCGGAATCTCGTCGGTGAGCCCTGCGTCCTTCAGCGCCGCGACCGTGGCGGCGGCGGGGGCGCGGCCAGAGCCGTTCAGCGCCTTCACGTCGCCGCCCTTCGGCGCGTAGAGCGCAAAGCAGTCGCCGCCGATGCCGGTCATCAGGGGATCGACAACGCATTGCACCGCCACGGCGGCAAGGGCCGCATCGACCGCCGAGCCGCCGGCCGAGAGGATCTCGATCCCGGCCGCAGTCGAGAGCGGGTGCGAGGTGGCGATCATCGCCTGCGAAGCCAGTGTGCTGGGGCGTCGGGCGGAGAAGAAGTCGAACATGCGCGGGGTATCCTGTCGGTCGTGCAAAGTGCCGGTTGTCTTTTGCGAGAGAGATGGCGGTCTTCTCAGAGGCGCGTCAAGTGCGGGTTTCCGCAGCCGCCGGGTGGGGTGTCGCGCGCGCCGCGCAGAAACCGCGGCGGGATCGGGCAATTCTTCTGCAGGCGCCCGGCCACGGTGCGGCCTTCGATCCCGGCCCGGCCTGTCTTTTTCGGCCCCTGCCTGATAGGTCTAGACCAGCACAGGGAGAGGGAGACGGCATGGCTTTGCTCACCGAAGCACATGAAATTTCAGACATCGCCTTTGGCTTCATGGCGTCCAAGGCGCTCTTCGCGGCGCTGGAGTTCGGCATTTTCGACACATTGGCCGAAGGTCCGCTGAGTGCCGAAGAACTGGGTGCGGCCTGTGATCTGCACCCAGAGCGGGCGCGCACCTTGCTGACCGCGCTGGCCGGGCTTGGGGTGGTCTCGGTGGAAGGCGATCGGTACGCCAACTCGCCCGCTGCGGCCTCCTTCCTGGTGAAAGGCGAGAAATACGAATTCAGCGACTACCTGCGGTTGCAGGTCGGGCGACAGATGTATCCGCTGATGAGCCAGCTTGAACCGGCGCTGAAGGACGCACTGCCCGAAGAGGCGACCGGCTCCTACGCCGAGTGGTTCGCCGACCCGGAGGAGGCACGGCTCTATTCCGACAGCCAGCACGCCGGATCTCTGGGTCCGGCGGGGGTGCTGGCCAAGCGGCTGGACCTGAGCGAAGCACGCAGCATGCTCGATGTGGGCGGCGGCACCGGGGCCTTCTCGATCACATTCTGCAAGGCCTTTCCTCGGCTGCGCTCGACCATCGTGGATTTCCCCAACGTGGTTGCGGTCGGACGTGAGAAGGTGGCGGCAGCGGGGCTGTCGGAGCGGATCACCTATCTGGAGGCGGATGCGACCAGCCTCGACTGGCCGGACGGGCAGGACGTGGTGCTGATGTCCTACCTGCTGTCGGGCGTGCCCGCCGAGGCCCATGCGCCGCTCTTTGACGCGGCTTACCGGGCGCTGCGTCCGGGCGGACGGCTGCTGCTGCATGACTTCATCGTGCGCGGCGACCGCAGCGGCCCGCATCTGACGGCGCTCTGGCAGCTGCAGCACACCGCCTTTACCCCGCAGGCCGCCTCTCTGGATGCCGAGGGGCTGGCCGCGGCGCTGGAGGCGGCGGGGTTTGCCGAGGTGGGCGTGCGCGCGATGATCCCCGAGATGACCATGCTGGCCGAGGCCCGCCGTCCGGAGTGAGCTGCCGCGAAATTTGTCGCCATTGACCAAGGGGCATGGCACTCTCCGCGCGGGCCGGTTATTTCGATGCCTGAAAGGATTTTGCCATGTATTCCAAAAGTCTCACCTCCAGGGCGGCTCTCGTCACGATTGCTTTTCTCGCGGTTGCCTCGCCGGCGCTTGCCCACACCGGAGAGGCCGCGGCGGGCGGCTTTGTCACCGGCTTCCTGCACCCGATCTTCGGCTGGGACCACGTGATTGCCATGGTTGCGGTGGGGCTTTGGGGGGCGTTTCTCGGCGCGCCAGCCGTCTGGCTGCTGCCGGTGACCTTTCCGCTGGTCATGGCGCTCGGCGGGATGCTCGGGGCCGCGGGCGTGCCGCTGCCGGGGATCGAGACCGGGATCGCCGCCTCTGGGCTGGTGATTGGCCTTGCGGTGCTCTTTGCGGCACGGCCGCCGTTGCCCGTCGCGGCGGTGATCGTGGCCTTTTTTGCCATCTTCCACGGCCATGCCCATGGTGCCGAGATGCCGGGGGCGGTGAGCCCGCTGGCCTATGCGGGAGGCTTCGTGATCGGCACCGGGCTGCTGCACCTCTGCGGCATCGCCTTCGGTATGCTCACGCGCTCGCGTGCCGGGACATTTGCGGTGCGCGGCGCGGGCGGGATAATCGCGGCGCTCGGCGCGGGTTTCCTGACCGGCGCGCTCTGAACATGCGCAGGCTGCTTCGGCGCACCGTTCCGGCGGCGGGGATTGCCCTGCTGCCGGGGGCGGCGCTGGCACATGACGCTTTCGGGGACCTCGGGCCGTTCTACGGGGGCCTGCTGCATCCGGTCATGGCACCGGCGCAGACCCTGCTGCTTGCCGCGGTGGCGATCCTGCTGGCACGGCAGCCGCTGTCTGCAGTCCGGATCGCCTATCTGGCAGCGGTCCTGGCCGGGGCGATCGCCATCGTGCTGAACGGATTTTTGCCGCAGCTCGCCCCTTCGGTCCGGCTCTGCGCGATCACCGCCGTGGCAACCGGAGCGCTGGCGCTCTGGGGCAGGGCGCTTCCGCGCGTGCTGCTGGTGGCGGTCGTCATAACCGTCACGGCGCTTGCCGCCCTCGCCGGCGACCCCGCGATGCCGACGCGCGACGGGATACTGGCGGCGCTCGGGGCGAGTCTCGGGATTGCAGCTTTCGTGCTGCTGATCTGGGGAGTGGCCGACGTGGCGCAGTCCCGCCTCGGCCGCGTCGCAGGCGCGGTGGCCGCGGCGTGGCTCATTGCCATCGGCGCCATGGCTGCGGTGCTGCCGGGATGAAGACGGGTTGACGCTCAGGCCGTTCCGACGGTTTCCGCTGTCTCGAGGGCGCGGCGCAGCCCGGAGGGGCTGATCGGCTTGAGGCAGCAGCCGGCCCGGGGGTATTTGGCCTGGATCTCGTCATCGTAGACATGGCCGGACTGGAACACGAGGCCGACACCCATCTCGCGCAGCCGGTCGGCGAGGGGAAAGACCTCGCCATCCTTGAGCCGCACGTCGAGCAGCGCGATGTCGGGCCGAGTGTCGCCGAGCGCCGCAAAAGCCTCGGCGAGCCCCGGGAAGGGGCCGATGACTTCGTAACCGAAATCCTCGACGAGCATCTGCAGGTCCATGGCGACGATCACTTCATCCTCGCAGATCATCACGCGGCCACGGCCGGGGGTCTTCTCACCGCTCGTCAGGGACATAGCGCAGTATCATCCTTCTTTCGTTTTCGCCGAAGTCGACGGAGACCGTACCACCCAGCTGTACGGCAGACAGTTGGACCAGCGTGGAGCCGAAGCCGGCTTCCCCGTCGTCAGGCTCAACCCGCTCTTCGTGAATTTCGTTCCACACAAGCTCGACAAATTCTCCGTCCCGTGTCCAGCCGACCTCGAGGCGTCCGGGCTTGCGTCCCAGCACGCCGTATTTCGCGGCGTTGGTGGACCATTCGTGCAGCAGCAGCGACAGCGAAGTCAGCTCGTGGGTGGCCACCGGTATGTTGGGGCCGCCGGGGATCAGTTCCATGTCGCCGCGGTAGGGCTCCAGCGAGGCGCGGATCGCATCTTCGAGGCCGAACTTGCGACCGTGCGGGGTCTTTTGCGTCAGGTCGTGCGAGCGTGCCAGGGCGTTGATCCGGGTCTGCACGCCCTCCACTAGGTCGGGCACGGAGTCGGCTTTGCGACCGGCCATGCGCACCATGCTCGAGATGATCGAGAACATGTTCTTCACGCGGTGGTTCATCTCGCGCAGCATCATCTCGCGGACGTCCTTGGCGTCCTGCTCCTCGGTCACGTCGAAGAGCACGCCGAGCACCCGTTCGGCCCGCGGCGTCGCGATGCGGCGACCGATGATCTGGATCGAGCGGGCATGCGGGCTCATGGCGTGCATTCGGGCGATGACGTCGATGGGCTCGCCGCTGGCCACGGCTTCGTTGATTGCGTGGCGCACCGTGTCGCGGCTGTCCTCGTCGATCGCCTTTAGCAGCGCGTCGAGTTGCAGATTGTGATCTTCGAAGCCGAGCAGGTTGCAGCCGGAATCGTCCACCGTGACCGTGCCGGAGCGCGGATCGCATTCCCAGACCGCCAGCCCGGACACATCCAGCGCCAGCCGCAGGCGTTCGCCTTCATGCTTCAGCGCCGCTTCGAGACGCAGCGCGTCGGTCACCTCGGTAAACACCAGCGTCGCGCCGTTCAGGTCGCCGTCGCGGCTGCGGTATGGGGTGATCACCAGCGACCAGGTGCGCGCCTCGGTGCGGTCGCTGACCCGCAGGTGACGAAGCTCGCCGTTGCGCATCACCTCGCCGATGGCCTGCAGCACCTCTTCATTGCGGCGCAGCGACGAGGTGACCTCGGCCAGCGGCCGGCCCCGGTCGGTGCCGCGGAAGGGGTAGATCGACTGGATGGCGTCGGTGAAGTTGCGGATCGCCATCTTCGAGTCGACCACCACCAGCGGCAGCGCGGTGGAGGCGAAGAAGTTGGTCAGGTCGGCATTGGCCACCGACAGTTCGTCGACCTTGCTCTTGAGCTCGTCATTGACCGTCGAGAGCTCCTCGTTGGTCGACTGCAGCTCCTCGTTCATCGACATCATTTCTTCGTTGGAGCTCTTCAGCTCCTCGTTCGCGGTCTCCAGTTCCTCGACCGTGGTGTGCAGCCGCGCGCGGGTGTCGCGCAACTCGTGCTCGAGACTCTGCACGTGACTGTCGGTGGGGTCGAGTTCCTCGAAGCTGTCGTCCTCCAGCGGCTCGAAGCGGTCGCGTTCGCGGAACACCAGAAGGATGCTGCCATCCTCCAGCGGATCGGCGATCAGGTCGAAGGCCTGCGTGCCGAACTCGGACTGCGCTGAGAGATCGCGCGAGATCGTGCGCTTCTTGCTGCGCGCCACCTGCCGCAGGATCGCCGAAAGCGCCTCGCGCACGCCCGCGCGAGCGAGGGACGGCGCGAAATTGTCGCTGTCGGGGCCGGGGGTCACCTCGAGGTATTTCCCCAGCCGCCCGGTGGAGCGCAGGATCTCGCCCCGCAGCGTGACCCGCAGCGTCGGCGGCGCATAGGCCGAGAGGATGCGCTCGGCCACGTCGCTTTCCTGCCAGTCGAGCCGGGCGGGGGGCTCGGCATCCTCGGCGGCATGGCGGCGGCGCGAAGGCTGGCTGCGCTGTGCGCTGCGCAGGTGAAGCGGATACTCGGGTCGGCCATTGTTGCGCTGGAAGACGCGCGCGCTCTGGTCGAGCGGCTTGAAGACATGGTCGTAGCGGCCCACCGTCTCGGATGGGCCGAGGAAGAGCGTGGCGCCCGGCTTGAGTGCGTAGTGGAAGATCGGCAGCGCGGTCGCCTGCAGCTGGTCACCGAAGTAGATCAGCAGGTTTCGGCAGGAGATCAGGTCGATGTTCGAAAAGGGCGGATCGCGGACGATCGAATGCACCGAGAAGCGGATCATGTCGCGGATCTTGGCCGAGATGCGGAACCGCCCGTCGAGCGCGATGGTATAGAGGTCGCGCATCTCCTCGGGGATATCGGCCAGCGCCGACTGCGGGTAGGTCGCGTCGCGGGCGATGCGCAGCATCTGCTCGTCGATGTCGGTGGCAAAGATCTGGATTTTCGCCGACCGCTTCTGGAGGCGCGCCTCCTCGGCGAACATCATGGCGATCGAATAGGCTTCCTCGCCGCTCGAGCAGCCGGGGATCCAGACGCGGATCTCGTCCTCGTTCCCGGAATTGCGCAGCAGTGGAGTGACGCAGAGCGCGCGAAGGCGCTCGAAATGCTCGGGATCGCGGAAGAAGCGGGTGACGTTGATCAGCAGCTCGCGGAACAGGATCTCGCATTCCTTGGGATCGGAGCGCACCCGCTTGAGGTAGGCCGCCGCATCGTCGAGATCGAGCACTTGGATCCGGCGCTGCACACGGCGGATCAGCGTAGACTTCTTGTACCCGGAGAAGTCATGGCCGACGAAATTGCGCACCACGCCGCAGATGTCCTCGAGGTGCGCCTCGACGGTGTTGGCAAGCTCGCGGTCGGCGGTATCGACGATGGTATGCGCGTAGAACTGGGTGATCGCCTCGACGATCTCGCCCGGGCGGCGGACGAAATCCACCAGACCGGTGTTCTGCGCCGAGGTGGGCATGCCGTCGTATTTCGCCGTGGCGGGCTCCTGCACGAGGCAAAGACCACCGTGTTCCTTGATCGCGCGCAGCCCGGCGCTGCCATCCGCGCCGGTGCCCGAGAGGATGACGCAGGCGGCAAACCGGCCCTGATCAAGCGCGAGGCTCTCGAAGAAGTCGTCGATCGGTCGCCGCAAGCCGCGCGGCTGGGCGAACTCGGTCAGGTTCAGCACCCCGTCGGAGACAGACAGCCCGTGGCCCGGGGGGATGATGTAGACGTTGCCGGCCGCGATCTTCTCTCCGCCCGACGCCTGTCGCACCCGCAATTCGGTGTGCCGCGCCAGCAGCTCGGCCAGCAGGCTCTCGTGGTTCGGGTCGAGGTGCTGGATCACCACATAGGCGAGGTTGCTCGAAGTGCGCGCCGCGGTCAGCATCTCGCGGATCGCCTCGAGCCCGCCCGCCGAGGCGCCGATGCCGACGATGCACAGCCGTTCCGTGTCTGCCGCGTCGCCGCTTTCGGCGATGCCCGGCTGCTGCGTGTTCTTGTCTTTCATTCGCGTCCCGTCGTCCTTGCGCACCGGCACCGTAACACTGGCGGTATCATTGGCTGTCTTCATCAAAGGACAGCCGTGCCATGATCGCAACGGAGTCCGCAATCATTTGTGCCGAGCCGACCATCGCCAGTCCGAATTCGCGACCGATCTGCTCCACATCGCTCAGCGCGCGCTTCAGCTTCTCATCGTTCTGCGACAGGCCGGCGCGGCGCAGGGTCGAGGTCATGTCGAACTGCGAGGCGAGGATGAAGCGCACGGTGCCGCTGCGGTCGCGCAACCTGGTCATGAACACGAAGTTGAAAAAGCTGCTGCCATCCTTGCGGTAGTTGAGGATCGGGAAGCGGCCGCTGTCCGGTCCCTCGCCCTGGACAAAGTCATGCAGCGGGCCGCGCATCTCTTCAGTGGTGTCCTCGCCCTGAAGAAAGCGGCAGTTGTGACCCAGCACGTCTTCCTCGGTATAGCCGGTCAGCCGGCAGAAGGCGTCGTTCACCAGGATCAGGGGGGCGTCCGCCTCGACGACCGACACGGCGAGCGCGATGCCGGACCGCCGGATATAGGCGTCGAGCGATCTGGGAAGGCTGTCCTGGGAAGTCATTTCGGCGGCGTGGTCTGTTTGCGGATGGCTGGGCGGGCGGAACGTGGGGCGGATCGCGGGTGGCGCGCGTCGAGCTTGCGCTGACCAATAGATGCGGCACTTCCCTCGGAGGGCAAGGCGCGCGCCATAAAATATGTCTGCTGAGCTGAATGTGTCCGCGCCGGCGCAGGATGCGGCTACCAGCTGGCCTCGGCCTGCATGGCGACGGGGCCGCCGTCGGTTGCCGTCCACAGGTGCAGGGCATCGCCGCCCTCTTGAGCATGGAGCAGGAAGGTGCCGGTGTCGAAGATCGTGGCAAGGCTGCGGAAGGTGAAGCGGGCGGGCGGTGTCCCGCGCAGGTCGGCCGCGAACTGCGCCAGCAGCGTCGCCTGCAGCGGTCCGTGTACGATCAGCCCCGGGTAGCCCTCCGTTCCGGTCGCATAGGGCGCATCATAATGTATGCGGTGCCCGTTGAAGGTGAGCGCCGAGTAGCGAAACAGCAGCACCGGGTCGGCGCCGATCTCGCGCTGCCTGTCGCCGCGCGGCGCGGGCTCAGCCGTCATCGCCGTCTCGGCGCCTCCCGAACCCCGGTAGACGAGGTCCTGCCGTTCGGTGACGCAGGGCCCTGTCTCGCCCGAGATATGATGCCGGACCGTGACAAAGCAGAGCCGGCCGCTTCTCCCCTCCTTGATCGTCACATCCTCGATCACCGAGCGCCGGGTGATCGTCTCGCCGACCCGCGGCGCGGCGCCAAGGGTGAAGCTGCCGCCGGCCCACATGCGCCGGGGCAGGGGCACCGGAGGCAGAAAGCCGCCGCGCGCCGGATGTCCGTCGGGGCCGAGCTCGGAGCCGGGCCGCGCGGGCTGGCAAAGGCAAAGATGGATGAGCAGCGGTGCGGCGGCCCCCTCGTGGGTCGGACCCTGCCGGTCGAAGGTGGCGTAGAAGCGTTTCACCAAGGCAGATGTGAGCAGCTCGGACTGCTGCTCTTCCATGCCGATCCAGCGGCGCAGGTGTTCGAGGTCGATCTCCATGTCGCAAGTTGCGCACAGGGACGAGACCTCTGTCCGCCAAAACCCGGCGCGTTGGCCGTGTGGTGGCGTGATCCTCGAAGCCTGGCCTTTGCTCCTGCGCCTAGTCTGTTCTCCCGCGGTTCGGCGAGTGACTCGCGTTAGCACTGGGGGCCCGGCTGGTGCGCCCGGAGACCCGCCATGACTCGCCCTGAATCGCGTGTGACTCGGCTCCTTTGTGGACAGCCTTGTTGATAACCCTGTGCGTGCCGCAAGATGTGGGTTTGCGGGTGCCGGCCGGACGCCGGGGAAGGCGCGCGGAGGTGCGGGTTCGCGCAGAAAAATTATAGTCTAAGTCATTGTTATGGAATGCATTTGCGAGATTTTCCAAAAAACCTTCGCCCATGCTGGAAAATCCGCTTGCAGCCCCCGGGCACTCTCCGTAAAAGGCCCCTCACCGGCGGCGCTGAGGCGCTGATCGGGACGCCAGACGGGGCGGCGGCGGAGACGCCGGTGCAGACGAGGCGGACAAGGTTTCGAGAGACGGGCAGGCGGGC
>JBLXGS010000008.1:0-260681 GCA_048381755.1 Roseobacteraceae bacterium
CGGGATGGAGCAGCCCGGTAGCTCGTCAGGCTCATAACCTGAAGGTCGCAGGTTCAAATCCTGCTCCCGCAACCAAATTTATCGCCGAAAGCCGCCCTCCTTGGGCGGCTTTCGGCGTTTTCGGGGTATTTGGTCGAAAGCCTGGTGTGCTCCCGACCTTGAGCAGACGGCCCTCTGTGCCCAAAATCGCGCAACTCGTCTCACAGGCGACCGGAGCGAAAGTGGCTTATCTTGTGGTGGTTGCGGCCTACGCCCATAAATAAGGGGTCGGTTCGGCAAAAGGGCACAAAGGCATGACGCAACTTCGGAACATCGTGGTCACCACGGATGGGGTTCAGCAGCAGTTCAACGGGAGCTGGTACCGGGGCGAAACGACGAACTTCATCCCCTCCAAGGCAATGCTCGATACGCCTGGAGCCCTGGTCAAATATATCCTGCATGGCTGGAGTCCCGAGGCGCCCTTTCTCAACAAGACCACCCGGATCACCGCTTTCGGAAGCTGCTTTGCGCAGAATATCACCCGCTGGCTGCATGACCGGGGCTATGCGGTCAACGGAAATGATCTGAAGCTTGACGCTCACATCGTGCGCTTCGGCGAGGGGATCGTGAACACCTTTGCGATCAGGGAGCAGATCGAGTGGGCGCTGGAGGGAAAGTCGCTCGACGAAGGGCTTTGGTTTGGGGCGAACAAGGAGATCGTCCTGCCCACGGAGGAGGCGCGCGTCGCAACGAGAGACCTTCTGCTCGGCTCCGAGACGATCATTATCACGGTCGGCCTTTCCGAGATCTGGCACGACAAGCAAAGCGGTCGCGCGTTCTGGCGCGCAATTCCCTCTGAGATGTTTGACGAGACCCGCCACGGTTTCCGTCTGTCGACCGTCGAGGAAAACTTCGATAACCTTCGCGCGCTGCGGGAGGTTCTGCTCAGGCACAATCCAAACTGCAAGCTGATCGTCACGCTGTCGCCGATTCCGCTCATGGCCACCTTCCGGCCGATCGGCTGCCTGTCCGCGAACTCGGTGTCGAAAGCGGTGTTGCGCGTGGCGATCGACCAGCTCATGTCGCTCGGACTCGAGGAGACCTACTATTTCCCATCTTATGAGATCGTGAAGGATTTCTTTGTCGATCCTTATATTGAGGACAACCGCCACGTTCGTCCGGAAATAGTCGATTTCATTATGCAGGCATTTGCGCATCAATATTGCGAAGGCGAGGGTTCGTAAGAATTATCAAGAGCGCTCTAATTGACGATCGACGCGTTTGTCCGGAATTGAGACAGTCGTAAAATCAGAGATGAAGAGGTGCGGCCCCAAGCGGAGACGGGGTTGGGGTGAGGCTTGTCCCTCGGCACCCGACGCGCGAAGCTTGCGTGGTTTTCACTGATAATCCGGAAGCCACGTGCTACGACGCAGACCCGAATCACCCTGCCCGATCACTTACAGTGATCGGGGGCGCCTTGGCGCAGCATCACGATCTTGCGCAAGGCTGGTATTGCTCTTGCCATGTGGGAACGAATTCCCGGATTTCGCGAAACGTATAATTCACTACGTAACGTCATCACAGGTTAGTGCATTGCGGGTATGCGTCCCGTGAGTATTTTGCCGCAATTCGCAGCCCGGCATGTCCGGGGCCGGGTCCCGAATGGCAACCTGGCGCGACAAGTCACCGAACAGCAAGTCACCGCTACAGGGAGAGGACATGACCCGCATTTCGCGACTGACGATGACGACCCTTCTGTCGAGCACCATGCTCGTCGCAGGCATCACCGCCGCAACCGCCGCAACCCATCCGGAAACCGGCGAGGAACTGGCCGCAGACCAGACCTTCACCTACCGCCTGCTCGACGACATCAGCTCGCTCGACCCGCAGATCGTCGAGGACGTGGACGGCTCCGCCGTTTCGCGCGACCTGTTCGAGGGCCTGATGAACCAGGACGAGCAGGGCAACCTCGAGCCGGGCGTGGCCACGAGCTACGACGTCAGCGACGACAAGCTGACCTACACCTTCCACCTGCGCGACACCGCCGTCTGGTCGAACGGTGATCCGGTCACCGCCGGCGACTTCGTCTTCGCCTGGCGCCGTGCCGTCGATCCCGCGACCGCCTCGCCCTACCAGTGGTTCATGGAGCTTATGTCGATCAACAACGCGAAAGCGATCGTTGCCGGCGAGAAGTCCCCCGAAGAGCTTGGCGTGAAGGCGATCGACGATCACACCTTCGAGGTGACGCTCAGCCAGCCGCTGCCCTACTTCGTGCAGATGACCACGCATTCCACGACCTTCCCGGCACCGCAGAAGGTGGTCGAGGAGTTCGGTGACGCCTGGACCAAGCCCGAGAATATCGTTTCGAACGGTGCCTACGTGCTGACCGAGTACCGCCCGGGCGAGCGCATCGTGCGCGAGCGCAACGAAAAGTACTGGGACAACGAGAACACCATCCTCGACAAGACCGTCGCGCTGGTGATCACCGACGAGAACGTGGCGCTGACCCGTTACCTGGCCGGCGAGCTCGACCGCACCGACGTGCCCGCAGGCCAGTTCCCGCGCCTGAAGAAAGAGCACCCGGAAGAGGCGATCAGCTTCCCGCGCCTGTGCAACTACTACTACACGTTCAACCTCAGCGATTCCGGTCCCGAGGCGTTCAAGGACCCGAAGGTCCGCCAGGCGCTGTCGCTGGCCGTCGACCGCGACATCATCGCCAACAACGTGAAAGCGGGCGGCGAGCCGCCGGCCTACAGCTTCACCCCCGAGGCGGTCGCAGGCTTCACCCCGCCGCAGAGCGAAATGGCCTCGATGACCCAGGCCGAGCGTGACGAGAAGGCCAAGCAGCTGCTGGCCGAGGCCGGTTACGGCCCCGAGAACCCGCTCAGCTTCGACGTCATCTACAACACCTCCGAGGCGCACGAGAAGATCGCCGTGGTGATGACCCAGATGTGGAAGCAGAAGCTCGGCGTGCAGGCGAACCTCGCCAACATGGAGTGGAAGGTCTTCCTCGACACCCGTGGCCAGCAGGACTTCGACCTGGCGCGCGGCGCATGGTGTGGTGACTACAACGAGGCCTCGACCTTCCTCGACCTGCTGCAGAGCGACTCGGGCTACAACGATGGCAAATATGCCAACGCCGAGTACGACAAGCTGCTGGCCGAGGCGAAGACCGCCGAGGACACCACCCCGCTCTACACCGCGGCCGAAGAGATCATCGCCACCGATATGCCGGTGATCCCGATCTACCACTACGCCGGCGTCTACATGATGGACAGCGACGTGGGGAACTGGCCGACCGAGAACGTCGAGCAGAACTGGTATTCGCGCAATCTCTACAAGCTCGCCGAATAACCACCCCTAACCCGCCGCCCCTGCGCTCCGCGCTGCGGGGGCGGCGCCCTTTTCCGGATCCTCCAGAATGCTGACCTATGTCATTCGCCGCCTGCTGGTCGCGATCCCGACGATCCTTTTGCTGGTCGTCGCGTCCTTCCTGATGATGCATGTCGCACCGGGCGGGCCTTTCACCTCGGAACGGCCGCTGCCGCCCGAAGTGCTGGCCAACATCAACGCGCAATACGGGCTCGACCAGCCGCTGTGGAAACAGCTCTGGGACTATTTCTACAACATCGTCGCCCATTTCGATTTCGGCCCCTCCTTCGTGCAGAAGGACCGCAGCGTGAACGATATCATCGCGCAGGGCTTCCCGATCTCGCTGACCTACGGCTCGCTGGCCTTCCTTGCCGCGAGCATCGTGGGGGTCGGCCTCGGCATCGCCGCCGCCATCCGCCACAACACCTGGATCGACTATTTCGCCGTGTCGCTGGGCATCGCCGCGCAGGCGCTGCCGAACTTCATCATGGGCCCGATCCTGATCCTGACCTTCACGCTCTGGCTCGGGCTGCTTCCGGGCGGCGGCTGGAACGGCGGCCAGTGGCAGTACCTGATCATGCCGGTGATCGCGCTCTCCACCTCCTACATGGGCTCGATCGCGCGGATCACGCGCTCGTCCATGCTGGAAGTGCTGAACTCGAACTTCATCCGCACCGCGCGGGCCAAGGGCCTGTCGCACAAGGCCATCGTCTGGCGTCACGCGCTGAAGCCGACGCTGCTGCCGGTGATCTCCTACCTCGGCCCCGTCTTCGTCTACGTGCTGACCGGCTCGGTCTTCGTCGACCTCTACTTCTCGACGGGCGGCCTCGGCCAATCCTACGTCAGCTCGGCGCTGACCCGCGACTACGCGGTGCTGCTGGGGGTGACCATCCTCTACGGCGCGCTGACCGTCATCGTTAACCTTCTGACCGACCTCGCCTACGCCTGGTTCGATCCGAAAATCCGCTACTGAGGAGGCTGACCCCGTGTTCGGAAAATCCGAAAAGGCGGCGGAACTGGCCGCCGACATCACCGACTTCAAGGCCGTCCGCGGCCGCTCGCTGTTCCGCGACGCCATGGGGCGCTTCCTGCGCAACAAGGCCGCCATGGCGAGCGTCTTCGTGCTCGCCCTGATCGTCGCCTTCGTCGTCATCGGCCCGCTCTTCGCGGTCTGGGACAACGAGGAAATTGACTGGGCCCGCATGGGCGACATTCTCGCGCAGGGCGCGCCCTCGATCGAGACCGGCCACTTCTTCGGTCTCGACGAGCTGGGCCGAGACCTGTTCTCGCGCACCATCCAGGCGACCCAGACCTCGCTTCTGGTGGGGCTTATCGGCGCCGCCATGGCGCTGCTCGTGGGCACCGCCTGGGGCGTGATCGCGGGCTTCTACGGCGGAAGGCTCGACAGCGTCATGATGCGCATCGTCGACATCCTGCTGGCGATCCCGCTGACGCTGATTCTGATCCTCATCCTCGTGGTGGCGGGCCGGAACTTCGTCACCCTGTTCATCGCGCTCGGCGCGGTCTCCTGGCTGACCATGGCGCGCATCGTGCGTGGCCAGACGCTGGCGCTGAAAACCCGTGAGTTCATCGAGGCGGCGCGCGCCGGCGGTGTGAGCGAGGGCGCGATCATCTTCCGCCACATCCTGCCGAACCTGATCGGCGTGGTCATCGTCTACGCCTCGCTGCTGGTGCCCGAGATGATCCTTGCGGAAAGCTTCATCTCCTTCCTCGGCCTCGGCATCTCGGAACCCATGACCTCGCTCGGTCGTCTGATCGCCGAAGGTGCGGGCACCATGGGGTACGGTACGCTGTGGCAGCTCCTGTTCCCGCTGTTCTTCTACGTCACCATCATCATCACGATGTTCTTCATCGGCGATGGCCTGCGTGACGCCCTGGACCCGAAGGATCGCTGACATGACCATTCTTTCCGTGAAAGACCTCAAGGTCGGCTTCGAGACGCAGGACGGCCCCGTTCAGGCAGTGAAGGGCGTCTCTTTCGACATCCGTGAAGGCGAATGCCTCGGCATCGTCGGCGAGTCCGGCTCCGGCAAGTCGCAGAGCTTCATGGCCGCCATGGGCCTGCTGCCGAAGAACGGTCGCGCCACGGGATCGGTGAGCCTGCAAGGCTCCGAGATCCTCAACCTGCCGGTCTCGCAGCTCAACAAGGTGCGCGGCGACAAGGTGGGCATGATCTTCCAGGACCCGCTGACCGCGCTGACCCCGCACCTCAAGGTGGGCGAGCAGATGGCCGAGGTGCTGAAAGTGCACCGCGGCATGTCCGGCCGGGAAGCCGAGAAGCACTGCCTCGACTGGCTCGAGCGCGTGCGCATCCCCGAGGCGAAGCGCCGCCTGAAGCAGTACCCGCACGAGCTCTCGGGCGGGATGCGCCAGCGCGTGATGATCGCCCAGGCGATGCTCTGCGAGCCCAAGCTGCTGATCGCTGACGAGCCGACCACCGCGCTCGACGTGACCGTGCAGGCCGAGGTTCTCGACCTCATGGACCAGCTCAAGCGCGAGCTCGGCACCGCCATTGCCCTCATCACCCATGACATGGGCGTGGTCGCGCGCATGTGCGACCGCATCAAGGTCATGCGCCTCGGCGAGTTCGTTGAGGAAGGCGAGGTCAACGAGATCTTCTCGCAACCGCGCCATGACTACACCCGCCGCCTGCTCGACTCGATGCCGCGTATCGACAAGGGCGAGGCCGGGGGCAAGGTCGAAGGCAAGGAGATCCTGCGCGTCGACGACATGAAGGTGCACTTCCCGATCAAGGTCGAGGGCGGGCTCTTCGGCAAGACCGTGCCGCTGAAGGCGGTCAACGGCGTCAGCTTCGGCCTGCGCGCCGGCGAGACGCTGGGCATCGTCGGCGAGTCCGGCTGTGGCAAGTCCACGCTGGCCCGCGCCGTGCTGCGGCTGGTCGATCCCACTGGCGGCAACGTCAGCTGGCTGGGCAAGCCGCTGCACGCGCTCGACAAGCAGGCGCTGAAGAAGGAACGCAAGGACCTTCAGATCGTCTTCCAGGACCCGCTGGCCAGTCTCGATCCGCGGATGACCATCGCCGATTCCATCGCCGAGCCGCTGAAGACCTACCGCCCCGAGCTGACCAAGAGCGAGCGGCGCGAGGAAGTGCTGCGGATGATGACCCGCGTGGGTCTGGAGCCGGAGAAGTACAACCGCTACCCGCACGAGCTTTCGGGCGGCCAGAACCAGCGCGTGGGCATTGCCCGGGCGATGATCAACCGGCCGAAGCTGATCATCTGCGACGAGGCGGTCTCCGCGCTCGACGTGTCGATCCAGGCGCAGATCGTAAAGCTGCTGAAGGAGCTGCAGGCCGAGTTCGGCATGTCGATGCTGTTCATCTCGCACGATCTGTCGGTGGTGCGCGAGATCTCGAACCGGATCATGGTGCTCTACCTTGGCCGCGTGGTCGAGATGGGCGACGCCGAGACGATCTGCTCGCAGCCTGCACATCCCTACACGCAGTCGCTGATCTCGGCGGTGCCGATCCCCGACCCGGTTGCCGAGCGCGCGCGGACCCGAATCCGCCTGCCCGGAGAGCTGCCCTCGCCGCTCGACGCCAAGGCGGCGCTGCGCTTCCTGCCCTCGCGGCTGGCGGCGGGTGATGTCGACTACGTGCCCCAGCTCGACGAGATCGCGCCTGGTCACTACGTGGCCGAGCACGATGATCTGCAGCGGATCATGACATCCGACGCGGCCTGAAAGAGCCGTTATCGGTACTGACTGGGGCGGGCCTTCGGGCCCGCCCTTTTTCGTTGAGAGAATAGTGTCGTGCGCATCGGAGCCGGGCGTGTGCCTGACCGTGGGTTGGCGCACTGACCTTGGGCATGGGCGCTTTATCCCACCAAATCCGGGCGAAATCTGAGAGTCGAGCGCCGATCCGAAAGCGCCAGCCCGCCGGGAAGGGGTAGCTTTCGTCCGGCGGCTTCGCCTTGATTCCGGGCTTCCAAAGCTTGGTCACAACGTTGCGTAGATTTAATAGACAGATTGGTCTAATAATGATCCATGACCCAGACCGACTCGCCCCTCGCCCCCACCGAAAAACCCCGCCGCGGCCGTCCCCGCGGCGCGCCGGATGCCTCCGAGGCCCGGCAGAAGCTGATCCGCGCCGGGCTCGAGCACCTGACGGAAAAGGGTTACTCCTCGGTCGGCGTGGACGAGATCCTCAAGGCGGCGGGCGTGCCGAAGGGCAGCTTCTATCACCACTTCAAGGGCAAGGCCGACTTCGGTCTCGCGCTTGTCACCGCCTATAACGCCTACTTCGTGGAGCTGCTCGACCGCGCCTTCCTCAACACTGCGCGCGCGCCGCTCGACAGGCTCCGGGTCTTCACCGAGAAGGCCGAGGAGGGCATGGCCCGACACGGCTTCCGCCGCGGCTGCCTCGTCGGCAACCTCGGGCAGGAGATGGGCGCGCTGCCGGATGATTTCCGCGTCGCCCTGACGGGCGTGCTCGAGGATTGGCAGGCGCGCACCGTGCGCCTGCTGCACGAGGCGCAGGCGCAGGGGCAAATCGCGCCGGACCATGATCCGGAAGCCCTCGCAGAAACCTTCTGGATCGGCTGGGAGGGCGCGGTTCTGCGCGCCAAGCTCGAGCTGCGTCCCGAGCCGTTGCGCCGCTTCGCCGCCACCTTCTTCCGTCTCATCGAAAGCTGATCCCCCGCGATCCCCCAGAACGCTGAAAGGACCCCCCATGAAGGCCATCCTGATCGAAAAGCCCGGCGACACGCAGACCGTCTCGGTAAGCGAGGTCTCGGAGACACAGCTGCCCGAGGGCGACGTGCTGGTCGACGTTGCCTACTCGACGCTGAACTACAAGGACGCGCTGGCGATCACCGGCGCGGCGCCGGTTGTGCGCAGCTTCCCGATGGTGCCGGGTATCGATTTCGCCGGCACCGTTGCGGAGAGCAGCCATCCCGATTTCAAGCCCGGCGACCGGGTCGTGCTGAACGGCTGGGGCGTGGGCGAGGCACATTGGGGCGGTCTGGCCGAGCGCGCCCGGGTCAAGGGCGACTGGCTGGTGCCGCTGCCCGAGGCCATTGACCTGCGGCAGGCGGCGGCGATCGGCACGGCGGGCTACACCGCGATGCTCTGCGTGCTGGCGCTGGAGCGGCAGGGGGTGACCCCCGACAAGGGCGAGATCGTCGTCAGCGGCGCCGCAGGGGGCGTCGGCAGTGTCGCCACGGCGCTCTTGGCGGCGAAAGGCTACGAAGTGGCGGCGGTCACCGGTCGTGCCGCCGAAGCGGACTACCTGCGCGGCCTTGGGGCGTCTTCGGTGATCGACCGCGCCGAGCTGACCGGCAAGACCCGCCCGCTGGCCAAGGAACGGTGGGCCGGGGGTGTCGACGTGGCGGGCAGCACGGTGCTCGCCAACATGATCTCGATGATGAAATACCGCGGTGTCGTCGCCGCCTGCGGGCTGGCGGCGGGCATGGACCTGCCGGCCTCGGTCGCGCCGTTCATCCTGCGCGGCGTGACGCTGGCCGGGGTCGACAGCGTGATGTGCCCCAAGCCCGACCGGCTCGAGGCCTGGACCCGTCTCGCGAGCGATCTCGACCTAGGCAAGCTCGAGGAGATGACCACCGAACTGCCCTTTGCCGAGGTGATCGAGATCGCGCCGAAATTCCTCGACGGGGCGGTGCGCGGGCGTATCGTTGTTCCGGTCAGCTGACCTTCGCGGAGCCTCCGAGGATGAACGATCTTACCGAGACGCCGGCCGCAACCCTGCGCCTGCAGGACTGTCCGAACTGGCTCTACCTGCTGCGCGAGTATGACGCGCTGTACCGTCATGGTTCGGCGGGGGGCAGCCGGCTGATCCGCGGGCACCGCAAGCGGGTGCGCGACTCGCTGGCCTCGATCATAGACACCAATCCCGAGATCAGCACTCGCGCGCCGGAGGTGAAGCCGGTGACGGCCCATCTCGGCCGGGCGCTCGATCTCGGCGAGCGTGGCGCGGTGAGCGGCATGGCGCGGGCGCTGTCGCGCGTGGCGGACCAGCTCACATGGGAGTATGGCTATGCCAAGGTGCCAAGGGCGCTGGCCCGCAAATACGCGTATTTCGAAGTTCTGGGGCCACGCGGTCCGGTGCGCGCCGAAAAGCTGGTGCTTGGTTTCGTGCTCTTTGCCCCGAACACCACCTACCCTCAGCACAGTCACCACGAGATCGAGGAAAGCTACATCTCGGTCGCGGGGGGCTGGTCCGAGAACGACGCGGCGGTGCACGCGCCGGGCTCGCTGATCTTCAACCGGCCGGGGCTGGAGCATCGGATCACGACGGGCGAGTTCGATCCGTGCCTTCTGGCCTATGCCTGGATCGGCTCTGAGGAGCGGCTGACCACGCCGGGCATGAAGCTCACGGCACCGCGCAAGGCGCGGATGGCTCAGGGCATCTGAGGCTTCTCGCAGGGCTGGAAAAACGAAAGGCGCCCCGAGGGGCGCCTTCTGCGTAAATGGTCGGAGTGAGAGGATTCGAACCTCCGGCCCCTGCCTCCCGAAGACAGTGCTCTACCAGGCTGAGCTACACTCCGACCGTGCCGCGCGGAGTACCCTAGGCTCCGGTCTTTGGCAAGGGCCTATTCATCCCTTTTTCACGCCTTTTCATCGCGCGCAGCAACGGCCCGATCCGCAGCGAGGTGCCGAACTCTATGCGGGTCCGGGTGCGCAGCACCGGGGTATTCTCGGAGGATTTCGCCCGACCCTCGCGCAGCACGATGTAGACGCCGCTGCCGATGATCAGCGCGGCGCCGAGCATGGTGATCGAATCGGGATACTCGTCGAAGAAGATCGCCCCGTAGAGCACGGCCCAGAGCAGCTGCGAATACTGCATCGGGGCGACGATCACCGCCTCGCCGGCGCGATAGGCCGAGATCAGCAGCGCGCCGCCGGCCAGGGCGAGGATGGCCATCAGCCCGACGCCGCCCAGGTGCTCGATCGGCATCGGGCGATAGACGAAGGGCAGGGCACAGGCCATGAGCACGAAGTTGGCCATCATCGGGTAGAGCAGCAGCACCACCGAGCGCTCCTCGTGGCCGATCTTGCGCACGACGATGGACGAGAGGCTGCCGAAGACCGCCGCCACCAGCGCTGCGGCATGGCCCAGCGTCAGCTCGGTGGCGCCCGGGCGCAGCACGACGATGACCCCCACAAGACCGACCAGCACTGCCATCCAGCGCCGCAGCCGTACCTGCTCGCCGAGGATGGGAATCGCCAGCACGGTGATCAGCAGCGGCTGGGCGAAGATGATCGCGTAGGTCTGCGCCAGCGGCAGCACCGAGAAAGCATAGAAGGCACAGAGCCCGGTGATCACCGCCGAGATGGTGCGTGTGGCGGTCCACCAGGGGTGGATCGGCCGCAGGTTACCGGCGGTGGTGTCGCGGATCAGCATGAGGCTGACCAGCGGGAAGCTCAGCAGCACCGAGAAGAAGACGATCTGCACAGGGCTGTAATCGGCCCCAAGGAATTTCACGATCACGTCGTGAGTCGAGTAGATGCCAAAGGTAATCAGCGCGATGAGCGCGCCTTTTGCGTTTGATCCCATGGTGCTGATCCGTCTGTTCCGCCTCGGGAACAAGGGTTAGCGCCAAATGGTGGGAATTCAACGAACGACCGCGCGGAAAATGAAAACGGGGCGGCCCATGGCCGCCCCGCTCAATCATTCACCGCTGGCTCTCGCCTCTGGTGCGGCTCAGAGGCTCTCGTCGAGCGCCTCGAGGATCGCGGTGCCCATTTCCGAGGTCGAGACCGGCTGCTTGCCTTCCTCGCCCAGCAGGTCCGCGGTGCGGTAGCCCTTGGCGAGAACGTTCTCGATCGCCTGTTCGAGGCGGGTGGCTTCATCGCCCTTGTCGAAGCTGTAGCGCAGCGCCATGGCGAAGCTGAGGATGCAGGCGATCGGGTTGGCCTTGCCCTGGCCGGCGATGTCGGGCGCGGAGCCGTGCACCGGCTCGTAGAGCGCCTTGGGACGGCCGTTGGCCATCGGCGCGCCGAGCGAGGCGGAGGGCAGCATGCCGAGCGAGCCGGTCAGCATCGCGGCGGCATCCGACAGCAGATCGCCAAAGAGGTTGTCGGTGACGATCACGTCGAACTGCTTGGGCCAGCGGCAGAGCTGCATGGCGCCGGCGTCGGCGTACATGTGGCTCAGCTCGACCTCGGGGTACTCCTTGCCCACCTCGGTGACGACTTCGCGCCACAGGATGCCCGACTCCATCACGTTGGCCTTTTCCATCGAGCAGAGCTTCTTGCCCCGGCGCATCGCCAGTTCAAACGCGCTGCGGGCCACCCGGTCGATCTCCGACTCGGTGTAGCGCTGGGTGTTGATGCCCACGCGCTCGTTGCCTTCCTCGATGATGCCGCGCGGCTCACCGAAGTAGATGCCCGAGGTCAGCTCGCGCACGATGACGATGTCGAGGCCGGCCACCACGTCCTTCTTCAGCGACGAGAAGTCGGCCAGCGCGTCGAAGCACTGCGCCGGGCGCAGGTTGGCGTAGAGGTCCATCTCCTTGCGCAGGCGCAGCAGGCCGCGCTCGGGCTTCACCGAGAAGTCCAGAACGTCGTATTTCGGGCCGCCCACGGCGCCGAGCAGCACGGCGTCCACCTCCTGCGCCTTGGCCATAGTCTCGTCGGTCAGCGGCGTGCCATGCGCGTCATAGGCGCTGCCGCCCACGAGGTCTTCGCTGACATCGAACTTGAGGCCGCGCTTGTCGCCGAACCAGTCGATGACGCGGCGGACCTCTGCCATCACCTCGGGGCCGATGCCGTCGCCGGGCAGGATGAGAAGCGAAGGGTTGCTCATGGGAAAGTCTCTCCTCGGAATGTTGCGCAATCGCCTAGCCGAGAGGGGCGGAATGGTCAAGAAATCAGGGGCGTTTGGCAATTTCAGGGAAACGTCAGCGTGGCCGAAACCAGTCGGTGCGCCTGGCCCTCGTGCGCGGGGCCCACCCCGGCGCCCGCGACCTGCAGCCCGGCGGAGGGCAGGACGTAGCTGACCCGCATCGGCCCGGTGCTGGCCCAATGCGCGGTGGGCAGGCCGGGCAGCGGATCCTGCAGGCGCGGATCGGCGAGCAGCTCCTGCATCTGCCCATGCAGGCCTTCGCCTTGCGTCGGGTCAAGATTGGCGTTTCCGATCAAAAGGTAAGGTGAGGCGAGCGGCGGGCCGAGCGTGCCGTCCAACAGGCGGGACCAGAGCGCGATCTCGTCGGCGTTGCGGCGGCCGTTGCGATCCTCGGGGCCGTCGAAGACCGGTGGCGTTGCGGCAAAGCAGAGCAGCAGAAGCGGTCCCGCCCCGGTCTCGACCCGCACGATCCAATGCCCCGTCGAGGACAGCCGTTGCACATCCGCGGCAGGGTCGTCCGGCGTCATCCGGTTGTTCGGCAGGTCGCGCCACAGCAGCGTCGAGAGATCGCGGGACAGCGTCAGCGGGTAGCGGGACAGCAGCGCCATGCCATGCTGGCCGGTGAATTCGCCGTAGCCCTGCGCATCGCGCGGCCCGCCGAGTCGTCCGTCGCCGTCGAGATCCGCCCCGCTGGCCGTGCCCGAGTTGGGTTGCTGCGCAAAGAGATGCGGATAGGCCGCGCCACGCGACGCGAGCCGATCCGCCAGTTCCGCAAGCGCGACCCTGTCATGATCGAAGTCCAGGTCGGTGAGCAGCAGCAGGTCGGCGTCGACCGCAGCAAGTTCGTCCAGAATTGCCGGAAGCGGCTCGCGCTCTTCGGCGAGATCGCGCAGCAGAAGGCCAGGCCCTTTTCGGCTGAGGTCCGCGTGCCATGTGGCAACGGTGATCTCTTGGGCCTGTAGCGGAAGCGCGCCTAGCAGTAAAATGACCGCGACCGCCGCGAGGCGGGTCAGATGGTCTGCACCTCGGCCTCCGCCCGCGCGTAGGCGCGGCGGCGCTTTTCCTCGATCAGCGCGGCGATGCGCATCAGGGCCACGCCGCGCATCACCAGACTCGCGGGAAGAAAGGCCCATACGCTCATCGTCCAGATCAGGGTCTGCGGCTCGGCCAGCGACACGAGGTCGATGGTGTGCGACGCCAGCTTCATCACCGCCGGGATCAGGAATGGCAGGAGAAACCCTAAGGCGACGTTAACATTGCCGTCGCGGTTGAGACGCAACAGCACGTCCTTGCCGACCGTGGGGTCGAAAAGTGGCAGGTTGATCCAGAAGTTGAACGCGCCGTGCCGGATCGGCCAGTTCAGCAGCCGCACCACCAGCACGAAGGCCAGCATGCTCAGCAGAGCCGCGCCGTAGGCGATCCCCGCATGGCTGCGGATGCGGGCGACATCCTGCGCGCTCATGTCCTCGGTGGCGAGCAGGACCATGAGTCGCACCGGCGAGAAGGGAAAATCGAGCCAGTGCCCGACCGTTTCGCCGATCCGTTCGAGGGCACCCGACAGCGGCGTCGGGGCAACCTCGCCCCGGCAGATCAGCGTCAGGCACAGCACCGTCGCGAACAGCGCGACAAAGCGCAGGCGATTGAACGGTGGGGCATCGCGGAACTCGATGATCGAGGGGTAGTCGCCCACGTATTCGACAAAGGTCAGCAACGCCGCGACCAGCGCCAGCAGCGCCGTGATCTGCGCCATGTCCGAGCCGCCGGGCAGCACCACGGCAGGCATCGCGATGAGCAGAGCCACCGCAACGGCACGCAGACCGGCTTTGAGAAAGCGCGTGATCACCACTTCTGCCCTTTTCGGTCGTGCCGGGCCGAGGGCTTGCTGCCCCCTTGCCACCCGCCGGACGCTGTTTTGCGCCCTTGTTGTCCACTGACCCCGCCGCGCTGACGGATTGCCTCATTATTGCCCAAATTTTGCCTACCTTTTGACTGCGCGGCAAGCGTGACCGAAGGGGACCGGCCAAATCTGGCGGTTTCATGGAGCAAAAGGTGCGAAATTGCATCAGCCTCCGGTCGAGAGAGGGGAAGATTGTTGCGCAAAGGCCCGGCTCTCGGGCCATCCAAGAGACGGTCACCTCATCCTCAGTGCGTTGTGAAGTAACAAGACTCACCCGCGCACAGCCATATTTTCAGGTCGCGGCGGGCCAAAGGCGCAACTCCCGGGGCTGCGCGCAAATGCGGCAGGCACCGCCTCCTCCTTCGGACCATACTACACCGGATTCCCAAGACATTTGACCTGACGCAACGTCGAACGCAGAGTTTCCGTGGTTTGAAGGCACTGAGGCGACACCCGGAGGGAGCGGTGATGTACCAGGCACTGACAGTGGACGAAGCGGTGGAACTGATCCCCGACGGGGCGAGCGTGATGCTCTCGGGCTTCATGGGGGTGGGCACGCCGGACCGGATGGTCCGGGCGCTGGCCGACGCGGGCAAGAAGGACCTGACGGTCATCGTGAACGACGCGGCGCGCCCGGATCGCGGTGTCGGCCCGCTGGTCGCGGCGCGGTGCCTGCGCAAGTTCATCGGCAGCCATATCGGCCTCAACTCCGATGTGCAGGAGCAGATGCGGGAGGGCACGCTCGAGGTCGAGCTGGTGCCGCAGGGTACGCTGGTGGAACGCATCCGGGCGGCGGGTGTGGGGCTTGGCGGCGTGCTGACACCGACGGGGCTGGGCACGAAGGTGGCCGAGGGCAAGCCGGTGATCGAGGTCGAGGGAAAGCCCTACCTGCTGGAGCCGCCGCTCAGCGCCGATTTCGCGCTGATCGCGGCGCGCAGCTGCGATTACGTGGGCAACCTGACCTACATGCTCACCGCGACGAACTTCAATCCGATCATGGCGCTGGCCGGGCGGGTGGTGATTGCCGAGCCCGAGGAGATCGTGCCGGTGGGGATGATTCCGCCCGACGCGGTGAAGACCCCGGGCGCGCTGGTCGATCACGTGATCCGGAGGGTGGCATGACGGAGGCCGAGAAAATGGACCCCAAGGAACTCATTGCCCGCCGCTGCGCCGCCGAGGTGCGGCCGCACACGCTGGTCAACCTCGGCATCGGCATCCCGACTCTGGTCTCGGACCACCTCGATGAGGGCTTGGGCGTGTTCTTCCAGGCCGAGAACGGCGTGGTGGGCATGGGCCGGCGCCCGCCCGAGGGCATGTCGGACCGCCACCTCACGGATGCGGGCGGCAGCTTCGTCTCGGCGGTGCCGGGGGCCTCGACCATCGACAGCGCCTTTTCCTTCGGATTGATCCGCGGCGGGCACCTCGACCTGACCGTGCTGGGCGGGCTGCAGGTGGACCAGCGCGGCTATCTCGCCAACTGGATGATCCCCGGCGTCTATGTGCCGGGCATGGGCGGCGCGATGGATCTGGTCACCGGAGCAAAACGGGTGATCGTGGCGATGATCCACAGCGCCAAGGGCGGCCAGCCGAAAATCGTGCCGGAATGCTCGTTGCCGCTGACCGCCGAGCGACGGGTCGATCTCATCGTCACCGAGATGGCGGTGATCCGCCCCGAGGATGACGGGCTGCATCTGATCGAGACCGCGCCGGGGGTGACCGTGGCGGAAGTGCGGGCCGCCACCGCGGCAGATCTCATCGTGCGGGGCGACGTGCCGGAGATGGACCTCTCACACTCGTGTTGAGGGCAGAAGGGGGCGCTGCCCCCGCGCGACACAGTCGCGCAGGTCGAAAAGGAGGGGGCGCCGCCCCTGCCGTACTGCGCGTGTCTCCCCGCCGGAGGTGGGCCGGGCACCGGGTCGGCGCGGCGCATCAGAAGAAGCGGCGCATCAGAAGAAGGCGTGTAGATGGAAAAAGGGCTGTCCCCGCGGGGACAGCCCTTCGATCTTCGCGGAGCTGGCGGCTCAGACCCAGGGGCGGGACTGGGCGGCGGCGCTTTCGAAGGTGTCGATGGCGCCGGCCTTCTCCATGGTCAGGCCGATGTCGTCGAGGCCCTCGATCAGGCAGTGCTTGCGGAAGGGGTCGATCTCGAAGGAGAACTCTTCCCCGTCCGAGGTGGTGACCACCTGGTTTTCCAGATCAACCGTCATGCGGGCGTTGGCGCCTTTCTCGGCGTCCTTCATCAGCACGTCGACCGCCTCCTGCGGCATGACGATCGGCAGCATGCCGTTCTTGAAGCAGTTGTTGTAGAAGATGTCGGCGAAGGAGGTGGAGATCACCACCTTGATGCCGAAGTCGGCGAGCGCCCAGGGGGCGTGTTCGCGCGACGAGCCGCAGCCGAAGTTGTCCCCGGCGACGATCACCTGCGCCTCGCGGTAGGCGGGCTGGTTCAGCACGAACTCGGGGTTTTCCGAGCCATCGTCGAGGTAGCGCATCTCGTCGAAGGCATGCACGCCGAGGCCGGAGCGCTTGATCGTCTTCAGGAACTGCTTGGGGATGATCATATCGGTGTCGATGTTCACCAACGGCATGGGCGCCGCGATCCCGGTCAGCTTCTCGAATTTTTCCATCTGTCCCTCCTTGGGGATGGGGCGGACCCCGGGGGCACAACCGCTGCACATCGGGTGCATCGGCACAGCTGCCCGGCCGGAGACGCCGGAATTGGGGAAGGGGCCCCGCGCGGGGCCCCGGGATCGCTTACGCCTCGGCCGGCGCGGCCATGAGGTCGCGCACGTCGGTGAGGTGGCCGGTGACCGCCGCCGCCGCCGCCATGGCCGGGGACATGAGGTGGGTGCGCCCGCCTTTGCCCTGACGGCCTTCGAAGTTGCGGTTCGAGGTGGCCGCGCAGCGCTCGCCCGGTGCCAGCTGGTCGGGGTTCATCGCCAGGCACATGGAGCAGCCGGCAAGCCGCCACTCGAAGCCCGCGTCGATAAAGATCTGCGCAAGGCCTTCTTCCTCGGCCTGGGCGCGGACGAGGCCGGAGCCCGGCACGACCATGGCGCGCATGCCGTCCTTGATCTTCTTGCCCTTGAGGATCTCGGCCGCTGCGCGAAGGTCCTCGATCCGGCCGTTGGTGCAGGAGCCGATGAACACCGTGTCGATCTTGATGTCGGTCAGCTTCTGGCCGGCCTCGAGACCCATGTACGACAGCGCGCGCTTCGCCGCCTCGACCTTGCCGCCGGTGAAGCTCTCGGGCGCGGGCACCACGTCGGTGATCGCCAGCACGTCCTCGGGCGAGGTGCCCCAGGTGACGACCGGGGCGATGTCCTCGCCCTTGATGGTGACGACTTTGTCCCAATGCGCGTCGTCATCGGAATAGAGCGTCTTCCACCAGGCGAGCGCGGCCTCGAACTGCGCGCCCTTCGGCGCGTGCGGGCGGCCCTTCACGTATTCGAAGGTGGTCTCGTCGGGCGCGATCAGGCCGGCACGGGCGCCGCCCTCGATGGCCATGTTGCAGACGGTCATCCGGCCTTCCATCGACAGCGAGCGGATCGCTTCGCCGCAATATTCGATGACATAGCCGGTGCCGCCGCCGGTGCCGGTGTGGCCGATGACCGAGAGCGTGATGTCCTTGGCGGTGACGCCCGGACGCAGCTGGCCGGTGATCTCGACCTTCATGTTCTTCGACTTGGACTGGATCAGCGTCTGGGTCGCGAGCACGTGCTCGACCTCGGAGGTGCCGATGCCATGCGCCAGCGCGCCGAAGGCGCCGTGGGTGGCGGTGTGCGAATCGCCGCAGACCACGGTCATGCCGGGAAGCGTCCAGCCCTGCTCGGGGCCGACGATGTGCACGATGCCCTGACGGACGTCGCTGACCGGGTAGTAGTTCACGCCGAAGTCGCGGGCGTTCTTGTCGAGCGCCTCGACCTGGATGCGGCTCTCTTCGTTCTCGATGCCGTTCTCACGGTCGAGGGTCGTCGGCACGTTGTGGTCAGGCACGGCGATGGTGCGTTGCGGCGCGCGGACCTTGCGGCCGGTCATGCGCAGACCTTCGAAGGCCTGCGGCGAGGTCACCTCGTGCACGAGGTGGCGGTCGATGTAGAGAAGGCAGGTGCCATCCTCGTCCTGCTGGACGACGTGGGCATCCCAGATCTTGTCGTAGAGCGTCTTGCCGGACATGGGGGTCCTCTCGGGATATATGTCTTGGGAATTTGGCTTGGGCTTGGCGCAGGTCGAAGGCCCCCGCGCCGGGGCGGGCTAAAGACAGCCTTATAGGCGCGCCAGAACCGTGAAGTTCGCGCCGTGGAACCGTTCGCGCAGACGCACGCGGTCGCCGAGGTCAAGAAGCCGAGTCATGCGGCGGGGATACTCCTTTGGCGCGCGCCGATCAACCCATCGCGCGCTCCGCCTGCAAGGATCGGAACTTTCCGCGTGGCTGCGCGTAGTTTTGTTACCGCATTGGAGGAGACGTCATGTCCTTGATGAACGCCATGCACTTGATCCTGATCGCCACGCTGCTCTGGGGGCTGGTGATGAGCCTGCCGCAGGCCGAGGCGCAGGAGGTCAGCCTGAACCTGCCGAAGCGCTGATCCGGGCGCTGGGCACACAAGGCTTTGACACACAAAGCCTTGAGCGAAAAACACAGGGGTGCCACGCTGTCGCGGCGAGGAGACCCGCGAGCGCATGAACCCAGAAACCGATCTGCCGGCCACCGACCTGACGCCCTTCGAGGCGCTGCAACAGACCGGGCTGACCCTTCTGGGCCAGGTCGACACCTTCCTTGCCATCGTGCTGCGGCCCTGGATGTTCTACCAGCTAGGGATCGCCTTGGGTCTTTTCGCGGTGGCGCATCTGCTGCGGGCCTGGCTGGGGCCCAAGCTCCACGACTGGATGCGCACCCGCGAGGGCTGGCCCAAGTGGCGCATGCGCATCTTCATCGTGCTGCACCGTCGGCTGCGGATGATCATCTTCGTCACGCTGATCTGGCATGTGATCGGTTTCATGCACCAGATCACCTGGCCATCGCGCACCTACCTTCTGGAAATCATCGCGCAGCTGTCGTCTGCCTGGCTGGTAATCGCGCTCATCACCCGGCTGATCGGCAACCCGGCGCTGCGCTCGCTGGTGCGCTACGGCGCCTGGGGCTACGTCACCATCTGGATCCTCGGGCTGACCGACGAGGCGCAGGCGTTGCTGGAAAACGCGGCCGTCAGCTTCGGCGAGTCCAAGCTCTCGCTGTGGCTAATCCTGCAAGCGGTGGTCATCCTCATCGCGCTGGTAGCGCTGGCGCGTTTCCTGACCACGGCGGGGGCGGCGAGCATCCGGCGCAACGAGGGGATCAGCCCCTCGATGCAGGTGCTGGCGGTGAAATTCCTGCAGGTGGCGCTCTACGGTGCGGCCTTTTTCCTAGCGCTGAAGCTGGCGGGGGTGGACCTCACGGGGCTTGCGGTACTTTCGGGGGCCATTGGCGTGGGCCTCGGCTTCGGCTTGCAGAAGGTGGTGTCGAACCTGGTGTCGGGGATCATCATCCTGCTCGACAAGTCGATCAAGCCGGGCGACGTGATCTCCATCGGCGAGACCTTCGGCTGGATCAACGCGCTGGGCGCGCGCTACGTGTCGATCACCACCCGCGACGGCAAGGAATACCTCATTCCCAACGAGGACATGATCACCGGGCAGGTGGTCAACTGGTCGCATTCCAACGAGCTGGTGCGCGTCGACATCCATTTCGGCACCGCCTATGGCGACGATCCGCATCTGGTGCGCAAGGTGGCCATAGACGCCGCGCAGGGCGTGAAGCGGGTGCTGAGCAGCAAGCCCCCGGTGTGCCACATCACCGGTTTCGGCGACAGCTCGGTGGACTACATCCTGCGGTTCTGGATCATCGACCCATCGCAGGGGCTGACCAACATCCGGGGCAACGTGTTCCTCGCGCTGTGGGACGCCTTCAAGGAGAACGGCATCTCGATCCCCTTCCCGCAGCGCGAGGTGCGGATGCTGGGCGGCGACGCGGATGGCCCAAAGCCGCTGCCGGCCAAAGAGGTGACGGAACGTCCCGGCTGACTCTCCTGCCGCGCTGCGGCATGGTCCGCGCGAAATCCAGACGCAGCGGAAAGGGAGAGCCGTCATGTCCTTCGATCCTTCTGATGAAATCGTCATCCTCGGCGGCGCACGCACCGCCATCGGCACCTTCGGCGGCGCGCTGAAGTCCGTGCCGCCGATCGAGCTCGGCACCGTGGCGGCCAAGGCGGCGCTGGAGCGCGCCGGGGTCGAGGGCGGGCAGATCGGCCAAGTCGTTTTCGGCCACGTGCTGAACACCGAGCCGCGCGACATGTATCTTTCCCGCGTCGCCGCGATGCAGGCGGGCATCCCGGACACCACCCCGGCGATGAACGTCAACCGACTCTGCGGGTCGGGCGCGCAGGCGATCGTGTCGGGCGTGCAGGCGCTGATGCTGGGCGATGCGAACTTCGCGCTGGTCGGCGGGGCCGAGAGCATGAGCCGCGCGCCCTACATCATCCCCGACCAGCGCTGGGGCCAGAAGATGGGCGACATCCGCACCGTCGACATGATGCTGGGCGCGCTGAGCTGCCCCTTCGGCACCGGCCACATGGGGATCACCGCCGAGAACGTCGCCAAGGAGCACGATATCAGCCGCGAGGCGCAGGACGCCTTCGCGCTGGAGAGCCAGCAGCGTGCCGCCAAGGCCATCGAGGCAGGCTTCTTCAAGGAACAGATCGTGCCGGTGGAGATCGCCTCGCGCCGCGACACGGTGGTATTCGACACCGACGAGCACCCCAAGGCGACCTCGCTCGACAAGCTGGCGGGACTGCGCCCGGCCTTCGACCGCGAAGGCTCGGTCACCGCGGGCAACGCCTCGGGGCTGAACGACGGCGCGGCGGCGCTGGTGCTGGCGCGCGGCGAGGCCGCGGCGGCCTCGGGACTGACGCCGCGCGCCCGCGTGCTGGGCTACGCCCACGCCGGGGTGCGCCCCGAGGTCATGGGCATCGGCCCGGTCCCGGCGGTTGAGAACCTGCTGGTGCGCACCGGCCTGTCGCTTGCCGATTTCGACGTGATCGAGAGCAACGAGGCCTTTGCCGCGCAGGCGCTGGCGGTGAACAAGGGGCTGGGGCTGGACCCGGCGAAGGTCAACCCGAACGGCGGCGCCATTGCCCTTGGCCACCCGATTGGCGCCACGGGCGCGATCCTCGCGGTCAAGGCGCTCTACGAGCTGGAGCGCACCGGTGGCCGCAAGGCGCTGATCACCATGTGCATCGGCGGCGGGCAGGGCATCGCGCTGGCCATCGAGCGGATCTGATCGAGGTGCCCGCGGGGCTGTCCCTCGCGCCGTAGGCGCGGCATCTTGAAACGAGCGAGGGGCGCTGCCCCTCGCGCCGTAGGCGCGGCATCCGAAAGGGAGCGAGGGGCGCTGCCCCTCGCGCTCCCCGGCGTATTTGGAAAGAGAAGAAGGGGCGAGCGGGATCTCGAGCTTTCGCCCCGATCAGTACTTGAGGCCTGTGTCGCAGAGCACCGTGGCGACGGTGGCCTCCGCAGCCAGCCGTCCCGAGGCCAGCAGCTTTGCCGCGGCGCAGACGTTGGCCGCGGCGGAGTAGCCGACGTAGAGACCTTCCATCGTGGCGAGGCGGCGCTGCCAGTCGGCGACCTCGGCGTCGCTCACATTCAGACCGAGGTCCAACAGCGCAGGATCCCAATGCGGCGGCACGAGCCCGTATCCGGTGCCCTGCAGGATGTGCCGCGGCTTTGACACCGGCTTGCCGGCCAACGGTTCGCTGCCCTCGGGCTCGACGGCGGCGCAGAGCGTGGCGGGACTGGCGGTCTTCAGCGCGCGGGCGACGCCCATGAAGGTGCAGCCCGTGCCCACCGCCGCGACCCAGCCATCGACCGGCGCGCCATGCTGCGCGAGGATCTCGGCCCCGGTGGCCTCATGCGCACGGATGCCCTCTGCGGCGTTGAACTGGTCCACGTAGAAACCGCCCTCGTCGCGGGCGATGCGGGCCGCCTCTGCCGCGGCGGCGGCCACGTCGGCGCCGGTCACCTGTCCCTCGCTGCCATCCACCTGCGGCACCAGCACGACCCTTGCGCCGAGGCCTTCCATCATCTTGGCGCGCGCCGGGCTGTTGCCGGCGGACATGGTCGCGATGAAGGGGTGGCCGAGCGCGGCGCAGACCACGGCCAGCCCGGCCCCCATGTTGCCGCTGGTCATCTCGACCACCGGCATGCCCGGAGTCAGCCGGCCGTCGGCGCGGGCCGCCAGCAGGATCGCCCGCGCTGCGCGATCCTTGACGCTGCCGCCGGGCTGCAGGAACTCGGCCTTGGCAACGATTCGCCCCGGCCCGTCATGCACCCGGGTCAGGGCGATGAGCGGGGTATTCCCGATCAGGTCGAGCGTTGAAGAGATCATGAAGGCACCTGTCTGTAACCACGGCCTCCGGAGCTAATCCGACCTGCGGCCGCGGGCCAAGGGCTTTTGCAGAGAGGTTTTGCAGTTAGGTGTCGACGGGCGGCGTGTGATCGCCGCATTGCGCTGCATCGGGGCGGTTCCGGAGCAGGGCGGTCTCAGACTTCGACCCGTTTCCAGAGCCCGGGATAGAGCGTGGGAAACCCCTGCGGGTCTACGGTGATCTGCGCGCTGTGGCCGGTCTGGGCGGCCTCGTAGCCGATCAGCCCGCCGCGTTCGCGGGTATAGCTCTGATCGAGCGGATCGAGCCGAGGTCCCGGCAGCCGCAGCCAGGCGGCGCAGACGCTCAGCCGGCCGACCTCGGGCAGGCGGCGCAACGGCATCAGGTTGGTGGCCGGGGTGAAGGCGAAATCGATATCGGTGCACTCGGCGAGCTCAGGCTGTTTCGTGCCGTTCAGCAACCATGCTCCGTTCTCGCGAGTCAGCCGGGTGCGCACCTCCTCGCCACCGACGATGCCGGTGACGTCGGCGCTGCGGGTGAGCCAGTCCGGCCCGCAGCGCACCACGTAGTCGAGCGCCGCCCAGCCGGTGCCATCTCGAAAGCGGGCGTGGCCGACGAGCATGTAGCCATCCTCGTGCCGGGCGAGCCGACACTTGTCCTCGCCGTCGCGGTCGAGCGCGCGCCAGTGGATCGTTGCAAGCGTCTCGCTCATGCGCCCGCGCCGCGCCTGGATGTGTCGCATCTGGATGTGTCGCGTCTGGATACGTCGCTTCGGGCGTGTCCGGGTCCGAAAAGGGGCATGTCCAACTCCTCCCAAAGTCGGCTGTACCATGGTGCCCCTGCCCATGCGTAAAGGCAAGCGCGCGTTTTGCATCAGTTTTCTTAAGGCGATCTTCACCTTGTGGCGACCATCCTGAAGGGGGCGCAACGGGCTTGAAGCGTCTTTTGGCGTAACTTCCGGAGCATCTTGGAGGATGAGGCTTAAGGCATGGATGTCGCGGCACGGCTGGCCGAGGAACGGCGCGCGCGCCTCGCGGCGGAACGCCTGCTGGAGCTGAAGCAGGCGGAGCTTTTTGCCGCGAACCGCAAGCTCGGCAGCCATGCCCGCCAACTCAGCCACGAGATCACCGAGACCCGGGCCGAGGTGGCCATCGTCCGGGACGAGAATCTGCGGGTGAAGACCCAGCTCGGGGCGGCGCACCAGAAGATCGAGCTGGTCGAGGGTCAGCTTTGGACCGCGCTGGCCTGCATGCGCGACGGTTTGGCCACCTTCAACGCCGAGCGCCGGATGGAGCTTGCGAACCCGTCCTGGCTCCAGCTCTTCGACGGGCTCGACACGATCCGCCCCGGAGCAGGCTACGCCCATGTGCTCGACATGATGGTCGAGGAGGGAATCGTCGACCTGCAGGGCGAGCGCGGCGACGCCTGGCGCGCCCGCATGGCCGCCCGCTGGGAGGCCGATCCCATCCCGACCGAGACCATCCGGATCTACACCGGCCAGTTCCTGCAGCTGCAGGACCGGCACCTGCCGGACGGCGGGGTGGTGACGCTCAGCTTCGATATCACCGAGCTGATGCGCATGTGGTCGGCGCTGGAGGAACTGCCCGACGGCTTCGTGCTCTACGATTCCGAGGACCGGCTGCTCATGTGCAACGAGACCTACCGCGAGATCTACGCTGCCAGCGCCCCGGCGATCTTTCCCGGCGCCAGTTTCGAGGACATCCTGCGCTACGGGCTCGAGCAGGGGCAGTACCTCGAAGCCGAGGGGCGCGAGGAAGCCTGGCTTGAGGATCGGCTGGCGGCGCACCGGGGCGCCGAGCGCGCGCTCGAGCAGCAGCTCGGCGACGGGCGCTGGCTGCGGGTCTACGAGCGACCGTTGTCGGATGGCGGCCGCGTCGGCCTGCGCATCGACATCTCCGAGGCCAAGCGCATCGAGCAGGAGTTGGAGGAGGCGCGGCAGCGGGCGGAGATCGCCAGCCATGCCAAGTCGACCTTCCTCGCGAACATGAGCCATGAAATCCGCACGCCGATGAACGGGGTGGTGGGCATGGCCGAGCTGCTGATGGACGGCCCGCTCGGCGAGGAGCAGAGGCTCTATGCCGAGACCATCCGCAGCTCGGGCGAGGCGCTGCTGCTGATCATCAACGACATCCTCGATTACTCGAAGATCGAGGCGGGGCGGCTGGTCATTGCCGCCGAGCCCTTCGATCTCGGCCGGGCGATCGACGAGGTGGCGCGGCTGTTGCAGCCCGCGGCGCAGGAGAAGGGCGTTGCGCTGCAGGTGGACTACGCGCCGGAGCTGCCAAGGGACTTCATCGGCGATGCCGGGCGGATCCGCCAGATCCTCACCAACCTCGCGGGCAACGCGGTGAAGTTCACCGCCGAGGGCCACGTGAGAATCCACGTCACGGCCGAGGTCGAGGGCCCGTCCGCACGGCTGGAAATCGCGGTCGAAGACACCGGCATCGGCATCGCGCCGGAGAAGCTCGAGCACATCTTCGGCGAGTTCAACCAGGTCGACGACGCCCGCAATCGCGCCTTCGAAGGGACGGGGCTCGGCCTCGCCATCAGCCGGCGGCTGGTGGAGATGATGCGCGGCGAGATCTGGGTCTGCTCCGAGCTTGGCGAGGGCGCGGTCTTCGGGCTGCGCCTTAGGTTGCCGCTGGGCGGCGAGGGCGTGGCGCGGGAGACCACGGCAAAGGACGCGGCGCCGGCGCTGCCGCCGCTCGACGTGCTGCTGGCTGAGGACAACCGCACCAACCAGCTGGTGTTTCGCAAGATGGCCGAGGCGCTGGGGCGCGATCTGGCGCTACGTTTCGCCTGCGACGGGGCCGAGGCGGTCGGCGCTTTCGAGGCACGGCGTCCCGACCTGGTGTTCATGGACATCTCGATGCCGGGAATGGACGGCAAGGAGGCGACCCAGCGCATCCGCGAGATCGAGGGCGAGGGGCCGCGCGTGCCGATCATCGCGGTGACTGCCCACGCCATGAGCGGAGACCGCGAGGCGCTGCTCGCGGCGGGGCTGGATGACTACCTCACGAAACCCCTGCGCAAGGCAGAGCTAGCGCGGCTGATCGAGCTCTGGGGCGCACCGGAGCGCGCCCCTGCGGACGCGCCCGTTGCGCGGGCCGATCAGGCCGCGTTGGAGTAGGGCCGGACGAAGACCGGCTGATCCTCGGTCGAGCGTTCCTCGTCATAGGCGTAGCCGCCGAGATCGAAGTCGCGCAGCGCCTCGGGGTCGGTGATCCGGCGGGTGACGATGAAACGCGCCATCGCGCCGCGGGCGCGCTTGGCGTAGAAGCTGACAACCTTGGGCGCGCCGTCCTTGTCCTCGAGGAACTGCGGCGTGATCACCCGCAGTTTCAGCGCCTTGGGGGCGACTGCGCCGAAATACTCCTGGCTGGCGCAGTTCACCAGAACCTCGGCGCCGGTGGTCTCGCCCTGCGCGTTCAGCGCCTGCGACAGCTGATCGCCCCAGTAGTCGTAGAGCGATTTGCCGCGCTCGGTCTTCAGCCGCGAGCCCATCTCCAGTCGATAGGGCTGGATCGCGTCGCGCGGGCGCAGCACGCCGTAGAGGCCCGACAGGATCCGCAGGTGGTCCTGCGCGTAGTCCATCTCCTCGGGATCGAGCGAACTGGCGTCGAGCCCCTGGTAAGTGTCGCCGGCGAATGCCAGCGCTGCGGGGCGCAGCGCTTCGATCTCGGGCTCTTCTGCATAGTCGCGGAAGCGCTCTTGGTTGAGATTTGCGAGACTGTCCGACAGGTGCATCAGCTTCTTCAGGTCGCCGGGCGTCAGGCCGCGCGCGGTCTCGACCAGGCGCAGCGCATCCTCGCCGAAATCCGGCGTCGTCATCTCGGTGTCACGGGGCGCCCAATCCAGTTTCTTCGCGGGCGAAATCACCACGAGCATGCGCGGTCACTCCTTGAACAGATCCAGAACTTGGAATGGTTCTAACCAGCTTCGGCGAGAAGGTCCATAAAGGCCGGACCGAAGCGGTCAAAACGTCGCTCCCCGAGAATCCGCTCCAGATCCTCGGGCGCGGGATCGCGCAGGCCGGCGATCTTGGCGAGCAGCGAGGCGGAGCAGGAGAGCGGCTTCTCGGTGCCGTCCTCGCCGCGGATCAGCTCGGCCTGGGCGCTCATCAGCCGGTCGTAGAGATCGCCGGTGCCGCGCGCCGCGGCGCGCATGCGCAGCGGGTGCGTCTCTTCCGGCGCGCCGCCTGTGATCACCGAAAGGAACTCGGCGCCGTAGCGCTCCAGCTTCTTGGCACCGACGCCGCTGATCGCGCCCATCTGGTCCAGGGTCTCGGGGCGGCGCTCGGCCATCTCGATCAGCGTGCGGTCGGGGAAGATCATGTAGGCGGGCAGCGAGGCCGCCTCGGCCAGCGCGCGGCGCTTGGCCTTCAGCGCCGACATCAGCGGCGCGTCCTCTTCCGACACCAGCGTCTTGACCTGCGGGCGGCGCTCGGCGGCCTTGTCGATCACGTCGCGGCGCAGCTCGATGCTTTCCTCTCCGCGCAGGATCGGCCGCGCGGCCTCGGTCATCACCAGCGCGCCGTGGCGCTCGGGATCGGGGCGCACGAGGTCGCGGCCCATCATCTGCCGGAACACCGCCTGCCATTGGCCTTTCTTCAGGTCCTTGCCGACCCCGAAGGTCGGCAGCCCGTCGTGGCCGCGCTGGCGTACCTTGTCGGTCTCATTGCCCAGCAGGATGTCGATCAGGTGCCCGGCGCCGAAATTCTCGCCGGTCCGCAGCGCCGCCGAGAGCGCCTTGCGCACCGCCTCGGTGCCGTCGAAGACCTCCGGCGGGCTGTCGCAGAGATCGCAGTTGCCGCAGGGCTCCGCCGCTTCGCCGAAATAGCCGAGCAGGGTCCGGCGGCGGCATCCCAGCGCCTCGGCCAAGCCCAGAAGCGCGTTGAGCCGGCCGTGGTCGGCGGCGCGGCGCTCGGGTGGCGCCATGCCCTCGTCGATCTGCGCGCGGCGCAGGCGGATGTCGTCGGCGCCGTAGAGCGTCAGCGTCTCGGCGGGCGCGCCGTCGCGCCCGGCGCGGCCGATCTCCTGGTAATAGGCCTCGATGCTCTTCGGCAGGTCGGCATGGGCGACCCAGCGGATGTCGGGCTTGTCGACCCCCATGCCGAAGGCGACCGTGGCGCAGACGATCAGCCCGTCCTCGGTGGCGAAGCGTTCCTCGACGGCGCGCCGGGCCTCGGCCTCCATGCCGCCGTGGTAGAAGCAGGTGGGGTGCCCCTCGTCGCCGAGCGCCTTCGACAGCGCTTCGGTCTTGGCGCGGGTGCCGCAATAGACGATGCCCGAGCGGCCCCGGCGGGCGGCGGCGAAGCGCAGGATCTGCGCGCGGGGGCTGTCCTTGGGCGCGAAGGCGAGATGGATGTTGGGCCGGTCGAAGCCGCGCAGGAAGGTTTCGGGCTGCTGCCCGTCGAACAGGCGCGTGACGATCTCGGCCTGGGTTTCCTGGTCGGCGGTGGCGGTGAAGGCGGCGATGGGCACGTTCAGCGCGCGGCGCAGCTCGCCGATGCGCAGGTAGTCGGGGCGGAAATCATGCCCCCACTGGCTGACGCAATGCGCCTCGTCGACCGCGATCAGCCCGACCCCGGCCTGCGCCAGCATCCGCTGCGTGCCGGTGGAAGCGAGCCGTTCCGGCGCGAGGTAAAGGAGCCGCAGCGTGCCGTCCTCAAGCCCCTGCCAGACGGCATCGGTCTCTTCCTGGGTGTTGCCCGAGGTTAGCGCGCCGGCGACCACGCCAGCCTCGCGCAGCCCGCGCACCTGGTCACGCATCAGCGCGATCAGCGGCGAGATCACCACCGTCAGCCCGCCGCGCAGCAGCGCCGGCAGCTGGTAGCAGAGCGACTTGCCACCCCCGGTGGGCATGATCGCCAGAACGTTGTGCCCCGCCGCCACGGCCCCGACGATCTCGCCCTGTCCCGGGCGGAAGGCGTCATAGCCGAAAATATCCTTCAGCAGCGCCTCGGCGGGCGCGGTGTCGCGTGGCATGGGCTGGGGCCTGATTATGTGTGACTGCTCTACAACGCAGACTCTCACACTAAGATTCGGTGAACAAGGCCCCACGCCGCTTCCGACGCGCGCTTCGCCCTGGTGGGCGGCGGGTTTGCGTATTTGGAAAGAGAAGAAGGGCAAGGGTGCACACCGTCGTTCTTCTCTTTCCAAATACGCCGGGGGTGAGCCGCGCAGCGGCGAGGGGGCAGCGCCCCCCTGCCTGGCTTTTCAGTCGGGATCGATCTTGCCGCGCATGGCCTTGACCTCGCCGCGTTCCTTCTTGGCCTTGATCCGGCGGTTCTTCGAGCCGAGCGTCGGCTTGGTGGGGATGCGGCGGCGCGGCTTTTCCAGCGCCTTGCGGATCAGCTCGGCAAGGCGCTCGCGGGCGATCTCGCGGTTGCGGGCCTGGCTGCGGGTGTCTTCGACCTGCAGGATCAGCGCACCGTCCTTGGTCCAGCGCCGCCCGGCGAGGCGCTTCAGTCGCGCCTTGACCGGGCCGGGCAGGTTCGGCGAGCGGTCGGCCTCGAAGCGCAGCTCTACGGCGGTCGAGACCTTGTTGACGTTCTGTCCGCCGGGGCCGGAGGAGCGGATGAACTGCTCGGTGAGCTCCCAGTCCTCGATGCTTATGGTGTCGGTGATGCGCAGCATGGGGCGGACATTAGCGCGGTGCGGGGGCGGCGCAAGCCGGTTGCCACATCGCGCGCATGCAGCGGCGCTCCGTATCAGTACGCAGAGACAGTACGAATGCCAAACGGCCCGCGCCGGAGGGGGCGCGGGCCGTTTCTGAAAGGGAAATGGGTCACCCTGCCTGTGGGGTGACCCATTCGAGACGTCAAGGAGGCGGGCCGGTTAGGTCGCGCCAATTCGGGTTCCTTCACGCCAGGGGTTGCCCTAGCGCACTGCCCTCCGAACTGTTCCGACACCTTTCTCCAATGTGACTCTAGACACTGGATCACCTCCTTTCAGCTGTTTGAAAAACGCAAGTTCAGCGTGCCATGGAATGTGGACTCCGCAAAGCATTTTTAGCAGCTCACGCGAGGGAACGACTCGAAAGTGCCTTCGAAACGATCATTCGGAAGGGCACGAGGGCAAGGATTGCCAGAGACAGCTTCACCATCCAGTCGGCGAGCCCCAGCGAGACCCAGAGCGGCACCACCGGTCCCGCGCCAAGCAGGGGCAGTGCCTCGTTCGCCCAAGACACGTCATTGCCCGGCTCGAGGAAGCTCAGCGAGCCGGCGAAGGCCACGGTGAAGAAGATCGCCGTGTCGAGCGAGCTGCCGACCAGCGTCGAGGCCAGCGGCGCGCGCCACCAGGCGCCCTCCCTGAGCTTGTCGAAAATGGTCACGTCCATCAGTTGCGCCGCGAGAAAGGCGGCCCCCGAGCCGATGGCGACGCGCAGCGTCACGGCGGGGTAGGTATAGCCGTCGCCCTGCAGCATCACCTGCGTGCCGATCAGCGAGCAGATCACCCCGGTGACGAAGCCGGCCAGCACCACCTTGCGCGCCGCGTGCACGCCGTAGAGGCGGTTCATCAGATCGGTGACGAGAAAGGCGATCGGATAGGTGAAGGCGCCCCAGGTCAGCCATTGGCCGAAGAGGATCTGCACGAGGATGTTCGAGGCCAGCACGGTGGCGGCCATGGCAAAGATGCCGGGAAGGTAGGAGCGTGTCATGTGGGTGACCCGTTTTACAAGGTGGCGGGGAACTCGGCCCGCCTGCCCGGCGGACGGGCGGGTCTTTACTGGCTCATCTCGCGCGGATCAAGAGATTCCGGCAGGTCGTACTCGACGATCTGCGTCTTCTGGAAGAACTTGAAGTTGTCATCCGAGATCATCGTCAGCCGGATCCGTCCCGGTGCCGGGCTCCAGACCGCCAGCCCCTCGAGGTTGTCGTGTTCGAGCGGGGCGCTCTCGAACAGCGTGGTCTCGTTGTGGATCTCGTCGCCCTCGATGTCGAAGCGGCGCACGCGGCTGCGGAAGGCGTAGCCGGTGAATTCCCGCTCCAGCAGGTAGAAGCGCCCGTCCGGGCCGATGTCGGCTCCCACCGCCAGGAAGCCGCCGCTGCGGGGCAGGTCGAAGACATGGCTCCAGCGGCCATCTTCCAGCCGCCAGACCGGGAAGGGACGGGTGAGCAGGCCCGAGCGCTCGGGCAGGGTCAGCAGGCGGCCCTCGGCGTCCATGGCAAGCGCCTCCATCCCGGAGTTCGGCTGCAGGCCGGCATAGAACGGCCCCTCCGGCAGGACCGTGGCGGGCAGGTCATAGCGCTCGGAGGCATGGATGCGCGGCGGCCCCTCGAGGGAGACGTAGAGCCGCCCGTCGGGGCCGATGGCCAGGCCTTCGGCATCGTCGATATCGGGGGGCATCCGCGTGCCGGTCTCGTCGAGCAGCTTTTCCACCGGCGTCGCCTCGAGCCCGGTGATGCGCCCGTTCTCGCGCCGGAAGGTGCCCATGACGATGCTGCCGCGGTCGCTGATCGCGGTGAATTCGAGCCCGTCGTCGCTGACCTCGAGGCCGGAGAAGCCTCCGAAGCGGTCATGGCTGTTGTGCCAGGTGTAGGTGCCTATGTAGCGCGCGGGCGTGTCACCATCGGCGGTTTCGGCACAGGCCGAGACCGCCAGGAGGCTGACCATGCACGCCGCGCGCAGCGCGATCAGCGCGCGGCGAGGACGGAGGCGCATTGAGCCGGAAGGTCTCCCATCACGAGGTCACGCTTGGGCTTGGGCGCCGGTGCGTCGGGATCGGGGGGCGGAGGGTTGAGGATGTTGTTCACCCAAGCCTGCGCATCGGCACAGCCGTCGCCCGGCGGCGGCGGGGCCTGGTTGACGCAGGAGCTGTCGCCGCGCGGGCAGGCGAGCCGGACGTGGAAATGGTAGTGATGCCCGTACCAGGGGCGGATCTTGCGCAGCCAGGCGCGGTCGCCGGTCTCGTCGTTGCACATCTGCACTTTGGCACCGGGGAAGACGAAGATGCGGGCGACACGCGGGTCCTGCGCCGCGGCCTTGAGCAGCGCGTGGTGCTGCGGTGTCCAGCTGCTGTTGACATAGGCGCCGGCGGCCCGGCGCATGGAGATCGACGAGATGTCCTCGCGCTGCTGGCGGGTGAGGCTCAGGTTGTCCGCGGGGCGCATCCAGATGTCGGCGTCGAGACCCATCTGGTGGCTGGCGTGGCCCGAGGTCATCGGCCCACCGCGCGGTTGGCTGATGTCGCCGATGTAGAGCCCGTTCCAGCCCGGCAGGGCGGCGGCCTTGCGCGACAGGTCCTGCAGGTAGTCGATCACCTCCGGGTGGCCCCAGTTGCGGTTGCGCGACAGGCGCATGGCCTGCCAGGTCGGCCCGGTCTCGGGCAACTGCTGGGCACCGGCGACGCAGCCCTTGGAATAGGAGCCGAAGGCGGCGGGCGTCAGTCGGGCCGAGACGTTCTGCGCGCCGAAGAGCTGTTTCGCGCTCTTGGACGAGATCACGCCGGTGACCTTGGGCAGTTCGTCGGTGCTGGTGGCCCGGGGCGGGGGTCGGTCGTCGCTGCAGGACGCCAGCGCGAGGGCAAGGGTGGAGGCCAGGGTTAGGCGGGTCAGGGTGCGGATCATTCTGCTCGATCTCCGTCTGGTTTCACCCAGAGTAACAGACCGAGGCCGATTGCGAAAAGGAAGATCAGCGGTGTGACGCCGATCCGCTGCGAGCCGCTCAGCGCGGTGGCGGCGCCGATCATCAGCGGCGCGAGGAAGGAGGTCGCCTTGCCCGACAGCGCGTAAAGGCCAAAGGCCTCGGTCATGCGCGCCGGATCCGCCTGCCGCACCATCATGCTGCGCGAGGCCGATTGCAGCACACCGCCGCCCGCGCCGATCAGCACGCCGAAGAGGTAGAAGGCGAGGTCGGGCAACTTCGAGCCCTCCGCCACCGGCAGGCCGAAGACGCTGGCGCGGTCGACCAGCACGATGGCCACGGCCACCAGCGTCAGCAGCACGATCATCGCGGTGATCACCGGCTTCGGGCCGAAGCGCGTGTCGGCATGGCCGCCGAGCCAGGCGAAAAGCGCGCCGGAGACGATGGCGAGGATGCCGAACACTCCGGTGTCGACCACAGACCAGCCCAGCACCCCCGCCGCGTAGATGCCGCCGAAGGCATACATGCCATTGAGCGCGTCGCGGTAGAACATCGACGAGGTGAGATAGGCCAGCAGCGAGGGGCGGCGGGGCAATCGGCGCAGCGTGTCCTTGAGCTGCGCAAGGCCGCGCCGCACCGCGCCTTTCGAGGCGGTGGCCTTGGGCTCCTTCACCCACAGGAAGAAGGGAATCATGAAGACCGCGTACCAGATTGCGGTGAGCGGGCCGACGGCGCGGGTGCCTTCGCGCTGCGCCGCATCGAGGCCGAGCACCGGGTCGAGCCCGAGGAAGGTCTTGCCGGTCGCGGCGCTCTCGGCAAAGAGCGCCAGCATCAGCGCCAGGGCGATCAGCCCGCCGAGGTAGCCGAAGGCCCAGCCGTTGCCCGAGATGCGACCGATCTGCTCGCGCGGGCCGAGATCCGGCAGCATGGCGTTGGTGAAGATCGTGGCGAACTCCATGCCGACCAGCCCCAGGGCGAAGAAGAACAGCGTGGCGGCGAGGTTGAAGTCGCCGGGAGCGGCGAACCAGAGCATGGCCGAGCCGATCACGTAGAGCGCCGAGAAGAGCCAGATCCAGCGCAGCCGGTGGCCGCCGCTGTCAGCCATCGCGCCGAGCACCGGGGCGAGCAGCGCGATGACCAGCCCCGCCGCGCCGATGCCGAAACCCCAGGCCGCCTGCGCCGCGCTGCCGTCGCCCATCAGCTCTTTGACATAGGGGGCAAAGATGAAGGTGATCAGCAGCGTGTTGTAGGGCTGGCTGGCCCAGTCGAAGAAGAACCAGCCCCAGATGCGCCTGCGCAGCGCCGCGTCCGTCGTCATGCTCGTCCTGCCCCGATTTGCCCTGTGATTGCCCTCGCGGCGATAGAACAGGGCGGGGCGGGGCAAGGCAAGGCAAACAACCCGGCGCGGCAGGGGATCAGGCGGCGTCTTCGCCGGCCGCTTCCGCGTCGTCGACGCCAGAGATGTGCCGCGGCGCGGGCACCGGCTCCTGCATCGGCGGCCATGGGCGCTGCGACTCGGACACGCTCCAGGCCGCGACCCAGGCCGGCAGCGCGGGCGAGCTCGTCTCGGTGCCGAGCAGTGCCATAACCCGCTCGGGCGCGATCATCCCGGCGCCGGAGGTCACCGCGGTGCGGAACACCGCATGGCTGGCACAGTCGCCATCGGATTTCCACATGCTTTGCTCGACGTAGATGAAGCGCGCGTCCCAGCCGATCACCCGGCTGCGCATCTCGATGCGGTCGAAAAGTTTCACCCGCTTGCGATAGCGCACTGTCGCCCCGGCAACGGCGAAGCCCCAGCGCTCGCGCTTCAGCAGCGCCAGCAGGCCGCTCCGCCTGGCGATGGGCATGCGGCCGAGGTCGTAGAGCGTCAGGACCCGGCCATTGTTGAGCTCGGCGAACATGTCGAGATCCCAGGGCCAGCAGATATGGCGTGTGACGCTGAGTTCGCCGGTCGCAAGGGGCGGGGACTTGCGGACCAGGAACATTTCCTTTGCGAGGCGCAGAAACGGGTACATGGGCGCTCCTTTCGCGGCAAAGGGGTCGCAGGGTGACGTGAAGGTCAACCGCGACCTCGCGGCACTCTTGAGCTTTGCCCCGAGGCTGCCTAGGTCTTGGGTCGGTTTTACACATAAAGGGCGCACCCGCATGCAATCGCTGTTCCAGATCCTGATGCTGATCCTCGACGTGATCTGGTTCATCATCATCGCGCACGTCATCATGAGCTGGCTGATCAACTTCCAGGTGCTGAACCTGCGCCAGCCGCTGGTCGCGCAGATCTGGGACGGGCTGAACCGGCTGCTCGAGCCGATCTATTCCACCATCCGCCGGGTGCTGCCGCCGATGGGCGGGCTCGACCTCGCGCCGCTGGTCGCGCTGATCGCGATCTACGCGATCCGCATCATCCTCGCCAACAACGCCGGCTTCTTCTACGGCTACTGAGGCTGGCGGGGCGCCCGGCCCGGATGGGGGCTCCGCCCCCGCCGCGCTGCGCGTGTCTCCCCCGGAATATTTTCTCTAGACAAAGAAGCGGAGGGCAGCGCGTCCTCCGCTTCTTCTCTTTTCAAATACGCTCTTTGGGTGCCGCGTTACTCGGCGGCGCGGCGCTTGGTCTTGGGCGCGGTGATCGGCAGGTAGTCCTGCGGCTCGCGGTGCTCTTCGAAGTTGAAGACATTGGTACGGATCTCGGCGCAACGGTCGAGGTCGACCTCGGCGCAAATCACCTCGTCGCCGGAGGTGCTGGCCCTGGCGACGATCTCGCCGGTGGGCGCGACGATGATGCTGCCGCCGATCAGCACCGAGCCTTCCTCCAGCCCGGCCTTGGCCACCGCCACACCCCAGGTGCCGTTCTGGTAGCAGCCCGCCATCACCGACAGCTCGTTGTGGAAGTACTGCAGATGGTCGTGCTCGGGCGCCGGGGCGAAGTGGATCGGAGTGTTGTAGCCGAGGCAGACCAGCTCGGCACCGCCGAGGCCCAGCACCCGCCAGGTCTCGGGCCAGCGGCGGTCGTTGCAGATGCACATGCCGAGCTTGCCGCCCAGCATGTCGAAGACCGGCCAGCCCAGGTCGCCCTTCTCGAAATAGCGCTTTTCGAGGTGCTGGAAGGGGCGCCACTCTTCGTTCTCCCAGTGGCCGGGGAGGTGGATCTTGCGGTACTTGCCGGCGATCTCGCCGTCAGGGCCGACGAGGATAGCGGTGTTGTAGTGGTGCCCGTCAGGGGTCAGCTCGGCATATCCGAGGTGGAAGCCGATCTGCAGTTCCTTGGCGAGCGCAAAGAGCGGCGCCGTGGCCGCGTTCGGCATCTCGGTCTCGAACCAGGTGTCGAGCTCGGGGCCGGCCTCGATGAACCAGCGCGGGAAGAAGGTCGTGAGCGCAAGTTCGGGGAAGACCACGACGCTGGCGCCGCGGGCCTTGGCATCCTTCATCATCGCGCAAAGGCGGGCGACGGCGGAGCTGCGCGGCTCGTCCCTGGCGATAGGGCCGAGCTGCGCGGCGGCGACGGTGAACTTGCGGCTCATGGGAGGCGTCCTTTCCTAGGCGCGAATGCGGGAGGCCGGGGCGCCGATGAGCTCTTCGTAGAGCTCGGGGTCGGTGTCGCCCTCGGTGCCGAAGGTGAGAATGCGGGAGCTGGCGTCGAGGCCGAGCAGGGCGCGCGCCTCGGGGTCGGACATGGCGAGCCGCAGCCCGGCGATGCCGGCGACAGCCGACTCGCCAGCGACCAGCGCGGGATCGCCGCCCTCGGGGTAGGCAAGGCTGCGCATGGCGGCGATGGCGGCGGCATCGGTGAGGGCGATGACTGCGTCGCCGTGGTCCTGCAGGATCTCCCAGGCCAGGGCCGAGACCTCGCCGCAGGCGAGCCCGGCCATCAGCGTATCCAGATCGCCATGCACGGCCGTACGGTCGCCGGTGCGGTAGGAGGCGAGGAAGCAGGCAGCCTGATCCGGGTCGCAGAGCACGATCTTTGGGCGGTCCGTGCCGTAGCGACGCACGGCCTGCGCGGTGACCGCCGCGGCCATGCCGCCGACTCCGGTCTGCAGGAAGATGTGGGTGGGCGGCTGATCCAGCGCGTCGAGCGCCTCGGCCGCCATGATCTCATAGCCCTGCATCACGTCGCGCGGCACATCCATGTAGCCGGGATAGGAGGTGTCGGAGACCACGAACCAGCTTTCCGCGCTCGCCACCTCCTGTGCCTCGCGCACCGAGTCGTCGTAGTTGCCGGGGGTGCGGCGGACCTCGGCGCCGAAGGATTCGATGGCGGACTTGCGGCCCTCTGAGACGGTGGCATGGATGAAGATCACGCAGCCGCAGCCGAAGCTCTGAGCGCCCCAGGCGACCGAGCGGCCATGGTTGCCGTCGGTGGCGCAGCAGACGGTGATCTCGGCCGCCTCAGGCAGGGTGCGGGAGGTGATCTCTTCCATGCTCACGTCGCGGCCCAGCCGCGCTGAAAGCTCTTTCTGCAGCAGCCGGGCCACGGCGTAGGCGCCGCCGAGTGCCTTGAAGCTGCCGAGGCCAAAGCGGGTGCTTTCGTCCTTGTAGTGCAGGCTCGCGACGCCGACATCGGTGGCCAGCGCGGGAAGCGCGACAAGCGGCGTCTCGGCGTAGCCGGGCCAGCTACGGATCGTCTCCGAGGCCACGGCAAAGCCCGCGTCGCTGAGAATGGCGTTCTGGCCCTCGGTCCATTGTGAGCCGGGGACGGCCTGTGCGTTCAGGACAAGGGTGAAGGCATCGTCGGTGCCTGCGTTGCGGGTAAGTTCTTCGGCCATGATGTCCTTCCGGGGGTCTGCGGTACTGAAGAAGAAGGTTCGGACTTTTGCAAAGGTATGCGGAGGTGCCGACTGCCTTGGGGAAAGCCTGTGCTGAATATTCGTGCAGCTCAAGCGACTGTTCCCGGTTCCGCCCATACAGGGAGGTCTCAGACTGCGATTTCCCGCAGCAACCAGTCGCGGAAGGCCCCGACCTCGGCGCTGCCGGCGCTGCGCTCCGGCAGGATCAGCGCGTAGCTCTCGCCGGTGTCGAAGCGGCGCTGGGCGGCGAGGGCGAGCTGGCCGCTGTCGAGGGCCGGGCGGGCGATGATCTCTGGGACGATGCCGACGCCGAGCCCGGCGGTGGCCGCATCGAGGATCATGTCGAAATGGTCGAAGCGCGCGCCGCGCAGGATGCGGCGGGCGTCTGTGTCGCTGCCCCGGAACCAGTCGAGCCAGAGCGTCGGACGGGTGGATTGCTGCAGCAGCGGCAGGTCGAGAAGTTCAGCGTCAGACAGTTCTGCCCGGCCTGCGAGCAGGGGCGGGGCGGCGACCACCACCATTTCCTCGCGGGCCACGGTCTCGGCGCTCGTGCCGGGGGTTTCATGCTGGCTGCGCATAAGCGCGAGATCGAAGGGGTCGCGGGCGAACTCCACCGGCTGCAGGCGCGCGGTGAGATCGAGGGTGATGCCGGCGGCGGCGCGGGCAAAGCTCGGCAGGCGCGGGATCAGCCAGGTGCGGGCGAAGCTCGGCAGCACCGCGAGGCGCAGCACGGTCGATTGCCCGCCGAAGGCCATGACTCCCATCGCCGCACCGTCGAGTTCACCCAACACCTTCTCGGCCTGAAGCAGAAAGACCTGTCCCGCAGGGGAAAGCACAAGCCTCTGCCGCACGCGCAGGAAGAGCGCGACGCCGAGTCGATCCTCCAAGGCGGCGAGCGAGCGGGAGATTGCGCTTTGCGTGAGGTTCAGGCTCTCGGCGGCCATGGTCGTGGTGCCGCGCCGGGCGCAGGCGACGAAGGCTTCAAGCTCGCCGACGCTGGGCATGTAGGGTTTGCGCATCCGGGTCTCCTTGGGTGCGCAGATTATGAGTTTTCATCATGACTTGAGCAAATCAAATCGTTTTCCAGAGGCGCGAGGCGGCGCTAATCTGCGCGCCAAACGCATGATCTCCCGGAGGAGCCTCCCGATGACCGACCTGTCTCATCTCAAGCCCAAGGAACAGCCCGCGCTTGCCTCGTTCAGCTGGGAGGACCCGTTCCTGTTCAGCGAGCAGCTGACCGAGGAAGAGCGGATGATCAGCGACACCGCCCATGCCTTTGCGCAGGAAAAGCTGCTGCCGCGGGTCGAGCATGCTTATCTCGACGAACACACCGACCCCGAGATCTTCCGCGAGATGGGTGAGCTGGGTCTGCTTGGCTCGACCATCCCCGAGGCCTATGGCGGCATCGGCGCGGGCTACGTCGCCTACGGTCTCGTCGCGCGCGAGGTCGAGCGGGTGGACAGCGGGTATCGCTCGATGATGTCGGTGCAGTCCTCGCTCGTGATGTACCCGATCTACGCCTACGGCTCGGAAGAGCAGCGCATGAAGTACCTGCCGAAGCTCGCCAGCGGCGAGTGGATCGGCTGCTTCGGCCTGACCGAGCCCGATGCGGGCTCCGACCCGGCGGGCATGAAGACGCGCGCGGTGAAGACCGAGGGCGGCTACGTGCTCAAGGGATCGAAGATGTGGATCTCCAACGCGCCGATCGCCGATGTCTTCGTGGTCTGGGCCAAGTCCGAGGCGCATGGCGGCAAGATCCGCGGCTTCGTGCTGGAAAAGGGCATGAAGGGCCTCAGTGCTCCGAAGATCGGCGGCAAGCTCAGCCTGCGCGCCAGCATCACCGGCGAGATCGTCATGGATGACGTCGAGGTCGGCGAGGACGCACTGCTGCCCAACGTCGAGGGTCTGAAGGGGCCGTTCGGCTGCCTCAACCGCGCGCGCTACGGCATCGCTTGGGGCGTCATGGGCGCCGCCGAGTTCTGCTGGCACCAGGCGCGCCAATACGGCCTCGACCGCAAGCAGTTTGGCAAGCCGCTGGCCGGTACGCAGCTCTTCCAGAAGAAGCTCGCCGACATGCAGACCGAGATCGCGCTGGGGCTGCAGGCCTGCCTGCGCACGGGTCGGCTGATGGACGAGGGCCGGGCTGCCCCCGAGATGGTCTCGCTGATCAAGCGCAACAACTGCGGCAAGGCTCTGGATATCGCGCGCATGGCCCGCGACATGCATGGCGGCAACGGCATCCAGATCGAATACGGTGTGATGCGCCATGCGGCGAACCTCGAGACGGTGAACACCTACGAGGGCACCCATGACGTGCACGCGCTGATCCTCGGGCGGGCGCAGACTGGCATCCAGGCGTTCTTCTGATGCAGCTCCCCCCCCAGTTGCCTCCCATGCACGGGGTGCGCGTGATCGAGCTCGCGCGCATCCTCGCCGGGCCCTGGGCCGGCCAGGTGCTGGCCGACCTCGGGGCCGAGGTGATCAAGGTCGAGGCCCCCGAGGGCGACGACACCCGCCGCTGGGGCCCGCCGTTCATCGAGCGCGAGGGCGACCGTTCGGCCGCCTATTTCCATGCCACGAACCGGGGCAAGCGCTCGGTGGTCGCGGATTTCCGAACGGCCGAGGGGCAGGCGCTGGTGCGCGAGCTGGTGGCGGATGCCGACGTGGTCATCGAGAATTTCAAGCTTGGCGGGCTGAAGAAATACGGCCTCGACTACGAGAGCCTGCGCGAGATCAATCCAGGGCTGGTCTACTGCTCGATCACCGGCTTCGGGCAGGACGGTCCCTATGCCGAGCGGGCGGGCTATGATTTCCTGATCCAGGGTATGGCAGGCTGGATGGACCTGACCGGCAGCCCCGAGGGCGAGCCGCAGAAGGTGGGCGTGGCCTTTGCCGATATCTTCACCGGGCTCTACTCGGTGATCGGCATCCAGGCGGCGCTGGCGGCGCGCGAGCGCACCGGGCAGGGGCAACTGGTCGATATGGCCTTGCTCGACTGCGCCGTGGGGGTGCTGGCCAACCAGGGGATGAATTACCTCGCCACCGGCAAGGCCCCCCGGCGGCTGGGCAATGCGCATCCCAATATCGCACCCTACGAGGTGCTGCCGACCGGCTCGGGAGACCTGATCCTCGCCGTGGGCAATGACGGGCAGTTCGCCCGGCTCTGCGACGTGCTGGGGCTGACGCTGGCCGAGGACGCGCGGTTTGCCACCAACGAGGCGCGGGTGGCGCATCGCGAATTGCTGCGCCCGGCGCTGGTCGAGGCGTTGGCGACATGGGATCGGGCCGAGCTGCTGGCGGCCCTGGAGAAGGCCACCGTGCCCGCCGGGCCGATCAACTCGGTCGATCAGGTGTTCAAGAACCCGCAGGTGATCGCGCGGGGGATGAAGGTGGAGGCCGATGGTGTGCCGGGTATCCGCACGCCCATCCGCCTGTCCGAGACCCCGCTGGCGTCAGCGCGGCCCTCGCCGAAGCTCGGGCAGGGCTGAGGCGATCTGATCCGCCCCTGCCGCCGCCGTTCACCGCCCGGGTCACGGGCCATGGGTGCGGCAGGGGCGGAGCGGGTCAGAACCGCTCCAGCAGCCTTTCGAGATAGTCGAGTTCTTCCTGCGGACGTTCGCCCTCGCCGGTGCGGCGGCGGATCTCGTCGAGCAGCTCGCGGGCGCGGCGGTAAACGTCTTCGCCCTGCAGCATGGTTTCATCGGTGCCGAGCTGGCCATTGCTGCCGGAGTTCCGGCCCAGGGGATCGCGCTGCTGACCGGGATCGCCGCCCTGCGCCATGCCCTGCTGGCCCTGACCCTGCTGCTGTTGCTGCGCCAGCGCCTCGCCGAGGTTGCGCATGCCCTCGCGTAGAGCTTCCATGGCCTGCGACTGCTGGTCCAGCGCCTCGGCGAAATCATCCTGCCGCAGCGCCTCCTCGGCGCCATCCATCGCGTCGTCGGCGCGGCGCAGGGCATCCCGCGCGGCCTCGCCGGATTCGGTGCCCGCGCCGGGCAGGTTCTGGCGCTGTCGGTTCAGCTCGTCGCGCAGCGCCTGCTGACGGTCGGCGAGGTTCTCTTCCAGCGTGCCGCCGTCGCCCTGCTGGCCGCCATCTTGGCCCTGCGCCTGACCCTGGCCCTGGCCGGGTTGCTCGCCGGGCTGGCCTTGACCGTTCTGCCCCTGCTGCTGACCTTGCTGGCCCTGTTGACCCTGCTGCCCTTGTTGACCCTGCTGGCCGGGGTTGAACTGGTCCTGCAACTGGCGGAAGGCCTCGTCCGACAGGCCTTGTTGGTTGCGCAGCGTCTCGCCCAGCCCCTCCATCGCCTGCTCGCCCGGGGTCTGGCCCTGGCCGGGCTGGCCCTGGGTGACCTGCATGTTCTCCATCATCTGCTGCAGCTGGCGCAGCGCTTCCTGCGCCTCGGCCATGCGGCCCTGCTCCATCAGCTCCTGGATGCGGTCCATCATCCGCTGCAGGTCGTTCTGGCTCATCTCGATGGTGTTCTGATCCTGGGCCATCTGCTGCTGGTTCTGGTCCGGGTTCTGCTGCGCCTGCCGCGAGAGCTGGCGCAGGTAGTCGTCGGTGGCCTCGCGCAGTTCCTGCATCAGCTCGGCGATCTCCTGATCCGAGGCGCCGTTCTTCATCGCCTCGTTCAGCCGATCCTGGGCCCGTTGCAGCCGTTCCAGCGCGCTCGACAGATCGCCCTCTTCCAGCAGCAGCGCCAGGTCCCAGAGCGCGCCCGCAATCTCGTCCTGCTGCTCGGCGGTAATGCCCTCGGTGGTGAAGGCCTCGAGCCGCCGCTGGATGGTGCGCAGGCGCAGGTAGGGCACCGCCGAGCGGAAGATGTCGTCTGGCTTGTAGCTGACGGCGCGCAGGATCTGCGTCACGTCGCGGGAATTGTCGCGGGACCAGAGCAGGGCGCGGCGCTGCTCGATCAGCGCGGCGGCGAGCGGATCGAAGAAGCGGCGGCCGGGCAGGGTGATGACCTGCGGCTCGGCGGCGCCGGTCTGGCCCGCCTCGTCGGCGACCTCGAAGGAGATCCGCACCGGCAGGTTGGCCCAGGGGTGGGTGGAGAAATTCTCGATCAGCGTCTCGGTGAACTCTGTGCGGCTGCCGGCGATGGGCATCGGCAGCGGCAGTTCTATCACCGCGCGCGGCTCGGGCTCGGCGGTGAGCCCGTAGCGGCGGTCGACCTCGTCCAGTGCCAGCTCGATGCGGGCGGTGCCCGAGACCACGCCGTAGTCATCGGTGGCGGCGAAGGGGATCTGCGCGTCGCCCTCGTAGCTCGATTCGATCTCGCCCTGCTGCGCCACGGTGGGACGGGTGTCGGGGATGACGGCAAGCTCCCAGGACCGGCCACCGGGGCCATCGATGGCCAGCGTGCCGGATTGAGTGACCTCGAAATCCTGCGCGGTCTCGGCGGGGGCTTCGGGGTCTTCCGCTGGGTCGGGAGCGCGGCCCGAGACGGTCTCGGTCACGTCGAGCGCGCCGACCTCGCCGTAGAGCCGCAGGGTGATGCGCGCACCCTCGGGCACGTCGAGCGAGGCGGCGGTTATGTCATTGAGGTAGACCGAGGGCAGGCGGGTGTAAGCGGGCGGCTCCATCCAGCCTTCCCAGGTCGGTCCCGTGGCAAGGCCGTCGCCGGAGGGGCCCATGGCGGTGACCGAGCGCATCTGCAGCACTGAGCCGAAGATCAGCGCGACGAAGAGCGCCAGCAGCGCCACGTAGCGCAGGGCAAAGGGGTCGGCGCGGGCGACACGCAGGTCGGGCTGCACCGCGCGGGCCTCGAGCATGCGGGCGCGCATCCGCTCCTGATGGGCCTTCCACAGGGCCTGCGATCCGGGGTCGGTGGCACCGATGGCGGGGGTGTCGAGGGCGGCGAGGATCGGACTGCCGCGCAGGGTGCCATCGAGGCGCAGCATCGCTTCCTCGCGGTGCGGCCAGCGCATGCGCCGGATGCCGCGCCAGAGCGCCCAGCCGGTGCCTCCTAGCGCCAGTACCCCGGCGGCCCAGACCCATTCGACGTCCACGAGATCCTGCAGGCCGAGCATCAGCGCGGCCAGCACCACGAAGATCACCGACCACAGTGGCCAGAAAGCGCGCACGAGCCGTTCCACCGCCATGCCCCAGAGGGTCAGGCGGATCTGCCATCTTACCGGCTTCAGGATGTCTGCGGGCGCGCCGTCCCTTGAGGCCATCGGTGTCTCCTGAGGTCTCTCCTGCGGTCCGGTGGCCGCAGGGAGCCCGTCAAGGACGGGGACTTACAGCCACTCGGGAAGCGTATCGCGGTTTATGATTTCCTCAAAGCTCGGTCTCTGGCGAATGACAGCGAATTGATCTCCATTCACCAGAACTTCGGGGACAAGTGCCCGCGTATTGTACTCCGAAGACATGACCGCGCCGTAAGCGCCGGCCGAGCGGAAGGCCACCAGCTCGGACGGGTTGACCTGCGGCATGGTGCGGCCCTTGGCAAAGGTGTCGCCGCTTTCGCAGACCGGGCCGACGATGTCGTAGGTGCGCTGCTCGCCGCCCGGTACGGGCTCGATCACCGGGACGATGTCGTGATGCGCGTCGTACATGGCCGGACGGATCAGGTCGTTCATCGCCGCGTCGAGGATCAGGAAGTCCCGCCCCTCTCCGTGCTTGAGATAGATCACCTGCGACACGAGGATGCCGGCGTTGCCGGCGATCAGCCGACCCGGCTCGATCTCGATCTCGCAGCCCAGATCGCCCAGCTCCTCGCGGATCATCTGGCCGTAGTCGGTGGGCAGCGGCGGCGCCTCGTTGCTGCGGGTATAGGGGATGCCCAGCCCGCCGCCGAGGTCGAGGCGCTCGATGGTGTGGCCGTCGACGCGCAGCGCGTGGGTCAGTTCCGCGACCTTGCGATAGGCCAGCCGGAAGGGTTCGAGATCGGTCAGCTGCGAGCCGATGTGCACGTCGATGCCGACCACCTTCAGCCCCGGCAGCTCGGCGGCGCGGGCATAGACCTCGCGGGCGCGGGCGATGGGAATGCCGAACTTGTTCTCGGATTTGCCGGTGGCGATCTTTGCGTGGGTCTTGGCGTCCACGTCGGGGTTCACGCGGATGGTCACTGGGGCGGTGACGCCGAGGGTGACGGCGACCTCCGAGATCACCTCCATCTCGGGCTCGCTCTCGATGTTGAACTGGCGGATGCCGCCCTCGAGCGCGGTGCGGATCTCGGAGCGGGTCTTGCCGACGCCCGAAAAGACGATGCGGTCACCCGGCACGCCGGCGGCCTTGGCGCGGGCGTATTCGCCGCCCGAGACCACGTCCATGCCCGCGCCGGCCTTGGCGAGCGTCTTGAGGATCGCCTGGTTGGAGGCGGCCTTCATCGCGTAGCACACGAGGTGCGGGCCCCAGCTCAGCGCCTCGTCAAAGAGCAGGAAGTGTCGCAGCAGCGTGGCGGTGGAGTAGACGTAGACCGGGCTGCCGACCTGCGAGATGATCTCGGGCAGGGGCACATCCTCGGCGTGGAGAATGCCATTGCGATAGAGGAAATGGTCCATGTCGGTCCCCGGATAACTGCTGCCGCCTAAGGGCTTCAGCGCGGGGATAAAGGATAACCCGTGGGAAGGGAACAGGGCGTTGCATCGCCCGGATTCCGCGCCGGGTCCTTGCGCGGGGGCCTTAGATCGGGCGCGACCGGAACCACAGGTAGAGCGGCAGCCCGCAGCTCACGCCGACAAGGAATGTGGCGGGGATCGCCAGCAGTGCCATCCAGTTGCGGCGCACCGCGACCTCGGCAAGAATCCAGAGCGTCAGGGTGACGGCGGTGATGACGAGATCCCAGCTGAGGCCGGTCACTGCACCATTGGCCAGCCAGGCGGCGAAAAGGCCGGTCAGCGACCAGCCGTTCTGCGACAGCCAGCCGAGCATGTGAGTCATGGGATGCACCGTGCCCCAGAGCGCGAGCGCCAGCCACAGGTGGCGCAGGCTCATGAAGAGGCGACGCCCATCTCCACGGAGCCATGGATGCTGATGCCCGGTTCGGGAGTCGTGTCCTTTGGCTCCGGCCGCGTGGGCGGACCGTCGGCGCCGCAGGCGGCAAGCATTGCGACGAGGCCAAGGGCCAATGCGCTGCGGATGATCATGGGTGTTCCTCGCGGTCTTTCTTCGCCCGGACGTGCCGGGCGCCGGGAGTTTCGCTCAGGAAAGGTTGGGCGGCAAGTCAGGTGCCGACACCGACCCGGACCGGCCCGCGTCCGGCGGAGACGCCCACGTGGGGGTGCACACCGCCGGGGCCGATCGAAACGCCGGTGTTGACCCTTGGTCCGCGCGTGTTGGGATCCTCGCAGGCGGCGAGCAACATGGTCACGGCGATAAGGGTCAGTCCGGCGAGTCGATTCATCCGAGGATTTCCTTCCATCGGGCCACCTGCTCGCGCACGCGGGCGGGGGCGGTTCCACCATAGCTCGTTCGGCTTGCCACCGAATTATGCACACCGAGCACGTCGAAGATACCCTCGGAGATTGTGCCGTTGACCGATTGCATCTCCTCAAGCGAAAGATCGCTCAGGTCGCAGCCCTTTTTTTCGGCCATGGCGACCAGCGCGCCGGTGACGTGGTGGGCATCGCGGAACGGCAGGCCGGTCTCGCGCACCAGCCAGTCGGCAAGGTCGGTGGCAGTGGAGAAGCCCGAGGCGGCGGCGGCCTCGAGGTTGGCGACATTGGCGGTCATGTCCTTGACCATGCCTTCCATCGCGGCCAGCGCCAGCATCAGGTTGTCGGCGGCGTCGAAGACCTGTTCCTTGTCTTCCTGCATGTCCTTGGAATAGGCCAGCGGCAGACCCTTCATCACCATCAGCAGCGCGACATTGGCGCCGAAGATGCGGCCGATCTTGGCGCGGATCAGCTCGGCGGCGTCGGGGTTCTTCTTCTGCGGCATGATCGACGAGCCGGTGGAGAAGCGGTCCGACAGGGTCACGAAGCGGAACTGCGCCGAGGACCAGATCACCAGCTCTTCTGCGAAGCGCGACAGGTGCATGGCGCAGATCGAGGCGGCGGCGAGGAATTCCAGCGCGAAGTCGCGGTCGGAGACGGCGTCGAGCGAGTTGGCCATGGGCCGGTCGAAGCCGAGCGCCTCGGCGGTCATCTGGCGGTCGATCGGGAAACCGGTTCCGGCCAGCGCTGCTGCGCCGAGCGGCGATTCGTTCATCCGCTTGCGCGCGTCGCGCATCCGCGACAGGTCGCGGGCGAACATCTCGACATAGGCCATCATGTGGTGGCCCCAGGTCACCGGCTGCGCGGTCTGCAGGTGGGTGAAGCCCGGCATCACCCAGTCGGCACCCGCCTCGGCCTGGCCCAGAAGCGCCTTCATCAGCGCGAGGATGCCGCCCTCGGCGGCGTCGCACTGGTCGCGCACCCAGAGCCGGAAGTCGGTCGCGACCTGGTCGTTGCGCGAGCGCGCGGTGTGCAGGCGGCCTGCCGGCTCGCCGATGGTTTCCTTGAGGCGCGCCTCGACGTTCATGTGGATGTCTTCCAGCGCGGTCGAGAACGTGAAGTCACCGGCCTCGATCTCTGACAAGACCGTGAGCAGACCTTCCCGGATGGCTTCGGCATCGCTAGTGTCCACGATGCCTGTGGCGGCGAGCATGGCCGCATGGGCCCTCGAGCCGGCAATATCCTGCGCCGCCAGCCGCTTGTCGAAGCCGATCGAGGCGTTGATCGCCTCCATGATGGCATCGGGTCCAGCGGCGAAACGGCCGCCCCACATCTGGTTCGAGGTCTTGTCCGACATGTGCTGCCTTTCCGGAGGGAAGATGAAAAAACTGGCCTTGGCGATCCTCTATACCGCCGGTGTTGCGCTTGCAAATCCGGCGCTGGCCGATGTCGAGGCGGCGAGTGCCCTTCGGGAAGGGGAAATGAAGAAGCTGGTCTTCCACGCGGCGCCGAAGCCCGTGGGCACCTCCGGCTTCATCGACTTCGACGGCGGCGACAAGGCGCTGGCGGACCTGCAGGGCAAATGGGCGCTGGTCAACTTCTGGGCCACCTGGTGTGCCCCCTGCCGCGAGGAGATGCCGGCGCTATCGGCGCTGCAATCCGAGCTGGGCGGTGAGAGCTTCGAGGTGGTGACCATCGCCACGGGCCGCAACCCGCCGCCCGCCATGACCAGCTTCTTCGAGGAGATCGGCGTGGACAACCTGCCGCTCTATCGCGATCCGAAGTCCGCGCTGGCGCGCGAGATGGCGGTACTGGGTCTGCCGGTCACGGTGCTGATCAACCCGGACGGACAAGAGGTTGCGCGGATCACCGGTGACGTGGACTGGGCGTCCGAGAACGCCAGGGCGGTGCTCTCGGCGGCGATCGGCGGCGAAAGCTGAAGATACAGGTCTGGCAAAAAACAGGTCTGGCAAAAAACAGGCCTGACAAAAACAGGTCTGGCAAAAAAAACAGGGCGGGAAAACCCCGCCCTGTGTCACTCGTTACCAATGCTCACGACTGACACCCGTGGTACTCGCTACCACCTGATGTCACGCAGAAAATCCTTTCGGTTTAATCATCGGCGACCCTGAACGGGCCAAAATTCGTAGAAATTGGTTAATCCATTATTGAAGTGCGAGAGAAAGCCGGTGCACCCGCGAGCGGTCGCCGCTGCGCAGGTCGCGGCGCCAGCTCTCGTTCGGCGCACCGATCTCGTCGAGTGTCGTGCCGCCCGTGGCGATGGGCCCCTCGCGGCCCCACTCCGTCCAGCTCAGGCCAAGCTCCGTCTGGAGCGTCTCGCGGACCCGCGGCTCGCGGCGGCCATCTGCATGGACGATCTCGTAGGCACACTCCCCCAGCGTGCGGGCGCAGCTAAAGGGCTCGAACCGGGTGACAGCACCCTGTGCCGTGACGCTCAACAGGACCTCGCCGCGGGCGTCGGTGTAATAGCGCCCGGCATAAAGCGCGTCGTCCGTTGCGCCATCGTAGAGATCGAAGCGGTAGATCCCCTGAATCTCGCCACGCGCGAGGTGGCTGACAACATTGCCGTCTTCGTCCTGCATGACGAGCAGGGAACCCGGTGCGAAACGCGCGGTCTCCATCGCGATATCGGCGTGAAGCGGCGGCGACAGCAAGGCCGCCAGAGTGGCAGTGATCAACAGGCGCATGGCAGTGCGCTCCTCCTAGTGGCCCCCCGGCCATGGATCGAGGGTGAGGCGTAATCTTGGTTTAATCAAATATTTGCCTCATAACCGCCGGAATTCACCTTGTTCGCAGTGACAGTCCTGCAGTGCGTCTTCGCACTGTCGTTCATATGGCAACAAATGAAAGAGAATCGGTTCCTGAAGCAGCGGCGGGCTGCCCCGAAAAAGCCGGGTTTACGCTTAGCGGCAGTAGCTTCCAGCCCGATAGCGGGCGGTGTCGAAATGGAAGTGGTCCTGGTGGAAGCGGTCGGACTCGGGCCCGAGCACGGTGCCGAAGGGGCCGCAGGCATCGCGGTGCAGCCTGCGCAGGATGCGCCCATCGGAGCCCTTGCCCCAGTCGTCCAGCACCGAGATCTCGCTGCCGTCGTTCAGGCGGATGGCGGCGATGTCGATGGCGCGGCCCTTGGCGTGCTCGCTGATCTTGGCGCCGGGCTGGTTGTTGCGCGAGCGGCAGGCGTAGCTGGCCGCCACGCGCAGGCCCGCCACACCGCCCCCCGTGGAGCCGACCGCGGGTTTCACTGAGGTCTCGACCCAGGACTTGAGCGCCCGGGCGGTGGTGCAGTCGATCGTCGCGCGGGTGCTGAGCTTCAGGCCGGAGACCGAACGCAGCTTGATCGCATCGTCGATGCCACAGCCGGAGATGCGCCCGGCGACCGGGCCGACGACGCTGCCTTGCAGGTCGGGATCGCCGCAGACCGCGCCGCGCGCCCGTTCGCGGCGGAGCGCCAGCGCCTTTTCCACGATGGCACGGCTGCGCGGGCTGGGACGCAGCGACATGGGGATGGCCAGCGGCGAGCGCGCGGCAAAGGCGAGCCGCAGGGCGATGTCGCGGGCGGCCTGTTCCGGCACGAAGGCGGGCACGCCTGCGGGGGGATCGGTCGCCTCTGGATCGCCGAGCGTGGCGTCGAGCGTTTCGGGCCGCGCCTTGGGCCGGTCCAGCGCGCCGGTCTCGGTGGCGGTGACGGGAGTGGGTTCCGGCGCTTCGACAAGAGCGCGCGCGACCGGGCGCAGCGAGGCGTCGGGGGCGGTTTCGGGCGCGGCAGCGAGCGGCGATGCCAGGAGCATCAGTGCCGCCAGTGCCGTCGCCCGAGAAATCATTTTTCCACCTTCACCCGTCCGAAATCCGGTGCATCCGTGTCCTGACCGGCCTGCAGGATGCCGCGGCGAATTTCCCGCGTCCGGGTGAAGTAGTCAAAGAGCAACTGCCCGTCGCCCGTGCGGATGGCGCGTTGCAGCGCAAACAGCTCCTCGGTGAAGCGCCCGAGGATCTCCAGCGTCGCCTGCTTGTTGTTCATGAAGACGTCGCGCCACATGGTCGGGTCGGAGGCCGCGATCCGGGTAAAGTCGCGGAAACCGGCGGCGGAGAACTTGATAACCTCCTGATCCGACACCCGGCGCAGGTCGTCGGCGACCCCCACCATCGTGTAGGCGATGAGGTGCGGCACGTGGCTCACCACCGCGCAGACGAGGTCGTGGTGCTCGACCTCCATCTGTTCGGTCCTTGCGCCGAGTGCCTGCCAGAAGGCTTCGAGCTTGGCCGTGGCCTCCTCGGGAGCGCCGTCGGGTACGATCAGGCACCAGCGGTTGTCGTAGAGCGAGGCAAACCCGGCGTCCGGGCCGGAATGCTCGGTGCCCGCCATCGGGTGGGTGGGGACAAAATCCACGCCCTCGGGCAGATGCGGGCGCACCGCCTCGATGACCTCTTTCTTGACCGAGCCGACGTCGGTGACAGTGCAGCCGGGCTTCAGATGCGGCGCGATGGTCTCGGCGATCGGCCCCATGGCGCCGACCGGCACGGCGAGGATCACGAGGTCCGCGTCCTTCACCGCTTCCTCGGCGCTACCCACGATCTCGTGGCAGAGACCGAGGCGCTTCGCGGTCTCGCGGGTCTCGGCCGAGCGTGCGTAGCCGGTGACATGGCTGTCCATGCCCGCGCGTTTCATCGCCCAGAAGATCGACGAGGCGATGAGGCCGAGGCCGATCAGAGCAACGCGGCCGTAGGTCTGGGGCTGCGTGTCGCTCATCGCGCGCCGGCCTTGAACTGCCCCACCAGATGCGCCACCCGGCGGCAGGAGGCCTCGTCTCCCACGGTGATGCGCAGCGCGTTCGGCAGACCGTAGCCGGTGGTGCGGCGCACCAGCACGCCCTGCGACTGCAGGTAGGCGTCGCAGGCCTCGGCCTCGGCCTGCGAGCCGAAGCGGGCGAGGATGAAGTTCGCAGTCGAGGCGTCCGAGGACACGCCATGCTCGGCCAGCGCCTCGCCCAGCCAGGCGCGCATGCGGGCGTTCTCGGTGCGGCACTTCTCGACGTAGGCTGTGTCGCGGATCGAGGCCTCGGCAGCGGCCAGCGTCAGGGCGGCGACGTTGAACGGGCCGCGGATGCGGTTCAGCACGTCGATGATCTCCTGCGGGCCGTAGCCCCAGCCGATACGCATGCCGCCCAGCCCGTAGAGCTTTGAGAAGGTGCGGGTCATGAAGACGTTGGGGCGCTCGGTGGCGAGCTTGGCGCCGCCGTCGTAGCCCTCGACGTATTCCGCGTAGGCGCTGTCGATCACCAGCATCGCGGTCTCGGGGATGCCGTTCGCCAGCCGCTCCAGTTCCGCCAGCCCGATCATCGTGCCGGTGGGGTTGGCGGGGTTGGCGACGAACACCAGCCGGGTGCGCTCGGTGCAGGCGGCGAGGATGTTGTCGACGCTGACCACACGGTCCTGCTCGGCCACCTCGACGGGGGTCGCGCCGGCAGCCATGGCCGAGATCTTGTGCATGGCGAAGCCGTGCTCGGTGTGGATCACCTCGGTGCCCGGCCCGGCATAGGCTTGGCAGAGGAAGGCGATGATCTCGTCAGAGCCCGCGCCGCAGATGATCCGCTGCGGGTCAAGTTCCCAGGTCTCGCCGATGGCCTCGCGCAGCGCGCCGTGATCCGAGGAAGGATAGCGGTGCATTTCATGCACGACGCGCCGCACCGCCTCCTGCGCCGCCGGGGAGGGGCCGAAGGGGTTCTCGTTGGAGCTGAGCTTGATGACGTTCGAGACACCCGCCACATGCGACGCGCCGCCCACGTAGAGCTCGATGTCCATGATGCCGGGTTGCGGTTCGATGCCAGCCATATGCGGTCTTTCCTCAGACTAAGAGTGCCGCGCCTGCATAGCGCGACGCCGCGGCACATGCCAGTCTCGGGAAAGGCCGAATGGGCTCAGACGACGACCTCGTGGCGCTCCTGCTCGCCGACCTCGAAGACTCGCTTGTAGCGGGCGATCTCCTCGGCGGGACCCATCGCCTTGTTTGGGTTGTCCGAGAGCTTGACCGTGGGCCGACCGTTGGCGCTGATCGCCTTGCAGACGAGGCTGAACGGGGCCAGCCGGTCGTCGGGCGTAAGGCCGCGGAAATCGTTGGTCAGCAGCGTGCCCCAGCCGAAGGACACCCGCACCCGGCCCGCGAACTTGTGGTAAAGCTCGAGGATCTTCTCCTCGTCGAGCCCGTCCGAGAAGATCACCAGCTTCTCGCGCGGGTCCTCGCCGCGTTCCTGCCACCAGCGGATGGCGATCTCGGCGCCGGTCTCGGGATCGCCGCTGTCGATGCGGATGCCGGTCCAGCCCGCCAGCCAGTCGGGCGCGTTCCTGAGGAATCCTTCGGTGCCGTAGGTGTCGGGCAGGATCATCCGCAGGTTGCCCTCGTGCTCGCGGTGCCAGTCGGCCAGAACATCGTAGGGCGCACGGGCGAGCGCCTCGTCATCCTCGGCCAGCGCGGCGTAGACCATGGGCAGCTCGTGAGCGTTGGTACCGATGGCCTCCAGATCGCGGTTCTTGGCGATCAGGCAGTTGGAGGTGCCGGTGAAGCCGTCGCCCAGCCCCTCGACCATCGCCTGCACGCACCAGTCCTGCCAGAGGAAGCTGTGACGGCGCCGCGTGCCGAAATCGGCGATCTTCAGTCCGGGCTGGCCGCGCAGGCGCTCGATCTTCTCCCAGAGCTTGGTGGCGGCGCGGGCATAGAGCACCTGCAGCTCGAACTTGCCCATGTGGTTGAGCACGGCGCGCCCGCGCAGCTCCATCAGCACGGCGAGCGCCGGGATCTCCCAGAGCATCACCTCGGGCCAGCTGCCTTCGAAGGTCAGCTCGTACTGGTCGCCGACGCGCTCGAGGAAATAGGGCGGCAGGCGGAGGTTCTCGAACCACTCCATGAAATCGGGGCGGAACATCTGGCGCTTGCCGTAGAAGGTATTGCCGCGCAGCCAGGTACTCTCGCCGCGGGTCAGGCTGAGCGAGCGGATGTGGTCGAGCTGCTCGCGCAGCTCGCCCTCATCGATCAGCTTGGCCAGAGGCACGTTGCTGGAGCGGTTGATCAGGCTGAAGGTGACCTGCGTGTCACGCCGGTTGTGGTAGACCGACTGGCACATCAGCAGCTTGTAGAAATCGGTATCGATCAGCGACCGGACGATCGGGTCGATCTTCCAGCGGTGGTTCCAGACTCGGGTCGCGATTTCCACGGCGCACACTCCTCACGGGCAGTCGGAGCCTCTGTTACGCGAATGTGACAGGAAGGGCCAAGCGCTTTCTACCTTACGGGCAACGGCTTGCGGGCGCGGATGGTTCCGGCGAGTGTCCTCAGGCGGGGCGCGCGAGCTTCACGCCGGCGCCCTGCATCCCCGCGCGGGCGGCCGAGAGCGAGCCGTCGAGGTCGATGGCGCGGCAGAGATCCTCGCGCACGGTGACGCTGAAATCGAGTTTCGCCGCGTCTAGCGCCGAGTAGTTGACGCAGAAATCCGTGGCGAGGCCGACCAGGGTCAGCCGCTCGATACCGCGGGTGCGCAGATAGCCCTCGAGCCCGGTGGGCGTGCGGCGGTCGTTCTCGAAGAAGGCCGAGTAGCTGTCGATCGACGGGGTGTAGCCCTTGCGGATGATCAGGTCGGCGCGTTCGGTGTCCAGGTCGGGGTGAAACGCCGCGCCCGCGCTGCCGATCACGCAATGGTCGGGCCAGAGCACCTGCGGGCCGTAAGGCATCTCGACCATGTCGTAGGGGGCCTTGCCGTCATGGGAGCTGGCGAAAGAGGAATGGCCCGCCGGGTGCCAGTCCTGCGTCAGCACCACCGCATCGACCTCCGCCATCAGCGCATTGATCGGGGCGACGATCTCGTCGCCGCCGGGCACGGCAAGCGCGCCGCCGGGGCAGAAATCGTTCTGGACGTCGATGACGATGAGCGCGTGCATGTCTTTGGGCCTCCGGGGTTTTCCCAAAGGCTTACGCGCCGCGCCGCGCGTGCGTCAATGCTGCGGCAATCCGGTCGCTTGCCCGACTCGACCCTTGGGCGTAAATGCGCCCGCATGTTCACAGTCTGCGCCCTCTATCACTTCACCCGTTTCGACGATCCCGCCGCCCTGCGCGGGCCGCTTCTCGACCTGTGTCTCGGCAATGCGGTCACTGGCACGCTGCTGCTGGCCGGCGAGGGGATCAACGGCACCATCGCCGGCCCGCGCGCCGGGATCGACGCGGTGCTCGCACATATCCGGGCGCTGCCCGGTTGCGCCGATCTGGAATGGAAGTTTTCCGAGGCTGCCGAGCGCCCCTTCGCCCGCATGAAGGTGCGGCTGAAGAAGGAGATCGTCACCATGGGTCAGCCCGGCGTCGATCCGCGCGCCAGCGTCGGCCACTACGTCGCGCCCGCCGACTGGAACGAGCTGATCCGCTCGCCCGACGTTGCGGTGATCGACACGCGCAACGACTACGAGATCGCCATCGGCACCTTCGAGGGTGCGGTGGATCCGCAGACCGCCTCGTTCCGCGAATTCCCTGAGTGGTGGGAGCAGAACAAGGAGCGCTTCCACAACAAGCGCATCGCCATGTTCTGCACCGGCGGCATCCGCTGCGAGAAGTCCACAAACTACCTGCTGAGCCAGGGGGTCGAGGACGTCTACCATCTCAAGGGCGGCATCCTGAAGTACCTCGAGGAGGTGCCCGAGGAGGACAGCAGCTGGCAGGGCAGCTGCTTTGTCTTCGACGGGCGCGTCTCGGTCGAGCACGGGCTGCGCGAGGGGCCGCACGAGCTCTGCCACGCCTGCCGCCGCCCGATCCTGCCCGAGGACCGCGCCCGCCCCGACTACGAGGAGGGCGTCTCCTGCCATCATTGCGGCGCCGAGACCTCGGAGGAGGACAAGGCACGCTTCCGCGAGCGGCAAAAGCAGATCGCGCTCGCCAAGGCGCGGGGCGAGCGTCACCTGCACGCGGACACGCCGGGCGAGGGTCTTTAGGCTTCTCCCGGCCTCTGCGGCGCGGCGCTTTCCTCAGATACCCTCTTGGTACAATCAGCCCCGCGTCCAGCGCCGCGGGGTTTTAGCTGATCCGGCTTTGGGGCCGGCTTGATGTTTGGCCCGGGGTCTGCGGGCGCACCGGCGGTGCGGGCTCATGCCGTCACGCGGCTCGAGGAGTCGCGCCAAGATCGGTCCCGCGGCGTCCTGTTGCCGGGCTGCGGCCTGCGTTTTGCCCGCTTCGGCCAATCGCCGCGCGTTCAGAAGTAACTCCGCACCAGCGCGCCCGAAAGCAGCGACCAGCCGTCGGCGATGACGAAGAAGGCCAGCTTGAACGGCAGCGAGACGATGGCGGGCGGCACCATCATCATGCCCATGGACATCAGCACCGCGGCGACCACCAGGTCGATGATCAGGAACGGCAGGAAGATCAGGAAGCCGACCTGGAAGGCGCGGGCGATCTCCGACAGCATGAAGCTCGGCACCAGCAGCGACAGCGGCGCCTCGGGAGCAAGCGCGAGGCCTTCGGTACCCGGCCTTAGCTCGGCCATGGTCTCGAAGGTTGCGGGATCGCAGCGCGCGGCCATGAAGCCGCGGAACGGCTGCAGGGTGCGTTCCGTCGCCTCGACAAGCTCGATGCGCTCGTCGAGCAGCGGCCCGATGCCGCGCTGCCAGGCCTCGGTGAAGGTCGGCTCCATCACGAAGAAGGTCAGGAACAGCGCGAGGCTGACGATCAGCATGTTCGGCGGCGACTGCTGTAGCCCCAGCGCCTGCCGCAGGATCGCCAGCACGGTGACGATGAAGGGAAAGCAGGTCACCATGATCGCGATGCCGGGTGCCAGGCTGAGCAGGGTGATCAGGGCGATCAGCTGCAGGCTGACGGCGGTGACCGAGCCGCCCTGGCCAAGATCGACCGAGATCTGCTGCGCCATCGCGGGGCCGGGCAGAAAGATGGACAGCAGGAGGGGTAGCACCAGGGCGGCCCACACGGGCAGCCATACGAAGGGCGCGCCGGCCCGTGCGTGGATATGCCGGCGCATTCTCAGCCCGGGCTCTGGATGTCCATCACTTCCAGCAGCCGCACGGCCAGCTGCGCGTTCTCGCCCTCCCCGGTGACTTCCAGCGCGCCGGTGCCGATCAGCTTGTCGCCGACGTAGAGCTCGACCGGATCCTCCAGCCGGCGGTCCAGCGTCAACACCGAGCCTTCGCCGAGCTTCAGCAGATCGCGCACCAGCGGGCGGGCGCGGCCGACCGAGACGGTGATCTCGATCGGAACGGTGTTGAAGGGCGCCGCACCGCGCGGGCGGGGGGCGTCCTGCGCTGCGCTCTCGTCCGCGATGTTATCCATGAAAGTCATCCATGCGCCGCGTTCCTCCGGTTGTCATGGGCGAAGCCTTCGACCGCGCGGGTCACCTCGTCGAGAAGGCCGCTCAGGTCGATCTGTTTCTCGATCTCGCCGAAGCGCAGGTCTACCTGCCCCTCGGCGAGCGTCGGGTCTTCCTCCAGGCGGAGCGGGAAGCCGAAATCCTGCTCGAGCAGCGGCGCGATCTGCACCGCGCTTTCCGGCGCGACGGCGATCAGGACCTCACGCCGAGCGATTTCCTGCGCCATGCCGGCCAGTTGCTCGTGCAGATGCAGGCCCAGGGTCTCGTGCAGCAGCGCTGGCAACAGCGCTTGCAGGATATCTTCCAACAGCGGGGTAACGGCGTCGAGGACCTGCCGGTATGCCTCGTTGTAGGTGAACGAGAGATCCTGGAGGTTCTGCGCGAAGTCGCTGGAGATGCGGTGGGACTCGTCGGCCTGCGCCTTGATCGCGTCGTCCCAGCCGGCGCGGTAGCCGGTGTCGAAGGATTCGAGCTTCCCGGCCTCCACCTCGGCTTCGCCGATCTCCGGCGTGGGGGGCGCGCTTTCGGTGTGCCGCGTCGCAAAATCCTCGAAGAAACTGTGCAGATTGCTCACTTGGCCTCCTCCTTCTCATCGAGCCAGCTGCGCAGGATTTCCACTGTCTCGGTCTTGCGTTCATCGATGAGGGCCCGCAACCGGTCCACCGGGTCCTCTTCGGTGGGAGTGTCGAAATCGACCATGCCGAGCCCGCCGAAATCCGGCCCGTTTCCGAGCGACGGCAGGGCCGCGAAGCTGTCGTCGTCCTCGATTTCACCGCTGAGCGCGGTGCCCTCGGCATCCATGCCCGGCAGCGACAGGGGAGCCGGACCCGCAGCCTTGCCGGCGAGGATCGGGCGAACGACAAAGAGTCCGAGGATCAGCGCCACCGCCGAAAGTACGCCAAGCTGGATCAGCGTCATCGGATCGAGCGGCATCGCGAACCAGCCGGGTTCGATCGGTCCGGTGCCCAGTCCCTCGGGGCGTTCGAAGGGCAGCGAGCGCAGGGTGATCTGGTCGCCCCGGGCCTCGTCGAAGCCGACCGCAGAGGCAACGAGGTCGCGTAGGTCGGCAAGCTCGGTCTCGGGCAGGGGGACGAAGGTCTGGGTGCCGTCGGCGGCGGTCTCGAAGCTGCCGTTGACCAGCACAGCCACGGTCAGCCGGCGCACGGCGCCGGGCACGCGGGTGACCTCGCGGGTTGTCTCCGAGACCTCGTAGTTCACCCGCTCGCGCGAATCACTGCTCTGGCTCGAGGAGCTCTGATCGCCGCCCGCCGCCTGACCGTCCGGCAAGTTCGAGGCGACGGTCACGTCGGGGCTGCCGCTGTTCTGGTTGCTGCTGGTTTCTTCCTCGGTGTCCGTGGAGATGGCGACGCGCCCTTCCGGGTCGAAGCGGCGCTCGCGGATCGATTCGCTTTCGGTCACCGTGTCGACGCTGACCTCGACCACGGCGTTTCCGGCGCCGACCCGGGCCTCCATCAGCCGCTGGACCCGGTCGCGCAACGCAAGCGCCCGGTCCTCTGCGCTGGGGCCGCTGCCGGCGTCTTCCTCGCTGCCGATCAGGCCGGCGACACTGTCGATCACCGCGACCTCTTCGGGCACCAGACTGGGCACGGCGGAGGCCACGAGGAACCTCAATGCGCGCGCTTGCACCGGCGTGATCGCCGCACCGCTGGAGGTGACCGAGACCGAGGCGGACGGCGTGACGTCGCGCTGGAACGGATTCGCGCTGGAGTTCGCGATGTGGACCCGGGCCGAGGAGACCTGCGGGCTGGCGACGATGGTGCGTGCCAATTCGCCTTCCTTGGCGCGCCAGTAGGCGGCGTCGAACATCTGCGAGGTGGTGCCGAACCCCGACAGCGTATCGAGCAGCTCGTAGCCCTGCGTGCTGTTCGCCGGCAGCCCCTCGCTGGCGAGGGTCATGCGCAGCGCGTCGCGCTGGCTGTCCGGCACGAAGATCGCGCCGGCGCGCACCTCGAAGGGAATGCCGCGCGATTCGAGCGCCTCGACCACCTCGCCCGCGGCGCCGTTCTCGAGCCCGGCGTAGAGCAGCGACATCGGCGGCGAACCGGCGACGCGGGCCAGGCCGAGGACCGCGAGGATCATTGCAAGCGTGGCCCCGATCACCACCGCCCGGCGCAGTGGGGTGAGCGCATTCCAGACTGTCGCGAGCTGCTGCAAGAAGACCTCCGTTTCGTCGCCGGGTTCGTCGCGGGGTTTGTGCCCGCGAAAGGACGCGGGGGCCGCCGGGACGCGCGGATGCTGCCCCGGAGCGGTGCCGACAGCGGTGCCGACGGGGCATGTTTGGCGGATCCGACTTAACAATCAGTTAGCCTCTCTGGGCTTATAAGCGACGTGCCAGATGAGAGGTGCCCCATGACAGACGCCACCGCCGACGCGGCCGGCGAAGACGACGCGCCGCGCGAGAAAGGATCGAAGCTTCCGCTGCTGATTGGCCTGCTGATTGCGCTTGCCGGCGGCGGCGGCGGGTTCTTCGTGGCCTTTTCCGGAATGTTGCCCTTCGGCGGCAGCTCGGCCACTGCGGACGCGCACGGCAATGCGTCAGTTGGTGGTCATGCGGACACGGGAAGCGGCGACACGGGGCACGGGCAGGCTGACGGCCATGGTGGGACGTCACAGGCAACGGCCTTCATCGAACTGCCACAGCTCATCGCCTCGCTGGGCCCGGTCACGGCGCTGCACCACCTGCGCTTCACCGCGCAGCTGGAGGTCGCGCCGGAGCATCGCGCGGCGGTCGAGGAACTGATGCCGCGCATCCTCGACGTGCTGAACACCTACCTGCGGGCGCTGGAGGCGCGCGATGTCGCGGCGCAGGGCGCGCTCATCCGGCTGCGCGCGCAGATGCTGCGCCGCATCCAGATGGTCGCCGGAGAAGACAGAATCCGGGATCTCCTGGTGACCGAATTCGTTTTGAACTGAGGGGGCATTGATGGACATCATCGCCGATATCCTGCTGGTCGCCGGGGCGCTCGGAGCCGGGCTCTACTGCTTCGTGCTGTCGCGTCGCCTGACCCGCTTCACCGACCTCGAAAAAGGCGTCGGCGGCGCGGTCGCGGTGCTGTCCGCGCAAGTCGACGACCTGACTCGGTCGCTGGACGCAGCGCAGCAGGCGGCGGGCAAGTCCGGAGAGACGCTGGCGGACCTCGCCGGCCGCGGCGAGCAAGTCGCGCAACGGCTCGAGCTCCTGATCGCCTCGATGCACGACCTGCCCTCCGCGGATGGTGCCGGGAGCGGTGCAGCACCCCCGTCAGGCAGGGACCCGCAGGGCGGGCCTGACGGCGCAAGCGCCCCCGCTGCGGAGGATGGCGCCGAGCCGGTCTTCCTGCGTCATTCGCGCAGCGGCGCGGCGTGATGCCGGGGCGGGGGAACCCTGGCCGGGGCCGGGGAGTGCTGGCGATCATCAGCGCCCTGTTGGTGGCCTCGGCGTTGATCCGTCTCGGCTCCGGCGCGGCGCAGGCGCTGGACAACCTGCCGGCCGGCGCGGGGGAGAGCGTCCAGCAGGCATCCATGTCGGACCATCCGGGCGCAGAGGGTGAGGCGCCGGGCACCTGCGTCGGAGAAGAGGACCTTGCCCCCGCGCTGGAGGCGCTGAGGGCGCGAGAGGCGCAGGTCACGCAGCGCGAGACCGAGCTGCGCAACCGCCAACAGGCTCTGCAGGTGGCCGAGACGGCGATCGATCAGAAGCTCGCCGCGATGGAGCAAACCGAGCAGCGGCTGCGGGCCACGCTCGCCATGGCGGAAACCGCCGCAGAGGAGGATGTCGCCCAGCTCACCCAGGTCTATGCCAACATGAAACCGCGCGAGGCGGCGGCGGTGTTTTCCCAGATGGAGCCGGATTTCGCCGCTGGCTTCCTCGGCCGGATGCGCCCGGATGCCGCCGCCGCCATCCTCTCGGGCATGGACCCGAAACTTGCCTACACGATCAGCGTCATGCTTGCCGGGCGCAATGCCAACGCGCCGAAGAACTAGGCCCCGGCGCGCGCCTCATCACTTGCTCGCCGGCGCGCGCAGGGCAAAGGCCTCGATCTGCGCGGCGGGCAGCGCGCCGGATTGCCGGGCCGCCTCGCGCCCCTTGCCGAAGGCGATGAGGGTCGGGATGCCACGGATGCCGAACTGCGCCGCCGCCTTCTGATGCTGCTCCGTGTTCAGCTTGACCAGCCGCGCCTTGCCCTTCAGCGCGCCGGCCGCCTTGGAATACTCCGGCGCCATCATCCGGCAGGGGCCGCACCACGGCGCCCAGAAGTCCACGACCAGCGGTGTCTCGTCGGTGCGAATCGCCTTGGCCAGCGTCTCGGCGTCGATCTCATGCGCCTTGCCGTCCATCAGGGGCGCCCCGCAGGTGCCGCATTTCGGCGCTGCGGAAAGTCTCTCTTGCGGCACGCGGTTGGTCTGGCCACAATCCAGGCAGACAAGCTTGACCATTTCTCGATCTCCATACATTCACTTCATCTGATATGTGTTCCGCGCGCAATTGTGACAATCCCCTTGGCCGTGCCCCATTGATTTTATACGCCTCGGCCACAGAATTCGTATGCCCTGAGACCAAACCAGAGAGTAGCCCATGATCACCCGTCGCAACTTTGTAGCCACGGCCAGCGCCGGGGCACTTCTGGCCGCCACCGCGCCGGCCACAGCCTATGCGCTCGATCCGAAATTCGCGCCGCAGCCCGTGCGCATGCGCAGCGGCATGCAGCCGGGCCAGATCCTCATCATGCCGCGTGCGCATTTCCTCTATTTCATCACCGCCCCCGGCGAAGCGCTGCGCTATGGCGTGGGCGTCGGCAAGGCAGGGCTGGAATTCACCGGCGAGGCGGTGATCCAAGTGAAGAAGGAATGGCCCACCTGGCGCCCGACCAACGAGATGATCGAGCGCGAGCCGCAGACCTACGCGAAGTTCCGGGACAATGACTATGTGGAGCCCGGCGGTCCCGGCAACCCGCTGGGCGCGCGTGCGCTCTACCTGTTCCAGAACGGCCGCGACACCTTCTTCCGCATCCACGGCACCACCCAGCCGGGAACCATCGGGCGCTCGGTGTCGAACGGCTGCATCCGGATGATCAACGAGCATGTCATCGACCTCTACCAGCGGGTCCCGCTGGGCACGAAGGTCACCGTGATCTGATCCCGCGATACGCGAGATCGCAGGACCAAACGACAGGCGGCGGTTCCGGAAGGGGCCGCCGTTTGCCGTTGCGGCAACAGGAAAACACCGGCAAATTGCCCCATTTCGTGACGTCGCCCGCCACATTCGAGCCTGAATTCGAGACCAGAAATGGGCCGGTAAAGCGGAGGCTCCGACCGTCGGATGCCTGAAAAAATGCGAAGGGTACGATTATGGCGATTGTGGCGCTCATGGCCGGCAGCATCTTCGGTGCGTTCTGCGGTCTCTTCTCCTGGGTTTTCCTCGACACCTCCGCGCTGAACGCGTTTGGCCTTTATTTCACGGTAAGTCTCGTGTCCGGCCTGCTTCCGATCCTCTTCGCGACCCTGCGTGGGAGCGACGCAGGCAGCACCTCGACAGTGGTCGTCCGTTCCTGAATTTGACACTGGCAGGGCGGGTGCGGCACCGGAAAGCGCCGCACCTCAGCGACTCGCGTGGGGCGAAAGCCTGATCTCAGGCGCCGCTTTTTCGCCATCCGTTCTGAGCGGGTTAGGCGGCGAAGTGCCAAGTTCTTGCCCAAGTCCCCTGCTGGCACTGCTCGCCCGCGATGCAGGCTAGTCGCTTTCGGTCTCCGCGATGAGCGCTTCGACGCTCGGACCCAATGCGGCGACCACGCGTTTCACACCCTCGGCGCTGGGGTGTATCCCGTCCGGCTGCATGACCTTTCCAAGACCCGCGGGATCGCCCTGCTGGTCGCGCAGGCCGGAAAAGAAATCCTCGTAAAGCAGCGTCCCGTATTGCGCGGCAAGCTCTGGGTAGATCGCGTCAAACTGCGTCTTGTAATCGGGGCCGAAGTTGCCCGGCGCGCTCATGCCGACCAGCAGAACCGGCAAATCGCGGGCCTGCGCCTCTTTCAGGATGCCGTCGAGATTGCCGCGCGCCGTGGCCGGGTCGATGCCGCGCATCATGTCATTGCCCCCCAGCGTCACGATCATCGCGTCGATCTCGGGCGTCAGCGACCAGGCGACGCGCGACAGGCCGCCCGCCGTGGTGTCGCCCGACACGCCTCCGTTCACGATGGTCACATCATGGCCGTGCTCCTGCAGCCAGCCCTGCAGCTGAGGCACCAGCCCGTCCGGCGCGGGAAGGCCGTAGCCCTGAGTCAGACTGTCGCCGAGTGCGAGGATGTCGAGCGCCCATGCGGGCAGCGGCGCGGCCAGAAACGCGAGGCAGGCCGCGGCCTTGCTGAGCGGGCCAAAGCCCCCATATGTCAGTGAACGTGCCATTTTCCAGAAAGGCCCTTTCGATGCCCGATCCCGTGATTGCCCTAGATGATGTCACCCTCAGCCTCAGGGGCAATGCCGGACCGGTCGAAATCCTTCACGGAATCTCGATGGAGGTCGCGCGGGGCGAGACGCTGGGGCTGATCGGGCCCTCCGGATCGGGGAAAAGCTCGCTGCTGATGGTCATGGGCGGGCTGGAAAGCGCCAGCGCGGGGCGGGTCTCGGTGCTGGGACAGGACTTCACCGGCATGGACGAGGACCGCATGGCGCGCTTTCGCCGCGATCACATGGGGGTGGTCTTCCAGTCGTTCAACCTGATTCCCACGATGACCGCACTGGAGAATGTCGCCACGCCGCTGGAACTGGCCGGGCACAAGGATGCCTTCGCCCGTGCCGAGGCGGAGCTGGAGCGGGTGAACCTCGGGCACCGCGCCGGGCATTACCCCTCGCAGATGTCGGGCGGCGAGCAGCAGCGCGTGGCGCTGGCCCGCGCCTCGGCACCAAGGCCGCAAATCCTGCTGGCCGACGAGCCGACGGGCAACCTCGACGGCAGTACCGGGCAGGCGATCATGGACCTGCTCTTTGGCCTGCGTGACGAGCATGGCGCGACGCTGGTGCTGGTCACCCATTCCAACCGGCTGGCCGAGCGCTGCGACCGCGTGGTGCGGCTGACCGACGGGCGCGTCGATCCCGCCGGGCTGCGGGCGAGGGCGGCTGAATGAGCTTTGCCACCGCTGCCCGTTTCGCCCGCCGCGAGCTGCGCGGCGGCGTGCACGGCTTCCGCATCTTCATCGCCTGTCTGGCGCTCGGGGTCGCCGCCATCGCCGGGGTCGGCTCGGTGCGCACCGCCATCGAGGCCGGGCTGACCGACCAGGGCGCCGTCTTGCTCGGCGGCGACGCGCAGGCCGAGTTCACCTACCGCTTTGCCACCGACGAGGAGCTTGCCTGGCTCGAGGGCATCTCGACAGAGGTCTCGGCAGTCACCGATTTCCGCTCCATGGCGACGGTCACCCGGGAGGGCGAGACGGAGCGGGGCCTGACGCAGGTGAAATCGGTGGACGATGCTTACCCGCTGCTGGGCGAGATGGTGCTGGATCCGCCGATGCCGCTGTCGCAGGCGCTGGACGGGGGCGATCTTCCGGGGGCGGTCATGGCCCCGGTGCTGGCCGACCGTCTGGGCCTCGCGCCGGGCGACAGTTTCAGGCTCGGGACGCAGGAGTTCACCCTTTCGGCGGTGATCCTGCGCGAGCCCGATGACGCCGGCGACGGATTCGGCCTTGGCCCGCGCACCTTGGTGCGCACCGCCGATTTGGAGGGCAGCGGCCTGCTCGCCCCCGGCTCGCTCTACGAGAGCGAATACCGCCTGCTGCTGCCGCCCGGCAGCGATCTCGACGCGCTGAAGACCGAGGCAGCGGAGCGCTACCGCGAGGGCGGCATCCGCTGGCGCGACTCGCGCAACGGCGCGCCGGGGATCGCCCGCTTCGTCGAGCGGCTGGGGCGGTTCCTCGTGCTCGTCGGCCTGTCCGGGCTGGCGGTGGGTGGCATCGGGGTTTCGGCCGCAGTGCGGGCCTACCTCGCGCGCAAGACCTCGGTCATCGCCACGCTGCGCACGCTCGGAGCGTCGCGCAACACGATCTTCCTCACATATTTCCTGCAGATCGGTGCGCTGTCGCTGGTCGGCATCGCGCTCGGGCTGGTGCTTGGCGCGGGCATCCCGCTGCTCTTCGGCCCGCTGATCGCCAGCGCCCTGCCGGTGCCGATCAGCATCACGCTCTACCCGGCCCCTCTGGCCGAGGCGGCGCTTTACGGCGTGCTGACCGCGCTGCTCTTCACCCTTTGGCCGCTCGCCCGCACCGAGGAAGTGCGCGCTGCCACGCTGTTCCGCGACGCGCTCGACAGTGCGCGCGGCCTGCCGGCCAAACGCTACGTCCTCGCCACGCTGGTGCTGCTGCTGCTTCTGGTCGGCGCGGCGACGCTCTTCTCGGGGGACCGCAAGATCACCCTTTGGACCGCGGCGGGGCTCATCGGCGCGCTGATCATCCTGACCTTCGCCGCAACCGGCATCCGCTGGCTGGCGCAGCGTGCAGCACCGCTCTCGCGTGGCCGTCCGGCGCTGCGATGGGCGCTCTCGGCCATCGGCGGCCCGCGCGAGACCGCGGCCTCGGTGGTACTCTCGCTGGGGCTGGGGCTGACGGTGCTGGCTGCGATTGGCCAGATCGACGGCAACCTGCGCGCCTCGATCTCGCGAGACTTGCCGGAGATCGCGCCCTCCTACTTCTTCGTAGACATCCAGCCGGACCAGATCGACGGCTTCAGGGCCCGCCTAGCGGACGATCCCGCCGTCAGCCGCGTCGACACCGCGCCGATGCTGCGCGGCGTGCTCACCCAGATCAACGGGCGCGACGCGCGCGAGGTGGCGGGCGGGCACTGGGTGGTGCGCGGCGATCGCGGCATCACCTATGCGGAGCAGCCGGACGAGCGGACCAAGGTGACCGCCGGCGAATGGTGGCCCGAGGACTATTCTGGCCCGCCGCAGGTCAGCTTTGCCGCCGAGGAGGCCGAGGAGATCGGCCTGAAGCTCGGCGACGAGATCACCCTCAACATTCTCGGCCGCGACATCACCGCGACAATCACCAGCTTCCGCGAGGTGGATTTCTCCACCGCCGGGATCGGCTTCGTCATGTCGTTGAACCCCGCGGCGCTGGCCGGGGCGCCGCACACCTGGATTTCCACGGTCTATGCCGAGCCGCAGGCCGAGGCGGCGATCCTGCGTGACCTCGCGAACGCCTATCCCAACATCACCGCGATCCGCGTGCGCGACGCCATCGACCGGGTCTCGGAACTGCTCGAAGGCGTGGCGGGCGCGATCCGCTGGGGCGCCGCGGCGACGCTGCTCACCGGCTTCCTGGTGCTGATCGGCGCGGCCTCGGCCGGCGAGGCGGCGCGCAGTTACGAGGCGGCGGTGCTGAAGACGTTCGGGGCCTCGCGCGCGCGCATCCTGCAGAGCTTCGCCCTGCGCTCAGCGCTGCTGGGCGCGGCGGCGGGGGTGGTGGCGCTGGTCGCGGGCATCCTCGCGGGCTGGGCGGTGAGCCACTTCCTCATGGAGACCGAGTTCGACGTGATGTGGGGCTCCGCCCTCGGGATCATCTTCGGCGGGGCGCTGGCGACATTGCTGGCCGGGCTCGGCTTTGCCTGGCGGCCGCTGTCGGCAAGACCCGCCCGGGTTTTGCGCGCGCGCGAATAGTCGTCTTGATCCTTGCGTCAGGGGCTGGCAGGTCTGACCTGACCCCTGGCTGCAAAGGACGGACCTCCCCCATGACCGATTCCCTGCCGATGCCGATCTCGGCCCCGATCACCCCGGCGCAGCGGACCAGCATTCTCAACCTGCTGCGCCGCGCCGCCCGGGCCGAGATCCTGCCCCGCTTCCGTGCGCTCGACCCTTCGGAGATCTCGGAAAAGACCGGGCGGCAGGACCTGGTGACCGCCGCCGACAAGGGCGCAGAGGCAATGATCGCCCGCGGGCTGCAGCGCATGTATCCACACGCGCTGATCGTCGGCGAGGAGGCGGTGGCCGAGCATCCGGAGATACGGGACAAGATCGGCGACGCGGAGCTGGCGTTCACCATCGACCCGGTGGACGGCACATGGAACTACGCGCATGGGCTCGCCACCTTCGGCATCATTCTCTCGGCCACGCGCTTCGGCGTGCCGGTCTTCGGGATGATCTATGATCCGATCATGGACGACGTGGTGATCGCCGAGACCGGCGGCCCCGCCGAGATGTTCCTGCCCAAGCGTCGGCTGACCCGTCGCCTCGGCGTCTCGCCGGGCGGACAGCTCTCGGAGCTGCAGGGCTTCATTCCCTTCTACCTGCTGCCCGAGGAGAAACGCTCCGAGGTCGGCGCGGCGCTGCCGCTCTTCGAGCGCAGCCACACGCTACGCTGCTCGGCGCATGAATTCCGCCTCTTCGCGCAGGGCTCGGTGGATTTCCATTTCTCCGCCCGGCTGACGCCCTGGGACCACGCCGCAGGCGCGCTGATCGCCAGGTGCGCCGGCGGCCACGTGGCGATGCTCGACGGGTCGGAGTACAACGCCAAGCTGCGCGACGGCGTGCTGCTTTGTGCCTCCAACAAGGAGACCTGGGAGCGCATCCGCGACGCCTTTGTCTTCCTTCTGGAGCCGCCTGCCGAGGGCTGACGTGGGCGACAGATGCGGAAAGGGCGGGACCAAGGTCCCGCCCTTTTTCATGGGATGCCTTCAGCGGGGATATTTTCATCTAGACGAAGAGGCGGACGCCCCTGCTTGGTCTAGACCCAAGTATCCCGGCGAGCGCGAGGGGCGGCGCCCCTCGCCTCTCAGTCTTACTCCGCGGCCTCCGCGTAGTCGCTCATCGGCGGGCAGGTGCAGGTCAGGTTGCGGTCGCCCCAGACGTTGTCGACACGGTTGACCGGCGGCCAGTATTTGTCGACCCGGAAGGCACCCGGCGGGAAGCAACCCTGTTCGCGGCTGTAGGGCCGGTCCCAGTCGCGCACGAGGTCTTCCATCGTGTGCGGCGCGTGCTTGAGCGGGTTGTTCTCGGCATCCGCCTTGCCCTCTTCGATCGCGCGGATCTCTTCGCGGATCGCCAGCATTGCGTCGCAGAAGCGGTCGAGCTCGGCCTTGGTCTCCGACTCGGTCGGCTCGATCATCAGCGTACCCGCGACCGGGAAGCTCATGGTCGGCGCGTGGAAGCCGCAGTCGATCAGGCGCTTGGCCACGTCGTCCACGGTCACCCCGGCGCTGTCGCCGAAGGGGCGGATGTCGATGATGCACTCATGCGCCACGCGGCCCTCGTGGCCGGTGTAGAGCACCTCATAGGATCCGGCGAGGCGGGTCGCGATGTAGTTGGCGTTGAGGATCGCCACGCGGGTCGCCTGCGTCAGCCCGGCGCCGCCCATCATCTGGATGTAGCCCCAGGAGATCGGCAGCAGCGAGGGCGAGCCGTAGGGCGCGGCCGAGACCGGCCCGGCGATGCCCTCTTCCAGCGGATGCGCCGGAAGGTGCGGCACCAGGTGCTCCTTGACGCCGATCGGGCCCATGCCGGGGCCGCCGCCGCCATGCGGGATGCAGAAGGTCTTGTGCAGGTTGAGGTGGCTGACGTCGCCGCCGAGATCGCCGGGGCGCGAGAGACCCACCATGGCGTTCATATTGGCGCCATCGATATAGACCTGCCCGCCGTGCTCATGGGTGATCGCGCAGACGTCGCGCACCGTCTCCTCGAAGACGCCGTGGGTCGAGGGGTAGGTGATCATGCAGGCCGCCAGCGTCTCGCTGTACTGCTCGGCCTTGGCGCGGAAGTCCACGAGGTCGATCGAGCCCTTCTCGTCGCATTTCACCGGTACGACCTTCCAGCCGACCATCTGCGCCGAGGCGGGATTGGTGCCATGCGCGTTGACCGGGATCAGGCAGACGTTGCGCTGGCCCTCGCCGCGCTCGCGCTGCCACGAGGCGATGGTCAGCAGGCCCGCGTATTCGCCCTGCGCGCCGGAGTTCGGCTGCATTGTGAAGGCGTCATAGCCGGTGACCTGGCAGAGCTTGTCCGACAGGTCGTCGATCATCTGCTTGTAGCCGAGCGCCTGGTCCTCGGGGACGTAGGGGTGCAGCCCGGCGAATTCGGGCCAGCTCACCGGCATCATCTCGGCGGCGGCGTTGAGCTTCATGGTGCAGGAGCCGAGCGGGATCATCGCCCGGTCGAGCGCCAGGTCGCGGTCCGCGAGGCGGCGCATGTAGCGCATCATCTCGGTCTCGGCACGATTCATGTGAAACACTTCGTGCGTCAGGTAGCTGCTGGTCCGCAGCGCGCTCTCGGGTAGACGGTAGCGCGGGGCGAAATCCTCGTCCTTGCGCAGCAGACCGAAGGCACGCCAGACCGCCTCGATGGTGGCCGGGCGGGTGGTCTCGTCGAGCGTGATGCCGACGCGGGTCTCGCCGACCTTGCGCAGGTTGACGCCTTCCTTCACGGCAGCGCGCAGCACGCCCTGCTGCAGCAGGCCGACATCGACGGTGATCGTGTCGAAGAAGGTCTCGGGCTCGATCTTGAAGCCGGCCTCCTCCAGCCCGCGCGCCAGACGTTCGGTCTTGCGGTGGATGCGCTGCGCGATCGCCTTCAGCCCCTCGGGGCCGTGGAAGACCGCATAGAAGCCCGCCATCACCGCCAGCAGCGCCTGCGCGGTGCAGACGTTCGAGGTCGCCTTCTCGCGGCGGATGTGCTGCTCGCGGGTCTGCAACGCGAGCCGGTAGGCGCGGTTGCCGTGGCTGTCGATCGACACCCCGACGATGCGGCCCGGCATGTTGCGCTTGTAGGCGTCCTTGGTGGCCATATAGGCCGCATGCGGGCCGCCGTAGCCGAGCGGCACGCCGAAGCGCTGGGTCGAACCCACGGCGATGTCGGCGCCCATCGCGCCCGGCTCCTTCAGCAGGCAGAGCGCCATCGGGTCGGCGGCGACGATGCCGATCGCCTTGGCGGCGTGCAGCGCCTCCATCTCGGCGGTGAGGTCACGCACGTGGCCATGGGTGCCGGGGTACTGGAAGATTGCGCCGAAGACCTTGTCGGCCTCCAGGGTGTCGGGGCTGGCGACGATGATCTCGATGTTCAGCGGCGCGGCGCGGGTCTTCATCACCGCGATGTTCTGCGGGTGGCAATTCTCGTCGATGAAGAAGGCGGTCGCCTTCGACTTCGCCACGCGCTGCGCCATGGTCATCGCCTCGGCGCAGGCGGTGGCCTCGTCGAGCAGCGAGGCGTTGGCGATCTCGAGACCGGTCAGGTCCGACACCATGGTCTGGTAGTTCAGCAGCGCCTCGAGCCGGCCCTGCGAGATCTCGGGCTGGTAGGGCGTATAGGCCGTGTACCAGGCGGGATTCTCGAAGATGTTGCGCTGGATCGCGGGCGGGGTCACCGTGCCATGGTAGCCTTGGCCGATCAGCGACGTCAGAACCTTGTTCTTCTTGGCGACCTCGCGCATGTGCCAGAGCATCTCGCGCTCGGACATGGGCTTGCCCAGCTCCAGCGCATCCGCCTGGCGGATGCCGGCGGGCACGGTCTGCTTGATCAGCGCGTCGAGGTCCTTGACCCCCAGCACCTCGAACATCTCCGCCATCTCCTTGGGCGAGGGCCCGATGTGGCGGCGGTTGGCAAAGTCATACGGCAGGTAGTCGGTGGGGGTGAAGGCCATGTGGTTCCGTCCCGAAACAGCAGGTTCAGCAGGAGAGAGGGGGCAAGGTACGGCCCTGCCCCTTTCATTGTTCTTCAAATACGCACCGGCCCTGCATCGCCGCCACGCGCAGCGGCGGGGCAGGGCGCGGGGACATCAGCCGATGAAGTCCTTGTAGGCGGCTTCGTCCATGTAGTCGTCGAGCGCCGAGAGATCCTCGATCTTCATCTTGAAGAACCAGGCCTCGCCCTCGGGGTCGTCGTTGACCTTGGACGGCTCGTCGGCGAGCGGGCTGTTGACCTCGACGATCTCGCCGTCGAGCGGGGCGAGGATGTCGGAGGCGGCCTTGACCGACTCGATCACCACCACCTCGTCATCCTTGCTGACCGTGGTGCCCTCCTCGGGCAGTTCCACGAACACCACGTCGCCCAGCTGTTCGGCTGCATGCGCGGTGATGCCGACGACGACGACGTCGCCCTCGACGCGGAGCCATTCGTGCTCTTCGGTAAATTTCATCGTGCTGTCCCTGTCTGTCTCAGCGTTTGTAGGTCTGGGTCACGAAGGGCATCTCGGCCACTTCGACGGCGAGGCGCTTGCCGCGCACCTCGCCGAATAGCTTGGTGCCCGGCGCGGCGTGGTCAATATCGACGTAGCCCATGGCGACCGGGGTGCCGGTGGTCGGTCCGAATCCGCCCGAGGTGACGCGGCCGATCGGCGCACCGCCCTCGGCCTCGGCGAAGATCTCCACGCCTTCGCGCATCGGCGCCCGCCCCTCGGGGCGCAGGCCGACGCGGGCGCGGGACGCGCCAGTGTCGAACTCGGCGAGGATCTTATCGGCACCGGGGAAGCCGCCTTCGCGGGCACCGCCACTGCGGCGGATCTTCTGGATCGCCCAGGTCAGCGCCGCCTCGACCGGCGTGGTGGTGGTGTCGATGTCGTGGCCGTAGAGGCAGAGCCCGGCCTCGAGCCGCAGCGAGTCGCGGGCGCCAAGGCCGATGGGTTCCACATCGTCATGCGCCAGCAGCGCGCGGGCAAGGTCGACTGCCTTGTCCTCGGGCACCGAGATCTCGAAGCCGTCCTCGCCGGTGTAGCCCGAGCGCGAGACCCAGCACTCCGCACCGGCAAGCTCAACCGTGGCCACATCCATGAAGCGCATCTCGCGCACCGCGGGGTTGAGCCCGGCCAGAACGCCCTCGGCCGCCGGCCCCTGCAGCGCCAGCAGCGCGCGGTCGCCGAGCAGCCGGGGCGTCACGCCCTTCGGCTCCAGCCCGGCGCGCATCAGCGCCATGTCCTCGGTCTTGCAGGCGGCGTTGACCACGACAAACAGGTGATCGCCGCGGTTGGCGATCATCAGGTCGTCCTCGATGCCACCGGCGTCATTGGTGAAAAAGCCGTAGCGCTGGCGGTTCTCGGCCAGCCCGGCGATGTTCACCGGCACCAGCGATTCAAGTGCCAGGGCGATGCTCTCCACGCTTTCGCCCGACAGGATGACCTGCCCCATGTGGCTGACGTCGAACAGCCCGGCCTTCTCTCGCGTGTGGAGGTGTTCCTTGAGCACCCCGAGCTTGTATTGCACCGGCATCTCGTAGCCGGCGAAGGGCACCATCTTGGCACCCAGCTCGATGTGCAGATCATGTAGTGGCGTGCGTTTCAGCTCGTCCATGCGCTCCCCGATCCTCTCGGCCCGGAATGGCGCAGAGCCCCCGGACATTTCCTACGCGGATCCCCTCCGCGCCCGAAATGCCCCCTCTGTCCTTTCGCCTGAGATCGTTATCCCTTCGGCGGGCGCTTCCCGCGCCTCTCTCCAGAGTTTTTCGTGCCGCGAAGGTCCTGTGGCCTGAGAGTTTCCGGGGCGGTTGCTCCTTCGGCACCGGCAAGGCCGGTTCTCCCATCGCGATGGGGATGAAACTATTATACTTGCGCGACCGCCGCAAGATCGCTCGGGCGGCGGGGGATGGAACAGGCCTTGCCTGGGACCAGGATGTCGATCAGGGGGGCATTGTCGCAAACCAGCGCGTCGAGGGTGATCGGGTCGAGCGAGGCATAGAAGGCGTTGGCGGCCTCGGTCAGGGCGAGTCGCAGTCGGCAGGCCTCGGTCAGCGGGCAGGTGTTGTCGGCATCGGCGAAGCATTCGGCCAGCGGCACCGGGGATTCGAGCGTGCGGAAGACCTCGCCGATCTGGATCTGGTCGGCCGGGCGCGCCAGTTCCAGCCCGCCGTTGCGGCCGCGATGGGTGCTGAGGAAACCCAGCTGCGCCAACTGGTTGATGACCTGCGCCAGGTGATTTTCCGAGGCATTGCAGCATTTGGCGATTTCGGCTTTGGTCACCAGACGACCGGTGTTTGCCGCGCAATGCATTAGGACGCGGATCGCGATATTCGTTCTCTTGGTCACGCGCACGGGAAATGTCCTCGCTTTGAATGATTGCCGGGTTAAATACAGGGTTCGGTCAAAGGCTGGTTTGACACATATCAATCGGGTGAAAGAAAAAGCGCGAAATGAGCACATCTTATTTCTTCGGTTATGGGTCTCTCGTCAACCGCCGGACGCATGGGTTCGCGCCGGCGCATCGCGCCTCGGCCTCGGGCTGGCGCCGGGTCTGGGCGCAGGTGCCGGGTCGGCCGGTGTCGCTGCTGACGGTGGTGCGGGATGCCGCCTGCGAGATCGACGGGCTGATCGCCCCGGTGGACGCCGACGGCTGGGCGGCGCTCGACCTGCGCGAAGCCTGCTATGACCGCACTGATGCGCTGCGCGACGTGCGCCATCCCGCCGAGACGGTGGATGAACTGGCGATCTACGTGGTGCCCGAGGCCGATCGCCTGCCGCCGGACGCGGAGCACCCGGTGCTGCTGAGCTATCTCGATGTGGTGCTGCAGGGCTATCTCGTCGAGTTCGGTATGGAGGGGGCGGAGCGGTTCATCGCGACCACCGCCAATTGGGATGCGCCGATCCTCAACGACCGCGCCGCGCCGCAATATCCACGCGACCAGAGCCTGACCGACGCCGAACGCGCCTTTGTCGACGCCGCCCTCTCCGGGCTGGGTGCAAGGATCCTCGCGGGATGACGCCGCGCTGGCTCCTGCTGCTCTACCGCATCTCGAAGCGGCTCGGGGTGCGGGTGCTGATGGGGGCGATACTGGCGCTGCTCGCCGTGGCGCTGGCTCCGCTGTTCCAGCCGCTGATCCCCGATTGGATGAAGGACCGCTTCGGCGCGGACGCCGTGACGCCGATCCTGTCGATCCTCGCCACGACCATGCTGACGGTCACCACCTTCTCGCTCTCGGTCATGGTGCAGGCCTTTCAGTCGGCGGCCAGCCAGGCGACGCCGCGCGCCTACCGGCTGCACCTCGAAGACAGCACCGCTCAGACCGCGCTGGCGGCCTTTACCGGCACCTTTCTTTTCTCGCTGACGGCCCTCGTTCTGTTCAACGCCGGTCTCTATTCCGAGGAATCGGCGGTGGTGATCTTCTTCCTGACCATCGCCAGCATCGTCGCGGTGATCGTCGCCATGCTGCGCTGGATCGGCCACCTGAGCGTCATGGGCAGCATGGACCACACGCTGGAGCGGGTCGAGGAAAGCGCGCTTCCGCCACTGGAGCGAGCGATGGCCAAGCCCTCGCTCGGCGCGGCACGGCCCGAACATGCGCTGCCGTCCGACGCGATCGAGGTGCCGGCGACCACCGCGGGCTATGTGCAATACATCAACCTCGAGGCGCTGGAGGAAAAGCTGGCAGCCTCAGAGGCGGTGTTTCGCGTCATCGCCCACCCCGGCGCGCATCTCGTGCCGGGGATGCCGCTGGGGCTGGTCGCGGGCGGTCATGTGCCCCCCGAAGACATCGCCGAATGCTTCACCCTCGGTGCGGCGCGCACCATGGAGCAGGACGCCCGCTACGGGGTCATGGTGATGAACGAGGTCGCCATCCGAGCCCTTTCACCGGCGGTCAACGATCCGGGCACGGCGATCGACGTGGTGCAGCGGCTGGAGCGGATGCTGATCGGGCTCGGCTGCCCTGAAGAGGCGCCGCCCGACTTCCCGCATGTGCAGATGGCACCGCTCAATCCGGCGCATCTGCTGGAGGACGGCTTCTACCCGCTGATCCGCGACGGCGCGGCGCGTCCGGAGGTTATCTCTTGCGTGCTCTCGGCGATGAAGGTGCTGCGGCGGGCGGAGTGGCCCGCGCTGGCCGAGGCCGCGGAGGTCACTCGGGACTACACATTTGCCCACGCCGAGGCGGCGCTGGAGGTCGAGGCTGACCGGCGCTGGCTGGAGGCCAAGCGGGAGGAGGGCTGACCCGCTCTTGAGCGTGCAAAGGGAGCGGGCTTGCGCGATGAAGCAAACATGAAAAAGGCGGACCCAAGGGCCCGCCTTTCGCAATCCGATGGAACGGCGCTTACTTCGCCAGTTCTTTCGCCGGGATCTTCTCCAGCAGCGGGAGCACGTCGGCCATCTCCGGCCCGCGCTCGAGCCCGGTGAGGGCCTTGCGCAGCGGCATGAAGAGCCCCTTGCCCTTGCGGCCCGTGGCCTCCTTCACGGCCTTGGTCCACTCGCCCCAGGTCTCCTGCGTATAGGGAGCCTCCGGCAGCAGCGCCATGGCTTCGGCGATGAACTCGCGGTCCTCGTCGGCGATCAGCGGTTCGGCACCGTCACGGAACAGGTGCCACCAGCCGGCGATCTCCTTGCGGGTCACGATGTTCTCGCGCGCCACGTTCCAGAAGGCTTCCTGCTTGCCCTCGGGCACGCCGATCGCGGTCAGTTCCTCGGCCACGGTGGCAAGCGGCAGCTGGTGCAGCTTGCGCGCGGTCAGCGGGTAGAGGTCCTGCTCGTCGAACTTCGTCGGGGCCGAGCCGAACTGGCTCAGCTCGAAGCCCTCGGCGATCTCGTCCAGCGACAGGCGCAGCTCGACCGGCTGGCTGGAGCCCAGTCGGGCCATCAGCGACAGCAGCGCCTCGGGCTCGACGCCCGCCTCGCGCAGGTCACGGATCGACAGCACGCCAAGGCGCTTCGACAGCGACTCGCCCTGCGGACCGGTGAGCAGCGAGTGGTGCGCAAAGCCCGGCGCGGTGCCGCCGAGTGCCTCGATGATCTGGATCTGCGTCGCGGTGTTGGTCACGTGGTCCGAGCCGCGCACGATGTTCGTCACGCCCATGTCCATATCGTCGACCACCGAGGCCAGCGTGTAGAGGATCTGCCCGTCGCCGCGGATCAGCACCGGGTCCGAGACCGAGGCGGCGTCGATCGAGATCGGGCCGAGGATGCCGTCGGTCCAGTCGATGCGCTGCTGGTCGAGCTTGAAGCGCCAGACGCCATTGCCGCGCTCCGCGCGCAGGGCGTCCTTCTCGGCCTCGGAAAGCTCCAGCGCGGCGCGGTCGTAGACCGGAGGCTTGCCCATGTTGAGCAGCTTCTTGCGCTTGAGGTCGAGCTCGGTCGGCGTCTCGAAGGCCTCGTAGAAGCGGCCCATGGCGCGCAGTTCGTCCGCGGCGGCATGGTAGCGGTCGAGCCGCGCGCTCTGTCGCTCCGTCTTGTCCCAGTGCAGACCGAGCCATTCGAGGTCGCGCTTGATGCCGTCGACGTATTCTTCCTTGCTGCGCTCGGCATCGGTGTCGTCGATGCGCAGGATGAAGGTGCCGCCGGCCTTGCGCGCGATCAGGTAGTTGAACAGCGCGGTGCGGAGGTTGCCCACATGGATGTGACCGGTGGGCGACGGTGCGAAACGGGTGGTGGTCATGCTAGCCTCCTGCATACGCGGGTGGCAATTTCACAAGCGCGGCGGTTTGTCCAGTTCGCGGCCCTTGGCGAGGTGCCGAAGCCGTGTATTCTCCGCCTTATGAGAGACATTCTGACCGTCACGCTCAATCCCGCGCTCGATCTGTCGACCACCGCCGACCGCGTGGTGGCCGGTCCGAAGCTGCGCTGTGACACACCCGGCGTCGATCCGGGTGGCGGCGGCATCAACGTGGCGCGCGTGGCGGCTGAGCTTGGCGGCCCGGCGCGCGCCTTCCTTGCGCTCGGCGGGCCGACGGGCATGCGGCTCGAGGCGGCGCTGGCAGAGCTGGGCCTGCCGATGGTGCGGATGCGCGCGCCCGGAGAGACCCGCGAGAGCCTTGCGGTGCATGACCGGCACAGTGGCGAGCAATACCGCTTCGTCATGCCCGGCCCTGCGTGGAGCGAGGGCGATGTCATGGATGCGCTCACCTCCATCGCCAGCACCGTGCACGCGGGTGGTATCGTGGTGCTGAGCGGCAGCCAGCCGCCGGGGGTTCCCGACGATTTCCCGGTGGAACTGGCCAAGGCGCTGCAAGGCAGGGGCGCGGAGCTGATCGTCGACACCTCGGGGCCGGTGCTCGAGCTGCTGGCACGGGGCACCGATCCCGCGCCGGCGGTGCTGCGCATGGACAGTCTCGAGGCCGAGGAGCTTGCTGGCCGACCGCTGATGACCCGCCTCGACTCGGCCCGCTTCGCCGCGGAACTGGTGGCGCGTGGGGCGGCGGAGCGGGTGATCCTCGCACGCGGGGCCGATGGCTCGGTCATGGCGGGGCCGGACGGGCTCTTCCAGGTGAGCGCGGCGAAGGTCTCTGTGCTCTCGGCGGTGGGGGCGGGCGACAGTTTCGTCGGCGCCTATGCCTTCGGGATCTCGTCTGGGCTGAGCGCGCCCGAGTCGCTGGCACTCGGCGCGGCGGCCGCCAGCGCCACGGTGACCACGCCCGGCACCACGCTCTGCACCCGGGCCATGGTGCAGCGGCTGCTCGGCGAATGCGGGGCGAGCGAGATCCGGACCTGACCGCGCAGCCGCCGATGCGCGGCGCGCGTTCAAATGCTTCCGCAGGAACGTCTCCTTGACCCCCGACCGGAGAGAGACGGCCGGGGCACGGCGAGAGGTGGTCAGGCGACCGCGGCCTGGTCCAGATGGTGCAGCTGCAGCCGCACCATGGTCTGATTCAACAGGATATAGGCGATCTCGCCGAAGGTGACGGGGCCGGTGAAGCTGCCGGTGCGCTTCGACTTCAGCTCACCGTAGAGGAAGTTGAGGGTGCAGTTGCACGAAAGCTCCTGCGTGCCGTCGCCCTGCGCGCGTTGCGCGAAGACGCTGGCGTAGTCGCCGGGGCTGCGGGCGAGGCGATAGGGCACCCCCTCGACCACCGGTGTATAAAAGGCGACCTCATGCGCGCCCACGGATTGGAAGGAGACGTTGATCATCGCGCCCGCGTAATTCGCGACCAGCGGCATGCGGGTGTCGAACGCCTGCGCTTCTACGCGTGCGGCGAAATCCACCTCCTCTCCGTCCACCTGCACCCGTTGCGCGGTGAGCCCGGTGGCGGGGAAGCGGATCTCCGGGCCGGACTCGTCCTGCTCGAAGAGGCCGGGGAAGTCCGCCGCGCCGATGGCATAGGCCTCATGCGCCTTGCTGAAGGCAGGGATCAGGATCACCGAGAGCCCGCTGTCCGAAGCGGCTCATGGTCAGGCTCGGCAGGTCCTCGCCCTCGTAGAGCGCGGGACGGGCGTCCTCGGCGGCCTCGAGCTCGGTCACGAAGAGGTTTTCGCGGTCCAGGTGGCCGCCGCTTCCGGTCATGAAATAGACCGAGGTGCCACCGATCCAGCGCCCGCGGGGCAGGGCGGCCAGCGCCTCTTCCGCTCCGGCGATGACGAGGTTCGCGCCGGCCTTGATCCGCTCTGCGGCCTGCGCCGGGGTCATCCGCGGCTCGTTCGCTGTTCGCTGTTGCGCCGATTGGGCTGCGGCCACTCCTCTTAACGATGTGCAAATACGCGGATGTGACTGTGCGAGGGGCCGCCTGAACTGGCCGGATGGCACGGCGGGGCTATGCTTTCGCACACAACATCAGGAGAGGAAGACGACAATGGAAAAGGACAAGATCACGCGCCGCACGGCGCTGACCTGCGCCGCGGCGCTTCCGATTGCCGCCGGTCTCGGCGGGGTTGCCCCGGCCCGGGCGCAGGAAGCGCTGGGGCCGCAGGTGCCCCGCGTCTACCGCGTGCCGCTGGGCGACTTCGAGGTCACCGCGATGATGGCCGGCACCCGCACCGTGCCGGACCCGCATGGCACCTTCGGGATCAACGCCAGCGACGAAGACTTCGCCGAGGTCTCCGAGGCGGCCAATATCCCTACTGACAAGGCGCAGTTCTTCTTCACCCCGACGCTGGTGAACACCGGCAGCGCGCTCATCCTCTTCGACACCGGGCTCGATCCCGCGGGCATCGTTGGCGCCGTCGAAGCGGCAGGCTACGCCGCAGAAGATGTGAGCCACGTGGTGATCACCCACATGCACGGCGACCACATCGGCGGGCTCTCGGACGGCGGCACGCCGACCTTTGCCAATGCCGAGCTGCTGACCGGGCAGGAGGAATGGGATCACTGGTCCGCCGCAGGCAACGAGACCTTCGAGGGCAAGGTGCGTCCGCTGGAGGAGAGCTTCGGCTTCCTCAACAACGGCGGTCAGGTGGCGCCCGGGATCACCGCGGTGCTGGCACCGGGGCACACGCCGGGCCACATGTGCTTCATGCTCGAGAGCGGCGGGCAGAAGCTGATGTTGACCGCCGATCTTGCCAATCACTATGTCTGGTCCGTGGGCAAGCCCGACTGGGAGGTGCGCTTCGACATGGACAAGCAGCTCGCCGCCTCGTCGCGCCGCAAGATCCTCGGCACGCTGGCCGAGGAGAAGACCCCCTTCATCGGCTACCACATGCCCTTCCCGGCGCTGGGCTATGTCGAGGCGGATGGCGATGGCTTCCGCTACGTGCCGCACAGCTACCAGCTTCTGATGGGCTGACCGTAATGTGCCTGGCCCGCGCGCCCTTGGCGCGCAGGTTTCGGCGAAAGAGATTTCAGCGGAAGGCGGGCCCGTGCGCCCAGATGGTCAGCGAGTGCCGCTCGCCATCTGTCACCGGGGTCACGCGGTGCAGCATATAGGACGGAAAGAGCGTGGCGGTGCCGCGCTCTTTCTTCGCCGTGACGATATGGTTCGACGGCATGAGCTCCAGCGCGCCGCCCTCGTAGCCGTCCTCGTCGGAAAGCTGCACCACCATGGTCAGCTTGCGGCGTGAGGCGAGGCGGCCCTCGCCGATGTCCGAATGCCAGTCGAAATGCCCCTCGCGCTCGGCGCCGTAGCGGGCCACCTGGGCGCTTTCGTCGAAGGCGTCGAGCGCGAAGTCATAGGCGATGCGGTTGGCGTCGCGCACCAGCTCGATGATCCGGTCCATGACCCAGCCGGTGTCTTCCACGTCATCGAGCCACACCAGGTCGGCACGGCGCAGGTTGTGCGCGCGCTGCTGGCCCACGAGACGCGCGTCCGAGGCCTCGGCGTTGCGCGCGATCTCGATGAGCCGCGTGCAGTCGGTCTCGGAAAAGGCCTGGGGGATGCTGTGGACGGTGATCATGCGACTCTCCTGGAAGCGGAGCGCGCAGCTAAGGGCGAGGTGGGGGAAAATCTGCGCCGTTTGCGACATGAAGTTCGAAAAGCGACCTGTCTTTGCGTCATTGCCGGAGGCGGCATTGGTCCGTTCCGCAAGGCACTTGCTTACCCCTTTTGCAGCGCTGCCGAACGCGCCATATCTCGTGCATGAAAGCACCCGATCTAGCCGCCTTCGAGACCATGGCCCGCGCCGCGGTCGATGCCCTGCCCGCGCCCTTCCGTGCCGCCGCCGCCGAGGTCGTCCTGCGCATCGAGGACTGGCCGCCGGATGAAATTCTCGACGAGATGGAGATCGACGACCCGCTCGATCTCACCGGTCTCTACGAGGGCATTCCGATGACCGAGAAGTCCTCGAGCTGGCCCTCGCCCTATCCCGACACGGTCTGGCTGTTCCGCGAACCGATCCTGCAGGAATGGCGCGAGCGGGACGATGTGACGCTGGAAGAGCTGGTCACCCACGTCACGGTGCACGAGTTCGCGCACCACTTCGGCTGGTCCGACGACGACATTGCCAGCATAGATCGCTGGTGGGAGTGAGCTGCTCTAGACGGTGACGCCGCTTTCCCGCAGCAGGGCGCTCATCCGTTCGACGAAGCGCTCGGCGCCCAGTTCGCCCTCTGCGGTCCGCTTCGCGGCGGCCCCGAGTCGCTGCCGCAGCGCGGGATCGTCGATGAGCGTGGTCAGCGCCTCCTCCACCGCGCCTGCCCGCGCCACGTCCACGTGCAGCCCGTTCTCGCCGTGCTGCACGTAGCCCGCCGAGCCGGCGTCGGTCGAGATCACCGGCACGCAACCGTAGGCCATGGATTCCACCGGCGCGAAACCGAGCGGTTCGCGTACCGAGGGCAGGATGCAGATATCGGCCTGGCGGTAGAGCTCGGGCATCTGCTTGAAGGGCACGTTGGCGTGCAGATCGAGCCACGGCTCCGCAGCGGCCACTTCTTCGAGTGCAGAGAGCTGCGCAGCGTTATGCACCGGATCACCGGTGGTGCCCGCCAGCAGCAGCCGCACCTTGCCCGCCCGGCCCTGAGCCCGCAGCGCGTCGATCACCATGCCGTGGTTCTTGCGCGGGTTGTAGAGCTTGGCGACGCAGAGCACGGTCAACGGGCCTTCGCCCTGCTGCTCCGGAAGGTCGGGGGCAGCCACGACGGGCCAGGGGATGTATCGCGCGCCTTTGTCGGGACGTATCGCAGTGTCGAGCCCAAGTACGGGCGTCACCCGGCGGAGCGGCAGGCCCTGGAACCGGCGGGTCAACCGGCGCTTCAGCGGCTCGCGCCAATGGTAGGGGTTGAGGTCGTAGAACCACATCGGCGTGCCACTTGCCCGCGCCAGCCGGGCGACAGACCGGCGGTGCGCGGCGACGTTGCGCAGGATCACCAGGTCGGGCTCAAGCTCTTCCCAGGCGCTGCGAAACGACTCGGGATCGGCGTCATGGGGAAAGAGGCGCGGCGCTACGACGCTGTGGTCCTCGGTCTTGCCGCTGCCGCTGCCCCAGATTGCCACGTCGATCTGCGCCGCGTTCAGCGCGCGCGTCGCTTCCCAAAGATTCGTGTGGAACCGCTCGACGACAAAGAGGACCCGGGGCCGCATCACGCTCCCCCGTTGTCGCGCCAGCGGTTGGCGATGGGATAGCGCCGGTCGAGCCAGAAGGCCTTTTGCGACAGCCGCGCGCCCGGGGCGGACTGGAAGCGCTTGTATTCGGAGATGTAGAGCAGGTGCTCGACCTTCTTGGCGTCGGCGCGCTCAAAGCCCGCCGCGACGCAATCGGCGATCGAGCCGTCGCGGTCCACGAGGATCTCGAGGATGCCGTCCAGCACCGGGTAGTCGGGCAGGCTGTCGCTGTCCTTCTGGTCCTCGCGCAGCTCGGCCGAGGGCGGCTTGGTGATGATCCGCTCGGGGATCACCTCGCCACCGGGGCCCATCATCCAGGGGCGCTGGTTTTCGTTGCGCCAGCGGCAGATGGCGAAGACGCGGGTCTTGTAGAGATCCTTGATCGGGTTGTAGCCGCCCGCCATGTCGCCGTAGATCGTGGCGTAGCCGACCGAGACCTCGGACTTGTTGCCGGTGGTCAGCAGCATCTCCCCGAACTTGTTCGACAGCGCCATCAGCAGCAGACCGCGCAGGCGCGACTGGATGTTTTCTTCGGTCAGGTCGGCGGGCCGCCCCTCGAACAGCGGCGCCAGCGTGTTGGTTATGGCCGTGCGCCCCTCGGCGATCGGCACGAAGTCGTAGTGGCAGCCGAGGTTGGTTGCGCAGGCCTTGGCATCCTCGAGCGAATGCTCGGAGGTGTATTCCGACGGCAGCATCACGCAGCGCACGTTCTCGGCCCCGAGCGCATCGGTGGCGATGGTCGCCACCAGCGCCGAGTCGATACCGCCCGACATGCCGAGCAGTACCTTGCCGAAGCCGGTCTTGCGGCAATAGTCGCGAAGGGCCAGCACCATGGCGTGGTAGTCCTGCTCCATCTCGCTGGGATGCTGGACAAACTCGCCATCCTCGGCGCGCCAGCCATCGGGGGTGCGCACGAGATCGACGTGGGCGATGTCCTCCTCGAAGACGGGCAACTGCAGCGCCGCTCGGCCGCCGGGGTTCAGCACGAAGGAGCCGCCGTCGAAGATCTGGTCGTCCTGCCCGCCCACCATGTTGAGGTAGATCAGCGGCAGGCCGGTCTCGACGACCCGGGCCACCATCTTGTTGAGCCGGGTCTCGTGCTTGTTGCGACGGTAGGGCGAGCCGTTGGGCACCAGCAGGAACTCGGCGCCGGTCTCGGCGTGGGTCTCGGCCACGTCCTCGTACCAGGCGTCCTCGCAGATCGGCGAGCCGATGCGCACGTTGCCGACCGCGTAGGGGCCGCCGATGGCGCCGCTGTCGAAGACCCGCACCTCGTCGAAGACGCCGTAGTTGGGCAGGTGGTGCTTGAAGACATGGGTGACGATCCGCCCGTCGCGGCAGATCAGGTAGGCGTTGTAGAGCTCGGTGCCTTCGATCCACGGGCAGCCGATCGCCAGCGCCGGGCCGTCGGCGCAGTCTTCCGCCAGCTTCCGCGCCATTTCCATGCAGTCCAGCGTGAAGGCGTGCTTCATCGGCAGGTCCTGCGCGTTGTAGCCGGCGATGAACATCTCGGGCAGGGCGACGAGCTGGGCACCGGCCTCGCGGCCCTTCTCCCAGGCGTCCTTCGCCTTGGCGGCATTGCCGGCAAGATCGCCCACGGTCGGGTTGAGCTGCGCGATGGTCAGGCGGAAACGGTCGGCCATGAGCCACATCCTTTTGGTCACATCCGCGTGCCCACATAGCAGAACCACGCCGGAGGGGAAGAAGCTGAGGGCAAAAGAGATTGTCAGCCAAGGGGCTGTTGTTTAGTTTCGCGGCGGCAGCAGGGCCGATTTCAGGCCCATTCTCGGGGCAAAACAACAGGCATCCGGCAAGCGGCCGGCAGGGAAGGCGCATGAAGCTCTCAGGCAGAACCATCCTCACGGCGGCGGCGGTTGCGGCGCTGACCTATCCCGCCTTGGCGCAGGTCGAGGGCGGCGAGGTCCAGACCAAGCAATACGATGACGGCGGGGTCTACGAGGGCACCTTCCAGAACGGTCTGCAGCACGGCACCGGCACCTACCGGCTGCCCAATGGCTACGAGTACACCGGCGATTGGGCCGAGGGCGAGATTCGCGGCGAGGGCGTCGCCCGCTTTCCCAATGGCTCGGTCTACGAGGGCCAGTTCGCCAAGGGCAAGCCCGAGGGTGTGGGCCGTATCGTCTTTGCCGACGGCGGCACCTACGAGGGGTCGTGGCTCGATGGCAAGATCACCGGCAAGGGCGTGATGCAATACGCCAACGGCATGCGCTACGAGGGTGCCTTCCGCAACGCGCTGCACCACGGGCGCGGCGTGATGACCGGCCCCAACGGCTACCGCTACGAGGGCGACTGGGTGAACGGCGTCAAGCAGGGCAACGCCGAGATCGCCTATCCCGACGGTTCGGTCTTCGAGGGCCGGGTTGCCAACGGTCTGCGCGACGGTCAGGGCAAGCTCACCATGCCCGACGGGCTGGTCTACGAGGGCACCTGGCGCGAGGGGCAGATCGACGGTGTCGGCACGCTCACCCAGCCCAACGGCGACGTCTACGAGGGCGAGCTGGTTGACGGCCGGCGCGAGGGGCAGGGCAAGGTCACCTATGCCAACGGCGACATCTACGAGGGCCAGTTCGACAACGACCAGCGGCAGGGCAGGGGTGCCTTCATCGGCGAGGACGGCTACCGCTACGACGGTGACTGGGTCTCCGGCCAGATCGAGGGGCAGGGCAAGGTCACCTATCCCGACGGTTCGGTCTACGAGGGGGCCTTCCTCGGTGACCTGGCCAATGGCACCGGCAAGATCACCTATCCCGACGGCTCCACCTACGAGGGCGACTGGGTCGACGGGGTGATCGAGGGCAGAGGCATGGCCCGCTATGCCAACGGCCTCGTCTACGAAGGCGACTTCAAGAATGCCCGCAATGACGGTCAGGGCGTGATGACCTACCCCGACGGCTACCGCTACGAGGGCGACTGGCAGGACGGCCAGCGCCATGGCGAAGGCGTGGCCACCTATCCGGACGGCACGGTCTACACCGGTGCCTTCCGCGACGGCCAGCGCCATGGACAGGGCACGATCACTATGCCCGACGGCTTCCGCTACGAAGGCGCCTGGGCGAACGGCGAGATCGAGGGCGAGGGCGTGGCCACCTATGCCAACGGCGACGTCTACGAGGGCCATTTCGCCGACGGCAAGCGCCAGGGCGAGGGCACGATGCGCTATGCCACCGGCGAGCAGAGCACCGGCGAATGGGTCAATGGCGTGCTGACCACCGACACCCCGGTGCAGGACAGCGAACGCCCCGCGGACGCCGCGGAAGAAGGCGCGGACGCCCCCGCCGATGAGCCGGTGCCCGCCGAGCCCGGCTCGCCGGATGAGGCGCCGGCCAGCGAATAAGCTCGGAACATCCCGTCGCTGCTCGTGTTTTCCCTTAGGTAAGCCAATTGGGAGAACGAGTATGAGCAAGTTTCAGGTCGGAGAAATCGTCCAGTGGAACTGGGGCGCGGGCACCGCGCGCGGCAAGATCGCCGAACGGTTCGAGAAGCGGGTGACCCGGCAGATCGAGGGGGAGGAGATCACCCGCAATGGCTCGGGAGACACGCCGGCCTTCCTGATCGAGCAGGATGACGGCGGACGGGTTCTCAAGCTGGAGAGCGAGTTGGAGAAGACCTGAGCCACCGCCGGCGCTTCTTCTCTTTCCAAATACGCATCTGCTGCCCCCGCCACCCGGCGCGGCACCGGACTGTCAGACCGTCTCGCCCGCCGAAAGTCGCTTCAGGAAATCTTCGGCCTCGTCCAGCACGGTCTCGCGCTTGGCCTCGTCCATCCGGTCCCAGGTCCGGTACATATTGCCCATGCGCGGGTTGTTCTCGAAGCGCTCGCGGTGGCGCATGAGGAAGTGCCAGTAGAGCAGGTTGAACGGACATGCCCCGTCGCCGGTCTTCTGCTTCACGTCATAGGCGCAGTGCTTGCAGTAGTCCGACATGCGGTCGATGTAGGCCCCCGAGGAGACATAGGGCTTCGAGGCAATCACCCCGCCGTCGGCGAACTGGCTCATGCCCACGGTGTTGGGCGCCTCGACCCACTCATAGGCATCGGCGTAGACCGACAGGTACCATTCGTGCACCTCGGCCGGGTCGACCCCGGCGATCAGGGCGAAGTTGCCGGTCACCATCAGCCGCTGGATGTGGTGGGCATAGGCCTCGGCCGCGGTCTGCTCGACCGCTTTCGACAGGCAGCGCATCCTGGTCTCGGCGCCCCAGTAGAGCGGCGGCAGCTTGCGCTGCTGGTTCAGTCGGTTGCGGCGCGGGTAGTCCGGTCCTTCGAGGAAATAGATTCCCCGCACGTATTCGCGCCAGCCGATGATCTGCCGGATGAAGCCCTCGACCGAGTTGAGCGGCGCGTCGCCCTTGCGGTAGGCCTCGGCGGCCGCCTCGCAGACCTCCAGCGGCGAGAGCAGCCCGAGGTTGATATAGGGCGAGAGCAGCGCGTGGTTGAGGAACCTGTGCCCGTCGAGCATGGCGTCCTGATAGGCGCCGAAGTCGGGCAGCGCGTGGCGGATGAAATGCGCCAGCGCCCGCCGCGCCTGTCCCCGGTCGGTGGCAAAGCTGAAGGGACGCAGGGTGCCGAAGTTCTTCGCGAAGCGCGCCTCGACCAGATCGAGCACCTCCTCGACCGTCTCGTCCGGGGTGAAGTTCATCGGGCCGCCGTGGGAGATGCCATCGGGGGGCGGCTTGCGGTTCTCGCTGTCGTAATTCCACTCGCCGCCCTCGGGCTTGCCGCCGTCCATCAGCAGCCCGGTCTTGCGGCGCATCTCGCGGTAGAAATACTCCATCCGCAGCGCCTTGCGGCCCTTCGCCCAGCCCTGGAATTCGGCGTGGGAGGCGAGGAAGCGGTCGTCCTCCAGCAGCGTGACGTCGAGCGGCGTGTCCCGCAGCGCCTCGATCAGCCGCCATTCGCCGGGCTCGGTCGCCAGCACCTTGTCGAAGCCGGTCTCCTCGGCGCGGCGCAGCAGCTCGCCGGGGATCGAGCCGGCATTTTCGGTGTCGTCGAGCTTTCTGTAGCACACCTGCCAGCCTTCCTCGCGCAGGCGAGCCGCGAACTTGCGCATGGCGGCGAAGATCAGCGCGATCTTTTTGGGATGATGCGGGGCGTAGTCGGTTTCGGCGGCGACCTCGGCCATGACCACCACGTCGCTTGCCTTGTCGGCCTTGCGCAGCGCGATCAGCTCTTCCGAAAGCTGGTCGCCCAGCACCAGAACGAGGCGGCTCACCAGGGCACCTCCTTGCCCGCCCAGTCGAAGAAGCGGCCCGTGTGCTCCGGCCCGAGCCCGTCCAGCACTTTGAGCAGGTTCTGCGCGGCCTCTTCCGGCGGCACCGCGGGATGGCGGCCGAGGTAGTCTGCGGTGAAGGGCGTGGCCACGGTGCCGGGGTGCAGCGCGACGCAGGCGAGCTGGCGGTGGGTGCGCGCCATCTCCACCGAGGCGCTGCGGATCATCTGGTTCAGCGCCGCCTTGGAGGCACGGTAGGAATACCAGCCGCCGAGCCGGTTGTCGCCGATCGAGCCGACCCGGGCCGAGAGCGCGGCGAAGATTGCGGGGCGGTCGCGGGGCAGCAGGCGGCGGGCATGTTTCAGCACCAGTGCCGGGCCGAGCGCGTTGAGCGTCATCTGCTGCAGAAACTGCTCGGGATCCAGCGCCTTCAGGGTCTTTTCCGGCTCCGAGCCGGGCAGGGCCAGCGCGCCGGTGGCGACGAAGATCAGCTCGAAGGTGCCCTCCAATGCGCCAAGGTGCTCGGCGAGCGACGCCTCGTCCGTCACGTCGAGCCCGTGGTCGCGCCGCGACAGGCCGATGACCTCGGTGCCGCGGGCAGCCAGAGCATCTCGCAGTGCGCTGCCGATGCCGCCGCTCGATCCTATGAGAAGTGCGCGTGATCCGTCTGCCGTCATGTCTGCCGAGATAGCGGGGGTTGGCGGGGCGGCAAGCGCGGCTCAGCCCAACTCCAGCGTCGCCACCGCGTGCAGGCCCGGGCCGGGAAGCGGGGCAGGGCCGCGATACATGCGGGCGGTGTGGAACATTGGCTCCAGGCCCATGTCGAGGCAATGCTCGGCCAGTGCGGCGGAGCCGGACGGAAGGTCGATCATCACCTGCTCATCGCCGCTGTGCTGCGCAGCGGCCTCGAGCAAGGCCCGGGCGACGTCCAGATCGGGTGCGCAGAGCGGGCCGATTTTCCATCCGTCTCGGCAGCGGCGCAGGGTAAGGAAGCCGTCCGCCGTGCCGTTGCTGCGATGCACCAGCGTGTATCGGGTCTGTTCCGGTTCCAGCCAGGCAGCGCAGAAGGCGGGCTTGGCGTAGCCGCAGGCGCGGCGCTCCATTTCGATCAGCAGCGGGTGATCCGCCGCCGAGGCCGAGGTCACCCCCTTGCCATGGCCGTTGCGCAGCGCGCCCGCGTAGCGCTTGGTCTGCCCGGCCAGCACGAAGCCCGACTTGCGGTAATTCTCCTGCTGCGCGGGCACCCCGTCGAGTCCGACGGTGCGCTCGCCCGCATGCTTCAGCGCGTGCAGCCAGAGCGCATGGGCGATGCCCTGTCCGCGATAGGCCGGGGCGCAGAGGTAGAGACCGAGAAAGGCAAGGCTGTCGGTGTGGTTCACCACCGAGATGGCCGCCGCCATGTTGCCGCCCAGCTCGGCGCAGAAGAAGCCCTCGGGGTCGGTGTCGTAGAAAACGTCGAGGTCTTCCAGCCCCGGGTTCCAGCCTTCCTCGGCTGCCCAGTCGAGCGCCCGGTCCAGGTCGGCCCGGGTCATGGTCCGCAGCATCATGGCCGCAGGGCGTCGCGCAGGGTCTGCGGCGGCGGCGGCGCCTCGCGCAGATCGAGCGACGACAGCAGGTCGAGCAAATGGCCTTTCATCATCTCCTCCGCCGTGGCGCCGTCGCCCCGTTCCAGGGCGTTGAGCAGCGCCTCGTGTGCATGAGTTTCGCACATTGCCTTGGGTCTGCGCCAGTAAAGAGCGATGACCAGAGAAGATCTTGCGATCAGCTGGGTGATGAACTCGGCGATGGTGGACTGGTCGGCGATGCGCGCGATCTCGATATGGAACTCGCCCGAGAGCCGCAGCGCAGTGCCGAAATCGCCGCGGTCGAGCGCCGCGTGCTCGGCCTTGTTGTGGGCGCGCAGCCGGGCGATTCCCTCCGGGGTAATGCGCTCGGCAGCCGAGCGGGCAGTGCGCGGCTCGAGCAGGGCGCGGGCCTCGAAGACCTCGCGCGCCTCGCGGATCGAGGGCTCGGCGACAAAGGCACCGCGGTTCGGCTCTATGGTCACAAGCTGGTCGTGCGCCAGCATCTGCAGGGCAGAGCGCACGATGGTGCGTCCCACGCCGAAGATCTCGCCGACCTCGTCCTCGTTCAGCTTCAGGCCCGGGGCCAGCCGGTGTTCGTGAACCGCCAGAGTGAGCGCATCGGCCACGGCGCGTGCCTTTGATCCCTTGCTCCGGTCCGTCTCTTTTGCCGATCTGTCTACCGCTGAGCTCACGCGCATCTCCCTTTCCCGTCAGTGTCCCCGAGCCCGGCGCCGCGCACAAGGAAGGAAGGGATCGCATGGGATGATTTGCAGGATCGTGTACAATCTGAACTCAAAAAGCGCACACAAACCGGAAACATTGGTGAAAATTTGGGCGGATGTCAGAATCTGCCCTGCCCCCGGGGCGGCCGTGCTTCGTTTTTCGCTGGTGCCGGGGACAGGATCAGGAAGCAACCGCTGCGGCGGACCTGAGGCCAGACCACCGGGGGACACATGCGCCAAGGACTCGATCTCGAACTCGTCGGCCTGACAAAGCGTTACGGGGACACCGTGGCCGTCGACGCGATCAATCACCACTTCGGCTCGGGCGTCTATGCCTGCCTGCTCGGCCCCTCGGGCTGCGGCAAGTCCTCGACGCTGCGGATGATCGCGGGCCACGAGACCGTCAGCGATGGCTCGATCGTCCTGGGCGGCTCCGACATCTCCTACCTGCCCCCGGCCAAGCGCGGCACGGCGATGATGTTCCAGAGCTACGCGCTCTTCCCGCACCTGTCGGTAGCCGACAACGTCGCCTTTTCCCTCAAGATGAAGGGCGTCGAGTCTGCGACGCGGCGCAAGAAGGCGATGGAGATGCTCTCCCTCGTCGACATGACGCAATACGAGGGGCGCCTGCCATCGCAACTTTCGGGCGGCCAGCAGCAGCGCGTCGCGTTGGCCCGCGCGCTGATCACCGAGCCGCAGATCCTGCTGCTCGACGAGCCGCTCTCGGCGCTCGACCCGTTCCTGCGCATCCGCATGCGCTCCGAGCTGAAGCGCCTGCAGCGCGAGCTCGGCATCACCTTCGTGCACGTCACCCACGGCCAGGACGAGGCGCTGGCGCTGGCCGACGAGATCGTCGTGATGAACAACGCGGTGATCGAGCAGGCGGGCAGCGCGCGCGACGTGTTCAACGCGCCGAAGACCGAGTTTGTCGCCCGCTTCATGGGCGGTCACAACGTGCTGGCGCTGCCGCAGGGCCATTTCGCCATCCGCAACGACCTGACGCGCATCGCGCCCGAAGCCGGGGCAAAACTGGGCGGCAAGGTCACCTCGGTCGAGTTCCAGGGAACGCATGTGGCCGTGACGGTGGTTGCCGCCGGCGATCAGGACGTCACCGCCTGGGTGCCCGAGGAGCAATTCTTCTCCGATCCGAAATCCCCCGGCGACGGGGTGGGCCTGGTCTGGGACGACCAGGCGCTGCATCCGCTTTCGGCCTGAACGGGGCCGGAAGGGTCAAGGGCCGCAAAGGTCCGGTCAAGACAAGTCCAACACAGGGAGTTAGGACATGACGACGAAGAAACTCAGCCGCCGCGGCCTTCTGAAAGGTGCTGCCGCTGCCGGTGCGGCAACCGCCTTCCCGGCGCCGATGATCTGGGCCCAGAACATCAAGGACGTCACCCTGCGCCAGTTCGGCACCGGCGTGTCGAACCTCAACGAGGTGGCGCAGAAGGTGAAGGAAGACCTCGGCTTCACGCTCGAGATGACCGCGCTCGACTCCGACGCCGTCACCCAGCGCGCCGCCACCCAGCCCGGCAGCTTCGACATCGCCGACATCGAGTACTGGATCTGCAAGAAGGTCTGGCCGACCGGCAACCTGCAGGCCATGGATGTCAGCAAGATCAAGAATTACGACAAGATCGTCGGCATCTTCAAAGACGGCAAGCTGACGCCCGAGTCGACCATCGCGCAGGGCACCGCACCGCATACCGTGGGCTTTACCGACGGTCCCGACGGCACCACCTTCGCCTCGGAACAGACCAACTGGATGACCCTCATCCCGACGATCTACAACGCCGATACGCTGGGCATCCGCCCCGACCTCATCGGCCGTCCGATCGAGACTTGGGCCGAGCTGCTGAACCCCGAGTTCAAGGGCAAGGCCTCGATCCTCGACATCTCGTCGATCGGCATCATGGACGCCGCGATGGTCTGCGAAGCGATGGGCGAGATCGCCTATGGCGACAAGGGCAACATGACCCGCGAAGAGATCGACAAGACCATGGCGATCTTCACCGAGGCCAAGCAGGCCGGCCAGTTCCGCGCCTTCTGGAAGACCTTCGACGAGAGCGTCAACCTGATGGCCTCGGGCGAGGTGGTGATCCAGTCCATGTGGTCGCCGGCCATCACCGCGGTGAAATCGCGCGGCATCGACTGCGTCTACCAGCCGCTGAAGGAAGGCTACCGCTCCTGGGGCGGCGGCATCGGCCTGTCGAAGAACCTCTCGGGTCTCGAGCTGGATGCGGCCTACGAGTACATCAACTGGTACCTCGACGGCTGGGTCGGCGGCTTCCTGATGCGCCAGGGCTACTACTCGGCGGTTCCGGAAACCTCGAAGAACCACATGTCCGAGAACGAATGGGGCTACTGGTTCGAAGGCAAGGAAGCCACCGATGTCATCACCAACCCGTTCGGTGACGCCATGGCGCAGGCCGGTGAAGTGCGCGACGGCGGCTCCTTCGAGGAGCGCATGGGCTCCGTCGCCTGCTGGAACGCCGTCATGGACGAGAACCAGTACATGGTCCGCAAGTGGAACGAATTCATCGCTGCCTGATCCCTCGGGTCTGACCTTGTCACCTTGGTCCTGACCGAGATCGCCGCGCCCCGGATGTGCTCGGGGCGCGGCACCCATGCAGGCCCTGCCTGCATCAAGAGACCCATCTTCCGGAGGCCACATGCGCGCTGGCGAAACGAACCGACATCTCTCCGGCTGGCTGCTCGCCTCGCCCCTGACGCTGGTCCTGATCCTCTTCCTGGTGCTGCCCATCGCGATGATCGTGGTCGTCAGCTTCTGGCAGGCGACGGAGTTTTCGATCATCCCGGCCTTCAGCTGGGAGAACTACGATTTCCTCTTCGGTTCTCCGGTGACCTACCGGGTGTTCGGCAACACCATCAAATACGCGCTGATCGTCTGGGCCTTCACGCTGGGGATCGGCTTCACCGTAGCCTATTTCCTCGCCTTCCACGTGCGCACCCAGACCTGGCAGATCGCGCTCTTCCTGCTCTGCACCATCCCGTTCTGGACCTCGAACATCATCCGGATGATTTCGTGGATCCCCTTTCTCGGTCGCAACGGGCTGGCCAACTCAGCGCTGATCTCGGCGGGCATCGTCGACGAGCCGGTGGAATGGCTGCTCTATTCCGATTTCTCGGTGATCCTCGCCTTCGTGCACCTCTATACGCTGTTCATGGTGGTGCCGATCTTCAACACCATGATGCGCATCGACAAATCTCTGATCGAGGCGGCCTATGACGGTGGCGCCTCGGGCTTCCAGACGCTGACCAACGTGATCATCCCGCTGTGCAAGCCGGGCATCATGATCGGCACGATCTTCGTTGTCACATTGGTGATGGGCGACTTCGTTACGGTGCGCTTCATGTCAGGCTCGCAATCGGCCAACGTCGGCCGCCTCATCCAGAACGACATCGCGCTGCTGCAATATCCCTCGGCCTCGGCCACGGCGGTGGTGCTGCTGATCACCGTGCTGATGGTCATCGGCATCCTTCTGCGCTTCGTCGACATCCGCAAGGAGCTCTGATCCATGGAAACCCGCTCCCGCTCCTTCTACGTGCTCGGCGCTTTCTTCGTGCTGTTCCTGCTGTTTCTCTACGGCCCCACCTTCACCATCGCGATCCTCAGCTTCCAGGGTCCGCAGGGCGGGCTCACATTCCCGATGCGCGACGTGTCGCTGCACTGGTTCTTCGATCTCTTTCAGGAGCAGGCGGTGGGCGACATCTGGGGCAGCTTCCGCCGCAGCTTCGCGCTTGGGCTGATGGTCATGGTCACTACCGTCGTCGTCTCGGTGATGGGCGGTCTGGCGTTCCGCAAGCGCTTCGCCGGCAACGCGGTGCTGTTCTACCTGGTGATCACCGCGCTGGTGATCCCCTCGATCCTCGTCTCGCTGGGCGTCGGCCTGATCTTCAGCCAGGCCGGGTTGCCGATCCACTGGGCCAGCTCGGGCTTCGGCTCGCAGCTCACATGGACGCTGCCCTTCGGCCTGCTGATCATGTTCGCCGTGTTCAACCGCTTCGACAAATCCTTCGAGGAGGCCGCCCGCGACCAGGGCGCGAGCAACTGGCAGGCGCTGCGCCACGTGGTGCTGCCGATCATTGCGCCCTCGCTCATCGGCGTCGCGCTCTTCGGCTTCACGCTGAGCTATGACGAGTTCGCCCGTACCCTGCTGACCGCAGGCAGCTACAACACGCTGCCGCTGGAGATCTACGGTATGACCACCAATGTCACCACGCCGGTGATCTTCGCGCTCGGCACGCTGACCACCGCCTTCTCGCTGGTGATCATCGGGGTGTTCCTGCTGACGGTCTGGTCGATGAACAAGCGTCGGGCGAAGCAGGGCTCCGACGCGGGCAAGGGCATGGTCTGATGGCCTATCTCATCATCAATCCCAACAGCACCGTCGCGATGACAGAGGCGATGCTGGAGGTGGCGCGGGCCGCCGTGCCCGGCGTGACGCTGGAGGGTTGGACCAGCGCAGGCGGTCCGCCCGCCATCCAGGGCCACGCGGACGGGCTGAAGGCTGCGCCGCCGCTGCTGGAGCTGATCGACAAGGCTGGTGCCGAGGGGTTCGAGGGCATCATCGTCGCCTGTTTCGACGATACCGCGCTGGAGCAGGCGCAGGCGCGTGCGACGGTGCCGGTAATCGGCATCGGACAGGCGGCCTATCACGCGGCGGCGCTGCGCGGCTGGAGCTTTTCCGTGGTGACGACGCTGCCCATCTCGGTGCCGATCCTCGAGGAGAACATCATCCGCTACGGTTTCGAGCACCTGCTGGGCAAGGTGCGCGCCTCCGACGTGCCGGTGCTGGCCCTCGAAGAGGACCCAGAGGCGGCGACCGAGGCGGTGGCCGCCGAGACCGCCCGTGCCATGGCCGGCGACGGGGTGGATTGCGTGATCCTCGGCTGCGCCGGCATGGCGAAGCTGACGGCGCATCTGCGGGCGCGGTTCGACAAGCCGGTGATCGACGGCGTGGAAAGCGCGGCGCGGCTGATCACGGCGCTCTGACAGCCCCGGATATTTCGACGTTCCGGAAGTGGGCTCATTCGCCCGGCCACTGTCAGCCGGGGTGCCTCAAGCGAGGGCTTTCGCCGCCGCGTCCAGCGCCACCCCGGCTTTTGCCATCTTCGGCCAACTCGCGATGATCGCCGCGCATCCGGTCACCTCGTGCCGCGCCAGCAGCTCCGGCAGCTCCGCCAGACGCCCGGTGATGATCCGCTCGCCGGGTTTCGAGACCTCCACCGCGATGGTCAGTGGCGCGTCCTCGGGCATGCCCGTCTCCAGCAGCGAGCGGGTGATCCGCTCCGACTGGCTCACCGCCATGTAGAGCGCCAGCGCGACACCGGGACGGGCGTGGCGGGCGCAGTCGGGCATGGGGTCGCCGGCGCGGGCGTGACCGGTTGCCAGCACCAGCGCATCGGTCTCGCCGCGGGTGGTCAGCGGGATGCCGGCGCGGGCGGCGGCGGCCATGGCGGCGGTCACCCCGGGCACGATCTCGGTCTCGATGCCATGCATCCGCGCGGCCTCGAGCTCCTCGGCGGCGCGGCCGAAGATGCCGGGATCGCCGGACTTCAGGCGCACGACATTGCGGCCCTGCAGCGCGGCGGCGACGATCACCGCGTTGATCTGCTCCTGCGGCCAGGAATGCGCCCCGACCTCCTTGCCGACGAAGACCAGCTCGGCCCGCGGCCCGGCCAGCGCCAGCACCTCGGGGTCGACGAGCCGGTCGTAGAAGATCACGTCCGCGGATTGCAGCCGCGAAACCGCGCGCAGGGTCAGCAGGTCCGCCGCGCCCGGACCGGCACCGACGAGGGCAATGGTCCCCTTGGACGGCATCTCGTCCGGCGCGGCGATGGGAAAGCTGGGAAGAACGCTCATCTCGGGATCCTCATTCTGCGGCTTCGGGAGAGACTTCGGGGGCGAGGGTCTTCGCGCGGGCCAGCAGGGCGGCCAGCTCGGGGCGGCAGGAGCCGCAGTTGGTGCCGGCCTGAAGCGCCGCGCCAATGGCGTCGACGCTCATCAGTCCCTGCGTTTCGATCCCATCCAGAATGGTGTTCACGCCGACATTGAAGCAGGCGCAGACCACCGGGCCCGGATCGGGCTGGTCGGCGGGGGCGCGACCGGTGAGCACGTGGGGGGCCTCCTCGCCGGGCAGCGTTGCGACATGGCTGCGCATGACCACCACCGGCTCGGGCGAGACGAAGAGCGCGGCGAGCAGCCGGCCCTCGGCATGGAAGGCGATGCGAACGGTTCCTCGACGCGGGTCGCTGACCACCTGCGCCTCTGCGCGCGGCAGGTCGAAGAGGCGGCGCGCCTCGGCTTCCCAGTCCTCGGGTGCCGCGCTGCCAGCCATCTCCAGCCGCCAGCCGTTCCCGGTGCGGGCGACGGCCCAGTAGTCGCTTTCCGGGGCCATCTCGGTGCAGGACACGGCAAAGCCGTACCACTTGGCCTCGAAGGGCGCGAGCGCGACCACCGCGCCCTTGCTCTCCGGCTGGCCGGAAATCGGGTCGGTGACGGGGGGCACAAGCGCGTCCACCCGAGCTGCGGGCGCGGTCTCGCCGGTCCAATGCATGGGGGCGAAGACCTCGCCTTTCTGCACCTTGTCGGTGATCAGGGCCCGGAGCAGGGCGCTGCCGCGGTTCGAGGAGACCCGCACGAGGCTCGCAGGCGCAATGGCCAGTTCTGCGGCATCCTCGGGATGAATTTCGACGAAAGGTTCGGCGAGGTGGGCCGAGAGCCGAGGCGAACGTGCCGTGCGGGTCATCGTGTGCCACTGGTCGCGGATGCGGCCGGTGTTGAAGCGGAAGGGGAAGCGCGGCGCGGTCTTCTGGGCGAAGTCCTTCCACTTCACCGGCACCATGCGGGCGCGGCCGCTTTCGGTGTAGAAGGCGCCGTCACCGAAGAACCGCCCGCCCTTGCGTGCGCCGGCATAGGGCCAGCGGAAGGGAGCGAGCGCGCCATATTCGCCATCGGTCAGACCCGCGTGGCCGGAGATGTCGAAATCCTTGCCGAAGCCGCCCGCGATGCCCGAGAGCGCGGCGTATTCGCGGAAGATCTCGGCGGGGGAGGCGTAGTCGAAACCCGAGGGCCAGCCCATGCGCTTTCCCACTTCCGAGAGGATTTCCCAGTCCGGCATCGCCGCGCCCGGCGCAGGCAACGCGGCACGCTGGCGCGAGATGGTGCGGTCGGAGTTGGTGACTGTGCCCTCCTTCTCGCCCCAGGCGGTGGCGGGCAGCAGCACGTGGGCGAGCCGGGCGGTGTCGGTGGCGGCGGTGATGTCGCTGACCACGACGAAGGGGCAGTCCTTGATCGCGTCACGCACCCGGTCGGCGTCTGGCATGGTCACGGCGGGGTTGGTGTGGATGACCCAGAGCGCCTTGATCCGGCCTTCGCCCACCGCCTGGAAGAGGTCCACCGCCTTCAGACCGGGCTTGTCGGGGATCGTCGGCGAGGACCAGAACTCGCGAACGGCAGAGCGGTGGGAAATATTCTCGATATCGAGATGGCAGGCCAGCATGTTGGCCAGACCGCCGACCTCGCGCCCGCCCATGGCATTGGGCTGGCCGGTGACCGAAAGCGGTCCCATGCCCGGCTTGCCGATACGGCCGGTCGCAAGGTGGCAATTGAGGATCGAATTGACCTTATCGGTGCCAGAGGAGGATTGGTTGACGCCTTGGCTGAAGACGGTGACGACCTTCTCGGTCCGCACGAAGAGGTCGTAGAACTGCCGCAGCGTTGCGGCGTCGAGGCCGGTGCGGGCCGGATCGTCGTCGGAGGCGGCTTCGAGAGTGGCATCGAACCCCTCGACATGCGCCATGAACGCCTCATCCGCCGCCCCCTGCACGGCGATCTCGGTCAGCAGCCCGTTGAACAGCGCCACATCGGTTCCGGCCTTCAGAGGCAGGTGCAGGTCGGCGGCGTCGCAGGTCGCGGTGCGGCGCGGGTCGACCACGACGACTTTCATCTGCGGGCGCGCCTTCTTGGCGGCAACGACGCGCTGGAACAGCACCGGGTGGCACCAGGCAAGGTTGCTGCCCACCAGCACCACGAGATCGGCCTCTTCGAGGTCCTCGTAGGTGCCGGGCACGGTATCGGTGCCGAAGGCGCGCTTGTGGCCCGCCACGGTCGAGGCCATGCAGAGCCGCGAGTTGGTGTCGATATTGGCCGAGCCGATGAAGCCCTTCATCAGCTTGTTGGCGACGTAGTAATCCTCGGTCAGCATCTGGCCCGAGACGTAGAAGGCCACGCTGTCCGGCCCGTGCTCGGCGATGGTCTCGCGGAAGCGCAGGGCAACGAGATCGAGCGCGGCGTCCCAACCCGTCTCGATCCCGTTGACCCGCGGGGCCAGCAGGCGACCCGCCAGCCCCAGCGTCTCGCCCAGCTGCGAGCCCTTGGAGCAGAGACGCCCCTTGTTTGCAGGGTGCGCGGGGTCGCCGCGCACGTCGAGCCCGCCCGCCCCGTCGGGGCGCAGCAGCACGCCGCAGCCGACCCCGCAATAGGCGCAGGTGGAGCGGATTTCGGGCAGGCCCGAGCCGTCCATCACGCGGCGCTCCGCTTTCCGACGGCGACGCCGTCGAGAAGGATGCGGTCCCCTTCGAGGCGCACCGGGAAGGTGGCGATGCGGCCCTCGTCGGCGCCCTGTGCCTCGCCGGTGTTCAGGTCGAACACCCAGTTGTGCAGCGGGCAGGTGACCTTCTGGCCATGCACGATGCCCTCGGACAGCGGCCCGGCCTTGTGCGGGCAGGCGTTGGAGGCGGCGAAGACCTCGGCCTCGGCGGTGCGGAAGATCGCCACGCAGCCTACGGGAGTTTTGACCAGGCGCGCCCCGCGCAGGGGGATGTCGTCGATATGTCCGATGTCGATCCAGCTCATTCCGCAGCCTCCAGCGTGAGATCGGCGAGCGGGTGGAAGCGGCGTGCCACCTCCGGCTTGGCCCGCTCGGCCCATGGGTCCTTTTGGTAGACGGACTGGGAGAGGTCGAAGCGTTCGACCAGCGCCTGCCGCTCGGCGGCGTCGGCGAGGGTCTCCTTCACCCAGTCGAGCCCGACCTTGGCGACCCATTTGTAGGGCCGGTCGAGATACTTGGCGTGCTCGCGGTAAAGCTGCACGAAGGCGACGGTCCATTCGATCGCCTCTTCCTCGGTGGGCACGTCGACCAGACGCTCGGTCTCTTTCACGTCCATGCCCGCGGCCCCGGCAACGCCGATCTGGAAGCCGCTGTCGACGCAGACGATGCCGACGTCCTTGCAGGTGGCCTCGGCGCAGTTGCGCGGGCAGCCAGAGACACCCAGCTTGACCTTATGCGGCGTCCAAGAGCCCCAGAGCCGCCGCTCGAGCGCGATGCCGAGCCCGGTGCTGTCCTGCGTGCCGAAGCGGCACCATTCGGAACCGACGCAGGTTTTCACCGTGCGCAGACCCTTGGTGTAGGCGTGGCCCGAGACCATGCCGGCCTCGTTCAGATCGTGCCAGATGGCGGGCAGGTCTTCCTTCTTCACGCCCAGCAGGTCGATGCGCTGGCCGCCGGTGACTTTCACGGTGGCGCCGTATTTCTCCGCCGCCTGCGCGATTGCCATCAGTTCCTGCGGGGTGGTCATGCCACCCCACATCCGGGGCATCACCGAATAGGTGCCGTCCTTCTGGATGTTGGCGTGGTTGCGCTCGTTGACGAAGCGGCTCTGCGGGTCGTCCACGTAGTCGAGCGGCCAGTCGGCGAGCAGGTAGAAGTTGACCGCCGGGCGGCAGACATGGCAGCCGTTGCGGGTGGTCCACCCCAGTTCCTGCCAGACCGCTTCCTGCGATTTCAGCTCCTGCGATTTGATCAGGCGGCGCACGTCCTCGTGCGACAGGTCGGTACAGCCGCAGACCGATTGCGCGGCGGGGATGACGAAGTCATCGCCCAGCGTCGCGCCGAGGATCTGCTCGACCAACCCGGTGCAGGTGCCGCAGGAGGCGCTGGCCTTCGTGGTGGCCCGCACCGCGCCGAGGTCCCCGGCGCCGGCGTTGATTGCGTCTTCGATCTGTCCCTTGCAGACGCCGTTACAGCCACAGATCTCCGCGTCACGCGGTAAGGCTGCAACGGCCGCCATAGGGTCCGCAGCGGCCCCCCCTTGATAGGCCGGTCCGAAGATCAGCGTCTCGCGCATCTCCTCGACATCGGTGGCGTCCTTGATGAGGCCGTGGAACCAGGCACCATCGGCGGTGTCGCCATACATGACCGCGCCGATCAGGCGATTGCCTTCAAGGATCAGCCGCTTGTAGACGCCGCGCGCGGGATCGCGGAAGACGATGTCCTCGCGGCCCTCGCCCTCGGCAAAATCGCCCGCCGAGAAGAGATCGCAGCCGGTGACCTTGAGCTTGGTGGCGACCTCCTTCTGAAAGAAGCGGGCCTCTTCGCCGAGCAGGGTCTTGGCGAGCACTTTGGCCTGGTCATAGAGCGGCGCGACGAGGCCGAAGATCGCTCCGGCGTGCTCGACGCATTCGCCAAGCGCCAGAACGTCGGGGTTCGAGGTCACCATATGATCGTCAACAACGATGCCGCGGTTCACCTCGAGACCCGCCTCCTTGCCGAGTGCGGTGCTGGGGCGGATGCCCACCGCCATGACCAGCAGGTCGCAGGGCAGCTCGGTGCCGTCGTCGAGCTGCAGGGCGCGGACATGGCCGTTGTCATCCGAGAGGATCTGCTTGGAGTTGGCCTTGCAGTGGACGCGGATGCCCTTCTCGGTCAGGGAGCGGCGCAGCAGGTAGCCCGCTGCCTCGTCGAGCTGACGCTCCATGAGGTGTCCCATGATGTGCACCACGTCGACCTCGGTGCCGCGTGCTGCCATGCCGGCGGCGGCTTCCAGCCCCAGAAGACCGCCGCCGATGACCACCGCGCGCTTGCCTGCGCCGAGGGCCATCATCGCTTCCGTGTCCTCGAGATCGCGGTAGGGGATCACCCCCTGCAGATCGTGGCCCGGAAGCGGGATGATGAACGGGTTCGAGCCGGTGGCGATGACCAGCTTGTCGTAGGGCAGAGCGCCGTTCTCGCCGGTCACGACCTTCTTCTCGGTGTCGATCGCAACGACCTTCTCGCCGAAGCGGCAGGTCACGCCGCGCTCTTCGTACCAGGCGGCATCGTGGGTGACGATCTCTTCGTAGGTCTTCTCGCCCGACAGCACCGGCGAGAGCATCAGGCGGTTGTAGTTGCCGCGCGGCTCGGCGTTGAAGAGGGTGATGTCGTAGGCATCGGGGTTTGCGTCAATCAGGTGTTCCAGCATGCGGCCAGAGGCCATGCCGGCACCGATCACGATGAGTTTCTTCGCCATGTCGGTCACTCCGCTGCGATGGCCTTGGGGGCCGGTTTGGCTTTGGGTTTGGCGCCGTGCTCGTACTCCTCGAGGAAATCGAGCACCTCCTGGCGGTAGGCGTAGTAGTCGGGGTGCTCGAGCAGCGCCTTGCGGGTGCGCGGGCGGGGCAGGTTCACATCGGTGATCTTGCCGATGGTGGCCTGCGGGCCGTTGGTCATCATCACCACGCGGTCAGCCAGCAGGATCGCCTCGTCGACGTCATGGGTGACGCAGATCGCGGTGACCTTGGTGCGGCTCCAGACCTCCATGAGGACCTCCTGAAGCTCCCAGCGGGTGAGGCTGTCGAGCATGCCGAAGGGCTCGTCGAGCAGCAGCAGCTTGGGCGAGAGGGCGAAGGCGCGGGCGATACCGACGCGCTGCTTCATGCCGTTGGACATGTCGGCGGCGCCGCGGTCCATGGCATCGGCAAGGCCGACCCGCTCGAGATAGTATTCCACCACGTCCTGACGCTCAGCCTGCGACGCTTTGGGATAGACCTTGTCAACGCCGATGGCGCAGTTTTCGCGGGCGGTGAGCCAGGGGAAGAGGTTCGGCGACTGGAACACCACGGCGCGCTCGGGATCGGCGCCCTCGACGTGACGGCCATCGAGCTTGATGGCGCCCTTGGAGATCGAGTTGAGGCCTGCCGCCATGGTCAGCACGGTGGATTTGCCGCAGCCCGAGTGGCCGATCAGCGAGATGAACTCGCCGCGGTTGATCTTGAGGTTGAAGTCCTCGACCACCGTGAGCGGACCCTTGGGGGTGGGGTAGATCTTGTGCAGCTGCGAGAAGTCGAGGAAGCGCTCGTCGATCAGCCCTTCCTGCGCCTGCTGCACGGCGGCGGGCACGGCGTGGATCGGGGTGACGTTGGGCAGGATGCGCGAGCCTTCGACCTTGCCCTTGATGCCAACGTCCATGAGGTAGCCGGTGACCTCGGCGCGCAGTTTCTTGAAGCCCTCGTGGTGGTTCATCTCGCTGCGCTCGCGCGGGCGGGGGATGCTGACGCGGAACTCGGCGCCCAGCGTGCCATCGGGGTTCAGCGCGATGATCCGGTCGGCGAGGGTGATGGCCTCGTCGACGTCATTGGTGATCAGCACGCAGGTTTTCTTGTCCTGCTCCCAGATCGCCTCGATCTCGTCGGCGAGGTTGGCACGGGTCAGCGCGTCCAGCGCCGACAGAGGCTCGTCGAGAAGCAGCATCTCGGGAGACATGGCGAGTGCGCGGGCGACGTTGACCCGCTGGCGCATCCCGCCCGAGAGCTCGGCGGGGCGGCGGTGCGTGGCGTGCGAGAGGCCGACCATCTTGATGTAATGGGCGGTTTTCTTCGCTTTTTCGGTCTTGGTCATCTCGGGGAAGACCGCGTCGAGCGCGAGGCGCACGTTGCCTTCGACCGTCAGCCACGGCATCAGCGAGTAGTTCTGGAAGATCACGCCGCGCTCGGGGCCGGGGCCCTCGATGTCGAACCCCTTGAAGGTGACGCGGCCCTTGGAGGGCTTCTCGAGCCCGGCCATCAGGTTGATCAGCGTGGTCTTGCCGGTGCCGGAGAAGCCGAGGATCACGAGGAACTCGCCTTCTTCGACGGAGAGGTTGATGTCCTTCAGCACGTGGGTCGCATGGGTGCCCTCGCCGAAGCTTTTCGAGACGTTCTGGAACTCCAGGATGCTCATTGCTTTTCCTTTCGCGCTATCGCTTCGCTTGCTTGAGCGCCGCTCAGCGGTTGTTCGAGAAGGTGAAGAGGGACTGCAGGGCGAACATCACGCGGTCCAGCAGGAAGCCGATGATGCCGATGGTGAAGACCGCTACCATGATCTTGGCCAGCGAGGAGGACGAGCCGTTCTGGAACTCGTCCCAGACGAACTTGCCGAGGCCGGGGTTCTGGGCGAGCATCTCGGCGGCGATCAGAACCATCCAGCCCACACCGAGCGACAGGCGCAGACCGGTGAAGATCAGCGGCAGGGCCGAGGGCAGGACCAGCTTGGTGATCTTGGTGTAGGTGTTCATCTTGAGCACCTTCGAGACGTTCACCAGATCCTTGTCGATCGAGGCGACGCCAAGCGCGGTGTTGATCAGCGTCGGCCAGAGAGAGCAGAGCGTCACGGTGATCGCCGAGATCAGGAAGGATTTGGAGAACATGCCGTCGTTGGTGGCATAGGCGGCCGACACGACCATGGTCACGATCGGCAGCCAAGCCAGCGGCGAGACCGGCTTGAAAATCTGCACCAGCGGGTTGATCGCGGCATTGGCGGTGGGCGAGAGGCCGGCGCCAATGCCCAGCGGAATGGCGACCACCGAGGCGATCAGGAAGCCGAAGAAGACGGTTTTGATCGAGGTCCAGATCTGCTGGTAGTAGCTCGGCGCGCCGGTATAGGCGACGTCCTTGACCTGATCCGCCTTGCCCGCGGCGATGAGCTTTTCATTGCGCTGCGCCACCATGGTTTCGAACTTGGCCTGCTTGGCGGCCTTGGCCTGCGCGTCGTGGTGCAGGTTGACCGCCTCATCCCAGACCTGCGCCGGGCCGGGCACCGCGCCGAGCGAGGTCTGCACCTGCGGTGCCAGCGTGCCCCAGAGCACGAGGAAGGCTGCGATGGCGACAAGCGGAACGCCCAGCAGGCGCCAGACATCCTTCATCTGGGCCTTGGGGTTGTCGCCAGCCGCAGCCTTGAGCAGCGGGGTGATCCAGGCAAGGCCGAGGACCTTGAACCAGGCGTCCGCCTTGTTGATGCGGGTGAATAGACGCGCCCGGCGAGCCTCGCGCTCGGCGTCTCGGGCGAAATCGGGATCGACGGTGGTCATGGGTCCGGTCCTTGGTCTGGATGGCGCAGGGAGGGAGCGGCGCGCATCGGGATGAGGAAGAGATTTGAAAGTCGCTAGGTGTGGGAGGGGACCGGCGTGAGGGTGTGGCCGGTCCCCAGAGGCGGTCAGCCCTGAACTTCGTTGCCGACCACTTTCTGCTCGCCCTTCAGGCCGATCGGCAGGCTGTCGAGGTAGGCGTTCGGGGCTTTGCCGTCGTAGGCGATGCCGTCGATGATGTCCTCGGAGGGGGTCGGTGCCTTGTAGCCGTCGCTGTCCCAGGGGAAGTCGGCTTCATTCGCCAGACCCTCGTCGACCAGCGCGCGGGCGGCCTCGAGGTAGATCTCCGGCTTGTAGACCGACTTGGCGACCTCGTCGTACCAGCTGTCGGGCTTGGCCTCGGCGATCTGGCCCCAGCGGCGCATCTGGGTCAGGTACCAGACGGCGTCCGAGTAGAAGGGGTAGGTGGCGTTGTGGCGGAAGAAGACGTTGAAGTCGGGAACCTCGCGCACATCACCCTTTTCGTACTCGAAGGTACCGGTCATCGAGTTGGCGATCACCTCGGCGTCGGCGCCCACGTATTCCGGCTGCGACAGCATCTGCACCGCTTCCATGCGGTTGGCGTTGTCGTTCTCATCGAGCCACATGGCGGCGCGGATCAGCGCCTTGACCACGGCCTTGGTGGTGTTGGGGTTTTCCTCGGCGAATTCGGCGGTGATGCCGAAGACCTTCTCGGGGTTGTTCTTCCACAGCTCGTAGTCGGTGATCACCGGCACGCCGATGCCCTTGAACACGGCCTGTTGGTTCCACGGCTCACCGACGCAGTAGCCAGAGATGGTGCCTGCTTCGAGCGTGGCGGGCATCTGAGGCGGCGGGGTGACCGAGAGCATCACGTCGGCGCTGATCTGGCCCGAGATGTTTTCCGGCGAGTAGAAGCCCGGGTTGAGGCCGCCGGCGGCGAGCCAGTAGCGCAGCTCGTAGTTGTGGGTGGAGACCGGAAAGACCATGCCCATGTTGAAGGGCTTGCCCTCGGAGCGGAACTTCTCGACCACCGGCACCAGCGCCTCGGCGCTGATCGGGTGCTGCGGCAGGCCGGCATCGGTTTCCGGGATGTTCGGCTTCATCATTTCCCAGACCTCGTTCGACACGGTGATGCCGTTGCCATTCAGGTCCATCGAGAAGGGGGTGATGATATGCGCCTCGGTGCCGTAACCGATGGTGGCGGCGAGCGGCTGGCCCGCCAGCATGTGCGCGCCGTCGAGCTGACCGCCAATCACACCATCAAGCAGAACCTTCCAGTTGGCCTGCGCCTCGAGGGTGACGAAGAGGCCCTCGTCGAGGAAGTAGCCCTGCTCGTATGCGACCGCGAGCGGTGCCATGTCGGTCAGCTTGATGAAGCCGAAGGTCAGCTCGTCCTTTTCCAGCTCCTGGGCCATTGCCGGAGAGATCAGCGCGGTGGAAGTGGCGAGAGCGATAAGAAGCTTTTTCATTCGTCGTTCCGTCCCTTGTTGGTGGTCCGGTGCGAGGAGAGCCCGGACCAAATACAGAAAAGCCGCTGACACACCGTGACAGTCGTCACAGAGGTCGAGCGGCTTTGCTCATGGATCCCAGGCGTTGGGAGAAATCTTCGGGTCGGGCGCCATTGCCTGACCGTGTCAAAGCTTTTGCCCTAGCGAGCCTCGCCGATCAAAGGAAAATCCTTAAACATGCGCTGGCGGCGAAGGTTTTTGCGCTGCGGCCATGCTGCATGCGCAAAATCGCGGCATCAGTTTCCCCGAGGCTCAAAAATGCGGCCATCGAAGAATCGATCTGGCCCGAGAAAGAGTTTTCCCGATTCTGAGGCGACCGGGAGTTGCTCGGCCAGACTGCCTTCCAGTTTCGAGGAGGCACCGGGCAGATCCGCGTTGGTCCCGGCGAGCGCTTGGCGGTGCAGGTCCGAGCGGAAGGTGGCTCGGGCGGCCTTGCCGGCGGCCTCGGGGTCGAGCCCCGCGCGGGTGGCGAGTTGGCGACCGATCCATTCCGCCTGGCTGCGCCAGGGGAAGCTGGCGGCGCCGTGGTGGAACTCCAGCATCCGCGGCACCTGCCGCTCCTCGCCCTGTGCCGAGATCACCATGCGCCCGGTCAGCGCCCGGTCGAGCACCTCTGCGGGCACCCCGAGGTAGTCGGGGCGGCTGAGAATCTCCGCGGCCAGGGAGCGCGAGTCGGGTTCGGCCAGCCAGCGTCCGGCGCGCCAGGTGGCGCGGATCAGCCGGCCGAGCAGCGATTGCTCGGTCTCGGCCCAGTCGCTGCGCACCGCCAGAACCTTTTCAGGAGCGAAGGACCAGATCGCGGTGCCCGGCAGCAGCAGGGTGCCGACGCCGTTCTCCACCGCCATGCTCCCCCAGGGCTCGCCGACGCAGAAGGCGTCGATCTCGCCCGCTTCCATGGCATCGGCCATGAGCGGCGGCGGCACGGTGCGGACCTGCAGCGCCTCGGGCACCGACATTCCAAGCGCCGAGAGCCAGTAATAGAGCAGCTCGGCGTGCATCGAGAAGGGGAAGGGCACGCCGATGCGCAGCGTCTCGTCGGTGGCGGCGATCAGCGCCTCACCGGCGGCGCGCGCGTCGTTGAAGCCGAAGTCGTGGCCCTGCGCGCGCAAGCGGTCGGCCAGCGCGTTGCTGACCCCGATGACATTGCCGTTGACCGAGAGCACCGAGACCGCCGAGAGCGGCACGCCCGCGCCGCCAAGCCCGAGCGCGGCGGCCACTGGCACCGGCGAGAGCATATGCGCGGCATCGACCCGGCCAAAGCTGAGCATGTCGCGCAGGCTGGACCACGAGGGCGCGGGCTTGAGGTCGAGAGCGATGCCCTCCTCGGCGGCATAGCCCATCTCCTGCGCGATGATCAGCGGGGCGGAATCGGTGAGCGGGATGAACCCGACGGAGAGCGTGGTGGTCTTCATCCCAGCAGCCCCGCTGCGGTGACCAGCGCCTGCGCCACGTCGGCGACGCGCTTGCCCTGGTCCATGGCGGCCTTGCGCAGCAGCGCATAGGCCTCGTCCTCACCGACACCGCGGGCCTTCATCAGCATGCCCTTGGCGCGGTCGATCACCTTGCGTTCTTCCAGCGCGCGCTTGGTTTCCGCCAACTCGGTGCGCATCCGCTGGAACATGCGGAAGCGGGCGATGGCGGCGTCGAGCACCGGCTTCACCCGCTGTGGCTTCAGCCCGTCGACCACATAGGCCGAGACCCCCGCCTCGATTGCCGCGTCTGTCAGCCCGTCGCCGGAGCGGTCGACGAACATGGCCACGGGGCGCTCGAGCGGACCGGAGGCCAGCGCCAGTTCCTCGAGGGTGTCGCGCGAGGGGCTTTCGAGGTCGATCAGCACCACGTCGGGGCTGAGCGTCTGGATGCGTCGCGCGAGGCCGGGAATCTCGGAGACGACGTGAATGGTGAACTCCCCGGCGTCGCGCAGGCTCTGCTCGATCAGCAGGGCGCGTTCCCGGTCGGTTTCCACGATGGCGATGGAGAGCTGGGAGGAGGACATGGGTTCTATCGGCCACGCCGCCGCGGGGTTGTAAAGCGGGCTCGTGCCGGGAAGGGGTCAGAAATCGGGCAGGTGGTTAATCTTTAGGCAGATATAGCGAGACTGATCCGGCGTTTCGCGTGCGGCCCCCGCATCGCCGTCCGGACTCGGATCGATGGCACACCTCGGCGCCCCTGTGGTCAATGCACCCCCGGCGCATCTGGAAAGAGTAGGCGCCGGGGGCGGTTTCAGAGATCGAAGAGACCCGCGCCGACATAGGCCGGGGCGAGCAGGGCGCGGCGGAAGCCGCCCAGCGGGAAGCGCGTGGGAGGTGTCTGCATGGCGGCGGGGTAGGGCGTGCGCGTGGGTTTGCCCTGCACGATGTCGGCCAGCAGCAGGCCGGCGTGGCTGCCCATGGCGACGCCATTGCCGTGAAAGCCCATGCCGACGAAGAGGCCGGGATGGTCCGGGACCGGACCGACGAAGGGCGTCAGCTGCGCCATCAGGCAGACCAGCCCGGCCCATTCGTGGCTGATGGTCACGTCGCGCCAGGCCGGGAACATGGCGTGGAACTCGCGGCGGATGCGGGCGCTGATCGCGCGCTGGGCGCGGGGCGTGGCGGTAAGGCCGCCGCGCATGCCGAAGAGGAAGCGGTTGTCGGGCAGAAGCCGGAAGTAATGCAGCAACTGGCGCGTGTCATAGGACATCTGGCGCGAGGTCCAGCCCGCGGCGGCGCGCTGCATCTCCGAAAGCGGCTCGGTGACGATGACGCTCGACTGCACCGGCAGGTAGCGCCCGCGCAGCCAATCCGGCAGGTCTTCGGAGGAATAGCCGTTGGTGGCCAAGACCACCCGGTCGGCCGTGAGCGTGGCCTGCGGCGTCGTGAAGTGCCACTTGCCGCCCGCGCGGCGCAGCGCGGTGACCGGGCTGTGGCCATGCAGCGTGGCGCCCTTGGTCTCGGCGGCGCGGGCGAGGCCGGCGTGGTACTTGCGCGGGTTGAGCGCGAAGCCGAGCGGCGTGGTCATCGCGCCGTGGAAGGGACCGGCGAGGCCCTCGTCGGCAAGACCGTCCTGCGGCGTGAGACGCGGGGTGACGTCGTAGAGCGCGGGCATCGTCTCGGCCTCGGCCTGCAGGCCCTTCCAGGCGCGCGCGGTGTGGGCGAGCAGGGTCTCTCCCTCGGAATGGGTGTCGGCCTCGATGCCGTGGTCGGCGATCAGCGCTGCGGCGGTCTCGATGGCGGCGCGTTCGGTCTGGCACCAGTCGCGCAGGCCGTCCTCGCCGAAGCGCCGACGCAACAGCGCGTGGGGCGCCTTGGCGCCACCGAGGCAGCAGAAACCGCCGTTGCGCCCCGAGGCGCCGTAGCCCGGATGGTCGGCCTCGAGCACCGCCACTTCGACCCCGTCCTGCACCAGGTGCAGCGCCGCCGACAGCCCGGTGAAGCCGCCGCCGATCACCGCGACCTCGACGTGGCGCGGCGCGCTGAGCGGCGCCCAGTCGATCGGCGGCACGGTGCTGGCCCAGAAGCAGGCGCCCTGCGGCCCGTAGGCCGCAGATTCGTAGATGCGTTTCATCTTTGTCTTCCGTTACTCGGCGCGGATCGCCGCCTGTTCATCGCGCCGCTGCGCCACCGCCGCCCGCTTCGAGACGATCGAGGCGGTGATCACCCCGACGGTGACGATGGCGATCATGATCGTCGAGAGCGCGTTGATCTGCGGGCTGACGCCGAGGCGCACCGCCGAGAAGATCTTGATCGGCAGGGTGGTGGCCGAGGGGCCGGTGGTGAAGCTGGCGATCACCAGGTCATCGAGCGACAGGGTGAAGGCGAGCAGCCAGCCGGAGATCACCGCCGGGGCGATGATCGGCAGGGTGACGAGCCGGAAGGCCTCGAAGGGGGAGCAGCCAAGGTCCAGCGCCGCCTCCTCCAGCGAGCGATCGAAGGTGGTCAGCCGCGAGGAAACCACCACCGAGACGTAGCACATGGAAAAGGTCGTATGCGCCAGCACGATGGTGAAGACGCCACGATCGAGGTTGATGCCGATGAACAGCAGCAGCAGCGACAGGCCGGTGATCACCTCGGGCATCACCAGCGGCGCGTAGATCATGCCAGAGAAGAGCGTGCGCCCGTGGAAGCGCCCGGCGCGCACCAGCACGTAGGCCGCCATGGTGCCGAGGATGGTGGCGAGGGTCGAGGAGAAGACCGCCACCTTCACCGTCACCCAGGCGGCATCGAGGAAGGCCTGGTCGCGCAAGAGCTCGCCGTACCACTTGGTCGAGAAGCCCGCCCAGACGGTGACCAGCCGGCTCTCGTTGAAGCTGTAGAAGACCAGCAGCACCATCGGCAGGTAGAGAAAGGCGAAGCCCAGCGTCAGCGAGACCGTGTTGAACCAGCTGAAGCGTCTCATGCCCGGCCTCCGGCTTTGTGGCCGGCGGCAGCGCCGGTGCGTATTTGGAAAGAGAAGAAGTGGGCGGCGCTCATCCTTCGGCCTCCCGCTGCTTCTGCTCGTTGCGCTGGAAGAGCACGATGGGGATGATCAGGATCAGCAGCAGCACCACGGCCACCGCCGAGGCGACGGGCCAGTCGCGGTTGGAGAAGAACTCCTCCCAGAGCACCTTGCCGATCATCAGCGTGTCGGAGCCGCCGAGCAGCGAGGGGATGACGAATTCGCCGATGGTGGGGATGAAGACGAGGAAGCAGCCGGCGATGATGCCGTTGCGCGACAGCGGCCAGGTGACCAGCCAGAAGGCCTCGAGCCGCGAGCAGCCGAGATCCTCGGCCGCCTCGAGCAGCGAGCCGTCGAGCTTTTCCAGCGCCGAGTAGATCGGCAGGATCATGAAGGGCAGGTAGGTGTAGACCACGCCGATATAGACCGCGGTGGTGGTGTTCATGATCTGCAGCGGCGCATCGATGATGCCGAGCCACATCAGAAGCTGGTTCAGCACGCCCTCATTCGACAGGATCCCCATCCACGAGTAGACGCGGATCAGGAACGACGTCCAGAACGGCAGGATCACCAGCATCAGCAGCGTCGGGCGCCATTCCTCGGGGGCGCGCGCCATGGCGTAGGCCACCGGGTAGCCGACGAGCAGCGTCAGGAAGGTCGACACGAGGGCGATCTTCAGCGACGACAGATAGGCCTTCCAGTAGAGATCGTCGGTGGTCAGGAAGGCGAAATTTTCGAAGTCGAGCTCGGAGAGGAAGCTCTTCAGCCCCTCCCAGCCGGCCGCGGGATCGAGCTGCGGCATATAGGGCGGGCGGGCGAGCGCGATGTCCGAAAGCGAGATCTTCAGGACGATCAGGAACGGCACCAGAAAGAGCGCCAGCAGCCACAGGTAGGGAATCGCGATGAGGGTGAAGCGGCGCATGGCTTACTCCTCGAGCACGACACCGGCGGTGTCGGTGAAGCCGACCCAGACCTCGTCTTCCCAGGTGATCGGGCGGTTGGCGAGGCGGCGGGCGTTGACCATCTGCGCCTTGATCATCTGACCGCCGGCAAGCTCGACGTGGTAGGTCGAGATATTGCCGAGGTAGGCGATGTCGATAACCTTGCCGCGGAAGGTATTGGGGCGGTCGGGCTTCTCGACGTCGATGGTGACCTTCTCGGGGCGGATGGCGAAATGCACGCTCTGTCCGGCCTGCAGGCTCTTGCTCGGCGTGGCGAGAATCGGCGGCTGGCCCTCGGCCCAGGCGATGCCGGTCTTTTCGCCAGGTTGGGTGGCGCGGCCCTCGATGATGTTCACGTCACCGATGAAATCGGCCACGTAGACTGAGTTTGGTGCCTCGTAGATCTCGGCGGGGGTGGCGACCTGCACGAGGTTGCCCTCGTCCATCACCGCGATGCGCGAAGCGACGGTCATCGCCTCTTCCTGGTCGTGGGTGACGATGACGAAGGTGGTGCCGGTCTTTTCCTGGATGTCCATCAGCTCGAACTGGGTCTGCTCGCGCAGCTTCTTGTCGAGCGCGCCGAGCGGCTCGTCGAGGAGCAGCAGCTTCGGCGCCTTGGCGAGCGAGCGGGCCAGCGCGACGCGCTGGCGCTGGCCGCCGGAAATCTGGTGCGGCTTGCGCTTGGCGAACTTGGTCAGCCGGGTGAGTCGCAGCATCTCCTCGACGCGGTCGCCGATGAAGGCCTTGTCCTTGCTCTCGCGCTTCAGCCCGAAGGCGATGTTGTCCCAGATCGACAGGTGCGGAAACAGCGCGTAGCTCTGGAACATCATGTTCACCGGGCGCTGGTTCGGCGGCACATGGCCGATGTCCTTGCCCGACAGGAAGATATGGCCCGAGGTGGCCGTCTCGAACCCTGCCAGCATCCGCATCATCGTGGTCTTGCCGCAGCCGGAGGGGCCGAGCAGGGCGAAGAACTCGCGCTCGAAGATGTTCAGCGACAGATCGTGGATCGCGGTGAAGTCGCCGAAGGTCTTGGTGACGTTGCGAAACTCGATGATCGGTTTCTGGTCCGGGTCGGTCCAGGGGGCAAAGGCGGTCTGAGCCATACGGGAGGGTCCTGTCATGAAAATGGCCCGCCCCCCGGTTGGGAAGGGCGGGCCCGATGCGTCAGGCTCAGGAGCCGGACTTGATCTTGGTCCAGAGGCGGGTCACCACGCGCTGCACCTTCGGCTCGTAGGGGGTGGTGGTGAACAGGTTCCCCAGCGCTTCCTCCGACGGGTAGATCGCCGGATCGCCGATCACGTCCTCGGACAGGAACTCCTGCGACGCCTTGTTGCCGTTGGCGTAGTAGACGTAATTCGACGCCGCCGCCATGTTCTCGGGATCCATGATGAAGTTCAGGAACTTGTGCGCCGCGTCGGGGTTCGGCGCATCGACCGGGATGGCCATCTCGTCGAACCACATCTGTGCGCCTTCCTTCGGCGCGTTGTAGGCCACCTCGACGCCGTTGTCGGCCTCGGCGGCGCGGTCACGCGCCTGCAGGATGTCGCCCGACCAGCCCACAGCCACGCAGATGTCGCCGTTGGCGAGCGCGTTGATGTACTCGGACGAGTGGAACTTGGAGATGTAGGGGCGGATCGCCATGTAGACGGGCTCTGCCTTGGCGATCACGTCGGGATCGTGGCTGTCCGGATCCTCGCCGATGTACTGCAGCGCGGCGGGGATCATCTCGGAGGGGGCATCCAGGAAATAGACGCCGCATTCCGCCAGCTTTTCCATGTTCTCCGGCTTGAACACCAGGTCCCAGCTGTCGATCGGGGCGTCCTCGCCGAGGATCTCCTGCACCTTGGGGACGTTCACGCCGAGGCCGGTGGTGCCCCACATGTAGTTGATCGCGTATTCGTTGCCGGGGTCGTACTTGGCGGTCCGCTCCGAGATGACGTCCCACATGTTCTCGATGTTCGGCAGCTTCGACTTGTCGAGCTTCTGGAACGAGCCCGCGGCGATCTGGCGCTGCAGGAAGGTGCCGGTGGGCACCACCACGTCGTAGCCCGAGCCGCCGGCGAGCATCTTGGTCTCGAGGACCTCGTTGCTGTCGAAGACGTCGTAGATCAGGTCGATGCCGGTTTCGGCCTCGAATTTCTCGAGAAGCGATTCGTCGATGTAGTCGGACCAGTTGTAGACCCGGACTTCTTCGGCCTGGGCCGAGGCGGCCGCGAGCGCAAGCCCTGCGGTGAAAGTGAGAAGAGATGTCTTCATCATGTGCTCCCGTTGGTGGCGGGGTCTTCCACGCCCCGTTCCCGAATTTGATCAAATGTTGCATCTCTTGGCAACATCCCGGATGTTTCCACGAGGCGCGTCAGCGTGCAAGATGACGTTGCGACGGATATGATCAAACGAAAGGCAGCTGATGAATATGAGGGCAGAAGGTGCGGGGCCCCCGGCACATGAGCTGGTTTATCGGCGTCTGCGCGAGATGGTGCTCTTCGGCGAACTGGAGCCGGGGCAGGCGGTGACCATCCAGGGACTCGTCGAGCAGCTCGGTGCGGGGATGACGCCCGTGCGCGAGGCGCTGCGCCGGCTGATCTCTGAGGGCGCGTTGGCCTTTCGCGGCAACCGCCGCATTCTGGTGCCGGTGCTGGATGCGGACGCGGTGGAGCAACTCCTGCTTGCGCGTGTCGCGCTGGAACCGCAGCTGGCGCGCCGCGCCGCCGAGCGCTGCACCCCCGAGGACATCGAGCGGTTGCGCGCGACCGACGCGCGCCTCGACCACGCCATCGCGCGCGGCGACGTGCGCGGATACCTCGAAGAGAATCACCGGTTCCACGCCGAGCTGAACGCTATTGCCGCCGCGCCGATCCTGACCGAGCTGGTCGAGGGGCTGTGGCTGCGCTTCGGCCCCTCGCTGCGGGTGGTCTGCGGCATGTTCGGAACGCGCAACCTGCCGGACCGCCACAAGGATCTTCTGGAGGCGCTGGCGCAGGGCGATGCGGCGGCGGCGGCTGACGCTATGGAAGGCGACGTGGTGCAGGGGATGACCCAGATCCGCGAGGGGCTGGGCTGATTCGAGCGCCAGCACGCGCGACCGCGATTGACGCGGAATAATTTGATCATATTATTGGCGGCAGCTTTCCGAACAGTCGACCCGACGCAATGAAAGGTGTCCGCCATGACGCTCATCTCCGTGAACTCGCCGACCTCCGAGCTGCAGGCTCTGGACGCGGCGCACCACATGCACCCCTTCACCACCGGTGCCGACCTTGCCCGCAAGGGCGCGCGGGTGATCACCCGCGCCGAGGGCTGCTGGCTGACCGACAGCGAGGGTGAGCGCATTCTCGACGGCATGGCGGGCCTGTGGTGCGTGAACGCCGGCTACGGCCGCAAGGAACTGGCGCAGGCCGCTGCCCGCCAGATGGAAGAGCTGCCCTATTACAACACCTTCTTCATGACGACCCACGTGCCGGTCATCCAGCTCTCGGCAAAGATCGCCGAGCTGGCGCCGGGCGATCTGAACACGGTGTTCTACGCGTCGTCGGGCTCGGAGGCGAATGACACCAACATCCGCCTCGTGCGCACCTACTGGGCCGAGAAGGGCCAGCCCGAGCGCGACGTGATCATCAGCCGCTGGAACGGCTACCACGGCTCCTCGGTGGGGTCGGGCTCGCTCGGTGGGATGAAAGGCATGCACGCGCAGGGCGGCCTGCCGATTCCCGGCATCCACCACATCGACCAGCCGCATTGGTATGCCGAGGGCGGCGACATGTCCCCCGAGGAGTTCGGCCTCGAGCGTGCCCGTCAGCTGGAAGCCAAGATCGAGGAGATCGGGCCGCACCGCGTCGGCGCCTTCATCGCCGAACCTATCCAGGGCGCCGGCGGCGTGATCATCCCGCCCGAGACCTACTGGCCGGAAATCAACCGTATCGTGAAGAAATACGGCATCCTGCTGATCGCCGACGAGGTGATCTGCGGTTTCGGGCGCACCGGCAACTGGTTCGGCTCGCAGACCATGGGCATCGAGCCGGACATCATGACCATCGCCAAGGGCCTGTCGTCGGGCTACCAGCCGATCGGCGGCTCGATTCTCTCGGACGAAGTGGCCAGCGTGATTGCGAAGACCGAGTTCAACCACGGCTACACCTACTCGGGTCACCCGGTGGCCTGCGCCGTGGCGCTGGAGAACCTGCGCATCCTCGAGGAAGAGAAGATCGTGGACCGCGTGCGCGAGGAGACCGGCCCCTACCTCAAGGCGAAATTCGAGAGCCTGACCGACCACCCGTTGGTCGGGGAGGCGAAGATCGCCGGCATGATGGGCTCGATCGCGCTGACCCCGGACAAGGCCGCCCGTGCGCCCTTCGCCGCCGAGGCGGGCACCGCCGGTTTCATCACCCGCGAGCGCTGCTTCGCCAACAACCTGATCATGCGCCACGTCTACGACCGGATGATCATCTCGCCGCCGCTGGTGATCACCAAGGAAGAGATCGACGTGCTGATCTCCCGCGCCTGGAAGGCGCTGGACGAGGCGCATGCCGAGCTGAAGGCGCAGGGGCTGATGAAGGCCGGCACCCGCTGAGCGCGGAAGAGGGGGCGCTGCCCCCTCGCCCTCCGGGCTCACCCCCGGGATATTTCGGACATATGGAAGGCCGGGGGCACGCAAGCCGCCGGCCTTTTTCGTGTTCGGTCGTTTTCGGCGCAGGCAGCGTCCCTTGCGTCCGAGGTTATCACTCCCCGTGCGGCCGTGCGCCGGCGGGTCCTGTTCCTTCGCCTTCGATGCGGGCGCTTGTGCCCAGGGCAGGTGGACGGTCCCCCGCCTAGGGGGCAACAAAAAACCCGGGCGCGAACGCCCGGGCCAGGTGGTCAAAAGCTGAAAGGAAGGAGAAAATCAGCCCTTGGAGAACTCGGGGTAGGCTTCCATGCCCAGCTCGGCCATGTCGAGACCGTTGATCTCGTCTTCTTCCGAGACGCGGATGCCGAAGATCATCTTGAGGATGAACCACAGGACCAGCGAGACCACGAAGGTGAAGATGCCGACCACGACGATGCCGTAGATCTGGGTGCCGAAGGAGGCGTCACCGTTGGTGAAGGCCACCGCGATGGTGCCCCAGATGCCGCAGACCAGGTGCACCGGGATGGCGCCGACGACGTCGTCGATCTTCAGCTTGTCGAGGAACGGCACCGCGAAGACCACGAGAACGCCGCCGATCATGCCGATGATGGTTGCCGCGCCCAGGGTCGGGGTCAGCGGTTCCGCGGTGATCGACACGAGGCCGGCCAGCGCGCCGTTCAGCACCATGGTGAGGTCGGGCTTCTTGTAGAGCAGCTGGGTGACGATCATCGCCGCGACCGAACCGCCGGCTGCCGCCGCGTTGGTGTTGGCGAAGATGCGCGACACGTCAGCCACGTCGCCCACGGTGCCCATCGCCAGCTGCGAGCCGCCGTTGAAGCCGAACCAGCCGAGCCACAGGATGAACGTGCCGAGGGTCGCGAGCGCCAGGTTGGAGCCCGGGAACGGGGTCACGCGGCCATCCTTGTACTTGCCGATACGCGGGCCGAGCACGATGGCACCGGCCAGGGCTGCCCAGCCACCCACGGAGTGCACGACGGTCGAGCCGGCGAAGTCGAGGAAGCCTGCCGCGTCGAGGAAACCGCCGCCCCACTTCCAGGAGGCCTGCAGCGGGTAGATGATCGAGGTCAGGATGACGGTGAAGATCAGGAACGGCCACAGCTTGATACGCTCGGCCAGGGCGCCCGAGACGATCGAGGCGGTGGCGGCGCAGAACATCAGCTGGAAGAAGAAGTCCGAACCGGTGGAGGCGTAGCCGTAATCGTCGGCAGCGTCGGCGGTCACGCCAACGGCTTCGAGAACGCCCGGGCCCCAGACGCCGGACAGCACGCCCTCGACCGACCAGGTGCCGAGCGGGTACATAAGGTTGTAGCCGATCAGGTAGTAGAAGATCGACGCCAGCGAGAACAGCGTGACGTTCTTCATCAGCTGCATGGTGACGTTCTTGGAGCGCACCAGGCCGGCCTCGAGCATGGCGAAGCCCGCGGCCATGAAGAACACCAGGAAGCCGCCCACGAGGAACAGCAGCGAGTTGAAGATGAACACCGAGTCGGTCGAGGCGTTCACCCCGGCCACAGGACCTTCGTCCTGGGCGAGGCCAAGGCTCGGCAGCGCGATCAGCGCGGCGACCGGAGCCAGCGTCTTGAGAAGTTTCATGTCTTTCTTGTCCCTATCTGTCGTTCCGCGGCTCTCAGAGCGCGTCCGCGTTGGTCTCGCCGGTCCGCACCCGCACGGCCTGCTGCACGTCGAGCACGAAAATCTTGCCGTCACCGATCTTGCCGGTCTGGGCGGTGCTGGTGATCGTCTCGACCACCTGGTCGGCCATGGAGCCGGCGACCACGATCTCGAGCTTGATCTTCGGAACGAAGTTCACCGCATACTCGGCGCCGCGATAGATTTCCGTGTGACCGGACTGCGAGCCGAAGCCCTTGATTTCCGTGACCATCATGCCGCGCACGCCGATTGCGGTGAGCGCCTCGCGCACCTCCTCGAGCTTGAACGGCTTGATCGTTGCAATGATCAGTTTCACCTTGGTCCCTTTCGGTTCTTGCGGCTCGCAGTTGCGCACCGCATCTCCTCGTTTGTGCATGGGCAGAAAGCCGCTGCCCGCCGACCATGGGAAGGGACAGCCCCTTGTGCCCATCCGGTTGCGCTCCTAAGGAGATCACAAAATGGGCGGAAAATCTGCATTTGATTAAAAAATGCGCGATCCAAAAAGACAAATATGTGACCGTTTCTCGGTCAACATCAGGCGGCAAACCCGTTATCCTCCCGCAAAACTGAGCGAAGGCCGGGCAGAACGAAATGACTGATTCAGGGCGTGGCAAGGGCCGTCTGGTGGCCGAACGCCGCTATCCCAATGGTGGCCAGAAAGCGGGCCAGAAGACGAGCAAGACCCAAGGTCGGAAGCCTTCGGGTGGCGGCAGTGGTGGCTCTGGCGGCGGCTCTGGCGGAGGACGTCGGGCGGCGCCGCGAAAACCTGCGCGCAGACCTGCGAAGAAGCGGAACTTTCTCGTGGCGATGGTGTTGGGCCTCGTGTCCTTCGTTCTGAGCATCTTCTGGCGCATCACTTGGCGGGTCGGCGCGGTCGTCGCGATCCTGCTCGCGCTCGGCGTGGGCTATTTCTATACCAAGCTGCCGCCGGTGACCGAGTTGCTGGACGGGCGAGCGCGGGGGTCGGTCACGCTGATTGACCGCAACGGCGCGATCTTTGCCTGGCGTGGCGACCAGTTCGGCGGCGCCGTCACTGCCACGAGCGTGTCCAAGCACCTCAAGAACGCGGTGATCGCCACAGAGGACAAGCGTTTCTACAAGCATTTCGGTGTCTCGCCGCGCGGCGTCGCCAGCGCCATCCGCATCAACCTTGCAGAGGGGCGTGGCCCGCTGTCGGGCCATGGTGGCTCGACCATCACCCAGCAGACCGCGAAGCTGCTCTGCATCGGCGTCGAGTATGATTCCGACGTCTGGAAGACCGAGGCCGATTACGTCGCCGAGTGCCGCCAGTCCTCGCTGGCCCGGAAGGGCAAGGAAGCGCTCTACGCTATGGCGATGGAGCTGAAGTACACCAAGGACGAGATTCTCTCGATCTACCTCAACCGCGCCTACATGGGCGGTGGCGCCTATGGAGCCGAGGCGGCCGCAGAGCGCTATTTCGGAAAGCATGCCGCAACGCTCAATCCGCAGGAAGCGGCGATGCTGGCGGGTCTGCTGACCGCGCCCTCGACGCTCGCGCCGACCAGCGACCTCGAGCGCTCGCAGGACCGCGCGGCGACCGTGCTGCGGCTGATGGAGGACCAGGGCTACCTGAGCGCCGCCGAAGAGCAGCAGGCTCAGGCGAATCCCGCGACCCTTTCGGAAGAGGCGCAGAGCAAGACCGGCGGCTATTTCGCCGACTGGGTGATGTCGACAGGGCCGGAGTATTTCACACGCGACACGATGGAGGACGTGGTGATCCGCACCACGCTCGACCCAAAGCTGCAGAAGGCGGCCGAGGACGCGATGAACTCGGTCTACGAGAGCAAGGTCAAGGAAGGCTCCAAGGCGCAGGCGGCGATCGTCGTCATGTCCGCCGATGGTGCGGTGCGCGCCATGGTGGGCGGGCGCAAGACCGGTGTGTCGGGCGTGTTCAACCGCGCCACCCAGGCCAAGCGCCAGACCGGCTCGGCGTTCAAGCCCTTCATCTATGCCACGGCACTGGAACTGGGCCACTCGCCCTATGACACTGTCGTCGATGAGCCCTTCTGCATGAACGTGCCGGGCTCCGGCGAATGGTGCCCGCAGAACTACTCTAGGAATTACAAGGGCAAGGTCACGCTGACCGACGCGCTGGCGCATTCGCTGAACATCCCGGCGGTGAAGATCTCGGAATCCGTCGGGCGCGATCTCGTTGCCAAGGTGGCCACGGGCTTCGGCATCAAATCCGAGGTGAACAGCTCGCCGTCCATGGCGCTCGGCACGTCCGAGGCCTCGCTGCTCGAGATGACCGGTGCCTATGCGGGCATCCTCAACGGCGGCTCGGCGGTGACACCCTACGGCCTCGTCGACCTGCGCCTGAAAGGCGACAACGAGGTGCTCATGGGCACCGGCGGCGGTATCCGCGAGCGGGTGATCCAGCCCGAGGCGGCCGGCCAGCTGATCTGGATGATGGAACATGTGGTCAACGGCGGCACCGGCGGGCGGGCGAAGCTGCCCGATCGCGAGGTGGCCGGCAAGACCGGCACCTCGAACGACGCGCGCGACGCCTGGTTCATCGGCTTCACCGCCGACTATGTGGTCGGCGTCTGGATGGGCAATGATGACAACTCGCCTCTTACGGGGGTGACCGGCGGCGGCCTGCCGGCGGAGATCTGGCGCGAGACCATGCTGCGGGTGACCGATGGCACCGAGGTCAAACCGCTGCCGGCGGTCGTACCCGAGCCGCCCCGGCAGGTGGCGCAGCCGCAGCCGCAGCGTCAGCCCGAGCGGCAGCGCCGCGACAACATCATCCAGCAGGTCATCCGCGACCTGCTCGGGGGCGGCTGACGGTTTGGCCGGCAAGTTCCTTCGAAGGAACTTGCAAAAGCCTTCGAAGGCTTTTGGCGCGGGCTTGACCTGAGCGCCCGGCGCGGACATGAGAGGCGAAATCCCGCAAAAGGAGACGCCCCCATGTCCGCAGCCGTGTCCGATGACCGCCTGATCGTTGCCCTCGACGTGCCCAATGCCCTCGAGGGTCTGAAAGTTGCCGAGGAGATCGGCGATGCTGTCTCCTTCTACAAAATCGGTCTCGGCATGCTCACCGGCGGCGGCCTGGCGCTGGCCAACGAGCTCAAGCAGGAGCACGGCAAGCGCATCTTTCTCGACATGAAGTTCTTCGACATCGGTCAGACCGTCGAGAACGCGGTGCGCGGCATCGCGCAGTTCGACCTCGACTTCCTGACGGTGCACGGCGATCCGCACGTGGTGCGCGCGGCCAAGCAGGGCGCGGCGGGCTCGAACCTGAAGATCCTCGCCGTGACCATCCTGACCTCGCTCGACCGCGCCGACCTCGACGACGGTCTGATGCAGGCGGGCGACGTGGCCGATCTGGTGGTGGAACGCGCCGCGCGCGCCTTCGAGGCCGGGGCCGACGGTATCATCGCTTCGCCGATGGAGGCCGCCCGCATCCGCGCGCTGCCCGAGGCCGAGGGCCGTCTGATCGTCACCCCCGGCGTGCGTCCGGCGGGCAGCGCCGACGACGACCAGAAGCGCATCGCCACCCCCGCGAGCGCCATCGCCGCCGGTGCCGACCACATCGTCGTCGGCCGCCCGGTCTGGCGCGCGCCCTCGCCGCGCGACGCCGCGCTGGCGATCAATGCCGAGCTGGCCTCGCCGCAGGCACAGCGCCCGAACAAGGCTTGATCCGGGGCTTGATCCCGAGGACGCGGGGGGCTACCCAGACGTCATGACACGTCCGATGCCCCTTGCGACTCTCTGGTGGCCCGCCTGACATAGGCGGCCCGACGTATCATGTTTTCCAAACAGGCCGCCGCATCGGGCGGCCTTTTTGATGCAAATATCCCATCAAGTGCCCCGTGCGGCGACCTCCCTGACCAGACAGACCCTGTCCAGACACGGAGATCCCCATGGACCAGACTACCCTGACCCGCCCCGAGGCAGAAACGACGACCGCCACCAAGCCGGTCATCCTCACCGGCGACCGCACCACCGGCCCGCTGCACATCGGCCACTACGCAGGCTCGCTGAAGAACCGGCTGGCGCTGCAGGACACGCACACGCAGTTCCTGCTGCTCGCCGACACCCAGGCGCTCACCGACAACGCCCATGACATCGGCAAGGTGCGCCGCAACGTGCTCGAGGTCGCCTGCGATTATCTCGCTGTCGGCATCGATCCCGCCAAGACCACCATCTGCCTGCAGTCGCACCTGCCGGCGCTGGCCGAGCTGTCGATGCTTTATCTGAACTTCGTCACCGTCGCCCGGCTTGAGCGCAATCCGACGATCAAGGACGAAATCCGCGCCCGCGACTTCGGGCGCGACATTCCGGCCGGATTCCTTTGCTATCCGGCCGCGCAGGCCGCGGACATCACCGCCTTCAAGGCCACCGTCGTGCCGGTCGGCGAGGACCAGGCGCCGCTGATCGAGCAATGCAACGAGATCGCCCGCCGGGTGAACGCGGCGGCGGGCCGCGAGGTGTTGCCCGAGGCGCAGGCGCTGATCCCCGAGGCGGGGCGGCTGCCGGGCATCGACGGGCGCGCCAAGATGAGCAAGTCCGGCGGCAACGCGATCCCGCTCTCGGCCTCGGAAGACGAGATCAGCCGGGCGGTGCGGGCGATGTTCACAGACCCAGATCACCTGCGGGTGGAGGATCCGGGCAAGGTCGAGGGCAACGTGGTGTTCACCTACCTCGACGCCTTCGACGCGGCGAAAGAGGATGTGGCCGAGCTGAAGGACCACTACCGGCGCGGCGGTCTCGGCGACACGGTGCTGAAGCGGCGACTGGAGGACATTCTGCAGGCGCTGCTCGCGCCGATCCGGGCGCGACGGGCGGAGGCCGCCTCAGATCCCGCGCAGGTGCACCGCATCATCTCGGAGGGCACGCAATCCGCACGAGAGGTCACCGAGGCCACCAAGCGCGAGGTGATGGACGCGCTGGGGCTGTTCCGTCTCTGAGCCATAGGGCACGGCGCGTTCACGAAAGTGCTCCCCGCGGCGGGACTGCGGGGAGCATGGAAGCACCGGTCTCAATCGGACCGGAAGAGCCGGGAGCGATCAGCCTTTGGCGTCGATCCGCACCTTCACGGCGTCGTTCAGCGCCGCGGCGAACTCCGCCTTGGTCATGTCGATCACCAGCTCCTCGTCGGCGTTCAGCGAAAGCTGCGAAGCACGCACGGAGGCATTCTCGATGGCGCGCTCGTCGGCGCCTTCCATCTCGCCGTCGAGGTCGATCACGACGAAGCCGCGGTCCATCTCGGACTTCTCCACCGTGCCGACGATCTCGCCGTCGCTCGAACGGACGATGGCGTCATTGGTGATCGCCGCGTCGAGCTGTGCCGAGACGTCCGCCGCGTCGCTGTAGATCTCGTCGGCGCCCACCGCCTCGATGCCGGCCTGCGCGGTGTCGGTCGCGGTCTCGCCGATGGCATAGGCGGTGTCGCCGATGGCGTCGACCGCCTGAGCGGCCTGCTCGGTGACGCTGGCCTCGTTCTCGGCCTGTGCGCCGATCGCGCCTGCGATCACCATGGTGAGTGCTGCGGTGGTGGTGGTCAGGAAGCGCTTGGTCATCTGCGGTCTCCTCGGTCTTGGTTTGGATCGTCCCCTCGGGGTCTCTGGGGGCACAATGAGGACCCCCCCGGGGTTGGTTCCAAGATTTCACGAAGAGCCGCAGTTTCCGTCCCGGAAGTTCCGCGAGGTTCAGTCCTCGTTGATGTCCCGTGTCCAGAGCTTGGTCTGGCCCTTGCGGACACCCATGAAGCGCCGCAAGAGCGCCCAGGCCAGGACCGCTACAACCGCGCAGATCAGCAGGAGCATGGGCCAGCCGGCCGCGAGGCCGAGCAGGAGCAGAATGCCAACCACCGCCGCGCCGATGGCAAAGCCGAGGAACACATAGGCCGGGCTCAGCACCTCGAGCACCAGCAGCACCACCGCTGCCGCCAGCCAGACCCACCAGAGCTGGATCATGGCTTGCGCCCCTTCAGCAGGGTGAAGGCGTCGGCAAAGGCATCGAGCGCGTTCGAGGGCAGCACGATGGTCTGTTTGCCGTCGCCGTTGCCGAGCGCCACCAGCGCCTCGACCTGTTTCAGCGCCACCTGATATTGCGCCGCCTCCAGCCCGTTCTTGGCGATGGCCTCGGCCACCACCTGCGTCGCATAGGCCTCGGCCTCGGCGGAGATTCGGCGCGCCTTGGCGGTCTGCTCGGCGGCGTAGAGGTCGGCGTCTGCGGAAAGCTCCACGGCGCGCTTGCGGCCCTCGGCCTCGGTCACCTGCGCGCGGCGGGCGCGCTCGGCGTTGAGCTGCTGCAGCATGGCGTCGCGGGTCTGCTGGTCGAGGTTCACGTCGAGGATCTCGGCCCGCGTCACCTCGATCCCCCAGTTGTCCACCGCGTCCTCGACGTTGCTCTTGATCGTCGCGATCAGCGCCGCGCGGTTGGACTGCACCTCGTCGAGTTCCATCTTGCCGATCTCGGCGCGGACGATGCCTGCGACAGTGGTGGCGATGGCAGCATCCACGTCACGGATGCGGTAGACAGTCTTTTCCGGCTCGAGGATGCGATAGAAGACCGAGGTCTCGACCTCCACCAGCACGTTGTCGGCGGTGATCGCGTCCTGGCTGGCGGTGGGCAGCTGGCGCTCGAGGATCGAGACCTTGTGCGCCACCCGGTCGAGGAAGGGCACGATGAAGTTGATCCCCGGCCCGAGCACCGCGCGCAGCCGGCCGAAGCGTTCGACCACGTGCTTCTCCGCCTGCGGTACGATGCGCACCCCGAGGATCACGCAGAGGATCATGAAGGCGGCGAGCAGCAGCACCACGAGATTGCCGCCGACCAGCTCCGCGATCAGGGTTTCCACGTCCATGGGCATTTCCCCCGGCTTGCTGCGGCCGCGCGTTGTGCCGCGTTCGATCCTGCAAGGGGGCGCTGCCCCCTCGGCGCTGACGCGCCTCACCCCCGGCGTATTTTCCAAGAGAAGAAGCGCTTGCGCCGACTATGCCCCGCTGAGTGCCGAGAAAGAAAGGGGTTTTCCAGCGCCTCTTCAGGGGGACCTCGGGGGGCCACCGCGCCCTTCGCCGAGAGGGCCATGCGGGTGGCGGACAGTGGTTGCTCACGTTCTCTGCACGTCGCCGTGCAGCGGTTCGAGGGAACTGGCGCGCCAATTGCGGCGTTTTGAGGCCAATCAGGAGACAAGCCATGACCGAGATGCGCACACAGATCGGCGAAATGCGCTACAACGCCGCCGAAGAACAATTCGAAGCCCTTGTGACCTTCCACTCCGATGCCGGGCGGGTCCGGGTCGCCAGCACCTTCAAGGCCCCGGTGACCACGCAGCCCGACGCCGCCGAGCGGGTGCTGGTGTCACGGGCGCTGGCCCTGCTGGACCGGCCCGACACGCTGCAGGCGCGCACCGCGCCGCTGCCGTCTGAACGGGTGCGCAGGCCGCGTGACACGGTGCCACGCAAGGCGGCTCTCGGCTGGCTGTCGCTGTTCCGCGCGGCCTGACCGTCCTCAGCGCGGGGCGCGCGCGTCGATGTAGTCGCGCAGCACGCTGCGGAAATGCGGGATGGCGTCCTCGCGGGCGATGAATTCATCTGGCGACATCATCATCCAGCTTTCGCCTTCGCCGCCCCAGACCACATCGTCGATGCGGCTCGCTGGCAGGTGCGCCGCGAAGTACCAGAGCCCGTCGTGCAACAGTTCCCAGCTCAGCGCCTCGGGACCGAGATCCAGCCCGACCTCCTCGATGGTTTCGCGCAGCGCGCATTCCTTGCCGGTCTCTCCGGGCTCGCGCGCGCCACCGGGGAAATCGAGATAGCCGGGCCAGGGGATGCCTTCGGTATGATCGCGGCGCAGGATCAGCAAATCGTCACCGAGAAACAGGATTATCTTGGCGCCTCTGAAGTTCATCATGCCTCCGGGCAATGGCACTGCTGCGTGGGATTGGCGTATAGTGCCGAGGTAACACCTGTCGCCGGAAATGCCACCCATGCCCGCGCTCTGCCGCGATTGCCTCGCCGAATTCGACCATGGAACGCGCTGCCCGTCCTGCGGACGCCCGCGGATCGTGCGCCATGACGAATTGTGGGACCTCTCCATCGCCCACATGGACTGCGACGCCTTCTACGCCACCGTCGAGAAACGCGAGAACCCCGAGCTGGCCGACAAGCCGGTGATCGTCGGCGGCGGCAAGCGCGGGGTCGTCTCCACCGCCTGCTACGTTGCGCGCATCCGCGGCGTCCGCTCGGCGATGCCGATGTTCCAGGCGATGAAACTCTGCCCCGACGCCGTGGTGGTGAAACCGCGGATGGAGCTCTACGTCGAGGTCTCGCGTCAGATTCGCGCGCTGATGGAGGAGCTGACGCCGGCGATCGAACCGCTGTCGCTCGATGAGGCCTTTCTCGATCTCACCGGCACGGCGCGGCTGCATGGCCATCCGCCCGCGGTGATGATGGCGCGGCTGGTCAAGCGCATGCGCGAGGAGCTGGGCGTCACCGGCTCGGTCGGCTTGTCGCACAACAAGTTCCTCGCCAAGATCGCCTCGGACCTCGACAAGCCGCACGGTTTCTCGGTGATCGGCAAGGTGGAGACCGCCGAGTTCCTGCGGCCGAAGTCCGTGCGGATGATCTGGGGCGTCGGCATGGCCTCGCAGGAGGCGCTGGAGCGCGCCGGGATCCGCACCTTCGAGGATCTGCTGCGCTGGGAGCAGCGTGACCTGATCGCCCGCTTCGGTTCGATGGGGCAGCGGCTGTGGCACCTGGCGCGGGGCGAGGACACGCGGCGGGTGATGCGCAACGCGCCGATCAAGTCCATTTCCAACGAAACCACCTTCAACGAGGACACCGGCGATCACGACCTGCTCGACGGGCATCTGTGGCGCATGTGCGAAAAGGTCTCGGACCGGGCCAAGGCCAAGGGCATGGCCGGGCGGGTGGTGACGCTGAAGGTCAAGCGCGCCGATTTCAAGCTGATCACCCGGCGGCAGTCGCTGGACGATGCCACGCAGATGGCCGACCGCATCTATCGCGTGGCCCGGGGCATGCTCGACGGGCTGGAGCGGCAGGGGCCGTGGCGGCTGCTCGGGGCGGGGATCTCGGATCTCGTGGCGGCGGATCAGGCCGACCGGGGCGGCGATCTTCTCGATCCCGACGCCGGCAAGCGCGCGGCGGCGGAACGGGCGACGGATGCGATCCGCGCCCGCTTCGGCGATACGGCGATCGTGAAAGGGCGAGGGCTGCGCTGAGCACCCCGGCGCGGGCCGTCGGGCCGTGGATCAGCTGCCGCGGTTCAGCAGCTCGTCCTCTTCGTCCTCGGGATCGAAGCCAAGCGCCTCGAGGCCGGCCTCGAGGTTGTCGGCCAGATGCGGCGTGCCGATCAGGTAGTCGGCGGTCGGTGTCGAGGCTTCGGTGAGGGCGGTGCTGTAGGCCTCGGCCCATTCGTCGGCGTCGAAGGCATCGCGGCCGATCCACATCACCGCGACCAGCGCGGCCTGCTCTTCTTCGCTCATGCGGTCGATGAAGCCGCGCAACTCGCCCTCGGCCCGTTCAATCTCCCGGGCCATCAGGATCACGGCGGCAACCGTGCGGACGCTGATTTCTTCCATGGCGCGTCTCCTTTCTTCCCGCACACCATGGAGAAAAGCGTACACCTCGACCTTGATCTGCGACAAGCGGCGCGTGCGGCGCGGCAGGATCGGTCGGGCCGGATCAGTTGGGGGAGGGCAGCGCGCGGTTCAGGAAATCGAGCGCGCCTGTCGCGACTTGATCATGCACTGCGGCGCGCTCTTCGGCGCTGCTTGCGCAGAGCGCCGGATCGCCCCCTTCCTCTTCCAGCAGCTTGGCACCGTTGGGAGTGCAGCGGGCAAAGAGATCGTAGAGCTCGGCCCCTTCCAGCGGCACCACCTCGACGCCGGTCCGAGTGGCGAGGCGGACCTCGCCCGGCGCGGGCTGGTCGAGGCCGAAGATGCGCATCTCGGGCGCGTGCGGATCGAGGCTGTCGGGGCGGAACTCGGCGAGATACTCGGGCGCGATGGCGAGCACCGCGCGGACCCGCGCGTCATGGCGCGGCAGGGTCAGCGCCTGCAGGTCCACGCTGGCCGGGTCGACGCCTGCGGAGCCGAACCAGGTGCAATCCGTCGAGGGGTGACCGGTCCAGCAATTGAGCATGTAGGCGCCCTCGTCGATCATGCCTCCGCCCAGCATCATTGCGGCGGTGCCACCGAGCGCGAAACCGGCGACGGCGACGCGGGTGTCGTCGATGCGCATCTGCCAGTCGGGATCATTCAGCAGCAGGTCGAGCGCCTGACCCAGCTCCGCCGGGCGGCGCCAGATCTCGCCGAGCGCCGAGGCCGGATCGCGCGGGCGCTGGCCGCTGACTTCGGCGACGATGTAGCCACCCTCGGCGAGCCGTGCCGCCAGCCAGGCGCCGCTCTGCTCCGACGAGCGGCGGCCGCCGTGCGAGAGCAGCACCAGCGGCAGCTTGCCGGGCATGGGCGAAGCTTCGCGCTGAGCCGGGGTGCCCTCGAAGACCGCGTTGCGGCCGACCAGCTCGGAGGCGCCGCCACCGGTCTGCGCCGGGTACCAGATGGTCATCGACAGGCCGCGACCGAAGTTCGCCTCGGGTCGGATCATGCTGCTGACGCCGACGCCGATCCTGTCGCCCTCGGCGTAGCCGGGAGCGGCGAGCAGGGCCGCAAGCGCGAGGCCGGTCAGGCGGGCAAGCATCCGATTTTCCTTGGCGAGTCGGTCGAAAGGTCAGGTCTGCCTTGGCAATGGCACGATACGACCCTCGGGCGCCAGATCTTCGAAATCAAAATTGTCGAGTTTTTGGGCACGTCGGCCTGCTTTCTCGGCGCTGATGCGGATCTCCGAGAGATCCTTGGCCGCCATGCCGAAATGCCGGTCGAGGTTCTCGACCCGCGCCCCGAGCCGCTCGACGTCCTGGTGCAGCAGCCCGAGCTCGCGCCGGATCGCTCCGGCCTGTTCGCGCATCCGGGCATCCTTGAGCACCGCGCGCAGGGTGTTCAGCGTGGCCATGCAGGTGGTTGGCGAGACGATCCAGACCCGCAGCGAAAAACCCTCGCGCACCACCTCGGGGAAGGTCGCGTGCAGTTCGGCGTAGACCGCCTCGGAGGGCAGGAACATCAGCGCGCTGTCGGCGGTCTCGCCGTCGAGAATGTAGCGGTCCGAGATGTCGCGCAGGTGCTTGCGCACCGACATGCGGAAGGCCTGCCCGGCGCGTTGCTTCGCCTCGGCGGTCTCGGCGCGGCGCAGCATCTCGTAGGCTTCGAGCGGGAACTTGGCGTCGATGACGATATGGCCCGGGGGTTCCGGCAGCTTGATCAGGCAATCGGCGCGGCGCCCGTTCGAGAGCGTTGCCTGCATCGCATAGGCATCGGGCGGCAGCGCCTTGGAGACGATGTCGTTGAGCTGGATTTCCCCGAAGGCGCCGCGCGTCTGCTTGTTCGACAGGATGTCCTGCAGCGACAGCACGTCGCCCGAGAGCCTTGTGATGTTCTCCTGCGCCTGGTCGATGGTCTTCAGCCGTTCCTGCAGCTGGCCCAGGGAATGCGCGGTGCGGCGGGCGGTGCCATGCAGGTTCTCGGACATGTTCTGCTGCACCTGCGCGAGCCGCTTTTCCATCAGCTGCAGCATGGCGTTCTGGCTCTTCACCTGCGCCTCGGAGACGTGGTGCAGCCCGCCGGCGAGCCGTTCCTGCCCCTCCGACAGCGCCTGCACCCGCTGCGACAGCTGGCTGAGCGGATAGCCGAGCCGCGCGGCGCGGTTCGATGCCCGGATCGACAGGATCAGCAGAAGCGCAAGCAGAGCCGCACCCACGGCGGCCCAGAGGCGCGGGTCGCCCATGTCGATGCTCTGCCCGGCGATCTCGATCATGTGCGGCCGAACAGCCTCTCGATATCCGACAGCTTCAGCTCCACGTAGGTGGGGCGTCCGTGGTTGCACTGGCCGGAATGGGGCGTTGCCTCCATCTCGCGCAGCAGGGCGTTCATCTCCTCGGCGCGCATCCGGCGGCCCGATCGGATCGAGCCATGGCAGGCGACGCGGGAGAGGATCGCTTCGAGTTTTTCCTGCACCAGCTGCGAGCTGCCGTAGTCCGAAAGCTCGTCGAGGATGTCCTTGATCAGCGCCTCGGCGTTGACCTCGCCGAGGATCGCCGGGGTCTCCCGCACCGCCAGCGCCGAGCCGCCGAAGGGTTCGACCGACAGGCCCATGCGGCCAAGGTCTTCGGCAATGTCGAGGATGCGCGACAGGTCGTCCTGCGACAGCTCGACGATCTCCGGGATCAGCAGCGCCTGCGCGGCGACGCCGCGCTCGGCCGTCTGGCGTTTCAGCTTTTCATAGACCAGCCGCTCGTGCGCCGCGTGCTGATCGACGATGACGATGCCGGTCTCGGTCTGGGCGATGATATAATTCTCGTGCACCTGCCCGCGCGCTGCACCGAGCGGCAGGTGGGCGGCCTCGGGTGTCTCTGCCGCATCTTCGACGACACGGCCCGACCAGCCGCCCTGCATTTCGGCAAAGCCCTGCGTCTGTGCCGGGGGCACGCGGGGTGGGGCGGGCACGAAATTCGGATCCGGCGCCTGCGCGGCATAGGCGGCGCTGCGCGCACCGGCCGAGGGGCGGTCCATCTGGTAGACGCGGGCGTGGGGCGCGGCAGCCGGGGCCGCGCCGAGCGGGGCGCCGCCGCCATAGGCGCCGAAGGTGCTGTCGCGCGACGGCTGCTGGTGCAGCGGCATCTGCCCATCGGCAGGGAATTGCGGTCGCATCTCGGGGCGCAGCGCCGCCAGCGTGTCGGCTGCCACCGTGCTCGAGGCACGGTGCCCGGCGTCGGCCAAAGCGTGGCGCAGCGCCGAGACGATCAGCCCGCGCACCAGCCCCGGCTCGCGGAAGCGGACCTCGGATTTCGCCGGGTGCACGTTCACGTCCACGAGATGCGGGTCGCAATCGACAAACAGCGCCACCGCCGGATGGCGGTCGCGGCTGAGGTAATCGGCATAGGCCCCGCGCAGCGCGCCGAAGAGCAGCTTGTCCTGCACCGGGCGGCCGTTGACGAAGAGATGCTGCGCCACGGAAGAGCCGCGCGAATAGGTCGGCAGAGCGGCATAGCCGGTCAGCCGGAAGCCGTCGCGCTCGGCGTCGATGGCCAGCGCGTTGTCGGTGAACTCGGCGCCCAGCACCTGCGCCAGCCGGCCCCGCAGCGCGTCGAAGAGATCGCCCGAGACCGCATCGGCGCGGAACGTCACCCGGTCCTTGCCCTGCGAGACATCGCGCAGGGTGAAGCCCACCGAGGGCTCGGCCATGGCGAGCCGTTTCATCACGTCCGAGATCGACATCATCTCGGCACGGTCGGTACGCAGGAACTTCAGTCGCGCGGGCGTGGCGAAGAAGAGATCGCGCAGGGCGACCACCGTGCCGGGGTTCAGCGCCGCCGGTTTCACCGCGCCCATCTGCCCGCCGGAGACCGCGATCTCGGCCCCGTCCTGCCCGGCGACACGGCTCTGGATGGTCAGCCGCCCCACGGCGCCCAGCGAGGGCAGCGCTTCGCCGCGGAAGCCGAAGCTGTGGATGTTCAACAGGTCCGAGCCGTCGATCTTCGAGGTGGCATGGCGCGACAGCGCCAGCGGCAGCTCGTCCGGCCCCATGCCGCAGCCGTCGTCGCTCACCCGGATCAGCGTCTTGCCGCCGTCGGCGATTTCCACCGTGACGCGGGTCGCCCCGGCGTCGATGGCGTTCTCCACCAGCTCCTTGACCGCCGAGGCCGGGCGCTCGACCACCTCGCCGGCGGCAATGCGGTTGATGGCGGCCTCGTCCAGCTGTCGGATAACGGGACGCATATTGGGGCTGTGGGTGTTCATGCCACCATACCTAGCAGGGATTTCGCGATTCTGGAACGGTTTGCGCAGGGGTGGGGGACGCGGTCAATCCGCCGCCAGCGCCGCCACCTTGCCGCCGGAGACCTCTAGCGCATCGGCGGGGGTGACCACCACCATCAATCCGCGCTTGCCGCCGTTCAGCACGATGCGCTCGGCCACCATGGCGGCGGCTTCGAAGGCGACGGGCGCGCGCTTTTTCTGGCCGAAGGGGCTGATCCCGCCGGTATGCATGCCGGTGAGCCGCTCGGCCTTGGCGGGGTCCATCATCTGCGCCGACTTGCCGCCGAAGGCGCTGGCCACGCGTTTCATCGAGAGCGAGGCCCCCGAGGGCACCACAGCGCAGCAGGGCTTGCCGTCGACCTCGACCATCAGCGTCTTCAGCACTCTTTCGGGGTCCCAGCCGATCGCCTCGGCCGCGTGCAACCCGATCTGCGCCTGACCCGAGACGTAGTCGTATTCCAGCAACTCGAAGTCCACCTTGGCGCGCGTCAGCGCCTGCGTCGCGGGTGTGCCCTTGCTCATGCCGGGACCCTCATGCCCGATACCCCATCTGCCGGTCGATCCACGCGAGGATCACGCCCACGACCCGCGTCTGCTCTTCCTCGCTCAGCGCGCGTCCCGCCGCCAGCCCGTGCCATTTCGCAAGGCAGCCCCGGCAGCAGGTGGCCGTGGCGTGCTGGGCGATAAACACCGGGTGGCCGCGCATGGGCGTCTGCTTGCCATCGTTTCTCGGCTGCGCAGGGGCCAGCCGCTCGGCGATGAAGTCGCGCGCGTGGGTCAGGATCACCTCGCGGCCCTTCTCGTCGGCATAGGTGCGTTCTTTCGGTCCGAGCCGGAAGCGGCTGCGGAACTTCGACCGGGCCAGCCGCGCGAAAAGCTGATCCGCGGCGGCGCTCATTCCATGCTCTCGATATAGGTGCGCACCGCGTCCTGTACGTGGCGGAAGCGGTCGCCGCCGAGGTGTTTGCCGCCGTACCAGCGGGTGACCACGATGATGTGGTTGCGCAATTCCTCGCGCTCGAGCATCCGCAGGATCACCATGCCCGCGCCGCTCTCGCCGTCGTCGTTCTTGATCGGCGCGTCCCCGGTCAGCAGGCCCCAGGTGTTGTGCGTCGCCTTGGCGAACTTCTTGTTGCGCTTGAGCTCCTTGAGAAAGGCCTTGGCCTCCTCTTCCGAGGTGCAGGGCCCGCCCGAGACGGCATATTTGGAGCCGCGGTCGCTGATGATGTTCTCGAGAATGCGCATGCCAGAGGGGTAAGCCGCGCGGGGACAGGGCGCAAGCCTTCAGCCCCCGAGGTACCCCCGCTCGATCTCCAGCAGCCGCTGCTTGCGCCAGAGCCCGCCGCCGTAGCCGGTGAGCGCGCCGTTCGCCCCGATCACCCGGTGGCAGGGAATCACCAGCGCGATCTGGTTGGCACCATTGGCCTGCGCCACCGCCCGCGTGGCCGTGGGCCGCCCCAGCGCCTGCGCCAGTGCGCCGTAGCTGCGGGTCTCGCCCGCCGGGATCTCGCGCAGGGCGCGCCAGACCGACTTGGTGAACTCCGAGCCATGCAGCGCCAGCGGCGTGTCGAAATCGGCGCTCTCGCCTGCAAAGAAGCGCGTCAGCTCCTCTCGAATCTGCTCCGAGGGGGCGAACTGTCCCACACCGATCTCGTTCCCAGCGCCCTTGCGCAGCTTTTCCAGCTCGCGCGGCAGCGCCTTGCGGTCCATGAATTCCAGCAGGTGCAGGTGGCTCTTCGAGCAGACCGAGACCATGTCGCCGAGCGGCGTGGCGATCCAGTCGGCCCTGAGCAGCGCATCCGGCTTCAGCGCGCCGGGTGCCACGCCGAGCGCCCTCGCGAAGCCCGCCCGGAAGGCGCTGGCGCTCTCGAAGCCCGCGTCGAGCTGTGCCTCGATCACCGGCGCGCCCGAGGCCAGCGCGGTGAACCCCTCGCGCAGCCGCCGCTGCCGGGCCATCTCGAGGAAGGTCATGCCGAACTGCCGCTTGAAGGCACGGCGCACGGTCGAGGGATCGAGCCCCATCGCGAGGAGGTCGGGTTCGGACCAGCGGAACGCCGGGCGCGCGTCGAGTGCGTCCAGCAGCCGGGCGATCACCGGGTCGCTTTCGGCCATGGGCTTCAGCGGGTGGCAGCGTTTGCAGGGGCGGAAGCCGGCGGCGATGCAGTCGCCCGCTGTCTCATGGAAGGTGCAATTGGCGCGCAGCGGTTTGCGCGCCGGGCAGGTCAGCCGGCAGAAGATGCCGGTCGAGGTGACGCAGACATAGGCCCGGCCATCATAGGACGGGTCTCGGTCGAGCAGCGCCTGGTAGAGCGCGTCGGGATCTGGAAGGGCAAACAGCATGGGGCGACTCTAGCCGATCCGCGCGCGGCGTGCCGCCGGAAATCGGGCGGCTATTGATCTGTCGCGGGCTTTGCCAATACGCCCCCTTGCCTTCGCCGCCGCGGACCCCAAGTCTGAAGACAGGTTCAGAATTCGAGATATGAAAGGAGCCGGGCGATGAAGACCGAGGAAGTGGGCAACGCGCTGCTGGAGACCTGGTCCGTCGATGAGGTCGCCGAGGCCTTTGACCGCAACGAGATCGTGCTGATCGACGTGCGCACCCCGCAGGAATATATGTTCGAGCACATCGAGGGTGCGCTGCTGATGCCCATGGCCTTCTTCAAGCCGGAGAAATTGCCGGGGCAAGGCGAGAAGCGCATCGTCTTCCACTGCGGTTCGGGCGTGCGTTCGGAGCGGGTGGCCCGCGCCGCCATCGCCTCGGGCCTGGCGCGCATCGCGCATATGGAAGGCGGCTTCGGCGGCTGGAAGGGCAGCCACAAGCCCTATATCGGCACCAATATGGCCACCGGCGCCCCGACGCCGATCAGCTGAAACGCCCCGGCCCTTCTTCTCTTTAAAAATACGCCGGGGGTGAATTGGCCGCAGGCCAAGAGGGGGCAGCGCCCCCCTTTCCGGGTCAGCCGCGTCCGGTCACCCGGTCGAAGCGCTGGCGTGCCACGTCCTCGTCGCGCTCGGCCTTGCGGTCGCTGACCAGCGCCGCCTCGACGTAGCCCAGGTGCGCCTGCACCGCCGCCTTGGCCGCTGCCGCGTCGCGCGCCTGCAGGGCGGTATTGATCGCCCGGTGCTGCTCGAGCAGCGCCTCGCGCGTGGTGCGCTGCTTGAACATGACCGAGCGGTTGTAGAACACGCCCTCGCGCAGCAGCTGGTACATCGAGCGCATCATGTGCAGCATGATGACGTTGTGGCTGGCCTCGATGATCGCGAGGTGGAAATCGGCGTCGAGCCGTGCCTCTTCGGCCGGGTTCCGTTTCTGATGCGCCGCCGCCATCTTCTCGAAGAGCGCGTCGATCACCTTGAGATCCGAGGGGGTGCCGTGCAGCGCCGCGCGTTCCGCGGCCAGTCCCTCCATGTCGCGGCGGAAACTGAGGTAGTCGAAGACCGCCTCGTCATGCTTGGAAAAGAGCTGAATCAGCGCGTCGGAGAAGGCCGAGCCGAGCACCTCGGTGACGAAAATGCCGGCACCGGCGCGGGTTTCCAGCAGGCCGCGTTCCTGCAGGTCGGCCACCGCCTCGCGCAGCGAGGGACGCGACACGCCCAGCCGATCCGACAGCTCCCGCTCCGCCGGCAGGCGCTCTCCGGGACGCAGGATGCCGCGCAGGATCAGTTCCTCGATCTGACGCACCACGGCGCTGGAGAGTTTCTCGGACTGCACGGGGCGGAAGGGCATGGGATGGTCCTGACAGGCGGGAATTGGTCAGATCATATGACCACGCGCGCCATGTCTCAAGCGCGACGGAAGGAGAGGGTCTACCAGCGCGACAGCGCGTCCTCGTCCTCGTCCTTGGCGGCGACCCAGGAGGTGCCCTCCGCGCCGCTTTCCTTCTTCCAGAAGGGTGCGCGGGACTTGAGGTAGTCCATCAGGTACTCGGCCGCCTCGAAGGCATGGCCGCGGTGCTTGGAGGCGGTGGCGACCATCATGATGCGGTCGCCCGGACCCATGCGGCCGTAGCGATGGATCACCAGAACCTCGCCGAGATCCCAGCGCGCCTCGGCCTCGGTCGCGATCTTTTCCAGCGCCTTCTGGGTCATGCCGGGGTAGTGCTCGATCTCCATGGTCGCCAGTGTGCCCGAGACGTCGCGCACCACGCCGGTGAAGGTCACCACGGCGCCCATGTCGGTGCGGCCCGCGGCAAACCCCTCGGCCTCGGCGCCGAATTCGAAGGGCTCTTCCTGCACGACAACCCGGATCGCCATGGGATCAGCCCCCGGTCATCGGCGGGAAGAAGGCGACCTCGCGCACGCCGGCAAGCGGTGCGTCGAACTCCGACAGCTCCTGGTCCAGCGCAACGCGCAGCGCGGAGAGGTCGGAGAAGGCCAGCGCGTAGCGCTCCTCACGCCCGCGCAGTTCTTCGATGAGATCGTTCACCGTGGCGGCCTCGGTCTCGTAGCGCTCTTTCGGCAGGCCGATGCGCTCACGTACCCAGGCGAAATAGAGCAGGTCCATCACGTGTCGTCCTTCAGGAACGGCAGGGCCTTCACGAAGTAGTCCCAGCCGGTGATCAGGGTCAGCGCGGCGGCGATCCACAGCAGCGTCAGGCCGAGGTGGCCGGTCCAGATCATCCCGGCCTCCTGCCAGCGCAGCCCGTGCGGATCGGCACCGCCCGCGTCGAGCGCACGGGTGACCACTTGGTCGTCCAGCGCCTCGACGCTGAGAGCAAGATAATGCTCGAACACCCCCTGTGAAAAGAGCGTGGCGATGGCGATCATCTGGAAGGTGGTTTTCCACTTTGCCAGCTTGGTCACCTTCAGCGTACCCGCGGTGTCGCCGAGATACTCGCGCAGGCCCGAGACGAACACCTCGCGGAAGAGAATCATAGTCGCCGGCAGCACCAGCCAAGGCGACATCGACGAATAGCCGACGATCACCATCAGGGCGATCACCACCATCGCCTTGTCGGCGATGGGATCGAGCATGGCGCCGATCTTGCTTTCCTGCCCCCAGAGGCGGGCAAGGTAGCCGTCGAACCAGTCGGTGACGGCGGCCCCGACGAAGAGCAGCAGCGCGAACCAGTCGGCGAGCGGCCGCGAGAAATACAGGAACATCACCGCCACGCCGGGGGCGGCGATCAGGCGGAGGGCGGTGAGGATATTTGGCAGGTTCCAGCGCATGCGACTTACGTAGCGCGCTTTTTCAGGAGGGGAAAGACGCCTCGAGCCGCAGCGGTCACACGGTGCTGCGGCGAAATCTCTCGACATAGGCGGCGCGGGCCTGTGGCAGCGGCCGGTCGCGTAGCGAAGGGGCCATATGGCGCTCGAGAAAGTGTCCCGTCGTGCGCAGGGCTTCGAGGATCTCGCCATCGCCGCCGGGGCCCTCTCCCTTGAGGATGTCGGGCAGAGGCAGCAGCCGGTCGGCCCATTCTCCCGCCGCCTGCCGCGAGACCGCGCGACCGGTGCGGGGCGAGACGAAACACAGCTCCTCGTTGGTGCCGCGCACGGCGCAGGCCGAGAGATCGAGTCCGAAGCCCATCTCGTCGAGCAGCGCCATCTCCCAACGCAGGTAGGCCAGCGGCCAGAGCTCGCGCTCGGGCAGCAGGTCGAGCAGCTGCTCGGTGCGCGCGTAGAGCTTTGGATGCGCCTCGCGCTCGGGCAGCGAGAAGGCGAGCAGGGCGCAGACCGCGTTGAGCCCGGCCAGCGACAGCCGGTCGGCCAGCGCGCTCGCCGCGCGCGAGCGCTGCGGCTCTGCGGTGAAGCTGCCCATGTGGTCCTCGAGCCGCGCCTTCCACGTGAGATCCAGCTGCGCGCCGGGCTGCAGGAAGGGGGCGACACGGCGCGAGGCACCGCCGCGCAGCACGCCCATGTGCCGCCCGTGACCAGGGGTGAAGACCTCGAGGATGGCCGAGCTTTCGCCGTGTCTGCGCGAGGTCAGAAGGATGCCGGTGTCGCGCCATTCCATGCGCGCACTCTCGGGGTTTGCCCGGGTGGGGGCAAGGGGCCGCGCGCGGAGCCCACGGTCCGGGCCGTCACGAAATCCTGCCCTTCACGGCCTGGCCTGCCCGAAGCGGTCGTAGGGTCCGGGCTCTCACCGGGCCGTGAGCGGACGTTGCTTGACCTCGCAATAATCCCTGCCTTGCAGTAGGATGGTCGGCCCGGGAGATGCCATGACCCAGACTCACCGCCTCACCGCCCTTCTGATTGCCGTGCTCGCGCTCGGAGCCTTGCTGCTTCAGGTACATGTCGGACTGGCGCGGCGGCCCGACCGGACGGTGCTGGAGGAACTCTGGCGGCTGGGGCGCTATTTCACCATCCTCACCAACCTGATGGTCGGCGTGACCTTCGCCGGGATCGCCGGCGGGCACCGCCCGGCGAACTGGTGGACCACGGCGGTGACCCTGTGGATCCTCATCGTGGCCATCGTCTACCACGGGCTGCTGGCGCGTCCGCTCGACGGCATCCGCTGGTGGTCCGACATGGCGGTGCACACCTTCGTGCCGATCGCCGTGGCGCTCTGGTGGCTGGCACTGGCCCCGAAGGAAGGGCTGATGCCGCGCCACGCGCTGTGGTGGTTGCTCTGGCCCCTTTCCTACGTCAGCTACGCGCTGATCCGCGGCGAGATCGACGGGCGGCACCCGTATTTCTTCATCGACCCGCATGAGGTCGGCTGGCCGGGAGTCGGGCTGTGGTGCATGGCGCTGGGGGCGAGCTTCTGGCTCGGCGGCCTGGGAATGGTGGCGCTGGCGCGGTTTCTCAGCCGTCCATCTGATCGAGCAGATGGCGCCCCTGACGGTCCTCAAGCTCGATGACCCAGAGGTCCGGGTCGAACTCTCGCTGCTTAGAGACACGCGCGTCGACTTCGTGCTCCGGCCCCTCGGCCAGGGTGGTCCAACGCCGCGCGCCGGTCATCAGGTCCCATTCGCGGCTATAGGCAATGGCCTTCCCATCGAGCGTGGCGAGCTTGACGATCACCGCGCCGGCGGTGTCGTCGCCATGGGCGGTGACATAGGCGGGGATGTCCTGCAGCGACAAGAGCCGCAGGTAGCCGCCGACCCAGACATGGGTGGCGAGCCGTGGTTCAGGCATTGCCGTCCTTGAACTCGAGGCCCATCTCGGAATAGCGCTCGGCCTCTTCCAGCCAGTTCTCGCGGACCTTCACCTGCAGGAAGAGGTGCACCTTGCGGCCGAGGAATTCCTCGAGCTCGGCGCGCGAGGCCTGGCTGACGGACTTGATCGTTTCGCCCTTCTTGCCGAGCACGATGCCCTTGTGGCCGTCGCGGGTGACATAGATGATCTGGTCGATCCGCGCCGAGCCGTCCTCGCGCTCTTCCCACTGCTCGGTCTCCACCGTCAACTGGTAGGGCAGTTCCTGATGCAGGCGCAGGGTCAGCTTCTCGCGGGTCATCTCGGCGGCGATCATGCGCATGGGCAGGTCGGCGATCTGGTCCTCGGGGTAGAGCCAGGGGCTCTCGGGCACCTGCTCGGCCAGCCACTTGCGCAGCGCGTCGACGCCGTGGCCGCGCTCGGCCGAGATCATGAAGGTCTCGGCGAAGCCGTAGGCCTCGTTCATCTTCTGGGTCAGCGCGAGCAAATCCTCGGCCTTGACCCGGTCGATCTTGTTGATCGCCAGCGCCACCTTGCGGCCGCGCGGCAGGTCCTGCAGCCCGTCGAGGATGCGCTTCACGCCATCGGTCATGCCGCGGTGGGCCTCGATCAGCAGCACGATGATGTCGGCATCCGAGGCCCCGCCCCAGGCGGCCGCGACCATGGCGCGGTCGAGCCGGCGGCGCGGCTGGAACAGGCCCGGCGTATCGACGAACACCAGCTGGCTCTCACCCTCCATCGCCACGCCGCGGATGCGGGTGCGCGTGGTCTGCACCTTGTGGGTGACGATCGACACCTTGGCGCCCACCATGCGGTTGGTGAGCGTCGACTTGCCCGCGTTGGGCTCGCCGATGAGGGCGATGAATCCGGCACGTGTGGTCATTGGGGCGTTCCCGTTACTGACGATCCGTGGCCCTTACAGGCTTTTGCGGCGCGGGGCCAGAGCGGCCGCTGCGGATCAAGGTATAGCATCCCGAGACGACAATCAGCAGCGCTCCTGCAAGCGTCCAGAGATCCGGGCGCTCGCCGAAGAGCAGGTAGGCAAAGACCAGCGCCACCAGCAGCCGCGAATAGCGGAAGGGGGCGACGACCGAGACCTCGCCGCTGCGCATGGCGCGGGTGAGGGCGGTATAGGCGGTGACGCCGACGAGCCCGGTGGCCAGCAGGCGCAGCAGCTCGGAACTCTGCGGCAGGCGTGGTGGCGCGGGATCGAAGGGCAGCAGCAAGAGACCCGCCACGGTGACCACCGCGAAACCGAGGATGCCGAGTTGCTTGGCCGAGACCGCGGGCGGCGCGGCGCGGGTGTAAAGATCGCGCATGGCAAAGCCGAACATCGCAGCGATCGACAGCAGCGCGTCGAGGCGGAAGGCCTCGGGGGTGGGGCGCACGATCAGCAGCACGCCGATGAACCCCACCGCCATTGCGGCCCAGCGGCGCGGGCCGACCTTCTCGCCGAGCAGCAGCGCGGCGCCCGCGGTGACCACCAGCGGCGCCGCCTGCAGGATCGAGGAGGTGACCGACAGCGGCGTATAGGCCAGCGACAGCGCGAAGAAGAGCCGCCCCATGATCTCGAAGACCGTGCGCAGCAGAAGGCTGGGGCGCAGCATCGCAGGGTGCAACACCGCCTCGCCCGCGCGCAGGGTCATCAGGGTGTAGAGCGTCACGCCGGTGAGACCGAAGATCACCGTCGCCTCGCCCGGCGGCAGACCGGGGGCGACGGATTTGAACAGCGCATCCTCGACCGCGAAAAGCGTCATCGCTAGCACCATGAAGGCGGCGCCGGTGGCGTTCGCGCTCATCCGCGGCGCGGCGGCGTCAGTCATTCGCGGTGACTTGCGCCAGAAGCGCGGCGGCGGCTTCCTGTTCGGCCTTGCGCTTAGAGCCGGCGGTCGCGTCGGCCTTCTGACCGGAGGCGAGCCGCACCTCGATGGTGAAGACCGGTGCGTGGTCGGGACCGGAGCGCGCTGTCTCGACATAGGCGGGCGGGGTCATGCCGCGCGCCTGCGCCCATTCCTGCAGCGAGGTCTTGGGATCGCGCGCGTCCTGCTGCACGGTCGAGACACGCTCGCCCCAGAGCCGCAGGATCATCTCGCGTGCCACCTCGAAGCCACCGTCGAGGTAGACGGCCGCGATCACCGCCTCCATCGCGTCGCCGAGCAGCGCCTGTTTGCGCCGCCCGCCGGACATCATCTCGGAGCGGCCCAGCTTCAGCGCGGCACCGATGTCGACGTCGCGGGCCACCTCGGCGCAGGCCTCCTTACGGACAAGCGCGTTGAAGCGCGGCGCGAGCTGGCCCTCGCTGGCCTTGCGGTCCTCGCCCAGAAGCGCCTCGGCCATGACAAGGCCGAGCACGCGGTCGCCGAGGAATTCGAGCCGCTGGTTGTCCTCGCGACCGGGGCCGGACATCGACGAATGGGTCAGCGCGCGGCGCAGCAGCTCGGGCCGCTCGAACCGATGCCCCAGCCGCTGCTCCAGCGCTTCTATCTCGGCCGAACGCTTCATGTGATCTTGTGGAAGAACCGGTCGCCGCGCCAAGTCCAGAAGAACAGCATCGAACGGCCCGACGAGGAGAACATGACGCGCGTCGCCTTGCCGATGATGTTCTCGAAGGGCACGAAGCCGACGCCGCCCGCGGCGTTCGGCACGCGGCTGTCTGCGGAGTTGTCGCGGTTGTCACCCATCATGAAGAAATGACCCTCGGGCACGGTGTAGATCGGGGTGTTGTCCGATCCCTGCATTCCGATGTTGAGGATATCATGCTTCACGCCATTGGGCAGCGTTTCGGTCCAGCGCGATTTTTCGCAGACACCGCCGGTGCCGACCGGGCCGTTCTCGCAGCGCGGGCGCAGGCCTTGCGGTCCCTGCGGCTCGGCGGTCTCGGTGAAGGTGCCGTTGGCTTCGATCTCGACCGGGGTGCCGTTGATGTAGAGCAGCCCCTGCTTGACCTGGATCTGGTCGCCCGGCAGGCCGATCACCCGCTTGATGAAGTCGGTGCCGTTGACCGGGTGGCGGAAGACCACCACGTCCCCGCGCTCGGGCTCGGAGCCGAAGAGGCGGGTGTTGTCGCCGTCGAGGAAGCCACAGATGTCCTTGGCGTCGATGTTGATGCCGAAGGAGTTCAGGCGGATCGACGGGCAGGAGGCGTAGGAATAGCCGTAGGTCATCTTGTTGACGAAGAGGAAGTCGCCGATCAGCAGCGTGTCCTTCATCGACCCGGAGGGGATCCAGAAGGGCTGGAAGAACAGCGTGCGGAAGACGCCCGCGATGATCAGCGCCCAGAACACCGTCTTGACGGTTTCCCAGATCCCGCCCGATTTCTCTTCTTTCGCCATGGAAATCCGCCCTGTGCCTCGATGTGCCTTGGTTTCAAGGCTTCATGGGCGGGGGCGGGGAGAGTGTCAAGCCAGCGCTGGGGCGGGACAAATCTCTTCCAAGAGATTTGCAAAACCCTTCGAAGGGTTTTGTGCGCGCGTTACCCCGGCGTGATCGCCGCCCCGAGCGGGCGTGCTTCGATCACCACGAAGGCCTGCGCCCAGGGATGATCGTCGGTCAGCGTCACGTGGATGATCGCCTCGTGGCCGGGCGGGGTCATCAGGTCGAGCCGCTCCTTGGCCCATCCGGTGACATGCATCACCGGCTGGCCGGTGGGCAGGTTGGTCACCGCCATGTCTTTCCAGGAGATGCCCATGCGCAGCCCGGTGCCGAGCGCCTTGGAACAGGCCTCCTTGGCCGCCCATCTCTTTGCGTAGGTGCCGGCGAGATCCTTGCGGCGTTCGGCCTTGCGCTGTTCGGTCTCGGTGAAGACGCGGTTGCGGAAGCGGTCGCCGAAGCGCGCCAGGGTCGCCTCGATCCGCTCGATATTCGCCAGGTCCGTGCCGATTCCGAGGATCATCTGCCGCGCCGCTCCGTGTTGCTCCCACTGTCCGGGGAACCGCATCGCGGCGGCGCTGTCAAGCGCAGGGGGCGGAGAGGCCCGGGGCGGCGGCGCGCTGTCGCGCGGCGCGGGGTTGGCGCAGCGGCTGGCGCTCTGCGATCTCAGCCATGCGCGGCAGCGGCAGGTCGGCCAGTTCGCGCGGGCTCATGTGGGCGATCTCGGGGTGGTCGAGCGGGCCACGGCGGACGGGCTCGGTGTGGGGGGACGGCCCGAACAGGGCCAAGACAATCTGTTTCATGTGGTATCCTTTCGTTTGGCTAAAACATAAGAGGTAAATGCGCATATTTAATTGCACATCCTGCATAGCAGGGTTTAGCTAATATGAATGAAGAGCCTGAACGCACACTCCCTCCACGGGCTGCGGGTGATCGAGGCGGTCGCCCGGAACGGCACGCTGTCGCGCGCCGCGGCGGAGCTTGGCAGCTCGATCGGGGCGGTGAGCCAGCAGGTCGCCCGTGCCGAGAAGGCGCTCGGGCTGCAGCTCTTCGACCGCAGCCGCGAGGGGATGCTGGTGCGCCCGGAGGCGGCGGAGTTCCTGTCGCGGCTCGGCGAGGGGTTCGCCCGCGTCGGCCAGGCGGTGGAGGCGCTGGAGCACCGCCGCGACAAGGTGGTGACGATCTCGGTCGCGCCAATCTTCGCGACGCGCTGGCTGATCTGGCGGCTGAAGGACTTCTACGCCCAGCACCCGGATATCAAGGTGCGCATCGACATCAATACCGGGCTGATCGACCCGGCGCGCGCCGACATGGACTTCGGCATCCGCATCGGGCCGGGCGACTGGCCGGGGGTGAAGGCCGAGCCGCTCTTCGACCAGCTGATCGTGCCGGTCTGCAGTCCCGAGGTGGCCTGCCAGCTGCGCGTGCCCTCCGACCTGTCACGCGTGCCGATCATCCGCGATCCGGCGGCGATGTTCGGCTGGGACGCCTGGCTGGGGCCGGAAGGTGTTTCGGACGGCATTCTCGGCGAAGGTCCGGAATTCCCCGATTCCGCCATGTGTCTTGACGCGGCGATCTCGGGACTGGGGGTCTTCCTCGCCTTCGAGGTTCTGGTGCATGACGCGCTGCGCATGGGCAGCCTCGTCATGCCGTTCCCGCGCTACCGGCGCACGGGCTTTCGCTACGCGCTGGTCTCGGCGCCGGACCGGGTGCCGGGGCCGGACCAGCAGCTGTTCAGGCGCTGGTTGAAGAAGGCGCTGCGCGAGGAGGGGCTGGGCGAGGCGGGGATGGGCGAGGGCTGAGCCTCGCCCGGCAGAGGGTCAGGCCCGTGCTTCGTCCATCAGGCGGCGCATTTCGGCGATCGCCGGGCCAAGGCCGAGGAAGATCGCCTCGCCGATCAGGAAGTGGCCGATGTTCAGCTCGACCACCTCGGGGAAGGCGGCGATGGGCTTGACCGTCTCGTAGGTCAGCCCGTGGCCGGCGTGGACCTCGAGCCCCAGAGAATGGGCGAAGGCAGCCATGTCGCGCAGGCGTTCAAGCTCGGCGTCGCGCTCCTCGAACTTGCCTTCGGAATGGAAGTCGCAATAGGCGCCGGTGTGCAGCTCGATCACCTGCGCGCCGATGCGATGCGCGGCTTCGATCTGCGGCTTGTCGGGGGCGATGAAGATCGACACCCGGCAGCCCGCTTCGCGCAGCGGCGCGATGAAATGCGCCAGCCGGTTCTCCTCGCGCGCCACTTCCAGCCCGCCCTCGGTGGTGCGCTCCTCGCGCTTCTCGGGGACGATGCAGACCGCGTGCGGCTTGTGGCGCAGGGCGATGGCCTGCATCTCATCGGTGGCGGCCATCTCGAAGTTCAGCGGCACCGAGAGCGTCTCCATCAGCCCGTCGATGTCGGCGTCAGAGATGTGGCGGCGGTCTTCACGCAGGTGCGCGGTGATGCCATCCGCGCCGGCCTCCTCGGCGATCTTAGCGGCGCGCAGCGGGCAAGGGTAGGCGCTGCCGCGGGCGTTGCGCACGGTGGCGACGTGGTCGATGTTGACGCCCAGTCTCAGGCGGCCGGCATAGGTGGTCATCGCGTGTCCTCCGGGGGACGATAGAGGGTCGGTTTGCGCCGGACCCTAGTCCGCCGCGCCGCCCTCGTCAGCCGCTTTCTGCTTCTTTTTCAGGGCGGCGAGCTTTTTCTTCAGCGCCCCGCGGCGGCGGTTCTGATAGGCGCGGATGACCGGCACCGACAGGTAGTAGGCCACCAGCCCCGCGATGATCCCGGGAAGGATGCCGCCGAGCAGGTAGGGGTAGAAGACCTCGTGGAAGAAGATCCGCAGGTTGGTCCAGTCGGCGGCATCACCGGTGAACACCGCGCAGATGTTGTGCCACAGGTCATTCCCGGCATAGGTGAACTTCTCGAGCAGCGAGGCGTGATGCGGCGAGCGCCGGTCGATGCCCAGCAGGAAATACCCCAGTTCCAGCGAGACGATGCCGATGGGCACGTAGGTCAGCGGGTTTCCGAAGAAGGTGCCGAGCAAGGCGGCAAGGATATTGCCCCGCACCAGCCACGCGATCGTGGCGGCGACGACGAAATGCAGCCCGTAGAGAGGAGTGAAGGTCGTGAAGACCCCGGCAAAGATGCCGCGGGCAATCTTTTCAGGGGAATCGGGGAGCCGGTGCAGGCGATACTGGACGTAACGGGCGGCGCGCCCCCAGCCACCACGCGGCCAGAAGAACTCAAGCACGGCCCTCCAGACTGGCCGTTTGTCGCGCCGCTTGAAAACCAATGGCGCCCTTCCCCTCTTTCATTACTCCGCGGCGGCAGGCACGGCCGCCAGGGAGGTGTCGCGATGGCGGCTGACGGAGGCCACGTCGCTTTCGGCTTCGAGTGCGGACATCACCGAATGGAGGTGCTCGGCGTCCCTCAGTTCCACGTCGATCTGGAGTCTGAAGAAATCCGGTTTCCGGTCGATGAAGTGCAGGTCCGAGATATTGGCCCCGCGCTCGCCGATCAAGGTGCAAATGCGCCCCAGCACCCCGGCATCGTTGCCGACCGTGAGGTCAAGGCTCATGTCGTAGGCCGCAGGGTGGGTGCCCTCGGCCCAATGCAGGTCAACCCAGCGCTCCGGCTGGTCCTCGTATTTGGCCAGCGATTCGCAGTCGATGGCATGCACGAAGACGCCCTTGCCGCGCTTGGTGATGCCGACAATCCGCTCGCCGGGCAGCGGCTGGCAGCAGCGCGCCCGGGTGAAGCCGGTGCCCGGCTCGAGGCCGACGACGGCGCGCTGCATCTCGACCTCATGCGCGTCCGAGGGCGTCAGGTCGGGATAGACCGCGTGCACCACCTCGCGGGTGGTCAACTCAGCGCTACCAAGGCGGGCGAGCAGCTCGTCGGCATCCTCGAGGCGCAGCGTCTTGGCGGCCTTCTCCAGCACCTTGTCGGTGGATTTCTTGCCGACATGCTCGAAGGCGGAACGCGCCAGCTCCTGCCCCAGCTTGATGAACCGACCGCGGCCCGCCTCGCGCAGGGCGCGGCGGATGGCGCTGCGCGCCTTGCCGGTGGTGGCGATGTCGAGCCAGGTCGCCTGGGGCGTCTGCCCCTCGGCGGTGATGATCTCGACCGACTGGCCGTTCTTCAGTCGGGTCCAGAGCGGCACGCGGATGCCGTCGACCTTGGCGCCGACGCAGGCCGAGCCGATGCGGGTATGGATGGCATAGGCGTAATCGAGCGGCGTTGCGCCGCGCGGCAGCTTCACCACGTCGCCCTTGGGCGTGAAGCAGAACACCTTGTCCGAATACATCTCGAGCTTCACCGCCTCGAGGAATTCGTCGTGATCCTCCTCGGCGTCGAACTGCTCGGTCAGCGAGGAGATCCAGCGCGCGGGATCCACGGCGAAGGGGTTCTCCGAACGCACGCCGTCGCGGTAGGACCAATGCGCGGCGACGCCGGTCTCGGCCACGTCATGCATCTGGCGGGTGCGGATCTGCACCTCGACGCGCTTGCCGTCGCGGCCCGAGACCGTCGTGTGGATCGAGCGGTAGCCGTTGGATTTCGGCTGGCTGACGTAATCCTTGAACCGGCCCGGCACGGCGCGCCAGCGCTGGTGGATCACGCCGAGCGCGCGGTAGGTATCCATCTCGGAGCGTGTGATGACCCGGAAGCCGTAGATGTCCGAAAGGCGCGAGAAACCCATGCCCTTTTCCTGCATCTTGCGCCAGATCGAGTAGGGTTTCTTGGCGCGGCCGAAGACCTCGGCCTCGATCTGCGCCTCTTCGAGCTCGTGGCGCATGTCGCCGGTGATCCGGTGGATCACGTCGCCCGCTTCCTTTTGCAGGTTGATGAAGCGGCGGATGATCGAGGCGCGCCCCTCGGGGTTGAGCACCCGGAACGCCAGATCCTCAAGCTCTTCGCGCATCCACTGCATGCCCATGCGACCGGCGAGCGGCGCATAGATGTCCATGGTCTCGCGCGCCTTCTGCACCTGCTTTTCCGGGCGCATCGCCTTGATCGTCCGCATGTTGTGCAGGCGGTCGGCGAGCTTCACCAGAATCACCCGCAGATCGCGGGACATCGCCATGAAGAGCTTGCGGAAGTTCTCGGCCTGCTTGGTCTCGGACGAGGAAAGCTGCAGGTTGGTCAGCTTGGTGACCCCGTCGACCAGGTCCGCCACCTCGGTGCCGAAGCGGTCTGCGACATCCTGATAGGAGGCGCGGGTGTCCTCGATCGTGTCGTGCAGCAGTGCGGTGATGATCGTCGCGTCGTCCAGTTGCTGCTCGGTGAGGATGGCGGCAACGGCGACGGGATGTGTGAAGTACAGCTCGCCCGAATGGCGATACTGCCCCTCATGCATCCGCAGGCCATAATCATAGGCCTCGCGGATCAGCTTTTCATTGGTCTTTGGATTGTAGTTGCGGACCAGTGCAACAAGGTCTTCCGCCGCGATCATGGGCGCCTATCCTTACCCTGGCCCGCAAAGGCGAGCCCCTCAGCTCTCTCCTTGCGCTTCCATCAGGGCGCGCAGGAGCTTCTCTTCCGACATGTCGTCGTCAGCGGGCTTGTCCTGCTCTGCACCCATGAGGAGCGCCATGCTGTCCTCTTCGGGCTCGTCCACCTCGATCTGGGTCTGATGCGACTCGATCAAGCGTTCGCGCAGCTCATCCGCCGACTGGGTTTCCTCGGCGATTTCGCGCAGGGCGACCACCGGGTTCTTGTCGTTGTCGCGATCGACGGTGATCGGCGCACCGGATGCCACTTCGCGTGCGCGATGCGACGCGAGCATCACCAGCTCGAAGCGGTTGGGTACCTTGTCTACGCAGTCTTCTACCGTGACGCGGGCCATGAGCGTTTCACCTTCGGTTGACCGTAAGAAATGAGACTCCTAGCGCGATGCCCGAAGATTGACAAGCGCAAACGCCGCGTCGCTCCGCCGCGCGTCATTCACATTGGAACGACCTCTGCGCGGGTCTCTTCGGGCAGCGCCTCGCAGAGCTCTCTGGCGGTGCGATCAAGAATAGGATGACGCCAATTCGCGGCAATATCACAAAGGGGTACCAGAACGAATGCGCGGTCCTGCAGCCGGGGGTGCGGCAGAATCAGCGTGTCAGGAGTCCTTTGAGTTTGCTCCTCGACGGCGATTTCCCGCCAGCGGGATTGTGTTGCCTCATCAGGCATCACGGTTTCGCCAACGGCGAGCAGATCCAGATCCAGCGAACGGCTGCCCCAGCGGCGCGCGCGTTCGCGACCGAACTGCGCTTCGACGCGGTGCAGGGCAGCGAGGATCTCGGCCGGGTCCGAGGGGCCGGTCAGCCGGGCGCAGGCATTGCAATAATCCGGGCCGAAACCTGCTGGAAAACAAGGCGTTGCATAGTATTTGCTGACCTGGTCCACGGTATAGCCCTCGCGCGCGAGGGCGGAGAGCGCCGACTGGAGCGTCTGAAGTGGGCTGCCCGCCTCCGACGGCAGGTTCGCGCCCAATGCGATGAGTATTTCCTGCCGGAAAGCCATGCTTACACTATCCTTCTGCATATATTGCGCTGCTTGAAAAGCTGCCCGAAACGCTTACTCTCAGAATAGGGCGTCCATTGTTCCATTTTTCCACTCACGGATGCGGCGTCCCGATTACTCGAAAGGACATTTGATGTTTTACAAGGACGAACGGTTGGCGCTGTTCATTGACGGGTCTAACCTGTACGCAGCCGCCAAAGCCCTCGGCTTCGACATCGACTACAAGCTGCTCAGACAAGAATTCGTGCGTCGCGGCAAGATGGTGCGCGCCTTCTATTACACGGCGCTCCTCGAAAACGACGAATATTCGCCGATCCGCCCGCTGGTGGATTGGCTGCACTACAACGGCTTCACCATGGTGACCAAACCCGCGAAGGAATACACCGACGCGCAGGGCCGCCGCAAGGTGAAGGGCAACATGGACATCGAGCTTACGGTCGATGCCATGGAACTCGCACCGCGCGTCGATCACATCGTGCTGTTCTCCGGGGATGGGGACTTCCGGCCGCTGATCGAGAGCCTGCAGCGCCAGGGTGTGCGCGTTTCGGTTGTCTCGACGATCCGCAGCCAGCCGCCGATGATCGCGGACGAACTGCGCCGTCAGGCCGACAACTTCATCGAGCTCGACGAGCTGCGCGAAGTCATCGGTCGTCCGCCGCGCGAGCAGCAGGCGGAGCGCAACTTCGAGGTCGCCAACGGGAACTGATCCCTTGGCCAAGAATAGGGCTGGCAGATCTTATGGGGATGAGGTCTGCCGCCCATGCTAAGTGAGGCTGCCAGCTATGGCGGTCTCTTTCTCGCGGCCTTCGGGGCCGCGACCATCCTGCCGTTTCAGTCGGAACTTATCTTCGTCGGCCTGCAGCTCGGCGCGGATCTGCCGGTCTGGGCGCTGGTGCTCGTCGCGAGCATCGGCAACACGCTCGGCTCGGTTGTGAACTACGCGCTCGGCGTGGGACTTGAGCACTATCGCCATCGTCGCTGGTTTCCCGTCACCGAGGCGCAGCTCGACCGGGCACAGCGCTGGTACGCGAAATGGGGCATCTGGTCGCTGCTGCTGAGCTGGGCGCCGCTGGGCGACGGCTTTACCGTTGTTGCGGGGATCATGCGCACGCCGCTCTGGCTCTTCGTGCTGCTGGTGGCCGTGGCGAAGACCGGGCGCTACATTATTTTGGCATGGCTGACCGCAGCGACCCTTGGCTGACGCCATCGACCTGCCCGCCTCTGGACCCTTGCCCACAGAGCAACTAGGTCTGGGGAAACAGAAGACGTAGCCGGTGACCCGATCCATGACCAAAGCCCCGCTTACCCTCTACCTCGCCGCGCCGCGCGGGTTCTGCGCCGGCGTCGACCGGGCGATCAAGATCGTCGAGATGGCGCTCGAGAAATGGGGCGCGCCGGTCTACGTCCGGCACGAGATCGTGCACAACAAGTTCGTCGTCGACACCCTGCGCGACAAGGGCGCGATCTTCGTCGAGGAGCTCGAGGAATGCCCGCCGGACCGGCCGGTCATCTTCTCCGCGCACGGCGTGCCCAAGGCGGTGCCCGCCGAGGCGACGCGACGCGAGATGGTCTACGTCGATGCGACCTGCCCGCTGGTCTCGAAGGTGCACATCGAGGCGGCCCGCCACCACGAGAACGGGCTGCAGATGATCATGATCGGCCACGAGGGCCACCCCGAGACCGTCGGCACCATGGGCCAGCTGCCCGAGGGCGAAGTGCTGCTGGTCGAGACCGTCGAGGACGTGGCCACGGTCGAGGTGCGCGACCCGGAGAAGCTCGCCTTCGTGACCCAGACCACGCTGTCGATCGACGACACGGCAGACATCGTTGCGGCGCTGCGCGCGCGCTTCCCCGCCATCGTCGGGCCGCACAAGGAAGACATCTGCTACGCCACCACCAACCGGCAGGCCGCAGTCAAGGCGATCGCCCCGGATTGCGACGCGCTGCTGGTGGTGGGGGCGCAGAACTCGTCGAACTCCAAGCGGCTGTTCGAGGTCGCGCGCAAGGCCGGCTGTGCCTACACCCAGCTTGTGCAGCGTGCCACGGACATCGACTGGCGGTCGCTCGAAGGCGTCCGCACGATCGGTCTGACTGCCGGCGCCTCGGCTCCCGAAGTGCTGATCGACGAGGTGGTCGCCGCCTTCGAAGCGCGGTTCGAGCTGACCATCGAGAAGGTCGAGACCGCGCAGGAAAACGTCGAGTTCAAGGTGCCGCGCGTGCTGCGCATCCCTGCATGAGCCTTCCGAAGCTGGACCTGCTCCTGTTGCCGCAGGAGCATGCGATTCTGCGTCTGCCTGCGGACGCACCCTTTCCCGGACTGGGCCGGCAGCGGGGGCTGCGTCAGCCTCACCCGTGCCCCGGGCGAGCTGTCGGTGGTCTGTCCTGCCGCCGCGGTTCCCGCGGGGACGCAAGGGAGTTTCGGCTGGCGGGCGTTTCGGGTGGACACGCTGGCCGGGCTCGACGAGCCGGGCGTGGTGCTCGCGGCGGTGAAGCCGCTATCGGAGGCCGGGCTCGGCGTCTTCGTGATCTCGACCTACCTGCGCGACTACCTGCTGGTCGGCGGCGCGCAGCTCGCCGAGGCCCGGAAGCTGCTGGAGGCGGAGGGGCATCGCATCACCGCAGGCTGACAACGCGTCTCTTCCGGAGCACTTCGACAGGCACCGCCAACGGGCCCCGTTGACAGGCGATGGGCGATCGGAAACCTTGCGCCAAAGCAAGAGCCGAAGGAGAGACCATGCCCCGCCACCCCCTTTCGCGGAGCCGCGCATGAAGTCCGTTCCCCGCGCCCCGCTGATCCTGGCCATCGCCGGGCTGCTGCCCTTCCTGTGGTCGGTGGCCACCCATTTCAACGCCGCGCTCTATGACTGGTCGCTCGCCCATCTCGGCAGCCGCTTCGTCGCGCCCTACCTGCAGCTTTCCTACGGCACGGTGATCCTTGCCTTCATGTCGGGCGTGCTTTGGGGCTTTGCAACGAAGGCGGGCGGCACCAAGGCCGCGACCGCCTATTTCCTGTCGGTCCTGCCGGCGCTCTGGGCCTTCTTCATGGTCGGCGGCGGGCCGGTCGCGGCAGCGACGAACCTCGTCTTCGGCTTCCTGGGGCTGCTGCTGCTCGATGCCTGCTTCCAGCTCTGGAACCTGACCCCGCGCTGGTGGCTGTCGCTGCGCGTGCCGCTGACCGCGGTTGTGGTTGCCTGCCTGTCGGTCGAGGCCTTCCTGTGAGCGACGCGGAAACGCTGCGTGTCTACGCCGCGAAGGCGCGCGACTACGAGGCGATGTCCGAGGGGCGGGTCTTTCCGGCGCTACCCGCCTTCCTCGCCGACCTGCCCGCGGGTGGGCGGGTGCTCGATCTCGGCTGTGGTCCGGGTCTGGAGGCGGCGTTTATCGCGCAGGCGGGGTTCGTGGTGGAGGCAATGGACGCCTCGCCGGAGATGGTCGCCCTCGCGCAGGCACGCGCCGGGGTCTCGGCGGTTCAGGCGAGTTTCGACCAGCTTTCGGCCTCGGGCCGCTACGATGGTATCTGGGCGGCCTTCAGCCTGCTGCACGCGCCGCGCACCGAGATGCCGTGCCACCTTGCTGCCATCGCCCGTGCCCTGAAGCCGCGGGGCCTGCTGGGGCTCACGCTGAAGGAAGGTCAGGGCGAGGCGCGCGACCGGCTCGGGCGCTTTTACTGCTACTACGGGGAGGCGGAGCTGCGGCAGCTGCTGGCCGACGCCGGGCTGACCGTCACGTCGCTGTCCCGGGGCGCGGGAACCGGGCTTGACGGCACCTCCGCGCCATGGCTTAGCGTGCTCGCCCATGGCTGACCTTTATGCATATACCGACGGAGCCTGCTCCGGAAATCCCGGCCCGGGCGGCTGGGGCGTTCTCATGCGCGCTATGGAGGGCGAGACCGTCGCCAAGGAGCGTGAGCTCAAGGGCGGCGAGGCGGAGACCACCAACAACCGCATGGAGCTGATGGCGGCGATCAGCGCGCTCGAGGCGCTGTCCCGGCCGTCGAAGATCACCGTCGTCACCGACAGCGCCTACGTGAAGAACGGCGTCACCGGCTGGATCCACGGCTGGAAGCGCAACGGCTGGAAGACCGCCGCCAAGAAGCCGGTGAAGAACGCCGAGCTGTGGCAGCGGCTCGACGAGGCGCAGAAGCGCCACGACGTCACCTGGGAATGGGTCAAGGGCCACGCCGGCCACCCGGAGAACGAGCGCGCGGACGAGCTGGCGCGGGCGGGCATGGCCCCGTTCAAGGGCTGAGGCGGTGAGCCCGCTCGTCCTTCTCGACTATGCTTCCGTCCTGATCTTCGCGCTGACCGGGGCGCTGGTCGCCAGCCGGGCGCAGCTCGACGTGGTGGGTTTTGCCTTCCTCGCCTGCCTGACCGCGGTCGGCGGCGGCACGACGCGCGACCTGCTGCTCGACCGCCACCCGGTGTTCTGGATCGCCCAGCCGACCTACCTTGCCATCGCCTGCGGCGCGGCGTTGCTGGTCTTCTTCACCGCGCACCGGCTGGAGAGCCGGGCCAAGGCGATCCTCTGGCTCGACGCCGCGGCGCTGTCGGTGGCGGTCGCCGCGGGCAGCTCTATCGCGCAGGCCGAGGGCGCGGCCTGGGGCGTGGTGCTGGTGATGGGGGTGATGACCGGCTGTCTCGGCGGGCTGATGCGCGACGTCGTGGCCAACGAGGTGCCGCTGCTGCTGAAACAGGGTGAGCCCTATGCCACCTGCGCGCTCTGCGGTGCGCTGGCATTGCTGGCTGCCGGCTGGCTGGGCCTGCCGCCCTTCTCCGCCGCGCTGGTCTGTGCCGGCGTCACCTTCGCGCTGCGCGCCTCGGCGCTGGCCTTCGGCTGGGGGATCCCAGTCTATAAGTCCCGCCCGCCGCGAAAGTGAGCCCGGGCGCTTGAAGGTCATACGAGGGGCACTGCCCCTCGCGCCGGAGGCGCGGCCCACGAAAAACGCCGGAGCCGCGGCGTATCCAAAGTGCCGGAGGCGCGACCCACCCAAAGCGCCGGTGGCGTGATGTGAAGGAAATGCGAGGGGCGCTGCCCCTCGCGCTCCCCGGCGTATTTTCAAAGAGAAGAAGGGGCGGCCGCGACGGGCGTGCCCCGGCAGGTGGCCCGCCGTGCGGTCACTGCAGGTCGGCGAAGGCCTTCTGCAGGCGCGTGCCGGCTTCCTCGATGATGGCGCGCGGAGCAGCGATGTTGACGCGCATGAAGGTCTCGCCGCCGGCACCGAAGGACGGGCCGGGGCTGACGGCGATCTTGGCGATGTCGCGCACGCGGGCATTGACCTCGTCGAAGGTCATGCCGGTGCCGGAGAAATCCACCCAGGCGAGGTAGGTTGCCTGCAGCGGGATCGAGCGCAGCCCGGGGATGGCGTTGACCATCTCGTCGAAAATCTCGCGGTTGCCCTGCAGGTGGGCGATCTGCGCGTCCACCCATTCCGCCCCCTCGGGCGAATAGGCGGCGGCGGTCATGATCAGGCCGAGCGCATTGGGCTTGCTGTCGAGCGCGATCAGCCGGTTTTCCATCTGCTTGCGCAGCCCGGCGTCGCTGATGGTCAGCGCCCCGACGCGCTGTCCGGCGATATTGAAGGTCTTCGAGGCGGCGGTCAGCGTCACCAGGCGCTCCTCGCTTTCAGGCGCGGCGACGGCCATGGGCACGAAGGTCTCGCCCGGGTAGACCAGATCGTGGTGCACCTCGTCCGACAGCAGCATCAGGTCGTTGCGCTTGGCGAACTCGGCGACGGCGCGCAGCTCCTCGGCGGTCCAGACCCGGCCCGAGGGGTTCTGCGGCGAGCACCAGATCAGCATGGTCTCCTTGCCGGTGAGCCGCGACTGCGCGTCCTCGAGGTCGAGCTCGTAGCGGTCGCCCTCGCGCTTCAGCGGGCATTCGGTGACCACGCGGTCGGCGCGGCGGATCTTGGCGGCGAACTCGTGGTAGACCGGCGAGAAGATCGCCACATGGTCGCCCGGCGCGGTGTAGACGTCGAGGCACATGGCGACGCCGTTGCCCAGCCCGTGCACCGGCACGATCCACTCCTGCTCGATGTGCCAGTCGTGGCGTTCCTTCATCCACCATTGCACCGCGCTGGTGTAGAGCCCCATGGCCGAGAAATAGCCGAAGATCCCCAGGTCGACCTGCGCCTGCAGCGCGTCGCGCACGCAAGGCGCGGTGGGATAGTCGGAATCCGCGGTCCACATCGCCAGCCCATCTTCCTGCGGCACGCCGAAGAGTTTCTCCATGAGGTCCCACTTGGCCGAGCCGGTGCCGCGGCGGTCGATCGGTTGGTCGAAGAGGTCTTTCATGGGGCCGTCACTTTCTGGTCGGGAACTGCTGGATGTTGATGCGGACGCTAGCGGCTTGGCGCGCGAGTGCAAGGGGCGCGGGCGGGCGCATCTTGCGCGTTCACGCGCATTTGCCTAAGTGAAGCGCATGAAACGCCCCATCCTCATCCACCCCGATCCGCGGTTGAAGAAGCTCTGCGCGCCGGTACCCGACTTGTCGGACGAGCTGCGCGTGCTTGCAGACGACATGCTCGAAACCATGTACGACGCGCCGGGCATCGGGCTGGCGGCGCCGCAGATCGGCGTGTTGGAGCGTCTGATCGTGCTCGACTGCGCCCGTCCCGACGACGGCGAGACGCCGCGTCCGCTGGTGATGTTCAACCCGAAGGTCATCGCCAGCTCGGATGAGCGCAACGTCTACGAGGAGGGGTGCCTGTCGATCCCCGAGCAATACGCCGAGGTCGAGCGGCCGAAGCTGGTCGAGGTCGAGTGGCTGGACCGCGACGGCAAGCTGCACAAGGAAGAATTCGACGGGCTCTGGGCGACCTGCGTGCAGCACGAGATCGACCACCTCGATGGCAAGCTGTTCATCGACTACCTCAAGCCGCTCAAGCGCCAGATGATCACCCGCAAGATGCAGAAGCTGAAGCGCGAGAGGGCGCGGATTTGAGCCTGCTGCCGATCCTGCGCTGGCCCGACCCGCGGCTGTCGCAGCGCTGCGCCGAGGTGGGTTCTGTGGCGGAGGTGGCCGGGCTGGTCACCGATCTCTTCGAGACCATGTACGACGCCCCCGGCCGCGGCCTCGCCGCGCCGCAGGTGGGGGCGATGGTGCGGGTCTTCGTCATGGATGCGGGCTGGAAGGATGGCGACATGACGCCGCGTGCCTGCATCAACCCCCGCATCACCTGGGGTTCAGACGAGCGGGTCACGGGCGGCGAGGGGTGCCTCTCGATCCCCGGCGTCACCGCGCAGGTGGAGCGGCATGCGCGCATCCGGCTGGCCTATACCGACCTGTCGGGCGCGGCGCAGGAGGTCGAGATGTCGGGTGCCGAGGCGATCGTCGCGCAGCACGAGTATGACCATCTCGACGGGCTGGTGCATTTCGACCGGCTCGCGGCGGAGGCGCGCACCGCGCTGATCGCCGACTACGAGGCGCTGGCGTAAGGAGCCCGTCATGACCGCACGCACATGCATTCCCTGGCCCGACAAGCGCCTGCGCACGCCCGCCGCACCGGTCGAGGCGATCACCGACGAGATCCGCGCGATCTGGGGCGACATGATCGACACGATGGAGGCGATGCCCGGCGTCGGTCTCGCCGCGCCGCAGATCGGCGTGATGCTGCGGCTGGCGGTGGTCGATGCCTCGGAAGAGCGCGGCAAGGCGATCCGCATGGCCAATCCCGAGATCCTGCACGCCTCGGTGAAGATGAACAGCCATGACGAGGCCAGCCCGAACCTGCCCGGCGTCTGGGCGAAGATCGAACGCCCGCGCGGCGTGACGGTGCGCTTCATGAACGCCGAGGGAGAGATGCAGGAGCAGGACTTCGTCGGGCTCTGGGCGACCTCGGTGCAGCACCAGGTCGATCACCTGAACGGCAAGATGTATTTCGACCATCTCGGCAAGGTGAAGCGCGACATGCTGATCCGCCGCTCGAAGAAGCGCGGCTGAAGCGCGCCTCCGCCCGAGGCCGTGCTGGCGGCGCGGGCGGGATTTGCGTATTTGTCAAAGAGAAGAAGGGGCGGGCGCTTTCGGGCGGGCTGCGCCCCGGAGCATTTGTGGAAAGATGAAAGGGGGGCGGCGGATGCGCGTGGTCTTCATGGGAACGCCCGAGTTTTCGGTGCCGGTGCTCGAGGCGCTGGTGGCGGCCGGGCACGAGATTGCCGCCGTCTACAGTCAGCCGCCGCGGCCCGCCGGGCGGGGCAAGAAGGACCGCCCCTCGCCGGTGCAGGCCCGCGCCGAGGCGCTGGGGCTGGAGGTGCGCCACCCGGTGAGCCTCAAGGGGGCTGAAGAGCAGGCGGAGTTCGCGGCGCTGAACGCCGACGTGGCGGTGGTGGTGGCCTACGGGCTCATCCTGCCGCAGGCGATCCTCGATGCGCCCGCGCGCGGATGCCTGAACATCCACGCATCCTTGCTGCCGCGCTGGCGCGGGGCGGCGCCGATCCACCGGGCGATCCTGTCGGGGGACCCGGAGACCGGCGTGTGCATCATGCAGATGGAGGCGGGGCTCGACACCGGTCCGGTGCTGCTGCGCGAGCCGCTGGCGATCGGTGCGGAGGAGACCACCGGCGAATTGCACGACCGGCTGTCGGAGATGGGCGCGCGGCTGATCGTCACCGCGCTGGAGCGGCTGGACATGCTGGAGCCGGCGGTTCAGCCCGAGGCGGGCGTGACCTACGCGCAGAAGATCGACAAGGCCGAGGCGGTGCTCGACTGGAGCCTGCCCGCCGAGGAGGTGTCGCGCAAGGTGCGAGGGCTGGCGCCCTTCCCGGGGGCCTGGACGATGGTGGGAGATCAGCGCATCAAGCTGCTGGGCGCGCGGGTGGTGCCGGGTGAGGGCGCGCCGGGCGAGGCGCTGGATGACGGTTTCGTCATCGCCTGCGGCTCCGGTGCGGTGCAGGTGACGCGGGCGCAGCGCGCCGGCAAGGGGGCGCAGGACGTCGAGACATTTCTGCGCGGCATGAAGGTCCCCGCCGGCATGGTGCTGGGCGGGGCATAGCGCAAGGAGACGGCATGGGCATTCTCTGGCTTCTGATCATCGGCGCGGCGGCGGGTTTCTTCGCCACGCGTTTCATGAATGTGCAGACCGGTGTGGTGCAGACGGTGGCGCTCGGCATGGGCGGCGCGCTCATCGGCGGGCTGGTGCTGCGCGGACTGATCGCGGTGACCGGCGCGCTGGCCGGTCTGATCGGTGCGGTGCTGGGCGCGATGCTGCTGATCTGGATCCTGCAGAAGTTCGGCCCGCGCTGAACGAGGCGGCGGGGTTGTGCGCTGATGCCGGAGGGGCTGCGCGCCGGTGCCTGTTTGCTTGTCGGAGCCGCTCCCCTAGCTGTTTGCACAACAAACCGCAGGGAGCGCGAGCAACATGGGCCAGCTGGTCGAAGGCGAATGGCAGGACACCTGGTATGACACCGAGAAGACCGGTGGCAAATTTGTCCGGTCCACGGCGAAGTTCCGCAACTGGATCACCGCGGACGGCAGCGCCGGTCCGTCGGGCGAGGCCGGCTTCAAGGCGGAGCCGGACCGGTACCATCTTTATGTCAGCTATGCCTGCCCCTGGGCGCATCGTGCGCTGATCTTGCGCGCCCTGAAGGGCCTCGAGGAGCTTATCCCCTACAGCGTCGTGCACCCCGAGATGCTCTCGGAGGGATGGGAGTTCCGCACGGATTTCGACGGTGCCACCGGTGACCGGCTGCACGACCTGCCGTTCCTGCGCGACATCTACCTGAAGGCCGACCCGAAGATCTCGGGGCGGGTGACGGTGCCGGTGCTCTGGGATCGCCAGCGCGAGACCATCGTCTCGAACGAGAGCGCCGAGATCATCCGCATGTTCAACTCCGCCTTCGACGGGCTGACCGGGAACTCGGACGACTATTGGCCGGAAGACCTGCGCGAGGCGATCGAGCCGGTCAACGCGCGCATCTATGACACGGTCAACAACGGCGTCTACAAGGCGGGCTTCGCGACCTCGCAGGAGGCCTACGAGGAGGCGGTGATGCCGCTCTTCGACACGCTGGACTGGCTGGAGGAGCGCCTCTCGGGACGGCGCTACCTGATGGGCGACCGGGTCACCGAGGCGGACTGGCGGCTGTTCACCACGCTGATCCGCTTCGACACGGTTTACCATGGCCATTTCAAGTGCAACCGGCGGCGCATTGTCGATTACCCGGCGCTCTGGGCCTATGTGCGCGAGCTCTACCAATGGCCGGGCGTCGCCGGGACCGTGCGGCTCGACCACATATCGCGCCACTACCACTACAGCCACGAGACGATCAATCCGCATCGGATCGTGCCCGTCGGGCCGGTGCTGGATCTGGATGCGCCGCACGGCCGCGAGGCGCTGTCTCGGACTGCCTGAGTCCTGTCCGGGGCGCAGCTCCGAAGCTGTCAGACCGCGTAATGTGCGCCGTAGTGCTCGACCATGGCGGCAAGATCCGAGGGCGCGGTTGCCGTCGGCAGGTAGGCGCAGGCGTTGGCGCAGTGCTGGAAAATGGAACCGTCGGAAAAAACCGGGGCATCGGTGACGAAGATCACCCGGCAATCCGGCTGGCGGTAAGAGGCGAAATCCGCCACCGCCAGCGCACTGCCCGACGCCAGCATCAGGTCGAGCACGATGACATCCACGTCTTCGATGTGCATCAGCCGTGTCGCGCTGTCCTGATCAGCGACGACGCTGACATCTGCTCCGGTCCGCTCCAGGTGATTGCTCCAGGTTCCGGCAAGGGTCTGGTCGCTCTGTACGATAAGTACCTTCATGGCTCATCTCCCGGCAGACTTCCCCCTTTGTCCGCACCTGTATGTTGTCTTGATCCATTTTAGTTGTTTTTTACCCTTCCTCCTCTTTGTCGATCTCCTTCCTAAATAAATCATTAATGGCGTCTCGGACGTGCAGGTTTTCGCCTCCGGAGGTCGTGATCCCCGCCGGCGCGGGTCTGCTTGTCAGCGGAATGCGGGCTGCTAGGGTAGGGACAATCATCGTGCGAGGTTTTCATGCGTAGCCTGTCCTTTCTGACCGCAGCCCTGCTGCCCCTGCTGCTGCCCGTGGCGGCTCAGGCGCAGCCCGCGCCCTGCGGCGGCGATTTCCGCGCCTTCCTGCAGGGGGTGTCGGACGAGGCCGTGGCACAGGGCGCCGACCCGGCCGCGGCGCAGCGGTTCTTTGCCGGATTGCGACAGGACCCCAAGGTGCTGAAGGCGGACCGGGCGCAGGGCATCTTCCAGTCGCCCTTCATCGAGTTCTCGCGCAAGCTGATCTCTCAGGACCGGCTCGACAAGGGCCGTCGCAAGGCGGTGGAATGGGACGCGGTCTTTGATCGGATCGAGGCCGAATACGGGGTCTCGCGTGGGGTGCTGCTGGCGTTCTGGGCCTTCGAGACAGATTACGGCGGCTACCAAGGCAACTTCAACACGGCTAATGCGCTGGCCACGCTGGCGCATGATTGCCGCCGTCCCGAGCTGTTCCGTCCGCAGTTGCTGGCGGCGCTGGAGCTTTACCGGCACGGCGATTTCGACCCCGCCACCACCACCGGGGCCTGGGCGGGCGAGATCGGCATGGTGCAGATGCTGCCGAAGGACATCATCGAGAACGGCGTCGACGGCGACGGCGACGGCCATGTGACGCTCAAGACCTCGGTGCCCGACGCGCTGATGTCCGGCGGGCGGATGCTCTCGTCGCTGGGCTGGCGCCCGAATGAGCCCTGGCTGCAGGAAATCACCCTGCCGGACGGGTTCGACTGGGCGCTGAGCGGGCTGGAGACGACGATGAGCGTCGCCGAATGGGAACGGCTGGGCGTCTCCGGGCGCAATGGCGCATTGGACGACGGGCGGCTGCAGGCGTCGATCGTGCTGCCGCAGGGCCGGGGCGGACCGGCCTTCATCGCCTATCCGAACTTCCGGGTCTTCTTCGAGTGGAACCAGAGCTTCACCTATGTGCTGACCGCCGCCTATTTCGCCACGCGGCTCGAGGGGGCACCGGTCTACGACGCGGGCACTCCCGCGCCGGGCCTGTCGGGGCCGCAGATGCAACAGTTGCAGCGCAAGTTGCAGGCGCGCGGGCACGATGTCGGCGAGGTGGACGGCATCCTCGGGGCCGGAACGCGGGCTGCGGTCCGGGCGATGCAGGCCGAACTGGGGCTGCCGGTGGACGGCTGGCCGACCGCGGAGCTGCTGCAGGCCTTCTGAGCGGAGCAGCGCCGGGACCGGAGCGGCCGGGGAACCCGGGCGGCTGCTTCACGGTTGGCAGGCATGACAAGATTTCGCCGTTCCCCCGCCCCGCTCGCTGCGCTTGCCGCGCTGGCACTCGTCTCCGCCTGCCTGCCGCAAGACGATCCGGTGACCCCCGCCGTTGAGGAAACCGGGATCCCCGAGGCCATGCAGGGCCGCTGGGGGCTGGTGCCCGCCGATTGCACCTCGACGCGGGGGGACGCAAAAGGGTTGATGGAGGTCGGTGCCGAGAGCCTGCGCTTCTACGAATCCCGCGCAGTGCTCGCGGATGTCGCGGAACGCTCGGACACACGGCTTGAGGCCAGGTTCGATTTCACCGGAGAGGGCATGAGCTGGCAGCGCGATATGGTGCTGGTGGCCAAGGGCGATACGCTCGTGCGGCAGGAGAGCGGCGAGGGGGCCTTGCCGGAGCCGCTGACCTACCAGCGCTGTGGCTGAGAAGAACGCCTCCGGCGGGAGTATTTCGGGAAGGATGAACGGTTGCCGGGTTTCGGCAGGCCGCGTGTCCGGCCTGCCCTGAGTTTCCGGGTCTCGTGTCAGGCGAGCGCTTGCTCTGCCGCTGCCGACAGGCGCAGCAGTCGGTCCTCCGCCATCGGCGCTGCCATGAGCGAGATGCCGCAGCTCGGCGTGCCGGTGGGCAGCGTGGTGGTGCAGAGCCCCATGACATTGCCGACGCGGGTATTGCGCAGGGTCAGTAGGTTCTCGGTCACGTAGTAGGCGTCATCGCTGAGCAGCCGGTCGACCTTCGGCGGCAGGTTCGGGGCGGTGGGGCAGAGCACGGCGTCGAAACCGGCGGTGGCCTCGGCCCAGGCGGCGCGGGCGGCCATCATACGATCCCAGGCGGTGATGTACTCGGCGGCGGTGAACGCCTTGCCGCCCTCGAACCGCTCGCGGATCGGCGGGAACATCAGCTCGCCGCGCGCGGTGATGTCGGCGCCCCAGGTGGCCCAGGCCTCAGCGGTGTAGAGCACCGCGGCGTCGGCCATGGGGATGGCCACCTCAGGCACGTCGACCGGGACGATCTCGGCACCGGCCGCCGCCAGCCGCTCCAGCGCGGACTGGTAGGCGGCGGCAGGCTCGGGGCGCAGGTCGTCCATGACGATGGTGGTCAGCGCCCCGAGGCGGACGCCCTCGAGCGAGGCGCCGGTCAGGTCCGGAGCACGGCGGCCCTCCAGCGCGGCAAGCATCAGCGCCGCGTCCTCGACCGTGCGGCAGAGCGGGCCGACGGTGTCGAAGCGCGACGCCAGCGGTACCGCGCCGACCAGGGACAGGCGGCCCGCGGTGGTCTTCAGCCCCACCAGATCGTTCCAGGCCGAGGGAATGCGCACCGAGCCGCCGGTGTCCGAGCCCACCGCCGCGGCGGCGAGTCCGAAGGCGACCGAGGCCGCTGCGCCCGACGAGGAGCCGCCTGCCACGGCCTCGGCGTCATTGACCGAGGGCGGCGTGGCGGTGACCGGGTTCAGCCCCAGACCGGAGAAGGCCAGCTCGGACAGGTGGGTCTTGCCAAGGCAGACGAGCCCCATGGCGGTCGCGGTTTGCAGCACCTTGGCGTCGGCGCCGGGCACGCGGCCCTCGAGCAGCTTCGATCCCGCCTCGGTCGCAACGCCCGCGGTGTCGAAGAGGTCCTTCCAGCTCACCGGCACGCCGTCGATCGGCGACAGGCGCATGCCCGCCTTGGCGCGGTCGCTGGCGGCTTTCGCCTCGGCCAGCGCGCGCTCCGGCGTGACGCGGGCGTAGATGCGGTCCTTCAGCGGGTGCGCCGCGATCTTGTCGAGATAGGCCTGCGCCAGATCGACCGGGTCAACCTCGCCCGCCCCGATCGCCCGCCCCAGCTCTGCCGCGCTCTTGCCTGTCCAATCCGTCATGCCGCTTTCCTTCCAGGGGCCGCCTTCCACGCTGGGCGGCTTTGCTTTTTTCGATCGGCGCGACGGTAGCGGCACGCGGGCGCATGGACAATCCCGGTCGCAGGACCATAGTACGCCCCATGACACAGGACAGCGATCTGCTCATCATCGGCGGCGGGCTCAACGGTCCCGCCCTCGCGCTGGCGGCGGCCAAGGCCGGGCTCAGCGCCACCGTCATCGACGCCCTGCCTGCCGAAGCGCGGGCGGAGCCGGAATTCGACGGCCGCGCCTATGCGCTGGCGCTCGCCTCGGTGCGCTTGCTGGCCAATCTCGGGCTCTGGGAGCAGCTGGCCCCCGACGCCCAGCCGATGAGCGCGATCCGCGTCACCGACGGCCGCGTCGGCGAGGCGGAGGTTTTCCTCGGGCTCGATTTTGCCTCGGCAGAGATCGAGGAGGGGCCGATGGGCCATATGGTCGAGGACCGTTTCCTGCGCCGTGCGCTGCTCGAGGCCATGGCGGCCGAGCCGCTGATCACCCATCGCGCCGCGGCCACCGTGATCGGGCAGTCGGTGGACGTCTCGGGCGTGACGGTCACTCTGGCGGATGGCGGCACCCTGCGCGGGCGGCTGCTGGTCGGGGCGGACGGGCGCAGCAGCGGCACCGCCGCGCGCGCCGGGATCAGGCGCATGGGCTGGACCTACGGGCAGACCGCGCTGGTCTGCGCCATTGCGCATGAGCTGCCGCACGAGGGCGTGGCGCATCAGTTCTTCATGCCCAGCGGGCCGCTGGCGATCCTGCCGCTGACCGGGGGGCGCAGTTCCATCGTCTGGAGCGAGAAGGATGCGCTGGCACGTGCCATCCATGCGTTGCCCGATGACGAATACCTGCAGGTACTGCGCCCGCGCTTCGGCGACTTCCTCGGAGAGATCTCGCTTGCCGGGCCGCGCTACACCTACCCATTGGGCCTGACGCTGGCGAATGCCTTCGTTGCCGATCGGCTGGCGCTGGTGGGGGACGCGGCGCATGGGATGCACCCGATCGCCGGGCAGGGGCTCAACGCCGGGCTGCGCGATGTGGCGGCGCTGGCACATGTGCTGAGCCACGCGCAGCGGCGCGGAGAGGACGTGGCCTCGCCCTTGGTGCTGGCGCGCTACCAGAGCTGGCGGCGCTTCGATACGGCGGCGCTGGCGGCGGCGACGGATCTGTTCAACCGGCTCTTCTCGAACGACAACCCGATCCTGCGCGCGGGGCGCGATCTTGGCATGGCGCTCGTGCAGGGCATGCCCGGCCTGCGCCGCAACTTCGTGCGCGAGGCGGCAGGGCTGACTGGCGAGCTGCCGGACCTCATGGCGAAGTAGGTCAGGCTTCGGGGGCTCAAGCTCCTTCGAAGGAGCTTGCAAATCTCTTCGAAGAGATTTGGAGCCGGGTGAACGAAAAAGGGGCGGATGTTACCATCCGCCCCTTTTTCATATCCGGGTGTTACTTGATCCGCTGGCCGTTGGCGAGGACCTGGCCCTGGTCATTCACCTCGATGGTCGAGACCTGGGTGTCCGGCTCGGAGCCCGGTACGGTGAACATGCCCAGCATCATCCGCGCTCCCATGGCGTCCTGCTGGCTCAGCAGCCCCATGGCGATCAGCTTGTCGATCAGCCCGTTGGCGCCGCTGATGTTGAAGGTCACCTCGCCCTCGGGCGCAGGCATTCCGCCGAAGCTCTCGGTGTCATCCTGGTTGAACGTGAAATCGCCCTGTCCGGTGATTTCCGCTCCTGCGGCCGAGACCGTCAGGCTGTTCAGCGTGATCGCGTTGAGCTCCGCCGGCGGGGTCTCTTCTTCCTCGAGTTTTGTCAGGCCAGCGGGGTCGAAGATCGAGACCAGCGGCGTCGCCTTGCCGGTGATGTCGAAGGCCACGGTGGCGGGATCGCGTGGCAGCGTCGCGCCGGGATCGAAGATGCCCCAGATCGCGTCCGACAGGGTCAGCCCACCGAGGGTCATCCCGAGGGCCATGTCCTGCGGCGCCTCCGCCTCCGCCAGTGGCAGCGACAGGTTGAGGCCGACCTTCTCGATCGCGGCGCTCACCGGGAAGGGCAGCTCGCCGCCCTCGGCCTCGTAGGTGAGCGTGTCGAGGCTCAGCGCATAGCTCATCCGGGTGCCGTCGAGCGCACCTTCGAGCCTGCCGCCCTGCGAACTGCTGCTGCCGGTCGTCGTGTTGCCGTCTTCGGTGAAGGCAAAGCTCGTCTGGCCGGTCTCGAAGGTAAAGGCACCGCTGCCTTCGAAGCCGGCACTCATGATCGCCGAGGCATCGCTCTGGTCGGCGATCTCGGGGATCACCGATTCACCTTTGCTGGTCAGCCCTGTGAGCCGCCCGGATACCTGCGCGGTGGCATCGGGCTGCTCGGGATCGCTGCCCGAAAGATCGTAGCGCAGCTCGCCCGTCTGGTAGCTGTGGCCGTAGCGGCGTTTGCCGTCCACCGTGGCAACCTCGGAGTTGCCGGACAGCGGCCCGGTGCCGAGGCTGGCGCTGAACACGTCGCGGGACAGCTCCTCGCCCTCGGCGACGAGGCGCACCAGGTCGAGCTGCGTGGCGTCGGCGCTATAGGCGTAGTTCAGCGCGTCGGGATCCCCCGAGGCGATCAGGCTCAGCGCGTCCTGCGTCAGTTCGAGAGTCATCTCGACCGGGTCCGTACCTTCCTCGGTGACCCGCACCTCGATCGGCATCGGGCTGGGGAACCGCAAGCCGACGGTGCCGTCGCCGAGATCCTCCAGCGTCAGGTCGGCGAGGCCAACGGTCACGTCTCCGGCGGCCTGGCCCTCGCTCTCCGGGATCGCCATGCGCAGGGTCAGGTCACCCAGCAACAGGTTGCCGCCGCTTTCGCTTTCGGTGACCGAGACCTCGTAGCCGACCCCTTCGAGAAGCTCCGACAGATCGTCCCAGACCTGCGCGGGCGTGACATCGGCATGCGCGGGCAGCGCGAGGGCCAGTGCCGTCGCAGCAGTCCCGAAACCCCTTGTGAAAAACCGCATATCCAATCCTTTTCGCCCTGGGCCGCAATTCCTGGCCTAGAGTTCGCCTCCACGCGCGCCGGGGTCAAGAGGGTGGACCGGGGATCGACCAGTGTTTACCAAATAAGGGAATCTTCAAGCGATGGGGCAATCCATGGATCTGACAGGGAAAACCGCGCTGATCACAGGTGCGAGCCGGGGCATCGGGGCCGCGACTGCGCGCCTCTTCGCCGAGGCCGGCGCGAATGTCGCACTTGTGGCGCGGGGTCGCGAGGCGGTGACCGAACTGGCCGGGGAGATCGGGCCGAAGGCAATGGCCATCCCCTGCGACATCTCACGCTACTGGGAGATGGATCAGGCGGTGCAGGCCTGCGTCTCGGCGTTCGGGCGGATCGACGTGCTGGTCAACAACGCCGGGGTGATCGAGCCGATCGCGCCGCTGGCCGGGGCCGATCCGGGTGCCTGGGGGCAGGTCATCGACGTCAACCTCAAGGGCGTCTACCACGGCATGCACGCGGCGCTGCCGCTGATGCTGGCGGCGGGCGGCGGCTCGGTGCTGACCATCGGCTCGGGCGCGGCGCATCACCCGCTCGAGGGCTGGTCGGCCTATTGCGCCTCGAAGGCCGGGGCGCTGATGCTGACCCGCATGGCCGACGCCGAGTATCGCGACCGGGGCATCCGCGCCATCTCGCTCTCGCCGGGCACGGTGGCGACGCAGATGCAGCGCACGATCAAGGCCTCCGGGGTGAACCCGGTCAGCGAGCTGGAGTGGGAAGACCACATCCCTCCCGAATGGGTGGCCAAGGCGCTGCTGTGGATGTGCGGCCCCGAGACCGATGCCCACCTCGGCGGCGAGATCTCGCTGCGCGACGAGGCGGTGCGCAAGGCGATCGGCGTCGCATGATCACGCTGGAGCGCGAGGGCGGCTACTGGCAGGCGGTGATAGACCGGCCGGACAAGGCCAATTCGCTGACACCGGACATGCTGGAGCGGCTCTGCTCGATCGCGGAAGCGGCGCGCGACGCGCAGGTTCTGGTAATCACCGGCACGGGAAAGGTGTTCTCTGCCGGCGCGGATCTGGAGGCGGCGCGGGCTGGGCTTGCCACTTCGCCGCTCTGGGAGCGGTTGTCGGGAGCCATCGCGGCGCTGCCGGGACTGACCATCTGCGCGCTGAACGGCACGCTGGCAGGCGGCGCGATGGGCATGGCGCTGGCCTGCGACCTGCGCATTGCGGTGCCCGGAGCCAAGGTCTTCTACCCGGTGATGAAGCTGGGGTTCCTGCCGCAACCGTCGGACCCGAGCCGGCTGGCCGCGCTGGTCGGCCCGGCGCGGGCAAAGATGATCCTGATGGCGGGGCAGAAGGTGCCGGTGGAAGAAGCGCAGGGCTGGGGGCTGATCGACCGGATTGTGCCGCCCGAGGCGCTGTTGCCCACTGCCCGCGCTCTCGCCGAGGATACTTTGGGCGCCGATCCCGCCCATGCTGCTGCGATCAAGGCGATGATCGGCTGAACGGCGCGCCGGGGACGGCGCGATCCTCCGGCCTATGTCTGCGCGTGCGGTCAGCCAACTGTGTCCTGCCTCTCTCGAGTGATCTGCACTTCGTGACCTGCCCCCTTGTGAGTGACGCGGCAGATCAGGCTGCCCGGGTTTCCTCTGTTCGGGTCACGGTTGCTGGATGCGCCGTGGCCTGAGCCTGCTCCGGGACGCGCAGGTCAAACTCGCTGACCAGCGCCGACAGGCGCTGGGCACCCTCGGCCAGTTCGGTCGAGGCGTCGCGGCTGGCATCGGCGACCTCGGTGTTCTGTGAGGTGAGGTCGCGCAGGCGTGTCATCGCAGCGTTCACCCCCTGCAGCTCGCGGTTCTGGGACTCGGCGGCGGCGCTGATGTTCGAGAGCACCTCGTCGACGCGCAGGATCTGTTCGAGGATCGCCTGCAGCGCCTCTCCGGTCTCGCCGACAAGGTTGACGCCGCCGCTGACCTCGCGCGCGCTTTCCTCGATCAGCCCCTTGATCTCGAGCGCGGCATCGGCGGAGCGGCTTGCCAGGCCCTGCACCTCCATGGCGACCACGGCAAACCCCTTGCCCGCCCCCCCGGCGCGTGCGGCCTCGACCCCGGCGTTGAGCGCCAGAAGGTTGGTCTGGAAGGAAATATCTTCGATCACCGTGGTGATCTGGGCGATGCGGCCAGAACTTTCGGCGATGCGATCCATGGCGGCGACGGCGTTGCGCACCACCTCGCCGGAGCGGTCGGCGCGGCCCTTGGCCTCATCGGCGAGGTGCTTGACGTCCTTCAACGCGACATCGGTCTCTGCCAGGGTGCTGGTCAATCCCGAGACGGTTTCGGCGGTGCTGCTGATGGTTTCGACCTGCGTGGTCGTGCGCTCCGCGAGATCGGAGGCCGAGCCGAGCAGCCCGCGCGAGCGCTGCTCGATCTCGCCGACGGTGCCGGAAACCGCGCGCATCACCTCGCGCAGGCGGGCGGTGGCGGTGTTGAAGTCGGTGCGGATCGCGTCATATTCCTCGGCCAGCGGCTCGTCGAAACGCAGGGTCAGATCCGCGCGGGCCAGTGCATTCAGCCCCTCGGTCATCAGGTCGACGACCTGCTGGTGGCGGGCATTGAGCTGGGCCTCGTCCTCGGCGCGCTTTTCGATTGCGGCCTTGGAGAGCTGCTTGAAGCGGTAGATCGCCTGCGCCATGCGCCCGATCTCGCCGCGGCTGTGGATATAGGGGACCCAAGCCTCGAACCGGCCTTCGACGAAGTCCATCATCACGCCAGTGAGCCGACCGAGCCGCCGCGTGACGAACTCGGCGATCAGCACCGCAATACCGGCCATGACCAGGGTCATCAGCAGGGTCACCGCGCCGGTGACCAGGAGGCTGCTGCGGGCCTGCTCTGCGGTTGAGATGGCCAGCGCGGAGGTCTGGGTACTGAGCCGGGTTTCAAGGTCGCGCAGCGCGTTGATCCAGGCGGTAGAAGCGGCGAACCAGGCCGGGGCCGTGAGCGCACCGCGGCTGCCACCGTAGGGCAGGGCGGAAATTGTTTCGATCATCGGGGCAAGCGCCCTTGCCGCAGGCGTGGCGCCGAGGTCTTCCAGCAGGCCGGGTTGGTCGAGGACCTGCGAAGCGCGGGTCAGGTGGGCAGATTCGCGTGCGATCAAGTCCATGAACCGCCGATGAACCTGTTGCGGAAATGCATCCGTGCCGAGGCCCGTGGCACCCATGGCGCGGGCCAATCCGGCGCTTTCCTTGGCCAGGGCGACCGCCTCATGCGCTTCCATCAGCGCTCCGGTGGCGGGGGAGCGGGCGATGTCGCGCATCTGGCGGCCCGCGGACAGCAGCTGGTTGACGAGGCCTGTGTAGAAGCCCGCCAGTTCGGGGACGGTGAGCGCGAATCTGTCGATCTCGGCGCGCGTGTCAGCCAGAGTTGAGAGCCGGTCGCGGGCGATTTCGATGTCTGTGGCCGCGGCGCTCGACGTTTCCGGCAGGGCGTCGAAGAACCCGGCGAGCACCGCGTCGGTGGCCTCTCGCTGGCGGGCAAGGTCGGTGGAGAAATTCTTGCCGCGCGAGGACGTGAAGCCGGCGGAATAGCCGCGTTCCTTCTGCAGTTCGTGCGCGAGATCGGAGAGCACCTCGGCCTCTGCGGCGATGCGAGCGACGCGTTCGAGGTTCTCGGCGTTGCGCTCGAGCCGCAGCAACTCTTGCCCGGAAAAGTAGAGCAGGAGCGCCAGAAGCGGTCCGAGCGCGGCGAAGAGCATAAGGCGCAGGCTCATGGGCAAGGGTCCGTCCAGAGAGACATCCTCGGGACATCTGGCGGGGGACAGGTGAAGGCTTGCTGAACCGGACCCCGCTGGGCGCGGGGAAAATCGCCTCAAATTTAATGGTATCGTGTCACCCCGCCCGAGCGGGCGGGGTGGAAAGTCGGGGTCGGCGTCAGTTCAGGTCCTCGGTCACCGCATCCTTGGCTGCGCCGCCTTCCAGCGTGGTCACGCCGTCGAGCCAGCCGTCGAGGACGCCCATGTTGGCCTTCAGCCACGCGGTGGCAGCCTCGTCGGGGTCGGTGCCGTCGTTGAGGATCGCGCCCATGATCTCGTTCTCCATCTGCAGCGAGAACTCGAGGTTGGTCAGCAGTTTGCCGACGTTCGGGCATTCTTCGACGTAGCCGGCGCGGGTGTTGGTGTAGACCGTCGCGCCGCCGAAATCAGGGCCGAACCAGTCGTCGCCGCCCGACAGGTAGGTCAGGTCGAAGTTGGCGTTCATCGGATGCGGCTCCCAGCCAAGGAAGACGATCGGCTCGTCGCGCTTGGTGGCGCGATCGACCTGCGCCAGCATGCCCTGCTCGGAGCTTTCCTTGACGTCGAACGCCTTCAGCCCGAAGGCGTCCGCCTCGATCATGTCGAGGATCAGCCGGTTGCCGTCGTTGCCCGGCTCGATGCCGTAGATGGTCTCGTCGAGCTCGTCAGCGTGGGCGGCGATATCGGCGAAATCGTTGATGCCGAGCGCGGCACCGGCGGCATTGGTCGCCAGCGTGTACTTCGCCCCTTCGAGGTTGGCGCGGACGGTGTCGACCGAGCCTTTCTCGCGGTAGGGGGCGATGTCGCCCTCCATCGTGGGCATCCAGTTGCCGAGGAAGACATCGACGTCGCCCCGGTCCATCGAGGTGTAGGTGACCGGCACCGAGAGCACCTTGATGTCGGTGTCATAGCCGAGCGCCTCGAGGATCACGGTGGTCGCGGCGGTGGTGGCGGTGATGTCGGTCCAGCCCACATCCGAGAAGGTGACGCTGTTGCAATCGGCCCGGGCGATACCGGCGGCACCGGCAGTGGCCAGCGCTGCAACGAGCGCAAGGCGGGAAATGGTCATGATCTTGTCCCCTGTTGGTTTTTCTGCGCGCAAGTAAGCGCCTTTCGCCAATGCTTTGCAACCGGGCGAGGCGCAAGGCCTCTCGCCTTTCAGGCGCGGGCTGTGGCAGGCTGCGGGAAACACGACGGCACGACACAACAGCAAGACCGGCAGACGGAGGCAGGCATGGCGGAACTCGAGAAGAAGATCGCGCAGGGACGCGGCGACGAGGCGGCGGATCTGGTCCTGAAGGGCGGGCGCATCCTCGACCTGATCACCGGCGAGCTGATCGCGGGCGACGTGGCGATCTGCGGCGACAGCATCGTCGGCGTCTACGAGAGCTACGAGGGCAAGCGCGAGATCGATGTCGGCGGCGCGATCCTCGTGCCCGGGTTCATCGACACGCATCTGCACATCGAAAGCTCGCTGGTCACGCCCTTCGAATTCGACCGCTGCGTAACGCCGCGCGGCGTGACGACGGCGATCTGCGACCCACATGAGATCGCCAACGTGATCGGCGCGGCAGGCATCCGGTATTTCCAGGAGGCGAGCGCACACACCATCATGGACATCCGCGTGCAGCTGTCGTCCTGCGTGCCCTCGACCCACATGGAAACCGCTGGCGCTGAGCTTCTGGCCGCAGACATTGCCGAGCTGATGGGGCATCCCTCGGGCATCGGGCTGGCGGAGTTCATGAATTACCCCGGCGTGATCTTCCGCGACCCCGAGGCGATGAAGAAGCTGCGGCTCTTCGAGGGCGGGCATATCGACGGTCATTGCCCGCTGCTGTCGGGGCGCGATCTCAATGCCTATTTGGCGGCGGGTATCCGCACCGAGCACGAGGCGACCAGCGCCGAGGAAGCGCTGGAGAAACTGCGCAAGGGCATGCGGGTGCTGATCCGCGAGGGGTCGGTTTCGAAGGACCTGCACGCGCTGCAGCCGCTGCTCAGCGAGCGGACCTCGCCCTACATGTGCCTTTGCACCGACGACCGGAACCCGCTGGACATCGGCGAGCACGGGCATCTCGATTACATGATCCGCACGCTGATCGCCCTGGGGACGCCACCACTGGCCGCCTATCGCGCGGCGTCGCTGTCGGCGGCCGAGGCCTTTGGCCTCAAGGACCGGGGGATGATCGCGCCGGGCAAGCGGGCCGATATCGTCGCCATCGACAGCCTCGAGGGGTGCCATGCGCAGCTGGTGCTGGCGGGCGGCGTGGTGGTGGACAATGCGGCCTTTGCCGCGCGCGACACGATCCCCGAGGTCGGCCGCGACTCCGTGCACGCGCCAAGTCTCACTCCGCAGAGCTTCCGCGCCACCGCCAACCGCGAGGAAACCGACGTGATCGGCATCCGCGAGGGGCAGATCCTCACCGACCATCTGCACGAGACAGTGGTTATCGAGAACGGCGACAAGGCCCCCGACGTGGCGCGCGATCTGATCCGCATCGCGGTGGTCGAGCGGCACGGCAAGAACGGCAATATCGCCACGGGTTTCGTGCGGGGGTTCGGGCTGAAGAAGGGGGCGATTGCCTCGACGGTCTGCCACGACCACCACAACATCGCCTGCGTCGGCGCCGATTACGCCGACATGGCGCTGGCGTCGAACCGACTGGCGGAAATCGAGGGCGGTTTCGTGGTGGCGGCAGAAGGAGAGATCCTCGCCGAGCTGGCGCTGCCGGTGGCGGGGCTGATGAGCCTCTTGCCGTTCGAGGAGGTGCGCGACCGGCTGGTCGAGCTGCGCGCCGCGGCGCGCAGTCTGGGCGTGACGCTTGAGGAGCCCTTCCTGCAGCTCGCGTTCCTTGCGCTGCCGGTGATCCCCGCCCTGAAGATCACCGACCGCGGCATGGTGGATGTCACGAAGTTCGAGATCATCCCCGGCTGAGCGGGATCAGTCCTCGTCGTCGTCCTCGTCATCGTCGTAGAACGGCGTGACCTGGGCGACGATCACCGAGTTTTCCTCGAGCGCGCGCCCCATCAGTTCGCGCTCGTTGTCGTCGATGTCCATGCCCTGTGCCTTGCGCTCTTCCTCGGTGCCGTATCCGGTCACATCGAGCGGGTTCATGTCGGCCTGTTTCAGGATCGCCACGGTCTCGCGCACCGCCTCGGCCTCATCGACGCCCGACGCGTAGCAGAGCAGCCCGGCGCCGGTTGCACCCTTGGGCAGCCCGTCGCCGTCCTTGCGGCCGACCTCGACCAGAAGCGTGTAGACCTGCTGTTTCGACGGTTTCTTGCCCATGTTCTCTCGCTCCGCGATGCCTGCCGTCCGCAATGCGCAAGCGGCGGTCCCATGTCAAGCAGGGGGCATCGCGGCCTTGCCTCATACGTCGCCGTGAAGGCGCGGGGTTCGGGGCACGGGCACTGAGGCATTCTTCGCGTCGGTCGACCGCTTCTACGCCGCCGCGATCGAAGCCGGTGGCCGCGACAACGGGAAGCCGGGGCTGCGTTCCGAGGACCACGCCGGATACTATGGCGCGTTCGTGCTCGACCCGGATGGCTGCAACATCGAAGCGGTTCATCACGACTTTTCAGTTCACCGCTGATCCTGTCCTCTGCATCGGCGGAGGCGTGGACCACCGGGAGCGGTGGCTCAGGGCGCGATCACCGCAACTGCGACGGCACAGGCGTAGACCCCCATCAACAGCACGCTCTCGATGCCGATGCGGGCGGGGCCCTCACGCTGGCGCAGGATCAGCCCGCCGAGCAGGATGGCGGTCATGATCAGGCCCGTGGCCAGCCAATAGACGTCGGTCTGGGTCATGTGGTGGTAGAGCGAGCCCTCGCGGTAGGCCACGTCGGAGAAGACCAGGAACAGTGTGTCGAAGGTGTTGCCGCCGATGATGCCGCCCACGGCGAGTTGCAGCGCGCCGCGGCGCACGGCGACCAGCGTGGTGATCAGCTCGGGCAGCGAGGTCACGGTGGCGGTGATCAGCGCGCCGACGAGGCTGGAGCCAAGACCGAAGCGGGTGATGAAGGCGCCGCCCACCTGGGAGATCACCCATCCGCAAAGACCCATGATTGCCACAAGCGCCGCGAAGATGAGAGCCGGTTTCAGCACCGGCGCTTGGGGGTCGTTCTCGTCATCGGGCTCGTCGTGGCGGGTGTCGGAGGTCTCGACTGGCTGCCACATGGGGGCCTCTCGGACCGATGCGGAGAGCTTCACGCCGGCGATGTAGGCGATGAGCATCAGCGGGGAGATCGGGTGGATGCCAAGGAAGGTCAGCTCCGGTCCGGCCATGGCGGCCAGCGGCAGCGAGAGCAGGAGCATGAGCATGACTGCCTGGAAGAGGTTGGCAGGCTCGGCGGCGGCGTGCTCGAGGTTGGCGCGGCGGTGCAGCAGGTCGGCAATGGCAAGGAACAGCGTCTGCGCGGCGATGCCGCCGACGGCGTTCGACACGGCGAAACTGGCGTCGCCTCCCGCCGCGCCGGTAACCGAGACGACGACGCCCGACAGTGAGGTCGCGCCGCCCAGCAGCACGCCGCCGGCCAGTGCCTCGCCCATCCGCGTGCGGTCGGCGATGAGATCGGCCAGCGAGGTCGCACGCACCGAGACGGCGACGACGATTGCGCCGGCCACCGCGAAGACGGCCAGCAGCAGCGGGAGGGAGAGGGAGGAGATCAAGCGGTCAGCGCAGCTTGCGATAGCCCCAGATCAGCAGGCTGGCCCCGATGATGCCGACGATGAGCTGCGGGATCCAGGTGTTGGCCGCGTAGATGCCGACCAGCGAGAGGATCAGGTTCAGCACCACCGCACCGATGATCCCGAGGATGATGTTCGTCAAGATGCCGGTGTCGGCCTTCATGATCATCGAGGCGATCCAGCCGGCGAGCCCGCCGACGATGATGGAAGCAATAATTCCGAGACCCATGGTGCGTATCCCCTGTTTGGAAAAGTGACGCAGGGGGAACGCCTTGGGGCGAAGAAGGTTCCTTTGTGCGGTACGAAGATACCTGCGGGCTCAAGACGAAGCCCGAGGGCGGGAGCGGCCAAAAGAAAAGGGGCACCCGAAGCGCCCCTTTCCGAAAACCCTCATGGCCGGGCCGCGGCCCGACGGATCAGTCGCGCAGCAGCTCGTTGATGCCGGTCTTCGAGCGGGTCTTCTCGTCGACGCGCTTGACGATGACCGCGCAGTAGAGGCTGACGCCGTTCTTCGACGGCATCGAGCCCGCGACGACGACCGAATAGGGCGGCACTTCGCCGTACATGACTTCGCCGGTCTCGCGGTCGACGATCTTGGTCGACTGGCCGAGGAAGACGCCCATGCCGAGCACCGAGCCCTCGCGGACGATCACGCCCTCGACCACTTCCGAACGCGCGCCGATGAAGCAGTTGTCCTCGATGATGGTCGGGCCGGCCTGCATGGGCTCGAGCACGCCGCCGATGCCGACGCCCCCCGAAAGGTGCACGCCCTTGCCGATCTGCGCGCAGGAGCCGACGGTCGCCCAGGTGTCCACCATGGTGCCACTGTCGACATAGGCGCCGAGGTTGACGAAGGACGGCATCAGCACCACGCCCGGCGCGATGTAGGCCGATTTGCGGACAACGGCGTTGGGCACGGCGCGGAAGCCCGCGGCCTTCCACTGGTTTTCGCCCCAGCCCTTGAACTTGCTGTCGACCTTGTCCCACCAGCCGGAGCCCTGCGGGCCGCCGTCGTGCTGCTCCATGTCCTTGATGCGGAAGCCGAGCAGAACGGCCTTCTTGGCCCACTGGTTGACGTGCCAGCTGCCGTCCGCCTGTTTCTCCGCCACGCGCAGTGTGCCGCTGTCGAGGGCGTTCAGCGTATCCTCGATGGCCTCGCGGGTTTCGCCGGTGGTTGCGGGGGTGATCGTGTCGCGCGCCTCCCAGGCGGCTTCGATGGCGGTTTCGAGCTGGGCGTTGGACATTTGCGTCTCCTGTCGTCCGGGTTTACTGCCCTATAGCGGCAGGGTGCCGCCGCGACAATGCGCACCGTGGCCGGAGCGGCGTGGTGCCGCCCCTGCGGGGCATGGGCCCCTGCGAACAACGACGGGAGAGACCCTTGGCAAAACCGATCCACAGCATGATCCGCGTCCTCGACGAGGCGCGTTCGCTGGCCTTCTACGAGACCGCCTTCGGCCTGACCGTGGCCGACCGGCTGGACTTCCCGGAGTTCACGCTGGTGTACCTCAGCAATCCCGAGAGCGGCTTCGAACTGGAGCTGACGGTGAACAAGGGCCGGACCGAGCCCTATGATCTCGGCGACGGCTATGGGCATTTCGCGGTTTCGGTTGAAGACCTCGATGCCGAACATGCGCGGTTTGAGGCCGCCGGCCTCGCGCCGCGCAAGCTGGTGGAATTCGCCCCGGCTGGCGAGGTGGTGGCGCGGTTCTTTTTCGTTGCCGACCCCGACGGCTACCAGATCGAGGTGCTGGAGCGCAGCGGGCGGTTCCGCTGATCCGGTGATCTGCACGGGGCGGTCGGCGGGGAAGGGGGCGCTGCCCCCTCGCCCGTTCCGGGCTCACCCCCGGCGTATTTTCAAAGAGAAGAAGGGCCGGGAGCAGGAGGCGCGGATCAGCCCAGCGGGTCGGGTGCGATATTGCCGCCGCAGAGCAGCACCGCCACGCGCTCGCCGGGCTCCGGGCGATAGGCGCCCGAGCGCAGCGCGGCAAGCGCGGTGGCACCGGCCGGTTCGACCAGAAGCCGGTGCGCCTGCCAGAGCGTGCGCTGCGCCTCGGTGATCGCGGCGTCGATGACGGTCACCCGGCGCGCGAGGTATTCTTGCGCGAGATCGAAGCAGAGGCCGCCGATGCGCCGCGCACCGAGCGCGTTGGCGGCGACGCCCGAGACCTCGACATCCACCGGCGCGCCGGCCTCCAGCGCGGCATCCAGCGTGCACGCCTGCTCGGGTTCGACGGCGACCACCCGGCGCGCGCCCTGCAGCCAGCCGAGCGCGCCGCCGATCAGCCCGCCGCCGCCGACGGCGATGAGCACCGTGTCGGCCTCGAGCCCTTGCTGTTCCCATTCGCGCATCAGAGTACCCTGCCCGGCGAGCGTGGCGGGGGCATCATAGGCGTGGACCTGCATGGCGCCGGTCTCGGCTTCATAGGCGCGGGCCTGCTCCAGCGCGTTGGCATATTCGCCAGGCACCACGGTCAGCGCCGCGCCGGTGCGCTCGATCAGGGCGATCTTGGCGGGGCCGGCGATCTCGGGGACGAAGATATGCGCGCGGTGGCCCAGCTGCGTTGCGGCATAGGCCACCGCCGCGCCGTGGTTGCCGCCGGAAGCCGCGACCACGCCGGCGCTCGGGACCGGCTGGCTGAGCAGCGTGTTGAACGCGCCTCGCGCCTTGAAGCTGCCGGTGTGCTGCATCTGCTCGAGTTTGAGGTCGACCGGATGATCCCACAGTACCGTGCTGCGCATCACCGGTGTGCGCTGCACGTATGCAGAACTGCGTTCCGCGGCGGCGGCGATCTCGGCTTTCCAGTCCATTTTTCGTTTTCCTCTGATGCTCTTGCCGCCGGGCACGCTATATTCAGAGTCTGAGCAGAACAAGGACGGCCGACATGAACGACGAACGCCACTCCATCTTCCGCGACGCCGGACGTGACCGCAAGACTGCAGAGCAGATCCCGGACACGCCGCAGACGCGCGCCCCGTCCTACCGCCTGGCCTTTGCCGACGAGGCGTTCCTGTGCCGCGAGGAGTTGCGGCCGGTGCGATTGCAGCTGGAGCTGCTGAAGCCACAGCTCGAACTCGACGAGCGGCAGATCGACAGCACGATCGTGCTCTTCGGCGGCGCGCGCATTCCGTCGCCCGCCGAGAAGGGTTCGGCGCGCACCCAGACGCTGGCCGAGCTGTCGCACTTCTACGAGGAGGCGCGGCTCTTCGCGCAGGCGATGACCAAGAAGTCGATCGCCACCGGAAACCGCGAGTTCGTGGTGACCACGGGCGGCGGTCCCGGCGTGATGGAGGCGGGCAACCGTGGCGCCGAAGAGGCGGGCGGCGTGTCGATCGGGCTCAACATCGTGCTGCCGCACGAGCAGGCGCCGAACGAATACGTGACGCCGAACCTCTGCTTCAACTTCCATTATTTCGCGATCCGCAAGATGCACTTCCTGATGCGGGCGCGGGCGATCTGCGTCTTCCCCGGCGGCTTCGGCACGCTCGACGAGATGTTCGAGGCGCTGACGCTGATCCAGACCGGGCGGATGGAGCGGGTGCCCTTCTTGCTGTTCGGTCGCAAGTTCTGGGAGACGATCATCAACTGGGAGGCGCTGAAGGAGGCCGGGACGATCAGCCCCGAGGACCTCGATCTCTTTCGCTTTGTCGAGAGCGCAGAGGAGGCTGCCCATATCATCGAGGAGTGGGATCCGGCGCCGGCGCGCAGCGACATTCCCGGCCGGTGAGGCTGCGGCGCCAGCTACGGAGCAGAACTCAAAAAGGGGCGCGGATTGCCGCGCCCCTTTTTCGCGTTATCGCTCGGACCCGCTGTTCGCATGTCCGGTGGCCTGCCCGTGTACGCGCCTCAGAGAGATTGCTGTTCCTCTGATTTGGCCGGGAGGTCGTCGCTGCGTTCGACCCAGCGCGCGATGATCTCGCGCGCGAACTCCTCGTCGCGCTCGCTGATCGCCTGGCGCAGGTCCTTGATCGCGGTGGCGATCTCGAACTCCGAAAGATAGCTCTCCTGCGCGCGGAGGATCTTGTGGTGCGGCGTGGTGAGCATGTCGGTGGAGATCAGCAGCTCCTCGTGCAGCTTCTCGCCCTTGCGCAGGCCGGTCACCCGGATCTCTATGTCGCCATCGGGGTTTGCCTCGTTGCGCACAGAGTAGCCGGCGCCTTCGATCATCTGGCGCGCCAGCTTGCGGATCGGCACCGGCTCGCCCATGTCCAGCACGAAGACGTCCCCCCCGCGCGAAAAGGAGCCCGCCAGGAGCACCAGCCGCGCCGCTTCGGAAATGGTCATGAAGTAGCGCGTGACACGCGTGTCGGTGAGGGTGACCGGGCCGCCGCGGGCGATCTGCTCTTCGAAGAGCGGAATGACCGACCCGGAGGAGCCAAGCACGTTGCCGAAGCGGACCATCGAGAATCGCGTGCCGGTGCTGCGCGTGGCGAGGTCCTGGACGATCAGTTCGGCGAGGCGCTTGGACGCCCCCATGACGTTGGTCGGGCGCACGGCCTTGTCCGACGAGACGAGGATGAAACGCTCAACCCCGGCCTCTCGCGCCGCCTCTGCAATGACCTTGGTGCCGAGCACGTTGTTGCGCATGCCGGTGATGACGTTGCTTTCGACCATCGGCAGGTGCTTGTAGGCGGCAGCGTGCAGGACGACGTCGATGCGATACCGCTCGAGGACGCTGGCCACGAGCGATTCGTCGAGCACCGAGCCCAGCACCGGGGTGATCTTGAGCCCGTCGTCCGAGAGGTCGCGCAGCTCCTTGTCGATGTTGTAGAGCGCCAGTTCCGAGTGGTCGAGCGCGACGATGCATTCGGGCTTGCAGCCGAGCAGCTGGCGGCAGAGCTCGGATCCGATGGAACCGCCGGCACCGCTGATCAGGATGCGGCGCCCGGAGTAGGCGTGGCTGACGCCGGGCAGCTCGCTCTCGAGCCTGCCGCGGCCCAGCAGGTCGTCCAGAGAGACCGGCGAGACCCGCTTGCGGAGCTCGCCCTCGCCGACCAGCTCGGCAAAGGAGGGTAGGGCGTGCACCTCGCAGCCGATGCTGCGCAGCCGATGCGCGATGCGCGCCAGTTCCGGCTGGCGGATCGACGGCATGGCGAGCACGACGCGGTCGATTGTCCGGGTTTCGATCAGGTGCTTGATGGTGGAGGGCGCATGCACCCGTAGCCCGGAGATCACCAACGTCTGCAGCGTGGGGTTGTCGTCGACGAAGCAGACCGGCTCGATCGCATCATCGTGGCGCAGCGCGGCCACCAGTTGCTGCCCGGTCTTGCCGGCGCCGTAGATCAGCACGCGCATGCGTGGCCGGCTGCGGCGGTAGATCGCAACGGTGATGTGCCGCAGCGCGATCCGCCAGGAGGCGCTCAGCACCATGAGCAGGATGGCGAAGTTGAAGTAGACCGCGATGGTGATGTCGGGGCTGACCACGGCGTCTATGGCGAGTGCTGCGAGCGCGGTGAGCACCGAGAAGAGCGCGGTGCGGGTGATGCCCCGGGTCTCGAAGGCGTTGAGCTTGATCCGCGGAAGCTGCAACCACGAGGAGATCACTGCACCGCAGAGCACGACGAGGACGATCAGCGAAATGAGATGCGCGGCAGGCGGAAGTTCGGTGCGCACCGCGGGATTCATCGTCAGGGCGAGCGCCATGGCGATGGCGATCATCAGGGAGTCGAGCGCGAGGAAAATCACCTGTTTCTTGCCGCGCGACAGGGTCGTGATCGACCGATAGAAGCGCTGGCGCGACTTGCTGGGACGCTGGGATTTGACATCTGCGACGCCGGAGGGGCGTTGCGATAATTGCTGCCTCTTGGTTCTCTGCCGCATAGGTGCTTCATTCCAATCGGTAATCAAATACGGATATGATCTACGCACTTGGTTAAACAATCGACAAGAGAGCTGGCCCAGCACACACACGGACGAGCGGAAATCTTCCAAACAATACTTGTCCAATGCCATGAAAACCGCTTCGGATACAGGAAAATCCCCGCATTTCGGGGTTTTGTCGGAAAACTCGAGGCCCAAAGGGTGCTTTGGCAGCATCTGCGGCCGCTCTGACGGCCGCGGACTGGAAAACAGCCCTTCCGGATATATCTCGCATGCGATATGACGCGCGCCAGCCTGCAGCGCGGGATCCGCTTGCGCGCAGCACTCAGGAAGGAGAGCCAGAACCATGGGCTACAAGGTCGTTGTTGCCGGTGCCACGGGGAACGTGGGCCGCGAAATGCTGAACATCCTCGCCGAGCGCGAGTTTCCGGTCGACGAGATCGCCGTGCTTGCATCGCGAAAATCGCTCGGAACCGAGGTTAGCTTCGGCGACAAGACACTCAAGACCCAGGACCTCGCCACCTTCGACTTCACCGGCTGGGACATCGCGCTCTTTGCCGTGGGCTCGGGTCCGACGAAGGAATTCGCACCCAAGGCCGCGGCCTCGGGCTGCGTGGTGATCGACAACAGCTCGCTCTACCGCTACGACCCGGACGTTCCGCTGATCGTGCCGGAAGTGAACGCCGACGCGGTGATGGGCTATACCAAGAAGAACATCATCGCGAACCCGAACTGCTCGACCGCGCAGATGGTCGTGGCGCTCAAGCCGCTGCATGACCGCGCCAAGATCAAGCGTGTCGTCGTGTCGACCTACCAGTCGGTTTCAGGCTCGGGCAAGGAAGGCATGGACGAGCTCTGGGATCAGACCAAGGCCGTGTACAACCCGGTCTCCGAGGTGCCGCCGAAGAAGTACCCCAAGGAAATCGCCTTCAACGTCATTCCGCACATCGACGTCTTCATGGAAGACGGCTCGACCAAGGAAGAGTGGAAGATGGTCGCCGAGACCAAGAAGATCGTCGATCCGTCGATCAAGCTGACCGCGACCTGCGTGCGCGTGCCGGTCTTCGTCGGTCACTCGGAAGCGATCAACATCGAGTTCGAGGACTTCCTCGACGAGGATGAGGCACGTGACATCCTGCGCGAGGCGCCGGGCATCATGGTGATCGATAAGCGCGAGGACGGCGGCTACATCACGCCGAAGGAATGCGTCGGCGATTTCGCCACCTTCATCAGCCGCATCCGCCAGGACCCGACCATCGAAAACGGTCTGAACCTGTGGTGCGTGTCGGACAACCTGCGCAAGGGCGCGGCGCTCAACGCCGTGCAGATCGCAGAGGTGCTCGGGCAGAAGGCGCTCAAGAAGGGCTGATCAGCCCCCGACGTGCCCTAATGATTTCTTAAACCCGTCCCCGCAAGGGGGCGGGTTTTTATCATGTTCTTAAGCATTTCCCAGAAATTCGGATCGCACCCCATCCGTTGGGATAGGTGCGCCTCACCCACTGGGAACGGCACCTACTCCGCCGTCAGGATGGGCGGATATTTCTCATGTTGGTAGAAAAGGTGCATCAACAGCGACGGTTTCCGCCGCACCCGCCAGAAGGCGCAACCAATCAAAGGAGTGCCGATATGACAATTGATCTCGCAGACATCGCCCGGGGCCGCCGCATCGTTGCCGTTGCCGCCCGCGACATGTCCCTGCTGAGCCGGCGGAGCCGTCCCATGCCCACCCTGATCTCCCGGCTGCTGAACAGCTTCCGCCTGCCGTCCTGATCCGGGCCAACGAATTTTACGAGTGCCGCCTCGGCGACCTGTCGTCGCCATGTAACCAGGCCAGTTATCCCCCGGGGGCGGGGAGTTTTGAGCCCCCAACTGACCCTCGTGTCGCGTTGAGTATCGCCGGCGGTGTTGTTTTGAGTGCCGGCATGGACGCGAGGGTCTCCGAGTGTTTCGGACCATGTGTAGTAAGTACCAGTAACGAGTAACCAGTAAGGGTGGGGCGCGTGGTCGGGCGATTGCGTGCCCCGCTGGTTTTCCTTGCGGCGTCCGATAGGGTGCCGCGTAGTTCGAGAGTCTCCGTCACAAATATTCGTCAATCGTGATCCGGCCCGGGGACAGATCCGTGATATGATGAGAGTCTTTTCAGTATGGACGAGATTTGAACAATGGACAGTCTTGAACGGGCCCACGGTATTTCCGGGCCGTTTCTCGCCGAGACCGTACCGGTCTCCCTTTCTCATGACAGGCTTGCCGCAATGGCTCCGGACATGCTTCCGGGGGAGCTCGATTCCGAGACAGCGGCCTTGCTGCGCATGGTCGTGCTGCCGCAGATCGAGGCCGCGTCGAGCTGGGGCGATCTTGTGATGCGGCTAGGGGACAAGGGATTCGGTCTCGGCTTCCGTGCCGGCCGGATGATTCTCAACCGGCTCGACAGCGGCGCGGAGATTTGCACGGGGCGCAGCCTCGGCGCGCCCCTGCGGGGACTTGCGGCGCGACTAGGGCGGCCGGCGCTGCGGCTCAGCCGCGACGGGCGGAGCGCGCAGCTTCAGGGCTGAGCCGGAAGCGGCTCAGACCACCACGTAGCCGCCGGCTTTGGGGTCGTAGGATTCCAGCGACCCGCTGCCGATGTCGTGCCACAGACCGTGAATCGACAGGTCCTGCGATTCGACCGCCTGGCGCACGAAGGGGAAGGTCATCAGGTTCTCGAGCGAGACCAGCACCGATTCCTTTTCCAGCGCGCGGGCCATGTCGTCGGGCTTGCGCTCGACCACGCGGTCGTAGCCCGGGCGCAGGATGTCCATCCAGCGGCCGACGAAGCTCGACTTTTCCTCGAGCTGGGGCGCGTTGCCCGAACACATGTCGAGGCAGCCCTTCACCCCACCGCAGCTGGAATGGCCCATGACGATGACATGGGCGACCTTCAGCGCGGTCACCGCGTATTCCACCGCCGCCGAGGTGCCGTGCTGCTGCCCGTCGGGCTTGTAGGGCGGTACGAGGTTGGCGATGTTGCGGTGAATGAAGAATTCGCCGGTGTCGGCGCCGAAGATCGAGGTCACGTGCACGCGGCTGTCGCAGCACGAGATGATCATGGCGCGGGGGTGCTGCCCTTCCGAGGCGAGGCGTCGGTACCACGCGGAATTCTCGGCATAGCTGGTCGCCTTCCAGCCCTGGAACCTCTGGACCAGGTAGGTGGGTAGCGGTTTGGCGTTGTGCATCTCGATCCTCCAAGCAACTTGAAGCCTTTGACGGAATACGCGGGATTGTCGCGGAATTCGAGAGAAGAAACACCTCCGTCTAACCTTTTGAGAACCCGGGCGCTGTATGCATGCAGCGCCGTGGGGGCGCAGAGATGAGGATAGGGCGGTGACCAAATCGCTGACACCCGGCCCGGCACACGTCAGGGCGGTGAAACCAATCGCTGTGCTCGCGCCCTTCGAGAAGGCGGGACTCGATCCCGAGCCACTCGAAGCAATCTTTGCGCGCCTTGGCCCGTCGGAGGCCGAGAATGCCCTCTGCCGCGCCATGGAAGAGCTGGCGTATCGCCTCGGGGAACTTGACCGGGTGCACGCTCAGGGTCGCTGGGCCGAGACCCGCCGCCACACCCGCGAGCTGCGCGGCATCGCGGTCTGCCTCGGAATGCGGTCGGTTGTGCGGATTTCCGACGACGTGCTGGCCTGTCTCGGCGACAGTGACCTCGTCGCGCTCGCAGCGACCGTCGCGCGGCTCGGTCGGGTCGGAGAGCGGTCGCTCTATGCCATCTGGGACATGGAGGATCAGGGGTTCTGACCGGTCAAAAGGGGCGCGACGCGACCGGGCTGCCCGCGTGGCTCCGTGGCATGCGGTCCGCCACCTGGGTGAAACTCGCTGCGCGCCTGCCGAGCTACGCCTGTCACGCTGCCGTCATTCCCACATCTCCCCACGTCCGGCCCCCTTGCGGGTGCCGCTGGCTCCGATAGGCTCTGCCCAAATCGACCAAGGGGACCCCCATGAACCTGACTTTCGCACCCGCCGACGCCGGCGCCCTGCCGCTGCACGTGATCGAGGCCGAGGGGCTGGAAAGCTGGCTGGCGGATCAGCCGGCAAGCGTGCGCAGCTGGGTCGAGGCCAGCGGTTTCGCGGGCGAGATCGGCAACGCGGTGATGATTCCCGGAGAAAGCGGCGCGCCCGAGGCTGCGCTGATCGGCTACGGCACCGCCGCGCGCCGCCGGCGCGGACGTTTCGCGCTGGCCGCCGGGGTCGGTCGCCTCGCGCGTGGCACCTATCGCATCGCCTCCGGACTGCCCGCCGCCGCCGCCGAGGAAGAGGCGCTCGGCTGGCTGCTCGCCGGTTACCGCTTCAGCCGTTACGCCGGAGAAGCCCCCGAGATGCCGCGCCTGATCGCGCCCGAGCGCATCGACGCCGTCAGGGTCGAGGTGCTGGCCGCCGCCGAGGCGCTGACCCGCGACCTGGTGAACACCCCGGCCTCGGACATGGGGCCGGAGCAGCTCGAGGCCGCAGCGCGCGGGCTCGCCGCTGAGTTCGAGGCCGAGATCGCGGTGACCACCGGTGAGGCTCTGCTGGAAAAGAACTTCCCGATGATCCACGCCGTCGGTCGCGCCAGCCCGCGCGCGCCGCGGCTGATCGACATGCGCTGGGGTACCAGCGGCCCGAAGCTGACGCTGGTCGGCAAGGGTGTCTGCTTCGACACCGGCGGCCTCAACCTCAAGCCCGGCAGCTCCATGGGGCTGATGAAGAAGGATATGGGCGGCGCGGCCAACGTGCTCGGCCTTGCGCGGATGATCATGGCGCTGGGGCTCAAGGTACAGCTGCGCGTGCTGATCCCTGCGGTGGAGAACTCGGTGTCGGGCAACGCTTTCCGCCCGCAGGACATCCTCACCTCGCGCAAGGGGCTGACGGTCGAGATCAACAACACCGACGCCGAGGGGCGTCTGGTGCTGGCCGATGCGCTGGCGCTGGCGGACGAGGAGAAGCCCGACTTCATCCTGTCCATGGCGACGCTCACCGGCGCGGCGCGCGTCGCGGTCGGTCCCGATCTCGCGCCCTTCTACACCGATGACGAGCCCTTTGCGGAGGCGTTGACCCGGGCCAGCGGCCCGGCGGCGGACCCGGTCTGGCGGATGCCCTTCTGGGAGCCCTACGAGGACAGGATCGAACCCGGAATCGCCGACCTCGACAACGCCCCGGCGGGTGGCATGGCGGGGTCGATCACCGCGGCGCTCTTCCTGCGGCGCTTCGTGACCGAGACCCCATACGCGCATTTCGACATCTACGCCTGGAATCCCGCCTCTGCCCCGGCGCGGCCCAAGGGCGGCGTGGGGCAGGGACCGCGCGCCATCCTCGGCGCGCTGCCGCAGGTGCTGGGGCTGTGAAGGACGCCGTTTCGATGGATCGACGTCTCATCCCCGCCAATGGCCGTGTCGCTGCCGCGCATCTGGAAGGACAGGTCGAGGCGCAGTATTTCACCGAAGGCGAGCCTGCCTCGGTCAGCGCCGATGTTGCCGACCTGCTCAAATCCCCCGATGGCGCGCGCGACCGGCAGCTGACCTACGGAGCCGCAGTCACCATCTACGAACGCCACGAGGGCTGGGCCTTCGTGCAGGCGCAGGCGGATGGTTTCGTGGGCTACGTCTCGGAGGAGGCGCTTGGGCCGCGCACCGCGCCGACCCATCGCGTCGCCACACGCGCCACCCATGCCTACGCCGAGGCCAATCTCAAGACGCCCGACCGCGCCTTCCTGACCCTCGGCGCGCGGCTCTGCGTGACCGGCCAGTCCGGCAGTTTCCTCGAGACAGAGACGGGCTTCGTCCCCGCCGGACATCTGGTTCCGCTGGACCGCCCCGACCCCGATCCGGTCGCCGTGTCGGAGCGCCTTCTTGGCACGCCCTACCTCTGGGGTGGCAACTCTGCGATGGGCATCGACTGCTCGGGGCTGGTGCAGGCGGGGCTTCTGGCCTGCGGCATCGACTGCCCGGGCGACAGCGACCTGCAGGAGCAGGCGCTTGGCGAGACCCTCGCCCCCGGCACCGCGCCGAAGCGCGGTGACCTGCTGTTCTGGAAGGGACACGTCGCCTGGGTCGCCGACCCGCAGACGATCCTGCACGCCAATGCCTACCACATGGCCGTCGCCTTCGAGTCGCTGGCCGAGGCGTTGACCCGCATCGAGACGCAGGGCGACGGCCCTGTCACCCGCCACGCCCGCCTGACCGGAGCCTGAGATGACCAGCGATCCCTTCTTCCACCCCGTCTCGGGCATGGAACTGCCGCGCTACGCCGGCATCCCCACCTTCATGCGCCTGCCGCTCGTGCAGCCGGATCACGCGCGTTTCGAAGAGGTCGAGATCGGCCTCGTCGGGGTGCCCTGGGACAGCGGCACCACCAACCGTCCCGGCCCGCGGCACGGCCCGCGCCAGCTGCGCGACGCCTCGACGATGATCCGCGCCGAGCATGGCCATTTCGGCATTCGCCCCTTCGAGGCCGCGGCCTGCGCCGATCTTGGCGACGTGGGGCCGAACCCCGCCGACATCCAGGACAGCATGGCGCGCATCACCGCCTTCTACGACCAGATCGTCGCGGCCGGCATCCGGCCTCTCACGGGCGGCGGCGATCACCTGTGCTCGCTGCCGGTGTTGCGCGCGCTCGGCAAGGCAAAGCCGCTCGGCATGGTGCATTTCGACAGCCACACCGACCTCTGGGACAGCTACTTCGGCGGCTTCAAGTACACCCACGGCACACCCTTCCGCCGCGCGGTGGAAGAAGGGCTTCTCGACCCCAAGCGTATCGTGCAGATCGGCATCCGCGGGCCGATGTATGACCACGAGGACCGCGACTTCGCCAAGGCGGAGGGCATCCGCATCATCCCGATCGAGGAGTTCCACGCCCGCGGCGTGGCCGACGTGATGGCCGAGGCACGCGATATCGTCGGCAGCGCGCCGACCTACGTCAGCTACGACATCGATTTCGTCGATCCCACCTTTGCTCCCGGCACCGGCACGCCGGAAATTGGCGGCCCGAACTCCTACCAGGCGCTGCAGGTGGTGCGCGAACTGATGGGGCTGAACATTGCCGGGGCCGATCTCGTCGAGGTCTCGCCGCCCTTCGACAGCTCTGGCGGTACCGCCTTCCTCGGCGTGACGATCATGTTCGAGCTGCTCTGCGCCATGGTTGGCCAGAGCGCGTGATAATCCCGATCCGCGCGGTCGCCCTGCGCGGATCATATCGCGAGTGCGACTACTCCACCGCGCGGATCAGTTTGCGTTCAAGCACGCGCAGCACGGTCTTCAGGTCGTGCCCGCGCTTGAGGACCTGCCCCTCCATGGTGATCACCGCGTATTCGCCCTGCTTGTTACGCAGCTTGGGGCGTTTCTCGATGCGGTAGAGAGGGTGTTCGGCGGTGCGCCGGAAGACGGAAAACACCGCCACGTCCCTGAGCGAGGAAATCCCATAATCTCGCCATTCCCCGGCCGCCACCATGCGGCCATAGAGCGAGAGGATCACGTTCAGCTCGGTCCGGTGAAAGGCAACCACATCGCTGCCCTGTCCCGGAAAAGGTGTCAGGCTGTTCATCCTTCAAAGCTGCGCCTGATGTGGTCACAAATCAAGATCTGCCGTGCAGCTCACCACCTTATGATCCTCCATATGGTGAAAATACCCCGGGGGGAGACGCCGCGCAGCATCCTCTTTGGATATTGGCGCGGCTTGTTCGCGCGGGGGCGGGGCAGCGCCCCCGCTGCCACGGCGCAGCGGGCCTTTCGCCGCGCCTCAGGTCCCCGACAGCATCCGCGAGACCGAAAGCGCGTAGCGGTCGGTCATCCCCGAAACGAAATCCGCCAGCGCATGCAGGGCCGCGTCGGGCGTGTCGATGTCGCGCAGGTCGAGCGAGAGCGCCCGGGCGATCTGCGCCGGGTGGCCCTTCAGCGCGGTGTCGTCCCAGCCCGCAGCGGAAAGGGCTTCGAAGACCGGCAGCACCCCGTCCAGCACGTTGCGGATCACCTGCCGCCCCGAAATCTCCAGCTCGGTCTTGCGGCGCGCGGTGAAGATGCGTTCCTGCGCCAGCGTGCCGATCTGCGCGAAGCTCCCTGCGCAGGCCGAGACGTCGACCAGCGCGGCGGAAAAGCTGCCGTCCATGATCGCGGCGTAGTTCTCGCGGAAGGCGGCGACGCAGGCCTCGATCGCCCTTCCGATGGCCAGTGAGCGCAGCAGAGCGATTTCTTCGGTTCGGGTGTAGCCCGTGGTGTCGCGATTGGGCCGTCCGGCCAGCTCGTTCAGCGCCTCACGCACCACGTCGAAGGGCAGGTCGCCCGAGGTGAAGGCGTCCTCGAGATCGACGATGTTGTAGCAGATGTCATCCGCCGCCTCGACGACGAAGACCAGCGGATGCCGCCGCCACCAGCGTCCCGAGGCGCTTTGCTCTATGGGCAGCCCGCAGCCCTGCGCGACCTCGGCAAAGAGCGCCTCCTCTCCAGAGAAAACGCCGAATTTCTTCAGGCCCACGTAGCCCTTGCGGACATCCACGGGCAGACCGGCGCGGGTTGCCGCGGTGGCCGGGTACTTCATGAAGGCGCCCAGCACCGCTTTCGACAGGCGCATGCCGCCGGCGTTCCGGTACATCTCCAGCCGCGAGACGATCCGGAAGCCCTGCGCGTTGCCCTCGAAGGCGGCGAACTCGGCGCGCAGCGCGGGGTCGAGATCGCCACAGAGGCCGCGACCGGCGTCGAAGCGCTCGGTGAACCAGGTGCCGATCGACTCCTCGCCGGAATGGCCGAAGGGCGGGTTGCCGATGTCATGCGCAGCGCAGGCGGCCTGCACGACGTTGGCGAGGCTGTGATCCTCGTGCGGGCCGATTTCGCCCTGTTCGATCAGCCAATGCCCGATGTGCATCGCCAGCGAGCGCCCGACGCTGCCGACCTCGACCGAATGGATCAGCCGGTGGTGGATGTGGTCGTTCTCGTAGAGCGGATGCACCTGCGTCTTGTTGGCCAGCCGCCGGAACGGCGCGGAAAACACGATCCGGTCGTGATCCTGCACGAAGATCGACCGGTTGCGCCCCTCGACATAGCTCGGGTCGCTCAGCCGTTCGGCGCAAAGAAGGTCCGTCCACTGCATCGCTTTGTCCCGTTCGTGTTAGGCGCGTCGGTTCCGCGCATGACCTAGCCGAGGGCGGGGCGCGGGGAAAGGGCGCTGTCGCCGCGGTTTCGCATAGACGGAAATATCCCGGGGGTGGACGCACCCCCTGAAAAGCAACTTCGGCAGTCCGCTCGGATCCGAAAGTTTCCGATCCGCTCCACGCCGCGCAAGCAATCACCAAAAAGCGACGCAATGGATGCATTTCACGTCTTGCTCGAATCCGCGCGCTCCCTTAGATGCGGCGGTGGGACACCCTTCCCCAACGAAGGGCGACTATCTGTAAGGTTAGAGACATCATGGCTAGACCCCAACCGTCCGCGCGGCCGGCAAACCCGCGCTTTTCTTCCGGCCCCTGTGCCAAGATCCCCCATTTCTCGCTGGACATGCTGTCCGATGCCCCGCTCGGTCGTTCGCACCGCGCCAAGGTCGGCAAGGACAAGCTGAAGGCTGCCATCGAAGGCACCCGCGAGATCCTCAACATTCCCGCCGACTACAAGATCGGCATCGTCCCCGCCTCGGATACCGGTGCGGTCGAAATGGCGATGTGGTCGATGCTCGGCGCCCGCAAGGCCGAGATGCTGGCTTGGGAATCCTTCGGCGCGGGCTGGGTCACCGACGTGGTGAAGCAGCTGAAGATCGACGCCGAGGTGAAGACAGCCGACTACGGCCAGATCGTCGACCTCGCCACGGTGGACTTCGACAATGACGTCGTCTTCACCTGGAACGGCACCACCTCCGGCGTGCGCGTGCCGAACGGCGACGCGATCCCCGCCGATCGCGACGGCCTGACCATCTGCGATGCGACCTCGGCCGCCTTCGCGCAGGACCTGCCCTGGGACAAGCTCGACGTCACCACCTTCTCCTGGCAGAAGGTGATGGGCGGCGAAGCGGCCCACGGCATCCTCGTGCTGAGCCCCCGCGCCGTCGAGCGCCTCGAAAACTACACTCCGGCCTGGCCGCTGCCGAAGATCTTCCGCCTGACCAAGGGCGGCAAGCTGATCGAGGGCATCTTCGTCGGCGAGACCATCAACACCCCGTCGATGCTGGCGGTCGAAGACTACCTCGTCGCGCTGGAATGGGCCCGCAAGATCGGCGGCCTCAAGGCGCTGCAGGACCGCGCCACCACCAACGCCAAGGTGCTGTGGGACTTCTGCGACCGTCACGACTGGCTCGCCAACCTCGCCGAGGATGACGCCACCCGTTCCAACACCTCGGTGTGCCTGAAGTTCACCGACGATCGGATCAAGGATGGTGCCGCCTTCGCCAAGGCCGTGGCCAAGAAGCTCGAGACCTACCATGTCGCCTATGACATCGGTGCCTATCGCGACGCTCCGGCAGGCCTGCGCATCTGGTGCGGTGCCACCGTGGAAAGCGCCGACATCGAGGCGCTGACGCTGTGGCTCGAATGGGCCTTCGAGACCGAGATCGAGGCACAGGCCGAAACGGCCTGATCCCCACGTTTTGACGAATTTTCGGGACCGCGCGGGCGGTCCCGTCTCTCCTCGCATCCAGATTTTCCCGAAAGGACCGCTGTCATGGCTCCCAAGGTTCTCATCTCCGACAAGCTTTCCGCCGCCGCCGTACAGATCTTCAAGGATCGCGGCATCGAGGTCGACTTCCGCCCCGAACTGGGCAAGGACAAGGAGGCGCTCGCCGCCGTGATCGGCGACTACGATGGTCTTGCCATTCGTTCGGCCACCAAGGTCACTCCCTCGATCCTCGAGAACGCGACCAATCTCAAGGTCGTCGGCCGCGCCGGCATCGGCACCGACAACATCGACAAGGAAGCCGCGTCGAAGAAGGGTGTCATCGTGATGAACACCCCCTTCGGCAACATGATCACCACCGCCGAGCACGCCATCGCCATGATGTTCGCCGTCGCCCGCCAGCTGCCCGAGGCTTCGGCCTCGACCCATGCCGGCAAGTGGGAAAAGTCGAAGTTCATGGGCGTCGAGCTGACCGGCAAGACTCTTGGCGTGATCGGCGCCGGCAACATCGGCGGAATCGTCTGCGACCGTGCGCGCGGCCTGAAGATGAAAGTGGCGGCCTACGACCCCTTCCTGAGCCAAGAGAAGGCCGACAAGATGGGCGTCGAGAAGGTCGAGCTCGACGAGCTGCTGGCCCGCGCCGACTTCATCACGCTGCACGTGCCGCTGACCGACCAGACCCGCAACATCCTCGGCCGCGAGAATCTCGCGAAGACCAAGAAAGGCGTGCGGATCATCAACTGCGCCCGCGGTGGCCTCGTCGACGAGGAAGCGCTGGCCGAGCTGCTGAAGTCGGGTCACGTGGCCGGCGCGGCCTTCGACGTCTTCGCCGTCGAACCCGCCACCGAGAACCCGCTGTTCAACCTGCCCAACGTGGTCTGCACCCCGCACCTCGGCGCCTCGACCACCGAAGCGCAGGAGAATGTCGCGCTGCAGGTGGCGGAGCAGATGGCCGACTACCTGCTGACCGGTGCCGTGTCGAACGCGCTGAACATGCCGTCGGTGACCGCCGAGGAAGCCAAGGTCATGGGGCCGTGGATCAAGCTTGCCGGCCACCTCGGCAACTTCATCGGCCAGATGACCGACGAGGCGATCACCGCGATCAACATCCTCTACGACGGCTCGGTCGCCGAGATGAACCTCGCCGCTCTGAACTGCTCGCTGATCGCCGGCATCATGAAGACCATCTCGCCCGAGGTGAACATGGTCTCCGCGCCGGTGATCGCGAAAGAGCGCGGCATCCAGATCTCGACGACCAACCAGGAGCAGTCGGGTGCCTTCGAAGGCTACATCAAGGTGACCGTGGTGACCGAGAAGCGCGAGCGTTCGATCGCGGGCACCGTCTTCTCGGACGGCAAGCCGCGCTTCATCCAGATCAAGGGCATCAACATCGAGGCCGAGGTGGGCGAGCACATGCTCTACACCACCAACGAGGATGTGCCGGGCATCATCGGCAAGCTGGGCTCGATGCTGGGCGACCACAAGGTCAACCTCGCGAACTTCACGCTGGGCCGTTCGGCTGCCGGTGGCGAGGCCATCGCGATTGCCTACCTCGACGAGGAGATCGGCGACGATGTGGTCACCGCGCTGCGCGACACCGGCCTCTTCCAGCAGGTGAAACCGCTGGAATTCGACGTGGCCTGATAGCCGGGGTCCGGACAACGGACCCGATCCGAAGTCTGAACAGGGACAGACGAGAAAGGGGCGCTCCGCAGGGCGCCCCTTTTGCCTGTCAGCCCGCCGCCCGCACGATCCGCGTCTGGAAGCAGTTGTTGCGCGCCGAGCGCACATCGACGAAGGCAATCTCGGGCCGGTCGAGCAGGGCCTTTGCGTAGCCTTCTACCTCGTCCCGCGGCACGACCCTGCCGGTCCCGTAGCGGATGCGTTCGTCGGCGGTGTAGCCCTTGAGCAGGTAGTCGGGGCTCGATGTCAGGATCGGCGGGACGCCCTCTCCCTCCCAGGCGGTGCAGGCCTGGCCGCAGAGGAAGATGGGGCCGGTTTCCGCATAAGGTTGCAGTTCACAGAAGGGGCGGTGGGCGACAATCAGCATCTCGGCGCCCTCGGGCACGAAGTCGAGGCAATGTCGGCAGGGGTTGCCGCTGCCCTCGGAACACACCCTCTCGGGCGTGTGTCCGTAAGCGTCGGCCCCACCGTTTCTTAAATGGGCGACGGTGTCGCTCGGCAGCGGGAGGAAGGCGATCTTGGACATTTCAAGTCTCCGGTGAATGGGAGCCCCATGATCGGTCGGTGCCGAAATCCCGCAATCCGGTTCCTGCTGATAAGCAACGGCCGGCGTCCCGTCCAAGTCTTCCCGCGCGCCCTTGCCTCTTGGGGGTTAGCGGTCCAAGTAATCAGCACGGAAAGGATTTCTCATGACGCCCATCTTTGCCATCGGTGACATCCACGGCCAGATCGATCAGCTGCATGCCGCCCTCGAGGCCATCGCGACCGACGATCACGCAGACGCGCCCATCGTTTTTCTCGGCGACTATGTGGACCGCGGTCCCGACTCGCGCGCGGTGATCGACCTGCTGATGCGGGGCCAGGCGGAGGGCAAGCCCTGGACCTGCCTGATGGGCAACCATGACCGCTTCCTGCTGCGGTTCCTGGAGAACCCGCGGTACATGGACCCGGCTGTCTCGCGCCCGCTGCTCTGGACCGACCCGCCGCTTGGCGGAGCGCGCACGCTGGCGTCGTACGGGGTGGACGTGAGCGAGGGGCGCGAGCTCAGGGACATCCATGCCGACGCACTCGAGGCGATCCCGCAGGCACACCGCGACTGGATCGCAAATCTGCCGCGCTTCCATGAGACCGAGGAGCAGATCTTCGTCCATGCCGGGCTGCGCCCCGGAGTGCTGCTGAACTACCAGAAGGAAGACGATCTGGTGTGGATCCGCGCGCCCTTCCTCGACTGGCAAGGCGACTGGGGTCGGCTCGTGGTGCACGGGCACACGGCGCTCGACGTGCCGCAGCTCTATCCCAACCGGCTCAATATGGATGGCGGAGCGGGCTATGGTCGCCCGCTCTACCCGGCGCTGCTACTGGGCCGCGAGGCTTTCCTGCTCGGTCCCATGGGACGCGTCCGGCTTTAGGGCGCACCAGGCCTCGTATTGCGACAGGAAGACCTGACCCGAGAGCTCGTGCAGGAAGTGCGAGCGCTTGAGCCGGTCCATCACCGGCCCCTTCACCTCGGTCAGGTGCAGGGTGATGCCCTGCTCCGACAGGCGGCGATTGATCTCTTCCAGCGTCTCCAGCGCGCTCATGTCCACCTCGTTCACCGCCGGGAACATCAGCACCACGTGGCGCAGGTTCTGGCATTGGGCGACGCGGGTCAGCACGTATTCCTCGAGGAAGCGCGCGTTGACGAAATAGAGGCTCTCATCCACCCGCAGGGTCAGCACGCCGGATAGAGTCTCGACGTCGTGGCGCAGCACGTTGCGGAAGTGATGCGTGCCCGGCACCAGCCCGACCTCGGCCACATGGGGTTTGGAGGTCTTGTAGAGGTGCAGCAGGATCGACAGCAGAACCCCTGCGGAGACACCGACCTCCACGCCGACCAGCAGGGTCAGCACGATGGTGGCAGAGACCGCGGTGAAATCGACCTTGGAGTAGGTCCAGGTCTTCTTGAGGATCGAGAAGTCGACGAGGCTGAGCACGGCGACGATGATCGTGGCGGCAAGCGTCGCCTTCGGCAGGAAGAACAGCAGCGGGGTCAGCACCAGTGTCGCGAGGCCGATGCCCAAGGCGGTATAGGCACCCGCGGCCGGCGTTTCGGCCCCGGCGTCGAAGTTCACCACCGAGCGCGAGAAGCCGCCGGTGACCGGGAAACCGCCCGAAAGCGCCGATCCGATGTTCGAGGCACCGAGGCCGATCAGCTCCTGATCGGGGTCGATGCGCTGGCGGCGCTTGGCGGCGAGGGTCTGGGCGACCGAGACCGATTCCACGAAGCCGATGATCGAGATCAGGATCGCCGGCATCAGCAGCGTCTTCCACATCGTCAGATCAAAGGACGGTGCCGAGAGCGGCGGCAGGCCCATGGGCACTTCGCCGACGACCTTCACGCCCATCTGGTTCAGCCCCAGCCCCCAGGTCAGCAGGGTGGTCACCGCGACGGCGGCGACGGGACCGGCCTTGGCGAGAATGTCGGCCATACGCGGGCCTAGGCCCATCTTGCGCAGCAGCGGCTTCAGCCCCTTGCGAACCCAGAACAGGAAGGCGGTCGCGGCGAGGCCAATGGCTAAGGTGATAAAGTTCGTTTCCGGCAGATGGGCGATCAGCGAGCCGACAAGGTCGACCAGCGTATGACCCTCGGCGCTGATGCCGAAGATATGCTTGAGCTGCGAGGCGGCAATGAGCACGCCCGAGGCGGTGATGAAGCCCGCGATCACCGGGTGGCTGAGGAAGTTCGCCAGGAAACCGAGCCGCAGCACGCCGATGGCCACGAGAAAGACGCCGGAGATGAAGGCCAGGGTGATCGCGGCCAGAGCGATCTGCGCCGGATCGCTCATCCCGAGCTGGCCGATCGCCGCCGCGGTCATCAGCGAGACCACGGCCACCGGGCCCACGGCCAGCGCCCGGCTGGTGCCGAAGATCGCATAGGCCACCAGCGGCAGGATCGAGGCGTAGAGACCCATCTCGGCGGGCAGACCGGCGAGCAGGGCATAGGCCAGCGATTGCGGGATCAGCATGATCGTCACGATCACCGCCGCGACGAGGTCCGAGGTGGCGGTGTCGCGGTCGTAGCTGCGCGCCCAGTCGAGGATTGGCAGGTAGCGGGTCAGGCGGGGAAGCTGCATGGGGCAAGGTCCTGAATTGCGCGGTCCCCGTGGGAGTCGGGGATTTCGTGTCTATATATTCTGAAAATAGAATTTGTGAAGAGCGAAACCCATGTTCCTCGCGATTAAGTCTGGACGGAACACTGTCCGCCCAGACTTAATATTTCCAGAAGAATTTTTCAGACTGCCGTGACCGGCTCGGGCTTGGCCATCCATTCCTTCCCGCGCAGCATGGCCTTCCAGTAGACCGGCGGCAGGATCTGCTCCTTGAGCAGCCAGGCCGCGCGCGTCGGCTTGGTGCCGTCGATCAGCCATTTTGGGAAGCTCGGCAGCAGCGCGCCGCCGTAGCCGAACTCGGCGAGCACGATCTTGCCCCGCTCTACGGTCAGCGGGCAGGAGCCGTAACCGTTGTAGAGCGCCACCGGCGCCTTGCCGTCGATGTCGGCGGCGACGTTCTCGGCCACCACCGGCGCCTGCATCCGTGCGGCCGCGGCGGTCTTGGCATTGGGCGCGTTCATCACGTCGCCGAGGCTCCAGATATTGTCATAGCTCTTGTGGCGTAGCGTGCCCTGATCGACATCCACCCACCCCGCGGCGTCGGCCAGCGGCGAGACGCGGATGAAATCGGGCGCGACCTGCGGCGGGCAGACGTGCATCATGTCGAAGTCGACGGTCACCTCGGTCGGCTCGGTGTCGGGCTTGGCCACCTGGAACGTCGCCTTGCGCGCAGGGCCGTCGACCGCCACGAGGTTGTGGAAGAAGTTCAGCTTGGCGCGGTACTTCTCGATATAGCTCTCGAGAGCAGGGACGTAGTCCTTCACCCCGAAGAGCACACCGCCGGCGTTCATGAACTCGATGTCGATGCGCGGCAGCACCCCGGTGCGGAACCAGTGGTCGCCCGAGAGGTAGAGCGCCTTCTGCGGTGCGCCGGCGCATTTGATCGGCATCGGCGGCTGGGTGAAGAGCGCGCGGCCCTCTTTCAGCCCCTTCACCAGTTCCCACGTGTAGGGCGCGAGGTCGTAGCGGTAGTTCGAGGTGACGCCGTTCTTGCCCAGAGTTTCGACCAGCCCCTCGACCCTGTGCCAGTCGAGCTTCAGCCCGGGGCAGACGATCAGCCGGTCGTATTTCACCACCCGGCAACCATCCAGGATTACGGCGTTGTCCTCGGGCTCGAAGGCAGCGACGGCGGCCTTGATCCAATGCACGCCGCGCGGGATCAGGCTGCCCATGGTGCGGGCGGTGGTCTGCGGCTCGAAGACGCCGCCGCCGACCATGGTCCATCCGGGCTGGTAATAGTGGATGTCGGCGGGATCGAGCACGGCGATGTTCAGCTCGGGTTTGCGCGCCTTGAGGCTGGCCGAGACGGCGATGCCCGCGGCGCCACCGCCAACCACCACCACGTCGAGCCGCGCGTCGCCGGTGTCGGTCGGGGTCTTGCCGCCGTTGACGATGCGCCGGACCACCCCGGCCATGTCGTAGCCCGCCTGCTTGGTGGCCGCGAGGATCTGCGCGGGCGGCAGGCCGCCGGCCTGGCTCAGCGACCAGAGCGTGGCCGAACGCGTGCCGCTGCGGCAGTAGGCCAGCACCGGGCCGGGCAGCTCGCGCAGTGCCTTGCCGAATGCCACGGCGTCGGCGTCCTGCACCTTTCCCGAGACGACGGGGATATAGCGGGCCTCGAGCCCGGCCAGTTTCGCCGCGGCCTCGATCTCTTCGAAGTTCGGCTGGTCGGCGCCCTCGCCATCAGGCCGGTTGCAGATGATGGCGCGATAGCCAGCCTCTGCGATCAAGGCCACGTCTGTGGCGGTGATCTGCGGCGAGGCAGCGATGTCGTCGGTGATCTTGCGAATGTCCACGAGAAGTCCTCCCAACTCGATTCGCCAAGATCATACACATTCGGTATTTGGAATTCATTCGATTCGACGGGGAGGCGGCGATCACATTGTCGCAGGGTCAGCGCGGCCCGCGGCGTGCTGACAAAGAAAAACGCCGCCCCGAGGGACGGCGTTTTCCGAAATCCGGAAGGGATGGGATCAGAAGCCCAGGCCTTCGTATTTCTTCTTGAACTTCGACACGCGGCCGCCGGCGTCGAGCAGGCGCGACGAGCCACCGGTCCAAGCCGGGTGCACAGTCGGGTCGATGTCGAGCGACATCTGATCGCCTTCCTTGCCCCAGGTCGAACGGGTCTGGTAGACGGTGCCGTCGGTCATCTTGACGTCGATGACGTGATAGTCGGGGTGGATGCCCTTTTTCATAACGGCTCTCCTTATGCCTCGGCGCCGGCGAGCGGCTTGTAGTTGGTCTGCTCTGCGATACGGGCGGATTTGCCGCGACGCGAACGCAGGTAGTACAGCTTGGCGCGACGGACTTTACCGCGGCGCACCACCTCGATCGAATCGATGTTGGTGGCATAGAGCGGGAAGACGCGCTCGACGCCCTCACCGAAGGAAATCTTGCGGACGGTGAACGAGCCGGCGATGCCCTTGCCGTTCTTACGGCTGATGCAGACGCCTTCGTAGTTCTGCACGCGGGTACGCGTACCTTCGGTCACCTTGTAGCCGACGCGCACGGTGTCGCCGGGCTTGAAGTCGGGGATGGTTTTCCCCAGGGCGGCAATTTGCTCCGCCTCGAGCTGTGCGATCAGATCCATCTGACGCTCTCCTATCTGCTCACGGTTTTTTCCGTGAAGGTGTCGCGTTCTCAGAGCTCCGTGTCTTCGATCGGGTCCGCCGCAGCGCCCGCCGGAGGTAACAACATCTTTGTCTTCTGGGTGGCCAAGGGCCGCGTCCGGACCGCTCGGGCCGCGCCGAAGAAACGCGGGAGGCGGGAACGGACGAATCCACGAGCGCCCGAAGGACGTCGCGGATTGGCGCCATATAGGCGGGGACAGCGATTTGATCAAGTGAAAACGGGTACGCCGAGCTCAGAGCGTGCGCTTGAACCCGACGTGGCTCGCCTTGAAGCCGAGCCGCTCGTAGAAGCGGTGGGCCTCGGTGCGGCTGGCGTCGGAGGTCAGCTGCACCGTCGAGCATCCGCGGGCGCGGCACTCTTCCACCGCCCAGTCGATCATCTGGCTGCCCAGCCCGATACCGCGTGCCGGCGCCGCAACGCGCACGGCCTCGATCTGGCCGCGCAGCGCGCCCTTGCGCGACAGCCCGGCAATGAAGGTGAGCTGCAGCGTGCCGATAATCTCGCCATCACGCTCGGCAACCGCGAGGATCTGGTTCGGGTCCGCCTCAATCGCGCGAAAGGCATCGAGGTAGCGCGCGGCGAGAGGCTCCGAGAGATCCTCGCGCGCGGCGCCCAGCGGATCGTCCGCCAGCATTTCGACGATGATCCGGACGTCCGCCTCGGTGGCGCGGCGCAGGCTGATCCCGCTCATTTGCCGGACCCCTTTGCCGCCTCATGCGCGGCCCAGAGGTCGGGACGGCGGGTGCGGGTGATCTCTTCGGACTGTTCGCGGCGCCAGGCGTCGATCGCACCATGGTTGCCCGACAGCAGCACGTCGGGGATGCGGTGGCCCTGCCATTCGGCGGGGCGGGTGTACTGCGGATGTTCGAGCAGGCCGTTGGAGAAGCTCTCTTCCTCGGTCGAGGAGGCATTGCCCAGCACGCCGGGGATCAGCCGGATGGTGGCGTCGAGCAGCATCTGCGCGGCGATCTCGCCGCCGGTGAGGACGAAATCGCCGAGCGACACCTCGATGATCCGGTAGTGATCAATGACCCGCTGGTCGAGCCCCTCGAAGCGGCCGCAGATCAGCGAGACGCCGGGCTCCTGCGCAAGGCGCTGCGCCATCTGCTGGTCGAAGCGGCGGCCGCGCGGGCTGAGGTAGATCAGCGGAGCGCGGGCGGGCATCCGGGCGCGGGCGTGCTCGATGGCCTGACCCATCACGTCGGGACGCAGCACCATGCCGGCGCCGCCGCCGGCGGGGGTGTCGTCGACATTGCGGTGCTTGCCTTCGCCGAACTCGCGCAGGTTGACCGTGCTGAGCTGCCACAGCCCGTCCTGCAGGGCGCGGCCGGTCAGCGAATGGCCCAGCACGCCGGGGAAGGCATCGGGCAGCAGGGTGATCACCTGCGCCTGGAAGGCACGGGCCAGTTCGGGCGCGCCGGTCATCAGCTCGCGCGGCTTGAGGCTGGGTCGGATGGTCTTGCGGCCCGAGGCGCGCTGCGGTGTATCGGTCATGGCAGGTGTCCTTGTCGCGCCCCGTCTAGCGTCGGAGCGCGCTCGGCTCAAGCCGTCCCGTCACGCGCTGCGGGCGAGCGGCATTGCCGGTGCGGCTGCGTGGGTCACCGCGACCCGGGAAACTCTGTCGTGCAGCTCCAGCACCTTGTCGGGCTGGCGGAAATAGCAGGCAAGGCCCCCGGCGCGGTCCGGCGAGGCGCGCAGCAGCACGAGGAGAAGCCAGAACTCAGTCACGGCACGGACCGACAGGTCGGTCGCCTCGCGGGCATTCTGGTACCTGAGCCCGCGCTCGAGGATGCGGCGGATGGCGTGCTCGGGGCTTTCGGGCTGCATGTCCTGCGGACCGGGGCTTGCAAGCAGGCGGTCGAGCTCGGCGCGCATCTGGCGCAGCGGCGGCAACGGCATCGGGGGGCGCCGCAGGGCGCGGCGCGACAGCAGCAGCGGGCGCGAGGCCCGGTGGCGGCGCATGGCCGACCGCGCGGCCAGCAGCGCCAGAACCGCGAGGATCCAGAGTGCGGAAAAGAGGAAGAGGGACTGCTGGCCCATCTCGGCAAGGCCGGAAGTCAGCGCGACGGCAGCCATGCAGGTCAGGATCAGCAGCGTCGCGGAGCGCGCCCAGAGGCCAATACGAGAAACCGAAAACAAGGAACCAACCCTCGGGTAAAACACGAGGTTAACTTTAGCACGGGCGTGCCAAATTCCAGTCAAATTTCAGAATTTTCGATTTCCGGTTCGCGCCAGGCGAACAATCTGGGGCGACCCGGGCACCCGTTTCCGGATTGCGCCAAGTTTCGGCCTCTGGTTGCGGCCTGGCGGAGCTTTACTCCAGGAGTCCTTCGGGGGGATCCGCGATGATCCGGCCCGAGGCGATGTCCACGGTGGGCACTACGGCGCGGGTGAAGGGCAGCAGCACGGTCGCCGAAGCGCCGGGCACGATCAGTTCCAGCAGATCCGAGGCACCGTGATTGAGAACCGCCTTCACCTTGCCGATCTCGGCCCCGCCGGTGTCGAGCACCGTGAGCCCGATCAGGTCGGTGTAGTAGAACTCGTCATCCTGCAGGTCCGGCAGCCGGTCGCGCGGGGCAAAGAGCTGCAGGCCCTTCAGGGCGTCGGCCTCTTCCTTGGTGCGCACGCCGGAAAGTCGTGCCGCGAAGCCACCCTTGAGCGGGCGGGTGATCTGAATGTCGAAGCTGCGGCTGCCGTCTTCTGAGGTGAGCGGGGCGTAGTCGGCAATCGCTTCGGGGTCTACCGTGTAGCTCTTCAGCCGGACCTCGCCATTCACGCCGAAGGCGCCGCCCAGAACGCCGACACAGATCATCTCGTCCACTTCGATGCGCCTCCCGTCATTGCGCTTGCCCGGCCCGCTGCGTGACGCGCAACGAGCGGTGAGGCCGGGGATAGCGCGACCCGGCCCGCATTTGCAATCTCCGAGAAGCTCAGAAGCGCAGGTTGAAGACGCGGGTGACCCCGATGCGGAAGCGCCACTGGTCATTGTCGCCGGTCTCGACGATTGGGCTGTCGGCAGCGTCGCCCTGCAGGTTGTCCCAGTTCAGCGCGCTTTCGACACCCCAGCGATCGTTGATCTTGTAGCGGGCACCGAGCTGGATGCCGGCGCTGATCAGACCGCCGTCGGGGTCATAGGCGGGCAGATCGGCAGTGGCCTCGTCAGGATCGATCCCCGAGTAGGTGTCGATGAATTCGTCGTTGGCCCAGATGAAGCGGGGACCGACAGTCAGGCGCCAGCGGTCGTCGGGGCGGGCGACGTAGTCAACCCCGACCGAGCCGACAAGGCCCTCGTGGCCACCGAACCCGCGGCGAATGTCGGCAAAGGCCTCGTAGCTCGGGCCGGCAAAGCCGACGCCGAAGCCGATCTCGTAACTCGGATCGACGTCATGCAGGCTTTCGAGGTCGGGGTCCTCGCTGGCGTCGCGCTCGCCGAGGTAGCGGAACGAGCCGTGGACGTCCCAGCCATAATCCTCGGCCCACGGGTCGGTGTCGCCGACCTCGGGCAGACCACGCAGGCGCAGGTGCTTGAACTGGAAACCGATGTCCGGGCCGACGTCGTATTCGTCCGAGCCGAAGAACTTCGGCTGGGTCGCGATCCCGCCGCGCAGCGTGAAGGTGAAGCTGTTGCCCGCGGATTGCGTCGAGGTGACCGGCTGCGCCGCCGAAGCCCCGTCACCGATGGTTTCGGGCGTCACGAATTCCTGCGCCAGTGCGGGACCGGCGAGCAGCGCTGTGGCAAGCGTCAGGGCAGCAAGGGGGCGGAGCAGCGGCATGGCAGAAATCCCGGTGTTCGCAAAGCAGTACAAGCCCGATGGTAGGGCGAGGATACAACTTATCCAAGCGTCAACCAAAAAGGGTGCGCAGGATTTCTCCTGCGCACCCCGTTTTGTGGCTTTGGTGCCGCGGAGGATTACTCTGCGGATTCCTCTGCCGGTGCTGCTGCGGCCTCTGCGGCGGCTGCGACTTTTGCGGCCTTGGCTTCGGCGCGCTCGGTGGCTGCCTTGCCCGGGACGGCTTTCTTGGGGTTGCTGCGCTCTTTCTTGGCGACAACGCCTGCGGCTTCGAGGAAGCGCGACACGCGGTCGGTCGGCTGCGCGCCCTGATCCATCCAGTACTGGATGCGCTCGACGTTCATGATCACGCGGCGCTCGTCGTCCTTGGCGAGCAGCGGGTTGTAGGTGCCCAGCTTCTCGACGAAGCGGCCGTCACGCGGCATGCGCGAGTCGGATGCGACGATTGCGTAGTGGGGGCGCTTTTTCGAGCCACCGCGGGCAAGACGGATTTTCATGGCCATGGGGGTATCTCCTTGAGTATGGCGTTTTTGACGGGCAAAGCCCTGTCAGGATTGGTGTTTTTCGTGGTGCTTGATGACTTCCTGAATGATGAAATTCAGGAATTTCTCGGCGAAGGCCGGATCGAGATCCGCTTTCTCCGCCAGATCCTTGAGCCGCGCGATCTGCTGCTCTTCACGCGCGGGGTCGGAGGGGGGCAGCTCGTGGGTGGCCTTGAGGACCCCCACGGACTGCGTGTGCTTGAACCGCTCGGCGAGCGTGAACACGAGGATCGCGTCCAGCCTGTCGATGCTTTCGCGGTGTTCTTTCAGAAGGTCTGCGGCGCGGGCGGCGGGGTCACTCATGCTCGGCTCCTTTGAACAAAAAAGAGGGGGCACACTCCATGCGCCTCCCATGCACCACGCGTGCATCGGAGGCGGCAGGAACCGCGCGCCGGGACTTCGGGGAGAACGCGTCAGTCAACGGCCCATCCCTTCGGTTTGAAGAGGGGATCGATGTAATTGGCGATCTCCATGTCGATGCCATGCGCCAGCTGACTGCCGCGCAGCGCCGAGGGCGCCGGGTGGCGGTAGACGGCGTCGCTGCCATCGACGGTTGCGGCCGAGGTGTCCTTGCGGGCCCCGAGCCGTTCGGCAAGACGGATGGAGTCGAGGTTCTTGGGGTCGATGTAGCTGACCGCGCCCTCCCATCCGGCCTCGTCGTAGAAATACTGTCGCACGCGCTGCGTCGCCTCGAGGGCGTAGCCGCGCCCGCCGCGGTCCGGCCAGATGATCCAGGCGATCTCGCGCTCGGGCCATTTCGCCGGGAACCAGCCGCCCGCCATTCCGACGGTCTCGCCGGTCTCGCGCAGGTGGATCATCCACATGCCGAAGCCGCGAATCTGCCAGTGGCCGATCTCGGCGGCGTAGAGCATCCAGGTTTCGTAGGCGTTGAGCGGACCGCCCATGAAGCGCGAGCGGTAGGACGCGAAGGTGGCCTTGAAGTCCGGGTAGTCCTCGGACTTCGGCGCGCGCAGCACCAGCCGGGCCGTTTCCAGCTCGGGAATTCCCTGCAGCACGGCTGCGGGCACCGCCGGGGCGGTCTGGGGCTGCATGGCCAGGCTCATCCGGCGATCTCCGGGTGGCGATAGATATGGGCCACGTGGCCGAGCACCTTCTCGGCGCGCTCGAAGGTCGCGCCGAGCCGCAGCGCCAGAGCGCGCGAGCGGTCGTTCTCGGGATCGACAAGGCTGATCAGCCGGGTCAGGCCGAAGTGCGCGGCGGCGGCAGCGCGGGCGGCAGAGGCCGCCTCATAGGCGTAGCCGCGACCTTCGAACCGCGAGAAGATCGAATAGGCGAGCTCGGGCTCGGGCCATTCGATGTGGTTGAGCGGCCCGGTGAAGCCCGCCATCTCGCCGCTCTCGCGGTCGGTGACGTGCCAGATGCCGTAGCCGCGGATCTGCCAGTGGCCCGCCGAACGCAGAAGCGTGCGCCAGACCTGCCCGCGGTCGGTGGGTCCGCCGACGAAATGCGAGCGCGGCTCGGCATAGAAGGCGCACATGGCCTCCAGATCATCCATGCAGGGCGCACGCAGGATCAGGCGCTCGGTTTCGACAGTGGGGATCTCGATGCTCATGCCAGCACCTCCTCGGCGGGAGGGTGGCGATAGAGCATGTCCTCGCCCATGTGGTAATTGGTGTAGGTGCGCTCGTAGACCGCGCCCAGCCGTTCGGCCAGCGCGACGGAGCGGGCGTTGCCCGGTACGATGTTCGAGGTCAGCGTCTTCAGGCCGAGATCCTCGTAGGCGTAGCGGCGCACACGCAGCGCCGCCTCGGAGGCGATGCCGCGGCCCTCGTAGCCCTCGAAGACCACCCAGCCGATCTCGGGCTCGGGCCAGCCCTCGGGCTCCCAGATACCGCAGATGCCCGCGGGCTTGCCCGTGGCCTTGTCTTCGATGGTGAAATAGCCGTAGCCGCGCAGGTGCCAGTGGCCGACGTTCAGCGCGAACCAGCGCCAGGCGTCGCCGCGGTGGTCGTAGCCGCCAAAGCCGTCCGAGCGGTCGCGGTCGAGCAGGAAGGCGATCATCGCCTCGGCGTCATCGGCCTCGGGGCCGCGCAGGATCAGCCGCTCGGTTTCGAGGCGGGGGGCGTTCACGAGGCTCATGCGTAGGCCTCCACGCTGCCGTCGGCATCGTCTTCGGGAGCGCCGTAGCGCGCGAAGGGGTCGGCCGCTGTGCTCGTGGCGGGGGCGGGGTCTGCGTATTCGGAGACCAATGAAGCGCGCACGCCCTCCGTACCGGCCGCCAGCGGGGCGGTCGGGTCCGTCACCTCCTGCGAGGCAAGGGGAAGGGGGTGCTTGTCGATCATTTCTTCTTGCCGAATCCGCCGAGGCCCGGGGGCAGCGCGCCGCCACCCATGCCGGGCATGCCGCCGAGACCGCCGGGCAGCTTGCCGCCCATCGCCTTGGCCGCGGCCTCGATCTGCTTGGGGTCCATCTGCGACGGGTCCATCCCCTCGGGCATGCCACCCTTGCCGAACATGCCTTTCATGGCCTGTTTCAGCATGCCGCCTTTGCCCATCTTGCCCATCTTCTTCATCATGTCGGACATCTGGCGCTGCATCTTCAGCAGCTTGTTGAGGTCGGCCACCTCCATGCCCGCGCCGGCCGCGATGCGCTTCTTGCGCGAGGCCTGCAGGAGCTGCGGGTTGGCGCGCTCCTTCTTGGTCATGGAGTTGATGAGGGCGACCTGCTGGCGCAGGATCTTGTCGTCCATCCCAGCCTCGTCCATCTGCTTGGCCATCTTGGCCGCGCCGGGCATCATCTGCATCATCGCGCCGAGGCCGCCCATCTTCATCATCTGCTCGAGCTGCATCTTCAGGTCGTTCATGTTGAACTGACCCTTCTGGAAGCGCTTCATCATGCGCTCGGCCTGTTCGACCTCGAGCGTCTGCTGTGCCTTCTCCACCAGCGCGACGATGTCGCCCATGCCGAGGATGCGGCCGGCGACGCGGTCGGGCTCGAAGGTTTCCAGCGCGTCCATCTTCTCGCCGAGACCGACGAACTTGATCGGCTTGCCGGTGATGGCGCGCATCGACAGCGCGGCGCCGCCGCGGCCGTCGCCGTCCATCCGGGTCAGCACCACGCCCGAGACGCCGATCTTGTCGTCGAACTCGGTGGCGACGTTGACAGCGTCCTGGCCGGTGAGGCCGTCGACCACAAGCAGCGTCTCGCGCGGGCTCACCACGTCGCGCACGTCCGCGGCCTGCTGGATCAGCTCGGCGTCGATGTGCAGGCGGCCCGCGGTGTCGAGCATGTAGACGTCATAGCCGCCGAGGCTGGCCTGGGTCTTGGCGCGCTTGGCGATGGCGACCGGGTCCTCGCCCTTGACGATCGGCAGCGTATCGACGCCGATCTGCTGGCCGAGGATCTGCAGCTGCTCCATGGCCGCGGGGCGGTTCACGTCGAGCGAGGCCATCAGCACCTTCTTGCGGTCGCGCTCCTTCAGGCGCTTGGCGAGCTTGGCGGTGGTCGTGGTCTTGCCCGAGCCCTGCAGGCCGACCATGAGGATCGGTGCGGGCGCGTTGTCGATGCGCAGCGCGCCGGGCTCTCCTTCGCCGGCGAGCGTGGCGATCAGCTCGTCGTGGACGATCTTCACCACCTGCTGGCCGGGGGTCACCGACTTGGTGACCGCGGCGCCGGTGGCCTTCTTCTCGACGGCCTTGATGAACTGGCGCGCCACGGGCAGCGAGACGTCGGCCTCGAGCAGGGCGACGCGCACTTCGCGCATGGCGGTGCGGACGTCGTCCTCGGAGAGGGCGCCCTGCTTGGTCAGGCGGTCGAATACGCCGCCGAGGCGTTCGGAAAGAGATTCGAACATGGGCCGTCTGGGCTCCTTCTTCTCTGGTCCGTATCTGGTGTGCAGACCCGAGATGGGGGCCGCGCGGCGTGGAATCAAACGTGACGCGGGAGCGTCTTGTCGCCGGACCCATATTCCAATGCGAAAACGCCTCCGTGGGCGCAACGCGCTGACGGAGGGCGATCCCGGGCATTGGCCCAAGGGACCGGAAGCATAGCGGACTCCCGGTGGATTGCGCGCGATGTACGCCCCGCGGCCCGTGGAGTCAAGTTCGGCTGGGCGCAGGCCCGTAGATGCGCGGATAACCGGGGGATGAGGGGGTATTGATTGACGTAGCGGAAGGCTGGCGCCTGAAATCTGGCAGAACAGGCTGCAGCAGCCCGCCGATGCATAGCATTTTCACAATTATTTCTGGCCCGAAAATCGGTTTGACGGTATGAGGAAGACTGAGACGCTCATTTTGATAGGTGCGAATATGAAACTCAAAGAACTCTTTGCTTCCGCAGCCGTCATTTCCATGATCGGTGCGTCCACCGCAATTGCCGGCTCGCCGGCCCCGGTTGTCGAGGAAGATGATCCCTACGCGGTTGTTCCGGCAGCCGTGCCCTCGAGCGGCGCAGCCCTGGGCGTCGCCGCTGGTCTGGCAGCGCTCGCGCTCATCGCGGCCGCTTCGGACAGCGACGACGACGGCTCGTCTGGCACGACCGGCACCACTGGCGACTAATATCGCCCTGATATTGCTGCGCAATTACCGCAGTCCGATAAACGCCCGGTATTCACCGGGCGTTTTTCTTTGGTTCGGCTTTCCTTTGCCTGTCCTGCATTCTCGTTAACTTGCATTTTCGAATTAATTTTTGAGGGCTGTCTTTTTTCCTGAGCGTTCGCGAGACATGGGCGCGCCGCGCCATGTCGTAGGGGCGGTGGCGCGGGCGCGGCCCGGCCTCTGTGCGATCGCGCGTCGCGGTCGCTCCCTTGCATTTCGCCATCGCTTCGCGCTTTCTAGCGCAAACTTGCGAGCGGGTGCACAGGAGAGGCCGATGGACAACTGGGACGAGATTCGCACCGCCTATCACGTGGCGCGGCTGGGAACCGTCAGCGGGGCCGCGGAGGTGCTGGGCGTGCACCATGCCACGGTGATCCGACACATCGACGCGCTGGAGGCGCGGCTCGGGGTCAAACTGTTCCAGCGCCACGCCCGCGGCTACACGCCGACCGAGGCAGGCAGCGACCTCTCGCGCGTTGCGCAATGCACAGACGATCAGTTCCAGCAGCTCGTCGGGCGGATCAAGGGGCGGGGCGAGGCGGTGTCGGGCGAGCTGCTCGTCACCTCGCTGGTCAACTTCTCGACCCTTATGATCGGCGCGCTGACCTCCTTCCGCGAGGCCTATCCCGATGTCACCGTGCGTTACCTGACCGGCTCGCGGCTGTTCCGGCTGGAGTACGGCGAAGCGCATGTGGCGCTGCGTGCCGGGGCGGCGCCGCAAGAGCCGGACAACGTGGTGCAGCCCTTCGACCGCCAGTCGGTGGCGCTCTACGCGGCGAAATCCTACGTTGCGCGCAAGGGCACGCCCAAGGGGGTCGCCGATCTGGCCACGCATGATTTCGTCGGCTTCGACGACCTGGAATCGCGCGCGCCCTACAATCGCTGGATGAAGGGCCATGTGCCGCAGGAGCGCATTGTCTTCCGCACCTCGGACGACCGGGTGCAGCTGCAGGCGATCCGTGCCGGGGCGGGCATGGGCTTCATGTCGGCGACCGAGGCCGATGCCGATCCCGAACTGGTGCAGGTGCTGCCGCCGCAGGAGGACTGGTCCTCGCCGCTGTGGCTGGTCACCCACGTCGACCTCCACCGCACGCCGAAGGTGCAGGCGTTCCTCAAGCACCTCAAGGCCTATGCCGCCGAGCAGGAGACTGCGTGATCCGGACTGACGCCGGCCGCGGTCATCTCGCGATGCTGGTCTTTTCGGCTGTGGTCGCGGGCTCCTTCTCGCTGGGCGCCATGGCTGCGTCGCACATAGCCCCCGCCGCGCTGAACGCGGCTCGGTTCCTTCTGGCGACCACGGTTCTCGCGGGCGTTGTGGTGGCGCGCGGTGGCGTGCCGCGGTGGGCGCTCGCGGCCCCTTGGCGCTACCTGCTCATCGGCGCCTTGATGGCGGTCTACTTCCTGCTGATGTTCGAGGGGCTGAAGACCGCGGAGCCTGTGAGCATGTCGGCGGTCTTCACCCTGACGCCGGTGATGGCGGCGGGCTTCGGCTGGCTGCTGATGCGCCAGCGGATGAGCCGCCGCATCGCGCTGGGGCTGGCGATCGGCGCCGCGGGCGCGCTCTGGGTGATCTTCCGCGCCGATCTCGCGGCGCTGCTGCGTTTCGCCCCGGGGCGGGGCGAGATGATCTTCTTCGTCGGCTGTGCCGCGCATGCGGTCTACGCGCCGCTGGTGCCGCGGCTGAACCGCGGCGAGCCCGGTCTGGTCTTCACGCTGGGCACCATGGTGGCGGGCACGCTCGTGCTGCTGCTCTGGGGCTGGAGGGACATCCTCGCCACCGACTGGTCGGGGCTGCCGACCATCGTCTGGGTGACCATCCTCTATACCACGGTGGCCGCCACCGCGCTGAGCACCGTGCTGTTGCAATTCGCCGCGATGCGCCTGCCGAGCGCCAAGGTGATGGCCTATACCTACCTGATCCCCAGCTGGGTGATCCTTTGGGAGCTGGGGCTCGGCCGGAGCGCCCCTCCGGCGCTGATCCTCGTCGGCATAGCAATGTCGGTGCTGGCGGTTCTGCTGTTGCTGCGGGACGGATAGGGATCAACTCTCTTCGAAGAGAGTTGCAAATTCCTTGGAAGGAATTTGGCCTCAGCCCGCGTCATCGGGTTTCAGCTCGACCAGCAGGAAGCGCTCGAAGGCGTCGAGGTTGATCGGCTCGAACTGGCCGAAGCCCTGCATCCAGACCGAGGCCTCGCGCAGCGCGTCGGGTTCGAGCTTGCACCATTTCACCCGGCCGCGCTTTTCCTGGCTGATCAGCCCGGCGGCGGCGAGGATGGCGAGATGCTTGGAGATCGCGGCGAGCGACATCTCGAAGGGCTCGGCGACATCGGTCACCGCCATGTCGTCCTCGAGCAGCATGGCGAGGATGCGCCGCCGCGTGGGGTCGGCCAGGGCGGCGAAGACGGTGTCGAGATCGGGTTGCATGGGCTCATAAGCGCCGGAGCGGGGCAGGCCGTCAAGCCGCGCCGTGGCGGCGGTTTTCCCATACTCAACCCCGGGGTTGAATATGGATCTGCGCCGCTGTTGGCGCTAGCGGGTGGATGCCGCGCCGCAGCTTCGTTTTCTGGTGTAGTAAAATCAGATACTTAGGTACCTGTTTCAATCGATCACGGCGGGTTGACTCGAAGCCCCCCTCCGCATAGCAACTCCGGGAACGTCCGAATGGAGCGAAATGGTGGGCGATCCCGATCCGAAGCGGCAACTCGACGCGCTGGAGGCGAAGATCGCGGCGGCCAAGGCTGCCCGGGAGACCCGGAAGTCGCACCAGGAGGAACACTATTCCCAGGCCAACGTCGCCTGGCGGATGGTGACGGAAATGGTGGCCGGTCTCGGGATCGGCTTTGGTATCGGCTACGGCCTGGACACCCTTCTTGGGACCATGCCGTGGTTCATGGTGCTGTTCACATTGCTGGGCCTCGTGGCGGGCATCCGCGTGATGCTGCGGACCGCCGCCGAGATCCAGGCGAAACAAACTTCCGGCTCCGCCGGAGAGGGACAATCCTCCGGCACGTCCGGAGATGACGAGAAGAGGGATCGCGGCGATGGCGACTGAAGCGGCTCACGGTGCTGATATGGCAGAACACGCGGTAGAAGGCGGCCTGTCCTTCCACCCGATGGACCAGTTCATGATCAAACCGCTCTTCGGAGCCGGCGACGTGGGCATGTTCACGATCACCAACGTGACGCTCTGGATGTTCATCTGCATCCTCGCGATCATTGGCGTCATGGTGCTGGGCACCTCGCGCCGCGCGATCATCCCCTCGCGCAGCCAGTCGGTGGCCGAACTCGCCTACGGCTTCATCTACAAGATGATTGAGGACGTGACCGGCAAGGACGGGCTGAAGTACTTCCCGTACATCATGACCCTGTTCATGTTCATCGTCTTCTCGAACTTCCTCGGCCTGATCCCGATGAGCTTCACCACCACGTCGCACATCGCGGTGACCTGGGTTCTGGCTCTGGCGGTGTTCCTCGGCGTGACCATTCTCGGCTTCGTCAAGAACGGCGTGCACTTCCTCGGCCTGTTCTGGGTGACCTCGGCGCCGCTGGCGCTGCGCCCGATCCTCGCCGTGATCGAGATCATTTCCTACTTCGTCCGCCCGGTCAGCCACTCCATCCGTCTTGCAGGCAACGTGATGGCCGGTCACGCCGTGATGAAGGTCTTCGCAGGCTTCGCCGCGCTGGCCGTCGTCTCGCCGGTGTCGATCGTCGCGATTACCGCGATCTACGGCCTCGAAGTTCTGGTGGCCTTCATCCAGGCCTACGTGTTCACCATCCTGACCTGCGTGTACCTCAAGGACGCGCTGCACCCTGCCCACTAAGGGCAGGCCGGTCCGGACAACCTCTATCCATCCAATTCCATCGTAAGGAGAGACTCAAATGGAAGGCGATATCGCAAACCTCGGTCAGTTCATCGGCGCCGGCCTCGCAGGCCTGGGTTCGGGCCTCGCAGCCCTCGGCGTGGGTAACGTTGCTGCAAACTTCCTGGGCGGCGCACTGCGCAACCCGTCGGCAGCTGCATCGCAGACCGCCACCCTCTTCATCGGCATCGCATTCGCAGAAGCACTGGGGATCTTCTCGTTCCTCGTCGCTCTGCTGCTGATGTTCGCCGTCTAATCCTTCGGGACCTTATCCTTACGCGGGGGCGGCACCGTCATTGACGGGCCGCCCCAAGTAGAGACAACGTTCCGACGGAGGACGACATGGCGGTCGAACCCATTCAAGAAGAAATGGCCGGTGTCTGCGTCGACGCCCATGGCTCCGCCATCGGGATGCCGCAGCTTTGCGGCGAGTGGATTCCGAACCAGATCTTCTGGCTCATCATCACTCTGGTGGTGATCTTCTTCGTGCTGTCGCGCATCGCTCTGCCGCGGATCGCATCCGTCCTGGCCGAGCGTCAGGGCACCATCACGAATGACATCTCCGCCGCGGAAGAACTGAAGCGCCAGGCGAAGGACGCGGAAGCGGCCTACGAGAAGGCGCTTGCCGATGCCCGTACCGAGGCACAGGCCATCGCGCAGAAAACCCGCGACGAGATCAAGGCGAAGCTTGACGCCGCAACGGCCGAGGCAGATGCCAAGATCGCCGAGAAATCGGCCGAGTCCGAAAAGGTTCTCGCCGATATCCGCGCCTCTGCCGTGGAAAGCGTCGAAGCCGTGGCAAAGGACACCGCGGAAGCCATCGTGGCTGCCCTGGGCACCTCTGCCGACAAGGCCGCTATTGACGCGGCCGTGGCCAACCGGATGAAAGGCTGATCCCATGCGCAAACTCATTTCCCTGAGCGCGCTCGGAACCCTGATGGCCAGCCCCGCGCTGGCCGCCTCCGGCCCGTTCTTCTCGCTGCGCAACACCGACTTCGTCGTGCTGCTCGGCTTCCTGCTGTTCCTCGCGGTCCTCGTGTACTTCAAGGTGCCGAAGACCCTGGGCGGCCTGCTCGACAAGCGCGCCGACGGCATCCGCAACGAGCTCGAAGAAGCCCGCGCCCTGCGCGAAGAAGCACAGACCCTGCTGGCCTCCTACGAGCGCAAGCAGCGTGAAGTGCAGGAGCAGGCGGAGAAGATCGTGGCCCAGGCCAAGATCGACGCCGAAAGCGCCGCGGTTCAGGCCCGGAAGGACCTGGACGTCTCCATCGCACGCCGCATCGCGGCTGCCGAGGAGCAGATCAAGTCCGCCGAGACCTCGGCCGTCAAGGAAGTCCGCGATCGTGCGATTTCCGTGGCTGTCGCGGCTGCCAGCGACGTGATCGCCAAGCAGCTCGGTGCCGACGACAAGGCAAAGCTCGTGGACTCGTCGATCAAGGAGATCGGTGCCAAGCTGCACTGATCCTTGCGACGCGACACGCTTGCAGAGCCCGGCCCCTGGCCGGGCTTTTGCGTTGCGGAGACGCCATCCGGGACAGCAAACCGCGAAAGCTTGTGCATCAGAGGCTTCTGAAGGCTTTTCCTTGAAGTAGACCCCATATACTGTGTGTCTATCGCCAGCACAGCCAAACATGTGGGCGGAAGTTCGAGGGGACAGCGTGGCACATATCATCGTCGTAGGAAACGAGAAGGGCGGGGCGGGCAAGTCCACCGTCTCGATGCATGTGGCAACTGCCCTGGCCCGCATGGGACATCGCACCGGCACGCTGGATCTCGACCTGCGGCAGCGCTCGGTCGGGCGCTACATCGAGAACCGCCGCGCCTTCTGCGCGCGCGAGGGGCTCGACCTGCCGATCCCCGACTACCTCGACCTGCCCGAGGTCGCGCCCGAGGCGCTCGCGCCGGGCGAGAACGCATTCGATCACCGGCTGTCCAAGGCAGTGGCGCAGCTTGAGGCGGACTGCGACTTCGTGCTGATCGACTGCCCCGGCTCGCACACCCGCCTGAGTCAGGTGGCGCATTCGCTCGCCGACACGCTGATCACCCCGCTCAACGACAGTTTCATCGACTTCGACCTGCTGGCGCACATCGACACCGATGGGGAGAAGATCCTCGGCCCCTCGGTCTATTCCGAAATGGTCTGGAACGCCCGCCAGTTGCGCGCGCAGGCCGGCCTGCAGCCGATCGACTGGGTGGTGCTGCGCAACCGTCTCGGGGCGCAGAACATGGTCAACAAGATGAAGATGGAAAAGGCGCTGACCAAGCTCTCGAAGCGCATCGGCTTCCGTATCGCGCCCGGTTTCAACGAGCGGGTGATCTTCCGCGAGTTGTTCCCGCGCGGGCTGACGTTGCTCGATCTCAAGGACATCGGGGTCGGCAACCTCAATATCTCGAACGTCGCGGCGCGTCAGGAGTTGCGCGAACTGGTCTCGGCGCTCGAGCTGCCCGGGGTCGAGGTGAACTTCTGACCCTCAGCCACCCGGCCTAGTGGCGGCGCATGTGCACTGCGATCAGCGTCGCCCCGATGCCGGAGCTGAGCAGGTCGATGCCGAGGAAGATGCCAAGCAGACCCATGGCCGAGCCCGGCAGGGTGGCCATGATCAGCACGCCCAGCACAAGCGAGACCGCGCCGGCAAAGACCAGCCAAGCCCAGCCCGAGCGGTCCCGGACCGACAGCCCTATTGCGATCCGCGCCACGCCTAGGGCGAGAAAGAAAGCTGCGATCAGCCAGGTCAGCGAAACCAGCCCGCGCGCCGGGTTAGCCAGAAGAAAGACCCCGAAGGCCAGGACGAGCAGGCCCAGCACCGCCTCGGCGATACGTGCGCCGGTGCTGGCGTGATCGTTGAAGGCGATCCACAGTTGCAGCGCGCCGGCGATGACGAAGGCGATGGCCGAGATCGTCAGCACGGTCATCGAGGCGGCGAAGGGATGCACGAGGGCGCCGATGCCGCCGAGGATCAGGATGATCCCGAGCGCGAGCATCCAGCCCCATTTCTTGCCGACATTGGGGGAAGCGGGGCCGTTGGCCATCGGGAAACTCCGTTGAAGGGCGCTGCATCGGAAGGTCGCGCGGGTCAGGGCTAGGCCCAGTCTGCGGCCTGTTCAGCCAGCCTTGCAAGTCATGGCGGGCCATGTTGGCAGAAAATTAATAAATTTTCACAAAGATCTGCGCATGATGTTGCCATGCTGCAGGCACCTTTCCGCGGGAATCCCCGCGCTGCTCGTCGTGGTTCTTACCGCGCTCCTGCCGGGTTGCGCTGCGCATATCGGGTGGCCGGGGTATGGCGGGCTGCCCCCGGTCGAGGCCGAGGTCGGGGGTATGCGCTTTGTCCTACGGCTCCGGCCCGGCCGGGCCGAGGCGGTGCGGGTCAGCCCGATGTTTCCCCCGGATTTCCGGGAAGTGGCCCGCCGCGCGCAGGTCGCTGTCGCGCGGCAAACCGGCTGCAGGCCCGACTGGGTGGTTGGCGATCCGGCGATGCTGGAAATCGGTCTGTCCTGCGATGGCAGACCTGCCCCCAAGAAGCCGCGGGGGCGGCACACGGCCTGCGATTTCCTCGTGGCCCGGGGCGTGTCACAATGCGGCTGAGGGCGTCAGAGCGTCTTTTCGTAGAAAAGGCTGGAGCTGTTCTCCACGTAGCCACCGAAGGGGCCGCACTGCGCGAAGCCGGTGCTTTCGTAGAGCGCGACCGCCGCGGGCAGCTTGTCGCCGGTCTCCAGCCGCAGCAGCGCGATGCCCTCGTCGCGTGCCACGGACTCGAGCTGTTCCAGAAGCTTGCGGGCCAGCCCGAGACCGCGCGCCTCGGGGCTGACGAACATGGATTTCACCTCGGCGTAATCGCCGTAGCGGGCAATGGCTGCACAGCCCAGCAGCACGCCGTTTTCCTCGGCCCCGTAAAGGGTGATCGCCGGGGTACAGAGCGCGTCGAGATCGAGGCGATAGTTTTCCTCGGGCGGAAACAGCGAGTCCATCAGCGCGTGGCTTTCCAGCAGCAGCGCCTCGGCGCGCGGATCGCGGGGCGAAACTGGACGAATGGTCACCGACATCAAAGCTTTCCTCCGGGCATAGCTTGGGATATTGGCCGGGTCTGCGCCACGGTCAACCCGGAAAGACGGCGCGGCCCTCCGCAATATCTTGTGGACAACTGGCAAGCGCCCGCCACATCCGGTGCAAAGCGTTTGACTTGGGTCCCCGCGGAACGGCAAATTCGGGGGTAGCTTCGGAATCAGGACACACCATTGCAGTTCACACGGCTTCGACTGACGGGCTTCAAGAGCTTCGTCGACCCGACCGATCTGGTCATCGCGGACGGGCTGACCGGCGTCGTTGGGCCGAACGGCTGTGGCAAGTCGAACCTGCTCGAGGCGCTGCGCTGGGTGATGGGCGAGAACCGCGCCAAGGCGATGCGCGGCGCCGGCATGGAAGACGTGATCTTCGCCGGCGCGCATTCCCGGCCGGCCCGCAATTTCGCCGAAGTGGCGCTGACCATCGACAACGGAGACCGGCTCGCCCCGGCGGGCTTCAACGACCAGGACCAGCTGGAAATCGTGCGCCGCATCACACGCGACGTCGGCTCTGCCTACAAGGTCAACGCCAAGGACGTGCGGGCGCGCGACGTGCAGATGCTGTTTGCCGATGCCTCCACCGGCGCGCATTCGCCGGCGCTGGTACGCCAGGGCCAGATTTCCGAGCTGATCAACGCCAAGCCGAAGAACCGCCGCCGCATCCTGGAGGAAGCCGCCGGCATTTCCGGGCTCTACCAGCGTCGCCACGAGGCGGAGCTGAAGCTGAACAACACCGAGGCCAACCTGCTGCGCGTCGACGACGTGATCGAGCAGCTTGCGGCGCAACTGGGGCAGCTCGACCGTCAGGCGCGGCAGGCCGCACGCTACCGCGCCATCGGGACCGATCTGCGTCAGGCCGAGGGGCTGCTTCTCTACCGCCGCTGGATGGAGGCCGAGGAGGCACGGCAGGCGGCCGAGACCGTGCTGCGCGGCCGCGTTACCGCCGCCGCGCAGGCCGAGAGCGCCGCCCGCGCCGCCGAGCGCGCGCGCGCCGAGCGTGACGAGGCATTGCCGCCGTTGCGCGAGGAAGAGGCCATCGCCGCCGCCATCCTGCAGCGCCTCGCCGTGCAGCGCGATGCGCTGGCCGAGCAGGAAGCGCGCGCTCAGGACACCATCGAGACGCTGACCCGGCGGATTGAGCAGATCGCCCATGATATCGAGCGCGAGGGCGCGCTGAACCGCGATGCGGGCGAGACCATCGCCCAGCTCGAATGGGAGGCGCGCGAGCTTGCCAAGGCCGCCGAGGGCCATGACGAGCGGTTGGCGGATGCCTCCGATGCCGCTTCCGAGGCCTCGGCGGTGCTGCAGGACCGCGAGGCGGCGCTGACCCAGCAGACGGAGGACGTGGCGCGTCTGGCGGCGCGTCACCAGTCGGCGCAGCGCTATCTTGCCGACCTGCGCAAGGCGCTGGTCCGGCACGAGGACGAGGCGGGCAAGGCGCGCGATGCCGCGGCCGGGGCGCGCGGCAAGCTGGCCGAGGCGACGGGTGCCATGGAAGACGCGCAGGAGCGCTCCGAGGCGTCCCAGGCCATGGCCGCGCGCGCCGAGGAGTTGCTGGCGCAGGCCGACGAGGCGCGCACCGACTGCCAGTCTCGCGAGGCTGAGGCCCGCGCCGAACGTTCGGAGGCCGAAGGCGAGCTGAGCGCGCTCGGCGCCGAGGTCGGCGCGCTGTCTCGGCTCCTGGATCGCGACACTGCCGAGGGCGGGCAGATCCTCGACCGCCTGCAGGTCGCGCAGGGTTTCGAGAAGGCGCTCGGCGCGGCGCTGGCCGACGATCTGCGCGTGCCCGAGGTCGGGGCGGACGAGGCCTCCGGCTGGGTCGAGCTGCCACGCTACGAGAGCCAGCAGCTGCTGCCGGAAGGGGCAGAGCCGCTGTCGCAGCATGTCACCGTGCCCGGCGTGCTGATGCGCCGGATGAGCCAGGTCGGCCTTGTCGACCGGACACAGGGGCGCCGCCTCCAGTCCCGGCTGAAGCCCGGTCAGCGTCTGGTCAGCCGCGAGGGCGATCTCTGGCGCTGGGACGGCTTCCGCGCCGGGGCCGAGAATGCGCCCTCGGCTGCCGCGCTGCGGCTGGAACAGCTCAATCGGCTCGAGGTGCTGAAACAGGACATGGCCCGCGCCGAGGCGCAGACCGAGGCCGCGCGCGTCGCCCATGACGCGCTGGTGGCGCGGCTCGCCGATCTCACCCGCGCCGACAAGGTGGCGCGCGAGACCCGGCGTGAGGCGGACCGCGAGGTCAACGAGGCCATGCGCGCGGTCAACCGCGCCGAGAGCGAGCGCAGCATGGCCGAGAGCCGGCTGGAGAGCCTCGGGCTGGCGTTGAGCCGGCACGAGGGCGAGGCCGAGGCAGCGCGCAAACAGGTGATCGAGGCCGAGCGGGCGATGTCCGAACTGGGCGACCTGGAAAGCGCCCGGGCGCTGGCCGAGGACGTGCGGATGACCGTCGAGGCGGCGCGTATGACCATGTTGACCCGCCGCTCGGCGCATGACGAGCTGCGCCGCGAGGGCGAGGCGCGCAAGGGGCGGCAGCAGAATGTCACCAAGGAACTCTCGGGCTGGCGCCACCGGCTCGACACCGCCGAGAAGCGCAGCGCCGAGCTGACCGATCGCAAGGCGGGCCACGAGCGCGAGCTGGCCGAGGCCCATGCCGTGCCGGATGAGCTGGCGGGCAAGCGCGACGAGCTGGCCCGCTCGATGGAGGAGGCCGAGGAGCGCCGCGCCGCCGCCTCGGACGTGCTGTCAGCCGCCGAGAGCGCCATGCGCGCCGCCATTGCCGCCGAGCGCGACGCGGAACGCGCCGCCTCCGAGGCGCGCGAGGCCCGTGCCGGCGCCGAGGCCCGGGTCGAAGCCGCACGAGAGACCGTCACAGCCGCCGCCGAGCGCATCGAGGAAGAGCAGGAAACCACCCCCGAGAAGCTGCTGGCGCGGCTCGACATGGCGCCCTCGGACATGCCCGGCTCTGAGGAAATCGAGGCTGACGTGAACCGGCTCAAGCGCCAGCGCGACGCGCTCGGCGCGGTGAACCTGCGCGCCGAGGAGGACGCCCGCGAGGTGCGCAGCGAGCACGATACGCTGGTGCAGGAAAAGACCGACCTCGAGGAAGCCGTGCGCACGCTTCGTTCAGGTATTTCCTCGCTGAACCGCGAGGGGCGCGAGCGGTTGCTCACCGCCTTCGAACAGGTCAACGCCAACTTCAGCACGCTCTTCACCCACCTCTTCAACGGCGGCGAAGCCAACCTCGTGATGGTCGAGAGCGACGACCCGCTCGAGGCCGGGCTCGAGATCATGTGCCAGCCGCCGGGCAAGAAGCTGTCGACGCTGTCGCTGCTCTCGGGCGGCGAGCAGACGCTGACCGCCCTGGCGCTGATCTTCGCGGTGTTTCTGGCCAACCCGGCACCGATCTGCGTGCTCGATGAGGTTGACGCGCCGCTTGACGATGCCAACGTCACGCGCTTCTGCGACCTGCTCGACGAGATGTGCCGCCGCACCGAGACGCGCTTCCTGATCATCACCCACCACGCGGTGACGATGAGCCGGATGGACCGGCTCTTCGGAGTGACGATGCAGGAGCAGGGCGTCAGCCAGCTGGTCTCGGTCGATCTCAAGAAAGCGGAGCGGCTGGTCGCCTGACCGATCGCCGCGCGAAAGGCACGAGCCGGCCTGCCTCCGGCGGGGATATCTTGGTCTAGACCAAGCCGCGCGCGGGCATCCCTTCGCCTAGGTGGAAATATCCCGTGGGGCCGGGGGCAGCGCCCCCGGCCTCGGCCTCACTCCTTCCAGGAGACGGCGGTGAGGTCGGTCGCCTGGGTCGGCTGGTTCTTCCAGAGCCCCTGCAGTTTGGCATCCGCCACGGTCGGGAAGGCGAGCTGGAAGAGGAAGGCGTTGACGTGATCCTCGGCGATCATGGTCTGCGCCTGCTTCAGCATCTCGGAGCGCGCCGCCGGGTCGGTGGTGGCGGTGAGCTTTTCCATCAGGTCCTGGAAGGCCGGATTGTCGTACTGGAAGTAGTAGTCGGGCCGGGCGTAGATGTTGATGTCCATCGGCTCGGTATGGCTGACGATCGTCAGGCCGAAGTCCTTGCCACGGAACACCTCCTCGAGCCATTGCGCCCATTCGAGGTTGGTGATCTCGGTCTGGATGCCGACCTCGCGCAACTGCGCCGCGATGATCTCGCCGCCGCGGCGGGCGTAGGAGGGCGGCGGCAGCTTCAGCGTGGTGGTGAAACCTTCGGGATAGCCCGCGTCGGCGAGCAGGGTTCTCGCCTTCTCGGGATCGTAGTCCGACAGGTCGGTCAGATCGACGTAATCGGGGTTGTGCGGCGCGAAATGCGTGCCGATCGGCGTGCCGAGGCCGAACATGGCGCCATCGATGATCGCCTGCCGGTCGATGGCATGGGCCACCGCCTCACGCACCAGCGGATCGTCGAAGGGCTCGAGCCCGTTGTTCATCGCCAGGATGGTCTCACCCTCGGTCGAGCCGACCAGCACCTGGAAGCGCGGATCAGCCTCGAACTGCGGCAGGTTCTCGGGTGCCGGGAAGCCGGCATAGGCGTCGATGTCCTGCGCCATCATCGCGGCAAAGGCCGCGGTCGGGTCCGAGATGAAGCGGAAGGTGGCCTTGCTCAGCGCCGGGGCGTCGCCCCAGTAGTCCGGGTTGCGGGTCAGGCTGATGCTGTCGCCCTGCGTCCAGCTGGTGAAGCTGAAGGGGCCTGTGCCGACCGGCTGCGACTTGATGGTCTCGATGCTCTCGGGCGCGACGATCACCGCGTCTCCCCAGGCCATGTTGAAGAGGAACGCCCCGTCGGGGGCCTTGAGCGTGACCTGCACGGTCAGCGGATCGATCACCGTGACCTCCTCGATGCCGGCGAAAAGCGCCTTCTGGGCGTTCTGGCTGTCCTCGGCGCGGGCACGGTCGAGGGTGAACTTCACGTCCTCCGCGTCCATCGTTGTGCCGTCGTGGAAGGTCACGCCCTCGTGCAGGTGGAAGGTGTAGCTGGTGCCATCCTCGGAAATATCCCAATTCTGCGCGAGGCCGGGGTGGATCGAGCCGTCCTCGGCGAATTTCGTCAGCCCCTCGAAGACGTTGGCGTAGAGCACCGAGTCGATGGCCCCGGCCGCGGCGGAGGTCGGGTCGAGATGCGGCGGCTCCAGTTGCAGCGCGATGATCAGGTCATCCTGCTGGGCCATGGCGGCGGCGGAGCCGAGCAGCAGCGCGGCGAGCGAGAGGCTGAAACGGGTCATCGGTCGGGTCATCGGAAAGGCAACTCCTGTGTCGGGGCCGGCAAGCGGAACTCGGGTCAAGACTGCGCGCAAATTCCCCGTTTGTGCAAGCGGCGACACGGTTTGCAGGCTGGATCGGAGCCGCCGGGCCTGTTACACGGCGCCAGCCCGGGGGAGGATCGGACCGGGTGCCGGGATCGAGAGGAGACATCGATGAGCGCGACGGCCCGCAAGAGCGCCCCGCTGCCCGAGGATATTCGCGCCCGCAAGGGCGGCGTGCCGCTGGTCAGCCTCACCGCATATACCACCCCGATGGCGCAGGCGATGGACGCCCATTGCGATTTCGTGCTGGTCGGCGACTCCGTCGGCATGGTGCTGCACGGTCTGCCGTCGACGCTGGGCGTCACGCTGGAGATGATGATCCTGCACGGAAGGGCGGTGAAGCGCGGGCTCTCGAAGGCGATGATGGTCGTCGACATGCCCTTCGGCAGCTACGAGGAAAGCCCGCAGCAGGCCTTTCGCAATGCCGCGCGGATCATGGCAGAGACCGGGGCCGCCGCCGTGAAGCTCGAGGGGGGCGTGACCATGCTGGAGACCATCCGCTTCCTCGTGCAGCGCGGCATCCCGGTGATGGGCCACGTCGGCCTCACGCCGCAGTCGATCAACACGTTGGGCGGCTACAGGGTGCAGGGACGCGGCGCAGCGGCCGAGAGGCTGATCGCCGATGCGCGCGCGGTCTCGGAGGCCGGGGCCTTTGCCGTGGTGCTGGAGAAGGTCCCGGCGGCGCTGGCCGACCAGGTCACCGCCGATCTGCCGATCCCAACCATCGGCATCGGTGCCTCGGCGGGCTGCGACGGGCAGATCCTCGTGGTCGACGACATGCTTGGCGCCTTCACCGCCTTCAAGCCGAAATTCGTGAAACGCTACGCGGCGCTCGGCCACCAGGCAGAGGCGGCGATCGAGGAATACGCGGCCGAGGTGCGCGCCCGGGAGTTCCCGGGCGAAGAGCACCTCTTTGCCGAAGAGGCTCCGGAGAAGAAGACATGACCCCTCCCATCCTGCGAACGAAGACGGCGTTGCGTGACGCCGTGCTGGGCTGGAAACGCGCCGGTGAGACCGTTGGCGTGGTGCCTACCATGGGCGCGCTGCACGCGGGGCACCTGAGCCTTGTCGAGGCGGCCAAGGCGGACTGCGACCGGGTGATCGTGACGATCTTCGTGAACCCCAAGCAGTTCAACAATGCCTCCGATCTCGAGAACTACCCGCGCACCGAGGAGGCGGATGCCGAGAAGCTCGCGCCCTTTGGCGTGGATGCCATCTACGCGCCCGGACCTGGCGAGATTTACCCCGAAGGCTTTGCCACGGCGGTCACCGTCACGGGGCTCACGGAGGGGCTTTGCGGCTCGCACCGGCCAGGGCATTTCGACGGGGTGACCACGGTCTGTGCCAAGCTCTTCCTGCAGACTCTCGCCGATCGCGCCTATTTCGGCGAAAAGGATTACCAGCAGCTGCAGGTGGTCACCCGCATGGCGCGCGATCTCGACCTACTCACCGAGGTCATCGGCTGCCCCACTGTGCGCGAGCCTGACGGGCTGGCCCTGTCCTCGCGCAACGTGCTGCTGCCGCCAGAGACCCGCGCCGCCGCCCCCGCGCTGAACCGGGTGATGCGGCAGGTTGCCGAGCGGCTGGCCGAGGGCGAGAGCCTCGGGCCGGTGCGCTTCCAGGCCGAGGCGGCGCTGCGCGAGGCCGGGTTTTCCGAGGTCGAATACATCGAGCTGCGCAGCGCGGACGGGCTCGAAACGCTGGAGCATCCCACGCGGCCCGCGCGGCTGCTCGCTGCCGCCTGGCTTGGCGGGGTGCGGCTGATCGACAATATCGCGGTGGGCTGACGCCGGCGCGGGGGCTCTGCCATCGGGGCCCCCGGGGTAATCGGGTCAAGACGAAGCGGCAAAGAATGGCTCAGCGGGCTTGCGCTTCGTCTGGAGGAAAATACCCCCGCCGAAGGCAGGCCCGGCCCGACTTTCCCGCCCGTGCGGGCCGCGCGATCAGCGCAGCAGCAGGCGCTCGAGGCTGCGAGCCATGACGCGGGCGCTGTCGAGCATATCGGTGACACCGATCCACTCGTCGGGCTTGTGCGCCAGTTCCAGCACGCCCGGCCCGTAGGCGATGCAGTTCTTCAGCTTGCCGATGCGGTCGATGTGCTTCTGGTCGTAGCTGCCAGGCGAGGCGACGTAAGTGGCGTCCTGCCCCAGTACCTCGCGGATGGCCTCGGCAACGGTGGTGACCACCGCGGCCGACTTCTCGGTCATCGAGGGGATGACGCGGTTGAGTTCCCGTATTTCGTAGTCGAAATTCGGGCGACGGGATTTCAGGTCTTCCAGGAGGCCCACGACTTCCTCCTGCACCCCCTCCACCGTCTCTTCGATCAGGAAGCGACGGTCGATCACGATGCGGCAGCTGTCGGGCACGCAATGGGCCGGGAGGCCCTCGTGCTGCTCGGACTGGCCGCCGTGGATCGAATTGATGTTCATCGTCGAGTTGCGCGCGCCCTCGGGGACCACCGGCATTTCGGTGACGCGGGCGGCCATGGCGGGGAAGAGCCGCTCTTCGAAGGCGTCGAGCACGGCACCCATGTGGCGGATCGCGCAATCGCCGAGGAAGGGCATGGAGCCATGGGCGATCTCGCCCTTGGTCTCGATCTCGGCCCACCAGCCGCCGCGGTGACCGAGGCAGATGCGGTGCTTGTCGAGCGGTTCGGGGATGATCACGTGCTGCACGCGCTCGGGGTTGAACCAGCCCGCTTTGGCAAGATGGGCCACCCCGCCGTAGCCGCCGGATTCCTCGTCCGCCGTGGCGCTGATCTCCACCGCGCCGGCGAAATCCGGGTGCTCTTCGAGGAAGGCCTCGGCGGCGATGATCGAGGCGGCGAGCCCGCCCTTCATGTCGCAGGTGCCGCGGCCGTAGATGCGGTCGCCCTCGAGCGCGCCGCCGAAGGGATCGCGGGTCCAGCCGGCGCCCACCTCGACCACGTCGTGATGCGAGTTGAAATGCACGCAGTCACCGGGGCGGGGGCCCTCGCGGCGGGCGACGATGTTCCAGCGCGGGTAGCGATCACTGTCGCCGGGGGCGCCGGTCGCGCGAACCAGCGTGCAGCTGAAGCCACGCGCCGAAAGGCGGCGTTCGAGGTAGTCGCAGATGTCGCGGTAGTATTGCCCCGGCGGGTTCAGCGTCGGGATGCGGACGAGGTCCTGCGTCAGCGCGATCAGATCGTCGCGCTTGCCTGCGATACGTTCTTCGATGCGGGCGTCCGTGCGGGGGGCGAGTGCGTCTGTCATGTCCGCACTCTTCCCGGCTTTGCCGCGCCGCGCAAGCGTGGCGGCGCGGAGAAGGTGTCAGGTCAGGGGAAGCGCAGCCGCGGCGCCTCGCCGAGGGGGATCGGCCCCAGCCGGGCAATACCGCCGTCGAGGGTCAGCGGCAGGTCGAGCGTGTCGCGGTTGCCAGAAAGGCCGGCGACGAGGCCGAGCCCGTCCTCAAGGGCCTTTGCCATGCCCTCGGGCAGCTGGCCGCTCTGCCGGGCGATGTCGATCATCTCGCGCCAGTTCACCGCCTTCACGGTCACCTGGCCGTCGAGCCGCCCGTCGTCATCCACGTCCACGTCGCCGGCCACTTTCAGCTGCAGGTCGTCGACCTTGTACTCGGCGAGGCGCAGGTCGACGCGCAGCGGCTGCGGGTGCGGGCCCGCCTGCTGGCCGACGCGCAGCGGCAGGTCGGTGTCGAAGCCCGCGTCGAGCCGGATGGCATCCGCCACGCGCCCGCCCGAGCCGGCGATGGCGTCGGCGCCGACCGCGATGCGGTAGCTGGTGTCCTGACCTTCGTCGCGGGTGAGCGCGGCGGTCAGACCCGCGAGCGCGGCGGTAGTGGCGCCGGTGAGATTGAGCGTCTGGCTCTCGAAATTGGCGCGTACCACGATGTCGCCCTCGTGTACGAAGCTGGCGCGCATCCCGTCCGAGGCGACCTGGGTCTCGCCAAGCTCGGTGGTCACGGTCATCTGCGGCGGGAAGGCGAGGATCTCGTGCCCGAAGTTGTAGACCAGCCGGTAGATGTCGACGAAGGGGGCCTCCCAGCGCAGGCCCTCGGGGCTTTCCAGCACCAGCCCGCTCAGCCGCGCGTCGACGCGGTTGGGAAAGCCCTGGAACGAGAGATCCTCATAGCTGGCGGTCCAGCCCTCGGCGCGGCGCGCCTCCATCCAGCCATCGATCGCCTTGCGTTCGAAATGCACCGAAACGAACCAGAACCCGGACCATGCCAGCGCGGCCACGATCACGGCAGTCAACAGCTTCTTCACCTTGCGCCCCCTTTTCTGACGGACAGGATTGGTGTTTACAGCCCACATGCGGAAAGGACCAGAATGATGGCACTTTGGGTCTTCGGCTACGGCTCACTTCTTTGGAACCCCGGCTTTCCCGTGGCGGAGAGCGCCCATGCCACGCTGCCCGGCTACCGGCGCTCGTTCTGCATGCGCTCGATCCATCATCGCGGCACGCCCGAGGCGCCGGGGCTGGTGCTGGCACTGGACGCCGAGCACGCGGCCTCCTGCGAGGGGCTGGCGCTGCGGGCGCAGCCGGGCAGCGAGGGGGCGACGCTGGCCTACCTGCGCGAACGCGAACTGGTCTCGGCGGCCTATTACGAGGCCACGCTGCCGCTGGTGCTGCAGGATGGCCGCGAGGTCGAGGCGGTGACCTACATCATCGACCCGGACCACGTGCAATATTGCGGCGGGCTCGATCTCGAGGAGCAGGCGCGGATCATCGCGCAGGCCATCGGCGGGCGCGGGCCGAACAGCGAATACCTCTACAACACGGCCTCGCACCTCGAGCATCTGGGGATTCCTGATGCCGAGCTGCACTGGTTGGCGGACCGCGTGCGAGGGCTGACCGATAACGGCTTGGCTTGATTGGGGCGACGGCTTACGCTGCCCCGCAGAATAAAGGTAAACCAGGTGCCCCAAATGGACCGACGCGACCTCGAGGCAGAGGCCCATTTCAGCCAACCGATCCGCCAGATCCTGCTGATGCTGGCGGTGCTCGGGTTGTGCGGTGCCGGTGCGGTGCTGGTGCTGCCGCGGGTGCTGCCGGTGTTCCAGTCGAACCCCTACCTCAATGGCTTCATCCTCTTCGTTTTCGTGCTCGGGGTGCTGGCCTGCTTCCTGCAGGTGGCGCAGCTGATCACCTCGGTGCGCTGGATCGAGGGCTTTGCCTCGGGTCGCGACGCCGGTGCGCGCCCGCCGCGCCTGCTGGCGCCGCTGGCGGCGCTGCTGCGCCGGCATGACAAGCGGCTGCAGATCACCACCACTTCGACCCGCTCGATCCTCGACTCCGTTGCGACCCGGATCGACGAGGCGCGCGAGATCACCCGCTACATCGTCTCGTTGCTGATCTTCCTCGGCCTGCTGGGCACCTTCTACGGGCTCGCCACCACCGTGCCGGCGCTGGTCGACACGATCCGCAGCCTCGTGCCGGAAGAAGGCGAGAGCGGGGTGCAGACCTTCTCGCGCCTGATGAGCGGTCTCGAAGGGCAGCTGGGCGGCATGGGCGTGGCCTTTGCCTCGTCGCTGCTGGGCCTTGCCGGGTCTCTGATCGTCGGCCTGCTAGAGCTCTTCGCGGGGCACGGGCAGAACCGCTTCTACCGCGAGCTGGAGGAATGGCTCAGCTCTATCACCAAGCTCAGCTTCTCCTCGGGCGAGGGCGAGGGCAGCGGTGACGAGGCGCTGATCGGCATGGTGCTCGACCAGATGACCGAGCAGATGAAGCGGATGAGCGCGCTCTATGCCGAGAGCGAGCAGGGCCGCATGGAAATCGAGGGGCGGCTCGGCCAGCTCGCCGATTCCATCGAGCGGATGACCGAGCGGCTGGAGGCCACTGCGCCGTCGAACAATTCGCTTGCGCGGATTGCCGAGGGTCAGGAGCGGCTGATCGAGGTACTGGAAACCCGGGAGAGCGCCGAGGGGCTGGATGCCGAGAGCCGGATGCGCCTGCGCTCGATCGACGTGCAGATGCTGCGGCTGCTGGAAGAGGTGGCCGCCGGCCGGCAGGAAAGCATGGCCGAGCTGCGCACCGATCTTGCGACGCTGACCCGCGTGCTCGGGCAGATCGCCCGCCCGCAGCCGCCGCAGGTGCGCGCGGTGCGCCCGGGGCCGGCGCGCTCCGGCGGATCCGAGGGCTGATCCATGGCCCTGTCGCGCCGCACCGGAGCCCGTCTTCAGGCCAATATCTGGCCCGGTTTCGTCGATGCGATGACGGGCCTGCTGCTGGTGCTGATGTTCGTGCTCACCATCTTCATGGTGATCCAGTTCGTGCTGCGCGAGACGATCACCGGTCAGGAGACCGAGCTCAACAGCCTGTCGGGCGAGTTGGCTGCGCTGGCGCAGGCGCTGGGGGTACAGGAGCGCAAGAACACCGCGCTGACCAACCAGCTGGGGGAACTGGAGGCGACGCTCTCGGACAACGCCACGCAAATGGCCGAGCAGCAGTCGATCATCGCCGCGCTCACCGCGCAGCGCGACGAGCAGCAGGGGCGCATCGCATCGTTCGAGGAACAGGTCGCCTCGCTGATCGCGCAGCGTGACGGGGCACAGCAGACGATCACCGAGTTGACCGCCGAGAAGGACGAGCTGACCTCGGACCGGGACGCCCTGCAGACCGCGCTTGCCTCTGCCCGTACCGAGATGGACGATCAGGCCGAGGCGGCCCGGCTTGCCGCCGCGCAGCGCGAAGCCATGGAGGCGCTGATCGCCGACCTGCGGGCGAAGAATTCCGAGCAGGAGGTGCAGCTGGGCGGGCTCTCGGCGCAGGTCGACGCGCTGGAGCAGGATCTGACCGACGAGGAACAGCGCCGGCTGGCCGAGTCCGAGGCCGCCGCCGCGCTGCGCAAGCGTCTCGAGGGCGCGCAGGCCGAGCTGACAGCCATGACGCTGTCGCTGGAACAGCAGCGCAAGCAGGCCGAGGATACGCTGACCCTGCTCGCCGCCGCGCGCGAGGGGGAGTCGGAGCTGAACGCCCGGCTGGCCGCGGCGCTGGCCGCCGACAACAGCAACGAGCTGGAGGCGCGGATCGTCGCGCTTGAGAGCGAGCTGACAGAGGCCCAGCAGAGCGGCGACACCGCGCAGGGCGAACTTGCCAGCCTGCGCAGCGATCTGGCCACGGCGCGCGCCGAACGCGATGCCGCGCAGGTCAAGCTGGCCGAGGCGCTGGCGGCGCAGAACGACGTGCAGCTGGATGCGCAGCAGGTGCGCGACCGGCTGGCCGCAGCGCTGGCCGCCAAGGCCGAGGCCGAGGCCAAGCTTGCCGAGGGGCTCAGCGACGACGAGCGCCAGCAGGCGCTTCTGGCGCAGGCGCGCAAGGAGCTCGAGGCCAGCGACGACCGCGCCAGCGCTGCGCAAAAGCAATCCGAGCTGCTCAACCAGCAGGTCGCGGCCCTGCGCACGCAGTTGTCGCAGCTGCAGGGCTTGCTTGACGACAGCCGCGAGAAGGACGCCGAGGCACAGGTGCAGATCCAGAATCTCGGGTCGGACCTTAACGCTGCTCTCGCCCGCGTCGCCGCCGAGGAGCGCAAGCGCCGGCAGCTCGAGGAGGCCGAGCGCAAGCGGCTCGAGGCGCAGGCGCAGGATCTCGAGCGCTACCGCTCCGAGTTCTTCGGTCGCCTGCGCGAGGTTATCGGCCAGCAGGAGGGCGTGCGCATCGAGGGAGACCGTTTCGTGTTCTCCTCCGAGGTGCTCTTCCCGCCGGGTGGCGCGACGCTTTCCGCGGTCGGCGAGGGAGAAATCTCCAAGGTCGCCGGGCTGATCCGGACCATCGCGCAGGACATTCCGCCGGGGATCAACTGGATCCTGCGGGTCGACGGGCACACCGACGACACGCCGCTGCGCCCGGGCGCGCCCTTTGCCGACAACTGGGAACTCAGCCAGGCGCGGGCGCTGTCGGTCGTGCGCTACATGGTCGACAACGAGGGTATCCCGCCGCAGCGGCTCGCGGCCAACGGCTTCGGGGAATTCCAGCCGATCAACCCCGCGGACACCGAGGCCGCGCGGGCGCAGAACCGCCGCATCGAGCTGAAGCTGACCGAGAAGTGAGGCTTGTGAAATAGCGCCTGCGCCGGGGCCTCCGGCGCGGCGTCAGGGAACGGTGACGTCGGCGAAGCGATGCGCGATGACTGTCCCGTCCCGGGTCAGCAGCACCTCGCCGACATAGTCGCCAGCCTGCCAGCCGCCTGGCGGGGCCTTGCGTCCGAAGGCCTGCACCAAGCTCACCTGTGGCTCTTCCAGGACGATTTCCTTGCGAAAGACCTCGCCGTCCGGGCCGCGTCCGGAGACGGTCAGCAGGTCTCCGGTCTCGCCGTAGGCGATATGGGCGTAAACGACGAGCGCCGCGTCTCGCTCGGCACGCGTCACGCGCGCCGCACCGCTGCGCACCGCGTCGAGGGAGGGGATCGACGTCGAGAAGCCTGCCGTCATCAACCCGGTCCGGTAGTAGGTCGGCGGCTCCGCCCAGAGTGTCTCCTGCTCGATGCCGCAGGCCGCGCTTGTGTCGGGGGCGAAAGGGTCGACGATCTCGCCATCCTTCATCACCGCCACGTGCAGGTGCGGATGGTTGGTCTGGCCCGAGAGGCCGACGAGGCCAAGCTGCGTTCCTGCCTCCACGTCCATCCCGGGGGTGATCACGTCCGCCACGGAGCCTTCGCGCATGTGGCAATAAAGCGTCTGCCAGCCCCCGCGATGATCTACGAGCACGGCGTTGCCGCAGGCGTTCTGTTCGGTGACGCCGGTCATGTCCGGATCGTCCGCCATGCCGTCGCGGGCGCGCAGAACGCGGCCCGGGGCGGCGGCGCGCACAGCCACTCCTTCGGCGATCCGGTCGAAGTTGAGCAGGGCGATATCCGTGCCCTTGTGCCCGTCGCGCGAGTTGAAGGCGCAGGCGAAATCCTTCTGCGCGCCGGGGGCGGGGTCGTGATCGACGTAATCCTCGATGAAGCAGTCCTCGCCAAGGGTGCAGTCGAGGGGCAGGCCCAAACGAAAACTCTCCGCCGCGACAGGCGCGGCGGAGAGCATCAGTATCAGCGCGCCGAAGCGCACGATCAGTCGGCGGTCAGGAGCGGCGGCTTGCGCGACGAGAGGCGCAGCTTGTCCGGGCCCTCGGTCTTCAGCACGAGCTTGTCGTCCTTGACCGTGACTTTAACCAGGCCGCCCTTGACCAGCTTGCCGAAGAGCAACTCCTCGGCCAGCGGCTTCTTGATGTTCTCCTGGATCACGCGGCCCAACGGGCGGGCGCCCATCTTGTCGTCATAGCCCTTGTCGGCCAGCCATTCGGCCGCCGGCTTGGTGAGCTCGATCGACACGTTGCGATCCATGAGCTGCGCTTCGAGCTGCAGCACGAACTTCTCGACGACCGAGAGGATGACCTCTTTCGGCAACGGCTGGAAGCTGATGACCGCGTCCAGACGGTTGCGGAATTCCGGCGTGAAGGTCCGCTCGATGGCGGCGGTGTCCTCGCCCTCGCGGCGGTCGCGGTTGAAGCCGATGGCCGCCTTGGCCTGCTCCGCCGCACCGGCGTTGGAGGTCATGATGAGGATCACATTGCGGAAATCCACGGTCCGGCCGTTGTGGTCGGTCAGCGAGCCGTGGTCCATCACCTGCAGCAGGATGTTGTAGACATCCGGGTGCGCCTTCTCGATTTCGTCGAGCAGGAGCACGCAATGCGGGTGCTGGTCCACGCCATCGGTGAGCTGGCCACCCTGGTCGAAGCCGACATAGCCCGGAGGCGCGCCGATCAGGCGGCTGACCGCGTGTTTCTCCATGTACTCGGACATGTCGAAGCGCAGCAGTTCCACGCCGAGCGAGCTTGCGAGCTGCTTGGCCACCTCGGTCTTGCCGACACCGGTTGGGCCGGCGAAGAGGTAGTTGCCGATCGGCTTCTCGGGTTCGCGCAGGCCGGCACGGGCCAGTTTGATCGCCGAAGACAGCGCCTCGATGGCATTGTCCTGACCGAAGACCACGCGCTTGAGCGTCGCTTCGAGATCCTTGAGCACCTCGGCGTCGTTCTTGGAGACGTTCTTCGGGGGGATGCGGGCGATCTTTGCGACCACATCCTCGATCTCCTTGGTGCCGATGGTCTTGCGGCGCTTGCTTTCGGCCACCAGGTGCTGCGCGGCGCCGGCCTCGTCGATCACGTCGATGGCCTTGTCGGGCAGCTTGCGGTCATTGATGTAGCGGGCCGACAGCTCGACCGCGGTGCGGATCGCGTCCTGGGTATATTTGACCGAGTGGTGCTCCTCGAAATAGGGCTTGAGGCCCTTGAGGATCTTCACCGCATCTTCGACCGAGGGCTCGCTCACGTCGATCTTCTGGAACCGGCGGCTGAGCGCGCGGTCCTTCTCGAAGTGCTGGCGGAACTCCTTGTAGGTGGTGGAGCCCATGGTGCGCAGCTTGCCGCCCTGAAGCGCGGGCTTCAGGAGGTTCGAGGCGTCCATGGCGCCGCCGGAGGTCGCGCCCGCACCGATCACCGTGTGGATCTCGTCGATGAAGAGCACCGCGTCGGGGTGTTCCTCGAGCTCGGTCACCACGGCCTTCAGCCGCTCCTCGAAGTCGCCGCGGTAGCGCGTGCCGGCCAGCAGCGCGCCCATGTCGAGCGAGTAGATGGTGGTGTTCGAGAGCACCTCGGGGGTGTCGCCGCTGACGATCTTGCGCGCCAGGCCCTCGGCGATGGCGGTCTTGCCGACGCCGGGGTCACCCACCAGCAGCGGATTGTTCTTGCGGCGGCGGCAGAGCACCTGGATGCAACGCTCCACTTCGTGCTCGCGGCCGATCAGCGGATCCACGTCGCCCTTGCGGGACTTGGCGTTGAGATCCACGCAATACTTGGCCAGTGCCGACTCCTTGTTGTCGGAGGCCTGTGCGCTCTCGCTTTTCGTTTCTTCCTCCGACTCCTGCGCGCCGGTCACCGGGCGGCTCTCGCCGTAGGCGGGGTTCTTCGCCACGCCGTGGGCAATGAAGTTGACTGCGTCGTAACGGGTCATGTCCTGCTCTTGCAGGAAGTAGGCGGCGTTGCTCTCGCGCTCGGCGAAGATCGCGACGAGCACGTTGGCACCGGTCACCTCGGTGCGGCCGGAGCTTTGCACGTGGATGGCGGCGCGTTGGATCACGCGCTGGAAGGCGGCCGTCGGAACGGCCTCGGAGCCCTCGACATCGGTGACGAGGTTGGAAAGGTCTTCGTCGATGAATTCGACGAGCGTGGTGCGCAGTTCCTCGGTGTCGACCGAGCAGGCTTTCATCACGCGGGCAGCGTCGGGTTCGTCGATGAGGGCCAGGAGAAGGTGCTCGAGAGTTGCAAATTCATGGCTGCGGGAGTTCGCCAGCGCCAAGGCCGAGTGAATTGCCTGCTCAAGGGTGTTCGAGAATGAAGGCACGGCGTGCTCCTTCCTGTCTGCGTCGGGCACGGGCCCAACATTGCCTCTTACCGTTAAAGTTTGGTCGATCACGACCATCCTTCAAGTCTTTTCTAGGCTTGCGGCGCTCACATTTGTCCCTGAGGGCGCAACGTGGCGTGAAAAGCGGCGGCCTAAAAGCGGTCTTTCCTGGCGCGGATTTCGGCAAAGACAACGGCATCCGTCGCCTCGGTCAATCCGAGCCGCTCGCGGATCTCGGGGGAGTCCGGTCGCAGGAAAGGGTTGGTGGCCAGTTCCTCGGACAGCGCGCAGGAGGCGGTAGCTCGCCCCTCTGTCCGGGCTTTGGCGATGGCGTCACACCGAGATTTAAGCTCGGCGTTCTCTGGTTCAATAGTAAGCGCAAATCTGGCGTTGGCGGAAGTGTATTCGTGGCCCGAGCAAATCATCGTGTCCGAAGGCAGCGCCATGAGCCGCTGCATCGAGGCCCACATCATCTCGGCATCGCCCTCGAAGAGACGTCCACAGCCAAGCGCCATGAGGCTGTCGGCGGTGAAGGCGGCCTGCGCCTGCGGCATGTAGAAGGCGATATGGCCCAGCGTGTGGCCGGGAACATCGATGACGTGCACGCCGACACCCGCGACCGAGAACTCGTCGCCGCCCGCCACCAACTGGTCGAGCCCGTCGATCTTTGCCGCCTCGGCGCGGGGGCCGATCACGGTGCAGCCGTAGCGATCGCGCAACGGTTTGATGCCCTCGACGTGGTCATGGTGATGGTGAGTGATGAGAATCGCGTCGAGCGACCAGCCGCGCGCATCGAGCGCCGCCTCGATCGGCGCCGCCTCGGGGGCGTCGATCAGGATCACACCCTCGGGCCCCTTCACCAGGTAGGCGTAGTTGTCGCTCAGGCAGGGGACGGTGACGATCTCGAGGGGCATGGCTTTTCCTTCAAGGCTTTGACAGAGTGACTCGCGAGAGAGACCCAGACTGACGCAAGGGACGACGGCCCGCAATGCATCCGGATGTGCAGGCGCTTCGCGACTTCTACTATCGCAGCGCGCTTGGCCGCGCGGCGCGTGGCGCCTTGCGCGACCAGGTGCTGCGATTCTGGCCCGAGGCGCAGGGGCTGAACGTGGCGGGCTACGGCTTTGCCGTGCCGGTGCTGCGCCCCTACCTCGCGCAGGCGCGCCGGGTAATGGCGCTGATGCCCGCGCCGCAGGGGGTGATGCGCTGGCCCGCGGGGATGCCGAACGTCTCGGTGCTGACCGAAGAGATGCTCTGGCCGGTGGAGACCGGGCACCTGGACCGGCTGGTGGTCATGCACGGGCTGGAGACCTGCACCAACATCACCGCTCTGCTCGACGAATGCTACCGGACGCTGGGGCCGGGGGGCGAGGTGCTGTTCATCGTGCCCAACCGTTCGGGGCTCTGGGCGCGGTCGGAGAGCACGCCTTTCGGGCAGGGGCGCCCTTACTCGCTGAGCCAGCTCGACGCACAGCTCCGGGCGCATGATTTCCTGCGGGTCTCGCATGCCTCGGTGCTCTACCAGCCCCCTTCGACCCGACGCTTCTGGATGAAGACCGCGCCGGTCTGGGAGCGGGTCGGCCGCACGGTGCCGGCAGTGATGGCCGGCGGGGTGCTGATGGTGCGTGCCTCCAAGCGTTACCCTCCGCAGCGCAAGGGCATCGGAGAGAAGGTTCGGGTCCCGAGCCCGCTCGAGGTGCTGAACCCGGTGCCCAGCAAGGAGCCGAAGCCGGTCTGACGAAGCGGGCCAGGGCTAAAGATTCGCCCGGGCCGCTGCGAGCGCCCTCATCTCCCTAAGATTGTGACGCCGCTCGCACGTTTGCGCTAGCGTGACGCGTGATCAAAACCTGCGCTTTCGTGACGCATTATTTCCGGGGATCACGAAAAAGCGAGACATTCCATAGCCCTGTCTGCCGCAATGCTACGCGGGGGCGGTCGGGAGCCGGAAAAGCTACGCTCCGCAGGTGGTTAAATGGCCGTTAGCATGTTGCGAGGTCCCCATCGCTCTGATAGATCGTCGGCGATTTCGACGCCCTGAGGGCATCAGGGCAGGGACAACGCCTCCGGACGCCGGATCACTTCCGTGCGTCGCGGGGGCCTCATATCGGAAGGGTGGACGTGTCTGAACCAGCTTCGATCTCCAGCGGCATCGCGGCGCGCTATGCCACGGCGGTCTTTGGGATCGCCAAAGAGGAAAAAGCGCTCGACAAGCTCGAGAGCGGTATCGACGATCTGTCCGCCGCACTCGGTGAAAGCGCTGAGCTGAAGGATCTGATCTCTTCGCCGGTCTACACCCGCGAAGCGCAGGGCAAGGCAATCACTGCAATCGCTGCGAAGATGGGCCTCGCGCCCGTGCTGACGAACACGCTGGGGCTGATGGCCTCCAAGCGTCGTCTCTTCGCGCTGCCGCAGCTGATCGCTCACCTGCGCGAGATGATCGCCGCAGAAAAGGGCGAGGTGACCGCCGAGGTGACCTCCGCCATCGAGCTGACCCCGGCTCAGGCGACCGAGCTTGCCGCGACTCTGAAGTCGCAGATCGGCTCGGACGTGAAGATCAAATCGACCGTGGATGAGAGCCTCATCGGCGGTCTCGTTGTTAAGGTGGGCTCGAAGATGGTCGACACGTCGATCCGCTCGAAGCTCAACTCCCTCCAGAATGCAATGAAAGAGGTCGGATAAATGGGTATCCAAGCAGCCGAGATTTCTGCGATCCTAAAGGAGCAGATCAAGAACTTCGGTCAGGAGGCCGAAGTCGCAGAAGTGGGTCGCGTGCTGTCCGTCGGTGACGGCATCGCGCGTGTCCACGGTCTCGACAGCGTGAAAGCCGGCGAGATGGTCGAATTCCCGGGCGGCATCATGGGCATGGCGCTGAACCTGGAAGCCGACAACGTCGGTGTGGTGATCTTCGGCTCCGACCGGGACATCAAGGAAGGCGACGTCGTCAAGCGCACCAACTCGATCGTGGACGTGCCGGCGGGCGAAGCCCTGCTTGGCCGCGTGGTCGACGGCCTCGGCAACCCGCTCGACGGCAAGGGCCCGATCGCAACCTCCGAGCGTCGCGTCGCCGACGTGAAGGCACCGGGCATCATCCCGCGTAAGTCGGTTCACGAGCCGATGGCAACCGGCCTCAAGTCGGTCGACGCAATGATCCCGATCGGCCGTGGCCAGCGCGAGCTGATCATTGGCGACCGCCAGACCGGCAAGACCGCAATCGCGCTCGACACCATCCTGAACCAGAAGTCCTACAACGACGCCGCCGGCGACGACGACAGCAAGAAGCTGTACTGCGTCTACGTGGCCGTCGGCCAGAAGCGCTCGACCGTTGCGCAGCTGGTGAAGCGTCTGGAAGCAACCGGCGCGATCGACTACTCGATCGTCGTGGCCGCAACCGCGTCCGACCCGGCTCCGATGCAGTACCTCGCGCCCTACACCGCGACCGCGATGGCAGAGTACTTCCGCGACAACGGCAAGCACGCGCTCATCATCTATGATGACCTGTCCAAGCAGGCCGTGTCCTACCGCCAGATGTCGCTGCTGCTGCGCCGCCCGCCGGGCCGTGAAGCGTACCCGGGCGACGTGTTCTACCTCCACTCGCGCCTCCTCGAGCGTTCGGCGAAGCTGAACGAGGATCACGGTGCCGGCTCGCTGACCGCGCTGCCGATCATCGAGACCCAGGGCGGCGACGTGTCGGCCTTCATCCCGACCAACGTGATCTCGATCACCGACGGCCAGATCTTCCTCGAGACCGAACTGTTCTTCCAGGGCATCCGCCCGGCCGTGAACACCGGTCTGTCGGTGTCGCGCGTGGGTTCGTCCGCTCAGACCAAGGCGATGTCCTCGGTTGCCGGCCCGGTGAAACTGTCGCTCGCGCAGTACCGCGAGATGGCGGCCTTCGCCCAGTTCGGTTCGGACCTCGATGCCTCGACCCAGAAGCTGCTGAACCGCGGTGCACGTCTGACCGAGCTGATGAAGCAGCCGCAGTACTCGCCGCTGACCAACGCCGAGATCGTCTGCATCATCTTCGCAGGCACCAACGGCTATCTGGACGACGTTCCGGTCAAGGAAGTCGGCAAGTACGAAGCTGCCCTGCTCGCGTTCCTGCGCGGCCAGCGCAAGGACATCCTCGAGTGGATCGAAAACGACGATCCGAAGATCAAGGGTGAACCCGCGGACAAGCTGAAGGCAGTGCTCGACGAATTCGCCGCGACCTACGCCTGAGCGCCCTGAAAGGACAGGATTATGCCTAGCCTCAAGGACCTCAAAAACCGCATCTCCTCGGTCAAATCGACCCGGAAGATCACCAAGGCCATGCAAATGGTGGCCGCCGCAAAACTGCGGCGGGCACAGGATGCGGCCGAGATGTCGCGGCCTTACACCGAGCGCTTCAACGCGCTGCTCGGTGGTCTGGCCGCGTCGGTGGGCGGTAGCGCAACGGCGCCTAAGCTGCTCTCGGGCACCGGGAAGGACGACGTGCATATGCTCGTCGTCATGACCGCCGAGCGTGGCCTTTGCGGGGGCTTCAACAGCTCCATCGTGAAGAAGGCGCGGACTCAAATCGAAACGCTCAAGGCGTCTGGCAAGACGGTGAAGATCCTCACCGTCGGCAAGAAGGGCCGCGAGCAGCTCAAGCGTGACTACGGCGACCTGTTCGTCGGTCATGTCGACCTGAGCGATGTGAAGAAGATCGGCTACGCCGACGCTCAGAACATCGCGAAAGACATCCTCGTTCGTTTCGACAACGAGGAATTCGACGTGGCGACCATCTTCTATTCGAAGTTCCAGTCGGTGATCTCTCAGGTTCCGACGGCCCAGCAGGTTATCCCGGCGCAGTTCGACGCGCCCGAGGGAGACGCTGGCGGGTCCACGCTCTACGAATACGAGCCCGGCGAGGAAGCCATCCTTGCCGATCTCCTGCCCCGTGGTGTCGCAACCCAGATCTTCTCGGCTCTGCTGGAGAACGCGGCTTCGGAACAGGGGGCTCGGATGAGCGCCATGGACAACGCCACGCGCAACGCGGGCGAGATGATCGACAAGCTGACGATTGAGTACAACCGCTCGCGTCAGGCGGTCATCACCAACGAACTGATCGAAATCATCTCGGGCGCCGAGGCGCTCTAAGAACCGGAGACGATAAATGGCAAACGCAAAAGGCAAAGTGACCCAGGTCATCGGCGCCGTGGTCGACGTGAAGTTCGACGACCACCTGCCCGAGATTCTGAACGCGCTGACCACCGAAAACGACGGCAAGAAACTGGTTCTTGAAGTCGCCCAGCACCTGGGTGAGAACACCGTTCGCACCATCGCAATGGACGCCACCGAAGGTCTCGTCCGCGGCCAGGCCGTGGAAGACACCGGCGGCCCGATCTCGGTGCCGGTCGGCAACGCGACCCTCGGCCGCATCCTGAACGTCGTCGGCGAGCCCGTCGACGAGCAGGGCCCGGTGAACGCAGAAGAAACCCGCGCCATCCACCAGCCCGCCCCGCAGTTCGACGAACAGTCGACCGAGTCGGAAATCCTAGTGACCGGCATCAAGGTGATCGACCTGCTGGCTCCCTACTCCAAGGGCGGCAAGATCGGCCTGTTCGGCGGCGCCGGCGTGGGCAAGACCGTTCTCATCATGGAACTGATCAACAACATCGCAAAGGTGCACTCGGGCTACTCCGTGTTCGCCGGTGTTGGTGAGCGGACCCGTGAGGGCAACGACCTTTACCACGAGATGATCGAATCCAACGTCATCAAGCCCGACAACCTGTCGGAGTCGCAGGTGGCACTGGTCTACGGTCAGATGAACGAACCGCCGGGAGCCCGTGCTCGCGTCGCCCTGACCGGCCTGACCCTGGCCGAGCAGTTCCGTGACCAGTCCGGCACCGACGTTCTGTTCTTCGTGGACAACATCTTCCGCTTCACGCAGGCAGGCTCCGAGGTGTCCGCACTTCTCGGCCGTATCCCCTCCGCTGTGGGCTACCAGCCGACGCTGGCAACCGACATGGGCGCGATGCAGGAACGCATCACCTCGACCAAGAACGGCTCGATCACCTCGATCCAGGCCGTCTACGTTCCCGCGGACGATCTTACCGACCCGGCACCGGCAACGACCTTCGCGCACCTCGACGCGACGACGGTTCTCAACCGTGCCATCTCGGAACTCGGCATCTACCCCGCCGTGGACCCGCTCGACAGCTCGTCGCGTCTGATGGACCCGGCCGTTGTCGGCCAGGAACACTACGACGTGGCCTTCGCCGTGCAGGGTATCCTCCAGCGCTACAAGTCGCTGCAGGACATCATCGCGATCCTCGGCATGGACGAACTGTCGGAAGAGGACAAGCTGACCGTGGCTCGCGCCCGGAAGATCCAGCGTTTCCTCAGCCAGCCGTTCGACGTTGCGAAGGTGTTCACCGGCTCCGACGGTGTGCAGGTTCCGCTCGAGGACACCATCTCGTCCTTCAAGGCCGTGGTGAACGGTGAGTACGACCACCTGCCGGAAGGCGCCTTCTACATGGTCGGCGGCATCGACGAGGTGCTCGCGAAAGCCGAGAAAATGGCGGCAGACGCAGCCTGAGACCAGCGGGGGGCCTCGCGCCCCCCAGTAACCGGAGGCCCAAATGGCTGAAACGATGCAATTCGACCTGGTGAGCCCCGAGCGCAACCTGATGTCGGCTGCCGTCACGGCAGTGCAGATTCCGGGCACCGAGGGCGATCTGACGGCCATGCCCAACCATGCGCCGATGATCACCACGCTGCGTCCGGGCATCCTCAAGGTCGAGACCGAGACCGGCACTCAGGAGTTCGTCGTCACCGGCGGCTTCGCCGAGATCGGCCAGTCGGTCAGCGTGCTGGCCGAGAAGGCCGTGCCGCATGGCGACATGGACCAGGCGACCTACGACGCGCTCGTGGAAGAAGCTGTCATGGCCTACAAGGCCGCGAAGGAAGCTGCTCCCGAGAACGAGCCGGGCCCCGTGGACGAGGCGGCAAAGCTGCTTCAGGACATGGTGGCGGTTGGCACGCACATCGGGCTCGACCCGAAAGCCGCCAACCTCAACTACTGAGCCTGGCGCTCGAGACAAGGCAAGGGCCCCGCGCAAGCGGGGCCTTTTGCTTTTGGGCGTCCCCGAAGGGGCTGCGTGAGAGTCTGGAGCCCTGCTGCCAGATGCTGTCGGCAGTGTCGGCTACTCCCGAGGAAGAAAGCCACAGGAGCCCGCCATGACCCCGAACCTCATCCTCTTCTACGTCTCCGATCCCGCTGCCAGCGCCGCCTTCTACGAGCGCCTGCTTGGCACCACGCCCGAGGCCGTCTTTCCCGGCTACGCGGCGTTTTCCTTCGCGAACGGCCTCTCCTTGGGGCTCTGGTCCGAGACCGCGCGCGACTTCGTTTCCGGCGGCAGCGGCCATCGGTCGGAACTGGCCTTCATGGTGGCAGAGGATACCGACGTCGACCGAACCCACGCGCGCTGGAGCGAGATGGGCGTCGAGATTGAACAGCCGCCGCTCGACGCGGTCTTTGGGCGTACCTTCGTGGCGCGCGATCCCGATGGTCATCGCATCCGCGTGTGTACCCCGGACGACTGAAGCCCAAGGTCATGTGATCGAATGGGAATTCCCCATTTTCTTTCGCCGGAAGTTGCTCAAGACTGGGCTCGCGAGGATGAGGAAGACCCTGATGCGGAAATTGCGAGGAGCCTGGGTCGGTATCGACCAGGGCAACGAGGACCTGTTTTCGGAGTTCGAGACCGGCGGAAGCATGTGGACCGGATCGGGCGAGCGTGAACGGCGGCGTCACGTGCGTTTCGCCGAGCCGTTCGCGAGCCCGCCGAACGTTCAGGTGGTTCTGTCGCTCTGGGATATCGACAATGGCGGGAACATCCGTGCCGACCTCGGGGCCGAGAATGTCACGGAAACCGGATTCGACATGGTGTTCCGCACATGGTCCGACACGCGCGTCGCGCGCGTGCGTCTTGGTTGGATGGCGATCGGGGAAGTGCGGGGCGAGGATGACTGGAGCATCGACTAGCCCTCGGCGGATCGCCGGTCGCGCTCAGCGACCGTAGGCTGCCTGCCAGGCGATGTCGCGGATGTTGGCGCGGTGAAACCCGATGTCGGCAAGATCGCGGTCGCTGTAGGTTTCCAGTTCGCTTACGAGGCGGAAATATTCGGCGCGGCGCGAACGGGCCAGCTTGAAGCGTTCGATCATGCGGGAAAGGGAACCGCGTTGCGAGTCAGCCGGAAGGCTGTGGATGTCGATCGTAGCCATGATGGCCTCCTGAGTTCGTGATGGCGCTGACATCGGGATTTCCGGCCCGAGTCACAAGCCACGTCAGGAGAAGCCCGCCTTGCAGACTCTGCATGCCGGGAAAAAACCGTGGCGCGAGGCTCAGATAGGCTTTTCGAAGTAAACCCTGTCGAAGCCTTTTTCCTGCACCCGCCCGGTCTCTCGGTAGCCGAGGCGGGGGTAGAGCACGAGATTCTCGGTCATCAGGGCATTGGTGTAGAGACGGATTCGCGCGTAGTCGCCTGCGCGGGCCTGCGCGTCGGCAAAGTCCATCAGCGCCCGGCCGATGCCATGCCCCTGCGCCCGAGGCGATACGGCGATATTGTCGAGCAGCATCGCGTCCTCCTGTGGCAGCAGCACCAGCAGCGCGGCGACTGCTCCGTCCAGCTCGGCCACATGGACGCGCTCCGCGGCGATAAGCGCCGCGTAGTCGTCGAGCATAGGGCCGGGCTTCTGCCCCATGCGCGGGATGTAGGGGGAATAGGCGGTCTCGACGATCTCCTGGATCGCTTCAAGATCCGCGGGACGCGCCCGCCGGATCAACGGCGGGCGCGAGGTCATCAGAGGATGCCTTCGTAGATCGGGCCGAGCACGTCGGTTTCGAACAGCGACGACACCGAGGTGCCGTTCCAGATGTTCAGGATTGCCTGCGCGAAAATCGGCGCAGTGGGCAGGATGCGGATGTTCGGCGCGGCGGCGACCGGGTCGGTGGCGGCGATCGAGTCGGTGATCACCAGCGACTTCATCACCGATTTGGTGACGCGCTCGACCGCGGGGCCCGACAGGACGCCGTGGGTGATGTAGGCGTGCACCTCGGTGGCGCCGTGGTCCATCAGCACCTCGGCGGCCTTGCACAGCGTGCCGGCGGTGTCGCAGATGTCGTCGACGATGATGCACTTCTTGCCGGTGACGTCACCGATCACGGTCATCTCGGCGATCTCGCCCGGCTTCTCGCGGCGCTTGTCGACGATGGCGAGCGGCGCGTTGATCCGCTTGGCCAGTTCGCGGGCGCGGGCCACGCCGCCGACGTCCGGCGAGATCACCATGACGTCCTGCAGCGAGTCCTTGAACTGGTGCTGGATGTCGAGCGCGAAGATCGGCGAGGCGTAGAGGTTGTCGACGGGGATGTCGAAGAAGCCCTGGATCTGCGCGGCGTGAAGATCCATGGTCAGCACCCGCTCGACGCCGGCCTCGTGGATCATGTTGGCGACCAGCTTCGAGGTGATCGGGGTGCGCGCCTTGGTGCGGCGGTCCTGACGGGCATACCCGAAGTAGGGGATCACGGCGGTGATGCGTGCGGCCGAGGAGCGGCGCAGCGCGTCGGCCATGATCAGCAGCTCCATCAGGTTGTCGTTCGCCGGGTTCGAGGTCGGCTGGAGGATGTACATGTCCTCGCCGCGGACGTTCTCGTAGACCTCGACGAAAATCTCCTGGTCGTTGAACCGCTCCACGCGGGCATCGACGAGGCCGACGGCGCCTCCGCGATAGAGCGACATGCGGCGGGCGATGGCGTTCGCCAACGGCTTGTTGGCATTACCCGCGATGAGCTTGGGTTCGATGACGGTGGGCATTTGGGAGGCTCCGGCGCTACGGAATGACAGATTCGTGACGTTGCGGTCGCCTTAACACGCAGTTAGCGTGGGGCAAAGATACACGGAAGGGCATGTGACCCCATGGCACAAATCCAGTACTATTTTTCGATGTTGTCGCCCTTTGCCTACCTCGCGGGGCCGCGGTTCGAGGAGATCGCCGCGAAACACGGGGCAGAGGTGGTCTACAAACCCTTCGACATCACGGCGCTGTTTCCGCGCACCGGCGGCGCGCCGCTGGCGCAGCGCCACCAGTCGCGGATCGATTATCGCAACCTGGACCTGCCGCGTCAGGCGCGGAAGGTCGGCATGCCGCTGAACCTCAAGCCGATGTTCTGGCCGATGAACGCCGCGCCCTCCTCCTATGCGATCGTCGCTGCGGCGAAGGCTGGGGGCGGCAATGTGGGTGGGCTGATTCACACGCTGCTGCGGAACTGCTGGGCCGAGGAAAAGGATATTTCCGAGGACGCGGTGATCAAGGCGGCGCTGGAGGAGAACGGCTTCGATCCGGCGCTGGCGGACAGCGGCCTGCTGGTCGGGGCCGAGACCTATGCCGCCAATCTGGAGGAAGCGGTCGGCGCCGGCGTGTTCGGCTCGCCTTTCTGGATCACCGAGGATGGCGAGAAGTTCTGGGGTCAGGACCGGGTCGAAGACCTGGACCTGCACCTGAGCGGGAAACTCTGACGAAAGCGATTCGGTAGGACGGTGGCCTGGCGTTCAGCCGGGCCACATCCTTCGACTGTTCTCAGCCTTTCTGGCCGATCTTCGACTCGGTGCCCTTGCGAATGCGGTCGATGTTTTCGTGGTGGCGCCAGAAGATCAGCGCGGTCAGCACCAGCGTCAGCGCGGTCATCTCGATCTGCCCGAAGAGCATCATCCAGAGAGTCGAGAGCAGCGCCGCCACCAGCGCGCCCAGCGAAGAGATGCGCGACATCGCAGCCGCCGCGAGCCAGGTGGCGCAGGTGATCAAACCAACCGGCCAGTGCAGCGCAAGGATGAGACCGATGAAGGTCGCCACGCCTTTGCCGCCCTTGAACTTCAGCCAGACGGGGAAGCAATGGCCGAGAAAGGCCGCCAGCCCCGCCAGCTGCGCCGCGTCCTCGCCCGCCATCCAGCGCGCCAGCAGCACGGCCACCGCGCCCTTGGCCCCGTCGAGCAGCAGCGTGCCCGCCGCTGCCGCCTTGTTGCCGGTACGCAGAACGTTGGTCGCGCCGATATTGCCCGAGCCGATGGAGCGCAGGTCGCCAAGGTTCATCGCGCGGGTCAGCAGCAGGCCGAAGGGGATCGAGCCGAGCAGGTAGCCGAGCACCGCCCAGAGGATCAGCGCGGGGACCGAAGAGGTGATCTCGGGCAGCATGTCAGGCGCTCCAGACGGGGGTTCCGGCGACGAGGGTCTGCAGCACCTTGCCCTGCAGCCGCGCCCCGTCAAAGGGGGTATTCTTGGATTTCGACTGCAGCTTGAAGCGGTCGAGGATGAAGGGCTTGTCGGCGTCGAAGATCACCAGGTCGGCGGGCGCGCCCGCGCTCAGGCGACCGCAGTCCAGCCCCAGCCGTTTCGCCGGGTTCAGCGACAGGCCGCGGAACAGTGTCGGCAGATCAACCTCACCCGCGTGGTAGAGCCGCAGCAGCACCGGCAGCATGGTCTCGAGACCCACCGCGCCCGAGGCGGCCTCCTCGAAGGGCAGGCGCTTCGACTCCTCGTCCTGCGGCGTGTGGAACGAGCCGATCACGTCGATCAGCCCGGTCCGCAGTGCCTCCAGTACCGCCTGCCGGTCATCCTCGGCGCGCAGCGGCGGCTTGACCTTGAAGAAGGTGCGGTAGTCGGCCACGTCCATCTCGTTCAGCGTCAGGTGGTGCATCGAGATGCCCGCCGTCACGTCGAACCCGTTGTTCTTGGCGCGCTCCAGCGCCGGCAGGGCACGGGCGGTGGTGATCTGGTCGGCGTGGTAGCTGACCCCGGTCATCTCGACGAGCGCGATGTCGCGATCGAGCCCCATGCGCTCGGCCATCGGCGAGACGGCGGGCAGCCCGCGCAAGCTCGCGAACTTCCCCGAGCTGGCCGCGGCGCCCTTCGACAGGATCGGCTCCTGCGGGTGTCCCATGACCAGCGCGCCGAGCGAGCGGGCGTAGCCCATGGCACGCGACAGCACCTTGGTGTCGGTGACCACGCGATCGCAATCGGTGAAGGCCACGGCCCCGGCGTCGAGCAGGAAGCCGAGCTCGGTCATCTCGCGGCCCTCGCGGCCCTTGGTCAGCGCGGCCATGGGCAGCACGTTGACCGGCGCGGTCTCGTTGGCGCGGCGGCGGATGAACTCCAGCACCTCGGGCGTGTCGATCGCCGGCGCGGTGTCGGGGCGGGTGACCATGGTGGTCACGCCGCCGGCGGCGGCGGCCATGCCCGCGGTCTTGAAGCTTTCCTTGTGGCGCTCGCCCGGCTCACCCACCTTCACGCCGAGATCAACGATCCCAGGTGCGACATGCGCGCCGTTCAGGTCCCGCGCCTCGGTCTGTCTCTGCAGCGTGGCGATCTCGTCTGCCGAGGCCACCACGGCCTTGATCCGGCCACCCGAGAGCAGCAGCGCACCCTCCGAGACGGTCCCGGCCTCGGGGTCGATCAGCCGGGCGTTGTAGAGCAGCGTGTCTTTCATTCGGTGCCTCCGGAAGGCGCAATCATGGGGGGCGGGGTCATGTTCAGGGCGGCGGAGGGGCGCATCAGGCGGCCCAGAAGAAGGCGAAAAGGACGATCAGCACCAGCACGCCCAGCCCGAGCAGGGCATAGGTCAGCGCGCGGCTGCGCGGCGCGTCCGGGCCGGGCGCGGGGCGATCCATGCTGCCGCGGGCGGCGGCGCTGCGCAGCTTGCCGGCGCGGGCACCCGCACCCTCGGCTTCCTTGAAGGTGCCGATCCAGCGCAGCGGGGTCGAGATGGTCAGATCCTGCGAGGTGTGATCGAAAGCGGCGCTCGGCAGGACTACCACGTGGCCCTTCAGCGCGTCGATGCGCGGCTTCATCTGGCGGAAGTCCTCGCCGCCGACCTGGTAAGCCTCCGCGAGATAGGTCGAGAGCGGCATTTCCCCCAGATCGCGGATCGAGACCACGTCGATCCGCGAGGGCCGCAGCTTGCGCGCACCGAGCGCGTATTGCAGCGGGAACTCCCCGGTACCGGCCTGCACGGTGAAGCGCTCGACCGCCTCGGGGGGCAGATCGAGGTGAAAGAGCCGAACCTCGCCATCCATCGAGCCGTTGATGTGCATCTTGGTCATGACGCGCCCCGCTCAGACCGCCAGCTCGGTGGGCCGGGCACGCAGGTTGCGGGCCAGCAGGTCCATGGCGGCCATGCGCACGGCGACACCCATTTCGACCTGCTCCTGGATCACCGAGCGGTTGATGTCGTCGGCGATGGTGCCGTCGATCTCGACGCCGCGGTTCATCGGGCCGGGATGCATGACGATGGCGTCGGGCTTGGCATGGGCCAGCTTCTCGGCATCCAGCCCCCAGCGGTGGTAATACTCGCGTTCCGACGGGATGAAGCCGCCGTCCATGCGCTCCTTCTGAAGGCGCAGCATCATCACCACGTCCACGTCCTTCAGCCCCTCGGCCATATCGTCATAGACCTCGGCACCGAAGTCGGCGATGCCCGAGGGCATCAGCGTCGACGGGCCGACGAGGCGGATGCGGTTCTCCATCTTGTGCAGCAGCAGCAGGTTCGAGCGCGCCACGCGCGAATGCGCGATGTCTCCGCAGATCGCGATGTTGAGCCGGTGCAGACGGCCCTTGGCGCGGCGGATGGTCAGCGCGTCGAGCAGCGCCTGCGTCGGGTGTTCGTGCTTGCCGTCACCGGCGTTGATCACCGCGCAGTTCACCTTCTGCGCCAGCAGGTCGACCGCACCGGAATGCGGGTGACGCACCACCAGCAGGTCCGGATGCATGGCGTTCAGCGTCAGCGCCGTGTCGATCAGCGTCTCGCCCTTCTTGATCGAGCTGGCCTGCATCGACATGTTCATTACGTCCGCACCGAGCCGCTTGCCGGCCAGTTCGAAACTGGACTGGGTGCGGGTGGAGTTCTCGAAGAACATGTTGATCTGGGTCAGCCCGGCCAGCGCATTGGCATGCTTGTCGCGGGCACGCGACAGGGTCACGTAACGCTCGGCCAGGTCGAGCAGCGTGGTGATCTCGTCGGGACGAAGGGGCTCGATGCCCAGAAGGTGGCGCTGGTCGAAACGCATGGAACGGCTCCCCTGAAGTTGCCGCGGTTATAGGAACGCGGGGCCCGCGCGACAAGTGGTCGCGAATGTGCGGCAAATGCCCGCTCTCATGCCACTATGCCCGGTTCGGGCGCAGAGTTTAAGGCACGGTTTCAGGGCGCTTCCAGCAGGGTCACGGTGGTGTCGCCATAGCGGCGGCTGTCAAGCAAGGCGAAGCCCTCGGGCGCCTCCTGCGGGCCGCTTTCCTCCCAGACGATCAGCGCCTCCGGAGCGAGCCAGCCCTGCGCGCGCGCGGTCTCCAGCGCCTTGGCACCGAGGTTCAGCCCGTAGGGCGGGTCGAGAAAGACCAGCGTCGCGGGTGCCTCCGCGGGCGGCAGGCGGGTGGCGTTGCAGGAAAGAGTGCGGGCGCGGCCTGCGCAGTCGAGCAGGCGGATGTTCTGCTTGATGAGCTTCTGCGCCACGCGACCGTCGTCGACGAAGGTCGCCGAGGCGGCCCCGCGCGACAGCGCCTCGAGCCCCAGCGCGCCGGTGCCGGCGAAGAGGTCGAGCACCACGGCCCCCTCGAAGGGCTCGCCGAAGCGTCCGCCTCCCAGCATGTTGAACAGGCTCTCGCGCACCCGGTCGGTGGTCGGGCGCAGATGCGCGCCCGGATCGCCCTTGCCGACGGCGGTGAGCGCGCGGCCGCGCCAGTCTCCGGCGATGATCCTCATGCCTTCAGCAGCGCCTTGAGATCGCTGCCCGCGTCGGCAACCACCTCGGGATCGGCGCTCTTGCCCGCCTCGATAAGCCGCTTGCCGACCATGTAGGCGCGCGGATCGTTCATCGCGTCGAGCGCGATGAGCTGGCCCTCGCGGTAATACCAGTGCGAGACCGGCCCCGTGTCACCGCCCCGCACCACGACTTTGTCGTAGCCCGCGTTCAGCCCGGCGATCTGCAGCTTCACGTCGTACTGGTCGGACCAGAACCACGGTTTCGGCTGATAAGGCGTCTCGGCGCCCATGATGTTGTCCGCCACCGCCTCGGCCTGGTCGATGGCATTGCCGACGCTCTCCAGCCGCAGCTGCGCGCCGCCCAGCGGGAAGGAGGCGCAGTCCCCCGCCGCCCAGACATGCGGTGCCGAGCAGCGGCCGAATGTGTCGGTGCGGATGCCGTTCTCGATCTCGATGCCCGCGGCCTCGGCGACCGAGGTCTCCGGCAGGATGCCGACGCCAACGATGACGAAGTCGACAGGCAGGCTGCTGCCGTCGGTCAGCTCCGCTGCGGTCACCTTGCCGTCCTCGCCCACAAGCCTGCCGAGGCCGACGCCCTCGCGCAGGTCGACGCCGTGGCCCTCGTGCAGGGCGCGGAACCAGTCCGAGGTCTCGGGGGCGGCGACGCGCTGCAGGATGCGCTCGGCCATTTCCACCAGCGTGACCTTCAGGCCAAGCTTGCAGGCCACCGCCGCGGCCTCGAGCCCGATGTAGCCGCCGCCGACGATCAGCACGCGGGCGCCTTCGGTAAAGCGGGCACGCATGGCGTCTACGTCGGCGATGCCGCGCACCACGCAGACGCCGTCGAGGTCACCGCCGATTGCGGCGGGCAGGCGGCGCGGCGCGGACCCGGTGCAGAAGACCAGATCGTCATAGGCGATCTCGCGGCCCCCGGCGATGACGTGCCGCGCCTCGGTGTCGACCGAGACGGCGGGCTCGCCCAGCATCAGGGTGATGTTCTGCTCGTCGTAATAGGCGCGCGGGCGCAGGTAGAGGCGGTCCTTCTCCATCTCGCCGAGCAGGTAGGCCTTCGACAGCGGCGGGCGCTGGTAGGGCGGCTCGGCTTCGGCGCCGATCACGGTGATCTCGCCCTCGAACCCCTTGCCGCGCAGGCGGGCCACCAGAGAAGCCGCGGCCTGCCCCGCGCCGATCACAACAACATGCCCCATGCCTGGCCTCTTTCCACTTTCCCGGGTTTTGCGCGAAACCTATATCTTGCCGGGTTGGAAACGCAAATGATGGAGAGACTGCATGGCGCTATCCGCTGGAGACCGACTGCCCGAGGCGACGCTGCTGACCATGGGCGAGGCTGGCCCCGAACAGGTGTCGCTGGGCGAGAAGCTGGCGGGCCGCAAGGTGGTGATCTTCGCACTGCCCGGGGCCTTCACTCCGACCTGCTCGTCGGCGCATGTGCCGAGCTTCATGCGCACCAAGGAGGGCTTCGGCGCCAAGGGCGTCGACGAGATCATCTGCATCTCGGTCAACGACCCCTTCGTGATGAAGGCCTGGGGCGAGGCAACGGGCGCTGCCGAGGCCGGGCTGACAATGCTGGCCGACGCCGAGTGCGCCTTCACCTCGGCCATCGGCATGGAGTTCACCGCCGAGCCGGCCGGGCTGATCCGCCGTTCAAAGCGCTACGCGATGTATGTTGAGGATGGCACCGTGAAGGTCTTCCACGAGGAGACCGGGCGCGGCACCTGCGAGATCTCGGGCGGCGAGGCGCTGCTGGCGGCGATCTGAGCGAAACGGCATCCGGCGGCGCGGGTGGCGTCGCCGGATTTGCGTATTTGGAAAGAGAAGAAGGGCAAGAAGTGCTTCTTCTCCTTCCAAATACGCATGGTGAGACGAGGCGGGACGCGTGCGGCTCCGGGCAGGGCGCGGTGCCGGGTACTTGCGCTGACCCGATGCCCGCCAAGGTGCCCGCCAAGGTTGCCTTAGGTCAAAGGGGGCGGGAGGGGAGGCCCCTCCTGCCGGCGCGGGGCTCAGAGCGAGTCGAGCTTGCGCGCGAGCTTGGCGTCGAGCGCGCTGAGCCCGCCCACGTCATGGGTGGTCAGGCAGACCTCCACCGTCTTGTAGACATTGCGCCAGTCGGGGTGGTGGTTCCACTTCTCGGCCCAGAGCGCAGCGCGGGTCATCCAGCCGAAGGCCTCGGTGAAATCGGCGAATTCGAAGGTCTTGCAGAGGGTGTCCTCGGCCTTGTTCATCGACCATCCGTTCTCGAGCAGCGGGGCGAGCATGGTCGCGCGGCCGGTGTCGGAGAGTTTCTCTGTCATTGGGTGTCCTTCCCGTGGTCTTTCCGGAACGGCCCGTAAGCGGTGAGCACCTCGATGTCCTCGTCCACGGCCCGTGCCTCGGCCTCCAGATAGTGCGCCACGGCGCGGGCAAACCCCTTGTCGGGAAACCAATGCAGAGAATGCGTCGGATTGGGCAGGTATCCGCGCGCCAGCTTGTGCTCGCCCTGTGCGCCGGCCTCGACGCGCGAAAGGTCATGGGCGATGGCGAAATCGATGGCCTGATAATAGCACGCCTCGAAATGCAGGCAGGGGTGATCCTCGGTGCAGCCCCAGTAGCGACCGAAAAGCGCGTCGCGGCCGATGAAATTGAGCGCGCCGGCCACCGGCTGCCCCTCGCGCTCGCAGATCACCAGCGCCACGTCCCCGCGCATGCTCTCGTGCAACTCGTCGAAGAAGGCGCGGGTGAGGTAGGGCGTGCCCCATTTGCGACTGCCGGTGTCCTGGTAGAAGGTCCAGAAGGCGTCCCAGTGCTCGGGCTCGATCTCGTCACCGGTGAGCATGCGGATCGCGCCGCCGAAGTCCTGCGCCCGGGCGCGCTCCTTGCGGATCGCCTTGCGCTTGCGCGAGCTGAGATCGGCGAGGAAGCCGTCGAAATCCGCATAGCCCCGGTTCAGCCAGTGGAATTGCTGGGTGACGCGGCGCAGCAGCCCCATGCGCTCGCCGGCGATGGCCTCGCCCTCGGTGCAGAAGGTGATGTGCAGCGAGCTGAGATCGTTCTCGGCGGTGAGCTGAACCGCTCCCTGAACCAGCGCCATCATGCCCTCGGCCTCGTGGCCGGGGCGGGTAAGAAAACGCCGCCCGGTGGCGGGGGTGAAGGGGACGGCGATCTGCAGCTTGGGATAGTAGCGCCCGCCTGCCTGCTCGTAGGCATGGGCGAAGCTATGGTCGAAGATGTACTCGCCCTGGCTGTGGCCCTTGGCATAGAGCGGCGCGACCGCGATGATCCGTCCCGCCTTTTCCGCCACCAGGTAGCGCGGGTCCCAGCCGGTGCCGCGTCCGACGGAGCCGGAGCGTTCCAGCGCGCGCAGGAAGCGCCAGGTGGTGAAGGGATCGTCCGCGCGTCCGCCCTGCGCCGCCTCGGGGCAGGCGCAGGCGTCCCAGTCGCTTTCGGCGATCTGGTCCAGAGTGGTCAGCACGTTGACAGCAATGGTGTCGCCCGACGGCGGGTCGGACGCCGGAGCGGGGCTCTGATCGGTCATCTGGTGATCTCGGCGCTGGGCATCATTGGGGCACTATCTGACCCCGGCGGGGCCGGGATCAAGACACGCTCATGCGAGATACTGCTCGAAGGTCACGTTCTGGGCCACCCTGCGGGCCTGTGCCTCCTGCTCGGGCGTGCGGATGGTCCAGCACAGGATCGCGGCGCCCTGCTCCTTCAACTCGGCGATGCGGGGCGCGGCGAGATCCTTCCAGTCGTGCGACACGAAGCATGAACCCGTGCGCGCGTAATCGGGAATGCGCCGCAATTCCTCGAGCCGCGAGCCGGGCACGCCGGGCCAGTTCTCGGCGGCATAGGCTTCGGTGGTCAGCCCGCGCGGCACCTGCGGCGCAAGCCGGGCCATGCGGGCGACCGAATGCGGGTTGAAGGACATCACGGCGACCGGCCCCGCGTAACCGCGCAGCGCCTCGGCCGTCGCCTGCTCCAGCGGGCCGACGTCCGGGCCGAGCGCGCCGTCCTGATCCTTGATCTCGATGAGCAGGGGCGCGCGGCCCGCGACCAGCTCCAGCACCTCGGAAAGCGTCGGGATGCCCTCGTCACCGCCCTTGAGCTTCAGTGCGGAAAGCTCGGCGGCGTCGCGCGCGCCGACCAGTCCGCGCGCGCCGGTCAGCCGCTCCAGGCGCTCGTCGTGAAAGACCATTGCCACCCCGTCCGAAGACAGCTGCAGGTCGATCTCTATGCCGTAGCCCGCGCTGATCGCGGCGGCGATGGCGGCGCGGGAGTTCTCGGGGCGGCCCGCCGCCACATCGTGCAGGACACGATGCGCGATGGGCCGTTCGAGGAAGGCGGCGGGAAGCCCGGCCATCAGGCGAGCTCGAAGATCGCTTCGATCTCGACGGCAACGCCCATCGGCAGTGAGGCGGCCGACACGGCGGAGCGCGCATGCTTTCCGGCGTCGCCGAAGATGGCGACCATCAGGTCCGAAGCGCCGTTGATCACCTTGGGCTGGTCGGTGAACTCGGGCGTGGAGTTCACGAAGCCAACCAATTTGACCACGCGCTTGAGCTTCGACAGATCACCGCCGCAGGCGGCCTTGGCCTGGGCGATGAGCGCCAGCGCACAGCGCTGAGCTGCCTTGGCGCCGGCCTCGACATCCAGCGAGTCACCGAGCTTGCCGGTGATCAGCCCGCTCTCGTCCATGCTGATCTGGCCCGAAACATAGAGCATGGCTCCACTCTGCACGTAGGGGACGTAGTTCGCGGCGGGGGCAGGGGCGTCGGGCAGGGTCAGGCCGAGCTCTTCAAGGCGGGCGGTGATGTCGGTCATGGGGGCCTCCTTTGGCTTTGCGCGGACGCTAGACCCGGGAGGCGACAAAGAAAAGGGGCCGCGCCCCCGTAGGACGCGGCCCCCGATCAAAAGTTTGACGCAGGGTTACTCGCGGAACGCCTTGGTGAAGTAGTCGGTGAAGGGTTTCACCAGGTAGGCGAGCGGCGTGCGGTCGGCGGTGCGCAGGAAGGCTTCCACCGGCATGCCGGGCACGAGCGTGGAGCCCTCGGGCAGACGTTCGATCTGCCCCTCGTCGAGCATGATCTCGGCGCGGTAGAAGCTGGCCGAGGTGTTCTCGTCGGTGAAGGCGTCCGCCGAGACCTGTGTCACGGTGCCGAAGGTTTCCGGCGTGCGGCGCTGGTCGAGGGCGGAGAAGCGAAGCGTCACCTCCTGCCCGACGTGTACCTGGTCGATGTGGATCGTCGGAATCTGCGCGGTGATCACCAGCGGGCGATCCTGAGGGATCAGGTAGAGCACCGGATCGGCGGCCCGGATCACCGAGCGAGGCGCAAACACGGTCAGGCCGTAAACGATGCCGCTGACCGGCGCGGTGATCTCCATCCGCTTGAGCTTCTCGAGCAGAGCCGAGCGTTGCTCGGCCAGCTCGCGCTCGCGGTACTGCATGTCGCGCAGCTGGGTGATCGCCTCCTCGCGGCGGCTGGTCGCGAGCTTCAGGATCTCGATGTCGATCTCGGTCGTCCGGCCCTCGGCCTCGGCCTTCTGGGCGGTCAGATCGCCCACTTCGCCGGAGAGCCGGGCTTCCTCGCGCTGCAGGGCGAGCACCCGGCTGGCTTGCGCGAGGCCGCGTTCGAGCAGCGATTGCTGGTCGGCGAGTTCCTTCTCGATGAGCGCGAGCTGGCTTTTCAGCGCGGTCTGCTGGGCATCGATCCCCTCGACCTGGTTGACGATCTGGTCGCGGCGCTTGGCCAGCTGATCGCTTTCCTGGTGCAGCGAGTCGAGCCGCGCGAAGAACAGGTTGCGCTGGCCTTCGATAAGGTCTTCGACCTCGTCGTCGTATTCGGCCACCTTGATCAGGGTCTCGTCGAAGGCCAGCTCGTCGGCATTGTCGCGTTCCGCCTGGAGACGGGCGCGGCGGGCGACCAGTTCGAAATACTGCCCCTCGACGATGTTCAGCTCGGACTGCAGCAGCGTCGGGTCGAGTTTGACCAGAACCTGGCCTTCCTCGACGGTGTCGCCCTCGTCGACCAGAATCTCCTGAACAACGCCGCCATCCGGGTGTTGCACGACCTGGCGGTTGCGCTCGACCTGGATCTGGCCACTGGCAACGATGGCGCCGGAGATGTTGGTGGTCGCCGCCCAGGTGCCGAAGCCACCGACCAGGATAAGCAGGGCAACAAGGCCCAGGGTGAGCGGTTTGTTTAGCGGGAAGCGCTTGTCGGTTTCCTGCGACATCAGCGGACACCTCCGGGCCCGGCATGCCGGGTGATCTGTTCGTGGTTCTTGACCTGCGAGCGCAGCACTTCTTCCTTGGGACCGAAGGCCACGCGGGCGCCATGCTCGAGCATGAGCAGCATGTCGCATTCGCGGATCGCAGCAGGGCGGTGCGCCATGATGATCACCGACTTGCCCTCTTCCTTGAGGCGGCGGATCGCGGCGTTCACCGCCTCGCTGCCTTCGTTGTCGAGGTTGGAGTTCGGCTCGTCGAGCACCAGGATGACGGGATCGCCGTACATGGCCCGGGCAAGGCCTACACGTTGCATCTGCCCGCCCGAAAGCCGCCCGCCGGTGGCCGTGACGCGGGTGTCGTAGCCCTTGGGCAGCTTGAGGATCATTTCGTGGGCGTCGGCCTTCTTTGCCGCCTCCACGATCTTGTCGGGGTCGGGGTTTTCCGAGAGGCGGGCGATGTTCTCGGCGATCGTGCCGTCGAACAGGCTGACCCGCTGCGGCAGGTAACCGATGTGTTTGCCCAGGTCTTCGTCATATTGGTCGAGCGTCGCACCATCGAGGCGGATGCGCCCGCCTGCGGGGCGCCAGACCCCGGTGATCGCCCGCGCCAGCGTCGACTTGCCGGCTCCCGAGGAGCCGATCACGCCGATCGCGTGGCCGGGCTGCAGATCGAAGGACACCAGGCGCAGCGAGGCCTGCTGTTCGCCCGGCGGCACGACCGTGAGCTGCTGCACTTCAAGCAGGGCGCGCGGCTTCGGCAAGGCGGTGCGGGCCGGTTCGCGAGGCATTTCGCCAAGCAGCTCCGACAGGTTCTCCCAGCCCTTGCGGGCGCGGGTCACCAGCGGCCATTGACCGATAGCAAGCTCGATCGGGGCCAGCGCGCGGCCCATCAGGATCGAGCCGGCGATCATCGCACCGGCGGTCAGCTCGTTCTGCAGCACGAGATAGGCGCCAAGGCCCAGCATCGCGGACTGCAGCAGCATGCGGAAGCTCTTGGTCATCGTGGTGAAGGTGCCGACCAGGTCATTGGTCGAGATCTGCCCGTTCAGCGCTTCGGAACGCGCTTTGTCCCAGCGCGAGAAGGCAGCGCCGCGCATGCCCATGGCCTGCACGGTCTCGGCATCGAGGCGGATCTGCTCGGAGGTCTGCTCGGCGATCAGTACGGCTCGGTTCGACTTGAGCGTCGGGGTGCGGCTGAGGGTCTGGTTGAGCAAGGTAATGACCACGAGCACCAGGCCGCCGCAGATGGCGAGGATGCCGAGCCAGGGGTGGAAGACGAAGATGCCGGCGATGAAGAAGGGCGTCCAGGGGATGTCGAAGAGCGCCATAAGCACCGGTGAGCCGACGAAGCGCTGCACGGCTTCCAGGTCCTTGAGGCCGGTGGCGGACAGCTCGTCCATCTTGACCGCGGAGCGGCGGATCACCGCGTCGAAGACCCGCATGTCGAGCGCCGCCTGGAAGCGGGCCGCGACGCGGGCCATGACCCGTCCGCGGGCGTAGTCGAGCACGCCCATCATGCCGTAGAGGAAGACGACGAGCGCGGTGAGCGCCAGCAGCGTCGCCTCGGATCGGGAGCCGAGCACGCGGTCGTAGACCTGCAGCATGTAGAGCGGTCCGGTGAGCATCAGCAAGTTGACAAAGAAACTGAATACGCCGACGAACCAGTAGTAGGGTCGGCTTTGCTTACGGGCAGCTGCAAGTTCGTCTGCCCCGGCGGCTTTAACTCTGTTCTGCATGAGCGCTATTTCGCTCTCCAATTGTGAAGATCTCGTCTGTGTTGCAGACTCGAAGAATTTTCATGTCACACTCCGGGCGAGGGGTCGTCGCGATGTGCTTGGACACTTGGGCCCTGCGGTGTTTGCAATTAGGAAGATCTTGTACATCAAGATCGGATTTTTCCTAATGACAATTCCCCGATTGATCGGTCGTGTTGCTGTTTTCCGTTGTTTTGCGAGCCTGGTTCTTATCACGGGGCTGGCTGCATGTGCGACACCCGGACCGGGCGAAATGCGCGATGGCATCTTCGATCCGCAAGAACCCGCCAACCGTCGCGTACATGCCTTCAACAAGAGGATTTATTCCCGCCTATCGGGCGGCGACGAGCCCGGATTCATCGAATCTTTGCCGGAACCGGTGAAAAATGGGGTGGTCAACTTCTCCGATACGGTGGCCTTGCCGCAGACCGTGGTGAATCAGTTGTTGCAGGGGCGGGTGCTGCGCGCATCGCGCAACACGCTGCGCTTTTCGGTCAACGCGACGCTCGGCCTTGCCGGTCTGATCGATGTGGCCAGCCCAATGGGCCTGCCACAGGATCGCAGCAACTTTGGCGAGACGCTCTATGTCTGGGGACTCCCCGAAGGCGGCTACATGGAATTGCCGGTGCTCGGCCCGTCGACCGAGCGCGAGACGCTGGGGATCTTCGTCGATTTCTTCACCGATCCCTTCGCCTATGTGCTGCCCTCGCCGCAGCGTTACGTCCGCTATGGCGCAAGGCTCGGGGAACTGGCGATCAAGCGCAGCGACTATGGCGACGCGCTGGACGCTGTGATGCTCGGCAGCGCCGACAGTTACGCGCAGGCGCGGGTGATCTGGCTCGAGAAACGTCGTCACGAGCTTGGCGATGACAGTATCGAAGGGGCGGGGTTCATCGACCCCGAGAGTTTGGACACGGAGGGATTCTGATGGCGTATTTCACCAACAGGCGGGGCCTTCTTGCCGGGGCGCTGAGCGCGGCGGCGCTGGGCGCCTTGCCGGGGGCGGTGCTGGCGGCCAGCGCGGCGCAGGCAGAGCGGCTGGTCCAGGGGTTGGTCGGCGACGTCAACGCGGTGATCGCCTCGGGGGCCTCCGAGGCGACGATGATCGCCGAGTTCGAGCGCGTCTTCGCGCGCTACGGCGACATGCCCTATATCGCCGCCTACGTGATGGGTGCGGATGGCCGCCGCGCCAGCGGCCCGCAGAAGAAGGCCTTCACGGCCGCCTTCCAGGGCTATGCCGCGCGCAAGTACGGCAAGCAGTTCCGCAAGTTCATCGGCGGGCAGATCCGGGTGGAGGGCACGCGGAAGGTGAAGAATGCCTTCCAGGTCGCCACGACGGCGGACCTTCGAGGGCAGGCGCCTTTCGAGGTGACCTTCTTCGTCGGCGAGAAATCCGGCCGCTTCTACAATATGTACGTGGAGGGCGTGAACATGCTGCTGACCGAGCGGACCGAGATCGGTGCCATGCTCGACCGCCGGCGCGGCGATATCGACGCGATGATCGCCGATCTGCGCCGCGCTGGCTGAGCTGGCTAGTCTCCGTCCGGTCCTTTGCCGGGGCGGGGCCGACCTTCAAGGCCGCGGAGCGGCAGGATTCGCGCAAAGGTGAGATACGCGGTCCCGCTACGGTACTCCGGCATCCGCAAGACCTGCCGGATGGCGGAAATAAGGGCGCGGCGCGGTTCCTCTGCCGCAGGGTAGAGCGAGACGCGGATCTGCCCGTTCCGGGCGATCAGCGACACGCTGCGGGGCGGGGGGCCCTCGGCGCAGGGGTCGGCGGCTTCGCGGACCCGATGTGCGGCGCCATGTCCCGGGGGATGATCCATTGGGAGTTGGTCGATCGGATGGTCTGTCGGAGACTGATCAATCGGCCGGAAACCGTCGAATTCGACGCGCTCGACGTGCATGGCTTGCATCCTTCTGCTGCAAGGCGCCTCTTGGGCGCGACGGGACTCCGGACAGGATGCGCCAGAGAGATTAAGCGAGCGTGTCAGGATCATGCCAAGTGCCTGAAGCGCCGCACCTCTGCGGCAATTTTTCACCGGCGATGTTCTTGAACCGTTCAGGGCCTGCGCCCATCTCTATCCCGAGGCCCGATACCGCCCCGTGCTGCCTGGCAGGCGGGGCAATTCCCAGACGGGCGCTTGTGGAAGGAGAGACGTGATGAACTTGGAGAAGTTCACTGAAAGGTCGCGTGGGTTCATTCAGGCCGCGCAGACCATCGCCATGCGGGAAGGCCATCAGCGGCTGGTTCCCGAACATCTGCTGAAGGCCCTGATGGATGATGACCAGGGGCTGGCCAGCAACCTGATCACCCGGGCCGGCGGTGCGCCGCAGCGGGTGGTGGAAACCCTCGATCAGAAACTCGCGAAACAGCCGAAGGTCTCGGGTGACGCCGGTCAGGTGTATCTCGACTCGGCCACCGGGCGTGTGCTCGACGAGGCAGAGAAGATCGCGAAGAAGGCGGGCGACAGCTTCGTTCCCGTCGAGCGTGTCCTCATGGCTCTCGCCATCGAGCGCAGCGGCGCCAAGGAAGCGCTGGAGGCTGGCGCGGTCACGCCGCAGAAGTTGAACGAGGCGATCAACGACATTCGCAAGGGCCGTACGGCAGACAGCGCCAATGCCGAAGAGGGGTATGACGCCCTCAAGAAGTATGCGCGCGATCTGACCGAGGCCGCCGAACAGGGCAAGATCGACCCGATCATTGGCCGCGACGACGAGATCCGCCGCTCGATGCAGGTGCTCTCGCGCCGCACCAAGAATAACCCGGTGCTTATCGGTGAGCCGGGCGTGGGTAAAACGGCGATTGCCGAAGGCCTTGCCCTGCGCATCGTCAATGGCGACGTGCCCGAAAGCCTGCGCAACAAGCGGCTGATGGCGCTCGACATGGGCGCGCTGATCGCCGGCGCGAAGTACCGCGGCGAGTTCGAAGAGCGGCTGAAGGCCATCCTGAAGGAGATCGAGACCGCCGCTGGCGAGATCATCCTCTTCATCGACGAGATGCACACGCTTGTCGGCGCAGGCAAGGCGGACGGGGCGATGGATGCCTCGAACCTGCTGAAGCCGGCGCTGGCCCGCGGCGAGTTGCACTGCGTCGGCGCCACCACGCTCGACGAGTACCGCAAGCACGTGGAAAAAGACCCGGCGCTGGCCCGGCGCTTCCAGCCGGTGATGGTGCAGGAGCCCACGGTCGAGGACACGATCTCGATCCTGCGCGGCATCAAGGAGAAATACGAGCTGCACCACGGCGTGCGGATCTCGGACTCTGCGCTGGTGGCTGCGGCGACGCTCTCGCACCGCTACATCACCGACCGCTTCCTGCCCGACAAGGCGATCGACCTCATGGACGAGGCCGCGTCCCGCCTGCGCATGGAAGTGGACAGCAAGCCCGAAGAGCTCGACCAGATCGACCGCAACATCCTGCAGATGCAGATCGAGGTCGAGGCGCTGAAGCTCGAGGATGACCAAGCGTCCAAGGACCGACTCGAGAAGCTCGAGAAGGAACTGGCCGAGCAGGAAGAGCGCTCTGCAGAGATGACCGCCAAATGGCAGGCCGAGCGTGACAAGCTGGCCTCGGCGCGGGACATCAAGGAACAGCTCGACCGGCTGCGCGCCGATCTGGAGATCGCCAAGCGCGAGGGCAACTTCGCCAAGGCCGGTGAGCTGCAGTACGGCAAGATCCCCGAGCTCGAGCAGCAGCTGGAGCAGGCGGAGAACGCCGAGAGCGACGTGATGGTCGAAGAGGCCGTGCGTCCCGAGCAGATCGCCGAGGTTGTCGAGCGTTGGACGGGCATCCCGACCTCCAAGATGCTGGAAGGCGAGCGCGAGAAACTGCTGCGCATGGAAGACGGCCTGCACAAGCGGGTCATCGGCCAGAACCAGGCGGTGCGCGCCGTGGCCAACGCGGTGCGCCGGGCGCGTGCGGGTCTCAACGACGAGAACCGCCCGCTGGGCTCGTTCCTCTTCCTCGGGCCGACCGGCGTGGGTAAGACCGAGCTGACGAAGGCGGTGGCCGAGTTCCTCTTCGACGACGACAGCGCGATGGTTCGCATCGACATGTCCGAGTTCATGGAGAAACACGCGGTCGCCCGTCTGATCGGCGCGCCTCCGGGCTACGTCGGTTACGACGAGGGCGGCGTGCTGACCGAGGCCGTGCGGCGGCGCCCCTACCAGGTGGTGCTGTTCGACGAGGTCGAGAAGGCGCACCCGGACGTGTTCAACGTGCTGCTGCAGGTGCTCGACGACGGTGTTCTGACCGACGGTCAGGGCCGCACCGTGGACTTCAAGCAGACGCTGATCGTGCTGACCTCGAACCTCGGCTCGCAGGCGCTCAGCCAGCTTCCCGAAGGGGCCGACAGCGCCGCGGCCAAGCGCGACGTGATGGATGCGGTTCGGGCGCACTTCCGCCCCGAGTTCCTCAACCGTCTCGACGAGACGATCATCTTCGATCGGCTCAAGCGCGAGGACATGGACGGGATCGTCGAGATCCAGCTCTCGCGGCTGCTCAAGCGGCTGGCGAACCGCAAGGTCACGCTCACGCTCGACGCGGACGCCAAGAAGTGGCTGGCCGAGGAAGGCTACGACCCGGTCTTCGGGGCGCGTCCGCTGAAGCGGGTGATCCAGCGCGCGTTGCAGGATCCGCTGGCCGAGATGATCCTCGGCGGCGACATCCACGACGGCGACACGGTCCCCGTGAGCGCCGGGACCGAGGGGCTGATCATCGGCGACCGGATCGGTGCCAGCAACCGGCCCCGCCCGGACGATGCCGTCGTGCATTGATTGGCACATACAGAGACCTGAAAGGCCCGCCTGTTCGGCGGGCCTTTTTCATAGTGGCGCGAAATATGCATTCGGAAAGTGAGGGGGCGCGGCGCTGGCCGCCGCGCCCCCTCGCTGATGCCACAGGCGCCGGCGGGGATAGGCCGGCGCTGCAAGGGGGATTACTGCGGCATCAGAACGCCGTCGATGACGTGGATCACGCCGTTGGAGGCTTCGATATCGGGCTGGGTCACGTTGACCCCGCCCACGGTCACACCGCCCTCGGTCATGATCTCAAGGCTCTCGCCCTGAACCGTCTCGGCCATCATGCCGTTCGTCAGGTCGGAGGACATCACCTTGCCCGGCACCACGTGGTAGGTGAGGATCGAGGTCAGCTGGTCCTTGTTCTCGGGCAGCAGCAGCGTGTCGACGGTTCCCTCGGGCAGCGCGGCGAAGGCTTCGTCGGTGGGAGCGAAGACGGTGAACGGGCCCTCGCCGGTCAGCGTGTCGACCAGTCCTGCGGCCTCGGCCGCGGCGAGCAGGGTCGAGAAGCTGCCGGCCTCCTGCGCGGTCTCCACGATGTTCTTTTCCATGTGATGGTCGGCCAGAGCCGGGCTGGCGATAAGGGCTGCGGCGGTGGTCAGGGCAATGGAAGTCATGCGGATCATTTCGAAGTGCTCCTTCATCAGGTGAATGTACAAGGGAATACGGGGGCGTTTCGGCTACGGATCAGGCTGAAATACCCGTGAGCAGAGCTTGCCCGATGAGAAAGCAGGGCTAACGGAAGAGCGCAGATTGGTCGGATTCGGGCGATATGATCGTGGTCGCGTGAGATCATGTTAGGGCTTCGTGAACGATCCAGCGGTGCGATGCCGGCGATCTCTGTGCAGCTGTGGCGCTAACATTCGTCCAGTTCGGAAAAGCCGGTCGTTCCTGCCTTGTCGTCCCTGCCGGGCGTTGTAACCATGCCGCCGAACCCGCTTCGACAATCACGTTCTAAAGACATCCGAGGAAATTATGGGCGCGGCAATGTACCTTCTGCAGATCCTGGCACTGGTCTTCCTGGTGGCCATCGGCTTTGCAGTGCTGGCAGTGGTACTCCTGTATCTGATCGACACCACGCAGACCGGCGACGCGATCCGCCGCAACTACCCGGTGATCGGCCGCTTCCGCGGCTGGTTCTCCAAGCTTGGCGAATTCTTCCGCCAGTACTTCTTCGCCATGGACCGCGAGGAGATGCCCTTCAACCGCGCGCAGCGCGACTGGGTCTACCATGCCACCAAGGGCAAGGATAACACCGTCGCCTTCGGCTCGACCCGCAACCTCAACATCCCCGGAACGCCGATTTTCGTGAACGCGGTCTTCCCGCCGCTCGACGACCAGTTCTCTGTGACCGAACCGATGGTGATCGGCCCGATGGCCAAGGTCCCCTTCGTTGCACGCTCGATTTTCAACATCTCGGGCATGAGCTACGGCGCAATCTCGCGCCCGGCGGTCGAGGCGCTGAGCCGCGGCGCCGCCGAGGCCGGGGTCTGGCTGAACACCGGCGAAGGCGGGCTTGCGCCCTTCCATGAGCTCGGGGCCTGCGATCTGGTCTACCAGATCGGCACCGCCAAGTTCGGTATCCGTGACGAGCACGGCAATATCGACGATGCGAAGTTGGCCGCAGTGGGAGCGCGTCCGCAGGTGAAGATGTTCGAGCTGAAGCTGGCGCAGGGTGCCAAGCCCGGCAAGGGCGGCATTCTGCCCGGAGAGAAGGTCAACGCCGAGATCGCTGCGATCCGTGGTCTCAAGGTCGGCCAGCCCGGCATCTCGCCCAACCGCCACCGCGAGATCGACACCTTTGAGGACCTGCTCGACATGATCGTGCATATCCGCAAGGTCTCGGGCAAGCCGGTGGGCTTCAAGACGGTGATCGGCTCCTCGGATGAATGGGAACGCATGTTCCAGTTGATCGTCGAACGCGGGCCCGAAAGCGCGCCCGACTTCATCACCATCGACGGCGGCGAGGGTGGCACCGGGGCCGCGCCCATGCCGCTGATCGATCTCGTCGGCATGCCGATCCGCGAGGCGCTGCCGCGCATCGTCGATCTGCGCGACCGCTATGGCCTCAAGGAACGCATCCGCATCGTCGCCGCGGGCAAGCTGGTGAACCCGGCCGATGTGGCCTGGGCGATCTGCCTCGGCGCGGATTTTGTCACCTCGGCGCGCGGCTTCATGTTCTCCATGGGCTGCATCCAGGCGCTGAAGTGCAATCGCAACACCTGCCCGACCGGCATCACCACCCACGACCCGCGCCTGCAGAAGGGTCTCGTGGTCGAGGACAAATACATGAAGGTCGCCAATTACGCCAAGGCGGTGATCAAGGAGGTCGAGACCATCGCCCATTCGGTCGGCGTGTCGGAGCCGCGGCAGATGCGCCGCCGCCACGTGCGCATCGTCCAGGCCGACGGCAGTTCGATCCCCTTCTCCAAGCTGCGCCCAAGTTACAGAGGGGACACCGCAACGTGAGATCGCTTGGTTTGGCGGATCGGCGGATTGCCGCTACCTTTCGTGAAACCCGCGTAAAGGAGGACGATCCATGGCGTTTCGCTGGAAAGGCGATCTCAAGGACCACCACGTTACCGATGAGACGCTCTGGCTGAACCGCCGGCAGATCATCGGTGGCGCGGCCGGTCTCGGCCTCGGGGCCGGGCTGGCGGGGCTCGCCGGCCCTGCCCGCGCCGCAGAAGGGCTTGAGCCGAACAGCTGGGAAGAGATCACCAGCTACAACAACTACTACGAGTTCGGCACCGACAAGGACGATCCCAAGGCCTATGCCGGTGCGCTGACCACCAATCCCTGGACGGTGACCATCGACGGTATGGTCGACCGCCCGGGCGACTACGCGCTCGAGGACATTCTCTCGCAGATGACCATCGAAGAGCGCATCTACCGTTTCCGCTGCGTCGAAGCCTGGTCGATGGTCGTGCCGTGGAACGGTTTCGAGCTCGCCGACTTGCTGAACATGGCGGGGGTGCAGTCCGGGGCGAAATATGTCGCCTTCGAAACCCTGCTCCGCCCCGAGGAAATGCGCGGTGTCGCCTATCCGGTGCTCGACTGGCCCTACGTCGAGGGTCTGAGGCTCGACGAGGCAATGAATCCGCTGACGCTGCTCGCCACCGGTATCTATGGCAAGGACATCCCCAACCAGAACGGTGCGCCACTGCGGCTGGTGGTGCCGTGGAAGTACGGCTTCAAGTCGATCAAGTCGATCGTCCGCGTGACACTGACCGACAGCGAGCCGCCGACCTCCTGGAACAAGGCCAATGCCCGTGAGTACGGCTTTTATTCCAACGTGAACCCGCAGGTGAACCATCCGCGCTGGTCGCAGGCCACCGAACGGCCCATCGGCGGCGGCTTCTTCGCCAAGCGCCAGCCGACGCTGATGTTCAACGGCTACGAGGACGAGGTCGCCGCCATGTATGACGGCATGGACCTGTCGAAGAACTTCTGAACCATGGTGGACTGGATCAACCGCGCCAGCCGGCGCCTTCCGCCCTGGCTCATATATGTAGTGGCGCCGCTGCCGGTGGTCTGGTTCCTCTACCAGGGGTTCACCGGCGCACTCGGGGTCGAACCTATCCGCGAGCTTGAGCACAAGCTGGGCGAGCTGGGGCTTCAGGTCCTGCTCGTGGTGCTGGCGATCACCCCGCTGCGGCGCCTCGCCGGGGTGAACCTGCTGCGGTTCCGCCGCGCGCTGGGGCTGGTGTCCTTCTTCTACATCACCCTGCACCTGCTGGTCTGGCTGGTGCTCGACGTGCAGATACCGGCGCAGATCTGGGCCGACATCGTCAAGCGCCCCTATATCACTGTCGGGATGCTGGCCTTCGCGCTGATGATCCCGCTGGCCGTGACCTCGAACAACCTGTCGGTGCGACGGCTGGGCCGGCGCTGGCGCAAGCTGCACTGGCTGACCTACCCGGCGGTGTTGCTCGGCGCGCTGCACTTCGTGCTTCTGGCGAAAGGCTTCCAGATCGAGCCGCTCCTTTATCTGGGAGCAGCGGTCCTCTTGCTGGTGCTTCGCATCAGGAAACAGACCTTCGCGCGCTTCGGTGCCCCGCGCGGGGCGAGAGGGTAGGGGGGGGGGAAGGTCCCTCTTTATCTAAAGGCAACATCGGGCGGTCGCGGCAGCGACCGCCCGTTTTGCATTCGGGGAGGGCGGGTCATCTGCCTGCCCTGCGCCTGGTCTGTTCTCCCGCGGTTCGGCGGGTGACTCGCGCCCAGCACTGGGCGCCCTGAGACTCGCCCTGAATCGCGTGTGACTCGGCGCCTTTGTGGACAGCCTTGTTGATAACCCTGTGCGTGCCGCAAGATGTGGGTTTGCGGGTGCCGGCCGGACGCCGGGG
>JBLXGS010000009.1:0-248963 GCA_048381755.1 Roseobacteraceae bacterium
GAGGAAGGCCGCTCGACCGACACCTGGGTCGATTTCGACTTCTTCGGCCACCAGCTCTCGCTGCACCTCGGCGAGCCCTTCCCGGTGACCCGCACCGGCAAGGTCGGCGAGCACATGGTGATGATGCCGCACATGGGCGCGGTGCTGCGGCTCGACGACTGGCTGGCGCTGGCCGACCGGCTGGCTGCCAAGGGCATCGAGTTCGACATTCCGCCGGTCATTCGCTTCGAGGGCGAGCCGGGCGAGCAGCGCACGATGTTCTTCTTCGATCCCTCGGGCAACCCGATCGAGATCAAAGGCTTCAAGGACTTCGACGGTCTCTTCGCCGCGTGACGTGGCTCCGCGCGGCCCGCGCCGTCAGGCGGGGCTTCGCGCGGGTTCGGGACGGGCGCGCAGGGCATGCAGGGCGATCAGCCCCAGCCCGAGCGCCAGCCCGACACTCATCAACGCGGCGGTCTTCCACAGGACGAGGACCGCCGCCACCAGTCGCAGCGCCACCTCCCAGCGGCGCAGCGCACCGCGGTCGTAGCGCGCCAGCGCCGAGGCCAGCAGGTAGAGCGTCAGCGCCAGCCGTGCGCCGAGCAGCAGAAGCGCGGGGATGTCGACCTGCCCGCTGTAGCCCTCGATCAACGCCCGGCGGCCCGTGTCGTCGGTGATCGTCACCGCCTCCTCGATCAGCAGCAGCTCGGGATACCAGGCGAAGACGAAGGGGATGGCGAACATCACGATGCCCACGCGCACGGCGGCGATGCCGGTGCGCATCGGCTCGGTGCGGGTGATCGAGGCGGCGGCAAAGGCGGCGATGGCCACCGGCGGGGTGATCGCCGAGGCCACGGCGAAGTAGAATACGAACATATGCGCGGTGAAGAAGCTGACGCCGAGGCTCGACAGCAGCGGCCCGAGCAGCAGCGCCACGTTCACATAGGCGGGCACCGTCGGCATCCCCATGCCGAGCAGGATGGCGCAGAGCATGGCGCAGATCAGCGCCAGCATCAGGTAGACCCCGCCGACGATGCGGATCTCGAAGCCGAAGAGAGGCAGCACCTGCGTGTGTTCGAGCCAAGTGGTCACGGAACGGGTCAGCTCGCCGGTCAGGCCGCTCTCGTTAAGGAAGGCCGAGATGATCGACACCGCGAAGAGCAGCAGGAACAGGCGTGAGATCAGGATGCCGCCGTCGGCGAGCGACAGGAGCAGCTTTGAGGGTTTGGCGCGGGTCTCGGGATCGAGGAACAGCAGCGGCAACAGCACTGCCACGGCCCACCAGCCGGCCGAGACCGCGTCGCCGGTGGCGTTGGTGATGGTCTGGGTGACGAATTGCGGCAGCACCGCCGCCGCCATGCTGCCGGCCATCGCATCCTTCGAGCCGAGCAGCAGCAAGAGAATGGTGAGGATCGGCACCAGGATGATCACCAGGTTCAGCCAGTCCTGGCGGTGCATCACCAGATCCTCGGGCATTTCGCGCATTGCCTCGATCCGGTCCTTGCGGGCCTGGAACATCACCGCGAGGAAGATCGAGAAGAAGAACGCCAGCGCCGGCAGGAAGGCGGCGGTGATCACCTTGGTGTAGGGCACTGCGGTCAACGCCACGAGCACGAAGGCCGCGACTCCCATCACCGGCGGCATGATCTGCCCGCCCGAGGAGGCTGCCGCCTCGACCCCGCCGGCGAATTGCGGCGAGAAGCCGTTGCGCCGCATCATCGGGATGGTCAGCCGCCCGGTCGAGAGTACGTTGGTCACCGGCCCGCCGGTGATCGTGCCGAAGAGCGCCGAGGAGACGATTGCCGCATGCGCCGGGCCGCCGCGCAGCCTGCAGGTCATCCGCACCGCCAGCTTGATCAGCGAGGTGCCCCCGGCCGAGGTGCCGAAGAGCGCGCCCAGCACCACGTAGGGGAAGACCTGGTTGACCACGATGTCCATGAACCGCCCCATGAAACCGTCGGGGGTGACAAAGACATTGGTGGCCTTCTGGATGGCGGCGGCGCGCACGTCACCGCCGTCGGCCCCGAGCTTCGTCAGCAGGAAGCTGTTGTCCGACAGATCGAACATCCAGATCAGCGCGGTGGCCACGGTGTAGAGCACCACGACGCTCGCCACCGCCACCAGCGGCAGACCCCAGACCCGCACGTTGTAGAGAAAGAACAGCGTGATGATGGTGAACAGCAGCGGGATGATCCAGATGCCGAAACGGGCCTGGCAGGCGGGCACCTCGGCCTCGAAGGAGATGCCGGGGATCACCCCCGCGGAGCGCTCGGCGGCCTCCTGGATGAGCCGCGCGCGCTCGCCGGTGAGCTGGTCAATGAGGCAGATCGAGTCGATCTCCACCAGAAAGCCGACCGCCGCAAGCACGGCGGCGAGGATCAGCCCCGCGTCGAGCAGCGCGCCGAGCCAGGCCAGGCCCGGGCGGTCCCATTTCCACGCCCGGTAGACGCTGGAGTCCAGCGCCACGATCAGCATCATCACCAGAAAGACCGGCGGGTAGAAATACTCCGGCGGAAAGCCCGAGACCCGGAAGAACGGTCGCCCGGTGATCTCGCGCGCCCAGTCCTGCAGGCCGGGGATCTCGGGCATGGTGTTGATCATGCCGACGATCACCAGGATGACGGCCAGGACAAGGGCGATCCGCTTGCCCAGCGGACGGATGATGTCTTGCTGTGTCATGTCACCGGAGCCTTCCGAGGGTGGGGCCACCGCAGCGGCCCCACCATGTTGACGGGATCAGGGGCGATCAGGGGTGCAGTCAGGGGCGCAGTCAGGGGCGCAGGCAGTCCGCCACAGTGTGGCCTGCATCCTCGAAGGCGCGGATCGCCCCGGGGTGCATCTTGATCTGCACCGCGCCGCAGGCACCCTGGCTGACACCGTCGATGTCGCCGAAGCTCATCCTGGCAAAGGGGCCGCGCGGCGAGCCGGTGATGAAGCGCTCTTCGCCCTCGAGGTAGGCCTTGGTGATCTGGTAAACGAGCTCTTCGTCGAGCCCCGCCGGGACGATCTGGCCAAAGGCCGTGGCGAAGCTGTCGAAGGTGTCGTCGTCGGTCACCACGGTGATGTCATTGCCGGCGTAGGCCGCGCGGAAATCCTCGACCGGCACCGAGTAGGGTGCATGGCCCGGTGCGGCGACGATCTGCTGCCCGAGTTCGCTGGCGAGCAGGTCGGAGGGCACGTCATGGAGGGTGATCCCACCCGCCGCGGCAATGGCGATCTGCCGCCCGGACGGCAGCCCCTCGGGGATGGTCCAGACATCGGCGCCGCCGCCGGTGATGGTCGAAACGGTGTCGGGCCAGGGGGTCTGGATACCCTCGTAGCCCTCGCCGTCCTTGAGGCCCGACAGCAGCTGGATCATCGCCCGGCCCGAGGTCAGCGCCGCGCCGCGCGGCGGGCCGTTCCAGACCCGCTTGCCCGCCATGTCGCGGATGTCCTCGACCGGGTTGCTGTTGAAGTAGCCGAGCACCTGAGCCGAGCCCGCGTTGAAGAAGATCGCGCGGATGTTGGAGGCCAGCTCGGCGCCCTTTTCCGGGCCGACGCCGGCGTAGGGGCCGATGCCCCGCGACAGCAGGAACGGCAGGATCAGCGGCGCGGGCGTCATGTCGAGCCGGCCCTCCGCCACGGCGAGCACCGAGTTGGTCAGCGTTGCGCCCTCGGTGATCTGCATGGTGGCGACACCGGCGCTGTCGAGCACTGCGGCGAGGGTTGAATCGATGTAATGCGGCGTCGAGCCGGGGGTGGTGGTTTCGGCGGTCAGCGTGGCCTGAGCCGAGGCAAGCATCGGCGCAAGCGCCAGAACGCCGCCCACAAGCATCTGTTTGAGCATGGTTCCTCCCTTTGGTCGCCGCCCTCCTCCAAAGGCGGACGCCCCGCTTTTTCCGGGGACGTGGAGGAACGCTCGCAGAAATTATATGACTTGTCATGTAATATTTCTTCGGGCTTTATCTGGGGCGATGGGAGGCAGGTCATGACCAAGGCGAACGAACGAAATGCCGCGCGCATCGCGGCGCGCCAGGCGCGGGAGGGCTACAATGTCTTTTCCCGCCTGCCGGTGGTCTACGCGGCGTCGCGCTCGCAGGGGCAGCAGTTCCTGCAGCGCGGTGGCGGGCTGTCGATCGTCGAATGGCGCACCCTGTGGGACCTGCACGAGGTCGGTCCGATGACCATCCGAGACCTTTCGGCGATCCAGCGGGCGGATCATTCGCTGCTCAGCCGGGCGCTGCCTGCCATGGCCCGCAAGGGCTATGTGACCATGCGGCGCGACGAAGGCGACGGGCGGCAGACCATCGTCGAGATCGCCCCGGCGGGCCGCGCCGCCTATGACCGCGCCGCGCCGGTGATGGCGCGCCGCCGCGCCGCGCTGCGCGAGGTGTTCTCGGAGGAGGAGATCGCCGTCTTCGTGGGGTTCCTCGACCGTTTCGAGGAGTTCCTGCGCACGCCGGTGGAGCAAGTGCTGAAGGAGGAAAGCGCAAAGTGACGACACGCCCCAACGTTTTGTGGATCATGGCGGACCAGCTCCGCTTCGACTATCTCAGCTGCGCCGGCCACCCGCACCTGCACACCCCGCATATCGATGCGCTGGCAGCGCGGGGCGTGCGCTTCACCAATGCCTACGTGCAGTCGCCGGTCTGCGGCCCGTCGCGCATGTCCGCCTATACCGGGCGCTACGTGCGCAGCCATGGCTCGACCTGGAACGGCATGCCGCTGCGGGTAGGCGAGCCGACGCTCGGCGACCACCTGCGCGAGGTCGGCGCCCGCGCGGTGCTGGTCGGCAAGACCCATATGACCGCCGATGCCGAGGGCATGGCCTGGCTGGGGATCGACCCCGAGAGCGAGATCGGCGTCCGGGTCTCGGAATGCGGCTTCGAGCCATTCGAGCGCGACGACGGGCTGCACCCCGACAGCCCGCGACAGAACTGGTCAGCCTATGACGATTATCTCGTGGCGCAAGGCTATGTCTCTGAAAACCCCTGGGAGGATTTCGCCAACTCGGGGCTCGACGCGGATGGCGAGCTGCTCTCGGCCTGGCTGCTGAAACACTCGCGCCTCGCCGCCAACGTCCCCGAGGAGCACTCGGAAACCGCCTATATGACCGACCGGGCAATGGACTTCATGCGCGAGGCGCAGGCGGACGGGCGCCCATGGGTGTGCCACCTCTCCTACATCAAGCCGCATTGGCCCTATATCGTGCCCGCGCCCTACCACGACATGTACGACGAAAGTCACATCCTGCCGCCGGTCCGCTCCGGGGCCGAGCGCGAGACCGATCACCCGCTGCTGCGCGCCTACCACGAGGCGCGGGTCTGCAAGAGCTTCTCGCGCGATCACGTCCGCGAGCACGTGATCCCCGCCTACATGGGCCTGATCAAGCAGCTCGACGACAATCTCGGACGGCTCTTCGCCTGGATGGACGAGCAGGGACTGAGCGAGAATACCATCATCGCCTTCACCTCTGATCACGGCGACTACATGGGCGACCACTGGATGGGGGACAAGGATTTCTACCACGAGATGGCGGTGAAGGTGCCGCTGATCATCGCCGATCCGCGCCCCGAGGCAGAGGGCACGCGGGGGCTCGTCTCCGATGCGCTGGTCGAGATGATCGACCTCGCGCCAACCTTCATGGCCGCCATTGGCTGCGAGGCCAAGCCCCATGTGATCGAGGGCCGCGACCTCACCCCGATCCTGCACGGCACCGGGGGTTTCTCGCGCCGCTACGTGATCAGCGAGCACGACTACCACTGGTCCGACATGGCCCGCAGCCTGAACCAGCCGCAGGAAGACGCGCATACGGTGATGATCTTCGACGGGCGTTGGAAATACATCCGCTGCGAGGGGTATCGGCCAGTGCTGTTCGATCTGGAGACCGACCCGGACGAGTTGACGGACCTCGGGGCGTCGCAGGCGGCAGACCCCATCGCGGTGCGCGCGCGGATGGAGGCGGCGCTGCTCGACTGGGCACGGCGGCACCACACGCGGATCACCGCCACACCCACGGTTCTGGCGCGGCAGAAGAAGGCGGCCGAGACCGGCATCCTCATAGGCTTTTGGGACGAGAAGGAATATGAGGAGGTGACCGGCAAGCCCTTCGACAGCCTGACACCGGTGGGGCGGCCGTAGCGGAGCCTCCGGTCACGGCGCGTCGTTCCGCGTAAGGGACGCCACGGCGCGCCAGATCGGCGTTCCCATTATGTTCCTTCTCGGCTATGCTCGGCCCGATCAGAACATGCCGCAGGGCAGGATCGGGCAGCAGATGACACAGGCAGACCTCAGCACAGGTCCGGCGACGGATCTCCAGCCGGGCGCGGGCGCCGCGCAGACGGACCCTCTCGCGGCGCTGAACGACAACCAGCGCGCCGCCGCCACCTTCGGCATCAGCCCCGGCGATGCGTCGCCGGCCGGGCCACTTTTGGTGATCGCGGGGGCGGGCTCGGGCAAGACCAGCACGCTGGCGCATCGGGTCGCGCAGCTGCTGATGAATGGCGCCGATCCGCAGCGCATCCTGCTGATGACCTTCTCGCGCCGCGCCGCCAGCGAATTGACCCGCCGGGTCGAGACGATCACCACCCGCGCCATGGGCACCGGCATCGTCGCCGAGGCGCTCACATGGGCCGGCACCTTCCACGCCATCGGGGCGCGGCTGCTGCGCGAGCATGCACCGGCCATCGGGCTGAACCCCGAGTTCTCGATCCATGATCGCGAGGACAGCGCCGACCTGATGAACCTGTGCCGCAACGCGCTGGGGTTCTCGGCCACCGAGAAGCGCTTCCCGGCCAAGGGCACCTGCCTGTCGATCTATTCCCGCGCGGTCAACGCCGGCGAGTCGCTGGACGAGGTGCTGCGCGATCACTTCCCCTGGTGCGCCATGTGGGAGGGGGAATTGAAACAGCTCTTCGGCGCCTATGTGCGCGCCAAGCAGGAGCAGAACGTGCTCGATTACGACGACCTGCTGCTGGCCTGGGCGCAGGTCATGTCGGACGCCGAGTTCGCCGCCCATATCGGCAGCGCCTGGGACCACGTGCTGATCGACGAGTACCAGGACACCAACCGCCTTCAGGCGCGCATCCTCATGGCGCTGAAGCCGGACGGGCGGGGCCTCACGGTGGTCGGCGACGACGCGCAGTCGATCTATGCCTTCCGCGCCGCCACGGTGCGCAACATCCTCGACTTCCCCGCCGCCTTCGCGCCGCCCGCCGATGTCATCACGCTCGACCGCAACTACCGCTCGACCGTGCCGATACTGGAAGCTGCCAACGCGGTGATCGGGCAGGCCCGCGAGCGCTTCACCAAGAACCTCTGGACCACCCGCGCCTCCGCCGAGATGCCGCAGCTGGTGACGGTGAACACCGAGGCCGACCAGGCGCGCTATATCGTCGGCCGCATTCTGGCCGACCGCGAGACCGGCACCAACCTCAAGCAGCAGGCGGTGCTCTTCCGCACCTCCAGCCATTCGGTGCAGCTCGAAGCCGAGCTGACCCGCCGCAACGTGCCCTACGTGAAATTCGGCGGGCTGAAGTTCCTCGACAGCGCCCACGTGAAGGACCTGCTCTCGGTGCTGCGGCTGGCGCGCAACCCGCGCGACCGGGTGGCGGGCTTCCGGGTGCTGCAGCTGATCCCCGGCATCGGGCCGAAGTCGGCTGCGAATATCCTGGGTGCGCTCGACCTCTCGCCCGATCCCGCCGCTGCGCTGAAGGACGTCGCGCCCCCGGCCAAGGCCGAAGCCGACTGGCCCGCCTTTGTCGCCGCGATGACCACCCGCGCGCCGTGGCCCGCCGCCATCGGGCTCGCGCGAGCCTGGTACGAGCCGCATCTCACCCGCATCCACGAGGATGCCGACACCCGCCGGGACGACCTGCTGCAACTGGAGCAGATCGCCATGGGCTACGCTTCGGCCGAGGCTTTCCTGACCGAGCTGACGCTCGATCCTCCCGATGCCACCTCGGACCGCTCGGGCGTGCCGCTGAAGGACGAGGATTACCTGATCCTCTCGACCATCCATTCCGCCAAGGGGCAGGAATGGAAATCGGTCTACCTGCTCAACGCGGTCGATGGCTGCATCCCCTCGGACCTCGGCACCGGATCGAGCCCGGAGCTGGAGGAGGAGCGCCGCCTGCTCTACGTCGCCATGACCCGCGCCAAGGACCGGCTGACGCTGGGGCTGCCGCTGCGATTCTACGTCACCCAGCAGAGCCGCGGAGGCGACCGGCACGTCTACGCCACGCGTACCCGCTTCATCCCGCGCGAACTGCTCGGGCATTTCGAAAGCAGCCACTGGTCACCCGCGCCGCAGGGTGGCAGCGCCGCCCCCGCGCCGGGGCGGATCGATATCGCCGCGCAGATGCGGGACATGTGGGGCTGACACTGGCGGGGCGGCGCGGTTTCGGGGCCTCTGCCCCCCGCCGCTGCGCGGTGTCCTCCGGGATATTTCGATATAGGCGAAGGCCCGGTAAGTTGCGCTTTGCGTCCCGGGGCGGCTTCGGCGAGAAGGAGGGGAGCCGCATATCCCGAGGGACTTTTCCTGGTGAGTAACGCCGTCTTCCATTGGCATTCCGACTGCCGCCTGCTGCGCGCCGCGCCGGGTGAGCCGGTGCTGCGCGACCTTTGCGCTGCGCTGAGCACAGGCGCGGGCTTCACCATCGGCCCCGAGGGGGTGACGCCGCTGCCCGCTGCCGCACGCGGCATCCTGCAGAGCCGTTCTTCGGGAACCACCGGCGCCGCCAAGGCGATCCGCCGCACGCATGGCTCGTGGATCGCCAGTTTCGAGGTCAATGCCGCCGCGCTTGGGATCACCCCGCGTGACACCTGCGCGGTCCTCGGCGCGCCGCGGCATTCGCTGGCGCTCTACGCCATTGCCGAGTCGGCCTGGCTGGGGGCGGACCTGCTGTGCCTCGGCGGGCAGCGCCCGGCGCGGCAGGCGGCGGCGTTGCGCGAGACGGCGGCGACGCTGCTCTACGCCACGCCCACCCAGCTGCGCCTGCTCTGCGAGGCGGGGCAAGGGGTGCCGTCTCTGCGGCACATCCTCTGCGGCGGCGGCCGGATGCCGGAGGGGCTGCGGGCGCGACTGGCGGCGCTCTGCCCGAACGCCGAGCTGCGCGAATTCTACGGCGCCGCCGAAACCAGCTTCATCGCCTGGGGCGATGCCGCGACGCCCGAGGGAGCGGTGGGCCGGGCCTATCCCGGCGTCGAGATCCGCGTCGACGCGCCCGAGGGGGCCTTCGGCGAGATCTGGGTGCGCAGCCCCTACCTTTTCGACGGCTACGCCGAGGGCTCCAGCGCCGACACGCGCTGGCGGGACGGATTCCTGACCGTGGGCGAAATGGGGCGGCTTGATGCCGAGGGCTTCCTGAGCGTCGCCGGGCGGCGCTCGCGCATGGTGACCATCGCAGATCAGAACGTCTTTCCCGAGGATATCGAGGCGCTGCTGCTCGCCGACCCCGAGGTCGCCCATTGCGCCGTGCTGCCCCGGCCCGACCCGCGCCGGGGGGTGCAACTGGTGGCGGTGGTCGCCGGGCCGTGCGACGCGGCGCGCTCGGAGCGACTGCTCGCGCTTGGCCGCGCCGCCTTCGGCCCGCTGGCCGCGCCGCGCCGGGTCATCGGCATGGCGGAGTTTCCGCTCACCGTTTCGGGCAAGCCGGACCTCGGCGAGATCGCGCGGCGGCTGGAGGCGGAGGCGTGAGCGGGGTGCGGATCCTTTCGGCCCTGCGCTCGCCCGTCGCGCCGCGTGGTGGGGCACTGTCGCGGCTGGAGATCCCTCAGCTGGCGGCCCCGGTATTGCAGGCGGCGCTCGCGGCGGCGGGTCTGGAGCGTGGCGAGGTGGACGAGATGGTGCTGGGCAACGCGCTCGGCGCGGGCGGCAACCCGGCCCGGCTGGTGGCGTTGGCGGCGGGCTTGCCCGAGCGGGTGGCAGGGCTGACCATTGACCGGCAATGCTGCGGCGGGCTGGATGCGCTGATCCTCGGCGCGGCGATGATTGCCTCGGGGCAGGCCGAGGTGGTGGCGGCGGGCGGGGTCGAATCCTACTCCCGCCGCCCGCTGCGGCTGCGCACCGATCCCGAGGGCGGTGCGGCCATGGCCTATGACCGCCCGCCCTTCACCCCCTGGCCCGAGCTTGACCCGGAGATGGACGTCGCCGCCGAGGCGCTGGGGGTCGAGGGCGGCATCGCCCGGGCAGAGCAGGATGCCTGGGCGATCAAGAGCCACCGCAAGGCGCTGGCCGCCGACTTCTCAGCCGAGATCGTTCCGCTGGCGGGGTTGGAGCGCGATGCCTTCACCCGCGTCCTGTCGCCGCGGCTGGCGGCGCGGGCACCGGTGCTGTCGGGCGCGATCACCGCCGCCAACGCCGCCGTGGCGGCGGATGGGGCGGCGATCTGCATCCTCGTCTCGGAGCGTGTGGCGGCGCGGCTCGGGCGGGACGGGCTTGGCTGGGGTGGGGGGCTGACGCTGGGCGGGCGGCCCGACCGGCCCGGCCTTGCGCCAGTGGCGGCGATCCGCAGCCTGCTGCAGCGGCAGGGGCTCCGCGCGGCGGATCTGAGCGTCGCCGAGGTGATGGAGGCCTACGCGGTGCAGGCCATCGCCTGCGTGAAGGGGGCTGGGATCGACCCGGGGATCGTCAACCCCGGCGGCGGCGGGTTGGCGCGCGGGCACCCGGTGGGGGCCTCGGGCGCGATCAACGCGGTGCGGCTGTTCCATGAGCTGTCGGCGCGTGGCGGCACCGGCCTTGCCACCATCGCGGCGGCAGGCGGGCTGGGGACGGCGGTGCTGCTGTCTAGCTGAAGCCGCGCAGCGTGGTGAAATCTTCCAGCGGATCGCGGGCGGTCTCGACCGTGTTGGCCGGGGCTTCGGGGTCGGCGCGTCCCAGAGCCATGCCGCAGACCACCATCTCGTCCGCGCCGAGCCCGAGCTGGTCGTGGGCGACATCGGCGTAATTGGCCAGCGCCCCGATACCGCAGGTGGCGTAGCCCATGCCCTGCGCCGCGATCATCAAGGCCATCAGCGCCATGCCCAGATCCATGAAGCAGCCCTTGCCCATCTCGGGGTGAATGGTCACGACGATGCCGACCGGGGCGTCGAAGAAGCCGTAGTTGCGGGTGAACTGGGCGCGGCGCCCGTCGATGTCGCGCCGCGCGACCCCCAGCGCGGCGTAAAGCGCATAGCCCGCTGCGCGCTGCTTGGCCTTCAGTTCGGGCGGCATGGGCTGCGGGAAATAGGAGTACTCGGCGACCTGCGGGCGGCCGGCGTCGATTGCCCCGTGCAGCGCCGCGCTCAGATCGGCCAGCGGTGCGCCGGTCAGCGCGTGGAAACGTCCGGGTTGCAGGTTGGCGCCGCTCGGCGCCGAGCGCGCCGCGCGCAGGATCCGCTCGAGATCGGCGCGCGGCACGGGGTCTTTAAGGAAGGCACGGGCGGAGCGGCGCGCGAAGAGCAGCTCCTCTGCCGCCGTGACGCTCATCCCCGGATCAGCCGCGCGACAGCACGCTGGTCGGGCGCGAGCGCGCCAGCGCCGAGGTGATGAGACCCGCCAGCACCGCCTTGATCACGTCGCCGGGGATGAAGGCGGTGACCAGCAGCGTCGCCTCGGGGAGGGTCTTGCCGAGGGTGATGGACATGCCGATGACGCCAAAGACATAGAGCACGAGGATGCCGCCGATCACCGAGGCGATGGAGGAGACCAGCGCCAGGTTGCCGCGCCAGCGCTCGACGATGAAGCCGGTGACGAAGGCGGCGACGGGCCAGCCGACGAGGAAGCCGACGGTCGGCGAGGCGAAGACGCCGAGACCGCCCCGACCGCCCGCCAGCAGCGGCAGGCCGAGCGCCACCAGCGCGATGAACAGCAGGCAGGCCAGCGCGCCGCGTTTCGCGCCCAGCACGGTGCCGGCGAGCATCACGCCCAGCGTCTGCGCGGTGATCGGCACACCGAAGGCGAGCGTGAACTTCGGGATCAGCCCGAGCCCGGCGATGAGCGCGGCAAAAAGCGCGACGTGGGTGAGATTGCGTTCCAAGGGCGGATCCTCCTATCCGGTCGTGTCTGGCGGTTCGAGACCGCCCCGGGCGCGCAGCGCCTCGGCGACATGTTCTGCATCATCAATGGCCAGGGCCGCAAGGGGCATCACCACCTGCCAGCCGGCGCGGCGGGCCGAGCGGGCGCGCCAGGCCTCGGTCAGCAGCCCGCCCTTGCGGGCGATCGAGGGGGTGAAGCGCACCACCAGCGCGACCGAGAGTTCCAGCGCGCGGGTCGAGAGGCCGAAGCGGCGAAAGGGCGCCAGGAGCCAGCTCGCCACCGCCACCATGTCGGTCAGCCGCGTGGTCATGGTGACGAAATTGGCCAGGGTCAGCGCGGCCAGCAGGCGCAGGGCGACGGCGATGCCCTCGGCCACCTGTCCCGTCACCCCGTGCCAGAGCGCGATCAGCGCGAGGAAGGGCAGCAGGATGCGCAGGCTGCGCGCCGCCCCGGCGGCGAACTTCGGGCCTCCGGTCAGCACCAGCGCCACCACGGCGGCGAAGGCGAGCGCGAGCTGCCAGGGATCCTGCAACGCGAAGAGACCGATGGTGGCCAGCGAGAGCGCAGCGAGCTTGACGCCCGCCGGCACCCGGTGGGCCCAGATCTCAACCGGCGAGGTCAGAGAGATCATCGCGCCCTCCCCAGAGGCGCATCTGCGCCTCGAACTGTCCGAGCACCTTGTCCGCCGCGCCGTCGGCGCGGATCGCGCCCTCGTCGATCCAGATCACCCGGTCGTAATGGCGCACGCTCTCGGGGTCGTGGGTGATGTGCAGGATCGCCGCCTCGACCTCGTCGACGTAGCGCATCAGCTGCATGCGGGTGGGAATGTCGAGCCCGGAGTAGGGCTCGTCGAGAACGATCAGCGACGGTTGCATCGCCAGCACCGCCATCAGGCAGACCAGCTGCTTCTGGCCCTGCGACAGACCGTGGGTCGGCGCGGTGGCCCAATGGCTTTTGCCGAAACGGGCGAGAATGGTCTTCACCTCTGCGGCGGCCTCGGTGCGGCTGCGTCCCAGCTGCAGCAGGCCGAAGGCGATCTCCTCCTCGACGGTGGGGAAGATGATCTGGTGGTCGGGGTTCTGGAACAGGATGCCGACCGCGCGCAGCGCGGCCTTGCGGTCGCGCGCCATGTCGCGCCCGGCGATTTCGGCACTGCCTTCGTCCGCGGGTTGCAGCCCGGCGATCACGCGAGCCAGCGTGGTCTTGCCCGAGCCGTTGCGCCCGACGATGCCGATGCGCCGCTCCTGCGCGGTCAGCGAGACCTGCCGCAGCGCCTGCGCGCCGCCGAGCTTCACCGAGACATTCCTGAGCTGCAGCACCCGTGCGCTTCCCCTGCGATCCGATATCGGCTCGGGGTACGACGCGCAGCGGCCCGGTTGCAATCCCTTCCGTGGTCCGAGGCTGGCGGCGGTGGCGTGGAGCGCTTGGGCTCCCTGGAGTATTCGGCTACTCTCGCCGCCATTAGCCAGACCGATTTCATTGCCGTCCGCGGGCGGGTCCCTGCCCGTCCCGGGTCCATTCCAATCCAAGCACTTCCGGAGATTCCCGACATGCGTCTCAAACGCTCGATAGTCTTGCCGATCTTCCTCATGGGGGCCGCGCTTGCCGCCGTCGCGGCGGCGCAACAGCTCGACGTGCCGTTCACGACCTACTGTCCGCCCGATTCCGAGGCCGCCTGCTTCGGCTATGCGGATGTCATGGGGCTCAATCCCGATGGCGACGGGTTCCTCGCAGTGCGCAGCGGCCCGGGGTCGGAGTATCGCAAGATCGGCGAATTGCACAACGGCGACCGGGTCGGCACATACGAGCGTCGCGGCAAATGGTACGCGATCAGTTTCGGGCCGAATGACACGTTAGGCTGGGCCCACGGCAATTGGCTGGGGAACTTCGTGCCCTGATGCGGGCACCTTGGGGCGCAGAGGCATTTTGGACGCGCTGTCCCGACGCCAGCCGAAGTGCGCATCACGCGCAATTGACACCGGGGTGGGCACGGATAGACTTAGAATATGTCCGACAAATTGAGCACGCTTGGCCTCGGCTTCGACACGCAGGCCGCGCCCGAGAAACGCAAGAACGAATCCATCGCGGACTGGCTGGGACGCCAGATCGTCAGCGGCGTCTATGCCAGCGGAGACCCGATCCCGAAGGAGATGGATTTCCTTGCCGAAACAGGCATTTCACGCGGGGCCTACCGCGAGGCGCTGCGCCGGCTGGCGGGCAAGGGCATGCTGGTCACCCGGACCCGCAGCGGCACGCGGGTGACCCCGCGCGAGCAATGGTCCCTGCTCGATCCCGACGTCGTCCGCTGGAGCTTCGAAAGCGGCGCGCCGCCCGACTGGTTCATCCGCGCGCTCTACGAGATGCGCGCGATGATCGAGCCGCCCGCCGCCGCCTTCGCCGCCGAACGCCGCAGCGAGGCGGACCTGCAGCTGTTTCGCGACGCGCTGCACGCGATGCGCTACTGCGACATGACCGAGGACAGCTGGCACAATGCCGACGCGAGCTTCCACCGGGCAATCCTGATCAGCTCGCACAACCCTGTCCTGCTGTCGCTCGAGGCGGGGATCTGCGCGGCGGTGGCCTATACCACCGCCTTCCGCTACCGCGACATGCCCAACCCGCACACCCGCAATCCGGTCGAGGAGCACGCCGCCGTCTTTGATCGGATCGAGGCGCGCGACCCCGTGGGTGCGCGCAAGCTGATGACCGAGCTTGTGGACACGGCGCTGCTCGATTCCAAGGGTACGACCGTCTTCGACCTCGGGCTTCCGACGCTGAAGGTCTAGGGTGAAGGCCTAGCCGCGACGGGCCATCGCACTCGCCGCCTGTCCGATGATCAGCACCCCGGCACCGCCGATGATCCCGGCGGCAATGCGATTCAGGCGCGTTAGCGTGGCAGTGTTTCGGATCAGACCCCGCGCCTTGAACGCCAGCACCGCATAGGGCGTCAGCGTGGCAAAGAGCGTCGCGACTGTGAGCCCCGACAGCATCGCCCATTGCGGCAGGCCGACGCCGTCGAGGTCCAGAACCGCCGGAAGCAGCGCAAGGTAGAAGACGATGACCTTTGGATTGCCCAGCGACAGCATGAGCCCCGCCGCCAGCGCCTTCGGGCCGGTTCGGCTTTCCGCCCGCTCGGGCTGCGCGAAGCCAGCCTTGCTGGTCCAGAATTTCCACCCGAGGTAGAGCAGGTAGACGCCACCGACGAGCTTGATTGCTAGCATGGCCTGCTCGAAGACCTGCACCAGCGCCGCGAGCCCGGCGACCGCGCAGCTCAGGAAGACGATGTCGCCGAGCGCCATACCCCCGATGAAGAAGAGCGCCGATCGGAAACGGCCTCCGAGCGCCTGGCCGATAAGCGCAGCGACGCCCGGCCCGGGGATGGCCGAGGCGATCGAAAGAGCGGCGACATAGGCGATGAATGAGGGGGCGGAGATCATTTTCGGGGGCTCTGTCTTGGGTTTGCCGGACCGTAGCAGCCGGGGCACGGGCCGCAAGATGCGAAAGGGGTCGGGTAGGGGGCGCGGCCCTGTTGCGCAAAAAAGCCCCCACCGATCACGGCGGGGGCCAGGTCCGGGAACCGGGGTGCCCGGGAGGATACTCTGGCGTCAGCCTTTCACGCCCGACGAGATCATCACCGCCTCGGTCACCCGCTTCTGGAAGATCAGGTAGGCGATGACCACCGGGGCCGCCGCGAGCAGCGCGACCGACATGATCCGCGCGTAGGCCACGCCAAAGGCGTCGTTGACCTGCGTGATGCCGACAGGGATGGTCATCATGTCCTCGGTGGTGATCACCAGGAAGGGCCAGAGGAAGGCGTTCCAGCTCATGATGAATGTGATGATGCCAAGCGCCGTGGTGATGCCCCAGTTGAGCGGCAGGTAGACCTTGAAGAGCAGCGTGTAGTCGCCGCCGCCATCCAGCACCACGGCCTCCTTCATTTCCTTGGGAACCGCGTCGAAGAATTGCTTGTAGACAATTATCACCACCGGCACGACGAGTTGCGGCAGGATGATCCCGCCCCAGCGGTTGATCAGGTCGAGATCGTTCATCAGCACGAACTGCGGCACGACCAGCGCCTGCGCCGGCACCATGAAGCTGGCCAGCACGATGCCGTAGAGAAGCCGGCGGCCGGGGAACTGCATCTGGCTGAGGGCATAGGCGCACATCATGCCGGTCAGCAGCACCACTGCGGTGATGATCACCGAGGTGCCGATGGAGTTGATGTACCAATCGATCAGCGAGGTGTTGAACAGCGCGTCGACATAGGACGAGAGGTTGAACTCGTCCGGGAAGAGCCCGGCACCCTCGGAGACCACCCGGTTTTCCGAGCGGATCGAGGTGACGAAGGCCCAGTAGAGCGGGAAGATCCAGATCAGCCCGGCGAGCAGCGTGATGGCGGTAAGCGCGAGGTTCTCGAAACGTCTCTGCCGGGTCATTTGTCTTTCCCCCCGATGCGCAGGATCTGGAATTGCAGCACCGAGATCACCACGATGATCAGGAACAGCACCAGCGAGATGGCCGCGGCATAGCCGCCGTGGTTGAGCTGGAAGGCCTCGCGGTAGACCATAAGCAGCAGCACGTAGCTGGAGTTGAACGGCCCGCCCTCGGACAGCAGGTAGACCTGGTCGAAGATCTTCAGCTGCAGGATCAGCTGCAGCGTCAGCACCAGCGCGGTCACCGGCCACAGGAGCGGCCATGTCACCTTGAAGAACAGTTGCCTGCGGGTCGCGCCGTCGAGCTTGGCGGCCTCGTAGAGCTCCCCGGGGATGTTGCGCAGACCTGCGAGGAACAGCAGCACGTTGAAGCCGTTGGTCCACCAGATCGTCACCACCGCCACGGCGGGCATCACCCAGAAGGGGTTCTTGAAGACCGGCACCGGCTTGCCGGTGAAGAACTCGATGACCGGTTGCAGGATGCCGAACTGGAAGTCGAGCATCCAGGCCCAGATCTGCGTCACCACCGAGACCGGCAGCACGTAGGGCATGAAGAAGAGCACCAGCGCCAGCGCCTGCATCCGCCCCGACAGCCGGTTCACCGCGAGTGCGATGACCAGCGCGATCACCGTTGTCGGGATCACCGTCAGCAGCACGAAATAGCCGTTGTTGACCAGCGACTTGTAGAACAGCTTGTCGGACAGCAGCCGCGCGTAGTTGTCGAATCCCACCCATTCGCCGCCGCCGATCAGCGGCGCGTCGGTGAAGCTCATGCGGACCACTTCGACCACCGGGTAGGCGAAGACCAGCGCGAAGATCGCCACGAAGGGCAGGATCAGCGAATAGGCCACCAGCCTGTGCCGTGACCGGTTCCGGATCATGGCCATGTCGTCAATTCTCCTCCCAGAGGGGTATTCAGCCCCCACGCGTGCGGTGCCGCGCGGGGGCGAGGGCGCGGGTCGCGCCTCAGTTCATCTTGCTTTCCAGCTCGGACTTGACCTGTTCGATCGCGTCCTCTGCCGACAGGTAGCCGTGCATCGCGGGCGAGATGATGTTCTGCGCCGCGTCATAGGCGGGCGAAGCCACGCCGGCGACCTCGCTGCGCGGATCATAGGTCGCGCCATCGGCCAGCGACGAGTAGGTCGCGTTCGGCTCCATGGTCTTGAACTCGTCGCTCTCGGCCACCGGCTTGTAGGCCGGGATGTGGCCCGCGTCGGCCCATTGGATCGCGTGCTTTTCCATCCAGCCGATCACCTGCATGACCGCCTCGCGCTTGGCGGGGTCCATCTCTTCGTCGCCCTGCACCGGGATCGCCCAGGCGTGGCTGTCGGCCCAGGTCGTCCGGGTGTCCATCAGCTTGGGGATCTCCACCGCGCCCCATTCGAAGCCGAGATTGCCGTTCTTCTCGAGGTCCTTCATCGTCGGGACTTCCCAGACGCCATTGAGCTGGAACGCCGACTTGCCCGAGGTGAAGAGCGCGACCGAGGCCTCGTAGAGCGCCTGCTCGGGCTGCCAGCCCTGATCGTGCCAGTTGGTCATGATCTCGAGCGCCTTGACCGCCTTCTCGGCGCTGTCGCCGGGCAGCACTTCGCCGTCTTCCGAGATCAGCGTGCCGCCCTGCTGCGAAAGCAGCGTGTAGAAAACGCGGTAGGTGCCGCCATCGTCGCCGGTGGCATAGGTCACCGGGGCTTCGGAGCCGTTGTCGGCGGCGGCCTGCAGGGCTTCCTCGAAGTCGGCGAGGCTCTCGATGCCGGTCAACTTGCCCTCGCCGTCGAGGAAGCGCGTCCCCTCGAGGTAGGTCTTGTTGTAGTAGAGCACGATGGAATGGATATCGAAGGGCACCGCGTAGAGCGTGCCGTCCGGCCCCTTGGCTGCGTCGAGCGAGCTGGCGAAGAAATCGTCCTCGCTGAGGCCCGCCGCCTCGAGATCGGCGTCGGTGATCGGGGTCAGCACGCCCTCGCTGAGGCCGAGCGGCATGCGCGAGAGGTGATAGGTCATCAGGTCCGGCCCACGACCCACGGCGGCGGACGTGCGCACCTTGGTGTAGAAGGGCACGCCCCATTCAAGCGTGGTGCCCTCGATCTGCACGTCGGGGTGTTCCTCATTGAACTGCTCGATCAGCGCCTTCATGCGCACGCCGTCGCCGCCGGCAAAGAAATCCCACCAGGTGACCGTCTGCTGCGCGAAGGCGGGCATGCCGATGCCGGCAAGCGCCGCGATTGCAGAGACCTGTGCCAATGTCTTCAGTTTCATTCGGTCCTCCTCCTTGACCGTGGGGCGAAAGGCGCCCCGTCCCGTGTCGGTCCGCCCTCCAGCAGACCCTAGCGAAGCCTCACGCCCTCGGGCGTGAAGGCAAAAACCTTGTCCGGCTCGGCGCCGATATTGAGCCGCTGGCCCTCGAGCCGATCGCGGCTGCCGCGCCGTTCGAAGACGATGTCGGCGCCCGAAGCGGAGCGGGTGTGCAGGTAGGAATTGCCGCCCAGCTCCTCGGCCACCTCCACCGTCACCGGTAGGCCGCCGGTCTCGGTCGGGGCAAGGTGCTCGGGACGCACGCCCAGCACCACGCGGCTGCCCTCGGCCGGTTTCGGCCCGCGCAGCGCCGCGCGCAGAATGCCCTCCTCGGCCTGCGCGGTGATCGTGCCGTCGTCGCTGCCGGTGACCACGGCGTCGACAAAGTTCATCGCCGGAGAGCCGATGAAGCCCGCGACGAAACGGTTGTCCGGATCGTCGTAGAGATGCAGCGGACGACCGGCCTGCATGACGTGGCCGCCCTTCAGCACGAAGATGTCGTCGGCCAGGGTCATCGCCTCGACCTGGTCGTGGGTGACGTAGATCATCGTCGCGCCGATCTGCCGGTGCAGCCGCGTCAGTTCCAGACGCATCTGCACCCGCAGCTCGGCGTCGAGGTTCGACAGCGGCTCGTCGAAGAGGAACACCTCCGGCTCGCGGACGATGGCGCGGCCGATGGCGACGCGCTGGCGCTGCCCGCCCGAGAGCGCCGAGGGCTTCTTGTCGAGGTGATCGGTCAGCTGCAAAATCCGCGCCGCTTCGCGTACCTTTTCCTCGCGCTCGTGGCGCGGGGCGCGGGCGAGGCGCAGCGAGAAGCCCATGTTCTCGGCCACGCTCAGGTGCGGGTAGAGCGCGTAGGACTGGAACACCATGGCGACGCCGCGCTTGGCGGGCTCGACATGGGTGACGTCCCGCCCGCCGATCTCGATGGTGCCGCCGCTGCTTTCCTCCAGCCCCGCGATCATCCGCAGCAAGGTGGACTTGCCGCAGCCCGAGGGGCCGACGAAGACCCCGAACTCCCCCTTCGGGACCTCCAGCGACACGTCCTTGATGACGTCATGCGCCCCGAAGGACTTCTTCACGCCTGTAAGCTTCACGCCCGACATGGCTTACACCTTGAGCCGGACGACGTGGTAGGACAGCGGCGCGACCGAGCCGCCCAGCGTGTCGTCCTCGACCGCGAGGCCGCTGCCCTCAGCCGGGGCGATGGCCTCGGAGTCCGGACCGTTGGTGGCGCGCAGGTCGTGGCCCGCCATCACCTGATGTCCGATCACCGAGGCCCCCTCGAAGCCGGTCAGCGCCAGCCGCAGGTCGGCGGCTTCGGTCAGGTGGCGGTTGATGATGAACAGCGTCACCGTGCCGCCCGCCGCGTCATGGGTCGCCGCCACGTCGAGATACTGCACGTCATCGGCGACCGCGCAGTCGTAGGTCGGCCCGTCCACCGAGACCCGCAGCGCCGTGCCGCGCCCGTAGAGCGAGGCAAGCTGGTACGGCCAGTAGATCGACTGCCGCCAGGCCTTGCCGCCCTTGTCGGCGCGGATCGGCGCGATGACGTTCACCAGCTGCGCGATGCAGGCGATCTTCACCCGGTCCGAGCGGCGGATGAACTCGTTGAGCAGGCAGGCGACGAAGAGCGCGTCCTCGAAATTGTAGTCTTCCTCGAGCAGGGCAGGGGCTTCGGGCCAGTCCCAGCTCTTCCAGTTCTTCGAGTCCTGTTCGCGCTTGTGGTACCAGACGTTCCATTCATCAAAGCAGATGTAGACGTCGTTCTTCGCCCGCTTCTTGGCCTTCACGAAGTCGATCACCCCGGCGATGGCCTGGATGTAGCGGCCGGTCTCCTCGACCTTGCCGAAGAAGTTCAGCGTGTCGTTGCTGGAGTTGCCGAAATACTTGTGCAGCGAGATGTAGTCGACGTTCTCGTAGCATTCCTCCAGCACGCCGCGCTCCCAGTCGGGATAGGTGGGCATCTCGTCGTTGGACGAGCCGCAGACCACCATCTCGGCGCCCGGCGTGAGCTGGCGCAGCGCCTTGGCGGTCTCGCCGGCGAGGCGGCCGTATTCCTTGGCCTCCTTGTGGCCGATCTGCCAGGGGCCGTCCATCTCGTTGCCGAGACACCACATCTTCACGTTGTATGGCTGCTCGACCCCGTGGCTGCGGCGCAGGTCCGACCAGTAGGTGCCCGAAGGGTGGTTGACGTATTCCATGAAGTTGCGCGCATCCGAGATGCCGCGCGAGCCGAGGTTGACCGCCAGCATCATGTCGATGCCGAGATCCTGCGCCCAGATGGCGAACTCGTTGATGCCGACCTGGTTGCTTTCCTTGCTGCGCCAGGCGAGGTCGAGACGGACCGGGCGATCCTCCTTCGGCCCGATGCCATCCTCCCAGTTGTAGGCCGAGACGAAATTGCCACCCGGGTAGCGGATCGCCGGGATGTTCAGGTCCCGGACCATCTGCGCCACGTCACGGCGGAAGCCGTGCGCGTCCGCCTGAGGGTGCCCCGGCTCGTAGATGCCGGAATAGATGGCCCGGCCCATATGTTCGATGAACGCGGCATACAGCCTGTCGTCGATCTTTGCGATTTCAAACGCGCGATGGATGGCAGCAGTGACCCGCATCCGACTCTCCTCCTAATTTGTAGTACAAAAGAGCGGCAAGGCGGCGCGCTGTCAACCGCTCATCCGTCAGAAGGGAAATGAAGCACCCTCGAGAGCTGAACAGCCGGACGCTCTTTCGGCCGACAGGGCGGGTGCAGAGCAGGTTCAGCGCGTCGGCGAGCCGCCGCCTGCCTCGGGCGATCTTCCGCCAAATCCTTCGCGCTATGGGTGTTTTCGCGCTATTCTCGGGGGATTGAATTTCTTGCAGGCCGTTGATGTCCAGATTAGCCAGATACCCTGCCGGGCTGCCGTCGCTCTTTCTCGTGGAGATGTGGGAGCGCTTCAGTTTCTACGGCATGCGGGCGATCCTCGTGCTCTATCTCGTCGATGCGGTCGAGACCGGGGGCATGGGCCTGCAGACCTCCGAAGCGGTGGCGATCTACGGCATCTATTCCGCGGCGGTCTACATTCTCGCGCTGCCCGGCGGCTGGGTGGCCGACCGGTTCTGGGGCGCGCGCAAGGCGATCATTGCCGGTGGCACCGTGATCATCCTCGGTCACATCCTGCTGGCGATCTCGGGCTCGACCGCCTGGATATTCCTGGCCGGGCTTTGCTGCATCGCGGTGGGGACGGGGCTGCTGAAGCCGAATATCTCGACCATGGTGGGCGAGCTCTACCCCAAGGATGACGTCGGCGGGCGCGATGCGGGGTTTTCCTTCTTCTACATGGGTATCAACCTCGGGGCGATCCTCGGCGGTTTCGTTGCAGGTTATCTCGGCGAGGTCTGGGGCTGGCACTGGGGCTTCGGCGCGGCGGCGGTGGCCATGGCGCTGGGATTGGTCAACTTTCTCTACGCCGGAAGCCGGTCGCTGCAAGGCAAGGGCGAGCGCCCGCCGCCCAAGGTCGTCGATCCGGCGACCCGGCGGCGCGACCAGATGGTGAGCCTCGGGATCGTCGGCGTGGTCGTGGCCATTCTGGTGCTGCTCATCGGCACCGGGCGGATCGACGTGACCAGCGCCGAGGGCGTGGCGCAGGCGACCGGCGTGTTGATCGTCACCGTGGCGATCGGCTTCTTTCTCAACATCTACATCGCCGGCGATCTCAGCGCCGCCGAGAAAAAGCGGATGATCGTGCTCGCGGTACTCTTTGTCGGCGCGGCGGTCTTCTGGTCGCGTTTCGAACAGGCCGGCTCGTCGCTGTCGATCTTCGCCGCCGAGCTGACCGACCGTCGCCTGCTGAGCTTTGAGGTGCCTGCCTCGTGGTTCCAGAACCTCAATCCGGCCTTCATCATCCTGCTGACCCCGCTCTTCGCCTGGTTCTGGACGCGGGCGCAGGATCGTGGCTGGGAGATCTCGGTCTTCGTCAAGTTCGGTCTGGCACTGGTGCTGGTGGGGCTCGGCTTCTGGATCCTGGTGCCGGCGGCCAAGATCGCGATGACCGGGGCCAAGGTCTCGGCGTTGTTCCTCATCGCTACCTTTTTCATCCACACCTGCGCCGAGCTGCTGCTCAGCCCGGTCGGGCTCTCGACCTTCTCGCGGCTCGCGCCGGAGCGGTTCGTCAGCCAGATGATGGGCTTCTGGTTCGTGGCCGCCTCGCTCGGCAACCTGCTCGCGGGGCTGCTGGCGGCGGGCATGGACACCGAGACTCCCTCCGCCCTGCCGGGGCTGTTCAACCAGCTCTTCTTCGGTAGCGCCATCGCCGGACTTGTACTGATCGGCCTGTCCTGGCCGCTCACCCGATGGGCGCTTTCAGGTCAGGAGGAGCTTGCGGAGGACGAGCGGGCGCGGCCTTAGAGCAGGCTCGGACGCCCGCCACCGCCTGCCCAACGCGCGAGCAGTGGTATATTTCCTGGCGCTTATCAGCATCAGAAATGTACGCGTCGGGCAGTTTTGGCGGCTCGGTTCGTGACGCGGTTCGATTTTCACTATATCTTGGAAGGAGACGCGCCGTTGCGGGTCCGGGGCCCCATGGATTTTGGGGGAAGCCCGACGCGGGCGGGGCGTGGCATTTTGAACGAACCGTTTAATTGACAATGAATTGTAGGCGAAAGCCTCGGGGTGATCAGCCCGGACAATAGGAAAAGCAAGGACTTGGCTGACGCTCAACCGAGGCAGGACCGGGCCGCGTTCCCGGGACGGTAAATTTATTTGTGGAGAGATTTTGGATGGAGGATGCAACCGTGATCAAACGCGACCCGGAATCCGAAGGCAACGGGGCGTCGCGACGTCACTGGAAACAGAATCCCGAGGCCGTGCGCGCGAATATCCTAGAGGTCGCACGCAAGGCCTTCGTGAAGCACGGGCTTACAGGGGCCAAGATCGACGACATCGCGTCGGGGACCGAGACCTCGAAACGGATGATCTATTACTATTTCGGCGACAAGGAGGGGCTCTATCGCGCGGTGCTCGAAGACGCCTACGCCCGGGTGCGCGCGGCCGAGGACGAGCTGGAACTGGCCAGCCTGCACCCGGTCGAGGCGCTGCGGCGACTGGCGGAATTCACCTTCGACCACCATGCCACGCATGAGGATTTCGTGCGCCTCGTCATGGTTGAGAACCTGCACAATGGGCGTCACATGGAAAAGGCGGGAGATCTCTCCGGGCAGAACATCTCTGCGATACGGCTGCTCGACCAGATCTACCAGCGCGGCTGTACCGAAGGCCTGTTTCGCCGCGGGTTGACCCCGTTGGAGCTGCATTGGCACATCTCGGCGCTGGCGATCTTCAACGTCGCCAACCGGGCGACCTTTTCCAGCCTGTTCGGCGATTCCCTGTTCGAGCCCAAGGGCCAGCAGCAGCTTCGTCGCCACGTCGGGGACATGCTGCTGCGTTTCGTGATGAAACCGGGGCTGTCGGTCGAGGAGGCCTCGGCCCGTCCGATCGCCGAGACCCGCGCCATTCACCCCGACATCTACCGTTTCCGCGAGACCTGGGACGCCACCTGGGCGACGCTGCCGACCGAGGGCGATGCCGCGACCAGGCGGCTGCATTTCGAATCCGTCTCGCGGTCTCTGCGCTTGCCCAGCCCGGAGGGCGTCGAGACCGACGAGGAGCACTGGATCGACACCGACAGCGGTCCGGTGCGGGTCCGGCTGTTCCGGCCGGAGGGCGCCGAGCCGCTGCCGGCGCTGATCTACCTGCACGGTGGCGCCTGGCGCCAGGGCAGCCCCGAAACCCATTGGAACATCACCGCGCGGCTCGCCGCCTGGTCGGGGCACCTGGTGATCTCGGTGGATTACGCGCTGGCGCCCGAGCATCCCTATCCCCATGCGCTGCGGCAGATCCCGGCAGTGATTGCCTGGGCGCGGGAACAGGCCGAGACGCTGGGGATCGACCCCGCGCGTCTGGCGATCGGCGGCGACGGCGCCGGGGGCAACCTTGCCGCGGCGGCGACGCTGCTGAGCCGCGATGCCGGGGTGCCGCTGTCGGCGCAACTGCTGATCTACCCGGTCTGCGATTTCGACACCTCGCGACCGTCCTGCTCGGAATACTCCGAAGGCCCGCTCTGGACGTTGGCGCAGCTGCTGTCGGCGCATGCGCAATATTGTCCGGACGAGGCGGCGCGGCAGAGCGATCCGCTGATCGCGCCGCTGATTGCGGCGCGGCACGACGGGTTGCCGCCAGCCTACCTCGCGCTGGCCGAGCACGACCCGCTGCGTGACGGCGGCATCGCCTATGGCGCGGCGCTGCAGGCCGCGAAAGTGCCGGTGCAGGTCGATCCGGGCAAGGGGCTGGTGCGCGACTACCTGCACGCCATTGGCTTCGGCAGCGTCGCCGAGGAGCGGCTGCGCGAGATGAGCCTCTGGCTGAAAGAGCTCGCCGGGTAAGGCGCGGAGGGGAGGCCGCCTGGCGGCGGCCTCTCAGAAGGCGCTGGTCAGACCCGCGCTCAGCCGCAGATCCCGGTAGCTGTAGACGTCGAAGTTGCTGTCTCGCCGCGCCGCCTCGATCTGCACGTAGGGGGTGAACCGGCCGAACAGGAACGTGTCGGTCTTGTCGATGCGCAGCTCGATCCCGTATTCGGTTTCATGCCGCGCCTTGCCGAGCAGCGGCGTCGCGCCGATCTGATCGAAGGAGGCTGCGTAGACTGACGGCTCGATCAGGAAGCCGCCGCCCACCTCGCTGCGCGCCCCGAGGCGCAGCTCGGCATAGTCATAGGACAGGTCGTCCCGGTCCGCCTCCTGGTGCTGCAGGGACAGGCTCGCGGCGACCTGCGCGCGCCCGCGCAGCGGACGGATCACCGAGAGCTTGGCGCTGGCGCGTGTCACGTCCACATCCGGGTGGCTGCCGAGGGTCACGTCCATCACCTCGGTCTCGACACTGGCGGTGAGGCCGGACGCGCTGCGCCAGCTGACCCCGGCGCCGAGACCGAAACGCTCCTCGAGCATCTCGCCGCCGAAGTAGTCGGTCCCGGCGATCGCCTCGGCCCAGGCGGTGGTCTGCGGCCAGGTCAATTGAAGGCCGGCGCTGAGCTCGGCGCCCAGCTCGTCCCAGTCGCTGTCGCCGGTCTGGTAGAGATTGCCCTCGGCCTGCACGTAGGCGCTCAGCGTCGCGCCGCCTGCGCGGGCGCGCAGCGGCCATTGCTTGCGCAGCGCCCCGGCCAGCTCCAGCCCGGTCAGCGGCGGATCCTCGCGGTCCATGGTCAACACCAGCGGCGGATCGCCGAGGATGGTCTCGACCTCGTCGCTGTCGTAGCTCCGGCCCGCGCCCTCGGGCGCGCGCAGGGCAAAGGAGAAGCGCGTGCGCAAACCGCGCCGCTCGTCGATGGCGCGCATGAAACGCAGGATGTTGTCACGCACCGAGGGTGGCAGATCGGGATTGGAGAGCACGATGCGGAACTGCTCGCGCGACTGCGCGTACTCTCCGGCCTCGAAGAGCGCCCGGGCAAGTTCGAGGCGTACCCGGAGCAGGCCGGGATCGCTGGCGAGCAGCTTGCGCAGCAGCCGGACGGCGGCTTCCGGCTGGCGCTGCGCGAGCGCGGCCAGCGCCTGCTGAAACCCGGCCTCGATCTCCGCCGGGGCCGCGGCGGCGGGCACGGCTGGGACATCGGATTGCTGTGCCCGGGCCTGCGCCCCCGGCAGTTGCAGGGCGAAGACGACCGCGACCGCCAGCCCTTTCCAGGGGCTGGCGTGCGGGACGATTGTGGCAGGCATGGTCAGCGCGTGGGGTCGACCGCGCCGAAGGCGCCGATATAGGTGCTGTCGGCGGTGGTGCCTGAGAAGGTGCCGCCGACCTCCTGCGCGTTGCCGCCGTAGAACTGCCCGTCGACCGATCCGGTCAGCACACCGGTGTTGATGCCCGCGGAGAAGCCGCTGCCGCTGATGGTTCCGGCGGCATAGAAGTCGAGGTCGCTGCGATTCGCGATCATCGCCCCGGTGGTCGGGTCTGCGGTGATCGTGTTGCTGCTGTAGATCTCGACGCTGTCGAAGTCCGGCGTGTCCACCGCGATGTAGGATGTGGTGACCGCCACATCGCCATTGGTGATGACCTGGCCGAGGCTGTCGCCATAGTAGCTGGCACTGCCGGTGGTGGGCATCTGGCTGGCCGACGTGCGGCTGCCGGTCGAGCCCGCGCCGGCGACCCGGCTGGTGCCGTTGAGACCAGTCTGCCAGCTGCCGAAGGACTGGTATTCGTAGCCCTGGCTGATGGGGTTCGCGGCAACGAGGAGCGTGTTGCCATCCGCGGTGGTGGCGACAATTCCGCCCGTGACCGTGGTGGTGTCGAAGGTATCGCCACTGGCGGCCGACAGGACGATCGTGCCGGAACTGGTCCGAACCGTAACGCCGGTCAGCGCGCCGCCCTCGAAGGTCAGGTCGGTGATGGCGTCACTGTCGGTCACCACGGGTCCCACGGCAATGACATTGCCGCCCGCATCGGTCTGGTAGCCGGTCGAAACCGCCATACCGTCGGCGCGGTAGGTGCCGTCGTCGGTGGTGCTCCAGTTGGTGAAAGCGAGGGCGCTGGCGCTGGAAAAGCCGCTGCGGGCGCTGGTGCTGCCGTCGCCGCAGGCTGACAACAGAGCCAGCGCGGCGGTACCGAAACAAACGTACTTCATAATTCCTCACAAAAAAAACGCGACTTGAATGAAGATCAGGGTCTGAGTGCCGGCGGGAAAATGGCCGGGTCTTCTGCAAATCCGCCAGAAATGGCGACGTGGAAGCGAAAAAAACAACTTTAAATAGGCGCGCCTTGCGGACTCGCCCCATCAGTGAACCACAGTCGTTACCGATCTGTAAAGAATTCTGGCTCAGGCGCTATCAGCGAGGGCCGCCCTGTGGCGCCGCATCAGGGCGGACTGCCGGTAGTCCTGATCATAGGTCACTTCGGTGCCGAGCCATGCGGGTCGCGCAAAGGCGGCATCCTCCGAGGGAAGCTCGATTTCGGCGATGAGCACGCCCGTCAGCGCGCCGTGATACTCGTCGATGGTCCAGCTCTGGCCCGCGTGCACGAGGTGGTGGCGGGTCTTGCGGATCGGCGGCCCGTCGCAATGCTTGGACTGCATCGCCAGAGCATCTTCGCAGGGAATTGCGTATTCGAACTCGTCGCGGGACATGCCCGCCCTTGGCCCCTTCACGCTGAGCGTTGCCTGGGTGTCGCCGTAGAAACGGACGCGGACCTTGCACCCGTCCCGCAACGCGATCATCCCGTCGCGCAGCTCGACCCGGTGAGAGACATGATCGCGCCACGCCTCGGATGCGACCAGAAACTTGCGTTCGATTTCCCGTGGCATGGGCAACCCGCGTTTGCAGTTCCGGGGGAGTGTCGCCGTGGGTGGTGCGAAAGGCAAGGTGGCATATTGGTCGGTACGCCCATGGCCGGAAAACGCCGGGCCGCTGCCATGATTGTCGGCGTCAGGCCGCGCGAGTGCCCGCTCAGGGGGCAGAGGGGCCACGTTTCGCGCCCCTCCGCTTGGTGGGGTGCCTGTTCAGGCGGGAATTCGCAGAACCTGGCCGGGGTATATCTTGTCCGGGTCGCTGAGCATCGGCTTGTTCGCCTCGAAAATCTCGTTGAAGCGCGCGCCGTCGCCCAGCGTCGCCTCGGCGATCTTCCAGAGATTGTCTCCCTCCTCGACGGTATGAAAGACCGGGGCAGGTCCTTCGGCCTCGTCCTCCACCGCCGCCACGCCCTCGATGTTGCCCACCGCGAGGATCATCTTCTCGCGGGTTTCCTGGTCCTTGGGCTGACCCTTGATCGTCACCTTGGAGCTTTCGGGGTCGACCTCGATGTCGACTCCCGTCTTGTCGAGGCCCAGCGAGTCGAGCTCGCCTTCGAGGTCGGCCTTGGCCGGCGTCGGCTCGGTGCCGAGCTTCTTGCCCTTGCCCTTCAGGAAGCTGAAAAGTCCCATGGCGAAATCTCCCGTGAAATGCGGTCGCTGCAATGGGCGCAGTGTTGCGCAGCACGGCGCGTCCAGCCACCGGAAAAAATCGTGGCGGCGGGAGTTGGCCTGAACGGGAGAGAGTCGAGTGCCCTGCGGGCCGCGGGGTTACTGGAACAGCGCCAGAATGCCCTGCGGTTGTGCGTTCGCGATCGACAGCGCCTGCGTGGCCAGCTGCTGCTGGATCTGCAGGGCCTGAAGCCGCGCGGCCTCTTCCTCCATGTTGGCGTCCACCATCGCGCCGACCCCGGTCTCGAGGTTGTCGACCAGTGCCGAGAGGAACTCTTGCTGCTGCTCGATGCCCTTTTCGACGACGCCGAGCCGGGTGTTCGCCGAGATCGCCTCGGCCTGCAGCCCGTCGGCGGCGCTCAGAACGTTCTGCAGGAAGGTCGGGCCGGTGCTGGCGGTGGCGTTGGCCTCGAAATTCAGGGCAATCGCCTCGAAGCCCATCATCAATCGGGTTAGGTCGACCGACTCGAAGGTTGCGCTGGTGGTCGACAGTCCGCCACCGCGGCGGGTGATCCCGGTGACGACGGTCTGCTGCGCGCTGACCGTGGAGGACGTGGTGAGCACCCCCAGCGCGGTCACCGCCGCGGTGCCCGAGGTCGCGCCAGCGGCGTTGACCAGGTCGGTGCCATTGAAGGTCGCCTGAGCGATGATGTCGCGCATCTGCGAGACCAGCCCCTCGAGGTCCCCGGCAATGTCGGCCATGCCGCCCTCGGCTCCCTGGGCAAAGGCGAGCCGATCGACGAATTCTCCGGCAAGCTCCTGAAAGCTCTCTGCGCCGAGCCGGGCGGTGGAGATCCCGTTGCGCGTCAGGGTGAGTCCCTCGCTGATCGATGCATAGACCGACGCATCGCTGCTCATGCTCTGCGAGATGGCGTAGTAGGCGGCGTTGTCCTTGCCGGATTGGACCTTGAGGCCGGTGGAAATGCGGTTCTGCGTCGTGTCCAGATCCCTGCCGATCTGTCTGAGCGTCTGCAGGGCCGCCATTGATGAGGCGTTGGTACGTACCGAGGTCATAATTACTGCTCCAATCTTCAACGAAGCCGGGCCGCCGTTCTGGCGCCTGTCTCCGGGGCGCGATACCCGTGCGCCCGGGTAATTATATTGAGTCCTATTCTTAATTCAGAGTTAATTCTCGAATATTTTTAATAGTCAATTCCGCGACACTTCTCAATTGGGATATGTGTCGCGCAATTTACACTTAATCGAGAGAGTGTCAGAATGATAATTCCGCACATAGTTGCATTAAATCCCGCAGCACTATTTCGGGGTTCGGCGGGGCCGTCGGTCGCCAGGGGTGCGGGCCGCCCGGATCGCGCCGCCGACGCATCCCTTAGGGGCCATGGAGACGCTGGATGAGCAGGCGGATCGGCACCGCAGTCCGCCGGGAGTGTCCCTCCTATCCCTTCGGCGAGGTGGGTGCCCATCAGACGCGATGTGCCATCCCTGCGCGGGTCTGGAGGGCCCAGGGGTGTCTGCGGTAGTTTCGTTTCAGGCCACGGAGATCACGGGATGTCCGGCGAGGCAGGGAAAAGGAGAAAGAACATGGTCCAAGGACTCCTGAAACTGGCTGGATACCGGGTCGAATATGTCTGCGATTGGGGCGTCTATGAGCGCCGCTACGGGGATATGGAGTACTACGTCAATCTCCCGATCAACCCTGAGATGAAGATTGCTCCGCCCTGGGCTGAAAAGAGAATCGTTCGCCACGGCTGAATTCCCCGTATTGGCATGTGTCAATTACCCGACATATCGCTCACAATTGCCGCCCGCATCTCCCAGGATCCGGGCGGCGTGTCATTTTGAGGGCCGCTCGAGCGACGCGGCGATCAGACCGTCGCGCGCGCTCGAAACCCGATCTCCAACATTGCTGCAACATTCCTGCCAGAGCCTGAGGCTGAGTTTCGACGGCGCGATCCCGAGGGTCGCGTTGGCGATGCGAGCCAGCTGGAGGAGCAGACCGATGACACGTGGCGCGGGAGAATCCGCCTCATCATGCACGCAGGGTGACGGCGACCGGGTGCGGATGACGCTGCTCAAAGCGACGGGGATGATCCTGTTTGTCGGCAGCCTGCTCGCAATCGAGCCGTCTCTGATCCGCATGGGCACCGGTCTGGGAGCGCCGCCGCTGGGGCTTGCGGCATGGTCAAACCTCGTCGGGGCGGCGTTCTGCCTGGCGGTGTCGGGCTATCGCGCCGGCTTGCCGCGTTTCGGATTGCGGCACCTGCCGTTCTTTCTCGCATGGACCTTGGTGCTGGGGTGCCTGTTCAAGGTCTGGCTGGTGGTTGTCGCGCGGGAGGTGGACGCGACGACGATCGCCCTGGTGGTCAGCACACGCGCATTCATGGTTTTCGGGCTCGCCGCGCTGATCGCCATGGAGCGTCCGAGCCTGCGGCGGCTGGCCGGGCTGTCGCTCGGCTTCGCGGCGGTGGCCGGTCTTTTGCTGGCGCAGGGGGCGGGCTCCGGCGGCACCGCGCCGCGCTGGCTCGCTGCGGCGCTCTGCCTGCCGGGGCTGCTGGCGCTGCACACGCTGCTCATGGCGGTCCGGCCCAGGGATATCGACGCCTTTGCCGCGACCGGCATCATGCTGCTTGTCTCGGGAGCGATGCTTTCTGTGCTGGCCCCATGGGCCGGACCGGGCCACGTGCCAGCGGAGGCCATGGTCAAGCTCGGGGGGATCGTGCTCACGGTGGGAGTGGCGGCGGGATTAGCGCTCGCGCTCGCGCTCGACCTGGTGTCGCGGGTCGGGCCGGTCTTTGCCAGCCAGATGGCCTACGTTCAGACGCTCGCCGGGATCGTCTGGGGGATGCTCCTGCTTGGGGAGGCGCTGCCGTCGCTGTCCTGGGTGGCGCTCGGTCTGGTGCTCGTTGGGGTGCGACTGGTGCAGCCGGCGAAAGCTTCGTCTAACCCGGCCCGCGCGGTGGCTCCCTCCCGCTGAGGCGGGTGCGGGCGTACCTTTGACCCGACAGATTGCCGGGTCAGCGCTCCGCGGGGGCGCAGGCGACCGATGGCAGGCTGGCACAGGCGGCGGCATCGCCGCCGCAGCAATCCTCGAGCAGGAAGCGGACCAGCGCATCCACCGAGCCGAAGTTCGGCGCGTAGAGGATTTCCTTCTGCCGCCGCGTCGCGCTGACCAGCCCCGCCCGTTTCAGCACCGCCAGATGCCCCGAGAGGGTCGAGGGCTTGGCGTCGAGACGGCGGGCAATCTCCAGAGCCGGCACGCCGCCCGGCCCCTCGCGGACCAGCAGCCGGAACACCGCGAGGCGGGTTTCATGGGCAAGTGCCGAAAAGGCGTCGATGGCGTCATCCTGGTTCATATTTCGTCAATGCCCGAAATGACGAAGCTTGACAAGCTGCCGCGTCCGCCGCTACGCCGGGATCAATTCGGAATTTTCCGAAATGACTGATTGGCCCTTGCCCCGGAGACCGTCACGCGATGCACGAGACCCTTGCCCCGACCCAAGCCCCGATGGGCCGTTTCGAACGCCTGCTGACCCTCTGGGTGGCGCTGGCCATGGTGGGGGGCATCGTGCTTGGGCTACTTGCGCCCGGGCTGATGCAGGCCATCGCCGCAGCCGAGGTCGCCTCGATCAACCTCGTGGTCGCCGTGCTGATCTGGGCGATGGTCTATCCGATGATGGTGGGCGTCGATTTCGGCGCCGTCGCCGGGGTCGCGCGCCAACCCAAGGGGCTTCTGGTGACGCTGGCGGTGAACTGGCTGGTCAAACCCTTCACCATGGCGCTGCTGGCGGTGCTCTTCTTCGAGCATGTGTTTGCGCCGTGGATCGCCCCCGAGGACGCCGCGCAATACGTCGCGGGGCTGATCCTGCTGGGCGCGGCGCCCTGTACCGCGATGGTCTTCGTCTGGTCGCAGCTCACCCGGGGAGACGCCACCTACACACTGGTGCAGGTCTCGGTGAACGACCTGATCATGGTCTTCGCCTTTGCCCCCATCGTCGCCTTCCTGCTCGGGGTGACTGACATCGCCGTTCCGTGGAGCACGCTGGTGCTGGCAACGGTGCTCTACGTGCTGCTGCCTCTCTTGGCGGGCCTCGCGACGCGGCGGATGCTGGGGTCTGAGCAGGCGATTGACGCCTTCACTGCGAAGATCAAGCCGCTGTCGATGATTGGTCTGATCGCCACGGTCGCCATCCTCTTCGGGCTGCAGGGCGAGGTGATCCTTACCAAGCCTCTGGTGATCGCGCTGATCGCCGTGCCGATCCTAATCCAGAGCTACGGCATCTTCGCGCTGGCCTACGGTGCGGCCTACATGCTGAAGGTACCGCATCGCATCGCCGCGCCCTGCGCGATGATCGGCACCTCGAACTTCTTCGAACTGGCGGTGGCGGTGGCGATCAGCCTCTTCGGCCTCAACTCCGGTGCGGCGCTGGCCACGGTGGTGGGTGTGCTGGTCGAGGTGCCGGTGATGCTCTCGCTGGTGGCCTTCGCCAACCGCACCCGCGCGCGTTTTCCGAACGCGCAATGACGATGACCAAGGAACCAGACATGGCCGACACGCCCAATATTTCCGAAGAGTGCTTCCGTCCGATTGATCCGGCGGCGCTGTTCCCCGCGACGCGCAGCACGCATAAGCCGCGCATCCTCATCCTCTACGGCTCGCTGCGCGAGCGCAGCTTCTCGCGCTTCGCGGCGGAAGAGGCGGGGCGGCTTCTGGAGACATTCGGGGCCGAGGTGCGCATCTACGACCCGCACGGCCTGCCGCAGACCGACACCACCGGGCCGGATCACCCCAAGGTGGCCGAGCTGCGCGACCTGGTGAGCTGGTGCGAGGGCATGGTCTGGTCCTCGCCCGAGCGGCACGGCTCGATGACTTCCATAATGAAGAGCCAGATCGACTGGATCCCGCTCTCGCTCGGCTCGGTGCGCCCGACGCAGGGCAAGACGCTGGCGGTGATGCAGGTCTGCGGCGGCTCGCAGTCGTTCAACACCGTCAACCAGCTGCGCATCCTCGGGCGCTGGATGCGGCTGCTGACCATCCCGAACCAGTCTTCGGTCGCCAAGGCCTGGGACGAGTTCGACGAGGCCGGGAGGATGAAGCCCTCGCCCTACTACAACCGCATCGTCGACGTGATGGAGGAGCTGGTGAAGTTCACCCTGCTGACGCGCGACATCAAGGATCACCTCGTCGATCGCTACTCGGAGCGGGTGGAGAGCCACGCCGAGCTGTCCAAGCGGATGAGCCAGGCCAAAGCGGCTGCTTCTGAATGAGACCCCCGGCAGGGCAGGCGGGGGCATGATGCCGCTGCAGGGCGGGCTGACCCGCGTCGGCAGCAGCATCGACCGGGCCTGGCAGATGGTTGGTCTCGATCCGCACGGCTACGCGCAGCGGCATCCGGAGCGGGCCGAACGGCTGGCGGTCTGGCTGCTGGGTGTCGGGGCCACCGTGGGCTACGGCGCGCTCTACTACATCTTCGCCGCACTTCTTCTGACGTGGGAGGAGGGTCAGCCATGGGGTCCGGAGGTGGACAAGGGCTGGCTGACGTTGGCCTTCATGTGCGCGACGCTGACCGGGGCCGGTGTCTCGCCCCTCGCCGGGCGGTTGGTGGACCGGGGCCGGGGGCGATGGCTGCTGAGCGGAGGCATGGCGCTGGGGGCTCTGTCGCTGCTGCTGCTGGCCTCGGCGAAGAGTTACTGGGTATTCCTGCTGGCTTGGCTCGGTCTCGGGATCGCCGAGGGCTGTTGCCTCTACGAGCCGTGCTTCTCCTTCGTCACCCGCACGACGCATGAGCGCGCGCGGGTCAATATCACCCGCATCACGCTGGTGGCGGGCTTTGCCTCGACGCTGGCCTATCCCGCGGGGGCGTTCCTGTCGGAATCGCTTGGCTGGCGCGGGGCGGTGCTCTGTTTCGCCGGTGCCGTAGCCCTGATCGGGCTGCCCGCCATGTTCGCCGGCGCGACGATGCTGGAGTGCTGCCCCAAGGACGGCCATACGCCCGAGCACCGCGCCGGGGACCGCGCGGCCTTTGTCGCGGCACGCGCGCGTCCCGAATTCTGGCTGATCCTGGCCGCCTTCTCACTAATCGGCCTCGCCTACGGGCTGGTGCTGACACATATCATGCCGATCCTGACGGACCGCGGGCTGGGTCTCGGGCAGGCGGTGCTGGCAGCTTCGATGTTCGGGCCGATGCAGGTGCTGGGGCGGCTGGCGATGATGCTGGCCGGGCACCGGGCCTCGGGGATGCGCGTGGCGGTGGGTGCCTTTGCGGGGATCGCCTGCGCCATTGCTGTGCTGCTCGTCGTGGTGCCGGTGGCGCCCGGGTCGGTCTTCGGCTTCGCGCTGCTCTTCGGGGCGAGTTTCGGGCTGGTCAGCATCCTCAAACCCGTGGTCATGGCCGAGGTGCTGGGCCGGCGCGCCTTTGGCATGATCGCGGGCTTCATGGCCGTGCCCTTCCTGATCGTCGCCTCGCTCTCGCCGCAGGCGGGCGCGCTGCTGTGGCGGCTCGGCGGCTATGACCTCGCGCTCTTCGTGGCGCTGGCGTCGGCCTGCTTTGCCTTCGGCGTGCTGCTGGCCCTGACTGTCAGGCTGCGGCGCCCCGGCTGAGCGGCGGCCTTACGTCGGTTTTTCCTCTGGCCGCGGGTCCCACCAGAACACTGCGCGCACCACGCCGTGGTCCGAACTGGCAGAGTTGCCATTCTCGAGGTGGTCGTTCCAGATCCGCATTTGCTGGAAGCTCCATTTGCGGTTGTCGGAATGGTCGTAGAACTGTTCCGAGACGAGGACGTGATCGAGCACCTCGCGCTCGCCGTTGTACTCATGCGTGTGTTCGCCGGCCCCGATGAGCCGGTAGCTCTGCAGTCGGCTGGCGGCATAGAGCCCCCTGTCAGACCTGGCACCGGAGGCGCTGGCCTCAAACAGCTTGAAGCTCGGCTGTTCGGTGATGATGGCCAGCGTATTGCTGGACGCCCCGTCGTTGAGATCGCCGAGTAGCACCACCGGCCTGTCATTGTCGCGCAGGGCGTCCCCGAGAATGTCGCGCAGCGCGGCGGCCTCGGCGGTCCGGCGGATGGTGGAGAGCGCCGCACCCAGGGCCGTTGCATTGTTCCTGATTGCGGGGACCGCCCATTCCTCGGCGTCCAGCCTCGTGGGCAGTTTCGACTTGAGGTGCGAGGCAAAAACGGTGATCGCGGGGACCTTGGGCTTGTCGGCGTTGATGATGTCGAGCGCGATAACCGTGCGCGAGAATTTCTCGATTTCCACCTCGATTTCATTGTCTTCCGGGTCGCGTTTGCCGCCGCGCTTCTTGAGCAGAAACCCAGGGCCGAATTGCTTGTGCAGGCTTTTCGAGGCCGCGGTCCACGGCTTCCGCACCGCCACTGCAACAGCGATGTCATACCAGGTTATTCCGGGATCCTTAATGAAATGCAGATCATAGGCAAAAACCTTGCCCGAAGGCCCAGTGAGCCCCGTCACCTTGTCGAATAGATCGTGCAGCGCCTGCGGATGCCAGAGTTCCTGGAATGCGATCACATCCGCGTCGAGTTCGAGAAGCATGCGCGCGGACCAAGCAATTTTGGCGTCGTACTCTGCCTGGGTGTAGGTCTTCTTTCGGAAAGGCTCGCCAGGTAATTGAAGGTTGTAGAGGTTGAATGTCGCAAAGGTGATGTTGCGGATGTTTCGGGAGCTGGCCACTGCTTCCTCCTGCTGTAACGATTTGCAAGATGCCGAAATGTGAGCGTCCGTGAGAAAACCTGAGTGAATCGTACGAATGCAGTCGTGCAAAGGATCGATGCATTGAAAATTTTAAAAGATGTACGAAATATTTTCTGGTTCTTTCGTAGCCGCGAAATAACTCCGTACGGCAGGTGTCTCGAGGCGGTCGGTTAAGTGGTCCTTTGCAAAAACGATTTCGCGCGGCTCAGGGGATGTGCTGACAGCGCTGAGATGAATTATCTCCTGCCGAGCCTTGCGCGGCCCGACCGAGGGACGCAAGCTTGAGTATACCATAAAATTTGAAGCATCGACCGGATGTTTCTTGGGAATGAAAAAATCCCCTGTCGATCGGGAGATTCCGGGTGTGGCGCAACAGGGAGCTAACGCTAGAACGGCTTTTTCTCGCGCATTTACTTGGGCGCGCGACAAGATAACTTGTTCAATGCGGTATTCAGGATTATATTTTGTATCACTGAAAGCGGAGACGGATAATGATTGAAGATATTGACTTGCATGACATGAATGAGAAAGAGCTCACCGAGCTGAGCAAGCGTGTCTCCAAGGCGTTGGCAGACTACGATATGCGCCAGAAGACCAAGGCGCGTGCCGCGGCCGAAGCGCTCGCCAAAGAGCATGGCTACTCTCTCTCGGAACTGCTTGAGGCCACGGGAAAGAAGGGAACCAAGGGCGCGCCGAAGTACGCGCACCCGGAAAACCCCACGCAGACCTGGACAGGTCGCGGTCGCAAACCGAAATGGGTCGAAGCCCATCTTTCGTCCGGCGGCGATCTGGAAGATTTGGCGATCGCGTCCTGAGGCACCGCGGCGGTCGGCGTCCGAGCGAGCTGCGAGCGCCGGACATTCCCATCGCCGAAGTACGACCGCGAAACCATCTTGCATAAGCATCACGGGTCCGGAGGCAACTTCGGGCCCGATCTGAAAATCCGGACCTGCCGGGAAATCTGGCCCCTGATCGCCGCCCATGTGTTAGGTTCATGAGAGAGGGTGGGTGCCAGTTGGCGATTTTTTCGCCAGATCCCGTCGGTCCGCGCCGACAGACCGGGTCATTTTCCTCGAGTTTTTCTACCGGGTATTTTCGCCAGCGTATTTCGTAGAAGCCTCCATTTTCGCGAAGCACATTGCACGTGGGGCCACCGATGGCCGAGAAGTCCACGAATAAGTCACTCGAGATCCCCGACTGGATTGGTGCCGGTTGGTTCGGGGATGCCTTGGGTCTTGCCGTCTATGCCTACGTGTTGGCGGTGCTGACAGGCTTCCAGGACTCATCCTTCATCCTCAACGGACCCGCCCTGCGCCTCGACATTGGGCTCGACGCGCCGGCCGGATCGATCTCATTGCCGGCGGTGGGGGTCTCGGTATCGCTGCTGGACTTCTTTCTTTTCGGCCCGATGTTCGTGCTCGCCGTGCATCTTCTGCTTCTTGCGGGGCTTCGGCGGCGTCTTCTCGAGGGGGCGATATCCGGCGGGCAGGGGACGGTGCTCATTGCGCTGGTCGCCTTTGCCGGGCCCGCAGTGCTGCTTGCGGTTCAAAGCACCTACGCGCCCTTTGCCTCGATCCGCCCGCCGGACAGTGGCAAGGCGGGTTGGATGCTTCTGGTACACTGCGGGGCCATCACCGCCGCGGGGCTCGCGACCGTTGCCCTTCTGCTCCGCCCGGGAGAAGCGCCGGGTGCACCGGTCCGGTCGCTGCCCGCGCTGCGGCCCGTGCTGCGCGCTGTCGTGCTGCTCTGGCTTTTGGTCGCGGCCTTGCGTCTGGTCGGTCTGCCGCCGATTGCAGCGCTTTTTGACTCATCGCAGCCAAACGTGCGGAGCTTCGGCTCCGGGCGCACCCTTGCGCTCGGCTCCGCGCTTCTCGTTCCGCTGATCCTCGCGGCCCTTTCTGGGCGCGCCTTGCCAACCCACTGGTACTGGAGACTCCCGATGACATTCAGGCTCTTTCTCGTCGCGATTGCCGCGGCCTCCTTCGCGAACCTCGCCGCCGCGCGCAGCGTCAATCTCACCGGCGTGACGCTGGTCAAGCGCCCGCTCCCGGAGCCAATCCTGATGATCTACCTGACGAAAGCGCCGGAGGGCAGCGAACTCGCCGCCTGGCTGCGCGCACACAGCGCTTTCGGTGGCAAGGTCAACCTGTCCGCCTGGCGGCTCGACGGTGCCAAGTTCCTCAACGCGGTGCTGGTCGAGACCGATTTCTCCGGTGCCGCGCTGAACGGCGCGCGATTTGACGGCGCAACGCTCGTAGGAGGGCGTTTCGACCGGGCGCAACTGCGCGAGTCGAGCTTCGAAGGGGCGGAGTTCCATCTCGCGCAGGCAGCCTCCGCGACCGGGGAGGCAGCGGATGGGACGGGATCGGAGGCGACGACGTCGGGAGGGCCTGAGGAGATGAGTAGAAAGGAGGGTGAGTCCGACAGCGCATCGGTTGATCTGCAAACGCAGCCCAAGGCAGCGAGCTTTGTCGGGGCCGACCTGTCGGGCGCCTTGTTCTCGCGCCGGATCGACGACAAAGCGGCGGACCAAGACTGGGCGTCCTATTGCGCGGCAAATTTTCCGGAGCCGATCAACAGCGGCTGGCTCGGGGTTGCCGATTTCACCGGCGCCACCCTGGACGGTGCGAATTTCCAGGGCATGGATATGACCGGGCTGATCGACAAGCTGGCGAAGGCCCAATCCCTTGTCGGGATCAAGCTGAATTGTGCCAGCTTTCGATGTCTGAATCTGACGGATGCCGCTTCTGCGAAACTTCTCATGGAGGCGCAACTGGGCGGGGCAGACATGCGCGGGGCGGTCTATCCCGATGGCGTGCAGCTGTCGGACCTGGGCGGATCGTTGCAGTACAATGCCGCCGGGGACGACGTTGAATGCCCTCAGTACATCCCGCCTCGCAAAGAAGAGTGAGGGAAGCGTCCCATGTCGCGAAAGGTGGAGAAAACGGAGCAGAGATCACCGCTGCCCATGGAATCGGAGAGCGGTATGCGGGGCGCTTCGGCAATCGGATGGTTGGGAGCGGGTTTTCTCGTTCTGCTCTGTGCCGGCGTTGTTTCGCTGGCGTTCGCACTTGGTCCCGCGCTGCGGGAAATGGGTGATCAAGTCGTGCACGCGGAGATTTTTTATAGCGCGATCCGCGCTGTGCTGGCGGCGGCGCTCGGAGGCGTGGGCATCGGGCTCTGCTTCCTTCAGAAGCGCGAGCCGTTGAAAGCAAACTACGAGGAAGAAGGGAGTGCCGCCGAAGCAGCATCTAAAGCTGATGGCAAACAACGCTCGGGAAATGACCCGAATATGTGGTTGGCCTTGGCCACGAAGCTTCGCTTCCTTGCGGCGGAAGCCATAGCCCTACTGGTCGCACCCATTCTGATTGCTGCTGCTCTCCTGTTCTTTCTTCGATTGGAGCCAAGGGACACCGCCTTGGCCGCGTCTACCATCCCGGCCGGCTTTGCCTATTTCATCGTTACGTTCTGCTTGATCGGATTTGCCATCGGAGCCATGGCGCCCGCGTTTGCGAGGAGTTTGCATGCATTCGCCGAGAACCGCGTCTGGATGGAGTGGAAGCGCAGTGAATTGTCGCGGTTGCACTCGGACTTTGCGCAGTTGCGGGATGATTTCCACGAGCTTCAGTGCGAGGTCGTTTCTCAGAAGCGCCGGCTTTATGATGCCAGTGCCCAGCTGGACGGCATATCCCGCACGCTCGAAAAGCTCACCAGTCAGCCCACATCCCCCGATGAGGGCTAGAAGGCCCCGCCCGCGGCGATCCCTCGCTGCGAGCGGGGCAGTGTCACTCAGCCATGATCGAGGCGGGGACGGTGCCGTCCGCCAGCCAGGCCTCGAGCGGTCCCATCGGGTCGAGCGAGGACCAGTTGAGCCCGTCCGGGCCCGGCAGGATGCCGCAATGGTCGAGGCCGGGGATCATGAACAGCCTGACGTTTTCATTGAGCGCCGTCTCGCCACCGGCGAGTTCGGCGGCCTGATCGTACCACTCCACGGTCTTGTAGGGCGTCACGATGGAATCCGCCCACCCGTGGTAGACGATCATCTTGCCACCCGCTGCGCGGAAGGCCGATAGGTCCGGGCTGTCGCCATTGTAGACCGAGGCCGCGGTCGCCATGCGCGCCGGGTCTGCCTCGAAATCGAAGGAGAGCGGCGAGTAGTCGGTGCCGGGATCCTCGGCAAAGGCCATGTGGCGGGTGAAGCCGCCCGCGAAGCCCGAGACCAGCTTGCCGGCCCCCTCGGCATTGCCGGTCAGCCAAAGCCACCAGAAGGGCTCGGACCCCTCGGGGATGCCGCCCGGGTAGAGCTGCTCGCCCGCCGCATTGCGCGGTCCTTCGCGCCATTTCACCAGGGTGTCGAGCTGGTCGTCGGTCAGCTCGAGGCTGGAGTAGTCGACCTCGCAGGCGCGCGGGTCGGCGATCACCCCGTCTTCCGCACCATCGGTGCCGTCGCATTGCTCCAGCACCGCCGCGCCGATCTTCGCGGCCTCGTCGGGTCCGAGGACCTGGCTGCCGTCCTCGGCGGTATTGGCCTGCAGCACCCAGGACATGGCGGTGCCCACGAGGCCGGTGTAATCCATCGCCGGGGCGCCCGAGATGATGCCGTCGAACATCTCGGGGTAGCGTTGCGCCGCGACATGGGCCATCCGCCCGCCGGTCGAGCAGCCCTGGAAGATCGCGCCGCTCGAGGCGGTGCCGTAGAAGGCGTCGATCATCACCTGCGCCACGCGGTTGGTTTCGCCGATCGAGCGCCAGCCCCAGTCGCGCTCGGCGTCGGGGTCGTCCTGCGCCCAGGTTGCCTCGGTCACCGACAGCGCGTGGTGACCGCTGTCCGAGGTCGCCGTGGCATAGCCGCGTTCGAGGCCGGGCCGCATGGCGTTGACCCAGGACTGGCCGCTGTCGGCGCGCCCGAGGATGCCGCAGAATCCGCCGCAGCCCGCCTGGTAGAACTTGCCGTTCCAGCCCGAAAGCGGCAGCCGGACCTCGATGGAGATGGCCGGCAGCGCGGTGGCCCGCACCTCGCAATATTGCGGCAGCCCTTCGGGGCTGAGCACGCGGGTCGAGGTGATATAGCCTCCGTCGAAGACAGTATCGCGCAGGGCCCTGCAGTCCTCCGGGGTCTGATCGGCATAGGCGTAGGACGCGCTGGTCAGAAGCGCCAGCGTCGCGGCGGTGAACTTCATGGATTTCCTCCCATTTTTCTCCCTTGAGGAGAATTGCCGCGAGTCGAGATCATCTCAAGGCATTTGTCAGCTAACGCAGCGTCCTGCCGCGAAGGCACGTGCTCTTGCCCCAAATCCATCCCGTGGCGCTGTCTTGCCGCAGACCTGGGAGGCGGGCTCATGCAAGAGGCAGAGACGGACCCCCTAACTTCGCGGCAGGACTGCGCGCAGGGTGCTCAGCGCCGGGACTATGTGGCGGGTCAGGGGACATTTCTGCACGGCGATCCGGGGGATAAACTCTTCGCGAACGAAGGCGGCCGGGTCGAGATCAGCCGCGGTCCGGGCGCAAATCAGTGATCGGTTACCCGTCCGAAGGCAGTCTGCGTGGCGAGATCGTCCTTCTTGATGGCGGGGTGCGGCGCCGACGCGGTGACCAAAACCGAGACCCGCCTGAGGGTTTTGACGCACGGACAGATGGCCCGCTTACTCTAGGACCGGTCCGAGGCGATGATGGCACCGCACGCCAAGCAGTGCCGCTGCGCCCGCGACGGGCTTAGCCTCTTCGCGCTGCGCCCCCGGCACAAGGCCGGGGTGCGATTGGCCACCAGTGTGCCGCGGCTCGCCGAGAAATTTGGCCGGGTGCGGTGAGGAACCACACCTACGCCTTTGCCTTCGGCGCGGGGGCTCAGGCGATCGACGAGGGTGTCCCTTCACCGGGGCTCTCTCCGATCTCAAGCTTCGGGTCGGGCAGCTGACGGCGCGGAGCAAGTCCTCGGGCGGGACTCCCGAGGCGGAGGGCGACCGAGACGCGGTCGCGGTGCGCGGCGCGGGCCTCTGGGGAGCCGTCGCGGCCGATGAGGTGCTCGGTCGCTGACTCCACGCGACATGGAGGATCACAGTAGGCGGGCTCGCCTGCTACTTGCGCTTCGGTCGGCGGGTTTAGGGGAGCAGCCCGGCGGCATGGGCGCTCGGCACGACGCTCTCGGGATCTCCGTCCAACGCGGCAGCGAACTCCGGCTCGAGCCGGTCGAGCGCGAAGGGCATCGACAGCACGCTTCCAAAGGACAGCGCCCCGGCCAGCAGCTCGTCGCAGAATACCTCGCGCCCATCGGCAAAGGCCTTGAGCGTCCGGCGCATGGCCAGCCCGGCGATGTCGGCGGCACGCTCCTCGGAGGAGATCCAGACCAGAAGGTCCGCGTCGATTGGTGAAAGATCCTCGGGCGACAGCGAGGTGTAGAAGCCGTCGATCACCTGCATCTCGGTCAGACGTTCCGGGGGCGTGAAACCCAGTTCCGCGAGAAACCTTGCGCGGGTGTCGCCGCCCATGAAGGCACCGGTTTGGCCGCCGTCGTGCCAAGCGCAGACCGCGCTGCGACCCTGCCAGTCGGGATGGGTCTCACGGAAGGCGGTGAACCGGCTGCGGACCCCGGAGATCAGCGTCTCGGCGCGGGCCTCGGTGCCGGTGGCGCGGGCGATCCGGCGCAGCTCCACATCCCAGGGGCTACCGTAGGTGGACTGGGACGGATCCTGCATCAGCACCGGCGCGATCCGCGACAGCAGCGCGTATTCGGCCTCCGAGATCCCCGAGCCGCTGGCCACGATCAGCTCGGGAGCAAGGCTGGCGACGGTCTCGATCGAGACCTCGCCGGTCATCACCGTCGGCTGCGCCTCGCCCAGCAGGTGCTGCGCCCAGGGCCAGACACCATAGGGGTGATCGCCGTACCAGTAGCGGATGCCCACCGGCACCACGCCGAGGGCAAGCAGCGCGTCCTGGGTGTTGTAGCCGAGCGAGACCACCCGCGTGGCCGGCCCGGGAAGCACGGTCTCGCCAAAGGTGTTCTCGATGCGCAGATCACTGCCCGCAGCGGAAAGCGTCGGCGCGGCGAGAAGGCAGGCGCTTCCGGACAGGAAGTCGCGCCGGGACAGGACTTCGGTTTGGAGTGTCATGCAGTCTCCTTCGGAGCTTGACGCGGGGCCGGCCCGGTTCCGGGGCGGCCCCTGCGCGCCTTACCAGCTGTATTTCAGCGTGGCGGTCACCGTCCGGCCGTCGCCGTAGTAGTCGGTGCCGTAATAGGTGGTTGTCACGTAGTCCTCGTCGAAGAGGTTGCTGACGTTGAGGTTCAGGTCGAGATCATCGGTCAGCGCGTAGCCCACCGAGGCGTCGACCAGCGTGTAGGCCTCATTCTCGACGGTGTTGGCGTCATCGCCCCAGGTGCTGCCGACGTAGCGGATGCCCGCCCCCAGATCGATGTCGCCCCGCGCCCCGGCGCCAGGGATCGTGTAATCCGCCCAGATCGAGGCGAGATGCTCGGGCGTCCGCGCCGGCCGATTGCCCTCGTTGCCGGTGATGCCGTCCTCGCGGATCTCGGCATCCCAGTAGGAATAAGAGGCGAGCAGGCCGAAACGTTCGCTCACGTCCAGTTTCGCCTCGAGCTCGAGCCCGCGCACGCCGATCTCACCGATCTGCCGGTAGGTGGTCGGGCTGACGGCGGTCGAGACGTTTGTCTGGGTCAGATCGAAGAGCGCCGCGGTGAAGAGTGCGTTGGTGCCCGCGGGACGGTACTTCATGCCGACCTCGTACTGGGTCCCCTCGGTCGGCTCGTCGCCAAGCCCCCAGATGTCCTGCGAGAAGCTCTCGGAGTAGTTGCCGTAGACCGCCAGCTCGGGGGTGATCTTGTAGGTCAGGCCGAAACGGCCCGAGACATGCGCATAGCTTTCCTCGGTGGAGGTGCCCGCAAGGTGGTCCTCGACGTCGAAGTCGATCCAGTCCTTGCGCAGCCCGGCGGTGGCGATCCAGCGGCCCCAGGTCAGCTCTTCCTGCAGGTAGAGCGCGCTGTTGGTCTGTTCCGGGGTCCAGTCGTAGTAGGGGCTCAGCGTGATGGTGCAGGCGCTGTCGCAATAGTCCGGGTCATTCACGTCGATGCCGTCAACGGTGCCGTAGTAATCATCCTCGTCGACACTGATGCGGCTGTACTCGACGCCGAGCAGGGTGCGGCTCTGCGCGCCACCCAGCATGGTGTCGAATTGCAGCGCTGTGTCCATCGCGAACTGCTCGCTGTCGCTGTAGACCGCAAAGGCCGAGCGCGGTTCGGTCGGGTCAGTCGCATCGGCGCCGTAGACCTGCTCGTAATCGAGATCGAACAGGCTGTAGCGGGCATTGGAGCGCAGGCTCAGACCGCCGCCGAAGTCATGGCTGAACTGCAGCGCGACGCTGCGCTCGACCGAGTTCATCTCGTTGAACTCAGGCTCGCCGAGAAAGGTGTCGCGGTCGATGCCGTAGCCCGAGGGGATGCCGTTGCCAGGCACGCTGTCGCGTTTGTTGTACTCGGCAAGGAAGGTGAGCGTGGTGGCCTCGGTCGGGCGCCAGGTCAGCCCGCCCTGCAGGTAGGCGCGGTCGTCGTTGGAATGGTCATAGGAGTATTCGCTGTCCTGCCACTTGCCGGTGAGCCGGTAGGTCAGCGTGCCGTCCTCGGTCAGCTTGTCGCCGATGTCGAAGCCGAGCTCGGCATGATCTGCCCCGAGGGTGCTGTAGACCTCGCCGAAGCGGTCGTCCTTGGGGGTTTTCGAGACGGCGTTGACCAGCCCGCCCGGTGCGCTGAGGCCGAAGAGCGAGGAGTTGGCCCCCTTCAGCACCTCGACCCGCTCCATCCCGTAGGGCTCTCGCCGCGCATAGGTCCAGCCGGCCCCGCGCTGGGGCAGCCCGTCGCGGTAGAGCAGGCCGAGCGCCGTCAGGTCGAAGCCGCGGATCCGGAAGCCGTCGTAGCGGTCGTCGCCGCCCCATTCGTTGACCGAGACCCCGGCGGTATAGCCGATCACTTGCTCGAGGTTCTGTGCCCCGCGCTTGGCAATCTCGGCCGAGGTGACCACCGAGACGGAGGCGGGCGTGTCGAGGATGTCGGTGCTCGTCTTGGTGCTTGCCGTGGTCTGCTGCGCGACGGTCGTGCCGGCATCGTTGTCGGCGATGCCGAGCTGGATCGGGCGCAGCTCGTAGGGGGTGTCGTCCTCTTGTGCCGCTGCAGCGAGAGGCAGCAGCACGGCTGTTCCGGCGAGCAGCAGGAAGCGGGTGTTCGAGCGGGGTCGTGCGCGGCGCGGGGCTGCGCCGGTGCGGGCAGTCAGGGAAGAGGTCATCCAGCGTTACCTGTTGGTTCTTGTTTTCGGGCAGGCTGGCTGAGGAGCGGTTTGTCGCGGGCGTTGCGCGCGGGAACCTTGGCATGGCTATACCTTACTATAATAATCAGACATTTATCTGAGCGAAAGCCCCTTCTGCTTCGCCGCGCGGATTTTTGGACCTATTTGGCGGCAACGGCGTGCATTCGGGGGCGGAAGCGATCCGTGGCCCTGCGCTGATGGAGGTGCAACGTCCCGCGCCGGGACGGCGCAAACCCTCTGTGGCATGGCCATTGTTATACATTCGTGCAATAAATCGGAACCAATTCAGAGGGAGCCGATACCATGCCCGCGCACAACCCGATCCTTGGCGTCTATCTCAGTGCCACGGAGGACCTCGACCGGCTTTATGGCGATGCCTTGCGGCGCTGTGCCTCTGACGTGGTGTTGCGGCACCCGCAGGAGGTCGAGCGCCCGGAGGACGTGCGCTTCGCGATCTGCTGGCAGCCGGGGGAGGGCGATTTCGCGCCCTATCCGAACCTCGGCCTCGCCATGTCGGTGGCCGCCGGGGTCGATGCACTGCTGGCGCATCCGGGGTTGCCCGCGTCGGCGGCCGTGGCACGGGTGCGCGATCCGCATCAGGCCGAGCTCATGGCGGGCTACGCGGTGCACGAGGTGCTGCACCACGAGCGCGGCTTTGAGGAAATGGCGCGAAACGCGGTGCAGGCGCGATGGGTGCCGGTGCGGATGCGTGCGCCCGCTTCGGTGCAGGTGGCCGTTCTGGGTCACGGGACCATGGGGCGCGCCGTGGTGCGGGGACTGCGGGCCATGGGCTTTTCCGTCCGCGTGGCCTGTCGCAGCCAGCCTGACGAGCAGTTGGACGGTGTGCGCTACCTGACCGGTCCGGGCGCGGTGGCCCGCGCAGCCGAGGGGGCGCATCACCTCGTCAACGTGCTGCCGCTGACCACCGAGACCGAGAACGTGCTGGACGCGGAGCTTTTCGCGCGGCTCGCACCGGGGGCGTCCTTGGTGCAGATCGGTCGTGGAGAGCATCTGGTCGAGGCGGATATGCTGGCGGCGCTGGACAGCGGGCAGCTCAAGGCGGCGACACTCGATGTCTTTCGCGAGGAGCCGCTGCCGGATACGCACCGCTTCTGGCGTGACGCCCGGCTGCGTCTGACCCCGCATGTGGCCAGCGACTCGCTGCCCGAGGTGGTGGCCGAGCAGGTGGTGGAGACCGCGCGGGCGCTGCGCGACGGTCAACCCATGGCCTATGCCGTTGATCGGGCGCGCGGCTACTGACCGGGCCGGACGAGGCCGGGGTCGAGGCGGAGCGGGCTCAGCGTCCGCTCGGCACCCGCCCTTCGAGCCAGCGCAGCGCCAGCGTGAGGGTGCCGCTCAGGCACAGGTAGATGGCGATCAGCAGCAGCAGGGGCTCGTAGGTCAGATAGGTGGCCTGCCGCACGCGTGTGATTACCGCGTAGAGGTCGGTGACGGTGATCGTCGCAACCAGCGGCGTCGCCTTCAGCTGCAGGATGATCTCGCCGGCCAGCGTCGGCAGCGCGCGGTGCACGGCCCGCGGAAACCAGACCCGACGGAACACCATGAGCCGCGGCATGCCGAAGGCGCGGGCCGCCTCCAACTCGCCGCGCGGCACCCCGGCAAAGGCGCCGCGCATCACCTCGCCCTGATAGGCGGCGAAGGAGAGCGTCAGCGTCAGGAAGCCGTAGGGCCAGGCCTGCCGCAGGTAGGGCCAGAGCCAGGAGCCGCGGATCTCTGGGAACTGCGCGAAGAGCGCGCCGAGCCCGTAGTAGATCAGCCAGAGCTGCAGCAGCAGCGGCGTGCCGCGGATCACCGTGCAGAAGCCGTTGGCCAGCCAGCGCAGCGGCGCCGGGCCGGTGACCTGCACTGCGCCGAGCGGCAGCGCCAGCGCAAAGCCCGCGGCGACGCTGGAGACGAGCAGCGCCAGCGTCACAAGTAGACCGTGGCCGATCTTCGGCAGGTAGCCGGGCAGCCAGCTCCAGTCCATCTGGGTGATGATCGCAGTCAGAGCCGCGAGCGCCAGCCCGGCCATGACCAGTCGGTGCGGCATCAGCAACGGTGCGAGGCGTGCGCGCAGCGGCAGCGCGGGAGCAGGGCGGATCGGGGTGACGATGTCGATATCGGGCATGTGGCGCTCCTCAGGCGGCGGCCGGCAGGCCGCGGCGCGCGCGCCGCTCGAGCCAGCGCAGGCCGAGGTTCGAGATGAGGGTGAGCGCGAGGTAGAGCAGCCCAGCGGCGATGAAGAACAGGAAGTACTCGCGGGTCGCGGCGGCGGCCTGCTTGGTCACCAGCGTCAGCTCGGAAAAGCCGATGACGGCGAGCAGCGCGGTGTCCTTGGTGGCGATCATCCACAGGTTCGCCATGCCGGGCAAAGCGTGCGGCGTCATTGCCGGGAGGGTCACCCGGCGCAGCACCTTGAGCGGCGACATGCCGAAGGCCTGCGCGGCCTCGATCTGTCCGGGCGGCACGGCGCGGATCGCGCCGCGGATCACCTCGGTGGCGTAACCGCCCTGCACCAGTCCGATGACGAGGATGCCGGCGCTGAGGCCGTCGATGTCGATGCCTTCTCGTCCCATGGCACCCATCAGCTTGTTCAGCAGGTCGGTGCCCACGTAGTAGAACAGCAGCATCAGCACGAGCTCGGGCACGGCGCGGATGAGCAGCGTGTAGATTTCGGCGATGTCGCGCAGCACGCGCCCGCCGTAGAGCTTGGCGGTGGCGCCGAGCAGACCGATGACGAGTCCGAGCAGATAGCCGCCTGCCGCCAGTTCGACCGAGCGCAGGAACCCGGCGAGAAGCGCGCCGCCCCATCCCGGTGAGGAAAGTGCGAGCAGGCTGAAATCTATTGCGTCGATCATCGTGCGGCCGTGTCCCGTGTCGTTGAAGTGTGCCGGGCCGCGACGCTGGTGTCGCGGCCCGGGAAGTCGGCTCAGCTGCCGTAGATGTCGAGACCCTCGAAGTAGGGCTCGGACAGCGCGTCGTAGGTGCCATTCTCGCGGATCGCCGCGATGCCGGAGTTCACCCGATCAAGCAGCTCGGTGTCCTCCTTGCGCAGGCCCACGCCGACGCCGTGGCCGAGGATCGACGGGTCGCTCTCGACCGCGCCACGGTACTCGCAGCAGGCGGCGCCGGCGTCGCTCTCGAGGAAGGGCATCAGCGCCAGCATGTCTCCGACCACCGCGTCGATGCGGCCCGCCGCGAGGTCCTGCAGTTCCTCGTCCACCGTCGGGTAGCTGCGGATGTCCGCGGCTGTCTCGGCGAAATGCGCGCGGGCATAGGTTTCGTGAATGGTGCCTACCGAGACGCCGAGATAGGCGCCATCGACGCCCTCGGGGGTGGGCTGGACCTTGCTGTCCTTCAGGGCGATCACGCCAGTCGGCGTGTCGTAGTACTTGTCGGAGAAGGCGATCTGCTTGGCGCGCTCCTCGGTGATGCTCATCGAGGCGACGATCATGTCGATCTTGCCGGTGTTGAGCGCGGGGATGATACCGTCCCAGGCCACCGGGGTGATCACGCAGTCGGCTTCGATCTCGGCGCAGAGCGCATCGGCGAAGTCGATCTCCCAGCCGCTCCAGTTGCCGCTCGAGTCGGGGCTGTAGAAGGGCGGATAGGGCTCGGCGGCGATGCCGACCTTGTAGGGTTCCGCAAGCGCCGGCGCGGCGAGCGCGGCGGCGGCTGTGGCGGCGAGCGCGAGTGTCTTGAACATGGTGTCTCCTCTTTCGGTTTTCTTGGTGCGGGGCGGTCAGGCGATCGAGCGGATGAACTGCTGCAGGTGCGGCGAACGCGGATCGCCGAAGATCTGCTCGGGCGGCCCTTGCTCCTCGATGCGGCCGTCCTTCAGGTAGACGACGTTGCTGGCCACATCTCGGGCGAAGCCCATCTCGTGCGTGACGAGGATCATCGTGCGCTTCTCGGCGGCGAGGTCGCGGATCACGTTGAGCACTTCGCCGACCAGCTCGGGGTCGAGCGCCGAGGTCGGCTCGTCGAAGAGCATCGCCAGCGGCTCCACCGCCAGTACCCGGGCGATGGCGCAGCGCTGCTGCTGGCCGCCGGACATATGGGCGGGGTAGGCGTCTTCCTTCTCGGCAAGCCCCACGCGGTCGAGCACCTGCCGGGCGCGGGCCACGGCCTCGTCGCGGGGCATGCCCAGCACCTGAACCGGCACTTCGATCACGTTGCCGAGCACGGTGCGGTGCGGCCACAGGTTGAAGTTCTGGAACACCATGCCGAGCTGCGCCCGGATGCGCTGCAGCTGCCTGCGGTCGGCCGGTTCCAGCCCGCCGTCACGGGTGGGGCGCATGGCGTAGGCCTCGCCATGGATGGCAATTTCGCCGGCGCTGGGGGTCTCGAGCATGTTGATGCAGCGCAGCATGGTGGACTTGCCCGATCCGGAGCCGCCGATCACCGCCACCACGTCGCCGGGGCGGGCGGTGAGCGAGATGCCCTTGAGTACCTCGAGGCGCCCGAAGTGCTTGTGCAGGTCGCGGATCTCTACCGCCGGCGTGGCGTCGTTCATGGCTGTCCCTCTGCCGAATCCGGGCGCTCCCGGACGGCTGCATCCCTTGCAATTTCTTCGCTGTTGTACGAATGTAAAACAAATCTCGACGAGGAAGTCAAAGTGACCATACGGAATGCGCGAGACATGATGCTTTCGGCGGCGGGAGGCCGGGCGTGACCCGGCGTGCCTACAACCGCCTGTCGCAGGACCGTCGCCGCACCGACCTGCTGGAGGCGACGCTCACCTGTGTCGCCGATCTCGGGCTCGACCGGGCCGGGGCGCGGCAGATTGCCGAGCGGGCCGGGGTCTCGGCCGGTCTGATCCGGCACTACTTCCCGTCGAAGGACGAGATGGTGCGCGCCGCCTACGCCTACCTGATGGGCCAGATGACCGCCGCCGCCGAGGATTCCGGGGCCGGAGGCGAACTGTCGCCCGAGGCGGCGCTGGCGGAAGTCATCGCGGCCAACTTCGCGCCGCCGAGCCTCTCGGGGGTGAAGGTCTCGCTCTGGGCCACCTTCGTGGGGCGGGTGCGCGTCGATCCGGCCTATGCCGACATCCACCGCGAGGGCTACCGCGAGTTTCTCGATCTGCTCGAGGCGCGTATCCACCCGGTGCTGGTGGCGCAGGGCTGCCCGGCGGATCCGGCGCGGTGCAAGCATCTCGCCATCGCGCTCAACGGGCTGATCGACGGCCTGTGGATCGAGGGCTCGCTTGGCCACGGGCTCTATGACGCGCGGCGGCTTCCGGCCATCGCGCTCGCCGCCGCCGAGGGCATCCTGCGGCTGCCCGACACCACGCTGACGCGCCATCTGGCGCTCGAAGACGAAAGGAGCTGACATGCGGTATGCCGCGATCACCGAACGCCTGCGCACCCTCGGCGGAGACAAGTGGGCCGTGCACAATGCCGCCCGCGCCCGGCGCGATGCGGGCGAGGACATCCTCGAGCTGACCATCGGCGAGCCGGACATCGCCCCGGATCCCGCGCTGATCGAGCGCTGCGTGGCGTCGTTGCGCGCGGGGCGCACGCAATACTCCAACGGGCGCGGCGAGCCCGGGCTGGTCGAGGCGCTGGTCGAGGCCTACCGCCCGCGCCATCCGCAGATCGGGCCCGAGAACGTGTTGTGCTTTCCCGGCACGCAGACCGCGCTCTTCGCGGTCATGCTGGGGCTGGTGGGGCCGGGCGAGGGGGTGCTGATCGGCGATCCCTATTATGCCACCTACGAGGGCGTGGTGTCCGCCGCCGGAGGCCACGTGCAGCCGGTGCCGTTGCGTATGGACCGGGATTTCGTGTTGCAGCCCGCCGACCTGCGCGCCGCCCTCACGCCCGAAAGCCGGGTGCTGCTGCTCAACACGCCGCACAACCCGACCGGCGCTGTGATCGACCGCGCGACGCTCGAAGAGCTGGGGGCGATCTGCGCCGAGCACGATCTCTGGATCGTCTGCGACGAGGTCTACGCCGAGTTGATCTTCGAGGGCAGCTTCACCTCGCCGCTGGAAATCGCCTTGCTGCGCGAGCGCGTCGTGGTGGTTTCGTCGATCTCCAAGAGCCACGCCGCCACCGGCTTCCGCAGCGGCTGGGCCATCGGCCCGGCGGAATTCTGCGCCGCACTGCTGCCGGTCTCTGAAACAATGCTCTTCGGCAACCAGCCGTTCATCGCCGACATGACGGAGGCGGCGCTACGCGGCACCTTCGACACCTCGGCGCGGATGCGCGAGGCCTTCGGGCGGCGCGCGCGGATGCTCTGCGCGCGGCTGAACGCGGTGCCGGGTCTTTCGGCTCAGATGCCGCGCGGCGGCATGTTCCTGATGCTCGACGTCTCGGGCACGGGGCTCGACGGCGAAGCCTTCGCCTGGCGGCTGCTCGAGGCGCAGGGCGTGGCGGTGATGCCCGGCAGCGCCTTCGGTGGCAACGGCGGCGGGCTGGTGCGGGTCGCGCTGACGGTCCCGGACGCGCAGCTTGAAGAGGCGGCGCGGCGCATCGAGGCACTCAGCGTGGATCTCGCAGCGCGCCGGGTCGCCTGACCCCGAGCCTTCGGAAGCCGTGTCGCTTCCGGAGGCCGCTCAGACCCTCGCGCCCTTGTGGCGGATCGCGCAGCCCACCAAGCCGGCGAGGATGCCGACGATCGTCGAGACGCTGTATTCCAGCGTGGAGATCGGCACCTCGGCGGAGTGGTGGCCGCCGAGGATCAGCGGCGAGAGCACCCCGATGACCCCGCCGAGGATCGCCGAGACGATCCAGTTTCGGGTCGTCATGCCGAGCGCGACGCCGAGGATGCCGGGCAGGCCGAGGATGCTCCCTCCGATGGTGCCGAGTAGGTCAAGCAGGCTCAGCATGGTCTGGTCTCCGTGAGTTGCTGGCGCGGGGCCGGGCGGTCACCGCCCGGGTGCCGCTTGGCTTGGCAGGCGGTCAGTCCGCCGAGATACCGAGGAAGCTGCGGATCGAGGCGACGTCGACGCGGCCCGACGCCTCGGGCGTGCGGCTCTGCGCCAGGGTCTCGACGACGTGCTGGTATTCCTCGAGGTAACCCGGCGCGAGGTCATGCGCGATGCCCTGGTGGCAGTCGATGCAGGTCATGTTCTCGTCGACCGCGCGCTGATGGTTTTGCGCCGCCCGCGTCTCTTGGATGGTGAAATCCATATATTCGAAGGCGTGGCAGTTGCGGCACTCGCGGCTGTCCGTCGCCTTCATCTTCTTCCACACCGCCGCGGCCATCTCGAGTCGGCGGTCCTCGTATTTCTCCGAGGTGTTTATGGTGCCCCTCAGCTCGTGGTAGACGTCCTTCACCGCCATCACCTTGGCTTTCATCTTGTATTGCCACTCGTGCGGCACGTGGCAATCCGAGCAGATCGCCCGCACGCCGGAGTGATTGTTGTAGTGGATGGTCTGGCGGTACTCGCCGAGGTTGGTCTCCATCGAGTGGCAGGAGGTGCAGAACTCTTCGGTATTGGTCAGTTCCAGCGACCAGTGGAAGCCACCCCAGAAGAGGATGCCACCCAGAAACCCCGCGATCAGCAGGAAGCCGGTGCTGAACAGCCCGGTGGGGCTCCAGAAGGCGTCCCATATGCGGAGCAGGATGTTGCGGCGGCCGTGCTTTTTGTTGTCCGGCATGTCGTCTCTCCCCGTTCAGTCCTGCGTCAGCGCGAGACGCTGGAGGCTTCGAAGTCGTTGCCGACCAGCGCCGGCGCGTCCGCCTGCGGGACGTGGCACTGATTGCAGAACCAGCGGGTGCCGGCCACGGTGTCGAGCTGGTTGCCGCTACGGTCGAGGTAGTGGGTCATCGACAGTGTCGGCGCGCCGCGGTCGCCGGCGTTGGTCCAGTCGTGGCAGCTCAGGCACTGGTTGGTACGCAGGTCGATCTGGTACTGGCTCATGGAGTGCGGAATGGTCGGCGGCTGCTGGCGGTAGTTGCGCACCTCGCGTCCTTCCTGCTGCTGGTAGACCTCGGGCGGCTGGAGCTCCTGATCGACCGAGGCGCCGCGCAGCGACTGGATGCCTCCGGATGTCTGCGCCACGACCAGCCCCGCGATGAGCAGGGGCGTTGCGAAGGTGGCGATCTTCGCGATGACCGGCAGTTTCATGGGCGCTCTCCGTAGTTGATTGCTGTCACGCAGGGTGGGTCACTCAGGCGGCGGAGTGTCGAGATCGTTCAGTCGGGGAGGAGGGGGTCTCGACATGGGTGTCGAAGCGATGGGTGAAGGCGAAGACGTCGACCGAGCAGACATCGACGCAGCGCCCGCAGTTGGTGCAGTCGGGCGAGAGGATCAGCGGCGTCTCGCCGTCCTTGCCGCGCAATGCCGGGGCGATGACGTGGTTCTCGGGGCAGACGGCAAAGCAATCCATGCAATCGTCGCAGGCTGCGCGACCTGCGGCGCTGACCCGCAAGAGGCTGTGGGTACCGAGCAGCCCGTAGAAGGCGCCGACCGGACACAGATGCCCGCACCAGCCGCGGCGCGAGACCAGCAGGTCGAACAGGAAGACCAGTGCCACCAGCGCCCAGGCGAAGCCCATGCCGAAAACCAGCCCGCGGTGCAGCATGGTGATCGGGTTGATCGCCTCCCAGGCGATGCTGCCGGTCAGCGCCGAGACGGTCAGCACCGTGCCGAGCAGCCAGAGCCTTGTGTGGCGCTTGGGCTGCCAGCCCTTCTGCAGGCCAAGCCTCACGTGCAGCCAGTGCGCGGCGTCGGTCACCGGGTTGATCGGGCAGACCCAGGAGCAATAGACCCGCCCGCCGATCAGCAGGTAAGCGGTGACCACAATCGCGGCACCGATCAGCGCCGTCAGCTCGGGCCAGTGACCGGCGGCGAGGCTCTGCGCCAGCACCAGCGGATCGGTCAGAGGCAGGATGCCGAAGGTGCGCGAGCCGGCCAGTGTGCCGGCCACCCACCAGAGGCCGAACCATGGTCCGAGCAGGAAGAGCAACAGGAAAAACCCTTGCGACAGCCTGCGCAGCAGCAGGAAGCGGTGCGCCCGCCACCAGCCCTTGAGGCGGATGGCCTCCTCGCCGACCGGGAGTTTGGTCTGTTCCTTCATTCACCTGCCCCCGGTATCGGGGAGGCCGGAAGGGTGAAGCTGGGCTCGAAGCCGCCGGGCGCGGCGAGGTTGTCGGTGCCGGTGCCGGGCAGGCGGTCGGGCAGGTCGATCACCCCCTCGACCAGCGGGCCGCCGTGCTCCTCCATCTCCTCCCAGCCCTTGCGGTAATGCTCGGCTGGTGCGCCGCGGGCAAGCCGCAGCGGCAGCACCTTGATCGCGGCCTCGGGCAGCACACAGCTCTTCTCGCATTTTCCGCAGCCGGTGCATCGCTCGGCGTGGACCGTCGGCGCGAAGATCGCATGGTGGCCGGAGCGGTCATTGTGCGACAGCTCGAGGGTGATCGCTTCGTCGATCACCGGGCAGACCCGGTAGCACACGTCGCAGCGCAGCCCGAGGAAGTTGAGGCAGTTCTCCTGATCCACCAGCACGGCGGTGCCCATGCGCGCATCGTCGATGTCGCTCAGGCCCGGATCCAGCGCCCCGGTCGGACAGGCCACGACGCAGGGGATGTCGTCGCACATCTCGCAGGGCACGTCGCGGGCGGTGAAGAAGGGCGTGCCGGTGGCCGGGCCGTCGGCGCCCAATTCGGCCAAGGTCAGCGTGTCATAGGGGCAGTCGCGCACGCAGAGCCCGCAGCGGATGCAGGTGCCGAGAAACTCCGCCTCGGGCAGGGCACCGGGAGGGCGCAGCGCCTCGGCGGGCAGGGCGCGGGCATCGCGGGCGAGCCATGCCAGCGCGCCGCCCGCGAGCGCGCAGCCGCCCGCCATCCGCGCGGTGTCCATCAGGAACCTGCGGCGTTGCGGCGAAAGCGGCATGGCGGCGGGCATGGCGGGCCTCCTCTGGCGTCTCCTCCGGCGTGAGGGGCGCGGGCAGGTGCGCGGGGTTACACCCGCTCGACCTTGCAGGCGCATTTCTTGAAGTCGGTCTCCTTGGAGAGCGGACAGGTGGCGTCGAGCGTCAGCTTGTTGATCAGCTGCCCCTCGTCGAACCACGGCACGAAGACCAGCCCCTTGGGCACCTTGTTGCGGCCGCGGGTCTCGACCCGGCTGAGCATTTCGCCGCGCCGGGTCGAGATGTTGATTTCCTGTCCGCGCCGCAGGCCGCGTTCCTCGGCGTCCTCGGGGTGCATGAAGACCACGGCGGCAGGGAAGGCGCGGTGCAACTCGGGCACCCTGCGGGTCATCGAGCCCGAGTGCCAGTGCTCCAGAACCCGCCCGGTCGAGAGCCAGAGATCGTATTCCTCGTCCGGGGATTCCGCCGGGGGCTCGTAGGGGGCGAAGATGATCTTCGCCTTGCCGTCCGGGTAGCCGTAGAAGGTCACCTCCGTGCCCTCGGGCACGTAGGGATCGTAGCCCTCGCGGAAGCGGTAGAGCGTTTCCTGCCCGTCCACCACCGGCCAGCGAAGGCCGCGCGCCTGGTGATACTGCTCGAAGGGTGCGAGGTCGTGGCCGTGGCCGCGTCCGAAGGAGGCGTACTCCTCGAAGAGCCCCTTCTGCACGTAGTAGCCGAAGTGCTGGGCCTCGACATTGTCGAACCCCTCGGCGGTCTCTTCCAGCGGGTAGGCGTTCACCTGGCCGTTCTCGTAGAGCACCTCGTAGAGCGTCTTGCCGGCCAGTTCGGGCATCTTGGCCACCAATTCGTCGCCCCATGCCTCCTCGACGGTGAAACGCTTGGCGAACTCCATCAGCTGCCAGAGGTCCGACTTGGCCTCGCCCGGCGCCATGACCTGCTGGCGCCAGAACTGGGTGCGGCGCTCGGCATTGCCGTAGGCGCCCTCCTTCTCGACCCACATGGCGGTGGGCAGGATGAGATCGGCTGACATGGCGGTCACGGTCGGGTAGGGGTCCGAGACGGTGACGAAGTTCTCGGGGTTGCGGTAGCCGGGCCAGCCCTCCTCGTTGATGTTGGCGCCGGCCTGCATGTTGTTGTTGCACTGCACCCAGTAGGCATTGAGCGTGCCGTCCTTCAGCGCGCGGTTCTGCGCCACGGCGTGCAGGCCGGGCTTTTCGGGGATGGTGCCCGCGGGCAGCTTCCAGATCTCCTCGGCATGGGCGCGATGCTCGGGGTTGGTCACCACCATGTCGGCGGGGAGCCGGTGCGAGAAAGTGCCGACCTCGCGCGCGGTGCCGCAGGCCGAGGGCTGGCCGGTGAGCGAGAAGGGCGAGTTGCCCGGTTCCGAGATCTTCCCGGTCAGCAGGTGGACGTTGTAGCACAGGCCGTTCGCCCAGGAGCCGCGCGTGTGCTGGTTGAAGCCCATGGTCCAGAGCGACATGACCTTGCGGCTCGGATCAGCATATTGCTCGGCCAGCCGTTCGAGCTGATGCGCCGGCACACCGGACATCTCGGAAACCTTGTCGAGCGTGTATTCCGAAACGGCGGCGGCATATTCGTCGAAGTCGATCGGGGTCAGATCGCCCGAATTGGGGTTGGCGGCGGCCTCCTGCAGCGGGTTGCTGTCGCGCAGCCCGTAGCCGATGTCCGTGGCCGTGCGGGTGATGTTGACGTGCTTTTCAAGGAAGTCCCAGTTCACCGCGTCGTTCTGGATGATGTAATTGGCGATGTAGTTGAGGATCGCCAGATCGGTCTGGGGCGTGAACACCATGCCGTTGTCGGCCAGCTCGAAGCTGCGGTGCTCGAAGGTCGACAGCACATGCACCTGCGCGCCCTCCTTGGTCAGCCGGGTGTCGGTCAGTCGCGACCACAGGATCGGGTGCATCTCGGCCATGTTCGAACCCCAGAGCACGAAGGTGTCGGCGTGCTCGAAGTCGTCGTAGCAGCCCATCGGCTCGTCGATGCCGAAGGCGCGCATGAAGCCGACCACCGCCGAGGCCATGCAATGACGGGCGTTGGGGTCGATGTTGTTCGACCGGAAGCCAGCCTTCATCAGCTTGGAGGCGGCGTAGCCCTCCCAGACCGTCCATTGCCCCGAGCCGAACATGCCCACCGAAGTCGGCCCCTTGGCGGCCAGAGCCGCCTTCCACTTCTCGGCCATGACGTCGAAGGCCTCGTCCCAGCTCACCGGCTCGAATTCGCCGTTCTTGTCGTAGACGCCGCCCGACTTGCGCAGCATCGGCGTGGTGAGCCGGTCGGCACCGTACATGATCTTCGACAGGAAGTAGCCCTTGATGCAGTTCAGGCCGCGGTTCACCGGCGCCTCGGGGTCGCCCTGCGTGGCGACCACCCGGCCCGCCTTGGTGCCCACGAGCACCGAGCAGCCGGTGCCGCAGAAGCGGCAGGGGGCCTTGTCCCAGCGGATGTCCGAATTGCTCGGGGTTTGCGCCAGCGCGCCGGGGGCGAGCGAGATGCCCGCCGCGGCGGCGGTGCTTGCGGCGGCGGTGGCTTTGAGGAAAGTCCTGCGCGAGTCCGAGATGGTCATGGGTCAGGTCTCCGGATGGGGGCGGCGGGGGATGGGCGTTGGGCGAGGTCTTCGAAATGGTGGTAGTTGATGGTCAGCGAGATCACGCCGCGGATCTGGTGCAGCGACATGATGATGTCCGAGGCGAAGGCGGTGTCGGTGTCCTCGACCACCACCACCAGCCGTCCGTCGTCGCTCTGCGCATGCACCTCGACGCCGTCGAGCGCTTCCATCTGCGCGCGGGCTTTGGGCAGTACATCCTGCGCGACGTGGACGAGGCAGCCGCAAATGTTCATCGGACCGCCTCCGTGAGCGACTCCCGCTGCTCGAAGGACACGGCACCGGCGGGGCAGGTGAAGGCACATTCGCCACAACCGGTGCATTGCGCGGGATCGAGCGTTGGTGCGGCGCGGCCGCCGGTCATCAGGCGAAAACGGATGGCACGGGGCTCGCAGGCGTCCTCGCAGGCCCGGCAGAAGATGCCGACCAGCGACAGGCAGGTGTCGGTGATGGTGGCCGTCCACGGCCAGTCGGGCACGGCCTCGGGCCGTAGTGCACCGGTCTCGCAGGCCTCGGCGCAGGCGCCGCAGATTGTGCAGGCGCCTTCCGAGAAGTCTACCAGCGGCAGGGCGGGGCCAGGCGGGCCGGGCTGGCGGATGAGGATCGCTTCAGGGCAGGCGCGCAGGCAGTCGCCGCAGCCGGTACACAGCTGCGAGAAGCGGGCCTGAGCCCCCGGGGGCCTCATCAGAGGTGCCTCGGGGCGCGACAATTGCCCGCGAAGGAAGTTGCGTCTGCTGTGCTGGGTCGTCATTGACGTCCTGGCCTTCCGCTGTGCCCGCGAACAATCCTGCGGACGAGTACTATGCCGGGAAGACTGCCACAGGTTGTTCAGCCGGGAAAGCTTCGCGCGTCGGGCCCCCGGGAATCGTCAAGATTCCGCCTGCGGCGCGGGGCAGCGGGCGGTCGTTCGGAGCTGAGGGGATCTACGTCCGCGGGCGGGTCCGGTCAGCGGCGGCCTGTGAGGCCCTCCAGCGCGCCGGGTGGCGTCGGGCGGGTCACATACTCGGGCCGCCGCTTCTCGTAGAAGGCATTGCCGCCGGTGGTGAGTACGTAGTGCATGTTGTTGTAGGAGGCGCGGTAGGTTGCCGCGTGGAAGAACTGCGCGTTGCCGACCAGCGGGTGGCGTTCGCCCTGCAGCACCGAGAGCGCCGCCTCGCGCACCATCGGCATCGCCGAGCCTCCCATGTCGCGCCGCATGACGCCCGGGGCGAACTGGTTCTTCTGGCCCACGACGCCGCAGACCGAACCGGGAAACTCGTGGGACTCCACGCGGTTCATCACCACGCTGCCCACGGCGATCATGCCGTCACGGCTCGAACGGATCGACTCGAAGTACATGGCGCGCTCCATGCATTCGAGATCCGCTGCCGCATGGTGCCGCGCCGGGCCGCCGCCGCAGGCCGCAAGCGTGAGCAGGGCCAGTCCGGCGAGGATGATGCGTGTCGTCTGGCGCTGCGGTTTCATGTCTCGGCTGCTCCCCGGATTGCCCTTACCTGCCCGGTTGCGACACTAGGGCAGGCGGTGCCCGGTCTTCAATATCCTAGCTGCCTTTGCAGTCACGCGGAGCGCGGGTGGTTCACCGCTTTCGGAGTGCAGGCCGAGCGACAGCCCGACCTGCGATCCTTACCCATCATTGGAGCTCTGGCTCACGGTGCCTTGCGTCAGGCGTCCTCTGTGAACTCGCGCAGCTCCACCGCGCGGCCCTCGGTCATCGAGCGCTGCGCCGCCAGCCCCATGAGCACGGCCCATTTGCCATCCTGCAGGGACACCTCGGGCACTTCCCGCTCGCCACGCACCAACTCAAGGAACCCGCGATGCTGGTAGAAGGTCGAACCGTTGTGGTCCCCGGCCTCGAGGATGGTCGGGTCCACGGGGATCTCGCGCACCTCGGGGCCCTTGGGTTCGCGCGGCGAGACGATCACCTGCGGCACCGGCGCCGCGCCCAGATGCGCGGGCCAGAAGCGCCCCGGCCCCGGCACCAGCGCCTCGATCTTGCCCTTCGGGCCGACCGCCGAGATCTCTTCCTGGTAGCGCGAGCCTTCGGCGAACATGCACAGCTCCAGCATGGCGCGCACGCCGCTCTCGAACTCGACCATCACGTAGCCATGGTCGAAGATATCGGGGGTCTCGCCTGCGTAGGTCTCCTCGAGGTGGTTGGCCGCCTGTCCGCCCATCGCCATGACGCGCACCGGATCGGACTTCAGCGTCAGCCGCATGAGATCGAAGAAATGGCAGCATTTCTCGACGAAGGTGCCGCCGGTGTAGCGGTTGAAGCGGTTCCAGTCGCCGACCTTCTCGAGGAAGGGGAAGCGGTGCTCGCGGATGGTCAGCATCTTCACCCCGCCGGTGGCCGCCTCGGCCTCTTCCAGCAGCTTGGCGACGGGTGGCATGTAGCGGTATTCCATCGCCACCCAGACCGGCGCGGAGTAGCTTTCGGCAAAGGCGTCGATCGCGGCGGCGTGGTCCGGATCGGTGAACAGCGGCTTTTCCACCAGTACGGGCAGGGGGCGCTTGCCTGCGATCTGCTGCAGCTGCTCCACATGGCGGAAGTTGGGGCTGGCGATCAGCAGGCAGTCGATCTCGGCCACGTCCAGCAGCGCCTCGATGCTGTCCACGAACTGCGCGTTCGGGGCGAACTGCCGCGCATGGGCGCGCATCTCGGCGTCGGGCTCGAAGATCGCGCCGACGGCGGTGTTCTCGAGCAGCGCGATATTGCGCAGATGCTCCTGTCCCATCATGCCGCAGCCGATGATGCCGTAGATGATGGTCCGTGTCTCGCTGCGCGCGAGGGTCTGGGTCGTCATAGGGAAATCCTCCTCCCTTCAGATGAGGCGCTGGACGTAGAGCGCCTTTTGGGTGTCGTACCAGGTGCGTGAGAACTCGACCGCCTCGTTGCCCTGCGCCCACGAAAGGCGCTCGATGTAGGCGGTGGTGGTGCCGGGTTTGAGCGGGAATGCCTCGGGCGCCCAGTCCGGCACCTGACCGATGCCCACGCGGTCCTCGGCGCGGGTGATCCAGAGCTGCAGGGCGCGCTTGTAGGTCAGGTAGAGCGAATCCTGCACCATCTCGCGCGGGACGCGGCCCGCGCCGCCGTCGAGCCAGATCTCCTCGACCGCGATGACGACATCGTCGAGGTAGCGCAGGCGGCGAAAGCGGGTGCCGTGGTCCGAAGTGCCATAGGCGGGCTGCTGCGCATCCTTGGGCGCGTAGTCGGCCGAAAGGATGTCGGCAGTCGGCAGCCCGCCGCCGCCCTCGGCCAGTTCGAGGCGGAACATCGAGTAGACCGATTCGACCTCACCACCGGCGCGGACGTAGTTGCCAGAGCCCTGACGGCGCTCGAGAAGCCCCTTTTTCTCCAGCTCCAGCAATGCCTTGCGCAAGGTGCGCACGGTGGTGCCATGGGCTTTGGCGAACTCCCGCTCGGGCGGCAGTTTCTGCCCGTCGACGAGTCGGCCAGCGGCGATATCGCGGATCACCAGCTCGCTGATCTGCATGTAGATCGGCAGCGCATCGGGCCTGTGAGCCGAATTCCTGTTTTTTCCCTGCATGTTTCCGCCTCCCCCTGCGGATGCTGCGAACGAAAAAATTGATACACCATTGATCTACATCAAAGACGCGGGTAGTGAAAGGGAAAGTTCGGAGGTTTTCAGGGAGGAAAACATGACGGTCGTACCCGTTACATCCGCCGATCTCGACGCGGTCGAGGTGGCCTGGTTCTCGGCGCTCTGCTCGGATGACTACCAGTTCCTCGGCGTGCCAGACGGCGATCTGCGCTCGTCGTGGGATCATTGCTCGGAGATCGTGAAGACCGCCGAGGCGCAGGGCTTTGGCAATATCCTGTGCCCCTCGTCCTATCAGGTTGGGCAGGACACGCTGAGCTTCGTCGCGGGCTGCGCGCCGATCACCAGCGCCATCAACCTGCTGGCCGCCGTGCGCTGCGGCGAGATGCAGCCGATCATGCTGGCGCGGACCATCGCGACGCTCGATCACATGCTGCAGGGGCGGCTGACGGTGAACATCATCTCGTCCGACTTCCCCGGCGAGAAGGCCGAAAGCCAGTACCGCTACCAGCGCTCGCGCGAGGTGGTTGAGATCCTCAAGCAGGCCTGGAACCGCGACGAGATCAACTACGAGGGCGAGGTCTACAACTTCACCGGCCTCACCACCGATCCCGCCAAGCCCTACCAGCAGGGCGGGCCGATGCTCTATTTCGGCGGCTACTCCCCCGCCGCGCTCGACCTCTGCGGCCAGCATTGCGACGTCTACCTGATGTGGCCGGAAAAGACCGAGGACATCGCCGGGCGGATGAAGGCCGCCAATGCCGCCGCCGAGCAGTATGGGCGCACGTTGGATTACGGCTTCCGCAGCCATGTCATCGTGCGCGACACCGAGGCAGAGGCCAAGGAATACGCCCGCTACATCGCCAGCAAGCTCGACGACGAGCTGGGGCAGGCGATCCGCGAGCGGGCGCTGGATGCAGGCAGTCTCGGCGTCAGCCACCAGGCACGCAACCGCGAGCTGGCTGATCTCGAGGGCTATATCGAGCCGAACCTCTGGACGGGCATCGGCCGGGCGCGCTCGGGTTGCGGTGCGGCCATCGTCGGCTCGACAGACCAGGTGCTCAGCAAGCTCGAGGAACTGCAGAAGATGGGCATCCGCGCCTTCGTGCTCTCGGGCTACCCGCACGTCGAGGAAGCCGAGCATTTCGGCTCGCGCGTGCTGCCGCAGCTCAAGACCTGCCAGCTCAACCAGGCCTGGGGCCGCGTTCCGCAAACCCTTCCGCAGACGCCGCTCGGCGCAGGAGACCGCCGCTGATGGATACTCTCAACGACTTCACCCGGGACCGCGTGACCATCGCCGAGGGGCTCAGCTTCTCGCGGCTGGTCTACGGCATGTGGCGGATCGGCGATGACGCCGACACCTCTGCGGGCCATGTGCGCGCCAAGATCGACGCCTGTCTCGCGCAGGGGATCACGACGCTCGATCAGGCCGACATCTATGGCGATTACACCGCCGAGGCAGTGCTCGGGCAGGCGTTCAAGGCCGACCCGTCCCTGCGCCAAAAGGTGGAAGTGGTCACCAAGTGCGACATCGTCGCGCCCTGCGGCAAGTACGCCGACGTGGCCTGCAAGCACTACGACACCTCGAAGGCCCACATCGAAGCGTCGGTGGAGAACTCGCTGCGCGATCTCGGCACCGATTACATCGACCTGCTGCTGATCCACCGCCCCGATCCGCTCATGGACCACGAGAAGACCGGTGCCGCGCTCGACGGTCTTGTGAAGGCGGGCAAGATCCGCGCCGCCGGCGTGTCGAACTTCCGCCCCTGGGATGTCGAGCTGCTGCAGAGCGCGATGGACACGAAACTCGCCACCAACCAGATCGAGATCTCGCTGGCCCGCGTCGAGCCCTTCACCGATGGCGATCTGGCGTTCCACCAGCGCCGCAAGGATCCGGTAATGGCCTGGTCGCCGCTCGGTGGTGGCAGCCTGATGACCGGCGAGAGCGAACTGACCCGCCGCATGGATGCGCTGGCCGGCGAATTCGGCGCCGACCGCGCCGCCATTGCCGTCGCCTTCCTGCTCCGCCACCCGGCCACCATCCTGCCGGTGCTGGGCACCAACTCTCTGGAGCGGATCGCGAAAATCTCCGATGCCCGCAAGGTCGCGCTGAGCCGCGTGCAGTGGTTCCAGCTCTACGAGGCGGCGCTCGGCCGCGAGGTCGCCTGATGCAAATGGCGCAGCCCCAGTGCTTCCAGAGCTTCGTGCCTGACCCGGGCAATGGGCGGGCGCTGCGCGATGCCTTCGGGCTGTTCGCCACGGGGGTGACCATCGTCACCGCCTGCGGGCCCGAGGGCTGTGCCGCGATCACCGCCAACAGCTTCTCGTCGGTCTCGATGGATCCGCCGCTGGTGCTCTGGTCGCCGGCGCGCAGTTCCAGCCGGTTCGACCTCTTTGCCGGGGCCGAGCACTACGCGATCCATGTGCTCGCGGCGGAGCAGCAGGAGCTGGCGTGGACGGTTGCGAAGAACGGCGCGGCGCTGATCGGCACGCCGCTGGAGCCGAATGCCGAGGGCGTGCCGGTGCTGGAGCACTGCCTCGCCCGCTTCGATTGCCGCCGCCACGCGGTGCACGAGGCCGGCGATCACGCGATTGTCGTCGGCGAGGTCTTGCGCGCCACCATGCAACAGGGCGATCCGCTGGCCTTCTTCGGCGGGCGGGTCGCGCGGCTCGACATCAACTGACGGCATGCCGCCACCCAGGAGGAGGGTGCGGCATGACGGGGAGGAGAGAATGGTGCTACTCGACGGGCTGATCCGGCCCCTGTCCTGGGTCAACGACCACCTGCTGAAAGTGGGGCGCGGCATCGGCGTCGTGGCCATCGCGGTCATGGTGGCGGTGACGCTGGTGCAGGTGTTCTGCCGCTACGTGCTGGGCAACGCGCTGCCCTGGCCGGACGAGGCCGCGCGCTTCTGCATGCTGTGGATGACCGGGCTGATGGCACCGACCGCCTTCCGCCGGGGCGGTTTCGTGGCGATCGACATCCTCCCATCCATGCTGCCGCGCCGCGCGGCCAGCCTGCTGAACCTCCTGCTGCTGGCGATCAGCCTGATGGTGCTGGTCTTCGCGCTGCAGATCGGCTGGAAGGAGGTTACCGGACTTGGCGGGCGCTTCGCCTCGGCCTCGCTCTACATTCCCACGGCGCTCGATTTCAGCGAATGGCATCGGGTGCCGCGCAGCTGGATGATGGCCTCGATCCTCGTCGGCATGGCGCTGCTGGTGCTGGTCAACATCGAGCTGATCCTGCGCAATCTTGCCGAGCTTTGCTCGGTCCGCGACCTGCCCACGATCCAGCAGGCCAACACGCAGGGAGCCGAATGACATGCTGATCTGGTTCCTTCCGCTCTTCCTCGTCTTCCTGATGATCGGCCTGCCGGTGTTCTTCGGCCTCCTGGCCGCGCCGGGCATCCTGTTGTTCCTCAACGGGCAGGAGCGCGATCTGACGCTGCTCTACCGCAATCTCTACAACGGCATGGACAGCTTCCCGCTGATGGCGATCCCCTTCTTCATGCTGGCGGGCGAGATCATGAACCGCGGTGGCATCACCCACCGGCTCGTCGAGTTCAGCCAGGCTTTCATGGGCCACCTGCGCGGCGGGCTGGCGCATGTGAACGTGATGTCCTCGATGCTGTTCGCCGGGCTCTCGGGCTCGGCCGTCGCCGACACCTCGGCGCTCGGCTCGATGCTGATTCCGGCGATGGAGAAGCAGGGCTACACCCGCCGCTTCGCCGCCGCGATCACCGCGGCAAGCTCGGTCATCGGCCCGATCATTCCGCCCTCGGGGATCATGATCATCTACGCCTATGTGATGGGCGAGAGCGTCGCGGCGCTGTTCCTTGCAGGGCTGGTGCCGGGGGTGCTGGTGGGCGTCGGACTGATGCTGCTGATCAAGGTGATGGCCAACCGCTACGACTTTCCCGTGGCGTCCCGCAAATACAGCTGGGGCGAGCGCGGCGAGGCCAGCCTCAAGGCCTTCTTCCCGCTGCTGACGCCGGTGATCATCTTGGGCGGCATCCTTGCGGGCGTCTTCACCCCGACCGAGGCGGCGGCGGTGGCGGTGTTCTACGCGCTCTTCATCAGCCTCTTCGTGCTGAAGACCCTGCGCTTTGCCGAACTGCCCGATGTGCTGGGCCGCGCCGGTCTGACTTCGGCGGTGGTGCTGCTGCTGGTGGGCGCGGCCATGGCGTTCAAGACGGTGGTCTCGCTGTCGCACGCGCCGCAGCAGATGGCCGATTTCATCCTGACGCTGACCGAGAACCCGCTGCTGCTGCTGTTCCTGATCAACCTGCTGCTCTTCGCGGTGGGTATGTTCCTCGACGCTGGCCCGGCGATCATCATCTTGGGGCCGATCCTTGGCCCGGTGTTCACCGGCATGGGCGTCGACTCGGTGCATTTCGCCATCATCATGTGCGTGAACCTGACGGTGGGGCTGGCGACGCCGCCCATGGGCCTGGTGCTCTTCGTCGCCTCGGCCGTGTCGGGCGAGAGGGTGACGACCATCGCCCGCGCCATCCTGCCATTCCTCGCGGTCGAGATCGCGGTGATCTTCCTGATCACCTACTTCCCCGCGATTTCCATGACGATCCCGCGACTGACCGGGTTCGCGAACTAAGAAAATCCAGAGCTATCAGGGAGGATAACATGCTCAGGAAGACCAAGACGCTGGCGGCGACGCTGCTGATGACTGCGGCGCTTGCCGTCCCGGCAATGGCGCAGGACTACACGATCCGCGCCGTCGCCAACTCCAACGAGAACGACGAGGATTACGACGGGCTGCAGGTATTCAAATCCTACGTCGAAAGCGCCTCGAACGGCGCCATCGGTGTCGAGATCTACATGGGCACGCAGCTCTGCTCGAACGGCGCGGAATGCCTGCAGGGCGTGGCTGACGGCTCGATCGACGTCTACATCTCGACCTCGGGCGGTGCGGCAGGGCTGTTCCCCTACGTGCAGGTGCTGGATCTGCCCTACGTGATGCAGGACGACCGGGTGGCCGAGAAGGTGCTGTCGGGCGACTTCACCCGCACCATGCGCGCGATGGCGCTGGAGGATTCCGGCGGGCTGATCCGCCTGATGACCATCGGCAACACCGGCGGCTGGCGCAACTTCGCCAACACCAAGCAGCGGGTGCAGACGCCCGCGGACCTCAAGGGCATGAAAATCCGCACCGTTGTCGCCGACCTGCCGCAGGAACTGGTGCGCGCCCTCGATGCGGCGCCGACGCCGATCCCATGGCCCGAGCTCTTCACCTCGCTGCAGACCGGCGTGGTCGAGGGCACGAAGAACGGCATCACCGACATCATGTCGATGAAGTTCCCCGAGGCCGGCTTGCAGTATGTCACCCTCGACGGTCACGCCTACATGGGCGCGCTGTGGTGGATGTCGAACGAGAAGTTCATGGCCCTGCCGGAGGACATGCGCCGCGTGGTGGTCGACGGCTTCTACCAGCTGCAGCAGGCGACCTTCGCCTCGCCGAAGCGCAAGTCGATCCCGGCCTACCAGGAATTCGTCGAGGGCGGTGGCGATCTCTACGTACCGACCCCCGAGGAAAAGCAGGCCTTCGCCGACGCCGCGCAGCCGGTCTATGATTGGTTCACCGCCAACGTCGAGGGAGGCCAGGAGATCTTCAACGCCATGCAGAGTGCGGTGCAGACCGCGACCGAGGAGCTGGACGCCGAACGCGCCAGCGACATCCAGTAACCGACCGCCGGCGCGCCCTCTTAGGGCGGCGCGCCGGTTCCGGCACGGGCCTCCCGGTCCGGCCCAAGAAACTCCCAGAGCCCACCGAGGACAGGATATGAGCGCATTCACCGCCACCCTTTCGGACCCCCGCCGCATCGTCGCGCAGGCGAAGGTCCTCGCGCCCGGCACGGCGCTGGCGATCGTGCTGGCGATGGCGGCGCAGTTCCTGTCCAACCACTACGGCGCGCCTGTCATGCTCATGGCGATCCTGCTCGGCATCCCGTTCCACTTCCTGTCCGAGCATGAAAACACCGGCCCCGGCATCACCTTTGCCGCCAAGGGGCTGCTGCGCATCGGCGTGGCGCTGCTGGGGTTGCGGGTCTCGCTCGACATGGTACGGCAGATTGGCTGGGGTTTCGTTCTGGTCATCGCGCTCTGCATTGCCGTGACCATCCTCGGCTCGATCCTGCTGTCGCGCCTCGTCGGCAAGGACCGCGCCTTCGGCTTTCTCACCGGCGGGTCGGTGGCGATCTGCGGTGCGTCGGCGGCGATGGCGATCTCTTCGATCCTGCCGCAGCGCGAGACCGCCGAGCGCGACCTGTCGTTCACCGTGATCTCGGTCACCGCCTTTTCCACGGTGGCGATGATCGTTTACCCAATTCTCGCCGAGGTGCTGGGGCTCGACCAGCACCTGACCGGCCTCTTTCTCGGCGGCACCATCCACGACGTGGCGCAGGTGGTGGGCGCGGGCTACTCGGTATCGGACGAGACCGGAGACATCGCAACGGTGGTCAAGCTGATCCGGGTCACCATGCTGGCACCGGTGGTGCTGATCGGGGCGCTGGCCATGCGCCGGCACGCGCCGGCGACCGAGGCACGCCCACCACTGCTGCCGGGCTTCGTCGCGGCCTTTCTCGTGCTGGCGGCGCTCAATTCTTTCCACCTCGTGCCGGAGGCGGTGATCGCCCCCGCCTCGACCCTGTCGCGCGCGTTGTTGGTGACCGCGGTCGCGGCGGTCGGCATGAAGACCTCGCTGGCCAAGCTCGCGGATGTGGGGGGCACCGCCATCGCCATGCTCGCGGTGCAGACGGCGGTGCTGGCCGGGCTGGTGCTGGTGCCCTTGCTGCTGGGGCTGGTCTGAGCGGCATCTGCGCGGCTCGGGCCGGATCCTCAGGCCGGATCTTCAGGCCGGGATGCTCAGGACGGCGCGCCCATCTGCGCCCGGGCAAGGATCGCGGCTCCCTGCACGCCGAGGCGTTCACCGCCGCGCGCCGAGCCGATCTGCAGCCGTTCGGTCGCAAGCGGCAGGCAGCGCTGGTAGACCCTCTCGCGGATCCCCGCCAGCATCGCCTCGCCCGCACCGGAGAGCGTGCCGCCGATCACCAGCACCTCGGGGTTCAGCATCGCGACGAGATCGGCCGCCACCGTGCCGATGATCCGGCTGCTGGCGTTGACCAGCGCGCGGCACTCGGGCGCGCCCCGGACATAGAGCTGCATGACCTCGCGCGCGTCGCGACAGTCGTGTCCCTGCGCTTGCAGGTCCCGCGCCAGCGCCCAGCCCGCCGCATGGGCCTCGATGCAGCCCTGCTTGCCGCAGCGACACAGCCGATGCGGCTCGGGGCTGTGCTGGATGTGGCCGATGTCGCCCGAGGTGCCGAAGGCGCCGCGCAGAAGCTGACCGTCGGTGATCATCCCGCAGCCGATCCCAGTGCCTGCCTTGATGAAGACGAAGTGACGGGTCTCGGGCCAGTGCAGCCGCTGCTCGGCGAGGCACATCAGGTTGACGTCGTTGTCCAGCGCCACGGGCATCTTGAGCCGGGTGCGCAAGAGCGCGCGCAGATCGAGTTCTTCCCAGCCGTACATCACCGAGGGCTTGGCGACGCGGCCCTGCTGGTAGTCGATCGGCGCGGGCAGGGCGATGCCGAGCCCGGCGACGGGGGCGCTTGCCCCGTCGCCGTTCGAAAGTCGCTCGGCGCAGGCAGCTAGCGCCTCGAGCGTGCGGGCCGGATCGGCGCGCAGGTCGATCTCCAGCAGCGCCTCGTCCAGCACATCGAGACCCAAGGAGAAAAGCGTCACCCGCGCCATCTGCTCGCCGACGTCGATGCCGATGAGGTTGCGGTAATGCGGGTTGATCCGCCAGGTCCGCGCCGGTCGTCCGCCGCCCGAGGCGAGGCTGTCACCCTCGGTGATCAGACCGGCCCGGGCCAGCGCCTTGATTCTCTGCCCAGCGGTGACGCGGGACAGGCCGACGTGGGTTTCGATCTCGCGCGCGCTGCGCGGAGGCCCGTCGAGCAGCAGGCGGTATATCGGGTCGTGACCGGGATTTTCCATGCTGCTCCATGACCTTACGGCATCCTCGCGGATTTGCCACTTATGATAAGAGATTTACAAAAGTATAGCAATATATGAATCTTTATTGACAGAAGTTTCCCCATTCTGCCCACTGAACATGCGCAGGGAGGAGCTGCGCATTTTGGGAGGACATTATGAAAACGCTTTTTAGGCTGGGGGCCGCAGGGTCCGCCACGGCCCTGATGCTTGCCGCTCCGGCGGCCCTGATTTTAGCCGCCCCGGCGGCATGGGCTCAGGACGACGACATTCTCGTCGGGCTGATCACCAAGACCGACACCAACCCGTTCTTTGCCAAGATGCGCGAGGGCGCGGCGGCCAAGGCCGAGGAGCTGGGCGTGAAGTTCCAGGCCTTCGCTGGCAAGTACGACGGCGACAACGACACGCAGATCACCGCCATCGAGAACCTCATCGCCGCCGGGGCCGACGGCATCCTGCTTCTGGCCAGCGACACCAAGGCGATCGTGCCGACGGTGCAGAAGGCGCGCGACGCGGGAATCCTCGTCATCGCGCTCGACACCCCGCTGGAGCCGATCGACGCGGCGGATGCGACCTTTGCCACCGACAACTTCCTCGCCGGCGAGATGATCGGGCAATGGGCGCTGAAAACGCTGGGCGAGGAGGCCGCGCAATCGGCCAAGATCGCCTTTCTTGACGCCCATGAAAGCCAGCCCACCGTCGATGTGAAGCGGGATCAGGGGTTCATGGAAGGCTTCGGCATCGACATCAAGAATCCCGACCGGCGCGACGACGAGGACGATCCGCGCATCGTCGGCCACGAGATGGCGGGCGGCTCCGAGGTCGGTGGCCGCGACGGCATGGAGACGCTGCTGCAGAAGGATTACGACGTCAACGTCGTCTACACGATCAACGAGCCCACCGCCGCAGGTGCCTGGGAGGCGCTGAAGGGCGCGGGCAAGGACGACGGCTCGGTGCTGATCACCTCGGTCGACGGTGGCTGTCCCGGCGTGCGCAACGTGCAGGACGGGGTGATCGGCGCGACCTCGATGCAGTTCCCGCTGCTGATGGCCTCGCTCGGGGTCGAGGCGGTGGTTGCCCATGCCAAGGACGGCACCATGCCGGAACCGTCCGAGGGGCTCGATTTCTACAACACCGGTGTGAAGCTGGTGACCGACAAGCCGGTGGAGGGGCTCGAGTCCATCACCAGCGAAGAGGCGCTCGAGCTCTGCTGGGGCTGAACCTTCGCAAGCGCTTCGATGGGGCCCGCCACGGCGGGCCCGCCGTGACCGACGCAATCCGGGATCCCTGACATGGCTAGCAACGACCTGCCGCAGTTCGCCACCCACGACCCCCGCCTGTCGCGGCGGGTGATCAACGTGCTGCATGGCAACCCGACGATCATCCCGCTCTTCGTGCTGGTGCTCGGGCTGGCGGTCTTCTCGTCGGTGGTCGGGCAGCGCTTCTTCCACCCGTTCAACCTGTCGCTGGTGCTGCAGCAGGTGACCATCATCGGCACCGTGGCGCTGGCGCAGACGCTGATCATCCTGACCGCCGGGATCGACCTCTCGGTCGGCGCGATCGTGGTGCTGAGCTCGGTCGCCATGGGTCGGCTGGCGATGGACCATGACGTTCCGCCCGGTCTGGCGCTGGCGCTCGGCATCGCGGTCGGCTCGGGCTGCGGCGCGCTCAACGGGTTCTTCGTGACGATGATCCGCCTGCCGCCGTTCATCGTCACCTTGGGCACCTGGAGCGTGTTCAACGCGCTGATCCAGTTCTGGTCGGGCGGCGAGACCATCCGCCAGCAGGAGATCGAGGCCGCCGCGCCGATCCTGCAATGGACCGGCGAGTCGTTGCGCATGGGGGCGGCACGGCTGACCATCGGCTCGCTGTTGATGCTGCTGCTGGCCGGGCTGCTGTGGTACGTGCTCAATCGCACCGCCTATGGCCGGCACATCTATGCGGTGGGCAACGATCCCAATGCCGCGCGGCTCTCGGGGATCGGCACGCGCAAGGTGCTGTTCACCGTCTATCTGACCGCCGGGGCGATCTGCGGCTTTGCCGGCTGGCTGCTGATCGGGCGCATCGGCGCGATCAGTCCGCTGGGCGGGGCGATGACCAACCTCGACAGCATCACCGCGGTGGTGATCGGCGGTACCAGCCTCTTCGGCGGGCGCGGCTCGATCATCGGCACGCTGATCGGGGCGCTGATCGTCGGCTTCTTCCGCAACGGGCTGGCGCTCGCCGGGCTCGACGTGCTCTGGCAGGAGTTCACCATCGGCTTCCTGATCATCATCGCGGTCTCCTTCGACCAGTGGCTGCGGAGGATCTCCACATGATGGCGCGGCCCGTGACCAATCCCGAGCCGGTGCTGAAGGCGCGCGGGCTGGTCAAATCCTTCGGCCGGGTCGTGGCGATGGACGGCGCCGATTTCGACCTGATGCCGGGAGAGATCCTCGCGGTCATCGGCGACAACGGTGCGGGCAAGTCGACGATGATCTCGGCGCTCGCGGGGGCCGTGCGCCCCGACGCCGGCGAGATCTTCCTCGGCGGCGAGAAGGTCGCCTTCCACAGCCCGATGGACGCGCGGTCGAAGGGCATCGAGACGGTGTTCCAGGGGCTGGCGCTGGCGCCGGCGCTGACCATCGTCGACAACCTCTTCCTCGGGCGCGAGTACCGCGTACCGGGGTTGCGCGGCGGGCTCTTCCGGCTGCTCGACCGCGCGCGGATGCGCGAGGAGGCCCGGAAACACCTGTCGGACCTCGGCCTGATGACCATCCAGAACATCGACCAGGTGGTCGAGACGCTCTCGGGCGGGCAGCGGCAGGGCGTCGCCGTGGCGCGCGCCTGCGCCTTCGGCTCGAAGGTGGTGATCCTCGACGAGCCCACCGCGGCGCTCGGCGTGAAGGAAAGCCGCAAGGTGCTCGATCTCATCAGGGACGTGCGCGACCGCGGCATCGCCATCGTGCTGATCTCGCACAACATGCCGCACGTCTTCGAGATCGCCGACCGCGTGCACATCCACCGGCTCGGCCGCCGCGTTGCGGTGGTCCGACCCTCGGAGATGACCATGTCCGACGCCGTGGCGATCATGACCGGCGCCATGGAGCCACCCGCGGGCCAGCCCGCGGACTGAACCCGAAACCCACTTCCCAACCCCGCAAGGACCAAGACATGCTGAGACTGGACGAGAAACTCGCGCGCATCCGCAGTGGCGACTACCGCAAGGGCGACTTCATCATCGCCGACGCCAAGGACGGGGACATGGGCCCGTCGATCAAATCCTGCGGCCCGCACCGCAATGCCGACGGCAGCGCCGGGGCCTTCCGCACCCGGCCCGAATTCCTCGACAGCATCGAGGCCATCGTCACGCAGGACGTGGTCGACGTGATGCTGACCTCGGTCTCCAACCTCGAGGCGCTGCAGGAGCGCGGGGTCTATGACACCAGCCGCGTGACCCCGGCGATCCGCGCCAATGATACCACCGATGTCTGGGTGTTCCGCGGGGCCAGCTACGCCAAGCAGCCCTCGCGCCCGTTCCGCACCGCCAACCTCGGCGAGGCAAAGCGGCTCGGCTGCGATCTCGGGCTCTACTCGATCACCTTCAACAACGACCTCGACGCCGACTACATGTCGCTAGAGCATTTCGCCGCCTTCCGCGAAGATGCGGCGGCCAATGATTTCCGCTACTTCCTCGAGGTGTTCAACCCGAACGTCGACTGCGGCATCGGGGCCGAGGACATCCCCGGCTACGTCAACGACGCGATGATGCGCTGCATGGCGGGCCTGTCGAAACGCGAGCGACCCGAATTCCTGAAGATCGCCTACAACGGCCCGCGGGCGCTCGACGAGCTGGTCAGCTACGATCCCTCGGTGACCGTTGGGGTGCTCGGCGGCGGCGCGGGCACGACCCGCGATTGTCTCGAACTGATCGCGCAGATCGAGCGCTACGGCGCGCGGGTGGCGCTCTTCGGGCGCAAGATCAACCTCGCAGACGATCCGCAGGAAATGGTGCGCATGATGCGCGCCGTGGCGGATGGCGATATGGGCTCCGAGGAGGCGACCCGCGCCTATCACGGCACGCTGCAGTCGCGCGGCATCACTCCGAGCCGCCCGCTCGAGGACGACGTGCAGATCACCGAGGCGGTGCTGGCGAAGGACGCGCTGAAGAGCGCCGCGTGAGCCCCTGCGGGGGTATCACGCCCCCGCAGGCCACACCGATCAGCGGAACGACGAACCAACGAGAGAGGGCATGACGCCATGGGCAGCACGCGCAGCGGCTACATCACCGGGGGAACCTGGTGCGTCGATCACAACATGGTCCTGCCGCGCTGGCCCGAGGAAGAGACGGCGACGCGCATCCTGTCGGCCTCTGCGCAGGGCGGCGGGGCGGGTTGCAACTTCGCCGTCGACATCCGCCGCCTCGCACCCGAGATCCCGGTCTCCACCGTCGGGCTCTGCGGCGAGGACCCGGACGGGCGGCTCCTACGCGGCGTTGCATCGGACCATGGCATCGACTGCGCGCAGTTCCACGTAGACCCGCAGCTGCGCACCCATCGCACCATGGCCTTCACTTCGGCCGAGAACGGCAAGCGGACGCATATCTTCGAAGCCGACTCCAGCGATCACCTCTCGCCTGACCATTTCGATTTCGTGGGCGTCACCGCCCGGATGCTGCATCTCGGCCTGCCCGGCACCCACGCGCTTCTCGACGCACCGTGGCAGGGCGATCCCAGCGGCTGGGTCACGGTGCTGAAGAAGGCCCGCGCTGCCGGGTTGCGCACCAACATGGAGGTGATGAGCATCCCCCGCGACGACCTGCGGCGGATCATCCTGCCCTGCCTGCCGCATCTCGACTACCTTGTGGTCAACGATTACGAGATCGGCGCTTTTGCCGACATGCAGACGGTGCGGGAGGGCACGACTTCGGTGCCCGGTGTGCTCGCTGCGCTGCATCGGGTGATGGAACTCGGCAGCATGGAGATCGCCGTGGCGCACTTCCCCGGCGGTGCGCTGGCGCTGGAGCGCGACGGCACGGTGCAGTCGCACCCCTCGACCCGCGTGCCGCAGGCCGAGGTGAAGGGCACCAACGGCGCGGGCGATGCCTTCGCCGCAGGGTTCTTCTGCGGCCATCACCGCGGCGTTCCGCTGCGCGATTGCCTCGCCTATGCCCATGCCGCCGCCGCGGCGTCGCTGCGCTCGGTCGACACTTATGGGGCGGTGGAGAGCATCGAGGCGTGTCTCGCGCTCGCCGAGCGCAACGGCTGGCGCGAACCGCTGGAGGTGGGGGCCGCCTGACGCGCCGTCCCCGCGCGCGTCGCTTCCCCCGGCGACAGGGTGACGCCAAGTCGAGGCGCTCCGGGTCAAAAAACTTTACGCGCGCTGGAAATTTTTCTTTACGGTAACTTCGGGAACAGGGATCGGTACGACAAAGGGGAGCACATGGAGGAGGAGCGGCCACGCACGATGGAGGATTTCGCGCGGGCCTGCGGTGTCTCGCGTCCGACGCTGTCGAAGTTCTTCGAGGACCCGGAAAGCGTGAAGCCCTCGACGCGGGCGCTGATCGAGGCCAAGCTCGAGGAAACCGATTACCAGCCGAACCTCTACGCGCGGAACCTCAACCGCAAGCGCACCCGCACCATCGGCATCATCGTTCCGGCGATCACCGACCCGTTCTACGCCCAGCTGGTCACCCGGCTGGAGCTGCTGCTGCGCGCCGAGGGCTACTGGCCGCTGACCATCTCGCCGCACGGCCAGCCGGAGCTGGAGGTCGAGGCGCTGCGCACCCTGCAGTCGCTGCGCGTGGGTGGGGCGCTGATCGCGCCGCTCGGCTTCGCCTCTGACTCCGAGGCCATGCAGCGCTTCGTCGAGGCGACGCCCTGCATCTTCCTCGACAACGCGATCGGCGGCATGGCCTCCTTCGTCGGCAACGACAACCGCCAGAGCATCGACACGATGGTCGACTATCTCTGCCGTTCCGGCGAGCCGCCGGTCTATTTCAACACGCCGCCGGTGAACCCCGGCACGCGCGAGCGTTGCGCCGCCTATCTCACCGCCATGCGCGAACATGGCGCGACGCCGCTGGTGCTCGAAAGCGAGACCGATACCCCCTGGGACCTCGAGCGGGTGGGCTTCGAGCGGATGAAGGCGCTGATCGCCGCGGGGCTGCCGGGGCGGACGCTGCTCTGCGCCAACGACCGGCTTGCCTTCGGGGTGATCGCCGCGGCGCATGAAGAGGGGCTGAAGGTCGGCCATGGCGCGGAGTTCGACCTGCGCGTCGCGGGCCATGACGACCACCCGCTGAGCCGCTACAGCGCGCCCTCGCTCTCCACCATGGCTCAGGACTACGAGGGCATCGCCCGGACCGCCGGGGCGCAGCTTCTGGCACAGCTCTCCGGTGAGGCGCAACGCGGCTCGGTCAGCTCGACCCTGCTGCCAGCCAAGCTGGTGATGCGCGCCTCGGCCTGAGCCGCTCCGCGGTTCAGACGTCCAGCCGGTCGAGGAACTGCGCGGCGGCGGCAATCGCCTCGAAGGCGGCGCGGTCATGCCGGCAATGGCTGAGAAACCCGTGCAGGTGCCCGGCCCAGAGCCGCGCCTCGACCTCGGTCCCGGCCGCTGCCAGGGCCTCGGCATAGGCGCGCCCCTCGTCATGCAGGATGTCGGCCCCGGCCAGCGCCACGAAGGCGGGCGGAGCACCGGTCAGCTCGGCGCGCAGCGGCGAGATGCGCCAGTCGTCAAAGTCCTCTGGCGCGGCGTATTGGTCGCGGAACCAGCGCATGGTGCGCGCGCTCAGCCCGAAGCCCTCGGCAAAGCGGGTGTAGCTCTCGTGCGTCTGCGTGGCGTCGGTGTTGGGGTAGAACAGCAGTTGCGCGCGCGGGCGCGGCGCGGACCTTCCCCGCGAGGATGCCAGCGCTGCGACGGCGGCAAGGTTGCCGCCCGCGCTGTCGCCCGCGACGACGATCCGCTCGTCCGAAATTCCGAGCTGATCCACCATTGCGGGCAGGTAGCCGAGGCAGGCGATGGCATCCTCGGCTGCGGCAGGAAAGCGGTGCTCGGGAGCGAGCCGGTAGTCCGGGCAGACCACCACCGCCTGGCAGGCGGCGGCGAGCCTCTGGCAGATCGCCGCATGCGAGGCCGGACTGCCGACCACCCAGCCTCCGCCGTGCAGGTAGAGGATGCAGCGCGCGCCCTGCGCGGGGGCCGTGGAGCCGCGCCAGCAGAGTGCCGCGCCTCCGCGGAGCGGCATCGGCACCGGCCCCTCGGCCAGCGCCGGATCGGGCGGCAGCTGCAGCAGCGGCCAGCCGGCATCGAAGGCGGCGCGGGCCTCGGCGGCGCTCATCTCCTCGAACGGGCGGCCCGGCGCTTGCGCCTGTGCGGCGAGCGTGGCGCGGGCGCCGGGGGCAAGCGTATCGCGGATCATCGCAGCAACCCCTCCGCCGCCACCTCGTCCAGAAGTGCCGGCTGCTCCGGGCAGGAAGCGATCTCGACCCGCGCCCGGCGCTCTCCGGCCAACAGGATGCCCTCGAGCACCTCGAGCACGTGGTAGGCGAGGGCGCCGCCAGCGCGGGGGGTGCGGCCCTCCGCCAGCGCCTCGGCCATTTCCGCAAGACCGAGCGCCCGGTAGTTGGCCCTGTCGGGGGCGTCGAACGGGTAGTTGGTGGTGCCGAAGGGCGTGCCTTCGGAGCTGTGCGCCACCCAGTCCGCGCCGGCCGGCGACAGCGCCACCACGTCGCCGAAATTGTCCGGGTCGGGCAGGCGCAGCGAGCCCTCCGTGCCGTGCAGTTCGATCGGCATGTTGGAATGGCGATGGACGTCCCAGGAGGCGCCGAAGGTGACGATGGGGCCGGAGTGGAATTCGAGCAGCGACAGCGCGGTGGTCGGGGTGCCAGCCTCGAAGCTGGTATTCTGCAGCGGCCCCTCGGCGGTGATCGTGCGGGTCTTCGCGCCGAAGGAGGTGGCGGCGCTGACCGCCCGCACCGGCCCCAGCAGGTAGGTCAGCATGGTCAGGTAGTAGGGCCCCATGTCGAGCACCGGCCCGGCGCCGGGCTGGTAGTAGAAGGCCGGGTTCGGGTGCCAGTGCTCCATGCCGCGCCCGAGCATGAAGGCGGTGCCGGTGATCACCTGCCCCAGCGCACCACCGTCGATCAGCTGCCGCGCCCTGCGCCCCGCCGCGCCGAGGAAGGTGTCCGGGGCCGACCCGACGCAGAGCCCCGCCGCCTGCGCTGCCTGCAGCAGCTCGCGCGCCTCGGCAGCGGAGGCACAGAGGGGCTTTTCGGTGAACACGTGCTTTCCGTTCCGAATCGCGCGCATCGACACCTCGTGGTGCGCGGCGGGCACCGAGAGGTTGAGGATGAGGTCAATATCGGGGGCGTCGAAGATCTCGTCCAAGCTCATCGCTCGCAAGCCGAATTCCGCTGCCCGCGCCGCCGCCGCCTCGGGCCGCAGATCGGCGCAGGCCGCCATTTCGAGACGGCGGAACATGTCGGCATTCTTCATGTAAATCGCGGAGATATTGCCGCATCCCACCACGCCGATGCGGAGGTTCTTCCGCGCTGAACCCTCTACGGAACCCTGTGCTGACTGACCCAAGTTTTCCTCCCTCGTGTCCATAAGTCTCCTGCCGCGAATGCGGCTCCCTTCCTCACTTGTAGTTTTTTATTTCTTGACGCGCGATAAAAAATTTAGAACCGTGAGTAAATCGGTGGTTGGGAGGCCATCGCTTTGGGAGGAGATACCATGACATTCAAGACACCGCATTCCGGCGGCCGGCCGGGGCCGGCCCATGTCACGCAGCTCGACCGGCGGGCCTTTCTGTCCACCGGTGCCGCAGGGCTCGGCGCCGCCGCGCTCGGCCTGCCGACCCGGGCCCGTGCCGCGGGCCGCAAACAGATTTCCTTCGCCACCGCGTCCTTCTTCGGAAGCGAGACCTTCGGCGACCTGGTGGACAGCTTCAACGAGAGCCAGGACCGGGTGATGGTCGATTACATCGAGCTGCCGCCGCCCAGTTCCTCGACCGAGGTCTACCAGGGCCTTGTGCAGCAGCTCGCCCGTGGCAACGGCACGCCGGACGTCTTCTCGCAGGATGTGATCTGGATCGCCGGCTTTGCCGCCGCCGGCTGGGCGCTGCCGCTCGACGAGTTCGTCGATGCCGAGATGACCTCGAAATACTTCGAAGGCACGCTTTCGGCCTGCAAATGGGATGGCAAGCTGACCGCCCTGCCGTGGTTCATGGACACCGGCATGATGTACTACCGCAAGGACCTGCTGGACCAATACGGCGAGGCGGTGCCCTCGACCTGGGCCGAGATGGCGCGCATCGGCAAGGCCGCGATGGAGGCGGGCGACACCGAGTTCGGCTTTCTCTGGCAGGGCAAGCAGGCCGAGGTGCTGGTCTGCGACGCGGTGGAGGCGATTGCCTCCAACGGCGGCGCGATCCTTTCGGACGACGGGCGCAGCGCGCGCATCGGCGAGTCGGCCGCGGTCGAGGCGATCCAGTTCCTCTACGACACGATCAACGAGATGAAGATCAGCCCCTCGGACGTGCTGAGCTGGGACGAGGAGCCCTCGCGCCAGCCGTTCACCGCCGGCAAGTCGATGTTCCTGCGCAACTGGTCCTACGTCTGGCCCATCGCCCAGGACCCCTCGGTTTCGGAGATCGTCGGCAAGGTCGGGGCCGGTCCGCTGCCGCATTTCGATGGTGGCCAGAGTGCCTCGACGCTCGGCGGCTACCAGCTCGGTCTCAACGCCAACACCAAGGAGCGCGATGCGGCCTGGGAGTTCATGTCGTGGATGTCCGCGCCCGAACAGCAGAAGCGCATCGCGCTGAACTTCGGCCTCGGGCCGAGCCGCCCGGCGCTCTTCGACGACGCAGAGCTGAACGAGAAGCAGCCCTTCATGGCCACCCTGCGCCCGGTCTTCACCGGCGCCACGCCGCGCCCGGTCACGCCCGAGTATGCCAAGGTCACCCTGGCGCTGCAGTCCGGCATTTCGAAGGCGCTGGTCAATGGCGAGGTCGAGAAGGAAATGACCGCGTTGTCGGGCCAGTTGGACAAGATCGTCGGCTGATCCCGTGAGCATGACACGAACCCACACGGCGCGGGCAGAGCAGTCTGCCCGCCGCCGCCCGGCGATGCCGCGCTGGGTCTGGCCATGGCTGCTGCTGCTGCCGACCTTCCTCGCCATCGGCGCGGTCGCCTTCTGGCCAATCCTCGAGGGGCTGCGGTTGTCGCTGACCAATACCTCGCTGATCACCCGGCAGTCGGATTTCGTCGGGTTGGAGAATTACACCGGCCTGCTGTCCGATGCCCGCTTCTGGAACGCGTGGGGGCACACGGTCTGGTTCACCTTCGCCTCGACCCTGCTGGAGACGCTGATCGGGCTGGGCATGGCGCTGGTGCTTTATGAACGCTTTGCCTGCCGCGGGCTGGTGCGCGCGGCGATGCTGGTGCCCTGGGCGATGCCCACCGTGGTCACCTCGAAGATGTTCGGCTGGCTCTTCGACGGTCAGAACGGTGTGGTGAACTGGCTGCTGATGAACCTCGGGATCATCGACGCCAAGATCAACTGGTACGGCAATCCCGACACCGCGCTGACCACGCTGATCATCGCCGACGTCTGGAAGACCGCCCCCTTCATGGCGCTGCTCTTGCTGACCGGCCTGCAAACGATCCCCAAGTCGCTGACCGAGGCGGCACGGATGGACGGCGCGCGCGGCTGGACGGTGTTCTGGTCGATCCGCCTGCCGCTCTTGATGCCGACGCTGCTGATCGCCGGGCTGTTCCGCGCGCTCGACGCCTTCCGGGTGTTCGACCTGGTCTACGTGCTCACCGGCGGCGGCCCCGCCGACAGCACCGAGACGCTCTCGACGCTGGCCTACAAGGAACTCTTCTCGACGCTGGAGTTCGGCTACGGCTCCACCGTCTCCACCGCGATGTTCATCACCGAGGCGATCCTGGCCGGGATCCTCTGCCTCTGGCTGGTGCGCACGATCCGGAGGGTGTCATGACACGGACCGCCGCTTCCGCCACAACCGCCGCCAGCGCGCTGCCGGGCAAGGGTTTCCTGCGCCGGGCGCTGCTCTATGCCGGGGCGCTGATGATCCTGCTGTGGTCGGCCTCGCCCTTCGTCTGGCAGTTCGCCACCTCGTTCCAGCTCGACAAGGCGCTGACCTCGGGCACGCCGACGCTGATCCCCGATCCCTTCACCTGGGAGCATTACTACAACGTCTTCGTCGAGAAGCAGCTGCACCTCTATGTGCTGAACTCGCTGATCGTGTCGCTGGCGACGACCTTCCTGTGCCTGGCCATCGGCTCGCTGGCGGCCTTTGCCCTGTCGCGGCTCAACATCCGCGGGCGCTACGGCATCCTGATGGTGATCCTGTCGGTGTCGATGTTTCCGCAGATCACCCTTGTCGGGCCGCTCTACATCGTCGCCTCGGCGCTGCAGTTGCTCGACACCTACACCGCGCTGATCCTCGTCTACATCGCGCTGGTGCTGCCGCTGGTCACATGGGTGATGTACGGCTACTTCGAAACCCTCCCGCGCGAGATCGACGAGGCGGCGCGGATGGATGGGCTGCATGCCATCGGCATCTACTGGTTCATCATCCTGCCGATGTCGCTGCCCAGCCTCGTCACCACCGGGCTGCTGGCCTTCATCACCGCGTGGAACGAGTTTCTGTTCGCGCTCGCCTTCACCTCGAACATCGACCACCAGACGATCCCCGTCGGGATCGCCAATTTCACCAATCTCTACTTCGTGCCCTGGGGCGACATCGCGGCGGCCTCGGCCATCGTGACCGCGCCGCTCATCCTGCTGGTGCTGGTCTTCCAGCGCCACATCATCGAAGGGCTGACCCAAGGCGGTATCAAGGAATGACAATGGCTTGTGACTTCAAACTCGGCTGCCAGACCTTCACCTGGGAGATGCTGGGGCCGCGCTGGACCGGCGGGCCGGACGACCTGCTGCGCGCCATCTCGGCGGCGGGCTACACCGGCATCGAGATCACCGACAAGATGATCGGCCATTACATGGGAGATGCCGGGGCCTTTGCCGCCGCGCTCGAGCGCAACGCGCTGACGCTGGTCGCCTATGCCGTCGCCTCGCCGAGCGGCTATTGCGAGGCCGATCAGGTCGCCGCCGACGCCGCCCGCATCGCCGAGACCGCGCGTTTCGTCGCCCGCTTCCCCGGCGCATTGATCTCCATGGGCTCGGCCACCGTCATGTCTCCGGGCGAACGCGCCGAGAAATACGACATCGCCGCGCAGGTCTACACAGAAAGCTTCGCGGTCGCCGCCGAGCAGGGGGTGCCGCTTGCCGTGCACCCCAGTTCGCACCACGACACGCTGATCTACGACGAGGCCGATTACGCCGCTATCTTCGAGCGCATGGACCCGCGCGTCGGCTGGGTGCCGGACACCGGCCACATCTTGCGCGGCGGCCAGAGCGTCGGCGACGCGATGAGCCGCTGGCGCGAGCGCATCCGCTACGTGCACCTCAAGGACGTGGATGCTGCCGGGGACTGGGCGATGCTGGGGCAGGGCGTGGTGGACGTGTCCGAAGTGGCGCGGCTCGCCGCCGCGGCCCCCGGCTTCAACGGCTGGCTGGTGCTGGAGGAGGAATCCGACGAGGCGGGGCGCGATCCCGCCGCGGCGGTCGCGACCAACCACGCCGTGCTGCGCGATACGCTCGCCGCGGAGGCCGCGCGATGACCGAGCTGAACGTCGGCATCCTCGGCTGCGGCCCGATCGCGCAATTCGCCCATTTCGAGTCCTGCGTGAAGGCCCGCAATGCCCGGCTGCACGCCATCTGCGACGCCGCGCCGGACCTGCTGGAGAGGATGCGCGCCACCTACGAGCCCGGCCATGCCTACGCCGAGTACGACGAGATGCTCGCCGATCCGGCGCTCGACGCGGTGATCATCGCCACGTCGGACGCCTTCCACGTCCCCGCCGCGCTGCGTGCGCTGGAGGCGGGCAAACACGTCCTCTGCGAGAAACCCATCGGTGTGACCGTCGAGGAGGGCGAGGCGCTGGCCGCAGCGGTGAGGGCCAGCGGCAAGGTGCTGCAGGTCGGGCACATGAAACGCTTCGATCCGGCGCTGGAGGCGGCCCGTGATTTCGTGCGGGACGAGATGGGCGAGATCATCGCGCTGAAGGCGTGGTACTGCGACAGCACCCACCGTTACACCAACACCGACGCGATCCAGCCGAAGCCGATCCTCTCGGCGCAGGCGCGCAAGCCGGCGGGGGACCCCAAGGCCGACAAGCGGCAGTACTACATGCTGGCGCATGGCTCGCACCTCGTGGACACCGCGCGCTTCCTTTGCGGCGAGATCACCGCGGTCACCGCCCGGCTGCTGGAACGCGCAGGCATGTGGTGCTGGTTCGTCGAGACCGAGTTCGCCAATGGTGCGCTGGGTCATCTCGACCTGACCGTTGCCGTGCGCATGGACTGGCACGAGGGGTTCCAGATGTACGGCGAGAACGGCTCGATCCTCGCCAAGACCTTCAACCCCTGGTACTTCCGCTCGTCCGAGGTGCAGATCTTCCACGAGAAGGACGCCACGGCCCAAGTCCCCCTGGCCGCCGACGGGCATTTCTTCCGCCGCCAGCTCGAGGGTTTCGCAGACACCATCCTCGACGGCGCACCGATGCGCGGGGCGGGGGTCGAGGACGGCATCGCCTCGATCCGCGCCATGACCGCCATTGCCAGCTCGGTCCGGCAGGGCGGCGCGCGAGTGGCTCTGGCGGATGTGACGGGAGCGGTGTGATGCAGGCGGGCATCTTCGCCAAGACATTTCCCGGCAGCGACCCGCTCGCGGTGCTGAAACAGGTGCGCGATGCCGGATTTTCCGCCGCTCAGTTCAACCTCGCCTGCGCCGGGCTCGACCCGGTGCCCGCGGCAGTGCCCGGGATCGTCTCGTGCTCCCTGCGATCGGCGGCGGAGGCCAGCTCGGTCTCGCTCCCCGCGCTCTCGGGTACCTGCAATCTCGCCCATCCCGCCGTAGATGTGCGGCATGATGGGGTCACCCGCCTGCGCGGGGTCATCGGCTGCGCCGCAGCGGCAGGCATCCCGATGGTCACCCTCTGCACCGGCAGCCGCAACGCCGCCGATCAATGGGCGCCTCATCCGGACAACAGTTCCCCCGAGGCCTGGGCCGACGTGCGCGCCTGCATGGCGCAGCTGGCCGAGATGGCCGAGGGTGCGGGCGTGGTGCTGGGCATCGAGCCGGAGCAGGCCAACGTGGTGCGCGAGGTTTCCGACGTGCTGCGCCTCGCGCGCGAGCTGCAGACCGACCGGCTGCGCATCATCCTCGATCCCGCCAATCTCTTCGAGACCGGCACGCCCGCCGAGGTGCGCGGCATCGTTGCCCGCGCCGTCGGTGAGGCCGCGCCGATGCTCGGCCTTGCCCATGCCAAGGACCGCAGCCCCGAGGGCGCGGTGGTGCCGCCCGGCGAGGGGGCCGTCGACTTTCCCGACTTCGTGCTGCGGCTTGCAGCGGCGGGCTACGAGGGCGCGCTGATCACCCATGGCATCACGCTGGACGAGGTGCCGCGGACCGCGCGCCGCATGGAGGCCTGGCTGGCATGAGCACGGTCGGCGAAATCACCCGGCAGGGCACGCGCCTCACCTGCTACCGCGCCGGCTCCGGCCCAAGGGTGCTGTTCCAGCACGGGCTTGGCGGTGACGAGGCACAGGTGGCCGGGCTTTTCCCCGAGGATGCGCGCGCCACGCGTCTCACGCTGGAATGCCGCGGGCACGGCGGATCCGAACTCGGGCCCGACGGCTGGAGTTTCGACCAGTTCGCCGCAGACCTCGAGGCATTCCTGGCGCAGGAGGGTGGCAGCGCGCTGGTGCTCGGCGGCGTGTCGATGGGCGCGGCGCTGGCGCTGAAGCTGGCGGTGGCACGGCCCGAGCGGGTGCGCGGTCTTATCCTGCTGCGCCCCGCTTGGGGCGCGGGGCCCGTGCGGGACAACATGGCCCCCGTGGCCGAGGCCGCGCGGAGGCTCGGCGCTGGCGAGACGGGGTTGGACGGCACTGTGCTGGCGCGGGAAATGGCGGAGGTGCCCGACAACCTCGCCTCGCTGCGCGGCTATTTCACCCGCCCCGATGCGGCGGCGTTCGCGCCGGTGCTGGCGGCCATGGCCGCGGATGATCCGGGGCTGACCGAGGCACAGATCGCATCGCTCGACATGCCTGCGCTGGTCCTCTCCGCCCCGCGCGACCGGATCCACCCGGCGGCACTCGCTGCCGAACTCGCGGGGCTGCTGCCAAAGGCGATACTCAAGCCGCTGCCCGACAAGGCGGCGGATCCTCAGGCACATCGCGAGGCCGCCAGGGCGGCCATTTCCGACTTCCTTGCACAGCTCGACTGAAAGATGGCCATGACTTCGTTTTCCGACACGCTCCCCCGCAAACGCCTGCTGGCCGAGATCTCGCTCTGGTCCGCCGACCTGTTGAACCTTGCGCAGGACATGGCGCGGATCGCGCCCTATGGCGACATCCTGCACATCGACGTGGCCGACGCGCGCTTCACTCCGGGGTTCCTGTTCTTTCCCGACCTCGTGGCCCGCATCGCCGAGGTGGCGCAGGCCCCGGTGCACGTCCACCTGATGACGCAGGGCGACATCGTCGTCGAGCAGGCGCGGCAGTTCGCCGAGGCCGGCGCGGACCTTGTGACCGTGCACGCCGAGACAGGGCCGGACGGGCTAGAGGCGCTCGAAATGCTTGCCGCGCGGGGCATTGCAGGGGGCGTCGCGCTGACGCTCGAGCAACCGCTGGAGGCGCTCGAGCCGTTCCTTTCGAAGGTGGCAATGGTGACGCTCATGGGCACGCGGATCGGCATCAAGGGCGCGGGGCTCGACCCCGAGGCCTGTCCGCGCATCCGCCAGCTGCGCAGCCGGCTGGAGGCGCGCGGGCTTGGACACGTGCTGATCGCCGCCGACGGCGGCATCCGCGAGACCACCGTGCCGGGTCTGCGGGCGGCCGGGGCCGATACCGTGGTGATGGGCTCCCTGGCCTTCGGCGCCGAGGACCTTCAGGCGCGCTTCGACTGGCTGCGCGGGCTCGGGACGCAGCTGGCATGAGCGCGGCGCCCGTCCTTTGCTTCGACCTCGGCGGTACGCGCATGCGCGCGGCGCTGCTGGCGCCGGATGGCACGCGGCTGGCGGGCGCCGAGGCGCCGACCCCGGCGCGCGAGGGGGTGGGTGCCGTGCTGGACGGGCTCTGTGCCCTGGCATTGCGATGCCGGGACACCGGGCTGGCGCCGCAGGCGGCGGGGCTTTGCGCGCCGGGGCCGTTGGATGCGCCGGGGGGGCGGATGCTGGCACCGCCGACGCTGCTCGGATGGCGCGACGTGCCGGTGAGCGCGCTGCTCGGAGAGCGGCTCGGTCTGCCGGTGCTGCTGGAGAATGACGCCAATGCCGCGGCGGTGGGCGAGCAGCTCTACGGCGCGGGGCGGGGGGCGGGATCGCTGGTCTTCGTCACCGTCTCGACCGGCATCGGCGGCGGGGTGATCGTCGATGGCCACGTGCTGCGTGGACGCGGCGGCCTGGCCGGAGAAATCGGCCACATGAAGATCGCCGAGCACAGCACCGACTGCGCCTGCGGCGCGCAGGGCTGTTTCGAGGCGCTGGCCTCTGGCACCGCGCTTGGCTGGCGCGCGGCGCGGGTGATGCGCGCGCGCAAGGAGGGCACGCCGCCGCCCAGCGGGCGGGACGTGATCGATGCCGCGCGCCGCGGGGACCGGCTGGCGCGACGGCTCGTCGCCGAGCACGGGCGCTGGCTGGGTCGCGGCTTTGCCAACCTGCTGCATCTCTACGCGCCGGACGTGCTGGTGATGGGCGGCGGGCTGGCCAATGGTTTCGACCTGCTGGAGCCGGCGATCCGCGCCGAAATCGCGCGCTCGGCGATGCCCAGCTACCGCGAAACGCCGTTGCTGCGCGCCGCGCTCGGCGACGCGGCGGGGCTGGTCGGCATGGCACATATCGTCCGGCAGTCCCTGCCGGACCTCGGGAGGGAGAGGAAACTTGGCTGATCTGGAACTGAAGGGCCTGCGCAAGAGCTTTGGCGCGCTGGAGGTGATCAAGGGCGTGGACCTGCAGGTGCGCGATCGCGAATTCGTCGTCTTCGTCGGCCCCTCGGGCTGCGGCAAGTCCACGCTTTTGCGGATGATCGCGGGGCTGGAGCCGATCAGCTCGGGTGATCTGCTGATCGACGGGCGGCGCGAGAATGACAGCGAGCCGATGGACCGCGGCCTTGCCATGGTGTTCCAGAGCTACGCGCTCTACCCGCACATGACGGTCGAGGAGAACATGGGCTTCGCGCTGCGCGTCGCCAAGGTGCCCAAGGAGGAGCGCGCCCGCATGGTGCGCGCCGCCGCCGAGGTGCTGGAACTCGGGCACCTGCTGGACCGCCGTCCGCGCGAGCTCTCGGGCGGGCAGCGCCAGCGGGTGGCCATCGGCCGCGCCATCGTGCGCGATCCCAAGGTGTTTCTCTTCGACGAGCCGCTGTCGAACCTCGATGCGGCGCTGCGGGTGAACATGCGGCTGGAGCTGATGCGGCTGCACGAGCGGCTGCAGGCGACGATGATCTACGTCACCCACGACCAGACCGAGGCGATGACCATGGCCGACAAGATCGTGGTGCTGCGCGACGGGCGGATCGAGCAGGTCGGCGCGCCGATGGAGCTCTACAGCCGACCCGCCAATATGTTCGTCGCGGGGTTCATCGGAGCGCCGAAGATGAACTTCCTGCCGGTCAGTGATTTGCCCCCAGACCTGCGGCTGCCCGGCGCGGGTGTCACGCTGGGCATACGTCCCGAGCATATCGCCATCGGACCGGCAGTCGGCGGCGCAATCGGCTGGCACGGCACACTGCGGATCGTCGAGCGGCTCGGCGGGCTGACCAACCTGCACGTCGAACTGGCAAACGGCACCGAGTTGGTGGTGCAGACGGATGGCGGCTTCGAGGGTCGCGCGGGGGATAGTCTGTCGCTCTGCGCCGAGCGCGCGAGGCTGCACCTCTTCGATCGCGAGGAGCGCCGGGTCGCGATCCCCGCTGCACTGCCCGAGCCCGCGTGACGCGGGCCCGGGAGCGGCCTCAGCGCATGGTGAAGCCGCCGTCGACCATCAGCGTCTCGCCGGTGACGATGGCGGCATCCTCCGAGGCGAAATAGAGCGCCGCGGCAGCGATCTCGCGCGGCTTGGCGAAGCGGCCCACGGGGATCTCGGCGCGGGCCTTCACGCCCTTCTCGCCGGACCAGCCCACCGCCGCCATCGGGGTCTCGACCACCGTGGGGGCGATGGCGTTCACCGTCACGCCGTGGCGGGCCCATTCGAAGGCCTGCACCTTCGTCAAAAGGATCAGTCCGGCCTTGCTGGCGCCATAGGCGGCGTGCTCGTCGAGCGCCACCACCCCCGCCTGCGAGGAGATGTTGATCACCCGCCCACGCCCCGAGGCCTTGAGATAGGGCAGGGCCGCCGCCGCCAGCAGCCATGGCGCGCGCAGGTTGATCCGCATGGTGCGGTCCCAGGTTTCGACCTGCGGCTCCTCGGCGGGAAAGATCACGCCGTGGCCTGCGTTGTTGACCAGGATGTCGATGCCCATGGCCTCGCCGATCTCGGCGGTGCGAGCGGCGATCGCCTCGGGGTCCTCGAGATCGAGCGTGAAGGCGCGGTGCCCCGGCCCCAGCCGCGCGGCAAGCTCCGAGGCGTCGCGAATGTCGACCAGCGCCAGCCGGGCACCGGCAGCCGCGAAGCCCTCGGCCATCGCTTCCCCGATGCCGCCCGCGGCGCCGGTGATGAGGGCGGTCAGCCCCGACAGATCAGCCATGCCCACCTCCTAGATGTCGAAGTTCGTCGGCAGGACGATCACGTCGCGGATCGTCACCGTGCGCTTGCGGGTCAGCATGAAGAGCACCGCCTCGGCCACTTCCTCGGGCTCGATCAGGCTGCCGTTCTCCTTGGCCTTGCGCAGGTTTTCCTCGGGCCAGTCGGCCAGCAGCGCCGAGATTACCGGTCCCGGCGAGACCTGCCCGACCCGGACGCCGTGCTTGAAGAGCTGCCGCCGCATGGTCTGCACGAAGCAGGTGATCGCCCATTTCGAGCCCGAGTAGACCGGCTCCCAGGGGATCGCCGAATGCCCGGCGACCGAGCAGGTCACCACGATGTCGCCGGTGCCGCGCCCGGTCATATGCGGGATCACCGCATGCACGTTCTTCATCACCGCGTTGACGTTGAGGTTCAGCATCCGGTCGATGGTGGCGGGATTGGTCTCGGTCAGGTCACCGCCGATGTAGGTGCCGGCGTTGCAATGCAGGATGTCGATCTGCCCGGCCTTCTCCAGCACCTCCGGCACCATCGCGTCGCAGCTTGCGGGATCGAGCAGGTCGGTCACCTGCGCGATCGCCCGTTCGCCGAGCCGGGCGACGATCTTTTCCAGCGCGGCTTCATCGCGGTCGACCAGCACCACGGTCGCGCCCTCGGCATGCATCGCCTCGGCCGAGGCCAGCCCGATTCCCGAAGCTCCGCCGGTGATCGCGGCGACCTTTCCTGTCAGTTTGCTCATGTCTCTCCTCCCTCCGGCGGGCGGCATGGCCCGCGTGTCCGATGATCAATGCGTGGTGTAGCCGCCGTCCGCGACGAGGATTTCGCCGGTCACGTAGCTCGACGCCGGGGACGCGAGGAACAGCGCGCAATTGGCCATCTCCTCGGGCTCGGCAAAGCGGCCCATGGGCGTGTTCTCGGTCCAGATGCGGTTCCACTCGGCGTTGGCGATGCCGCCCTTGGTCATGTCCGAGATCACGTAGCCCGGCGCGATGGCGTTCACCCGGATGCCGCGACCGGCATATTCGAAGGCCATGGTCTTGGTCATCTGATGGATCGCCGCCTTGGACGAGTTGTAGGCGACCTGCAGCTGCGGCTTGTTGGCCACATAGCCCGAGATCGAGCCGACGTTGACGACCGTGCCGCCGCCCTGCGTCAGCATCTGCGCGACGGCGGCGCGGGCGATGCGGAAAGGCGCGATGAGGTTGGTGCCCATGATGTAGTCGAGCTGCGCGTCGTCGAACTCGTGGAAGTTGCCGTTGGCCGCGACCCCGGCGTTGTTGACCAGAACGTCGAGCGTTCCGAAGGCGTCGAGGGTGGCCGTGACCAGCCGCGCGCCCGCTTCGGGGTCGGTGACATCCTCCTGCACCCAGCGGTAGCGGTCCGGATGCGTCTCCAGCAGGGCGGTCAGCTCCGGCGTCTCGCTGCGGCTGGTGAGCAGGCAGCGCGCGCCTGCCTCGCCGAAGAGCCGCGCGATCGCGAGACCGATGCCGCGGTTGCCGCCGGTGATCAGAGCGGTCTTGCCGTCGAGGCGGAACTGGTCGAGGGGCATGGGATTTCCTCCGTCTTGGGTCCGGCGTCAGGCCGGTGAAATTCAGCCCGGAAAAATTCAGGCCGAAAAAAATCAGGCCAGCGTGGGGGCGCCGTCCTGCAGGCAGGCGGCGGAATATGGGTGCAGCGCGTCCATGACGCGGGTGATGAGCAACGCCTCGGGATCGAGTGGCTGGTCGGCGAGGGGCAGGGCGGCGGGCAGGTGCTGGCGCAGCAGCGGCATCGGAAGGCGCTGGCCGGAGAGCGCTACGAGCAGCCGGTCCACGGCCCGCTGCGCGTCGGGCGCGGGCCAGTAGTAGCGGATCCGGTCTGACAGAGAGTAGTGCCGCAGCAGATGTGCATCGGTGCCCGTGCCATAGTGGCGGAGCCAATTGTCGGGGGCGTCGAGCATCTCGCGCTCCATCGCCGCCATCAGATAGCGCTCGCCGTAGCCGGGCAGGAGGTCCGAAGCGATGAGGTCGAGCGCGTAGAGCGTCTCGCGCAGCGCGAAGGTGACCTCGGGACCGACTTTCAGGATGGCATAGCCGCCACGCACCAGCGCCGCGAGCGGGCCGGCCCCTTGGTAGTCGGTCGAATGCGCCTCGAAGACGAAACGCGGTTCCTCGCGAAGCAGTGCGTTGAGCGCCTCTGCCCGCTCGGGGTCGTAGGGAATGACATTACGATTGCCGAACTCCACACCCGGCTGCACCACCAGCGCGATGACGCGGGCGAAGGCGTCCTGCAGTCCGGCCTCGGCAAAGACTGTCCGGTGCACCTCGATGGTGCGCCGGGCGGCCTCGGGCGCGGTCGGTTCGACGGTGTCGAGCAGGTGGTCGGCACCGCCGGGCGGCGGAACTTCCGTACCGAGAACATAATGCGGCGCGGGCAGACCCTTTTCGCGGGCAACCCGCTCGGCCACACCGGCCAGCCGGGCGGCGCGGCGCGCCGTGGTCTCGTCGTCGAGCGCGGGCGGCTCTCCGCGACACCCCATCGACGCATCGAGGTGTATCTTGCGAAAGCCGGCAGCGACATAGGCCGCGACCATTGCTTCGGCCTCGGCAAGCGCCGCCTCGGCAGTCCGATCACGCCACGGGTTGGGGCCGAGGTGATCACCGCCGAGCAGCAATTGCGCCTCTGGCAGTCCTTCCTCCGATGCGAGCCGCCGTACCAGCGCGGCGAAATCCGCGGGCGTCATGCCGGTGTAGCCGCCCTGGTGGTTGACCTGATTGCAGGTGGCCTCGATCAGCACCGTCTCGCCGGTCTGGCGCCCGAGCCGCAGCGCCGCGCGCAGCACCAGCGGGTGCGCCGAGCAGACCGAGGTCAGCCCGCGCCGCCCGCGCGTCGCCGCAAGATCGGTGAGCGCCAGCCGGGTCATGCCAGCCGCTCCGTCGCGGCGATGAAGGCGTCAAGCTCGGCGCGGGTGCCGGCGCCTTCCATCGGGCCGCGGACCGTCACGTTGCGCGCCCCGGCGGCGCAGGCGTAGGTCAGCGCCTCGGCGATCTCCATGCCGAGCCGGCGGCAGGTGACATAGGCCCCGCCGAAGCAGTCCCCGGCGCCGGTCGGGTCCAGTTCCTGGACGCGGAAGGCGGGGGCGTGGACCGGCTCGGACCCCGCCACGCAGACGGTCGCGCCCGCCGCGCCCTGCTTGAGGGCGATCTCGCCGACCCCGAGCTCGAAGAGCGCCGGCAGGGCCGCCTCGTCACTGTCCTTGCCCGCCGCCATCCGCAGCTCGTCCCCGGACGGCAGCAGCAGGTCGCATTGCGCCACCATCCGCGAGAACCGCGGCAAAATCTCGGGATCGTGCAGAAGCTCCTTGCGCAGGTTCGGATCGAAGGAGACGCTGCCCCCGCGCGCCTTGACCAGCGGCACGGCGCGGTCGATCACGTCCCAGGCGCTGGCCATGGCGAGCGCGGTGCCCATGACATGGAGGTGTCCGGCGCGCGCGAGCAATGCTTCGGTCGCATCATCCCAGCCGAAGCGGGCGGCGGCGGATTTGGCGAGGTTGAAGACGAAATCGCGCTGACCGTCCGGACGGTAGCGCACGAAGGCGCTGCCGGTGGGGTAATCCGGGTCGACGCGGATGGTGCCCGTGTCGACACCATCGCGGGCCAGCCGCGCGAGGTTCAGCTGGCCGAAGTCGTCCGCGCCGACGCAGCCCACCAGCGCGGCGCTGCCGCCGAGCCGGCCGCATTGCGAGATGAAGATCGCGGGCGCGCCACTGGCGAAGGGGCCGACCAGCGGCTGCGCCTCGAGAAACCCTGCGCCCGGCGTGGTCGCGACGATCTCGACGAGGATCTCGCCGACGCAGACCGTAGGGCCGAGGCTGTCCGGGGCGGGGAAGCGCATCTCAGGCCCGGGCATTGGTGGCACGGCGGCGGCGGGCCTCCTCCATGCCGCGCTCGATAAAGCCCTTGGCGTGTGCGGCGAGCGGGTCGCTGTCGGTCCATGTGTCGCGCCAGATGCCACAGGCGCGCGACAGACCCTCGTCGACCACCGCGCTGGAAAAACTCTCGAAGACGATGTCGCGCTGGTAGTCGATGTCGAGCAGCGCGTCGAAGATCAGACCGAAATCGACGGTGCCGTCACCGAGGTAGCCGCGGTTGCTTTCGCCGATGTGGAAATAGCCGACCTTGTCTCCGGCCAGCCGGATGGCGGCGGCGGGATTGGCCTCCTCGATGTTCATGTGGAAGGTATCGAGGTGCAGCCGCACATGGTCCGAGCCGGTGGCCTCGATGAATTTCAGCCCCTGCGCGGTGGTGTTGAGCAGGTTCGTCTCGAACCGGTTGACCACTTCGAGCACCAGATCGACCCCAGCCTCCTGCGCAATCTCGGCGGTCTCGGCGATCGCCTCCACGCTGTTCTTCCAACCATCCTCCGAAGGCTGCCGGTCGTATTTCATATGCGCCGAGAAGAGGATGCCGCCGAGCTTGTTGCCGCCGATGTCGCGCACGGCCTGCACCGCGTCGCGCAGCATCGCCTTGCCCGCGGCGACGCGCTCCGGGTTCGCGCTGGAGACGTCTTTCTCGGCGGGCAGCCCCATGGTCACGCCGATCTCCACGTCGAGCGACTGCGCCTTTCGGGCCAGCCGGTCGAGGTCGAAGAGTTCGGGGCGCAGATAGGCGAACTCGATGGTGCGATAGCCGTGCTCGGCGGTCTTCTCGAGCGCCATTTCCAGGTCGCCCTGCGTCTGCCCGCCCGTCCAGACGAACGAGTGAATCCCCAGCTTGCCCATGCAGCTCCTCCCTTTTGCCTTGTGCCGCGCCGGCCTCCCAACCGGACTGTGCGCCGCGACATCACCCGGCGCGATCGGGGGCGGCGTCGGCCCGATCTCCGCAAACATTACAAGTGCATGGTTAATCTTACAAATGAATTTTTTACGCGCGGCAGATTTTTGATCGCGGCTGGAAACCCAGACCTGGAAAATTCGAAGCCCCCGACACCGTGATGGTGCCGGGGGTCATGAAAACATCACGTTATCAGAAGGTTCAGGGTGCCTTCAGCAGAAGCTCTGCGGTCACGTCATCGGTGACAAGCATGGTGATCAACCCGCGTTTCGCCGCCGCGCGGATGACGTTCACCTTGTGCGGTCCGGCCGCGACGAGGATTTTCTCTGGGATGGCCGCCAGTGTATCGAGCGTGATTCCGATGGTCCTGTCGTCGAGGTCGTTCGACACGTTCCGTCCCTCGGCATCGAGGAAGCGCCCCACCACGTCGCCAATCGCGCCAAGCTCGACCAGCCGCTCCGCATGGGCCTGCGAGGGCAGGCCGGAGGAGACGAGGTAGGATCGCGCCGAGATGTCGCTGGCGGTGAGAATGGCGGCGTCTAGGGTCTCGAACTTGCCCAGGTGCTCGCGGAAGATCTCCTGCCCGAGGAAGGCATCGCGGTCGATCCCCTCCGACAGGAAGATCGGCGCCGCCAGCAGGGAGTAGCTCGCCCCGAGCCGTTCGGCGAAGCCCGAGGCGATGCCGAAGGAGTTGAAGACCGCGCCCTTGGTGGTGCCGCCGATCATCGAGATGATCTCGAGGTCAGGGCACTCCTGCCGCGCCATGTGGGCGATGGCGCATTGCAGCGTCATGCCCCAGGACACGCCGATCCGCCGCCAGCCGGCGGTTTCCAGGTGCCGCGACAGGAAGGAGGCCAGCGCGGCTCCGACCGGCGTGTGAAAGTCGTAATTGTCGCGGTTGGCCGGGGCGATGAGCACCTGCTCCAGCCCCAGTGCCTCGCGCAGCGCGTTCTGCTGTTCGACCCTCGGCAGGAAGGGCGACTCGATCTGCACCTTCACCATGCCGAGCGCCTTGGCCTTCTGGATCGCCTGGTTCACCCGGAGCCGCGTGACCCCCAGCGATTTGCCGATCTCGGCCTGCGTCATGCCGTTAATGTAATAGTGCCAGCACACCTCGCTGACGAACGAGATCGCCTCGTCTTCTTTTTCCTTGAGCATCGGTAGTTCCCATCATCCCCGGGGATCAAGACTAGCAGCAAGCCTGCGGGATACGCCAGTTATTACATGTGTAGCGCAAAAACTACAGATGGATATTTCACTTGAATGGACGGCAATACATTTGTAAAGGTGACACAGGGAGAGGTGCCGCGAGAGGAACCGCGATTGCTGCGGAAGGACGGCGCCGAACCGATATTTTAGGGAGGAAGATCATGAGCTTTGCATTCAGGCTGGGCGTTTCGGCGCTGGCCCTGTCCATTGCCGCCGGCAGCGCATTCGCCCAGGACGACGACTTCTGGGCCAAGGCCGGCGAGAAATTCCAGGGGGTGACGCTGCGCGGGGTGACCGAGGCGACGCCGCCGTCCAATTACATCAGCGACGTGCTGGCCCCCGAGTTCGAAGAAAAGACTGGCATCCGGGTGGAGATCGAGACCACCTCCTGGGACCAGATGTACGACAAGGCGATCAAGGACATGGAGGCCGGCACCGGCATCTATGACATGGTCTACATCGAGCAGGACATCGTCTACGCCTACCTGGCGCGGGATTTCCTCGTCGATGTGACCCAGACGCTGGCCGACAATCCTGATCTGAAGGCTCCGGGCTTCGACGAGGCCGCCTTCACGACCTTCGCCGACTACTTCCGGGGCGAGAACGGCGATCTCTTCGGCATCCCGATGGAAGCCTTCATCAAGATCTACCTCTACCGCACGGATCTGTTCAACGACCCGGAGGTGCAGGCCGCCTTCAAGGAGGCGACGGGCAACGACCTGAAGCCCGCCACCACCCATGAAGAGTACACCCAGATCGCCGAGTTCTTCACCAAGTGGGGCGAAGATCACGACATGGATCTCTGGGGCACGACGGCGCAGGCGCACACCGGCCACCCGGCCTCCTGGTACGAATACGTCGAGACGGTCGCGCCGACCTTCGGTGTTTACGGCTGGGGGATCGACCCCGACAACAATTACGCCGCCACGGTCGAGAACGGCGGCACGATGAACTCGGACGAGGCCAAGACGGCGCTGAAGTGGTGGCTGCACATGCGCGACATCGCCCCGCCGGAGTCGGTGCAATCGACCTGGACCGAGGTCGCCACGACCTTTGCCGCGGGCCGCGCGGCGCAGGGTCTGGTCTACGGCGAGAACGCCGCCTGGATCGCCTCGGACGACAGCAAGTCGCGGGTGGTGGGCCATGTCGGCGTGGCGCTGCCGCCGATGGAAGACGGGGTGATGGACGATGCCGAGTCCGGCGCGGGCTACATCGGCTACTATGACGGCGGTGCCTTCGGTCTGCCCGTCACCTCGAAGAACCAGGACGCCGCGCTGCTCTTCCTGCAGTACATCGGGCAGGAATCCGTGCAGCCGGGCTGGGCCGTCGCAGCACCGCGCATCACCCATACCGCCACCTACGACGATGCCGGCGTGCAGGAGATGAACGACGAGCTGGGCGGCTACTACGACATGCTGCGTGAAGACGGGAAACTCTTCGCCGGGGCGCCGCCATATCCGTTCCACGCGCAGCTGCGCGAGGCGATCGCGCCGATCTTCTACGACATCCTGACCGGCAAGATCGACCCTGACAGCGGACTCGACCAGATGGCCGAGAAGACCGAGCAGGAACTCACGGACCTCGGCTACCGGCAGTAAGGCCGCAGAGGCTTCGCAGAAGGGCCGCCTTCGGGCGGCCCGTCCCTCCCGGCCGCGCGCTGCGCCCGGGCGGGGCTGGCCCGCGCCGCGCACCGAAAGGATCACCCCGATGCACTCCAACAAACTGGGATGGCTGCTGCTGGCACCGACGCTGCTGGTGCTGTTCTTCTTCGGCGTGTTGCCCTTCGTCTACGTCGTCTATGTCTCGTTCCACCAGTGGAACCCCTTCGCGGTCAATCCCGACATGGTGTTCAACTGGGCCGAGAACTACCGCCGCGTGGTCTTCGACGCGCAGTTCCTCGCCTCGCTGGGGGTGACCGCCGCCTTCGTCTTCTTCGCGGTGATTTCGGAGCTGATCCTCGGCTACCTGCTGGCGCAGGCCTTCATGAAGGACTTCCCCGGCAAGGCGATCTTCCGCACCATCCACACCTTGCCGCTGATCATGGCGCCGATCATCGTGGGCTCGATCTGGAAGCTGATGACCACGCCGTCGATCGGCATCATCCCCAACCTTCTGGACAGCTGGTTCGGCTACGATCTCAACATCGGCCAAAGCGCCATCGCCGCCTTTGCCACCACCGTGGTCATGGACATCTGGCACTGGACGCCGCTGGTCACGCTGACGCTGATCGCAGCATTGGTCTCACTGCCGCCCGATCCCTTCGAGCAGGCGCAGATCGACGGCGCGGGCAAGCGGCAGATCTTCTGGCATATCACCCTGCCGATGATCCGCCCGGCGATTCTCGCCACGGTCTTCATCCGCCTGATGGACGCGCTGCGCACCGTCGACGAGGTGCTGATGCTGACCGGCGGTGGGCCGGGCTCGGCCACCCGCTACGTCGGCGTGCACATCTTCAAGGAGGTCTTCCCGAGAACGAACTACGGCTACGGCTCGGCGATCTCGGTCATCGTCCTCTACCTCACGATCGTGGTGTGCTGGCTGCTCTACGTCTTCCTCATCGCCCCCCGCAACAAGAAGGGCTGACCCATGCGCAAGAACCGCCCCTGGCTCTACGTGCTGTTCTGGATCCTGATCAGCTTCCTTACGCTTTTCCCGATCTACTGGCTCTTCGTCATCTCGGTGAAGCCGGCGGTGGATCTCTTCTCGACCCCCGATATCCTGCTGAAAAGCATCTACTGGCAGAACTACATCGACGTGCTGAACGACCGAACTCTGCGGGGCTACATGGTCAACTCGCTGGTGATTTCCTCGGGCAACGCGCTGCTCTGCACGACGCTGGGGTTCCTGGCCTGCTACGCGCTGTCGCGTTTCGACATGGGTGGCAAGGAGAGCATCTTCTTCTGGACCATCACCAACCGCATGGCCCCGCCCGCGGTGTTCCTGCTGCCGCTCTTCCTGCTGATGACGCAGGTCTACAAGGTCGGAGATTTCACCCTGCTCGACACGCGGATCGGCATGATCCTGGTCTATTGCACCTTCAATCTGCCCTTCGCCATCTGGACCCTGCGCCCGACGGTGGACGGTATCCCCAAGGAGCTGGACGAGGCTGCCTACGTCGACGGCGCCAGCGCCTGGAAGGTGATCACCGAGGTGGTCTTCCCGCTCGCCCGGCCCGGTCTCGCGGTGACGCTGATCCTGACCTGGGTCTTCGCCTGGAACGAGTACCTGCTGGCCGCGACGCTGACCAACTTCAACGCCCGCACGCTGACCACCGGCCTGTCGGAATATGTCACCACCACCGGCACCGAATGGGGGATCATGGCGGCGATCTCGGTCTTCACCCTGATCCCGGCGCTGATCGTCTTCGGCATGGTGCAGAAACACATCGTGGCGGGTCTCACATTCGGCGCCGTGAAGGGATGAGCAGATGACGGATCTCGAAGAATTGGACGACATGGACGAGAAACTGAACCTGCACGAGACCGACGCGCCGCCCGAAGAGGCCAAGACCGGCTTCCTGCCGATCCAGACCAACTGGTTCGACCGGCTGTTCATCTCGGTGGTGATCTGGGTCGCGCTCTCGCTGATCTGGTTCCGCTTCATCGAGCCGTTCGGCCCGTCGATCTGGATTTCCAACGCCATCGCGCTCGCGCTGGCCGTGCTCATCATCACGAAAGGCTAGACCATGAAGTCTCTCGTTCTCGAACGCAAAGACGAGCTGTCGCTGCGCGACGTTCCCGAGATCGACCGCGAGGAAGAGGCGCTCGGTCCGCGCGACGTGCGGATCAAGCTGCACACCGTCGGCATCTGCGGCTCGGACGTGCATTACTACACCCACGGCAAGATCGGCCAGTTCGTGGTCGAAGCGCCGATGATCCTCGGACACGAGGCCTCGGGCACCGTGATCGAGACCGGCGCCGAGGTGCAGCACCTGAAGGTCGGGGATCGGGTCTGCATGGAGCCGGGCATCCCCGATCCCAATTCGAAGGCCACCCGGCTCGGCATGTACAACGTCGATCCCGCCGTGCGCTTCTGGGCGACGCCGCCGGTGCATGGCATCCTGCGCCCGACCTGCGTGCACCCCGAGGCGTTCACTTTCAAACTCCCGGACAACGTCAGCTTCGCCGAGGCCGCCATGGTCGAGCCGCTTGCCGTCGGCGTGCACGCCGCGACCAAGGCGCGGGTGCGCCCGGGTGACATCGCCGTGGTGCTGGGGGCCGGGCCGATCGGGCTGGTGACGGCACTCTCGGCGCTCGCTGCCGGCTGCGCGCGGGTCTATGTCACCGATCTGGCCGAGAAGAAGCTCGAGATCGCCGCGTCGCTCAGCCGCGCCATCGTGCCGGTGCACGCGGCGAAGGAGAACCTCGCGGAAAAGGTTTACGCCGAGACCGAGGGCTGGAGCGCGGACATCGTCTTCGAGGCCACGGGCTCGCCGAAGGCGGCGGCGGGCGTCTTCGAGGCGCTGGCCCCGGGCGGTTGCGTCGTGATGATCGGCGGCCAGCCGGACCCGATCCAATACGACGCCGGGGCCGCAATGGTGCGCGAGGCGCGGGTCGAGAACATCTTCCGCTACGCCCATGTCTTTCCGCGCTGCGTCGCGATGCTCGCCTCCGGCGCCATCGACGTGAAACCGCTGATCACCAGAACCTTCGATTTCGACGAGAGCGTCCGCGCCTTCGAGATCGCTGCATCCGCGCCGCCGGCCGACGTGAAGATGCAGATCGAATTGCCGCAGTAGGGGGGCAGGCCATTGGCAGAGGTAAAGATCGACAACGTGATCAAGCGCTACGGGTCGCTTCAGGTCATGCACGGCGTCAGCGTCGACATCGAGGATGGCGAGTTCGTCGTGCTCGTCGGCCCCTCGGGCTGCGGCAAGTCCACATTGCTGCGGATGCTGGCGGGCCTGGAGCAGATCAGCGGCGGCACCGTCTCGATCGGCGGGCGCGTGGTCAATGACGTTCCTCCCAAGGAGCGCGACATCGCCATGGTGTTCCAGAGCTACGCGCTCTACCCGCACAAGACCGTGGGCGAGAACATGGGCTTTCCGCTGAAGATGGCCAAGCGCCCGCAGTCCGAGATCGACGACAAGGTGGGCCGCGCGGCGGCGATCCTCGATCTCGACCGCTACCTCGACCGTTATCCCAAGCAGCTCTCGGGCGGCCAGCGCCAGCGCGTTGCCATGGGCCGGGCCATCGTGCGCGACCCGCAGGTGTTCCTTTTCGACGAGCCGCTCTCGAACCTCGATGCCAAGCTGCGCGTCACCATGCGGGTCGAGATCAAGGAGCTGCACCAGCGGCTGAAGACCACCATCGTCTACGTCACCCACGACCAGATCGAGGCGATGACCATGGCCGACAAGATCGTGGTGATGCGCGACGGAAGGGTCGAGCAGATCGGCGCGCCGCTCGATCTCTACGACAACCCGCAGAACGTCTTCGTCGCGGGCTTCATCGGCTCGCCGTCGATGAACTTCCTGCACGGCGCAGTCGCCACGCGCGGCGGCGAGAAGTGCTTCGTCTCGGACGGCGGGTTGGAACTGCCGTTGCCGCGGACTGCCGCGCGCGAGGGGCAGGGGGTCACCTACGGCATCCGCCCCGAGCACATCGGCATCGGCGAGGGGGGTATCCCCGTGCGCGTGGTGGTGGTCGAGCCCACGGGCTCGGAGACGCAGGTCTTCGCCAAGGCGGGCAGCGATCTCATCGACGCGGTTGTGAAGGACCGCATCGCCGCGCGCCCCGGCACCGAGGTCGGTTTCATCATCGACCCCGCGCTGGTGCATCTCTTCGACCGCGAGAGCGAGCAGCGCATCTGACGCCGGAGCGCCGCGACCCGCGAGGCAAGAGCAGAAGGACAGGCCCCATGACCCAGACCCATGCCGTCATCTTCGATCTCGACGGCTGCCTGGTGGACAGCGAACCGCATTCGCTGGCAGCCATCGCCGCCGAGATGCGCGCGCTTGGGATCGAGGACGCCACCCCCGAGGAAATCGGCGCGCGCTTTCTGGGCGTGTCGCTCTCGGTGATTCTCGACCATGTGGCGAAACGTTCGGGCTCTGCCTGCCCGCCGGATTTCGCCGAGAAATTCGAACGCCGGCTCTTCGCGCGCTACGAGGCCGGGCTCGAACGCATCCCGGGGGTGCCGGAGCTGCTCGATCAACTGGTCGAGGCGGGCCTGCCGATGGCCATCGGCACCGGCGGCTCGCTGCTGCGGCTCGCGACGACGCTGCGCATCTCGGGTCTGGCGCCCTACTTCGAGGGGCGGGGCTTCAGCGCCGATCAGGTGGCGCGCGGCAAACCGGCACCGGACCTTTTCCTGCTGGCAGCGCGGGAGCTTGGCGTGCCCCCTGAAGACTGCGTGGTCATCGAGGACTCCCCGCACGGCGTGGCGGCGGCGCGGGCGGCGGGAATGCGCGCCATCGGCTTCACCGGCGGCTCGCACCTTGACGGGCGGCGCGAGGCCCACGCAGATATCCTGGAGCGGGCGGGCGCGGAGGAGGTGCTCGCCGACATGTCACGAATGTACGCGGCGATCCGGGGTGATCGGCGCGCGGCGCGCTGATCCGGCCGCCGGGAGGGAGGGGTGATGGCCTATCTGGGTATCGATCTGGGAACGTCGGGGCTGCGCGCGCTGCTGGTGGACGGGAAGGGCACGCCGCTTGGCGCGGCCGAAGGCTCCTACGAGGCCGAGCATCCGCACTCGGGCTGGTCCGAGCAGGATCCGAAGGACTGGATCGCCGCGCTCGAAGGCGCCATCGCCGAGCTGCGCGCGGTGCATCCGGAGTTCGCCGATCTGCGCGGCATCGGCGTCGCGGGGCACATGCACGGCGCGACGCTGATCGACGCCGCGGGCGAGGTGATCCGCCCCTGCATCCTGTGGAACGACACGCGCTCTCACGTCGAGGCGGCGGCGCTTGATGGTCGCGACGGCTTCCGGCAGATCTCGGGCAACATCGTCTTTCCGGGCTTCACCGCGCCGAAGCTCGGCTGGGTGCAGCAGCACGAGCCGGAGAAGTTCGCCCGCATTGCCAAGGTGCTGCTGCCCGCGGCCTACCTGAATTACTACCTGACCGGCGCCTGTTTCGCCGACATGTCCGACAGCGCCGGCACCTCCTGGCTCGACACCGGCGCGCGCGACTGGTCCGAGGCGCTCCTGGCCGCGGGCGGGATGCGCCGCGACCAGATGCCCGACCTCCTGGAAGGCTGCCAGCCGGGGGCGCATCTGAAGTCCGAGCTGGCGGCGCGCTGGGGCGTCTCGGCGCAGGTGGTGGTGGCCGCCGGGGCGGGGGACAACGCGGCGGCGGCCTGCGGCATCGGCGCAATGGACGAGGGGCAGGGCTTCGTCTCGCTCGGGACCTCCGGCGTGCTGCTCGCCGCGCGGGACGGCTACCGGCCCGCGCCGGAAACTGCGCTGCACACCTTCTGCCACGCGGTGCCGGGGCGCTGGTACCAGATGGGGGTGATGCTCTCGGCCACCGACAGCCTGAACTGGCTCGCCCGCATCACCGGCACCGCGCCGCGCGATCTGACCGCGCCGCTGGGGGATGAGCTGCGTGCGCCGGGCCGGGTGCGCTTCCTGCCCTATCTGTCCGGAGAGCGCACACCGCACAATGACGCCGAGATCCGCGGCAGCTTCACCGGGCTCGGGGCGGAGAACTCGCGCGACGATCTCACCCGAGCGGTGCTGGAGGGCGTGGCCTTCGGCCTGCGCGACAGCCAGGCCGCGCTGGAGGCGACGGGCCTGCGGCTTGACCGGCTGATCGCCATCGGCGGCGGCACCGGGTCGCGCTACTGGCTCAAGCTGATTGCCACGGCGCTCAATGCCACGCTGGAACTGCCGGAGGGCGGAGAGTTCGGCGCCGCGCTGGGGGCTGCACGGCTGGCGATCCTTGCGGCGGGCGACGGCACGCCCGAAGAGGTGATGACCCCGCCCGCGATCCGCGAGGAGATTGCGCCGGATCCGGGGTTACTGCCCGACTTCGACGCCGGCTACGCGCGCTTCCGCAGCGCCTACGCCCCGATCCGCGCCGTCCAGTGACGGACCGAAGCGTGGCGCTTCGGCGTCGGCTGCCAGCGCCTGTGCGCGCGGCGGATGGACGCCCCGGCGCAACTGGCGCAAAGTCCGGGCCTTGACGGGCGCCGGCCATCGGTCCCCGTCACCGGACTGAACATTCCAATGAACCGTGCCGGGATCGCCGCGCCTGCCCAGTGCGTGGCGCGCGGCCCCGCGAGGTTCGGCGGCAAGGGCGCGGAGATACTCGGGGACCCATGAACCAGAAGCAACTGAACGCCTTCCGGATGGTGATGCGCCACGGCACGATCACCGCCGCCGCCCGCGCGATGAACGTCTCACAGCCCGCGGTCAGCCGCCTGCTGTCGGATCTGGAAAGCAGCATCGGCTTTCCGCTGCTGCACCGGCCCGGCGGCAAGGCGGTGCCCACGCGCGAGGCCTACGAGTTCTTCCAGGAAGTCGAACGCATGTTCTACGGGCTCGACCGGCTTGGGCAGGTGGCCGAGGATATCCGGGCGCTCAACCGGGCCTTCTGCCGGGTCGCCTCGATGCCCATGGTGTCCTTCGAACTGTTGCCGCGGACCCTGAAGCGGATCGTCACGCAGCACGAGGGCATCGACATCAGCCACGACGTGCACACCTCGCCGCGCATCCTTGATCTGCTGGCCTCGCGGCAGATCGACCTCGGCATCGCGCAGACCGACCCGGGGCGTGAGGATGTCGAGGTGCTGGCGGCCTACCGCACCAACTGCGTCTGCGTGATGTCGCCAAATCACCCGCTGGCCACGCGCGAGGAAATCCGCCCCGAGGACCTCGACGGTGAGCCGATGGTGGCGCTCAATTTCCGCACGCTGACCTATACCTACCTGATGCGCTGCTTCTCGGAGGCGGGCGTCGCCCCGAAGATCGTCGCCGAGACACAGCCCAGCTATTCGGCCTGCGCGATGGCTGCCCTCGATGTAGGCATTGCCGTTGTGGACCCGATCACCCCGGGCATTTTCGGTGACAGGGTGCGGGTCGTGCCCTTCGTCCCGGCGGTGCCCTTCGACTACCAGGTTCTCAAGCCCGCCGGGCCGCCAATGTCCCGTGCTGCAACGGCATTCTTCGACGTTCTCCAGGAAACCATCGCGAGCCAGCCGCATTTCGGCGTAAGGGTCCATAACAAAACCGCATGATCCCAACAGTTTTTTGTATTTGAAATTATCTCTTCCCTCGGGAAAGGGTCACGATCAAAAGACCACGAACTGACCTAACGACAGGGAAACGACCATGACGATCTCTCGACGCGCCCTTCTCAAGCTCGGCACCGGACTGGCGGCCTTGGCCTTCGCGGGTGCCGCAACCGCCGCCCCCGAGGTCACGCTGCGCATCCACACGCTGGTGAAGTCGCCGCATCCCTACAACGACATGGCCGAGGCCATGAAGGCCGAGATCGAGGAAGCCTCGGGCGGCCGCGTCGCGGTAAAGGTCTTCGACAGCGGTCAACTGGGGCAGGACCCGGCGGTGATCGGCGAGATGGCCTTCGGCACCATCGACATCATGATCTCGACCACTTCGAACGCGGTGCAGCAGATCCCCGAGTTCGGCATCTTCACCATGCCCTACCTCTTTGGCAGCATGGACGAGGCGCTGGCGAAGGTCGGCCCCGGCACCGAGGTGCACGCGCATTTCGAACAGGTCTACCAGGACCGCGGCGTCGGCATGAAGCTTCTGGCGCTCGGCGGATCGGGTACCCGCAACATGTCCACCAAAGAGGTGTCGGTCACCGCGCCGGCCGATCTCGCGGGTCTGAAGATGCGCACCCCGCCGTCGCCGATGGACGCCAAGACCTGGGCCGCCTTCGACATGCTGCCGGTGACCGTCGCCTGGGGCGAGCTCTACGCCGCGATCCAGACCGGCGTTGCCGAGGCGATGGAAAGCTCGCTGCCGGGCTACACGGGCTCGAAACTCTTCGAAGTCGCGCCGAACCTCGCGCTGACCGAGCACACCATCCAGGTGAACCACACGTCGATCTCGGAAGTTAGCTGGAACAAGCTGCCCGAGGACCTGCAGCAGATCGTGCAGGCGGCGGCGGAGAAGGCCAACGCACTGGGTGTCGAGAAGGCCAAGGGCTATGATGCCGCGCTGGTCGAGACCCTGCAGTCCGAGCATGGCGTCACCGTCACCCGCCCGGACAAGGCCGCCTTCATGGAAGTGCTCGCGCCGCTGCAGGTCGAGCTTGCAGAAGAGCTCGATCTCTCCGACGAATACGCGCTGCTCAAGCAGTAACCCGTCCCAGGGCTGCCTGTCCGGTCACGGGCAGGCAGCCAGTTCGAAAGACCTCCCATGTTGCAACGTCTGTGCGACGGGCTCGCAGCGGTGATCCGCTTCTTCGCCTGGATCGCCTTCGCGGCCATGATCGTCACCGTCGGCCTGCAGGTCATCGCCCGCAACCTGCTGGACGCGCCGATGATCTGGACCAGCGATCTCGCCCTTCTTCTCTTCACCTGGCTGATCTTCGTCGGCGCCGCGCTCGGCCTGCGGACCGGCGCGCATTATTTCGTCGACGTGCTGCCGACCCACCGGCCCGGGGTGCGCCTGCTGGTCGAGATCGTCACGCTGATCGCCGGGTTCATCGTCGCCTGGATCCTGAGCGTGCACGGCTGGACCCTCGCAGGCATGCGGGCCACCGGCGAGGTGCAGTCGCTCGGCATCTCGCGGTTCTGGATCTACCTGCCGCTGCCGGTCTCCGGCGTGCTGATGGCGGTCTTTCTCGTGGAACACCTGATCGCGCTGATGCGCGATCCGCTCGGGAAGGCCCGGACATGAATCCCCTCGTCACACTTCTTCTCGCCTTCTTCGCGCTGATCGCGCTGCGGGTGAACATCGGCTTTGCGCTGATCCTCTCCTCGGCACTGGTCATCAAGATGGAGGGCCTGCCGCTGATCTCGGTGGTCAACCAGATGTTCGCCGGCATCGACAGCTTCACCCTGCTCGCCGTGCCGTTTTTCATGCTGCTCGGGCGGCTGCTGAACGCCGGCAGCATCACCACGCGGCTGCTCGAGGTCGCGGATGCGACCGTCGGCCACGTGCGCGGCGGGCTTGGCCACGTCAACGTCTTCGTGTCGATGGTCTTTGCCAGCCTTTCGGGCTCGGCCGCCGCCGACACCGCCTCGGTCGGCTCGATCCTGATCCCGGCGATGAAGCAGGCGGGCTATCCCGCGCCCTTCGCCGCTGCGCTGACCGCCGCCTCCTCGACACTCGGGGTGATTATCCCGCCGTCGATCATCCTGATCGTCTACGGTGCTTTCGGCAACGTCTCGATCGGGGCGCTCTTCGTCGGCGGCGTGGTGCCCGGGCTGCTCGTCGGCCTGTTCATGATGGGCTACACCTATGTGCTCGCGGTGCGCTACGGCTACCCGGCGAACCCCTTCCCCGGCTTCCCGGCCATGGGCCGGATCCTGGTGCGTGGCGCACCGCCGCTGATGATCCCGGTGATCGTGCTCGGCGGCATCGTCGGCGGCATCTTCACCCCCACCGAGGGCGCCATCGCGGCGGTCCTCTGGGCGCTGTTCCTGTCGGTGGTGGTCTACCGCGACGTGCCGCTGCGGGCGCTGCCCAAGGTGCTCGCCGAGGCGGTGGTGGATTTCGCCATCCCGATGTTCACCGTGGCGGGGGCGGGCATCTTCGGCTGGCTCATCGCCTATCTCGGCGCGGCGCAGATCGTCGTGGATTTCATCCTCGGGGTGACCGACACGCCCTTCCTGATCATCCTGATGCTGATCGGCTTCCTGCTGCTGGTCGGCATGGTGCTCAACCCGATCTCGGCGACGCTGATCTTCCTGCCGATCATCCAGGCGCTCGGAGACACCGCCGGGGTGAACCCGATCCACATGGGCGTGCTGTCGACCATCGTGCTGTCGGTCGGGCTGATCACGCCGCCCTACGGCATCTGTCTGTTGATCGCCTCGCAGATCGCCGGGGCCTCGCTCGGGCGCTGCATGCTTGCCGCCGCGCCGATCTGCCTGCTGACGATCTTCGTCGCGATCCTCTCGTTCTTTGTGCCCGACATCGTGCTTGGCCTGCCCAAGCTTCTCGTTCCCGAACTCTTCAACGGAGGTTGAACCCCATGACCCATACCAAACCCACCGGCTCCTTCGTCGCGCTCGTCACGCCGATGAACAACGACGGCTCGGTCGATCTCGAAGGCTTCCGCACGCTGCTCAACTGGCATGCCGAAAACGGCACCGAGGCCGTGCTCATCATGGGCTCGACCGGCGAGGTCTCGATGCTCTCGCCCGAGGAGCGCAAGATGATCATCGCCGAGACGGCGAAGATGAAGCCCGGCAAGATGCTGATGTACTACGGCGTCACCGGCAACAACACGGCGACCACCATCGACTACACGCGCTTTGCCAAGGAGAGCGGCGCGGACGGCGTCATCATGGCGGCTCCGGCCTATATCTGCGCCGACAACGACGCGATCACCGATTACGCCATGGAGGTGCTCGACAGCACCGATATCGCCATGGGCTTCTACAACAATCCGCCGCGGGTGAAGACCGACCTGCACTGGGATAACCTGCTGAAGCTGGCCAAGCACGACAACATGGTGGTGCTGAAGGAAAGCACCACCCGCGTCGGCCAGGTCGCGCAGGTCTGCGCCGCGAAGCCCGACATGTCGATCATGTGCTGCTGCTCGCCCAACCTCGGGCTGGTGATCCCGACCATGGCGCTCGGCGGTCACGGCACGGCGAACATGACCGGCAACATCATCCCGCAGGAGATGGCGGTGATCTCCAAGCCCTGGCAGACCGGCGAGGACGCCTTCGCCTGCCGCGAGGCCTGGCTGGAAAACCTTCCGATGCTGCATTTCGCCTATTCGACCATCAACCCGGTCTCGATGAAGACGCTCATGCGCGCCGTCGGCCTGCCGTCGGGCCCGCTGCGCGCGCCGCTGCAGCCGGCCAAGCCCGAAGTGCTGCAGAAGGGCCTCGACGCCTTTGCCAAGCTCGGCCTGGCCGAGAAGTACGGCCTGTCGGCACCGAAGCTGGCGGCGGAATAAACCCATGGCCGAGGACCTGATGGTGACCGATGCGGCGCAGGACTCCGCGCGCGACCAGGCGCCGGTCAGCCTCGGCCACTGGGGCGCTTTCCGCGCCGAGGTGAAACAGGGGCGGCTCATCAGGGCCGTCCCGCTGGGCGGCGCCGATCCCGCGATGGTCGGCGCCTGGCCCGAGCTCGTGCATTCGCCCGAGCGTATTGACCGGCCTCACGTCCGGCGCGGTTGGCTCGAGGGCGGGCCTGCGCCCTCGGACTTGCGCGGGCGAGACGAGATGGTGCCCGTCGACTGGGACGTGGCGCTCGATCTTGCGGCGGGCGAGATCGCCCGGATGCAGAGCGAGCATGGCCCGACCGCCATTCTCGGCGGCTCCTACGGCTGGTCCTCGGCGGGGCGGCTGCACCACGCCCGCAGCCAGGTGCGCCGCTTCCTTGCCGCCGCGGGCGGCTTCACCGACCAGGTGGGCAATTATTCCTGGGGCGCGGCGGCGGTGATCCTGCCGCATGTGCTCGGCTCCGCCGCGGCGGTCTCGCATGCCTCGACCAGCTGGCAGAGCATTGCCGAGCACTCCGACGCAGTGGTCGCCTTCGGTGGTCTCAACCCCAAGAACTGGCGCGTCACCTCGGGCGGTGCGGTGGACCACCCGCTGCCGGAGCTGGTGGCGCAGGCACAGGCGCGCGGCTGCCATTTCACCGTGCTATCGCCGCTGGCGCAGGATGTGCCGGAGGGGCTGCAGGCGACGCTGATCCAGCCCCGCCCGGGCTCGGACACCGCCATCATGCTCGCCCTTGCGCATGAGGCCTGGGTGTCGGGGCGCGCCGACCACGACTTCCTCGCACGCTACACCACCGGGCATGAAAAGCTGGTCGCCTATCTCACCGGCGAGAGCGACGGCACCGCCAAGACGCTCGACTGGGCCGCCGCGCTCGCGGGCGTGCCGGTCGAGACGCTCCGCGGCCTGTGGCAGCGGATGCGCGAGGGCCGCGTGATGCTGACCGCTTCGTGGTCGCTGCAACGGGCCGAGCATGGCGAGCAGAGCTACTGGGCGCTGATCGCGCTCGCGGCAATGCTGGGGCAGATCGGCCTGCCGGGTGGCGGCTTCAGCTTCGGTTATGGCTCGATGGGCTCGGTCGGGGCCAATGCCCGTCGCGGCTATGTGCCCACTTTCCCCGGCCTGCCCAATGCCGGCATGGCGATCCCCGCCGCGGCCTTCGCCGACGCCCTGCTGCATCCCGGCGAGACGCTGCCTTTCGACGGGCGCGAGATCACCCTGCCGGATGTGCGGATGATCTACTGGGCCGGCGGCAACCCGTTCCACCACGCGCAGGATCTCGGCAAGGTCGAGGCCGCCTGGGCCCGGGCCGAGACGGTGATCGTGCACGAGCCCTGGTGGACCGCCACCGCGCGCCGCGCCGACATCGTCTTTCCCGCCACCACCTCGGCGGAGCGCGCCGACATCGGCGGCACCTCGCGCGATCCGCATGTGGTCTACATGGCACCGCTCGTGCCGCCGCAGGGGCAGGCCCGGAACGACCGCGACATCTTCGCCGCGCTGGCCGAGCGGCTCGGCTGCCGGGCCGCCTACGACGAGGGGCTCGACGAGGAGGGCTGGCTGCGCCGCATGTGGCAGGCCACCAAGGCGAAGGGCGCGGCCGAGGGCATCGAGGTGCCGAGTTTCGAGGCGCTGCGGCAGCAAGGCATCTGGCGCGTGCCCGCGCCCGACGGCCCCGAGGTGATGCTCGCAGAGTTCCGCGCCGCGCCGGAGGCGCAACCGCTGCCGACTGCGTCGGGCCGGATCGAACTCTACTCCGAGCGGATCGCCGGCTTCGGCTACGACGACCAGCCCGGCCACGCGGTCTTTCACGCGCCGACCGAATGGCTCGGCGCGGCCTCGGAAGGGCAGTTGCACCTCGTGACCAACCAGCCCGAACGGCAGCTGCACGGGCAGCTCTGGCAGACCTCTGCGGGCATGTCCGGCGCGCCAGCGCCGGTGCGGATCAACCCGGCGGATGCCGCCGACCACGGGATCAGCGAAGGTCAGGTGGTACGGCTGGAGAATGCCCGCGGGGCCTGCCGCGCCACTGCCTTGCCCGATCCGGGCGTGCGTCGCGGCGTGCTGGTGATGCCGACCGGCGCGTGGTTCGAGCCCGACGTCGCCGGCGGTGCCGAGCGCAACGGCAACCCCAACGTGCTGACCTCCGACCGCCGGACCTCGCGCCTCGCGCAGGCCACCGCCGCGCTCTCCGCCCTCGTGCGCCTCGCGCCCGAGCCGGACGCACACGACCACACACGCTGAACGACACATACGAAGGAGATACTCATGGATCTGGGGATCGCGGGGCGCCGGGCGCTTCTCACCGGTGCGAGCCGCGGCATGGGCCGGGCCTGCGCCATGGCGGTGGCCGCCGAGGGCGCGCAGGTGACCATCGCCGCGCGCAATGCCGAGCAGCTCGAGAAGACCGCCGCGGAGATCCGCGCCGCCACCGGCGCAGAGGTCAACTGGGTGGCTGCCGACGTCACCACGAAGGAGGGCCGCGCGAAGATCATCGAGGCCTGTCCCGAGCCGGACATCCTGCTCAACAATGCCGGCGGCATGGCCCCGGGTGACTTCCGCGACTGGGATCGTGACGAATGGATCGCCGCGGTTGACCTGATGATGCTGCCGCCGATCATGATGATGCGCGCGCTGGTGGACGGGATGATGGACCGTGGTTGGGGCCGCGTGGTCAACATCGTCTCGCGCAGCGTGAAGATCCCGCAGCTCGAGCTGGGCCTGTCGAACGGGGCGCGCTCGGGCCTCGTGGGCTTCACCGCCGGGCTGTCGCGGCAGACCATCGGCAAGGGCGTGACGATCAACAACCTGCTGCCCGGCATCTTCGACAGCGACGCGCAGCGCGAGCACATCGAGGGCATGCTGGAGCCGGGCGGGCCGAGCTACGAGGAAATCCGCGCCGCGCGCGCCGCATCCAACCCGGCGGGGCGCTACGGCCGTCCCGAGGAGATCGGCGCCTATTTTGCCTTCCTCTGCTCGCAGCATGCGGGCTTCGTGACCGGGCAGAACCTGCTGGTGGATGGCGGCAGCTATCCCGGCACCTACTGAGAGAGAAACCATGAAGATCGTCGTCATCGGCGGGGGTGTCGTCGGCGTCACCTCGGCCTGGTACCTGACGAAGGACGGCCACGAGGTGACCGTGCTGGAGGCCCGCGAGGGCGTGGCGCTGGAAACCTCCTTCGGCAATGCCGGTGGCGTCTGCCCCGGTTTTGCCGGACCCTGGGCCGCACCGGGGATGCCGCTGAAGGCGGCGGGCTGGATGTTCAAGCCCTCGGCGCCGCTGAAGATCCGGCCGCGCGCCTCGCTGTCGCAATGGCAGTGGTTGGCGCGTTTCGTCGCCAATTGCACCGCCGCGCGCTTTGCGCAGAACAAGGCGGAGATGCAGCGCACCGCGCATTTCTCGAAAGCCTGCCTCGTGCAGCTGCGCGAGGAGACCGGCATCGCCTACGACCACGGCACGGGCGGAGTGCTGCAGATTTTCCAGACAGAGGAGGAGGCGGCTGGCGGCCGTCGCGCCGCCTCGGTGCTGGCAAAGATGGACATCCCGCACCGCTTGCTGTCGCCGGGTGAGGTGCTGGAAGTGGAGCCCGGGCTGGCGCGGTCGGATGTGCCGCTGGCGGGCGGGCTGCGCCTGACCACCGACGAGACCGGCGACTGCCATCTTTTCACCAAGGCGCTTGCCGGACTGGTCGAACAGGCGGGCGGACGTTTCCGCTTCCAGGCGCGGGTCGCGGGGTTCCGCAAGAGCACCGGACGGATCGAGGCGGTGCGCCTTGCGGATGGCGAGGAGATCGAGACTGACGCGGTGGTCATGGCCACGGGGCCCTGGATCGACCTGCTCCGGCCGCTCGGGATTCGCATGCCGATATACCCGGTGAAGGGCTATTCGATGACCGCCGAGATCGTCGACTCCGAGGCGGCGCCGCGCTCTTCGGTGATGGATGAGCACTCGAAGGTGATGGTCACCCGGCTCGGCACCCGGCTGCGTGCTGCCGGAGTGGCCGAGCTGGCGGGCTTTGATCGCTCCATGCCCGAGCCGGTGCTGCGTAGCCTGCGTGCGCGCGTCGAACAGCTGTTCCCCGGCGCGGCGCGATACGAGGAAGCGACCTTCTGGCATGGCTTCCGTCCGATGACCCCCTCCGGGCCGAGCCTCGTGCAGCGCACGGAATTCGCGAACCTCTTCCTCAACCTCGGTCACGGCTCGAACGGTTGGACGCAGGCGGCAGGCACGGGGCGGATGCTGGCAGATCTCGTGGCCCGCCACGGCGGGTGACCGCGCTTTCTGGCCGGGAGCAAAAAGGCCGGGGGCATCAGCCCCCGGCCTTGTTAATCGGTATGCAGTGCGAGACTTATTCGGCGAAGAGTTCGCGCAGTTTCGCGCCGTGTTCGGGGCTGGTTGCGAGGATCGGCTTCCAGCCGGACTCCTGCGCCGCCGCGCCGAACTCGGTTGCCGCATCCGCGTCGAGGTCCACCATCTCGATCCCCGCCTCGATCTGCTTGGCCTTCTCGGCCTCGGCAAGATCCTGCACCAGCGACGACGAGGACTCGGTCTCGATCATCAGGCCCTCAAGGAAGGTCTGCTGCTCTTCCGACAGCGACTCCCAGGTCTTGAGGCTCAGGTAGAGGCCGGTCTCGACCTGATAGAAGCCCGGGTTCACTCGCGCACCGGTCTTGTCCTGCCAGCCGAGGTCGAAGACGCCGATCGAGGGCCAGCCGTAGCCGTCGATCACGCCGCGCTCGAGCGCGGTGTAGACCTCGCCCGGGGCGGTCTGCATCGGGGTGGCGCCAAGGTCCTTGAAGAAGGCCTGATACACCGGCACCGAGCGCAGCTTCAGACCTTCGAGCTTGCCGTCCGCGGGCGGCTCGTTGAGGTAGATGTGGTAGTTGATGCCCTGCGTCAGCCGGCCGAGCCAGTGGATGCGGGCCTTGTCCTCGTGCAGCTTATTCATCAGCGCATAGCCGCCGTTCTCGCGCAACTCCGACATCGCGCGGGTGGCGAGGGTCATGGCGACGCCCTCGGGCACCAGGCTGGCGTGGAAGACCGCGGTGGTGTTGGCGATGTCGACGATGCCGTTGCGCAGCGCGTTGCCGATCTCGAAGGGCGGCATGGCTTCCGGCCCGCCGATCACCTCGATCTGCAGAAGGCCCTCGCCCTGTGCGTTCACCTTGGACACGAAGTCCTCGAACGGCTTGGCAAAGGTGGTGCCGGGCTGGAAGGCGGTGATGGCGCGCAGCGTGGTCTCTGCCGCGGCAAGCGGGCTTGCCAGTGCGAGGGCTGCCACCACGGCCATGCCTGCCGTTTTCAGGGAGCGGATTTTCATTTTTGTTTCTCCGGACTGTTGGACTTGGGAAAGGGGCCTGTCAGCGCACCAGCGCTGGCAGGAAGAGGGTGAGTTGCGGCACCATCAGCATCAGGATCAGCACGCCGATCTCGATCAGGATGAAGGGCGCCGCCGCCTTGTAGATGCTGACCAGCGGCACCGAGCGGCTGGCACCCTGCATGACCATCAGCAGGATGCCGAAGGGCGGGGTCAGCATGCCAAGCTCGATCGCCACCAGCATCATCAGCCCGAGCCAGACCACCTCAATGCCCGCCGCATGGGCCAGCGGCATGAAGATCGGCAGGGTGATCATCATCATCGAGATCTGGTCGATGAAGCAGCCCAGTACGAGCAGGATCAGCAGCATGCAGACGATCAGCGTCATCGGCGTGGGATCCACCGCGTTGATCAGCTGCAGCATTCCTGAGGTGGCACCGGAGAACGACAGGATCTGCGAGAAGGTGGTCGAGGCGACGATGATGAAGAGGATCGACACCGAGACCTTTGCGGTCTCGGTCATCGCCTTGACCAGCGCGGCCCAGCTCAGCTTGCGGTAGAGGGCGGTGGCGATGAGCGCGGCAAAGGCACCGAGGCCCGCCGCTTCGGTCGGCGTGGCGATGCCGGCCAGCATGCTGCCGATCACCGCGACGAAGATGCCGAAGAGCGGCACCACGTCGCGCAGGAAGGGCACGATCCGCTCGGCCAGAGTATAGGCGCTGGCGGTTGCATCGCGCGGTGCGCTCTGCGGGCGGAAGTGTCCGGTCAGGATCACGAAGAGCAGGAAGAGCGCGGCCATCAGCAGCCCCGGCACCAGCCCGCCGATCAGCAGCTGGGTGATCGAGATGCCCGAGAGAGAGCCGAGCATGACCGCCAGCGTCGAGGGCGGGATCAGCACGGCGATGCCGCCGACCGCCATGACCGGGCCGAGTGCCAGCGTCGTCGAATAGCCCCGCCGCAGCATCTCCTGCGACAGCGTGCCGCCGAGCAGCGCGGTGTTGGCGATGGACGAGCCGGATAGCGCCGCAAAGGCGGTGCCGCCGACCACCGACACGCAGCCGAGCCGGGCGGGCAGGCGGTGCAGCAGCCGCTCGATCGCCTCGATGGCCCGGTAGGCGAGGCCGCAGTGGAACAGCAGCTCGCCCATCAGCACAAAGAGCGGGATGGGCGCGAGCGAAAAGGAATTGACCGACATGGAGGCATTGCGCACCAGCTGCTCGATGCCCGCGCCGCCGCCGAGAAACAGCCAGGCGCCGATCAGGTTGGCGCCGAGAAAGGCGAGCGCGACCGGGGTGCCGATGGCGAAAAGCACCGCCAGAACGCCGCCGAGCAGCGCGATAATCTCCAGCCAGCTCATGCGTGGGCCTCCCGCGTGACGATCCGGGTCAGGAACTCGGCCGTGCAGAGGCCGAAGCAGAGCACCACGGGGGTCATGAGGTACCACTCGGGAAAGATCAGGTTCTTGAACACCAGCGAGCCAAGCGCGTAGCTGTCGAAGGTCACCCGGACCGCGACGACCAGCAGGATCGCCGAGATCACGCCGCCAAGGAGGTTCGAGGCCTTGACCAGCCAGCGCGCCTTCGCCACGCTGACGGTGCGCAGCAATACATCGACGTTCACATGGCCATGGTTGTGCAGCACCCAGGGCGCGCCGGTGAAGGTCGAGATGGTCAGCAGGTACTCGGTCAGCTCGCTGAGCCAGGGCCAGCGCACCAGGCCGGTGTTGCGCAGGATGACGTCGCCGACCACGAGGATGCTCAGCAGCGCGAGCGAGGCGGCGGAGGTGCCGCCGCAGAGCCTCATCACCCAGGTCAGGCCATTTGCCCGTTGCATCGCAATCGCTCCCTCATTCTGGTTATTCGTAAAATAGGTACTTTAGGTATAAATTAAATGTCAACGCAGGAGAGGGATAGGTTCACCGGTGACGCCGCGCCCGCATGCGATCCGAGGAGGCGAACGGACGGGCGTGCTGCGAGTTCTGGAGTGGCCTCTACGCTTTGCTGATGGTTTGAATGAAGCCAGTTTTCGTATTTATTTATAGGGGTTTGTCATCCAGTCGCCTCTCGGATTTCGGTTTCTTGTCCGGCCGGATTTTTGTGGCTGGAAATCACGCCGGCTTTATCCGCCCGTCCGGAGAAAATAATTCAGGGCTAAAATACATTCGCCTCCCCTTGGGAAAGCGTCAGCGAAACGAGACAGCCCCGGCGGTCGCAGTCGACCGTCAGGGCGTCAAGGGCAGGGAGTGAAGGCTATCCGGCTCGCCGGTCAGGCGTTCGCCGGAGTGGGGGCGGCGTTCTTGAGGCGGAAGCGCTGGATCTTGCCGCTCTCGGTTTTCGGCAAAGCGTCGGTGAAGATCACCGAGCGCGGATACTTGTAGGGCGCGATGGTCGCCTTGACGAAATCCTGCAACGCCTTGGCGGTCGCGTCGTCGGCGGGCACGCCCTCGCGCAGCACCACATGCGCCTGCACCACGATGCCGCGCTCGGCGTCCGGCGCGCCGATGACGCCGCACTCGATCACGTCGGGGTGTGCCAGCAGCGCGGCTTCCACCTCGGGTCCGGCGATGTTGTAGCCCGAAGAGACGATCATGTCGTCCGAGCGCGCGGCGAAGTGGAAATATCCCTCCTCGTCCTGCACGAAAGTGTCGCCGGGCAGGTTCCAGCCGTCACGGACGAATTTCGTCTGCCGGTCGTCGGCGAGGTAACGGCAGCCCACCGGGCCGCGCACCGCGAGGTGGCCGGGGGTGCCACGCGGCACCTCGTTCATCTCGTCATCGACGATCTTCGCCTCGTAGCCGGTGAGCGGTTTGCCGGTGCAGCCGGGCTTGGCGTCGCCGAAGCGGTTGGAGATGTAGATGTGCAGCATCTCGGTGCCGCCGATGCCGTCGAGGATCGGCTTGCCGGTCTTCTGCTCCCAGGCCTCGAACACCGGGGCGGGCAGGGTCTCGCCGGCGGAGACGGCGCAGCGCAGGCTCGACAGGTCCGCGCCCTCGTCCATCGCCAGCATCATGGCGCGGTAGGCGGTGGGGGCGGTGAAACAGATGGTGGCACGATGCTGTTCGATGATGCGGATCAGATCGGGCGGCGCGGCCTTTTCCAGCAGCACGGCGCTGGCACCGAAGCGCAGCGGGAAGATCGCCAGCCCGCCGAGGCCGAAGGTGAAGGCCAGCGGCGGCGAGCCGACGAAGATGTCCTCGGGCTGCACCTCAAGCACCTCGCGGGCATAGCCGTCGGCGATCATCAGCAGGTCGCGGTGGAAATGCATGGTGGCCTTGGGTACGCCGGTCGAGCCCGAGGTGAAGCCGAGCAGTGCCACGTCATCGCGCCCGGTCTCGACCCAGCAGGGCCCCGAGGGCTTGGCGGCGGCGGCGCGGTCGAGCTCCGCCTCCAGCTCCGAGGTGCCGTCGAAGCCGACGATGCGCTTGAGGTGCCGGCTCTCGGGCAGGCAGGCTTCCAGCTCGTCCAGCATCCGCGTGTCGCAGAGCGCCAGAGAGACCTCGGCCTTCTCGAGGTGCTGCAGCAACTCCTTCTTGCGCAGCAGCGGCATGGTGTTGACCACGACCGCGCCGGCCTTTGTGGCGCCAAGCCAGCAGGCGACGAGCGCGGGCGTGTTGGCGCTGCGGATCAGGACGCGGTTGCCGGGCTTCACGCCGTAATCCTCGATCAGCACGCGGGCGATGCGGCTGGTCCAGTCGGCAAGCTCGGCATAGGTGCGGCTGCGGCCCTGACCCACCAGCGCAACGCGGTCGCCGAAACCCTTCTCGACCATCCGGTCGGTCAGCTCGACGGCGGCGTTCAGGTGTTCGGGGTAGGCGAAGCGATCCAGCAGGAAGACCGGTTGCAGCTCTTCGGCCGGCAGGTTGTCGCGGCTGAAGCTGTCGGTATGGGTGCTGGGGCCAAGCATGATGTCCTCCTGTAAGCCGGTCTTGGCATCATCACGCTACGGGCGCAGTTTTATTTCAAGTATAAAGTTTAATTTCGGATAGAATTTTTATGCGCGACGGAGATTGCTTTCATATTTATGGCGAAATTCTTGCCCGGAATGCGCTGGATGCGTGAGGCAGACGTCGGGTAAACTGCTTCACGCATCAATTTTATGGGCGCTTTAGGGCCTTCACGATCCCGAGGAGCCCTGCGCCGTCAGTCCAGCCAGCGCGCGTCGAGCTCCGGAAGCGGAATCGCCGCGAGCAGCGTGCGCGTGACGTCCGAGACGGGCGCGCGGAAGACCTCTGCCACCGGCCCCTGCTCGACGATCTCGCCCCGGTTCAGCACGATCACCCGGTCGCAGAGGTGGCGGATCACCGACAGGTCATGGCTGATGAAGGCGATGGTCAGCCCCATCTCGCGGGCGAGCTGCTTGAGCAGCAGAAGCACCTGCGCCTGGCTGGAGACGTCGAGGCCCGAGACGATCTCGTCGGCGAGGATGAAGCGCGGTTTCAGCGCGATGGCCCGGGCGATACCGACGCGCTGGCGCTGGCCACCCGACAGCTCGTGCGGGTAGCGCTCGGCGAAGGCGGGGGGCAGGCCGACCTTGCCGAGCGCGGCGATGGCATCGGCCTTCGTGCCGCCAAGCCCGTAGCGCTTCATCGGCTGGGCGATGATCCTCCAGACCTTGTGGCGCGGGTTGAGCGAGGACATGGGGTCCTGGAAGATCATCTGCAGATCGCGCCGCAGCGGACGCAGCGCCGCCTCGTCCAGATGGCCGATGTCCTGCCCGTCGTAGAGCACGCTGCCCGAGTCCGGCTCAAGCAGGCGTACCAGCACGCGGCCGGCGGTGGATTTGCCCGAACCGCTCTCGCCGACGATGCCGGTGATCTGACCGGCCGGGATCTCGAAGCTGAGGCCCTTGAGAACCTCTGTGCGCGGCGCGGGCCCGAGCAGGGGCTTACGCGCGAGGTCGGGGAAGGAGAGGCGCAGGTCGCGCACCGTGAACAGGCTGCGCGCGGCGCCTGCCTCCGGCGCTTCCGGGGTCTGTGTCAGCGTCTGCAGGGTCATCGCGCGCCTCCTTGATGCCGGGCGTCGTCCCGGGCGATGTCGCCCTGCAATTCGGCGATCAGCGCCTGCGGTACCGGCGAGAAGGGCCGGTCGAGATCCGCATAGCTCGGTGTCGCCGCGATCAGGGCGCGGGTGTAGGGATGGCGGGGGTCGGTGAAGATGCGCTCGGTCGGCGCGTCCTCCATCACCTTGCCGGCAAAGAGCACGGTGACCTGCTGGCTGATCTTGGCGACCACGCCCATGTCGTGGGTGACGAAGAGCACCGCCGTGCCGGTCTCCTGCTGCAATTCTCGGATCAGGCGCAGGATCTGCTTCTGCACCGTCACGTCGAGCGCCGTGGTGGGCTCGTCCGCAACGATGAGCCGGGGCGAGGGCGCGAAGGCTGCGGCGATGAGCACGCGCTGGCGCATCCCGCCCGAAAGCTCGTGCGGGTAGCTCTCCATCACCCGCTTCGGGTCGCGGATGTGCACGCGGTCGAGCAGGGCCAGAGCAGTTTCGCGCGCCTTCGTGCGGCTCCAGCCATGGATGCGCACCAGCGGGTCGGTGATCTGCGGGCCGATCCGCCGCGCCGGGTTGAGCGCGGTGAGCGGGTCCTGCGGGATCAGCGCGGCGCTCTGCGCCACGGTCTTGCGCCGGGTCCAGGGCGTCATGGCGTTCAGGTGCTGCCCCTCGAGCAGGATCTCTCCCCCGGTCACTTTCAGGTTTTGCGGCAGGATGCCGAGCACCGCCTTGCCGATCATCGACTTGCCGGCGCCGCTTTCGCCGACGAGCGCGCGCACCTCGCCGGGTCGCAGGCTGAGCGAGACGTCGCGAAGCAAACGGTGGCCGTTCGGCAGCGCGATGTTCAGCTGCATCACGTCAAGCGTGTTGGGGTGGGTCTGCGAGCCTGTCATTGGAGCACCGGATCGAAACGTTGTTTGAGGCCCTCGCCGAGGGTCGAGAAGCTCAGCACCGTCAGGAAAAGCGCGATCAGCGGGAAGAGCAGCACCCACCAGGCGAAGTGGATGGCGTTGCGCCCCTCGGCGATCATCGAACCCCAGGTCGGATCGTCGGAGGAGATCGAGAGGTTCACGAAGCTGAGGATCGCCTCGACGATCACCGCGATGCCCATCTCGAGCATCAGCAGCGCGATGATCGAGGGCAGGACGTTGGGGAGGATCTCGCTGATCAGGGTCGCCATCCGCCGGGCGCCGCCGATGCGGGCGCTGTCGACGTAATCCATGCGCGCCTGCACCATGGTCTCGGCGCGGATCACCCGGGCGAACCGCGTCCAGTCGATCAGCGCGATGGCGGCGATGACCGAGGTGAGCCCCGTGCCCATCACCGCCACCAGCAGCACCGCGAAGAGCACCGGTGGAAACGCCATCCAGATGTCGACGAGCCGCGAGATGACCCGGTCCCACCAGCCGCCGAAAAAGCCGGCGACGAGCCCGAGTGCCGACCCGAAGAGGCAGGTGGCGGTGGCGGCGATCACGCTCACGAAGAGTGCGATGCGCGCGCCGTGGATCATCCGCGACAGCACGTCCCGGCCGAGGCTGTCGGTGCCGAGCCAGTAGCCCGGCTCGCTGCCCGCCATGAAGGAAGGTGGCAGCCGTTCGAGCATGAGATCCTGCATCAGCGGATCGTGCGGCGCGACAAGTGGCGCGAAGAGCGCGGCGAGCGCCACGGTGCCCAGCCAGAGCAGCGGCAGCCAGAGCCGGAGATTGAGCCTGCGGGCGCGGCGGCGCGGCGCGGCGGCGGTGATGTCAGCCATGGCGGAGCCTCGGGTTCAGCAGCGTGTAGGACAGATCGACCAGCAGGTTGATGACGATGAAGAGCGCCGCGAAGAGCAGCACGATGCCCTGGATCAACGGCAGGTCGCGGTTGATCACCGCGTCGATCGCCATGTTCCCTAGCCCCTCGTAAGAGAAGATGCGCTCGACGATCACCGTGCCGCCGATGAGGAAGGTGAACTGCACCCCGACGAGGGTCAGTGTCGGCAGCAGCGCGTTGCGCAGCGCCTCGCGCAGGATCACCGAGGTCTCGGAAAAGCCGCGGACGCGGGCGAGCGTGGTGTAATCCTGCAGCAGCACCTCCTTGAGGTTCTGCTTCAGCAGCTGGGCGATCATCGCCGCGAGCGGCAGGGCCAGCGCCAGCGCGGGCATCAGCATGTGCGACAGGGTCGATTGCACCACGTCCAAGCGACCGCGCAGCAGGCCTTCGAAGGTGTAGAAGTTCGAGGTGAAGTCGATCTCTATCTGCGGGTCGATCCGGCCCGAGATCGACAGCACCGGCCAGAGCACCCCGAAGAGCAGCACGAAGACCAGTCCCCAGAGGAAATCCGGTACCGAGAGCACCGCGCCGCTGGTCAGGTCGAGCCCGACCTCGGTGGCGGTGCCGCGGCGGCGCGCGCCGATCACCGCGATGGCGGTGCCGAGCGCAACGGCGATGACCAGCGCCATGATCGACAGCTCCAGCGTGGCCGGCAGGCGCGAGAGCACCAGTTCGTCGACCGGCCGACGCAGGGTGATGGACGTGCCGAAATCGCCCTGAAGCACGCCGCCGAGCCAGATCACGAACTGCTCGGGCAGGCTCTTGTCGAAACCGTAGAGCGCCTCGAGCGCGGCGATGTCGGCCTCGGTCGCGCCGGGGGGCAGCATCATGGCGATGGGGTTGCCGGGCGCCACACGCACCAGCACGAAGACCACGACGGCGACGCCGAAGAGCGTGACGGCGGTGGTCAGGAGACGGATCAGGGTCGTCTTGAGCAGCATGGGGTCGGGGCCCTCCAATGCGCCCGAGCCGAGGCAAGGCTCGGCCCGGGCGGTCTTGCGGTGTGCGAAAGATCAGGTCTTGGAGATCGCCTGCGGCAGCAGGTCGCCCGAGGTGTAGGGCGTCACCGCGACCGCGCTGCGGAACACCACCGGCATCACGTATTGCAGCAGCGGGATGACGTAGCCTTCCTCGGCGATATAGCGCGACACGTCCTTGTAGCCGGCGATGCGCTTCTCCTCGTCGGGCTCGCCGAAGAGCGGGCCGATCTTCTCGATCAGGTCTTGGCTGTCCCAGACCGCGTGCGGCGAGGGGCCGAACATGGCGAAACCGGTCGAGGTCGAGGGGTCGCCGATCGAGTTGCCCCAATTGTAGAAGGCCGCCGGGGCCAGCGTGTCGGCGGCGCGCAGCTCGTAGTGCTTGGCGATCTCGTAGACCTCGATCTCGGCCTCGATCCCGACCTTGCGCCACATGCCGACGATCGCCTGGATCATCTCGTAATCCTTGGGCTTGAAGCCGCGGGTGGTCTGGATGGTGAACTTGACCGGGTTGTCGGTGGAATAGCCCGAGGCTGCCAGCAACTCCTTCGACTTCTCGGGATCGTAGTCGACGGTGATGCTCTCGTCATAGGCGGCGTAGCCCGGCACCTCGAGGGTCGACAGCGGCACGCCGTAGCCGCGCAGCAGCCGGTCGATGATCAGCTGCTTGTCGATGGCGTGGTGGGCGGCAAGGCGGACGTTCTTGTCGAGCATCACGTCGATGTCGTTGAGGAAGATCATGCCGATGTCGGTGATCGGAACGGCTTCGCCTTCGAGCCCGTCCTTGGCGATCAACCGGTCGTATTCCTCGTAGGGGATGTTCGAGGTGACGTCGGAGTTGCCGGATTCGATCTCGGCCACGCGCGAGGCGGCATCGGTGACGAACTTGATGGTGACGGTGTCGAAGTCGGGCGTGTCACCCCAATAGCCGGGGTAGGCCTTGAGCCGCACGTAGGCGCCCTGCTCGAAGGCGTCGACCATATAGGGGCCGGTGCCGATGGGGGCCTTCTCGAAGCCCTCGGCGCCGACCTCTTCGTAGTAGGCCTTGGGCAGCACGAAGGCGGTCAGGAAGGCCATCCACTTGAAAAGCGCCGGCTCGAATTCCTTGACGTCGGCGGTGATGACGTTGCCGTCAACGCTGAAGTTGCCGATCTTGCCCCAGACGAATTGCATCGGGTTTCCGGTCTCGGGATTGCCGGCGCGGGTCAGCGACCAGACGATGTCCTCGGGGGTCAGCGCGTCGCCATTGTGCCAGGTGACGCCCTCGCGGACGGTCATGGTGATCTGCGACTTGTCTTCGCTGAAGCCCCAGTCGGTCAGCAGCCCTGGGCCGAACGACAGGTCCGGGTTCTGTGCGATGTAGCGGTCGAAGACCGCGAGGTAGACCGACTGCAGCGCCGGGTTCACCGCGGCGGGGCCGGTGGTCGGGTCCCAGCTCTGGACGGGCAGGTTGTAGGCGATGGTCAGGCTGTCGCCGCTCTGTGCGAGCACGCTGCTGCCGGTGGCCAGAAGCGCGGTGAGCGCCGCCGAGGCGCCCATGAAGCTGCGCCGGGAAAGCGGTAGGCTGGAGGTCATCTTTCTGTCTCCTGTTGGTCTGTGCGGCCCGGTTTGCTCGGGCTCTTCGGTGGATTGTGATTCGGACTTCAAAATTCGGAATTTAAAGTAATAAGGCGCATTTCGGCGCTTCCGGCATCGATTACTTGAGGGTCTGCGCCGCGAAGAAGCCCGATCCTGCGCCGGTTCCGGCACCGGGCCAGCAGGCTGCCCCGATCATGTGCAGATTGGTGATGGGCGTGCGCCCGCCGGCAAAGCCGCGCAGCGGGCGGAAGAGGAAGTTCTGCGTCAGGTGGTGCGAGCCGCAGATCTGGTCGCCGCCGACGAGGTTGGGGTTGCCGGCCTCGAGGTCCAGTGGCGAGACGGCGGTACTGGCAAGGATCGTCTGGCGGAAGCCGGGGGCCTGTTCTTCGATCAGATCGAGGATGCGTTCAGTCATCGGCGCCTTCGCATCCTCCCACTCTGTCGCGAAAATTTCCCCCTTGGCGTCACCCTTGATGGTCGCGGGCACAACGCGGGCTTGGACCCAGAGCGTGTGCTTTCCCTCCGGCGCGCGGCTCGGATCGAACAGCGTCGGCTGGCCCACCACCAGCAGCGGCGTCGCGGGCAGTTGCCCGGCCATCGCCTCGGCATAGGTCTTGGCTGCCACATCGACCGAGCGGCCCACGTGGACGTAGGCGTAGCGTTTCAGCGCCTCGGCGGCCCAGGGCACGGGCGCGTCGAGCGCGAGGTGCAGCATCATCGTGCCGGGGGCGTGGCGGAAGGCCTCGAGCCCGCGGTCGAAACGCGCATCGCCGGAGCCCTCACCAAGCATCCGGCGCAAGTGTTTTGGCGCGAGGCCTGCCAGAATAGTTGAAGCCTCAATTGCCTCGCCGTCCGCGATCACGCCGGTGACGCGGCCTTTGGCGTGCAGGATCCGCTCGACCTCGACGTTGCACTCGACCGAGCCGCCGTGCGCCTCGATCATGCCGACAAGCGCGCGGGTGGCGATGTCCGCGCCGCCCTTGCCGATGACCATGCCCATGGCCTGACCGGCCATCGCCTCGAGGTAGGGAAAGATCGCGCCGCCCGCGATGTCGGGGGCGAAATCGAGGTGCATGCCCCAGGAGGCAAGCGCCGTGCGCAGGCGCGGGTCCTCGAAAGTCTCCTCCAGCCAGCTGCGCGGCGAGGTCATGAGGAACTTCGCCATGTCGAGGCTGCGGGCCGTTCCGAGCTTGCGCCAGCTCTGCCAGAGAAACCGGGCGAGCGGGCCGCGGCGCATCGGCGTGCCGAGCAACCCGCCGAGCACGCCCGCGCGCTCGGGGAACTCGGCCATCAGCGCGCGCCACGTCGCCCTGTCCGCCTCGGAGGCGAAGCCCGCCAGCGTCTCCTCGACATCGGTGGAGATGCCGACATGATCGCTAGGTTCCAGCGCCTGCGCGAAGGGATGCGAGATCGGCACGAACTCCATGCCGTGCCGGGCCATCTCTGCGCCGTGGCGGGCCATGAAGGCCGAGCCCGCGAACATCGACAGGTTCATCGCCGCGACGTCGTGGCGGAAGCCGGGCAGGGTCAGCTCCTCCGTGCGGACCGCGCCGCCCGGGATGGGGCCGCGTTCGAGCAGCCGAACCGGCTTGCCGCGCGCCGCGAGATCCGCGGCGGCGACGAGCCCATTGATCCCTGCGCCGATGATGAGAATGGGGCCCGCCATGTGGTTCACCCCGCGAAACTGCGGACGGTAGCGAGTGCGCCGTCGAGCTTCTCGCCCTCGACATCGTCGAGCGCGGCGGCGCGCAGCCGGCGCATCCAGTCGGCGGCATCGGGGCGCCCGGCGAGCAGATCGCGCGCACCCATCACCTTGGAAAACTTGGACAATCCACGCGCGTGGGTGTCGGAATAACCCTTGATCAGCCGGTAGTTGGCCAGAAGCTCGGCGGCCAGCGCGCGGTCGGTCGCGGCGGTCTGCAACACCGTGTCGAACCAGGCGCTCACGTGGCGCATCTCGCTGTCGTGGCGCAGGAGGCGGCGGCGCAGCGGGCGCAGCGCCGAAACCATCCATAGCAGAGCGAAGCCCGAGAGGCTGTCGGTGCGGACGCGGCGGCCCTTGTCGAAGTGGCGCGTGTACCAGGCCTCGAGCCCCTTGCGGGACTGCAGCCAGCGGCCGAGCCCGCGCGGCAGGGTGGTCGCCAGTTCCTCGAAGCGCGGGTGGAAATACTCGGTGAGCATCAGCAGCTGGCCCTCGTTGACCACCACCTCGTCCTTGACCCGCGCGAAGCGGGTGGCGCGGGTCTTGATGTCGGCGACGCGCAGCAGGTCGTCATAGCAGAGCGCCCGGGCGCAGTATTTGGCCGCCGCCGCGCTCATCTCGTAGGGGGCGGCATCCACCGCGACGGCCTTCTCGACCATGCCGAGATAGTCGGCGCCATAGCCCAGGTCCTGGTAGTCGACGACCTTCTTCAGCCCCAGCCCGGCCATCTCGCGGACTTCGGCGGGCAGGGCCGCAAGCCGTGCCTCCAGCGCGGCCCATTGCGCGCGCAGCTTCTCGGGGACGTGCAGGACCGGGACGGGGGCGACCGCCTCGGTCTCGGGGGCCGGGGCGGGGCTTTCTCCGGTGGCGATTTCATAGGCGGCGCCGAAGGCGCGCAGCGAGGCCTCGACGCCGCGGCCGGACTTGCGGATCACCTCCTCGTAGCTCTCGCGCGGGAAGGGCAGGGCCCCCGAGCCCGCCAGCGCGCCGAGCAGCGACGAAGAGATCACCGAGCCTGCCTGTTTCGCCACTGTCTCCATGTCGAAGGCGACCACGTGATCGGCGGCGATGCCCATGGCCTCGATCACCTCGGGGCCGTTGGCGCGACCATCGCCCGGCGCGATCTTTTCCGACACGGCGGGGATGCGGTGGGTCGAGGCGATCATCGTGGTGCGGCCCGGGGTGACGAAACCGCGCATGATCGCCCGCCCGCCTTCCATCAGTTCGGACGCCATGAGGATGTCGACATCGCCGATGGCGGGCGAAAGCGAGAAGACCGGCATCCGCCCGGTGTCGCGGCACATCTCGACGTAGTAGATCGTCGCGCCGGTGCGCTGCGCCACGCCCGCGACAGAGGTCGACTGCGCGCGGTAGCCGCTCGCTTCGGCCACGGCGACGATCCAGTTGGTCAGCACGCCGCCGCCCTGTCCGCCGACGGCGAGCGCCGCGAGGGTGATGATCTTCTCGCCGTCAGGTCCCGGAGAGCGGCGGGCGATGAGCGGTTTGGTCTGCATGTTCATGGGCATAACCTCAGGCAAAGACGACGCGCTTGGCATCGCGGCGGCGCTGCAGCCAGGAGATGATCCGACCGCTGCGCGCGGCCCGGCGCGTCTCGCGGGCAGTGGGATTGGTGACGATCTCGGCCTGGTAGAAGCTCGGGCAGAGCACGGCGGCATCGGCCACCTCGCCGCAGTTGCCGCAACCGACGCAGGTCTGGTCGATGGCGGCGACGGGATCGTCGCGCAGCGGATCGCCGGTGTCCTTGACCGACAGCGACGGGCAGCCGGACAGACGCATGCAGGCGTGATCGCCGGTGCAGACGTCTTCGTCGACGCCGAAGCGCGGGCGCACCACGCGCTTGCCGTCCTTGGCGGCCTTGGCCAGCTCCGGTTTCACCCGGCGCTGCTTGTTGAGCATGCATTCCGACGAGGCGACGATGACCTTCGGGCCTTCCTCCTCGGTGGTCAGCGCCTCCTTGAGCGTGTCGCGCATCTTGGTGACGTCATAGGTGCGGTCGATCTGGCGCACCCATTTCACCCCCATGCCCTTCACTGCGTCGACGATGGAGTTCTGCGTCTGCTTGGTCTTGTTGACCGCGCGCGACGACAGGATGTCCTGCCCGCCGGTCGCCGAGGAATAGAAGTTGTCGACGATGACGATGACGTTGTCGGACTTGTTGAACACCGCGTTGCCGACCGAGGAGGTCAGCCCGTTGTGCCAGAAACCGCCGTCGCCGACGAAGGAGATCGCCCGGCGGCCCTTCTTGTCCTCGTTGTGGAAGGCGGCGGCAGAGGCCGGGCCGAGCCCGTAGCCCATTGTGGTCGCGCCGATGTCGAAGGGAGGCATGATCGAGAAGAGGTGGCAGCCGATGTCCGACGAGATGTGGTGCGGGCCGAGCTCTTCCTCGACCAGCTTGGTGGCGGCGAAGATCGGGCGCTCGGGGCAGCCGGTGCAGAACCCCGGCGGACGCGCCGGCAGGGTCTGCGACAGGTCGGGAATGGCGATCGGCTCCTCGTTGGTCGCCACCTTGGCGACCGGCAGCAGCGCCGGGGCGTGCTCTGAGAAGAAGGCGCCCAGCCCCTCGACCATGACCTGCCCGGTATACTCGCCGCCCATCGGCAGCTTGCCCTTGCCCTCGAGCTTCACCCGCTTGCCCGACTGGTAGAGCATGTGGGCGACCTGCTGCTCGATGTAGTTCGGGTGGCCCTCCTCGATGATCAGCACCGCGTCCTTGCCCTCGCAGAAGTCGAGGATCTGGCTGTCGACCAGCGGGTAGACGCAGTTGAGCACCAGCATGTCGATCTCGGTATCGCCGTAGAGATCGGCGAGCCCGAGCCGGTTCAGTGCGCGAACAACGGTGTTGTAGGTGCCGCCCTGCAGGATCAGCCCGACCTTTCCGCCGGCGTTGCCGAAACGCTCGTTGATGCCTTTCTCGACGATGAACCGCTCGGCGGCGGGCTTGCGCTTGGTCAGCTTCTCCGCTTCGTGGATGTAAGTCGCCGGGGGCAGCACGATGCGGTCGAGCTTGCGCCTGGGGTTCTCCAGCGCCTCCGAGACGGTCATTTCGGGGCGCTTGTTGTCCGAGGCCTCGAAATGGCCGTGCACGTGGCACGAGCGGATGCCCACCTGCAGCATGACCGGGGTGTTCGACAGTTCCGACAGCTCAAAGCCGTCACCCACCGCCTTGACGATCGACGGCAGGTTGGGACGCGGGTCGAGCATCCAGACCTGGCTCTTCATGGCAAAGGCGTAGGTCCGCTCCTGCATGATCGAGGAGCCCTCGCCGTAATCCTCGCCGACGATGATCAGCGCGCCGCCGGTGACGCCGCCCGAGGCGAGGTTCGACAGCGCGTCCGAGGCGACGTTGGTGCCGACCACCGACTTGTAGGTGACCGCGCCGCGAATGGGGTAGTGAACCGAGGCGGCGAGCATGGCGGTGGCGGTCGCCTCCGAGGCCGAGGCCTCGAAATGCACGCCCAGCTCGCCGAGGATGTCCTGCGCGTCGGCCAGCACGTCCATCAGGTGCGAGATCGGCGAGCCCTGGTAGCCGCCGACATACCCGACGCCATTTTCCAGCAGCGCCTTGGTGATCGCTAGGATGCCCTCGCCAGTGAAGGTCTCGCCCTCACCCTGTTTCAGCTTCTGGACTTCCTTGGCAAAGGATCTCTCGGCCATGGGTGGTCTCCTTGGGTCTCGGTCCGGGGCCGTATAGAGGTGGGGCCCGCCCGGTCTTTTCTGTCAGTAGTCGTGGTGGCGGATGTCGTGCAGCACGCGCTGCAGCAAATCGTTCAGGGTCGCGCGCTCATCCTCGTCGAGCGCCTGCAACATGCGGTCGCGCATGGATTGCATCGCCGGCCAGGCGGTCTCATAGGCGGCGCGGCCCGCCTCGGTGAGGCTGATCTTGCGAAAGCGGCTGTCGCCGTCCTGTGCCTCGCGCCGGACAAGCCCCGCGCTCTCCATCGCGTCGAGCGTGCGCGACAGGGTCGGCTGCTTGATGACGGTCAGCACCGACAGCTCGTTGATCGTGTGAGGGCCGCTCTCTGCCAGCACCGCCAGTGCCCGCATCTGGGCCACCGACACGCCTACTTCCTTGAGCGCGGTCTCCACGCTCTTGTTGTAGCGCGCGCCGATGCGGTTCAGCAGGTAGGGGGTGAAGGACTCGAGATCCTTGGGGGCGCCCGTCATGCGCCCAGCTCCTTCGCCACCAGAAAGCCCGAACCGCCGGACAGGCCCGGCCCGGGGTGGGTCGAGGCGCCGATGTGATAGAGGCCCTTGAGGTCGGTGCCGTGGCGCGTGCTGTCCGCGAAGGGGCGCCAGAGGAAGAACTGGTCGAGCGTACAAGCGCCGCCGTAGGGATCGCCGCCGACGAGGTTCATGTTGTAGCCTTCCAGATCGGCCGGCGAGATAGCGCGGCGGGTCACGACGCTTTCGGCAAAGCCGTCGATGTGCCGCGCGAGAATGGCCTCGATGCGATCGGCAAAGGCCTCGCGCAGGGTCTCGGTCCAGCGGCCGTCGCTGGGCACGTCGATCTCCCGGGCGGCATCGCCCTTCACGTGGCGCGGCGCTTCGGGCATCTGCAGCCAGAGCACGCTCTGCCCCTCGGGGGCACGGCTCGGGTCGGCGGCGCAGGGCTGGCCGACGCAGATCGTCGGCACCTCGGGCAGCATGCCGCGTTCGGCCTCGTTGCCGGCCTTGGACACGCCATCGAGCCCGGGCGTCAGGTGCAGCAGTTGCACCTTCTCGAGTCCCTCGGTCTTCCATTTCACCGGCCCGTTCAGCAGGTAGTGCAGCTGAAAGTTGCCTTTGCCGTGCCGATACTTGTGCAGATCGTCCTTGCGCGCGGGCTCTGCGGCGAGCGTGCCGTAGAGCTGCTGCGGCGTGACCGAGGCGAGCACGGTCCTGGCGGCAATCGTCTCGCCGCTGGCGAGCCGGAGGCCGGTGGCGCGGTCCCCCTCGCGGGTGATCTCGGCAACCTCGGCGGAGGTGCGGACGCTGCCGCCGTGTTCCTCGATGATGGCGATGAGGCCGCGCACCATATTGGCGGCGCCGCCCTTGATCACCGGGGCCGAGGCGGCCTCCAACGCAAAGCCGATGACCTTGCCCATCTGCCCGGAGAAGGCCGCTTCCGGCCCCAGCCCGGCGTGCAGGCACCAAGGTGCCCAGAGGGCACGAGAGAGATCGCTCTCAAAGGCGCTTTCGAGCCAGGAACGCATTGGCTGCAGGGCCCCACCCACCACTGTCGCAAGGCCGCGCGGTTTGCGCTTCCAGGTCTCCTTGGCGAGCAGCTTGGCGGTCTGTTTCGACCAGGGATCGCCACCCATCAGGCCGAAGAGCAGCTCGGCGTCGGCGCCGAAGGCATCCAGATCGCGGGCCAGCTGCGCGCCGTCGCCGTCACGGGCCGCGTCGAAGGCGGCGACGTTGGTGGCGCGGTCGGTGGTATAGGTCAGCGCCCGCCCGTCGGGCAGCAGCACGCCGGTCGGCGTGTCGGTGGCGCAGAATTCCACGCCATGCCGCGCGAGATCGGCGCCAAGCGCGCCATGCGCCCCGCCGGTGACCCAGAGAACGAAGGTGGTGGCGAGGGGATCATAGGTGACCCCCTCGGCCAGTGTCTCGGAGCGCATGCAGCCACCCGCGACCGCCTCGCGTTCGAACACGGCGACGCGCTTGCCCGAGCGGGCGAGCATGGCCGCGGCGGTCAGCGCGTTGATGCCGCTGCCGATGATGGCAACGTCGGGAGAAGTCGGGGCGGTCATCTGCGGGCGCTCCTTGGGTTCGGGCGGTCGGTTCAGGCCGCGACCAGCGCCAGCGCGCGGATCGGCGAGCCGGTGCCCTTGACGATCTTCAGAGGCGCGGCGACGAGGATCGCCCCCTTGGCCGGCAGCTTGTCGAGGTTGGTCAGCGAGGCCAGCCCGTAGCGGTTGTGCTTGTGCAGCAGATTGTGCGCCGGGAAGGGGATCTCGAAACCGCCGGCCGCGCCGGCGTCGGTGCCGATGCACTGCGTGCCCCAGCCGAGCGCCTTCTTCTCTTCCATCAGGTACTGGATCACCTCGGCGGTCGGGCCGGGGGTGTGCGGGCCGGTCTCGTCGGCGTTGAGATAGGCGGCTTCATCGTTGTTGTACTGGTCCCAGTCGGTGCGCATCAGCACCCATTCGCCTTGCTTGATCTCGCCGTGCTCGGCCTCCCAGGCCTTCACATGCTCGACGGTCAGCAGGAAGTCGGCGTCTGAGGCGGCTTCCTTCGAGCAGTCGATGACATTGGCGGGGGCTGCGAAATACTGCGGGTCGATCGTGTCGACCGAGCCGTCGGCATAGTCCTTGCCGGTGACCCAGTGGTGCGGCGCATCGTAGTGGGTGCCCGAGTGCTCGCCGATCTTCAGCCAGTTCCACGCCCAGAACGGGCCGCGGTCGCCGTATTCCGAGATCTTGTGGATCTCGATCTTCGGCGTGTCGTCGGCGATTTCGGGCGGCAGCTTCAGAAGCGGCGTGTCGGGGCCGAGCGGCGCGGTGCAGTCGATCACCTTGATCGAGCCGTCGAGCAGGCCGCTGGCGAGCGTCGCGAGGGCGTCAGTGTTGGTCATTTCCATGTCTCCCTGTGGTGGTGTTCGGCGACTCGTTGGCCGGTCGTTCCTTGAGATACATGCAAATACATATAATTTTTTTCTTCAAGAACGAAATTTATAATCCTGTCATTTTTCTTACGGCCCCGGCGTGTCTGGCCGGGCAATGCCCAATCTCGCTCTGATTTTGGGCATTCAGCAGCGCTATGTGGAGATGCAGCGCGCCCAGATGTGTCGGTCGGTAAAGTTTGCCAGGTGTGTCCTGCGTTGTAGAAAGCAGTGCTCGATAGAAAAAACTTGAAGCCTAAAATAAATGCCTCTAGCGTTGCGCCTAGCGCGGCGCCTGCGCCGCATGGTTCGTCCAGGGAGAGAAGTCACATGACCCAGCAGAAAGTCGTCCCCGTCGTCACGCGCTCCGCAGAGCTCGACGAAGGCACCCAGCAATCCGGCGATTGCGTCCGCAAGTCCGGCGTCAGCCCGCAGCACACGCCTGCGACGAAGATCTGGTTCGGCCGCGTCACCAACGAGCCGGGACACCGTTCGCCGCCGCACCACCACAAGGAATGCGAAACCGGTGGCTACGTGCTGAAGGGCCATGGGCGCATCTACTTCGGCGACGACTACAAGGACTACATCGACATGTTCGAGGGCGACTTCGTCTTCGTCCCGCCCTTCATGCCGCATGTAGAGGTCAACATGAGCACCACCGAGGAGCTTGTCTGGCTGACCTGCCGCACCCCGGACAACCTGGTGGAGAACCTCGAGGATGTGCCCGACGAAGCGCTCGAAGGCTACCGCCGCGCCTGATCGCGGCAGAACGCCGTATGCCGCGCCCGATCGCGGCCGACAGGTCTGCGGCGCCAGGGGAGTTCACCTCTCGCGCCGCGGACCCGCAGACTGAAAGGACATCCTCATGAAACTTCTCCGTTGCGGCCCGCATGGTTCCGAACGACCCGCCGTGCTTGACGCCGAGGGCAAGCCGCGTGATCTCTCGGGCATCGTCGCCGACATCGACGGCGCGGCGCTCTCGCCCGAAAACCTCGCCCGCATCGCCGCGCTCGATCCGACCACGCTGCCGCTGATCGAGGGCATTCCGCGCATCGGCTCGGCCATCGCGCGCCCGGGCAAGTTCCTCTGCGTCGGCCTCAACTACGCCGATCATGCCCGCGAGACCGGCAAGGAGCCGCCCGCCGAGCCGGTGCTCTTCTCCAAGGCGACCACCGCGCTCTGCGGCCCCTACGATGACGTCGAAATCCCGCGCGGCTCGGACCGCACCGACTGGGAGATCGAGCTGGGCATCGTCATCGGTACCCGCGCGAAATACGTTTCCGAGGCGGAGGCGCTCGACCACGTGGCGGGCTACGCGCTGGTCAACGACGTATCCGAGCGCCGCTTCCAGTCCGAGCGCGGCGGCCAGTGGGTGAAGGGCAAGAGCCACGATACCTTCGGCCCGGTGGGGCCGTGGATGGTCACCAAGGATGAGATCGCCGACGTGCAGGATATCGATCTCTGGCTCGACGTCGACGGCGAGCGCCGCCAGACCGGCAATACCCGCACGATGATCTTCGGCGTGGCGCATCTGGTGCATTACATCTCGCAGTTCATGACGCTGGAACCGGGCGACATCATCGCCACCGGCACGCCGCCGGGCGTGGGTCTGGGAATGAAGCCGCCGACCTTCCTCAAGGCAGGGCAGGTGGTCACTCTCGGCGCAACCGGGCTTGGCGAGCAGCGCCAGGTGATGGTGCAGGCATGAGCATCGATTTCAACGCGCTGAAGTCGGCGTTGACGGATCTCTCGGGCAAGACCGCGATCGTCACCGGCGCCGCACGCGGGCAGGGCGCGGTCGAGGCCGAGATGCTGGCCACCGCCGGCGCCTCGGTGCTGATCTGCGACGTGCTCGAAGAAGAGGGCGCGGCGCTCGCCGAGCGTCTCGTCTCCGAGGGTCATGACGTGCGCTTCAAGCGTCTCGACGTGACCTCCGAGGCGGAATGGGCCGAGGCGCTGGTGCTGGTTCGGGACTGGACCGGACGGCTCGACGTGCTGGTCAACAACGCCGGGATCATCAACCGCAAGATCATCCGCGACATGTCGGTCGAGGAATGGCGCAAGGTGCTCGACGTGAACGCCACCGGCGCCTTTATCGGGGTCAAGCTCGCGGCGCCGATGATGGCGGAAGGGGGCGGCGGCAGCATCGTCAATATCTCGTCCAACAGCGCCTTCTCGGGGCACTACGATCCGGCCTACACCTCGTCGAAATGGGCGCTCCGGGGGCTCACGCGCACGGCGGCGATGGAGTTTGCCGAGCAGGGCGTGCGGGTCAACGCGATCTGCCCGGGACTGATCGTCACCGACCTCAACCGCGGCTCGCCGCACCTCGGGCCAATGATCGGCATGACCCCGGCGCAGCGCGCGGGCGAGGCGACGGAGGTGGCGCAGCTGGTGCTCTTTCTCGCGTCCGAGGCCTCCGGCTTCATCACCGGCGAGGATTTCGTGATCGACGGCGGCTTCACCGCCGGGGCCGGCTACCGCCGCGTCGCCCGCGAGACCGGGCTGCTCTGAGCCGCGCCGCCGAAGGGATTGTCAGCTGACAATTGCAAAGGCCCCCGCATCACCTGCGGGGGCCTTTCCTCCGTCCCTGCCGTTTCCGGCGCCCCGTTCAATGCTTGTTGCGGATATCGAGCATGATCGAGATGCCCCGCGCCGCGTCGGTCTCGGAGATCTCGGAAAACATCCCGTCGATCCAGCGCAGGTGCTCGGCCACCATCTCGTCCATCAGCGTGCGCCCGGCCGGGGTGATCAGCACGCGGAAGGCGCGGCGGTCGCTCTCCACGGTCTGGCGCTCGGCCAGCCCGTCGGCCACCAGCCGGTCGACCACGCCGGTCACATTGCCGTTCGAGACCACCAGCTGCTGCGACAGCTCGCTCATCTTCATGCCCTCGGGCGCGGCGTGCAGCGCGGCGAGCACGTCGAAACGGGGTAGGGTGGTGTCATAGCCGGAGCGCAGACGCTCGCGGAGCGTGCCCTCGACGTGGCGCACGGCCTTGAGCATCTGCAGCCAGAGCCGCAGTCGCTGGCGGGCGAGGTGCTCGTCGGTCACGTGGTGGTCGGTCGTTTGTTCCATCGGTCAGCCTCGGCGGGTCGTTGTGCCAAACCCTTTCAGGTCTCGACTTTAAGGGTTGCGTGTATTGGAGCGCAGCGCAATCGGAAAGCCTGAAAGTTTCGCATTCTGCCGGGGTTGTGGCGCGGAGACTGCTTCAGGTCGGAAGCTTGCGCGGCTTGCCGCCTTCGTCCACGGCGACCAGCAGAACGTCGGCGCTGAGGATCCGCCGGCAGGCACCGTCGGGCTCGGCCCAGGCGGAGACTGCGAGGTTGAACGAGCTGTTGCCGCGCCGGCTGAGGTCGGCGTGCAGGGCGAACTCCTCGCCGCCGTGCAGGGGGGCGTGGAACTGCACCTCCTTCAGCGCGGCGATGACCACGTCGCCGCCCGAGATCTTGCGCCCGGCAAGCCCGGCGCCATGATCGAGCTGCGACAGGATCCAGCCGCCGAAGACCGGACCGCGCGCCGTCGTCTCGGACTGCGGCGCGACGGTGAGGATGCGCGGCGCGCTGTCGGGGCGCACCGAGATATCGCCGCCGCCGTCAGCCATGGGGGATGACCGCCGTGGCCTCGATCTCGACCTTTGCCGCGTCTTCCATCAGGGCGCAGACCTGCACAACGGCCATGGCCGGGAAGTGGCGTCCGATCACCTCGCGGTAGGCACCACCGAAGGCGCGCAGGTTGTCGAGGTATTCCTGCTTGTCGGTGATGTACCAGGTCAGGCGCACGAGGTGCTCGGGGCGCGCACCGGCCTTGTCGAGCACGGCGACGATGTTCTCCAGCGTCTGGCGGAACTGGCCGACCATGTCGGTATGCTCCCACTGCTGCTGCGCGTTCCAGCCAACCAGCCCGCCGGTAAAGACCATCCGGCCCTCGGCCAGCATGCCGTTGGCGTAGCCTTTCGCCGGCACCCAGCCGTCGGGTTGCAGGAACATGTGGGGTGTCAGTGCGGTCATGCGTCGGTCTTTCTCAATCGGGAGTCTTGGCAATCAGGTAGCGGGTCATGGCGTCGCGCATCTGGGCGGGCCATGCGGTGGAGGTGCCCTGCGCGAGGTCGGCGTGGATCACTGTCGCCTCGCAGGTTAAGCGGCGCTCATCCCCGCTGGTGCAGGTGATGACGAAGCTGGCCGAAGCGCGGCCGATGCGTTTCACGCCAAGCGACAGGTCGAGCCAGTCGCCGAGCCGCGAGGGCGCGTGGAAGCGGCAGTCGATCTGCCCCATCGGGGTGGCCATGCCGGTGCCGGAGATCATCCGGTCCCAGCCCATGCCGAGCGCATCCGCGAAGAAACGCTCCTGCACGGCCGAGATCATCTCGAAATAGCGCGGGTAGAAGACGATCCCGGCCGGGTCGCAGTGGTTGAACTCCACCTGCCTGCGGATCGTGAAGGTCTCGCTCACGTCTCGCCTCCGGAGATCGAGATGGCCTGTCCGGTGACCATCTCCGAGCCTTCGCCGCAGAGCCAGAGTGCGGCGCGGGCGACGTCCTCGGGCGGCACCAGCCGGTGCATCGGGTTGGTCGCTTCGAGCGAAGAGCGGGCCTCCTCGGCGGAGCGGCCGGTCTTTTCCATGATATTGGCGATCGAGCGTTCGGTCATCTCGGTGTCGAGGAACCCGGGGCAGAGCGCGTTGGCGGTGATGCCCTTGCGCGCCAGCTCCAGCGCCACGGATTTCACCAGCCCGATAACGCCATGCTTGGCTGCCGCATAGGGGGCGACATAGGGATAGCCCTTCAGCCCGGCGGTGGAGGCGATGGCGATGAGGCGGCCCCAGGGCTTGTCCTTCATCGCCTTGGCGCCCTCGCGTAGGGTCAGGAAGGTGCCGGTGAGGTTGACCGAGACCATCCGCTCGAAGGCCGCCAGTTCGGTGCGGGTAAAGGGCGCGCTCTCGGATGCGCCGGCATTGGCGATGACGATATCGGGCGAGGCCCCGGCGATGGCGGCGGAGATCGCCGCCTCGTCGGTGATGTCGCAGAGCACGGCCCGGATGCCCGGGTGCCGTGCGCCGACCGTCTCGAGCGGCTCCATGCGGCGCCCGCAGATCACCACCTCGGCCCCGGCCTCGGCAAAGGCCAGCGCGAGGACCGCGCCGACCCCCGAGCCGCCCCCGGTGACGAAAGCCGTCTTGCCCGCGAGGCTCATGTGGCCATCGCCTTGGCGCGTTCGGCCAGCGTGTTGGCCTGACGGCGGCCACCCTCGTAGGGCTTCGGCCAGACCTGCTCGGTGTCGCCCAGCTCGACCGCCGCGTGCAGCGTCCAGTAGGGATCGGCAAGATGCGGGCGGGCGAGCAGCACCAGATCGGCGCGTCCGGCCATGAGGATCGAGTTGACATGGTCGGGCTCGTAGATGTTGCCCGCCACCAGCGTCGGCGCGCCGATCTCGTTGCGCACGCGGTCGGCGAAGGGCACCTGGAACATCCGCCCGTAAACCGGCTGCTCGGCCTTGTCGGTCTGGCCGGAGGAGACGTTGATCGCGTCGGCGCCGGCAGCCTTGAACATCGCCGAGATCTGCACGGCCTCTTCGGGGGTCACGCCGTCTTCGCCCATCCAGTCATGCGCCGAGATGCGCACGGTCATCGGCTTTGCCGCGGGCCATTCGGCGCGCATGGCGGCGAAGACCTCCAGCGGGTAGCGCATGCGGTTTTCAAGGCTGCCGCCATACTCATCCTCGCGCCGGTTGGTGATCGGCGAGATGAAGGAGGCGATCAGGTAGCCGTGGGCGCCGTGCATCTCGATCATGTCGAAGCCCGCGTCATCGGCGGCGCGCACGCTCTCGATGAACTGCGCCTTCACCATGTCCATATCGGCGCGGTCCATCGCTTTCGGCACCACGTTGCCTTCCATCAGCGGGATCGCCGAGGCGGCAAGCAGCGGCCAGGTCTCGCCCTCGGCGAGCGGCTTGTCGATGCCGTCCCAGGCGAGGCGCGTCGACCCCTTGCGGCCCGCATGGCCGATCTGGGCGCATATCTTTGCGTCGGTCTCGGCGTGCACGAAGTCGGTCAGGCGCTTCCAGCTCGGAACCTGCTCGGGGCCGATGCAGGGGCAGCCCGGGGTGATCCGGCCTTCGATCGACACGCAGAGCATCTCGGTGAACACCAGCCCGGCGCCGCCCTTGGCGCGCTCGGCGTAATGCACGAAATGCCAATCGTTGGGCATGCCGCCGGTCGCCTTGTACTGGGCCATGGGCGAGACGACGATGCGGTTCTTCAGCTCCATCTCGCGCAGCTTGAAGGGGGCGAACATCGGGCGGCGGGTCGAGTTGCTGCCCGCCTGGCTGTGGAACCAGCTTTCGGCGGAGGCCAGCCATTCCGGGTCGCGCAGGCGCAGATTCTCGTGGCTGATCCGCTGCGAGCGGGTGAGCAGCGCGTAGTTCAGCTGCATCATGTCGAGATCGAGATAGCGCTCGACCTCCTCGAACCATTCGGTCGAGTTGCGCGCTGCCGAGGTCACCCGCAGCACCTGCAGCTTGCGCTCGTCTTCGTAGGTCTGCAGCGCATCGGCCAGCGGCTTGTCGCGCGACAGTTCCTCGGCCAGCGAGATGGCGCTTTCCATGCCCAGCTTCGAGCCCGAGCCGATCGAGAAATGCGCCGTCGCCGAGGCATCGCCGAGCAGCACGACGTTGTCGAAGTACCAGCTCTCGCAGGTCACACGCGGGAAGCGGATCCAGGCCGAGCCGCGGATGTGGTTGGCGTTGGTCATCAGGGGATGGCCGCCAAGATGCTTGGCGAAGATCTTTTCGCATAGCGCGATGCTCTCCTGCTGGCTCAGCCTGTCGAAGCCGAAGGCCTCGTAGGTCTCGGGGCCGCATTCGACGATGAAGGTCGCGGTGTCGTCGTCGAACTGGTAGGCGTGCGCCCAGATCCAGCCGTGCTCGGTCTTCTCGAAGATGAAGGTGAAGGCGTCGTCGAACTTCTGATGCGTGCCGAGCCAGACGAAATGGTTGCGGCGCATGTCGATCTCGGGACGGAACTTGTCCTCGTAGTGGCTGCGCGTCTTCGAATTGAGGCCATCGGCGGCGACCAGCAGGTCGTTGCTTGCCTTGAGTTCGTCGATCTTCTCGGGGGTGATGTCGGTCTCGAATTCCAGCTTCACGCCCAGTTCGTGGGCGCGCTGTTGCAGCAGCAGCAGCATCTGCTTGCGACCGATGCCGCAGAAGCCATGGCCGCCCGAGGTCATCGCCTCGTCGCCGCGCACGACTTTCACGTCGTCCCAGTAGGCGAACTTGTCGCGGATCATCTTTTCCGAGACCGGATCGTTGTCTTCGAAGTTCGCCATGGTCTCGTCCGAGAGCACGACGCCCCAGCCGAAGGTGTCGTCGGCGCGGTTGCGTTCGTAGACGGTAATGTCATGCGCGGCATCGCGCAGCTTCATCGAGATGGCGAAGTAGAGACCGGCGGGGCCCCCGCCAAGGACGGCGATTTGCATGAGACACAGCTTCCCTGTTTGGTTTCCGGTAGATTACCTTCTCGCAGAATTACTTCAAGACTAAAATAACTCAAATCCGAAAGACATCTCCGCATCTCCTTCCATCATTTTTGGCTGAATGGCTGCTTGAGGCAATGAAACTTGGCGGAGACGCACGCTTCTTGACCTCCGGCGCCGCCCGACTATGATTTAGACATAAAATATATAGACACACCGACTCGGCCGCCTGACCTGGGCGTCTTACACCGATCGGGTCGGGCAAGACATGGAGCGACCCCGAATGCCATTCAAAATTCAGAAACCCATGCGGTTCGGCGACTGCGATCTGACCGGGATCGCCTACCATCCGGCCTACCTGTCGATGCTCGTCGACGTGAACGAGGCGATGTTCGCCTCTTTCGGCGTGACCTGGAAGGAGCTGATGTTCGAGCGGCAGCTCGGCCTGCCCAGCGTGAAGATGAACATCGAGTTCAAGAAGCCCGCGGTCTACGGCGACGTGCTGGAGTTCAACGTCCATGTCCGCCGCATCGGCAAGTCGTCGCTTGATCTCTACACCGTGGTCACCGTCGAGGGCGAGGTGATCTGGACCATCGAGCAGCTGATCGTGATGACCTCGACCAAGGACCACAAGTCCCACCCCTGGCCCGATGACTGCCGCAAGGGGCTGGAGCTCTACCTGCACCCGGAGATGGCGGCCTGACCCTCATCGCAGGCTGAACGGAAAGCGCCCCGGCAGTGATCTGCCGGGGCGCTTTGGCTTTTGTAAGGTATTGCGGCTCAGGCCACGCTTTCCAGTCGGTGAAAGCGCGACCGGGCGAAGACCAGCGCCTCGCCGCCCGCCAGGGCGACGTCCTCGATCCGCCCGATGAAGACGGTGTGGCTGCCCGCCTCGGTCGCGGTGACCACCTCGCAGGAGATCGAAGCCAGCGCGCCCTCGAGCCGGGGCAGGCCGCGCGGGCAGCTCGACCAGCTGCCGGTGGCGAACTTCTCGAGCCCGCTCTGCCCCTGCGCCCCGGCAAAGGCCATGGCGACATCCGCCTGGTCCTGTCCCAGCAGCTGCACGCTGAACCGGCCGCTTCGCGCGATCTCCTGGCAGGTGCCGGTGCGATTGTTGACGCAGACCAGAAGGCTGGGCGGGCTGTCAGTTACCGAGCAGACGGCCGTGGCGGTGATGCCGCGCCGCGCTTCGCCCGCGCCGGTGGTGATCAGCGTCACCGCCCCCGGAAACAGCCCCATCGTCTCGCGGAAGGTCGAGATGTCGACGGCCATGTCAGGCGGCCTTGAGGCTGGTCAGGTAGCTGCCGGCGGCATCGGGATCGGCGAACCACGGGAAGAAATCGCGCGGGTCGTCGAAGCCGTTGGCGATGCGATGCGCCAGCTCGGGCAGCACCTGCGCCGCGCCCATCAGCTCGAGCACGAAGGGCGGCGGCGGGAGAAGCATCATGTTGGTCCAGCGCACGACCCATTGCGCATAGGTCCAGAAGGTTTCGAAGGTGGCGTTCATCCAGACCTCGTCGAAGGCCGCATCACCATGGGCGACGATCGCATCGAGATAGACCGCCGCCGCTTTGGCGGCATTGTTCGCGCCCTGGCCAGTGATCGGGTCGTTCAGGCAGACGGCGTCGCCGAGCCCGAGGATCTTCGCGCCCGAGGGCAGGGTGCCCACGGGTTTGCGCACCGTGGGCGGGAAACGCCCTGCGAGGATGCCGTTGCCGTCGGTCAGCTCGATGTTGGCGCAGCGCTCGGCTTCCCACGGCACGAACTTGTCGAGGATCTCTTTCGAGCGGGCGAGATGCTCGGCGGGGGTGGAGACGTCCTTCCAGCAGTCCATCGGCCCCTCGGGGATGCCCTCGAAGACCATGATCTCGCAAGGGCCGCTGGTCGTCAGGGCGGGGAAGACGAAATACTCGCCGACGCCGGGGATCAGGTTGAAGTTCACTGCCGAATGCTCGGGGCGCGGCGTCATGCCGTGCACGTAGGTCAGCGCAAGCGCCCGCTGGGGCGCGGCAAAGGGCGAACGGCCCGCGTCCCGCTCGAAGAGCTTGCCGATCTCGCCCTTGCCCGAGGCGACGATGACCAGATCCGCGGCTTTCGCCTCGCGTTCGAGCATGGCGATGTCGGCCGTCGCGATCTCCATCTTGCCGCCGAGCCGTTCGAACTCCTCGATCCAGCGCGGCATCTTCACGCGCTGGTCGATGGACTGCGCCTTGCGGTCCAGCCGGGCCGACCAGTCCACGGCCTTGCCCGGCCCTTCGGGGTTCGGGACGCTGAAGGAGATGCCCTCGACCGGCGGGCAGGTGTCTTCCCAGAAGTTGATCCCGAGGTCGCGTTCGAGCTGCAGCGCGGCGTCGAACTGGCACTGCGAGGACATGACCCGCCCGGCGGCGAGCTCGGGCCCGGTGCGGTCCTGGATGATCTTGACGTCGAAGCCCTTCTGCACGAGGCCGATGCCGAGCTGCAGGCCGGACTGGCCGCCGCCCACGATGGAAATGCGTTTCATATCTCTCTCCTGTTGGGTTTTTCTTTGCGGGGCTGATCAGTCCATGAGACGCGGGATGGCGGGCTCGGCGCGCTCGGGGCCCATGGCGGTGTAGCCGCCGTCGACGCGGATGTCGGTGCCGGTCACGAAGCTCGACTCGTCCGAGCAGAGGAACATCACCGCCGGGGCGACTTCCTCGGGATCCCCGACGCGCGGGAAGAGGTGGAAATCCGCGCCCACCGCATCGGTCTTGGCCCGGTCGCCGCCGGTCAGGCTGTCCATGATGTTCGACCAGGTCCAGCCGGGCGAGACCGCGTTGACCCGGATGCCGTCGGGTGCCAGATCCATCGCCTGGTTGCGGGTCAGCTGAAGGATCGCCGCCTTGGATACCGGGTAGAGCCAGCGCCCGGTCTGCGCCACACGCGCCGAGATCGACCCGAAATTGACGATGGCGCCCTTGGTCTTGCGCAGTTCCTCGCGCGCTGCCTGCATCAGCATGACCGAGCCGACAAGGTTCACGTCCAAAGCTTCAAGCCATTCGGATCGCGTGCTTTCCGCGCCGTTGTCGAGGTAGGTCGCAGCGACGTTCACCAGAAAATCGATGCGGCCGAAGCTGTCCTTGGCGGCCTGCACAACCCGGGCGATATCCGCGTCAGAGCGCAGGTCGGCCTGCACGAAGATCACGTCGTCGCCTGCCAGCTTCGCACCGTTCTCGGCGTCGATATCCGCGACGATCACCTTGACGCCGTGCGATTTGAACGCCTCGACCACCGCAACGCCGATTTTCGTGGCACCGCCCGGCACGATGGCGACTTTGTCTCTCAATCCACGCATTGCGCGCTCCCTGTTTGTCATTTTTATGAAATGAAAGCTTGCAGGGGTGCCGGCCATGCGCGCTATCCTGATTGCGCAGCCGGACTCCGGATTGCGCAAATTATGTTTCAGGGCTGAAGGAAGATCGCGGCGCCACCATGGAGCAGGTCACGGGCCATATCACGGGCCAGATGCAGTCGGGTCCGGAGGGGCTGCCGCTCGGCAGCCATCCCCTCTTTGCGACCGGGGATCTGGACGAGGCGCGGGACCGGGTGGCGCGGGTCTACTGCGAACACCGGCTCGAGGTGCTGGGCCGCGCGCCGCTGGCGGCGCAGCACAACCGGCTCGACGGGCAGGATCTGTCGATCAACGTGCTGACCTATGGTGCGAAGACGCAGATCGCCCCGGGCGCGCTCGAAGAATTCTACCTGTTCCAGTTCCCGCTGCGCGGCCATGCCTCGATCAACACCGGCACGCGCGGCTACGAGATCGGCGGCGGCAGCGGCGGGGTGCTCAACCCCGACGATGACGTCAGCATGATCTGGAGCGAGCACTGCGTGCAACTGATGCTGCAGATCGATCGCCGGTCGCTTCTGCAGGCCGCGCGGGCCGAGTTCGGCCTGCCGCAGGGTGCCGCGCTGCGCTTCGACGGGGCGCGTTCGCTGGAGGGCGGCGCCGGACAATCCTTCCTCGGGCTGCTGCGGTTCGTGATGTCCGAAAGCCAGCGTGGGGCGGCCTTGCTGGGGCAGGGCTCGGCGCTGGGGCGTCAGCTCGAACGCACGCTGCTGGTGGGGCTTTTGCAGTCAAACTTGCCGATGCCCGATGCGGCGGGTTCAACGCAGGGCAAGGGCGGCGCGCCGCGCGTGATGCGCCGCGCCGAGGAGTTCATGCGCGCGAACCTCGGGGCCCCGCTGATGATCGAGGAGATTGCCAGCGCGGCGGGGACCAGCGTGCGCTCGCTGCAGGCGGCGTTCCGCGCCAGCCATGGCTGTGGCCCGATGACGGTGCTGCGCGACCTGCGGCTGGAACGGGCCTGGGAAGAGCTGTCCAACCCCGGTGCCGGGACGCGGGTGACCGACGTCGCGACCGGGCTCGGCTTCTTCCATCTGGGTCGGTTCTCCGAGCACTACCGCAAGAAGTTCGGCTGCGCGCCGGTCGAGACCTTGCGCGCCGCTCTGCGCGGCTGACACGCCCGGCAAGGCGCAGCTTCTCTGAAGCATTGCCGTCGACGATCGTCCGCATGCGCTGCACGCCGCCACATGGCGCGTTGCGGACCTGCCTGCAAAGCCGCCTCGGCAAAGGCTGCCAGCATCGGCACCGTGTTCGGACATCTCCAGTGGGGCAGTCCGGCTTTCACAAGTGCCAGAAATTCCGCCCTATGCGCACAAAGGATCGCCAAACTCCCGCGTTTCGTGCGTTGGCGGCGCGCGGTGGTGCTGGCTGCTGCTTCCCGTCACCGGGGAGGCACCGCATCGTCCGTCGCACCGGCGACACCTTCCCTGCATGCGAAGTGCGTCGGGTCCGGGCCATCACCCTCCCAAGGCCCTATCGCGGAGACCAGTCATGCTCATGTTGCCTCACGGGATGAAACACTTTCTGACGCGCGCCAAAGGGCGCGGCGCGGTGATTGGCGGCTCGGCGGTCCAGAAGCCCCGCGCGGTGCGCGCGCGCAAGGGTCTCGGGCTCACGGCGCAGATCCGCCAGCATCAGGCGCTGCAGGCACGCCATGTCTCGGTGGATCATCCGATGCTGGTGAACATCGTGGCCGGGCGCAAGATCATCCGCAATGCCAAGGGCGAGGTGACGGTGAATGCCGGCGAGTTCATGGTGCTGACCCCGGGCGTCTACGACAGTTACAACGAACCGGAGGACGCGAGCCCCTATATCGCCGACTGGATCATCTTTGACCCGCAGCTCCTGCGCGAACACGAGCAGCTGCTGAGCGGGCCGCGGCCCCGGCCGCTGGACTGGATGCGCCGGATCGAACCGGTCTACGAAGGGTTCGCCCACAGTTTCCGCGCCAGTCGCGAGGCGCTGCAGGAAGAAGACTACGTGCCCGCGGCCGTGGCCCGGTTGCGGCTCTTCGAGGTGCTGGCCTGGCTGCGCGAGGCGGGCGTGCATCTGGCAGAGCGCGACCCCGAGATGGATCAGCTGGTGCGCGGCCTGATCGCCTCGGACCCGGCGCGGAGTTGGAGCGCCGCCGAGGTGGCCAGCGCGATGGCGGTCAGCGAAGCCACCCTGCGGCGGCGGCTTGCCAAGCTCGGCACCTCGCTCTCGGCGATCCAGATGGACACGCGGATGTCCACGGCGCTCAGCCTGCTGCAGGAAACCGACCGGCCGATCAACCATGTCGCGCTCGACGTGGGCTACGAGAGCGCCTCGCGCTTTGCCATCCGCTTCCGCCAGCGCTTCGGTTTCTCGCCCTCCGATGTGCGGCTGCGAGACGGTGCGATTGATCGGATGTGCGCCGAGGATGAGCGGTTCGGCACCACGGAGTGAGGTCTTTTCGATCAGGCTGGGCGTAACGCAACCAGACTGACGTGAAGATTGATGACCCATGCTGCCGCCGCCGGTGCCCTCCTTGTCCTGACCTCCTCCGCGACGCTTGCCGCCGCCGAGGAGTTCTCCCTGAGCTCCGCCTCCTTCCCCGACGGGGTGATGACCGAACAGCAGGTGCTTTCCGAGCCCTACGGCTTCGGCTGCTCCGGCGGCAATGTCGCGCCGGCGCTGTCGTGGAGCGGTGCGCCCGAGGGCACCCAGAGCTTCGTGCTGCGCCTGCACGATCCGGATGCGCCCACCGGCATCGGCGGCTGGACCCATTGGATCGTCGCCAATATTCCGGCCGGGGCCGACGGGATCGAGTCAGGTGGCCCGCTGCCCGAGGGCGCGCTGGAAACCCGTACCGACTTCGGCATGCCGGGCTATGGCGGTGCCTGCCCGCCGGAAGGAAGCACCCATGACTATGTCTTCACGCTCGATGCGCTGAGTATCCCGGCGCTGCCCTCCGAGATGATCACCGAGGACAGCATGCCCGCCTTCGTGGGCTTCCTGACCGGTGCCTATTCGCTCGGCCAGGCCAGTCTGACCGTGACCTACGGCCGCTGATCCATGTGCGGCCCGTCCTCCTCCCTCCCAAGCTGCGCTGAACGAGAAGACCGATGACTGACTTTACCTGGCCCGACGGCAAGAAACTGGCGCTGTCCATCGTCGTGAACATCGAGGAAGGCTCCGAGCTGTCCATCGCCGAGGGCGACAAGAAGCCCGAGCCGGTGGACGAGCTGGGCGTCGCGCTGAAGATCGCGATCCGCAACTACATGAACGAGAGCAACTACGCCTACGGCATCAACGAGGGCGCGCGGCGGGTCTTCGATCTGATCGACGAGCACGAGATGGGCTGCACGGTCACCGCCGCCGCGCTGTCGCTGGAGCGCGCACCCGAGCTGGCGCAGCGGATCACCAAAAGCGGCCACGAGGTCTGCTCGCACGGCTATCGCTGGATCCACCAGTTCTCCTTCGACGAGGCGCGCGAGCGCGCCTTCATCGCCAAGGCCGCCGAGAGCATCGAGGCGACCTGTGGCACGCGCCCCAAGGGCTGGCTGAGCCGCTACCTGCACACCGACAACACCCATCGGCTGCTGGTCGAGGAGGGCTACTCCTATCACATGGACAACCTCTCGCGGGACATGCCGTTCTGGGAGGAGGTCGAGATGGGCGAGGGGCAGGTGAAGCCGCTGCTCTGCGTGCCCTACGCCATCGACACCAATGACATGAAGCTCTGGACCGCGCCTTCCTACACGCCCGACCAGTGGCTGGCCTACAACATACAGAGTTTCGACTGGTACCTGCGCGAGGCGCGCAAGCTCGGGCCGCGGATGACCTCGGTGGGGCTGCACCTGCGGGTGATCGGCCGCCCGGGCCGGATCTGGGCGCTGGAGAAGTTCCTCCAGCACGTCGCGACCCACCGCGATGAAGTCTGGATCACCAGCCGAGCCGCCATCGCAGAGCACTTCACCGCGGCGCACCCCTGGCACGGGGTCTGACGCGGACCGGTTCCTCCTCCTCCTCCTCCAAAACAAACAACAGGGAAAATCATGAAACAGCTTCTGAAGTCCACCGCCCTTGCGGCGAGCCTCTGCCTCGGCGCGCTCGGTGCCCAGGCCGACAGCTGGGATGTCTCGATCCCCTGGGGACCGTCGGAATTCCACACCATTGACGCGCAGGAATTCGCGGCCGCCGTGGTCGAGGCAACGGATGGCGAGTTGGAAATGATCATCCACCCCGCCGGCGCGCTCGGCGTGCGCCCGAACGAGACCGTGCGTGCGCTCGAGGACGGCATCGTGCCGATGGGCGAGACCGCCGCCTTCCTCAACGTGGGGGATGTGCCGCTGCTCGGGCTCGACAGCCTGCCGTTCCTGTTCAATTCCAAGGAAGACATGCAGCGCTACTACGAACTGATCCGCCCGGTCTGGGACGAGGCCCTGGCCGAGCGCAACCAGAAGGTTCTCTATGTCGTGCCGTGGCCGACGCAGCTGATCTTCACCAAGGAAAAGGTCGAAACGCTGGGCGATCTCAAGGGCGTGCCGATCCGCACGCTGGACGCGGTGACCACCACCATGGCGGAAAGCCTCGGCATGCTGCCGCTGATCCTAGGCTCGGGCGACATCGTGCCGGCGCTGGCGACCGGCAAGCTCGAAGCGGTGATGACCTCGGGCACCACCGCCGTGGCGCAGACCTACTGGGACTTCCTCAACTACGGCTACGTCACCGACCACATCGTCAGCTTCAACATCATGTCGGTGAACATGGACTACTGGAACGAGCTTGATGCCGAGACCCAGGCCACCGTCGAGAAGATCGCCGCCGAGATGGAGCCGGGTTTCTGGGAAGTCTCGAACGAGGAACACCTCAAGCGCGTTGCCGAGCTGGAAGAGCACGGCATGGTGATCGAGGAGCCCTCGCCGGAGCTGCTGGCGACCATGCGCGAGGCCACTTCCGGCATGGAAGCGCAGCTGATCGAGCGGGCCGGGCCGAAAGCGGCCGAGGTGCTCGAGGCCTTCCACGCGGGCAACTGATCCGCCGCCGCCCGGAGCCTCAAACATCTCACCGGGGCGCGGTGGCAGACGCCGCGCCTCCGACCCCTTGCCCATCAGGAGAGCCGCTCATGCAAGCGCTGCATCATGCCTGCCTATACATCACCCGCGCCGGGGCCGTCGTGGGCGCCGTCGCCACGGCGGTTCTCGCGATCATGCTGGTTCTGGAAGTCATCCTGAACGCCGTGTTCACCATGTCGCAGCCCTGGGCCACCGAATACGCCAGCTACTTCCTTGCCGCGAGCCTCTTTGCGGGCACCGGCTGGGTGCTCACCGAGCAGGCGCACATCCGCGTCACTCTCGTCTCGGACCGCCTGCCACCGCGGCTCGAGCGTGCGCTCGCCGTGGTTGCCACGCTGATCGGCCTGACCATCGCGACCTATGCCGCCTGGTACATGGGCAGCTACGCGCTGAGCAGCCTCGAGCGCGGCTCGACTAGCCTCTACCCGTCCCGCACACCGCTGTGGATGCCGCAGATGATGCTGGCGGTCTCGCTCTGGCTGCTGGTGATCGGCGTGGTCGCGCGGCTGCTGGAATTGCTCGGGCTGGCAGAGGCCCCGGCCCATGCGCCCGATCCGCTGACGGAGATCTGATCATGGCCAACCCCGCCGTCTTCATTCTCGGGATCCTCGCGCTGCTGCTGCTCTCGGGCACCTGGATCGGCCTGTCGCTGATGGGCATGGGCATCCTCTCGCTCGAGGTGTTCCGCAACATGCGGGTGGGGAACTTCCTCGCCTCCGATATCTGGGCCAATGCCACCTCGGCCGAACTGGTGACCCTGCCGCTCTTCGTGCTGATGGGCGAGCTGCTCTACCACACGCGGCTGTCGCGCTCGCTGTTTGACGGGCTGGCGCCTTTCGCGCGGCGCATGCCCGGCGGGCTGGTGCAGGTGAACGTGCTGGCCTCGGCGCTCTTTGCCGCCATCTCCGGCTCTTCGGCGGCCACCACGGCGACGGTCGGGCGCATCACGCTCGACGAGCTGGACAAACGGGGGTTCGACCCGATGCTGAACCGTGGCTCGCTGGCCGGGGCGGGGTCCATCGGCCTGCTGATCCCGCCGTCGATCCCGATGATCGTCTACGGCGTCATCGCGCAGGTCTCGATCCTCGATCTCTTCATCGCGGGGATCATTCCCGGCCTGCTGCTCACCGCGCTCTTCATGGCCTGGGTCGGCTTCCGCTCCAAGGCTCCGAAGGACGAGGAAGGCGCGCCGCTGACCCTTGCGACCGGCCTGCGCGCCATCGCGCAGCTGGCCCCGACGCTGCTGCTGGTGCTCTGCGTCATGGGCTCGATGTTCTCGGGGCTCGCCTCGATCACCGAGGCCGCCGCCATCGGCGTCGCCGGGGCCCTGGTGCTGCTGCTTGTCGAGGCGGGCGACCGGGTCGGCAAGATCGCCGCCGCGCTGATGGGCACGGTCAAGACCTGCGGCATGATCGCGCTGATCCTCGCGGGTGCGCTTTTCCTGACCAAGGCCATGGCGCGCCTGTCGATCCCCGCCGACATCGCCCATGCGATCGAGGCGATGCAGCTCAGCCCGCTGACGCTGATCGCGCTGCTGGTGGTCTTCTACCTGGTGCTCGGCTGCGTCATCGACGGCCTGTCCACCATCGTGATGACCCTGCCGGTCACCCTGCCGCTGATCACCGCCGCGGGCTTCGATCCGATCTGGTTCGGCGTCTTCCTGATCGTCACCATCGAGATGGCCCAGATCACCCCGCCGGTCGGCATCAACCTCTTCGTGTTGCAGCGCATGTCCGGCGACCCGATCGGCCGGCTGGCGCGCGCCGCCGCGCCGTTCTGCCTGCTGATGATCCTGCACGTCGCGCTGATGACCTTCTTCCCGCAGCTGGCCACATGGCTGCCCGGCGCGCTGCGCTGATTACCGGAGTTCCAATCCAATCATGTTTGATGAAGACCCCATCCTGCTGTCCCGCTCCGGCGCCGTCGCGCGGCTCGTGCTGAACCGCCCGGACAAGCTCAACGCGCTCGACCGTGCCAGCTGGGACCGTCTCGGGACCATGGTGCGCGAGCTGGGCGCGGATCCCGAGGTCCGGGTGATCGTGCTGTCGAGCGCCGGTGACAAGGCCTTCTGCTGCGGTGCCGACATCTCCGAGTTCTCGGTGACCTACGCCACGCCCGAGAACGCCGAAGCCTTCACGCAGAGCTTCACCGGCGCGCTCGACGCGCTGATGAGCTGCCCCAAGCCGGTGATCGCCGAGATCGACGGACTCTGCGTCGGCGGCGGCTGCGCGCTGATCATGGCCTGCGATCTGCGCTATGCCAGCCCGCGGAGCCGCTTTGCCATCACCCCCACCAAGATCGGCGCCGCCTACAGCTTCGGCGACACCAACCGACTGGTGCAGCTGGTCGGGCCGGGCCGGGCCAAGGAGATGCTGTTCTTCGCAGAGCTGCTGCCCGCCGAGGAGTCGCTGCGCGACGGGCTGATCGACCGCATCTACCCGCAAGAGGCGTTGCGGGACGAGGTCATGGCGCGTGCCGCGAAGCTCGCGGGATTCTCGCGCAACTCGCTCGAGATCGCAAAATGCGCGGTCAACGCCATCGTCGCGGGTTCGGGCGAGATGCCGCCCGAGATCGGCGACAAGCTCGGCGAGGTCTTCGCCTCGGACGACTTCCGCGAGGGCTACAACGCCTTCCTCGAAAAACGCAGCCCCGCATTCAGCTGAGGATCCGATGATCAGCATGACACAGACCGAGACCCGCTCGCTGTCAGAGGGGCTCTATGACCTGATGCAGCGCGACATTCCCGCCGAGACGCTGGAACGCGCGCCGCTGCACCTCCTGGACTGGATCGGCTGCGCCATCGGCGGCAGCGTCACCGAGGCCGGCAAACGCCTGCGCACCGTCGCGCCGGTCTACGGGCAGGGGCCGTGCATCGTCATCGGCCACAACACTGGCCTCTCGGCGGACGGCGCGGCCTTCGTCAACGGCGCGCTCGGCAATATCCTTGAGATGGACGACATCCACCGTTCGTCGATCCTGCATCCGGGTCCGATCGTGATCCCCGCGGCGCTGGCCGCCGCCGAGATCCACCACCTCTCGCCCAAGGCGCTGCTGGAGAGCATCATCTGCGGCTACGAGGCGACGATCCGCATCGGCCGCTCGGCCGGGCCGACCCACTATCGCCGCTTTCACGCCACCGCCACCTGCGGCACCTTCGGCGCGGCGGCTGGCGTGGCGCGGGCGCTGGGGCTGGAGAAGGAGCGCTTCGTCTGGGCGCTCGGCAATGCCGGGGCCACCGCCGGCGGCATCTGGCGCTGCATCCACGAGCAGGTGATGACCAAGCAATGGCACAACGCGCAGGCGGCCTCCTCGGGGCTGCGCGCCGCGATGCTGGCCGACGGCGGCTTCTCGGGCAGCACCTACGTGCTGGAGGGGCGCGACGGCTTCTTCGAGGGGCTGGCACCCGATGCCGACGCGACCCGCGTGCTGTCCGAACCCGATGCGCCCTGGCTGATCCACGAGACCTCGTTCAAGCCCTGGCCCTCGTGCCGCCACACCCATCCGTCGCTCGATGCAGTGCGCATGGCTCGGGCCGAGGGGATCCGGCCGGAGCAGGTGAGGGCGATCGAGCTCTCGGTCTACCGCGATGCGCTGCGCTTCTGCGACAGGCCCTGCCCGGCGACCGAGAATGACGCCAAGTTCAGCCTGCAGCACACTGCTGCCGTGGCGCTGTCTCGGGCCGAGCCCGGGATGAGCGATTTTGCCGTCGAGAGCTTTGCCGACACCGGCCTCGCCGCGCTGCGCGCCAAGGTGCAGCTGCGCGAGGGACCGGCGATCACCGCCGCCTATCCGAACCACTACGGCGCGGCGGCGAAGCTGACGCTGAGCGATGGCCGCCAGCGCGAGTTCGCCGTCGCCGACGCCTGGGGCGATCCCGAGCGGCCGCTCGACCAGGATGGGATCATCCGCAAGTTCACCATGCTCGGCGCCTATGCGGGTGTGCCCCAATCCGCGCTCAGCCGCATCATCGACGCCACGCTGTCGCTGCCCTGGGCGCACAGCCTCTCCCCTCTCAATGCCACTTTCGCCGAGCTCTAAGGACCCCGCCATGGACTATTTCGCCGCCCTCGACCTCGACCTCCTGCGTCAGCGCTACCCCGTCGGCCAGGCCTTCATGGACCGCTACGTCGGGATGAGCCGGGACGAGCTTTTCGCGATCCAGGACGCGCGATTCCGCGAGCTGATGCAGGCGGGCTGGAAGGTGCCCTTCTACCGGCGCCTCTGGGGCGCCGAGGGCATCGAGCCGGGCGACATCACCGGGCTGGCGGATATCGCCAAGCTGCCCTGCTACTCGAAGGACGACCTGATGGCCTCGGTCGAGGCGCACCCGCCACTCGGCGACTTCAACCTGCTGGACAGCTATCCCGAGGACGCCCGACCGCCACTGGTGTTCCAGACGACCTCGGGCACCACGGGCCGTCCGCAGCCACTGCTTTACGGGCCGATGACCCGCGAGGTGCAGAACCTGCTGCTCGGCCGACTCTACCGGATGCAGGGGCTGACCAACCGCGACGTCGTGCATTCGGTCTACGGCCACGGCACGGTCAACGGCGGGCATTACATCCGCGAGGCGGTGAGCCATTGGGTCGGGGCGCAGTTCCTCTCCGCCGGCACCGGGATCGAGACCCGCTCGGCCAAGCAGGTCGAGCTGATGCGCGATTTCGGCGTGACGGCCATCGTCGGCTTCGGCGACTACATCCGCAAGCTTGCCGTGGTGGCGCGCGAGGCCGGGCTGGAGCCGGGGCGCGACATCCCGGTGCGGCTGATCTCGGGGCATCTCGGCTCGGAGACCGCCGAGGGGCTGGGCCGGCTCTGGGGCGGGGCGCAGGTCTTCGACTGGTACGGCGTCGGCGACACCGGCGCGATCTCGGGGCAGGGCGCGGACCGCAGCGGCCAGCACCTGATGGAAGACGCGCAATACGTCGAGTTGCTGGACGTCGACACCCATGCGCCGGTGGCCGAGGGCGAGCTGGGCGATCTGGTCTGCACCTGCCTCTACACCACCGATGTCTTCCCGATCATCCGCTTCAACACCCATGACGTGACCCGCATCCTGCCCGGAGACAACCCGCTGGGCCTGCCGTTCCGCCAGACCGAGGGTTTCCTCGGGCGCTCGGACAACATGGTGAAGCTGCGCGGCATCAACATCTACCCGCAGGGCATCGGGGCGATCCTCTCGGCGGGCTTCGAGGAGAGCAACGGCGAGTATTACTGCGAGGTTCTGCAGGCCGAGGGCCGCGAGGAGATGGTGGTGCACGTCGAGGCCAGCGCACAGGGCGCGGCGCTCTCCGAGGCGATGTCGGCGCTGCTGCGTGCGCGGCTCGGTGTGGCGATGGAGGTGGCGCTCTGCCCGCCCGGCGGTACCGCCGAGGTGACCCAGCTGGAAAGCCGCCAGAAGCCGATCCGCCTGGTGAAGCGCAAGGTCGAAGGGGCGGGCGCATGAGCCAGCCCGGCGAAAGCGTCCCTTCCCGGCTGGAGGCGCGGCTGGCGCGGATCGCGGCAGAGAATGGCGAGAGCCATATCTTCACCGCGATTTGCCCGGAGAGCGCCCGCGCCGAGGCCGAGGCGGCGGAGGCCCGGCGCCGCGCCGGGCGGCGGCTCGGCGCGCTGGATGGCTGCCTCGTGGCGGTGAAGGACAATCTCGCGGTGCGCGGGCTGCCGCAGCCCGCCGGAACCGCCGTGTGGAAGGACCGGATCGCGGCGGAGGATTGCCACGCTGTTGCCCGGTTGCGCGCGGCCGGGGCTGTGATCCTCGGGACGTTGAACATGCACGAGGGCGCGCTGGGGGCCACAACCGACAATCCGGTCCACGGTCGCTGTGCCAATCCGCTGGCCGAGGGCCACACACCCGGCGGCTCAAGCGGCGGGTCGGGCGCGGCGGTGGCGGCAGGGCTGGTGGATCTTTCGCTCGGCACCGACACCATGGGCTCGGTGCGCATCCCGGCGGCCTATTGCGGCACCTACGGCCTGAAGCCGACCGACGGGCTGGTGCCGCGTGACGGGCTGGCCTTCCTGTGCCAGCAGCTCGACAGCATCGGCCCGCTCGCGGCGGACCCGGCGCTTCTGTTGCCGGCGCTCGCGGCGATGGCGGGTGGCGGGACCGACCCGTTCCGCCTGACCGCGCCGCAGGGCTGGACCGAGCCGGGCCGGCCGCTCGAGGGTGCGCGCGTGCTCTGCCCGGCCAATATTGCCGAGGTCACCTGCGAGCCGGAGGTGCTGGCGGCGCTTGAGCGCAGCGTCGCGGCGCTGGAGGCGCAGGGGGCCCGAGTGTCCCATGCGTCGCTCGAGGGCTGGCAGCCGGGCCGCGCGCGCCGCGGCGGGCTGCTGCTGATCGAGGCGGAGGGGGCGCGCAACTTCGCAGGCGAACTGGCCGATCCCGAGAGTAGCCTCAGCCCTGAGTTCCGCGCGCTGCTCGACTACGGGGCGGCGATCTCGGCGCCGCGGCTGACCGAGGCGCTGGGGCGGATCCGCGAGGCCGGGGCGATGGTGCAGCGGGCGCTGTCGCAGCATGACTTCCTGCTGTTGCCGACCGCGCCGCAGCGGGCCTTCCGCTTCGGCGGCGCGGTGCCCGCCAACCAGGCCGACTTCACCTGCCTTGCGAATTTCGCGGGCTGCCCGGCGCTGGCCATGCCGGTGCCCATAGCGGGCGGGCTGCCGGCCTCGGTGCAGCTGATCGGACGGCCTTGGGCCGAGGCCGACCTCTGCGCCGCCGTCTCGGCGCTTGCCCCGCGTCTTCAACAGACCCAAACGACGGAGCGCGTGGATGGATAAGGACGAGGCCATCATCGACTGGCTGCTGACGCGGGTGGCGGAGACCCCCGCCGCAGCGATCCCCGAGAAGACATTGGCACGCACCCGCACCTTCCTGCTCGACACGCTGGGTGTCGGTGTCGCGGGCTGCCACGGCACGGGGCTGGCGCAGATCATCGAGATGACCCGCAGCTGGGGGCAGGGCGACGAGGCGACGGTCTGGGTCAGCGGCGAGAAGGTGCCGGCACCCACGGCGGCCTTCCTCAACGGCTACCAGATCCACAGCCTGGAATTCGATTGCCTGGTGGACGAGGCGGTGCTGCACCCGATGGCGACGCTGCTGGCCGCCGTCATGGCCCATGCCGAGCGGCGCTCGGCAGCGGGCCGGCCGGTGAGCGGGGGCGAGCTTGCCGCGGCCGTGGTGCTGGGCATCGACGTGGCGATCTTCCTTGGCCTGGCCTCGCGGCAGGCGCTGCGCTTCTTCCGCCCGGCGACGGCGGGCGGCATGGGGGCGGCGGCGGCCATCGCGCGGCTCGAGGGGTTCGACAAGGCGCAGCTGCGGCAGGCGCTCGGTCACCAGTACGGCCAGCTCTGCGGCACCATGCAGGCGCATGTGGAAGGTTCGCCTCAGCTCGGTCTGCAGATCGGCTACAACGCCCGCGCCGCGCTGATCTCGGTGGACCTGGTGAAGGCCGGGCTGCGCGCGCCCGATCATGCCTTTCTCGGCCCGCACGGGTACTTCCGTCTGATCGAGGCGCAGTACGATCTCGAAGCGGCGCAGGCGGCCCTGCAGGCGGGTTTCCAGATGGACCGCATGGCGCACAAGCCCTACCCCTCGGGGCGGCTGACGCATGGGGCGGTTGGTGGGCTCACCGGGCTCATGGCCCGCGAATGCTTCGACGCCGGGGACATCGAGGCGATCACCCTGCGCATGCCGCCGCTGGTCTACAAGCTGATGGGGCGGCCCGACGTGCCGCTGCCCGAGGCGAATTACGCCAAGCTCTGCCTGCCCTTCGTCGCGGCGCTGGCCCTTCGCGAAGGCACCGTGGAAATCCAGCACTTCCTGGATCGCGCCACGCTCAGCTCGCCCGGGCTGCACGCGCTGGCCGCGCGCATCGGAATGGAAGAGGACGGCAACCCCGATCCCAACGCCATGTACCCGCAGCACATCGAGGTCACGTTGCGGGGCGGCATGCGCCACGAGCTGCGGATCGACGCGGCCTATGGTCATCCCGAGGCGCCGCTGACCGAGGCCGCAAACCTCGAGAAGTTCCGCGCCTGCTGGCGGCATGCTGGACGGCTGCCCGAAGACAACGCCGCTCGCGTGATCGCGGCGGTAGATGACCTTGGCGCGCTGGAAGATGTAGCGCGGCTCGTGCCGCTGCTGGTGGCCCGAGGCCCCGCGCGGAGGGAAGAGGCGGCGGGATGACTTGGGGGCGGTCGGGTCCGAAGGGGACGACCCGGCCTCAGGGCTTGCGCCGCGTGGAAGCGGCAGCCGATGCTGTCATGACACAATCACGCTCCCCGGGCAGCCGTCAGGAGACGGCCCACTCTGCGCCACCTGTCGGGCGTGCCACTCGGAGCCGCCGCTCACCTGTCGCCGGAGATCTCCGGCGAAGGGGCGGTGATGTCGCGCCCGGCGGTCCGGTACCACCCAAGGATGCCCTGCCAGATCTCCTCCGCCTCCTCGGCGTACCAGAAGAGGTCCCGGTCCTCGGGGTCGATCACCCCTTCCGCGACGAGGAACTCTACGTCGAAAGCGCGCCGCCAGAAGCTCTCGCCGACCAGCACCACGGGCACCGGGACAATCTTGCGGGTCTGGATCAGCGTCAGCGTTTCGAACAGCTCGTCCATCGTGCCGTAGCCGCCGGGAAAGACCACCAGCGCGCGGGCGCGCTTGAGGAAATGCAGCTTGCGCAGCGCGAAGTAGTGGAAGCGGAAACAGAGGTCGGGTGTGAGGTAGGGATTGGGGTACTGCTCGTGCGGCAGGGTGATGTTCAGCCCGACGCTGCGCGCCCCGGCGTCGTGGCTGCCGCGATTGGCCGCCTCCATCATCCCCGGCCCGCCGCCGGTCACCACCACCAGCCGGTTGCCGTGCTGCCCCTCCTGCGCGCCGACGATGCGGCCGAAGGCGCGGGCGACCTCGTAGTAGCGGCTCTTGTCGGCGACCCGGCGCGCGATGGCGAGGGCTGACTGCAGGTCCGGATCGTCCGGGTCCAGCGCCAAGGCGGCCTCGCGCGCAGTGACCTCCGCCGCGGCGCGGGCCGGTTCGGGGATGCGCGTCGCGCCAAAGACGACGATGGAATGGGCGATGCCATGCGCCTGCAGCAACGCCTCGGGCTTCTGGTAATCGAGCATCAGCCGCAGCCCGCGCATGTCGTCCCGGTCGAGGAAATCCACGTCGTGGTCACCCTCGCGATAGCTCGGGCTTTCCATGATCCGGCGCACGAGGTCCGGGGCGTACCGGTCCTCGGTGGCGGGCTTCGGCGTGCACCAGGGCAGGTCCACGTCGCGCTCCGCGCCCGGCGGCGGTGTCTCGGGGCAATCGTCCATCATCGGCGTCTCCTCGGCTCACCGTGTCGGCAGGCTGCCGGTGGCAAGCTCCATGATCTCCTCGGTGATCGCATCCTGTCGCAGCCGCCGTGCCTGGCCGACCAGCGCGTCGAGCGAGCCGGTGACATTGTCATGCGCGGCGATCATCGCGCGCATCCGGGCCTCGTTCTCGGCGGCGAAGGAGAGCATCAGCGCCTCGCTGAGCTCGGCGAAGATGTACTCTTCCACTAGCCGCGAGAGCAATTCCTCGGGAGGCAGGGTGATCCGCGGTGGCAGCGTGGTCTGCGGCCGCGGAAAGCGGGCGAAGTCGAAGGGCACCAACCGTTTTTGCACCACGTCGTAGCCCTCTGTGCCGCCGGGCGCGGCATGCAGCACTGAGACCGAGGTGGCCCGGCCATCCGAGACGCGTTCGAAGACCACCTCGGCGATGCGTCCGGCAAGATGCGGTGTGCGCGCGGGATGGGCGATCATCGGGGCGGTCCAGCTCGGCGCGATGCCGTAGTCGGGCGCGACCAGCAGGCCCCGGTCGCCGATCAGCAGCAGGTCTGCCGGGCCCTGCGCCGCGTGCAGCGCGGCCTGCGCCGCCTCCAGCACCCGGGCCGAGAAACTGCCGGCAAAGCCCTGTTCGGCGCAGAGCACGATGAAGAGCGTGCCGCCGGAGGCGGGCAGCGGCGACGTCGTGCGGTCCGGGTCGCCGAAGCTCAGCGCGTGGCCGATGGCCTCGCCGATGGTGCCCGCGTAAAGGCGGATCGCGCCGATGTGGCCGTGGGCGCCCTGCAGGCGCGAGGCGGCGATGCCGCGCATCGCGGCGATCACCGCCGAGAGCTTGTGCACGGTGCCGATGCGTTCCTCGACGTCCGAAAGCGTGCCGCTCATCCTGCCGTCTCCCCTTTGCCCAGCTCGCGCACCAGCGCGGCCACGAGCTCCACCAGTGCCCCGCGCTGCGCGTCGGTCAGCGCGCCGGTTTCCTGGATCTCAGCCTTCGCCTCTCCGCCCGTCGCGTCGAGCCGTGCCGGAAGCTGCCTGCGCAGCTCGGCGAGCCGCTCCGGGCCGAGGCTGTCGAGCGTGCCCTCGGCCAGCGCGGCCAGCAGCGCCACCTGATCGACCAGCCGCAGCCCGGCGTAGCGCGGCTGGTTGAGAAGCGCGCGGATGCTCTCGCCGCGGGCGATCTGCGCCGTCACGCGGGTGCTGGAGATGCCGCCGAAGCGGGTGAACATCTCCAGCTCCTGGAACTGCGCGTAGTCCAGCCGCACCCGCCCCGAGACCGCGCGCAGCGCCGGGGCCTGCGCCTTGCCGCCGACCCGGCTGACCGAGAGACCGACGTCCACCGCCGGCCGCTGGTTCGCGGCGAAGAGGTGCGAGTCGAGCACGATCTGCCCGTCGGTGATCGAAATGAGGTTGGTCGGGATATAGGCCGAGAGGTTGCCCGCGTCGGTCTCGGCGATGGGCAGGGCGGTGATCGAGCCGCCCACCTCGCGGGGCAGCTTCGCGGCGCGCTCGAGCAGCCGGGCATGCAGGTAGAAGATGTCGCCCGGGTAGGCCTCGCGGCCCGGCGGCTCGCGGGTGAGCAGCGCCAGTTCGCGGTGGGTGGCGGCGTGGCGGGTCAGGTCGTCGATGACGATCAGCACGTCATGCCCCGCGTCGCGGAAATGCTCGGCCATACTCATCCCGGCGAAGGGCGCGATCCATTGCAGCCCCGGCGCGCTGCCGGCGTTGCCGACGACGAAGACGCAGCGCTCGGGCGCGCCGTGCTCGCGCACCGCGGCGACGACCCGCTCCACCGCGGTCGCGCGTTGCCCGACGGCGACGTAGATGCAGATGACGTCTGTGTGCTTCTGGGTGACGATGGCCTCGACCGCGAGGGCGGTCTTGCCGGTGGCCCGGTCGCCGACGATCAGCTCGCGCTGCCCGCGTCCGAGCGCGAAGAGGCTGTCGAGCACCAGCACGCCTGTCATCATCGGCTCGGAGACCAGCGCGCGGTCGATGATCCCGGGGGCGGGGCGCTCGATGGGCAGGGTTTCCGACGTGTCCAGTGCCGGGCCGTCGTCGATCGGGCGGCCCAGTGGATCGACGATCCGCCCGAGCAGCGCATCGCCGACGGGAACGCGGACGATGTCGCCGGTGTCGGTGACCTTGGCCCCGGCCTCGATCCCGGTGACATCGTCGAAGAGCACGGCGTCGATCTCTGTCGCGTCCAATGTCTGTGCGAAGCCAGCCTGCCCGCCCTCGAAGCGCAGCAGCGCGCCCAGTGGCGCATCCGGCAGGCCCGAGACCCGGGCGATGCCGTCGGCGACCGAGATCACCCGGCCGATGGGCTCCGCCTCGGGCGCGAGGGCTGCCCGGGCGATCGCGGCGCGGCCCCGGCGCAGCCAGTCGGCGGAGGGGGCGTCGTCAGTCATGTCTCAGCAGCTCCTGCCGGATGCGGTCGAGATCGGCGCGGAAATGGTTGCGCACCACGGCGTGCGGGGCGTCGAGCTCGAGCCCGGCGATGAGCGAGGGGTCTGCGGTGACGACAAGCGCGATTTCGCGACCCAGAACCCCGGCGAGGCGGGACTTCAGCAGCGCCGTCTCTTCGGCGCTCAACTCCTGCGCGGCGCGCACCGGCACGGGCATCTCGGCGCCTAGGCCCTCGCGGGTCTGCTCTGGCAGCTCGGCCACTGCCTGCGCCAGCCCGTCGATGAACCCGGCGGTGCGCGTGGTCTTGGGCAGGCGTTCGAGCAGCCGCCCGGCGATATCGACGGCCAAATCCGCCGCCTCGTTCTGCAGCGCGCGTTCGGCCTCGGCGTGGCGGCGCTGCGCCTCGGCCTGCGCCTCCTCGCGGAGCTTCGCGACTTCCTTGCGGGCCTCCAACAGCATCTCCCGCTTCGCACTTTCAGCCTCGGTTTGCGCACCGGAGAGCAGCTCGCCGCGCCGCGCCGCGACCGCCGCGTCGCGCGCCTGCGCCTCGACCAGCGCGGCTTCGGCCTCGGCCCGCGCGGCGCGGGCGTGGCTCAATTCCTCCGTCGCTGCCGCCTGCCGTTTCGCGATGATCTCGGAAACCGGGCGGAACAGGAAATGCGACAGGATCCACAGCAGGACGAGGAGGTTGACCGTCTGCAGCCCCAATGTCCACCAGTCGAAACTCATGGCCGGGCGCGCCTCAGACGAAGGGGTTGGCGAAGAGCAGCAGCAGCGCGATCACCAGCGTGTAGATCGCCATGGTCTCGATCATCGCGAGGCCGACGAAGAGCGTGCGGCTGAGCGTGCCCGCTGCCTCGGGCTGGCGGGCGATGGCGTCCATGGCGGCGGCGACGGCGCGGCCCTCGGCCAGCGCCGGGCCGATGGCGCCGAAGGACACGGCGAGCGCGGCGGCGAGGATGCTGACGATCTCGACGAGATTTGCGGTCATGGGCGGGTCTCCTTTGCAGAAGCGGATACGGATTTGGAGGGGGTCTGCTCGCCGATGGCGGCGCCGATGAAGACGGTGGCAAGCACGGCGAAGATGTAGGCCTGCACGGCGCCGGTCAGCAGGTCGAGCGCCATCAGCGGGATCGGCACAAGCAGCCCTGCGAGCGACAGCACGATGGCGATGATGAAGACGCCGCTCATCACATTGCCGAAGAGGCGCACGATGAGCGAGAAGGTGCGGGTGATCTGCTCGACGAGGTTGAGCGGGATCATCACCCAGGAGGGTTCCGCGAAGGTGGCGAGATAGCCCCTCAGCCCCTGTGCCGCGATGCCGTACCAGACGGTGGCGGCAAAGACGATCAGCGCCAGCGCGGCGTCTGTTTCCAGCCGCGCGGTGGGCGGCTCGACACCCGGCACAAGCGAGGACCAGTTGGCCACCAGCACGAAGAGGAAGATCGTGCCGATCAGCGCGCGGAAGCGCGCGGGGTCGCGCTGCATCGTGTCGCGCACCTGCGCGTCGATTGTGGTGACAAAGAGTTCGAGCACCGTTTGCAGCTTGCCGGGCGTCAGCGACAGGTGACGGGTGGCGAGCCATGTGCCGAGCGCCAGCAGCGCGAGGATCGCCCAGGTCACCAGCACCGGCTCGGTGATCGGCACCGGCCCGAGGTGGAAGAGCGGATCGAGCGTGAGCGGGCTGTCCATTACGGTGCCTTCCGGACTCGCCGCAGCACCAGCTGCCGCGCCAGCAGCAGACCCAGCGTGCCCGCAAGCAGCGGCAGCGCCCCGAGCAGCGCCAGCCCCACCAGCCCCGCCGCGAGCAGCGCGAGGCGACCGAGTTGCAGCGCGAGGGCGCGCCAGGGCGGGCCGCCGTCGAGGTAGAGGCCGGTGACCCGCCGAAGGCTGGCGAAATGCAGCAGCCCCAGCGCAAAGCCGAGACAGAGGGCGAGGACTGCAAGCGGGTAGGGGGTAAGAAGAGGCGTCATTGCTTGTGCATCCATTTCCAGGCGGCATGAAAGCCGATCGCGGCACCGATCATGATCGCTGGCGCGGTGAAGAAGACCCCGGTGCCGAAGGCGCGGTCGGCCATGCGCCCCAGCACGACCCCCAGCAGCGTCGGCACCACCACGGCCCAGCCGAGAATGCCGATCTGCCCCAGCCGTGCGCCGAGCGAGGGCTCCGGGGTCTCCTGCCCGAGCTTCTCTCGCTCCGACGAGCGGCGGGCGGCCTCTGCGATGTGATTGCGCTCTTCATCGGTCATGGCGCCTCCCCGCCCGGTTGGCGATGCGCAAAGGGGGCGGCACTCGGCCCGGCGGGGCGTCCGGGGCGCAGGTACTGCATCAGCTGGCGCACGGCGCTGGCGTGCAGGCGCATCTGCTCGACCCGCTCGCGCCGGTCGGCATCGGCCTCGGCGGCGCGCAGGGTCTCGACCTCGGCCTCGAGCGCGTGAAGGTCGTCGCCCAGCACTCCCTCGCGGCAGGCGATGGCGACGGTTGTCCCGTTCTCCACTGTCAGCAGCCCGCTACGCAGAGCGCAGAAGCGCAGCGCGCCTGTTTCGGTATGCCAGCGCAGCACGGAGGCAGGCAGCACGGTCATGAACGCCGTATGCCCGGGAAGGATGCCGAAGGATCCGCTGCGGTCCTCGGCGCGCACCGAGGTGACGCCGGTCTCGTCGACCAGCACGCTCATCGGCGTTGTGACGGTGAGATGCAGCCCGCTCATGCCGCGTTCCTTCCGGCCTGTTTCTCGCGCGCCTCGTCGAGCGAGCCGACCATGTAGAGCGCGGCCTCATCCCAGTCGTCGCACTCCCCGGCGAGGATCGCCTTGCAGCCCTTGATGGTCTCCTCGATCGGCACGGAGCGGCCGGGAATGCCGGTGAAGGCCTCGGTTACGGTGAAGGGCTGGGTGAGGAAGCGCTGCAGGCGACGGGCGCGCTCGACGATCTGCCGGTCCTCGCGGCCAAGCTCCTCCATACCGAGCAGAGAGATCACGTCCTGAAGGCCGCGGTAGTGCTCGATGGCGCGGCGCACCTCGTTGGCCACGCGCACGTGCTCCTCGCCCAGCACCAGCGGGTCGAGCAGGATCGAGGAAGAGGCCACGGGGTCGATCGCCGGGTACATGCCGTCGGCGGCCATGGCGCGGGACAGCACCACCATGCTGTCGACATGCGAGGCGATGGTGGTGACCGCCGGATCGGTGAAATCGTCGGCGGGCACGTAGACCGCCTCGACCGCCGTCACCGAGGCGCCGCCGGTGGAGGCGATGCGCTCCTGAAGCTCGGCCACCTCGGTGCCCAGCGTCGGCTGGTATCCGACGCGCGAGGGCAGGCGGCCCAGGAGCCCCGAGACTTCGGCCCCGGCCTGGACGAAGCGGAAGACGTTGTCCATCAGCAGGAGCACGTTGCGCTGCGCCTCGTCACGGAAATGCTCGGCGATGGTCAGCGCGGTCAGCGGCACCCGCCAGCGCGCGCCGGGAGGCTCGTTCATCTGGCCGTAGACCAGAACCGTCCGGTCAAGCACGCCTGCATTGGTCATCTCCATCAGCAGCTCGTGCCCCTCGCGCGAGCGTTCGCCGACACCGGAAAAGACCGAGATGCCCTCGTAGCTGGCGACCATGGCGTGGATCAGCTCCATCACCAGAACGGTCTTGCCGACCCCGGCGCCGCCGAACATCGCGGCCTTGCTGCCCTGCGCCAGCGGGGTCAGCAGGTCGAAGACCTTGATGCCGGTGTGGAACATCTCGGAGGTACCGGCGCGTGCGCGGAACGGCGGAGCCGGGCGGTGGATCGGGCTGCGCGGCACGTCCGGCGGCAGGTCGCCCTTGCCGTCGCCGATGCCGCCGGTGACGTCGAGCAGGCGGCCCAGCACCGCCTCGCCCACCGGCACCTTCACCGGCCCGCCGATGGGCTCTGCCCGCGCGCCGCGGCGCAGCCCGGCGGTGTCCTGCAGCGCGATGCCGCGCAACGTGGCGGCGTCGAGATGCGCCTGCACCTCGATCATCACGTCGGCACCATCGGGGCGGCGGATCCGCAGGCCGTCGTCGATCTTCGGCAGGGCCATGCCGTCGAAGCGCACGTCCACCACGGCGCCACGAATGGCGACGACCTCTCCCGCCGGGTCGATGGCTTCGGGTTTCATGCGAGGTCTTTCATGCGCAGTCCTCGAAGGGGGTTCCTGCCCAAGCGTAGGGGATTCGCCGACCGCCACCTTGCGCCGTGTCAAATTTCCCGTGCTGACAGCGCCTTGCCGCCGGAATTTCGATCAACTTGCCTTGAGCATTGCGACAGGATCGCGGCCGGCTGCGGCGTTCACGCCCTATCCCGGCGCTTCAGGAGCGCGTGTGCGGGGCTCGCCGGTCTTTCCAGCGGCGCCCCGGCTGCGGCATACTTCCCGCGGGAGGACCCTGCCATGATCGACATTCACGACACCGGGGAGCACGGCATCCTCGAGCTGAAGATGACGCCGCCGGTCACCGACGCCGACTACCGCGAGACGCTGATGCCCGCGCTTGACGCGGCGCTGATCAAGGGCGACCGGCTGCGACTGCTGGCTATCGTCGAGGCGCGGCCCTCGGAGTTCACTCTCGGCGCGATGGTCCAGGATGCGCGCACGGGGCTCAAGCACTGGCGCGGCTTCGACCGCATCGCGCTGGTGACGGACGACAGGATCGTCCGGACGGCGGTCGGGGGTTTTTCGGTCTTCATGCCGTGCCCCGTCGCCACCTTCGAGATGAAAGAGGTCGACGCGGCCCGGCGCTGGCTCCGCGAGAGCCTCGGCACGATCCAGCAGGAGGATCTCGGCGGCGGCATGCTGGAGGTGCGGCTGCGCGGCAAGGTGGACAGCGCCGCCTATGATGCGGCCATCGGCGATCTCGACAGTTTCTTTGGGGCGCACGAGCAGGTGCGGCTGCTCATCGACCTGCGCGATTTCGACGGCTGGCAGGGGCTGGATGCGCTGCGCGACCACTTCTACCTCGTGCGCGGGCACGCCAAGCGGGTGCAGCGGGCCGCCATCGTCGGCGACGCCGGCTGGCAGGACATGGCGGTGCAAGTGGGCAAGCGCGCCTTCGGCCTCGATGCGAAGTACTTCGCTGCCGCCGACATGGCCAAGGCGAAGGCGTGGCTGGCGGGCTGAGCGCCGCCGGGGCCCGTTCTACCGCCCGAGCCGACCCTGCACGCGGGTCTTGACCTCCTCGGGCTCCTCGCCGAGCGCGCGCATCAGCGCGACCAGATCGCCGCGGGTGCCATGCAGCTGATCGATCAGCTGCATCACCAGCCCCAAAGCCTCGTCGTTCAGCTCGAAGTCGTCGCAGAGATCGCAGAGCAGCTCCATGCGGGCGATGTCGACCTGCCGGTAGACGGTCTGGCCGTCCGCCTCGGCGGGGGTGATGATCTCGGTGCGCAGGAAGCGGGTGAGCCGCGCCTGGTCGAGGCGCCCGACGGTCGCGAGCACCTCCTGCTCGGAATAGAAGACAGGGGTCATGCTCGGGTCCTCCCGCCCTTGCGTGGGTCATAGGCGTGGGTCTTGCCCCAGCGTTCCATGAAAGCTTCGAGCTCGTCGTCCACCTCCTTCGGCATCACGAGCTGCAACTCGATGCGCTGGTCCCCCGCGGGTCGTCCCGCCGCGGAGACGCCGCGACCGCGCAGACGCAGGGTCTGACCGCTGCTGGCACCCTTCGGGATCGTCACCTTGACCGGCCCGGCGATCGTCGGCGCCTCGACCTTGGCGCCCAGCACCGCCTCGTAGAGGGTGATCGGCAGCGTGATCGCGATGTCGTCGCCCTCGCGGCGGAACACCGGGTGCGGCGTGATCGAGAGCGTCACATAGGCATCGCCCGGCGCGCCGCCGCCATGGCCCGGCCCGCCCTTGCCGCGCAGGCGCAGGGTGGTGCCGTCGGCGACGCCCTTGGGGATCTTCACCTCGAGGTTGCCGCCGCCGGGCAGGGTGATGCGCAGGCTGCCGCCGTTGGCCGCATCGAGGAAGGGCACCTCCAGCGCGTATTGCGCGTCCGCCCCGCGCGCCCGAAAACTGTATCTTCCCCGCCCTTGCTCCTGTCCTTGCCCGCCGGCCTGCCGCCGCATGAACTCGGCGAAGATGTCCTCGGCGTCACCGAAGCCCTCGTAGCGCGGCCCGCGGCGGTACGGGTTGTCCTGCTGCTCGGCAAAATCGCGGTAGAAGGTGCGCTCCTGCGGGCGTTCCTGCCCGCTCGCGTCGATCTCGCCGCGGTCGAAGCGGGCGCGCTTCTCTGGGTCCTTGAGCAGTTCGAAGGCCGCGCCCGCGGCCTTGAACCGCGCCTCGGCGGCGCCGTCGCCGGGGTGCAGGTCGGGATGGCTCTGCTTCGCGATCCTGCGGTAGGCCTTCTTGATCTCGTCGGCGCTGGCGGTCTTGTCCACGCCGAGCACCTCGTAGGGATTGTCGCTCATCGCCGCTCCACCGGTGAGTCCGCCTGACCCGAGTAGAGCGCCTCCGGGCCGGTGTCGCAACCGCCAGCTTTCTGGCGCGCCATTGATCCCGATCATGGTGCGGCGCGCACGGCGGGCGCATCCTGCTACGGTGAAAGGCAACGTTCACGCGCGGGCTGGGAGGGCTTGCGACGTGGCGTGGTGCCGCCCGGCGGGGTCGAGCCACGGGCGGAGCAAGGGAGGACGGCAGATGGATGCTCAAGCGCAGGGCAGCGGAGCCATGCTGACATGGTTCGAGGACCTCACGCGGGACGACGTGCCGGAGGTGGGGGGCAAGAATGCCTCGCTCGGCGAGATGGTAGCCCGGCTGGGCCGCGAGGGGATCCGCGTGCCGCCGGGCTTTGCCACGACCGCCGGTGCCTATCGCAGCTACATCGCCGCGAACGGGCTGGATGCCGTGCTGGCCGAGCAGCTTGGGCAGCTTGCTGATGGGCGGCAGACGCTGGCCGAAGCGGGGCAGCGGATCCGCGCGGCGGTGGCCGCGGGCCGCTGGCCGGACGCCATCGAGAGTGTGATCCGCGCGGCCTACCGCGACCTCGGCGCGCGGGTCGGCGAGACCGAGCCCGCCGTGGCGGTGCGCTCTTCTGCCACCGCCGAGGACCTGCCCGACGCCAGCTTCGCGGGCCAGCAGGAGACCTTTCTCAACATCCGGGGCGAGGCGGCGCTGCTCTCGGCCTGCCGCCGCTGCTATGCCTCGCTGTTCACCGATCGCGCCATCACCTACCGGCAGATCAAGGGCTTCGATCACCTAGCCGTGGCGCTTTCGGTGGGGGTGCAGCTGATGGTGCGCTCGGACGAGGGCGGCTCGGGGGTGATGTTCTCGCTCGACACCGAAAGCGGCTTCGACAGGCTGGTGCTGATCAACGCCGCCTGGGGGCTGGGCGAGAACGTCGTGCAGGGGGCGGTGAGCCCCGACGAGTATCAGGTCTACAAGCCCTTCCTCGACGATGGCGCCCGCGTGCCGATCCTGCACAAGGCGCTGGGGGCCAAGGAGATCAAGATGATCTACGGCGCGGCGACAGGCACCGGCGGGGCCGCGCCGACCCGCAACGTGCCGACCTCGAAAGCGGAGCGCGAGAGCTTCGTTCTGTCGGATGCGGAGATCCTCGAGCTGTCGCGCATGGCGGTGACCATCGAGCGCCACTATGGCCAGCCGATGGACATGGAATGGGCGCGCGACGGCCATGGCGGGCCGCTCTACATCGTGCAGGCGCGGCCCGAGACGGTTCAGTCCCGCAGCGAGAGCCACGCCTTCCGCAGCTACCGGCTGGGCGAGACCGGCCCCGTGCTGCTCAAGGGGCTCAGCGTCGGCAGCGCGGTGGCCACGGGCGAGGTCTGCCTGATCGAGAGCGCCGCCGACATCGGCCGCTTCCGCGACGGCGCCGTGCTTGTCACCTCGACCACCGACCCCGACTGGGTGCCGATCATGAAGCGCGCCGCCGCCATCGTCACCGACCACGGCGGCCGCACCTCGCATGCGGCGATCATCAGCCGCGAGCTGGGCGTGCCGGCGATCGTCGGGACCGGGCAGGCGACGCACCTGCTGCACGACGGGCAGGCAATCACCGTCTCCTGCGCCGGGGGTGACGAGGGGGTGATCTACGCCGGGGAGGCGGAATTCGAGGTCGAGGAGGCACGGCTCGACGAGATCCCGCAGACCCGCACCAAGGTGATGCTCAACATGGCCAACCCGGCGGCGGCGACGCGCTGGTGGCGGTTGCCGGCGGACGGGGTCGGGCTGGCGCGGATGGAGTTCGTGATCTCCAACGAGGTAAAGGTGCACCCGCTGGCGCTGACCCGCTACGACAGCCTGCCCGACGGGCCTGACCGCGAGGCCATCGACCGATTGACGCGCGGCTATGCCGACCGGTCCGAGTATTTCGTCGAGACGCTGGCGCGCGGCCTCTCGCGCATCGCCGCCACTTGGTATCCGAACCCGGCGATCATCCGGATGAGCGACTTCAAGACCAACGAATACGCCGGGCTGCTGGGGGGCGCGGCTTTCGAGCCGCAGGAGGAGAACCCGATGATCGGCTTCCGCGGTGCGTCGCGCTACTACTCCGAGGCCTACCGCGACGGCTTTGCGCTGGAGTGCCGCGCCATCCGCCGCCTGCGCGAGACCATCGGCTTTCGCAACGCGGTGGTGATGATCCCCTTCTGCCGCACGGTGGGCGAGGCGGACCGGGTGCTGGAGGTGATGGCCGAGAACGGGCTGCGGCGCGGCGAGGACGGGCTCGAGGTCTACGTGATGTGCGAGATCCCGGCCAACGTGATCGAGGCCGAGGCCTTCGCCGAACGCTTCGATGGCTTCTCCATCGGCTCCAACGACCTCACCCAGCTGACGCTCGGGGTCGACCGCGACTCCGAGGCGTTGGCGAACCTCTTCTCGGAGCGCGACCCGGCGGTGCTGTGGATGATCGAGACGGTGATCGCCAAGGCCCGCAAGGCGGGGCGCAAGATCGGCCTCTGCGGGCAGGCGCCCAGTAACCACCCCGACTTCGCCCGGCTGCTGGTGCGCGCGGGGATCGACAGTATCTCGGTCACGCCGGACAGCTTCCTGGAGGTGAAGCGCAACGTGGCAGAGGCCGAGAAGGACCTCTGAGCGCGCGCCTAGGTGCCGATCAGCAGAAGCTCGGCGGTGATGCAGATGCGGTTGGCGTGCGGACGCAGCACCCCGGTCATCGGCGCGCCGTCAAAGCCGACGGAGGCGACGTTGAGGATCGCGGTGTCGCCGGTCAGCCGCCCGGCGCGCAGCAGCACCTCGGTCGCGTAGCTGTCCAGCCGGCCCTGCTCGAAGGCGGTGTTGACGAGACTGCCGATGCCCTCGATCCGAGCCGTCCCGAGCGGCGCGCCCGCCTGCGCCAGCAGTGCGTGCGGATCCTCGTTGGGCCGCAGGGTGCAGAGCAGCGCAGGTTGACCGCCCCCGGCATCCTCCATGGCCACAGGGGCGAAGAGATCGAAGCCCGTCTCCGGGTCCGGTGTCACCGCCAACGCCGCGCCGCTGAGGCCCCAGCCGTGGACCAGCACTTCCTGCGAAAGCGTCGAGTCCGGGGCCAGCAGGTGCCCCATCCGCTGCTGCCCCTCCGGTCCGGCCCAGAGCCCATGGCAATGCAGGAAGGGCGCGCCGTTCTTCATGCCCAGATGCAAGCCGGCCTCGGTGAGCGTGGCGTGCTCGAGCACATGCGTCTCGCTGTACCAGGCCGCGCGCCCGTCTCCCGGGGCGGGCGCGGGGATGACGTAGGACAGCCGGTCGAATGCCACGCCCGACAGCCGCAGGTATCCCGCCGAGAAGCCGGCCTCGGCGAAGCCCTGCACCACCGCCCGCTCGAAGCATATGCCCGCCGCCAGCCGCACCTCCAGCGGATGCGCGCGGCAGGGCAGCGCGCTGAAGCGGTCCCCGGCCCGCGGGCCGGGGTGGCTAAGCAGCACCGGCGCGCTCATTGCGCCGAGGCTTTCCGGGGTTCGGGCGCGGGCAGATCCCCGCGCGCAATCAGCTCCTCGCGGATCATTTTCTTGGTGATCTTGCCGTAGGCGCTCTTGGGCATCTCCTCCCAGAACACCACGTGACGCGGCAGCTTGTAGCGGGCGATCTTCGGTCCCAGCCACTCCAGTAGCGCCTCCGGCGCCACGCCCACGCCGCGCGCCACGCAGACAGCGACGCCGATCTCACCCCAGACCGGATCGGGCATGCCGAGCACGGCGACCTCCGAGACCTCGGGATGCAGCAGGATCTTCTCCTCGATCTCGCGCGGGTAGATGTTCGAGCCGCCCGAGATGTACATGTCCGAGGCGCGGCCCGTCAGGTAGACGAAGCCCTCGGCGTCCATGTGCCCCAGATCGCCGGTCAGGAACCAGCCATTGCGGAAGCTCTTGGTGTTGGCTTCGGGGTTGTCGAAGTAGCCGGCAAAGACGGCGGGGCCGATGACGGCGATCTCGCCGGTTTCGCCCGGCGCGACCTCGCGGCCTTCCGCATCCTGGATCTGCACCTGCATGCCGGTGCGGGCAAAGCCGCAGGAGCCGATCCGCATTTCAGCATCGTCGACCGCGTGATGCGCGGGCGGCAGCACGGTGATGTTGCCGGTGACCTCGCCGAGCCCGAAATACTGCACGAGCTTCGGCCCCAGAACTTCCAGTGCGCGGATCTGATCGGCGCGGTACATGGGCGCGCCGGCATAGATCATATAGCGCAGGCTCGAATGATCGTGCTGCGCGACAGAGGGGTGCTCGACCAGCAGTTTGACGATGGTCGGCACGGTGAAGAGGTTGGTCACCTTCCACTTGGCGACCAGCCCCCAGATCTCGTCGGGGTCGAACTTCGTGCTCGCGGGGAGGATCGTCTTCACCCCATGCGCCACCTGCGCGAGCTGGTGGATGCCCGCGCCGTGCGACAGTGGCGCCACGACGATCGAGGCATCCTCGGGCCCGGTGCCGGGCATCAGGTCGCACAGGTGGTTGGTGACGACAAAGGCCATCTGGCCATGGGTCAGCACCGCTGCCTTGGGCCGCCCGGTGGTGCCGGAGGTGAAGAAGAACCAGCAGGGATCGTCGCGCTGCACCTCAGCCTGCGGCGGGCGCTGGCCGAGGTGTTCGGCGACAAGGCTTTCGTAGCTCTCCCCCAGCCCCTCGCCGATGCCGATGGTAAAGCCAAGGCCCTCGCAGGCTGCCGCATGCTCGGGGAAAGCTGCCTCGCAGAGCATCCCCTTCGCCTGCGAGCTCTGTGCGAGGAAGGCGATATCCTCGGGCGATTGGCGGAAGTTGGCGGGCACCCAGACCGCGCCGATGCGCCAGCAGGCGAACATGGCCTCGAACATCTGGTTGTTGTTGGCCGATTGCACCAGCAGCCGGTCGCCCTTCTTCAGGCCGAACTTGCCGGAAAGCGCCGCGGCGAAGGCCGCCGAGCGCGCCTCCATCTCGGCCCAGGTCCAGGTCTGCGCGCCCCAAACGAAGCCAATGTCATCGGGGTGGCGGCGGGCGCTCTCGGTCAGGAAGTTGGCGAGGTTCATCACCCGTGTCGAGACGGGGGGCAGGCCGCCCGAGAGGTCGATGGTCATTTCACCCGCTCCAGGATCGACACGTAGTTGGTCACCGCCGCGCCGCCCATGTTGAAGACGCCGGCGATCTCGGCTCCGGGGATCTGCATCTCGCCCGCGTCTCCGGCGAGTTGCATCGCCGCCATGACGTGCAGCGACACGCCGGTGGCGCCGATGGGGTGGCCCTTGGACTTCAGCCCGCCCGAGGCGTTGACCGGCAGCTTGCCGTCCTTGGCGGTGATGCCCTCGCGGATCACCCGACCGCCTTCGCCGCGCTCGGCAAGGCCCATGGCCTCATACTCCAGCATCTCGGCGATGGTGAAACAGTCGTGGGTTTCGACCAGCGACAGGTCATCCAAGCTCAGCCCCGAGGTCTCGAAGGCCTGCGCCCAGGCCCGGCGGGCGCCTGCAAATTCCAGCACGTCGCGGCGCGACAGCGCCATGATCTCGTTGACGTGGCTGCGGGCGCGGAAGGCGATGGCACGCTGCATCTCGGCCGCGGTCTCCGCATCGGCAAGCACCAGCACCGCCGCCCCGTCCGAGACCAGCGAGCAGTCGGTGCGGCGCAGCGGCCCGGCGACAATGGGGTTCTTGTCCGAGACCGTGTTGCAGAAGGCGGTGCCGAAGTCCTTGCGCATATGGGCCAGCGGGTTGGCCATGCCGTTCGAGTGGTTCTTGGCGGCGATCATCGCCAGCTCTTCGCTCTTGTCGCCGTAGCGCTGGAAGTAGCTTCCGGCGATCTGCCCGAAGAGCCCGGCGAAACCGCCGCTGATGTCCGCCTCTTCCTTGCAATAGCTGGCGCCCAGAAGGATGTCTCCGACCTCGGCCGTCGGTGTGGCGGTCATCTTCTCGGCGCCCACCACCAGCGCAATGCGGCCGCGCCCGGCGGCGATGAAATCCATCGCGCCATGCAGCGCCGCCGAGCCGGTGGCGCAGGCGTTCTCGTAGCGCGTGGCGGGGGTATGGGCGAAGCGCTCATCGCCCATGGCGACCAGCGCGCCCTGGAAATCCTGCTGCGAAAAGCCGTTGTTGAACACGCCGGTGAAGATGCCGTCGACATCCTCGGGGGTGATCCCGGCGTGCTCCAGCGCCTCGCTCACGGCGGCGGCCATCAGGCTCTCGGTGTCGGGGTGCTCGGACTTGCCAAACGGGGTATGGCCCCAACCGACGATCTGTGGGTCTCGCATCATGTCCTCCTCAAATGCGGGTGCGCGCGGCGTAGAGCTGCGCGAGCGTGTGTTCGATGTCCTGCGCCGCCGCTTTGAGCTGCGCCACCAGGTCCTCCCGGCGCGGCTGCTGCATGCGGCTTTCGATGGCGGCGAGCGACAGCGCGCCGGCCAATGCGCCGTCCGGTCGGCGCAGCGCGACGCCCATGCCCCAGGAATCGGGAAACACCAGTCCGGGGTTCAGCGCGTAGCCATTGGCCCGGGTCTCGGCGACGCGGGTGCGAATCTGTTCGGGTGGCAGGCCGGGGTAATCCTCTTCCAGCCGCGCGGCATTGGCCGAGAGCGCGGCCTCGACCTCGGCATCGGGCAGGGCGGAAAGCATCGCCAGCGAGCCCGCGCCGACGCCCAAAGGGTGCAGCCTTCCGGTCATCAGCGCATAGGTGCGGATGGGGTAGGTGCCTTCCTCGCGGTGCAGGCAGAGCGAGGAAAAACCGCGCCGGACCGACAGGAAGGCGGCGTCCCCGGTCTCCTGCGCCAGCCGTGCGAGAGTCTCGAAGGACAGTTCCAGCAACCCGTGCCGATGCGCGGCGAAGGTCCCGAGAATGTAGGATTCTTCACCGAGGAAGTAGCGGCGGCTCTCCTCGTTCTGCTCGACCATGCCGTTGCGGATCAGCGCGAGCATCAGGCGGCGGACGGTGGGCTTGTTGAGGCCCGACTCGGCCACCAGCTCGCCGAGGCTCGCGCCCTCGAGCGGGCGCCGCCCGACCATGCCGAGCAGGGCCAGCGCGCGGTCGACGCTCTGGCTGCCCGCAAGGGCGCCGCTTTCTGCCTTCTGGTGTTCCATAATATGGACCATGTTGCGGTCCGCCTCCTCCCCGAGACTTCGCAAAGTTGCCCTGCAATATTTTGTTCCTTTCACAATATTGCAAGTTCTTCTTGTCCGTGGCAATGAAACTGTTCCATGATGTGGATCGCGACGCGGAGCAGGGAGGCTGCGCGGGGCGGGGGCGACGACGGCCCGAAGACTCTGGGAGGACAGAATGACTTTCGCGAAACTGGGCACCACCGCCCTGGCAACCGTGCTTGCGGGCGCGATGATGGTCGGCGCGGCTGCCGCCGAGACCCTGCGCCTGTCGCACAACACCGGGGACACCACCACCTGGCAGAAGGGCGCCGACAAGTTCGCCGAGCTGCTCTCCGAGGCGACCGGCGGTGACCTGACCGTGCGCGTCTTCCCCAACGCCCAGCTTGCTGGCGGCGACCAGATGCGCCAGGCCGAGATGGTCGGCCGCGGCGCGCTCGATCTCGTGGTGACCTCGGCGATCAACGTGACCCCGCTGGTGCCCGAGATGGCGGCCTTCTCGCTGCCCTATCTCTATGCCGATTACGCTCAGGTCGATGCCACCACGCAGGGTGAGCCCGGCGCCAAGCTGGCCGAAATCCTCAAGGGCAAGGGCATCATCGTGCTGGCCTGGGGCGAGAACGGCTTCCGCGAGGTGACCAACAACACCCGTCCGATCCACGGCCCCGACGACATGAAGGGCCTCAACATGCGGGTCGCCGGCCCGATGTACATCGACGTGATGAACGCGCTTGGCGCCAACCCGCAGCAGATGCAGTGGGGCGAGACGATGACCGCGCTGCAGCAGGGCGTGGTCGACGGCCAGGAAAACCCGATCGGCGCGGTGATCATCCCGCAGCAGGTCTACGAGGTGCAGAAGTACCTGACGACCTGGCATTATTCCTACGACCCGATCTTCATCGGCATCAGCCAGAAGAAATGGGACAGCTATGACGCCGAGACGCAGGAGAAGCTGAAGGCCGCCGCGACCGAAGCCATGACCTACCAGCGCGAGATCAGCCGCGAGGCCACCGCCACCGGCATCGACTTCCTGCGCGAGAAGGGCATGGAGGTCTACGAGCCTTCCGCCGAGGAGCTGGCCGCCTTCAAGGACGCCACCAAGCCCGCCTTCGACGAATGGGCGGCCAAGGTCGGCCCCGAGCTGGTGCAGAGCTTCCAGACCGCCATCGACGGCGCGAAGTAACCCCTGCAAGACGGCGTGTCCCCGCGGGGACACGCCTTTCGTCCTTCTGAGCATTGGGAGGGGCAATGGCCTTCATCCTGCGCGAGGCCGAGAAGATCATCTGCGCGGTGCTCTTCCTGGCCATGACCTTTCTCGGCTTTGCCAACGTGGTGGTGCGTTACGGCACGCATTACTCGCTGGCCGCCACCGAAGAGCTGCTGACCAACGGCTTCCTGCTGCTGACCATCTTCGGCGCCGCCATCGCGGCGCGGCGTGGCGAGCATCTTGCCGTGGGTCTGGTGCATGACATGCTGCCGCGCCCGGCGCGGCGGGTGCTCTTTGCGCTGTCGGTGCTGGCCTCGGCGCTGCTGCTGGTGCTCTCGGCGTATTTCTCCTGGCAGGCGATGACCAACATGATGGGCAACGGCATGCGGTCCTACGGGCTGCAGATCCCGGCCTGGTACTATCAGGCCGCCGTGCCCTTCGGCTTCGCGCTGGTGCTCATTCGCTACCTGCAGCACGCCTGGGTGGTCTGGCGCACCGGCGAGGATGACGAGGTGATCCCCGATGTTTGACCTCTTCCCCGGCCTGCCGGCGGGCACCGAGATGGTGATCCTGTTCTTCATCCTGCTGGCGCTGCGCGTGCCGGTGGCCTTCTCGCTCGGCCTTTCGGCGATCTACGCCATGTGGCAGATCGGCTTCGGCCTCGAGCTGGCGGGCGATCTCATCGCCACCGGCATCACCAAGTTTTCGCTGCTCGCCATTCCGTTCTTCATTCTCGCGGGCACCCTCATGGGCTCGCTGGGCATCGCCGAACGGATGATCCGCTTCTTCCGCGTGCTGATCGGCGCGACCCCCGGCGGCATGGGTGTTGTGGGCACAACCGTGTGTCTGTTCTGGGGCGCGGTGAGCGGCTCCGGCCCGGCGTCGGTCGCCGCCATCGGGCCGATGATCATCAAGGGCATGGAAGAGGATGGCTATCCCAAGGCCTATGCCGCGGGCCTCGTCTGCACCGGCGCGGCGCTGTCGATCGTCATCCCGCCGTCGATCGGGCTGGTGATTTACGGGGTGATCGCCGAGACCTCGATCTCGCATCTCTTCCTCGCCGCGATCCTGCCCGGCCTCTTCATGGGGCTGATGATGCTGCTGACGCTGCCCTTCGCCAAGCCGAAGGCCGGGCGCGCGGCCTCGCTGGAAAAGCTGAGCCCGATGCCGCATGCGGACAGGAACTATGGCCAGCGCCTCTGGCTGTCGTTCAAGGAAAGCTTCTGGGGCCTGATGACCCCCGTCGTCATCCTCGGCGGCATCTACTCGGGCATTTTCACCCCCACCGAGGCGGCGCTGGTTGCCACGGTCTACGCGCTGCTGGTCGGCGGTCTGATCTACCGGACGCTGACTCTCTCCGGGCTCTACCATTCGCTCTCGAATGCTGCCGCTTCCTCGGCCACGGTGATGCTGGTCGTTGCCTATGCCAGCCTCTTCGGCTGGGTGGTTACGGTGGAGGATCTGGTCGGAAGCTACTCGGGTGCGCTGCTCGGCCTGTCGGGCAACGAGGGCGTGATCCTGCTGGTCATCATGCTGATCCTGCTGATCGCGGGCATGTTCATGGACGCGGTGACGGTGATGTTCATCTGCCTGCCGATCTTCATGCCGGTGGTGCGCGAACTCGGTTGGGACCCGGTCTGGTTCGGCGTGCTGGTGATGGTCAACCTCGCCATCGGCCTCATCACCCCGCCGGTGGGCATCAACCTTTACGTCGCCGCCAATGTCACCCGTCTGCCGATCGAGCGCGTCGCTCGCGGCGCGCTGCCCTTCCTGCTGGTCTGCGTGATCGGGCTGGCGGTGATCGGAGCCTTCCCGCAACTCTCTCTCGGCCTGCTCGGGCCCACCAACTGAGGAGTCTTTCATGACCCAGAAGACAGCAATCGTCACCGGCGCCGCGCGCGGCATCGGGCTCGCGACGACCAAGCAGTTCCTCGCGGAGGGCCGCCGCGTGGCGATGATCGACCGCGACGCCGAGGCGCTGATGGCGGAGGCCGGGCAGCTGCAGAACGTGCTGCCGGTGGTCTGCGACGTCTCGCAGCCGGAGCAGGTGTCGGCGATGATCGACGAGGTGGCCACGAAATTCGGCCGCATCGACGCGCTGGTGAACAACGCCGGGGTCGCGGACTTCGGGCCCATCGAGGAGACTACGTTCGAGCGCTGGCGCACGGTCATGGCGACCAACCTCGACGGCGTGTTCCTCTGCTCGCAGGCCGCCGTTCCGCATTTGAAAGAGGTGCAGGGCGCCATCGTCAATATCGCCTCGATCTCCGGCCTGCGCGCCTCGACGCTGCGCGTGGCCTATGGCACCTCCAAGGCCGGGGTGATCCAGCTGACGCAGCAGCAGGCGGCGGAGCTGGGCGAATACGGCATCCGCGCCAACTGCGTGGCGCCGGGCCCGGTGCGCACCAAGCTCGCCATGGCGGTGCATTCGCCCGAGATCATCGCCGCCTATCACGACGCGATCCCGCTCAACCGCTATGGCTCGGAGGACGAGATCGCCTCGGTGATCGTCTTCCTGTGCTCCGACAAGGCCAGCTACGTGACCGGGCAGACCATCGCCTCGGACGGCGGGTTCCAGTCGACCGGGGTGGGGCTTCCGGCGCTGCGCGTCTGAGCGGCTCGGTGCGGGTGGCACCGGAGCGCCTGCGTATTTGGAAAGAGAAGAAGGGCCAGACGCCGGCATTCGGCCCTTCCTCCCGGCGGTTGGGTCGTGGGCCGGTATTCGCTGCAGGGATAGACCCCGGTCACCCGGCGGTTTCGAGGCCGAGGAAATCCCGCATGCGGATCGCCTGACAGCTGGCCATCTCCCGGCCGGGAACGGTGGGGATGCCGGCCAGTCGGGCGCTTTTCAGCAATGTGGTCTCTTCCGGGTCAGTGAGCGCGTCCGCCACGCACCGCGCGCCCGCGATCAGCGCCGTGCCGAAGGGGGGCGGCGCGGCGCCCGGGCTCCCGGCGGGCGAGGCGTTCACGAGGATGTCCGCGCTGTCCGGCAAATCCGTGCGGATCCGCAAGGCGGCCTGCGCGGCGAGTTTTTCCGCGAGCGCGGCGGTGCGCGCAGCGTCGGTGTCGATCAGGGCGATCTCGCGCGCGCCGCGCTTGGCGGCCTCGATGGCGATCGCCCCTCCGGCGGCACCGGCGCCGCAGATCACCAGCCGTGCGCCCGCCAGCGCCATGCCCGTGAGCTCGATCGCATCCAGCATGCCGTGGCCGTCGAACATCTCGCCGACCATTTGGCCGCCCTCCGCCAGCCGGACGGTGTTGACGACGCCGAGCAGCCTCGCGGTGTCCGAAAGCGCGTCGCAGGCCGATGCCAGCGAAGCCTTGTGCGGTACGGTGCTCAGAAAGCCGGGCACATTGCGCGTCCGGCGCACCCACTCCAGGAACGGCGTCAGCCCGGCGGCGGGCAGGTCGAGGGGCACGCAGACCGCGTCCTGCCCCCTTGCGCGAAACACCTCGTTCCAGAGCGCGGGGGTGGCCACCTGCGCCACCGGATCCCCCAGGATCGGGATTACCTGCGTCGCTGTCCGGGTCGTTTCCATGCGCGTCCTCCTCGGCATAGAGTGTGGCGCCCCCTTGACGCCGCATCTCGAACACTTTTAATAAAGTTACACATTTTTGAGATCAAGTAACGAAAGGGTCCGGCGCGATGTTCGGCCGCAAGCCTCATAAGACGACAGCGGAGACCGTGGTGTCGGTCGTGGCTGCCTCGCTGCGGAGGGACATTGCCTTTGGGGAACTGCCCCCGGATTCCAAGCTGAAGATCGAAGACCTGCGTGCACGCTACGGGGGCTCGAACCATTCGGTGCGCGAGGCCCTGACGCTGCTGGCCTCCGAGGGGCTGGTGGAGGCCACCGCGCAGAGAGGGTTCCGCGTCGCCTCGGCCACCGAGGCCGACCTGCAGGACATCATCAAGCTGCGCGCGGAGCTGGAGCCGCTCGCCCTGAAATGGGCGATGCAGAGTGCCGACATCGCCTGGGAGGGAAAGCTCGTCGCGGCGCTGCACGCCGCCGACCGGGCGACGGACAGGCTGCTGGCGGACCCGGACGGCGCGGTCATGACGTGGGACGAAGCCGGACGGGCGCTTCATCAGGAGCTGATCGCGGGCTGCGGCTCGCCGCGGATGATCCGGGTGCTCGGCCAGCTCTATGATCAGTCGCGGCGCTTCCGGCTGGCGGCGCTGCGCGAAGGGCGCTGCGACCCGCGCGCGCTGCGCAGGGTCCGCGCCGAGATGGTCGAGGCCATTCTCGGCAATGACGTCGATGCCGCCATTCACAAGCTCATCTGCGACATCGCGCATGAGCTCGATACATCGCGCTCGCGGGAGGGCGATCGCTAGGAATACCTATGCCTCGGTGCGAGGCACATACCTGAAGGAGGAGACCCCCACATGAAAACCTTGACACGGCGCGCCACGCTGGCCGCCCTCGGCGGCGCCCTGGCCACCCCGTACCTCGTGCGTTCGGCGCGTGCCGGAACCGCCGTTAACCTCGGCGCGCTGCGCTTCGTGAGCCATGCGCCCAGCTTCATCGCCTTCGAGCGCGGCTACTTCCAGGAGGCCGGGCTCGATGTCAACTTCGACTTCTTCGAGGCCGCGCAGCCCATGGCCGTGGCGATTGCCTCGGGCGACACCGACTACGCGATGACGGCGATCTCGGGCGGGCTCATCTCGCTGGCCGACAAGGGCGTGGCAAAGGTGATCGGCGGCGCGCTGACCGAGGAGAAGGGCATCTCGGGTCAGAAGATCCTCGCCTCGAACGCGGCCTATGAGGCGGGTCTCACCAGCCCTGCCGAGCTCGACGGCAAGACCTTCGGCATGACCCAGGCCGGATCGTCCTTCCACTACATGGGCGCGCGCATCGCCGCCGCCGAGAACGCCGAGCTCAAGTTCAAGCCGCTGCAGAAGACCGGCGCGGTGATCGGCGCGATCAAGTCCGGGCAGATCGACGCCTGGTCCATCGTGCCGCATATCGCCAAGCCGCTGGCCGATGCCGGTGCCGTCAAGATCATCGGTGAGGTCGCGGACTACATTCCCGACTACCAGGTGACGACCGTCTTCACCTCGGCCAAGACCGCGGCGGACGAAGGCGAGCAGACCCGGGCCTTCCTCGCGGCGCTGTCGCGTGGGGCCGAGGACTTCAACGCCGCGCTGGTCGACAAGAGCGCCAGCGAGGAAGAACAGGAAGCCATCGTCGCGCTGCTTGCGGCGCACATCTACCCGGACCGCGCGCTGGAAGACGCCCGCGCGCCGATCGTCAACGGCGCGATGCGGATCAACGCGGGCATGTCGCTCAACCGCGCGTCGATCATGGATCAGCTGGACTGGTTCAAGTCCGAGAACCTCGTGAAGGCCGACATCGCCTACGAGACGCTCGTGGACGAGAGCTACGTCGAAGCGCGCTCCTGACCTGACCGTGCCGGCCGTTCGACCCTGAATGGCCGGCCACCCCATCATCGGAAGATTCCATGGAACTCAGACTCGAAGGGGTCTCGCATCGCTATGGCGATGTCGAGGTCATCCGCAATATAGACCTCTCCATACCCAAGGGGCGCATCGTCTGCATCGTGGGCCCCTCGGGCTGCGGCAAGTCCACCCTGCTGCGCTTTCTCGGTGGCCTCGAGCGCCCGACTTCGGGAACGGTGAGCCAGGTCGGCGAGCCGCCGGCCGACAGCATCAACCCGCTGACCTACGTGTTCCAGGATTTCGCGCTGCTGCCGTGGCGCACCGTGGAGGGGAACATTTCGCTGATCCTGTCGGATCACGGCGTGCCGAAGAAGCGGGCCGATGAGATCATCACCGACGTGCTTGCCCGCACCAAGCTGAGCGATTTCCGCAAGGCGCTGCCCAAGCAGCTGTCGGGCGGGATGAAGCAGCGGGTCGCCATCGCCCGGGCGCTGGCGGTCAATCCCGCGGTGCTGCTGATGGACGAGCCGCTTTCGGCGCTCGACAGCCAGACGCGCGAGCTGCTGATGGATGACCTCGTGGACCTCTGGACCCGGTCGCCCTTCACCGCCGTCTACGTCACCCACAACCTGGCCGAAGCGGTGCGCCTGGGTCATCGGATCGTCGTGCTCTCGCGCCGGCCCGGCGCCGTCAACGAGATTGTCGAGATCGACACCCCCCTTGCGGACCGCAGCGCCACCGACCCCGAGCTCGAACGCACCCAGCAGCATCTCTGGGCTCTCATGCGCGCAGAGGCCGAGGCCGCCGATATGGAATTGATCGATGACTGACATCGCAACCCAGACCCCAGACGTCCGCCCGGTCGAGTTCCGCGGCGGCGGCTTCCGCCCGTCTTCGCCGCGTTGGGTCGGCGTTCTGGTCTTCGTGCTCCTGATCGCCTTCCTCGAATGGGGCACGCGCGCCGGGTTCATCTCTTCGCTCACCGTGCCGCGCCCCTCGGACGTTTTCCTGACGCTCTGGGATCTCGCCGCCTCCGGCGCGCTCTGGACCAATCTCGCGCCCTCGCTGATGCGGCTGCTCGTCGGCGGCACCATCGGCGCCACCGTCGGGATCGCCGTCGGCGTGATGATCGGCCTCTTTTCCTTTGCCAGGGCCGGTCTCGTGCCGCTGGTGGCCGCGATCTTCCCGATCCCCAAGATCGCGCTGCTGCCGCTCTTCGTGATCTGGTTCGGCATCGACGAGGCGTCGAAATACGCGCTGATCGCCTTCGGGACCTTCACCCCGACGGTGGTCTCGACCTATGGCGCCGTCGACAACGTCGACCGCTCGCTGATCCGGATGGGACAGAGCTTCGGCCTGCGCTGGTCGACCGTGGTCTTCCGCATCGTGCTGCCCGGTGCCATGCCCGGCATCCTGTCGGGTCTGCGGGTCAGCCTCGCGATTGCGATCATCCTGCTCGTGGCTGCCGAAATGCTCGGTGCGGAGCATGGCATCGGGGCTTACATCCTGCAGGCGGGCTCGCTCTACGATCTCGAACGCCTGTTTGCCGGGGTGACGATCCTGTCGTTGCTGGGCGTGCTTCTGTCGGCCGCCGTGGGCGCTGTCGAAAAGCACGTGTTGGGGTGGCGCGCATGAGCCGCAAGATCGAAAGCGAATATGACGTCATCGTCGCCGGCGGCGGGGCCGCCGGGGTCGGCGCGGCGCTCGGAGCCGCCCGCGCCGGGGCCAAGGTCTGCCTTGTCGAGAAATACGGCTTCCTTGGCGGGGCGGCGACGACCTCGCAGGTGCTGGCCTACTGCGGCTTCTTCCAGCAGGGGCGCACCCCGATCAAGGCCGTCGGCGGCGCCGGGGACCTCGTGCTGGAGGCCATGCGCAGCTGCGGCATGACCGGCGAGGCCTACAATTCCGAGACCACCGGAAACTGGATCATCCTGCTGAATCCCGAGGGCACCAAGCTGGCGTTCGACCGGGTGCTGGCCGACCATGGCGTCGACGTGCTGCTGCATTCGCGTGTCGCCGCTGCGACGCGGACCGCCAACCGGATCGAATCCGTCACGGTCGCCGGGATGGAGGGGCGCCGCCGCATCGCCGCCGAAGGCTTCGTCGATGCGACGGGGGATGCCAACCTCTCGCTCGTCGCCGGCATCGCCATGCGCGAGGGCGATGACCAGGGCCGGCTCCAGGCGGTCTCCGCGCCGATCCGGATCTCCGGTCTCGACCCGGAGGTGCCCTTCGACCGCGAGGCGATCAAGGCGGCGGTCCGGCACTACAATGCAAGCGGGGCTTATCCGATCACCCGCGACGACGGCGGCATCTACACGCGCATTCCCGGTACCGGCGACATGTGGTGGATGATCATCGACCTTGCCCTGCGCGACCTCAGCTCGAGCAGCTTTACCTGGGCCGAGCAGCGCGCGCGGGAGATGGCGCATGACTACGTGGCGATGCTGCGCGCGCATGTGCCCGGCTTCGAGCGCTGCTTCCTCGCCCAGTCGGGTCCGCAAATCGGCATCCGCGAGAGTCGCCATCCCGCCACCCGCTACGAGATGACCGGACAGGACCTCGCCAGCGGGCGGCAACGCCCCGACAGCGTGGCGCGCGCCGCCTGGCCAGCGGAGCTGCACGGCGAGGCCGGCAAGCCGGTCTATCACTCGGTGGGCGGGCCGGGCTACGCCTCGGTGCCGCTCGACAGCCTGCGGGTGCGCGGGCTGGAGAACCTCTTCGTCGCCGGGCGGGTCATCGGGGCGGATCCCGTCGCCTACGGATCGGTGCGGGTGATGGGCACTGCCTTTGCTACGGGCGAGGCCGCAGGCATCGCCGCCGCCATCGGCGCGGAAGATGGCGAGACCGTCGGCGCCGAAGTCCGCCGCCTCGGCGGGCTGACCTGATCGGGAGCGGGCCTCGGCCCGCGCTGAAGCAGTCTGGGTGCTGCCGGATGTACCGGCGGCACCCCGCGTGCATGGTCGCGCGTCATGCGCCGAACCCCGGATCGCCCCTCGTTTCCCGGCCCGGCCTCAGCTCACCACACCCGCCAGCTTGAGCCTGTCGATCTCGGCCTCCACCGCCTCGGCGAAGGCCAGACCGACCGCGCTGAGCGGGCGGCCCTGCGGCACGAACTGGGCGATGTCCCAGGTGATCGCGGGGATCAGCCGGTGCGAGGTGACCTTCTCGGGGTCAAGCAATTGGCTGGCCACCGGATCGACAATCGCCACCCCGACCCCGCGCTCGACCAGCCGCACCACCCCGTGCAGCGTGCGCAACTCGGCGGCGATCGGGCGATCGACGTTGATCGTCTCCATCATGTGGTCGACGCGCTGGCGCAGCGGGCTGCCCTCGGCAAGGTCGATGAACCATTCCTTGCGCAAGCGGGGTAGGGGGATTTCCTCAACATCGCCAAGCGGATGCCCCTTTGGCAGGATGCAACGCGCGGCGCAGTGCCCGAGCGCTCGCGCGTCGCCGCCGAAGGCCTCGGCGTTGAGCGTGATCCCGAAGGCGAGATCGCAGCGCTGCTCGCTGATCATCCGCAGAAGCTCGGCCATTCCGACATCGACGATCTGCACCGTGGCAAGCGGATGGGTCTCGCGGAAGCTCTGCAGAGCGTCGAGCAGGAAGGTGTCGCAGAAGATCGGCTGGGCGGCGATCACCAGGTGCCCGACCTGACCGTTCGAGATCGCCACGGCCTCCTGCTCGAGGCCGCGCAGCCCGGCCAGATGCCGTACCACGGTCTGGTGAAACCGGAAGGCTTCGGGTGTCGGCGCGAGGCGATTCCGTTTGCGCAGAAACAGATCGAAGCCGACCTTTTCCTCCAGCGACGAGAGCAGACGGCTGACCATCGGCTGGCTAGCCTCAAGGTCTTCGGCGGCCATCTTGACGCCGCCGAGGCGCATGTAGGCGTCAAAAGCCTCCAATTCCCGTGTCTTGAACATTCGCTCTCCCTCAGTATGCATATTGTGCAATTTTTGCTCGCCCATTGTCAATTCTCGCATACTGTGAATGGTGCACCACATCCAACAGTCCGGCCCGCGCCGGAGCAGATGTGAGGTAATCATGAAAAAACTTCTTGGCACGATCGCGCTTGCCGTGATCGCAGCAACCGGGCCTGCGGCGGCTCAGGACTATCCCGATCAGGCGGTGACGCTCGTCGTTCCCTATGGCCCGGGTGGCGCCTCGGACCTTGCCGGTCGTGCGCTGGCGGAAACCGCGCAGCCGTTCCTCGGCCAGCCGGTCACCGTGATGAACAAGCCCGGCGCAGGCGGCATGAACGGCGCGCGCTCGGTCTCCGAAGCTGAGCCGGATGGCTACACGCTGCTGCTCGCCCGTGTCGGCATGGCGCTGTCGCCGGCCGTGACCCCCGGCAACGCCGTGGAGTGGGACGCCTACACCTTCCTCGGCGCGCTCGAAGCCACGCCGATGATACTCGCCGTGCGCGGCGATGCGCCCTACAACTCGGTTGAAGAGCTGGTTGCGGCGATCAAGGACAGCAACGGCCGCATGACCTATGCCGCCTCGGGCGCGACCGCGATCGACGGCTTCACCACGCAGGCGCTGCTGGCCGACAACGACCTCGACCCGCTGACCGCCGCGACCCTCGTGCCCTACAAGGGCGGCGGTGCCCTCGCGACCGCGCTGCTCGGCGGCCACGTCGATTTCGTCGCAATGGCGGCTGCCTCGCTGATGCCGCACATCGAGAGCGGCGACATGAAAGCGCTGATGGTCTTTGCCCCCAAGCGCATGGAGAGCCTGCCCGACGTCGCCACCGCAGCCGAGCTCGGCTACGAAAAGGCCGGCCAGATCGCCGGCTGGAGCGCGCTCTACGGTCCCAAGGACCTGCCCGAGGACGTGGTTGCCAAGTGGCATGACGTGCTGGGCCAGGTGGCCACCGACGAGAAGTGGCTCGACCTCGCGGCACGCCGCGGCTCGATCTCGACCATCGGCGACGTCGACATGACCGACTACGCCAAGAGCCAGTACGAACTGTTCCACGGTCTCGCGCAGGACTTCGGCTACCTGTCGAACTGAGCGCCTGCCGGGCCGCGCCTCGTCGCGGCCCGTCTGACATCCGACCTGCCGATCCGTCGGCGCGGCCCTGCCAGCAAGGCCGCGCCACCGCCTCGCCCCGCCGTGCCGGGGCCTCTCATTTCCCAGGAACGTCCCCATGTCAAAGCCCGTCCTGCGGGGGCTGATCATTGTCGCCTTCTTCGCACTGACCGCCTTCGTTCTCGTCCCCGCCTTCGTGCCGCGCCCGGCCTTCATCCCGGGCTTCGCCCCGCCGCCGGACATGTGGCCGCGGACCGTCTCGCTCGCGGGGATCGCGCTTGGTGCGCTGGTGCTGCTTCTGGCCTTCACCCGGCCCGGTGCCGCCGAGGAGCCGGTCGAGACCGACGGCAGCACGCCAGCGCGCATGACGGCGCGCTTCGCCGGGCTGATGCTGGCCTTCGTGCTCTTTCTCGTGGCCATTCCGCTGCTCGGCTTCCTGCTCTCGACGGTGCTGCTCACGCTCTGCATCGTGCTGATGACCGGTGAACGCGGCCATGCGGTCTGGATCGCGCTGCTCGCCTTCGGCGGGCCGATCCTGCTGCAAATCTTCTTCCATTCGGCGCTTGGCACGCAGTTCCCGAAGGGCGTGCTGACGAAGCCCTTCGGCTTCTGATCGGAGTTACCCATGTTCCACGAAATCCTTTCCGCGCTGGTCGCCGTGGCGACGCTGCAGAACCTGCTGATCATGATCGCGGGCATCTGGGGCGGCGTCATCGTCGGCGCGATCCCCGGCATGACCGGGACCATGGCAGTCACCCTCGCGCTGCCCTTCACCTTCTACATGGACCCGGTGCCCTCGATCCTGCTGCTGGTCGCGCTCTACAAGGGTTCGACCTACGGCGGCTCGGTCTCGGCGATCCTGATCAAGACGCCGGGCACCGCCTCGGCGGCCTGCACCGCGCTCGACGGCTACCCGCTGGCGCAGCAGGGCAAGGCGGGCAAGGCGCTCAACATGGCGCTCTATTCCTCGGTGATCGGCGACTTCATTTCGAATCTGTCGCTGATCTTCTTCGCCGCGCCGCTCGCCGTGCTGGCGCTGCGCATCGGTCCGCCCGAGTTCTTCATGCTGATGCTCTTCGCGCTGACCACCGTGGCGGGCGTCTCGGGCAGCTCGCTGCTGCTCGGGCTCGTCTCGGCGGCGCTGGGTCTGCTGCTGGCGACCGTGGGCGAGGACATGTACGGCTCGTTCCGCTTTGCCTTCACCCCCGACATGCAGGCAGGTCTGTCGATCGCGCCGGTGCTGATCGGTCTCTTCGCGCTGCCCGAGCTGATCAAGCTGGTGGTGATGCGCGCGGCCAAGAAGGAAGAGGCGGCGACGCTGGGCGCGCAGCACGTGACCCGCGAGGAGTTCATGGGTTCGCTGAAGACCATCCTCAAGGGCTCGGTGATCGGCTCGGTGCTGGGCGCCATCCCCGGCATCGGCCCGTCCTCGGCGGCCTTCTTCTCCTATGGCGAGGCGCAGCGCAGCTCCAAAAAGGGCGCGAACTTCGGCAAGGGCGAACTCGAGGGCATTGCTGCCTCGGAGTCGGCCAACAACGGTGCCTGCGGCGCGACGATGATCCCGCTGCTGGCGCTCGGCGTGCCGGGCGACGTGATCACCGGCGTCATGCTCGGCGCCTTCATGATCCAGGGCCTCACTCCCGGACCGCTGCTGTTCCAGACCAACATCCACGAGGTCTACATGCTGCTGATCGGCATGCTGGTGTCCTCGGTGCTGCTGTTCTTCGCGGGCAAAGCGACCATGCGCATGTTCGCCAAGGTCTCGCACATCCCGCAGACCCTGCTGACGCCGCTGGTGCTGCTGCTGTGCATCTTCGGCATCTACTCGATCGCCTCGAGCACCTTTGACGTGGCGGTGCTGCTGGTCATGGGCGTGGTCGGCTTCGGCATGTTCCTGCTGAATATTCCGGCGGCGCCCTTCCTTATCGCCTTCATCCTCGGCCCGATGCTGGAAGAGAACCTGCGCCGCGCACTGGCGATCTCGCGCGGCGATCCGGCGGTGCTACTGTCGTCGCCGATCACCTGGGTCTTTGCGGTGCTCATCCTGTTCGTTCTGACCATCACGGTGCGGCGCGAAATCCAGAAAACAAAGACAGAAAGACGAGTTGCACAATGACCCTGCAGAGCGAGACAAAGCCCGCCGCCGCTGACCGGCAGGCCAGCGCCGCGCAGCACCTTTCGGACCTGATCGCCTTCGACACGGTGTCGCGCAACGGCAACCGGCCGCTCATCGATCACATGGCCGAGTATCTTGGCGCGCTCGGCGCACGGATCACCATCCTGCCCGACGAAACCGGCGCCAAGGCCAACCTCGTTGCCGCCTTCGGCCCCGAGGACGTGGCCGGGATGGTCTGGTCCGGGCACACCGACGTGGTTCCGGCGGACGAGCCGGAATGGCAGAGCGATCCGTTCAAGGCCGAGATCCGGGACGGCAGGCTCTACGGGCGTGGCGCCTGCGACATGAAGGGTTTTGCCGCCTGCGCCATGGCCGTGGCCCCCAAGCTGGCAGCCGCACCGCTGTCGCGTCCGGTGTATTTCTGCTTCTCCTATGACGAGGAGGTCGGCTGCCTCGGCGCCCCGGCGATCGCACGGCATCTCGCCGCGCTGCCGGTGCCGCCGGAGTTCGCCATCATCGGCGAGCCCTCGATGATGCAGCTGGTGACCGGCCAGAAGGGCAAGATCGCCATGCGCGCGCATGTCACCGGCACCTCTGGGCATTCCTCCTTCGTGCCCGAGCACGTCAACGCCATTGAATACGCGGCCCGCGCCATCGCGATGATCTCGGAGCGCGGCAAGCGCTACGAGACCGAGGGACCTTTCGATCCCGACTTCACCGTGCCCCACGCGACCATGCTGGCGACGATGATCGACGGCGGTGTGGCGACCAACGTGACCCCGGACAGCTGCAGCTTCACTTTCGAGCTGCGCTCGATCGCCGATATGGACCCCGAGGCCGACATGGCCGAGCTGCTGGCGCGGATCGAGACCGAGCTGGGCAGCGAGATGGCCGCGAAGACCGAAGGCACCGGCATCGCCTTCGAACGCATCTTCGCCTATCCGCCGATGGGCGAGGCGCGGAACACGGCGGGCTATGCCCGCTACGCGCGGCTGATGCCCGAGGCCTGGGGCGGCAAGGTTTCCTACGGCTCCGAGGGCGGCATCTTCGAGCAGACCGGGGGCATCCCCTCGGTGATCGTCGGTCCGGGCTCGATCGAGCAGGCGCACAAGCCCAACGAGTTCGTCGACCTCGACCAGCTCGATGCTTGCGTTGCCTTCCTCGAGAGCATCCTCGCCGAGCTCTGCGGCACCGCCGCCTGAACGGCACGCCCCGGGGCCGGAGCAAGGTCCCGAGTTGTCGGCTTGGGCTACCGCAGCTGACGACCCCCCGCCGGGAAGCCGCAGGCTCGCGCCCTATGGAGGGCGCGGGCCCGGTCTTCCGCCGATGGCTTCAGATCAGCCGCGCGAGCCGGTAGGCATCGAGAATGGCGGCATGAACATCGCGCGAGGCCACGGCATCGCCGATCCGGTGCAGCGCAAACCCGTGTTGGACTGCGAGCGGCGCGGAACTGCCAGCGCGCTGCGCCAGCGCGTCCATATCGGTGATGCCAAAATTGGCTGAGGCCGCGCAGAGCGCGTCAAACACGTCGTCGAGCGGCCGAGTGCCATGCTCGATCACCACCGATGCGGCGCTCCGGGCAAACTCTTCGCCGGTGTAGGTGTTGCGGAACACGGCCTCGAGAGCGCTGCCGGCCCTGCGCACCGCGACGAGCCGCGCATCCGTCACCTGTTCCACGCCGATCTGCGCGAAACGCTTCCGGAAGCCGCTGCGGTCCTGATACGGCATCTCGACCGCGACAGCATCGTCGGGGGTCGCGAAGGTGACCTGCTTGCCGTTGCGGCTCAATTCAAGCGCGCAGGAGGCGGCGGCCTGCCTGCCGGTCCCGTCGTAGACCAGCGCGGTGCCGCCGGAGGGCATCTGGCCGCCGAGAACATCCCAGACCGAGAGGCAGTGATCGGCTCCCTCCAGCCAGTCGAGATCGGGAATGCCCCCGGTCGCGACGATGACGGTGTCGGGGTCTTCCGCGAAGATGTCGGAGGCCTCGGCGAAGCTGTTCAGGCGGATATCGACACCGAGGCGCTGCAGCGCGCTTTCGCGCCAGTCGAGGATGCCCAGCAGATCGGCACGTTCCCTGACCCTGGTCGCGATCCGGAGCTGACCGCCGAGCTGCGCGGCCGCCTCGAAGAGCGTGACATGATGGCCGCGCAGGGCGGAGACCCGGGCCGCCTCGAGCCCGGCGGGTCCGCCGCCAACGACCACGATGCGGCCAGACGTTGCGGCCACGGGCACGTCATGCCCAAGCGTCAGTTCGCGGGTCGTGGCGGGGTTGTGAATGCAATGCGCCTTGCGGAACAGGCAGTAGGAGGCTCCGACACAGGGCCTGATCTCCTCCTCAGTCCCGGCTTCGAGCTTGCGCACGAGATGCGGGTCCGCGAGGTGGGCACGGGTCATGCCGACGAGGTCCACGAGGCTTTCGCGGATCGCATGGCGCGCGGTTGCAACATCCCTGATCCCGCCCGCGTGCAGCAGTGGCAGGCGCACCTCCTTGCGGAAGGCAGCGACCGAGGCAAGGTAGGGCGCGCTTTTCTGGAACATCCCCGGCATGTTGTCTTCGGACAAGGTCAGGTCGCTGTCCATCAGGCCATAGATGCAGTTGAAGAAATCCACGGTGCCTTCACGCTCCAGCATCTGCGCGATGGCAACCGCGTCCTCGAGCGTGAGCCCGCCTTCGACGCCCTCGCCCACGACCAGCCTGATGCCGACCGGAAGGGCCTCGCCGGCCGCCCTGCGGATGGCGTCATGCACCATCAGGGCAAAACGGACGCGGTTCTCGAGGCTGCCCCCGAAGCCGTCGGTGCGAAAGTTCGTCCGCGGCGAGAGGAACTGTCCGATCAGGTGACCGCCGGTCAGGGTCTCAACCCCATCGAGTCCCGCCTCCGCCGCGCGCCGGGCGGCCGCTCCGTAGTCGGCGACGATCCTGTCGATATCGTCCCGGCTCATTTCGCGGGGGAAGGCGCGGTTGCGCGGTTCCCTGACCCGCGACGGCGCGAGCACCGGAAGCCACGCGCCGGTCGCGTATTGCGCGCGCCGGCCGAGATGCGAGATCTGGGTCATGACGGCAGCGCCGGCCCCATGGACTTCGCCTGCGAGCTTCTGCAGGTGCGGGATCACCGCATCGGTGGAAAGGTTCAACTGCCCGCCGCCCCAACTCGAGTCGCGCGACACCATGGCGCTGCCGCCGATCATGGTCATCGCGATGCCGCCGCGGGCCTTTTCGACGTGATAGGCCCGATAGCGCGCCCCCGGCATGCCCCCGTCGTCGAGAGCCGAGGCATGCGACGTGCTGATCACGCGGTTGCGCAGTGTCAGCCCCTTCAGGACGAACGGATCGAGAAGCGGGTCCTTGGTGAGGGTCGGGGCGGATGTGTCCATGCGTTCAGCTCCTGATCCGGGTGACCGCCGCAAGCGGCATTCATTCTCTGCAAGGGTGAGCGCAAGACAGGCCTAGGTGAAGCTTGAATAAATGAGAGCAGGGTATACGGTCAGCGTATGGAAGAGTTCAGCCAGAGGTTCGCCTCTCTCAAGCCGTTTCTGGTCTTCGAATGCGCGGCGCGATGCGGCAGCTTCTCGTCCGCCGCCAAGGCGTTCAACATCTCGCAACCGTCGGTCAGTCGCAACGTCGCGCAGCTGGAACGGGAGCTCGGCGTGGCACTATTCGATCGTCGCCCGAGCGGTGCAGCGTTGAGCGACGCCGGACGCGAGCTCTTTCACGCGATCACCCAGGGCATGGGCACAATCATGCGCACGATCAATGAGATCGAGCGCCGGCGGCAGGAGGACGCAGGGGTCGTCAGCCTCTCGGTCTCCGGCTCCTTCGTGGCGCACTGGATGGCGCCCCGACTTGCTGCCTTCAGTCAGGCGTTTCCGGAGGTCCGCCTTCGGTTTTGCCTGATTTCGGGCCTGATGCGGGACCTTCCGGAGGATGTTGACTTGGCGGTGCGCACCACCGCCCCCTCGGAGCAGGAGGCCCGGACGTGGGACTTCGTGCCGGAGGTCGTGCTACCGGTCAGCAGTCCGGCGTATCTGGCCGCGCGCGGGGCGGCAGGTGGTCACACGTTCCTGCACTTCTCCGGTCATGCCCGCGAAATTTGGAAGGAGATGTCCGACATCGGCATGCCGGGCGACCGGGAGGGCGGTGTCTGCCATGAGTTCGATGATTATTCGGTGGTCCTTCAGGCCGCGCTGGACGGCAGCGGCGTGGCGCTCGGCTGGCTGAGCGTGACCTCCCGCCTGCTGCTCGAGGGCAGGCTGGTCCCGGTCGGGGGCCGGGCGCATCGCACAGAGCGGGTTCACCGCCTGATCGAATGCGGCGGCGGTCCTCCGCGTGAAGTCGTTGCAGACATCGCGCAATGGCTCGTGGACCGCATGAGAGACGACCTTTCGGCGCTGAAACCGATCCTGCCCCGCTCTGTAGGCGTCTGATGCTCGCAAGTTCCGGGTTCGCGCGATGACGGCCGCGCGTCCGGCAGAGCACCCGCGGGCCGAGGCGACAGACCCGCGATGCCCGGTGCGCGGACCGAGCCGCCGCGCCTTGCTGTGATCCCCTTTTCCGGGAAAGCAGGTTCTCCGGGGTCAGGTGCCGCAATCTATGTCGCGGCACCTGCGTGAGGCTATCCCGCTTGTCAGCTCGCGAAGCGCTCGGGCCGGAACGGGTCGAGCAGCGGGTGGCGCAGCTCCAGTGCCATTTCCTCGGCCAGCAATTCGCCGGCGAGCAGGCCCAGCGTCGCGCCGCTGTGCGAAAACGCCACGAAGCAGCCGGGCAGTTTCTCGAGCTCGCCGAACACCGGCTCTCCGTCTCCGGGGATCGGCTTGGGACCAAGGTGGACCGCCTTGACCTGCAGGTCCGGCGCGCCGCTGAGAACCTTGCGGGCCTCGTCGATCAACCCGCTGACCGTCGAGGGCAGCGCCTCGAAGGTGCCATCCCCGTGCACGACCACCTCTTCTTCTGACCAGTCGGAATCGAGGTAGAAGGCCCCGTCGGGGGTCGGACGGATGGCGACGCGCGGGGTGTTGAGCACGGCGCGGAGCGGATGCGCAAGCGGATGGGTCTCGACGAGCAGCGCCACGGGGGTGTCGTCACCGATGGTGATGCCCTGTTCGGCCACCGTGGCGGGAACCGCGGGGCCGGTGGCCAGCAGCAGCTTGTCGGCAGAGAACGTGCGCCCATCGGCGCAGCGCGCGCCGGTGCAGCGGCCGTCTTCCACGATCAACTCGGCCCGGCCCGCATCGGTGACGATGGTGCCGCCAGCGGCGCTGACCTCGGCGGCGAGCTGATCGATCAGGGTCGGCAGGTCGACCCAGCCTTCGTTGGCATTGAGGATCGCGCCGGCGCTGGTCACCGCCGCGCCGTCAACGCCCTCGATCTGTGCGCTCACTTCATCGCCCGACAGCAGCTCGGCGGGGTAGCCCAGCTCCCGTTCGTAGCGGAAGACATCGGCGATCTCGTTGCTGTCGTCTTCCGCGTCCCAGGTCAGCCCGCCGCCGAAGGACAGCCAGTTCGCATCGGGGTTGCGGTCGGCCAGCACACGATAGCGCTCGATCCCGGCCTGCCGAAGTCGGTGGTAGGGCAGGCTGCGCCGCCGCGCGGTGTTGAGCCAGGCCAGCGAGCGCCCGGAGGCCCCGTTGCCCAGCGGGCCGTCGTTGATCAGGGTCACCCGCACGCCCATGCGGCTGAGCTGCGCGGCGGTCGAGACGCCGAAGATGCCGCCGCCGATGATCAGCGCGGTGGAGATGGAGGGTTTGGGGCACTGCATGTCAGTCTCCTGCTTGTCCCGTTGTCGAGGTGATGGCTTCCCAGCGGTGGCTCTGCGCGGCGCGTGTCAGCGCCTCGAGCACGGCGGCGTTGCCAAGGGTGTCCGCGGCCGCATCGGCGGCAAACCCGCCCTGATGCACCGCCCGGGCAAAACTTTCGGCCTGCAGGCGGTATTGGTCGGCGGGCGGGCAGGTCAGCAGCTCGCGCCCGCCACCGAGCAGGTCTGCGCCGTTGTCGAGCGCCAGCCGCGCTGGGTGATCGGGCGGGCAGTTGAAGGGCGCGTCGAGCACGAGGTAGCCCTCGGTGCCGAGCAGCGTGAGCTGCTGAACCAGCGCAGACTGGGTCGAGACGGTAAAGCTCAGCTGCCCACCGCCCGGAAAACGCGCGGTCCCGGTGGTCAGACGGTCAGTGCCGAACTTGGGATCGAGGTCCATGGTACAGCTCACCGCCTCGGGCTCGGCACCGAAGAAGAACCGCGCGGTGTCGACCGCGTAACAGCCGACGTCATAGAGCCCGCCACCGCCGATGTCCTTCTGGTTGCGGACGTTTTGCGGATCGTCGTTGCAGTAGCTGAACAGCGCCTGCACGCCGGTGAGCCGGCCGATCCGGCCCGCGCTCACCAGCTCCCGGGCTTTGATCCATTGCGGGTGGTGCCGGGTCATGAAGGCCTCGGCCACCACGCGCCCCGCGGCTTGCGCCGCTGCAGTGACCTCGCGGGCTTCGGCGAGGGTCAGGGCGAGGGGCTTCTCGCACAGCACGTGCTTGCCGGCGGCCAGCGCCTGCAACGTCAGGGGCACGTGCAGGTGGTTTGGCAGGGGATTGTAGATCACCTCGATTTCGGGGTCCGCGAGCAGTGCCTCGTAGCTGCCGTAGGCGCGCGGGATGCCGAACGCGCCGGCCATAGCTTCGGCCCGGGCGACATCGCGCGAGGCGATCGCGCCAAGGCGGCAGCCCTCGGCATCCCGCAGGGCGGGCAGCATTGCCTTGCGCGCAATGCCAGCGGTGCCGAGGATGCCCCATGATAGGTCTTTCATCGGATTTTCCCTGCGTTTCCGTGTCACAGAACCTCGGCGAAGAACTTCTTCAGCCGGTCGGTCTGCGGGTTGTCAAAGAGCGCGTCGGGCGCGCCCGCTTCGACGATCTTGCCCTCGTCCATGAAGACGATCTGGTCAGCGACCTGCCGCGCGAAGCCCATCTCGTGGGTGACCACGACCATGGTCATGCCGCGCCGCCCGAGATCGGCCATGAGGTTGAGCACGCCCTTCACCAGTTCCGGGTCGAGGGCGCTGGTGACCTCGTCGAAGAGCACCACCTCGGGGTCCATCGCCAGAGCCCGGGCGATGGCGACGCGCTGCTGCTGTCCGCCCGACAGGTTCGACGGCCGGTGATCGCCGCGCCCCTGCAGGCCGACCTCGGCGAGGCGGGCGTCGGCGATGGCGCGGGCCTCGGCGCGCGGCAGCCCCTTGATCCGGGTGAGCGAAAGCATGATGTTCTCGCGCGCTGTGTGATCGGGGAAGAGGTTGAAGTGCTGGAACACCATGCCGACGCGGGCGCGCAGGGTCTCGGGTTTCATGCCGCGGATGTCGGTGCCATCGAGCATCACCTGGCCGCCGTTCATCTCGACGAGCCGGTTGAGGCTGCGCAGAAGTGTCGACTTGCCCGAGCCGGAAGGTCCGACGATGCAGGTGACGGACCCCTTGGGGATCTCGAGGTTGATCCCGCGCAGCACTTCGAGGGGGCCATAGCTGAGCCGCAGGTCGCGGATCGACAGGCTGCCGCCGTTGAAGCGGGTCTGCTCGGCATTGCGCGTCGCCGCGCCAAGCTCGTCCACCTCGTCGAGACCGCTGCTGGGCTGGGCGCCGGTCGTCCGCTTGCCGGACCGCAGGCGGTGGTCGATGTGGTTGACCAGGTGGGTCAGAGGCACGGTGATCACCAGATAGAAAATCCCCGCCAGAAGCAGCGGCGAGAGGTTGCCGGTGACCACTGCGGCGTCCTGCCCGACACGGAAGATCTCGCGTTCCGAGGCCAGGAGGCCGAGGAAGTAGATCAGCGAGCTGTCCTTCACGTTCGAGATGAACTGGTTGACCAGCGCCGGCAGCACGCGGCGGATGCCCTGCGGCACGACAATCAGGCGCATGCCCTGACTGTAGCTCATCGAGAGGGCGCGGCAGGCCTCCATCTGGCCGGTCGGCACGCTCTGGATGCCGGCCCGGAAGATTTCGCCGATATACGCCCCGGCGATCAGGCTCAGCGCGAGGATGCCGAGCGGGTAGGGGGAGGGACCGAAAAGCTCACGCCCGAGCCCGGCGAAGCCCTGTCCGATGAGCAGGATGGTGACGATGGCGGGCAGGCCGCGGAAGATGTCGGTGTAGATGCGCGCGGGCACCCGCAGCCAGGCGGCGCGCGAAATGCCCATTACCGCAAGAATGATGCCGATGATGATGCCGATGATTGTCGAGGCGGCCGCGAGGATCAGCGTGTTCTTCAGGCCGGTCGACAGCATGATCGGCAAGATCTCGGCCATGGCGTCCCAGTCGAGGAACGTCCGTTGGAGGTTTTCCAACCACATAAGGTGTCTCCAGGGGGCGGGGCAGGGCGCCGCCCGACGTCTTGGGAATTGGGCTGCCGGCGGTGCCGGCAGCCGGAAGGTCGGGCGGGATCAGCTGCCGCTCGGCAGATACTGCTTGGGCATCGGAGAGCCGGGGAACCACTTCTTGTAGAGGTCGCGCCAGGTGCCGTCCTCCATCGCCGCATGCAGCGCTTCGTTCAGCGCGTTGCGCAGCGCGTCATTGCCCGGTTTCACCGCGAAGCCGGCGGGCGCATCGAAGGAGGGGATGTTGACCTTGATGTCGAGGTCGTAGCGCTCGCCGTAGGTCTTGGCGGCCTCGTAGTCGAGGAAATGCGCGTCGATCGTGCCGTTGTTCAGCGCCGCGACGCCGGTGTTGTTGTCGGGGAACTGCACGATGTCGGTGTCGGTGAAGGTCTTCTTGGCGTACATCTCCTGCAGCGTGCCCTGCACGACGCCGAGGCGCTTGCCCGCGAGGCTCGCGGGGTCATCGGTGATCGCCTCCTCGCCCGAGAGGACCGAGAGGTAGCCGGCAAGGTAGCCGTCCGAAAAATCGACGACCTCTTCGCGCTGCTCGGTGATGCCGATAGCGGCGGCGGCGATATCGAAACGACCGTTGGAGACCGAAGGCAGCAGCGCCGCGAATTCCTGCCCGGTAAAGAGGATCTGATCCTCCTCGAAGCCGAGCCGCCCGAGCACGTTGCGCAGGAACTCCACGTCGAACCCGCTGAATTCGCCGGCGGCGGTGGTGAAGGCGTAGGGCTTGGCATCGCCGAGCGATCCAACGCTGACGGTGTCGGCGTCGAGCAGGTTGTAGGGGTTGTCCTGCGCCTGGACGGCGCCGGCGGCGGCAAGTGCAACCAGCAAGCCGGTCAGGGGGGCTTTTGCCCGGTCGAGAAGGCTGATGGACATGTCGTGTCTCCCGCTGTTGGCGGGCCGACCCTCTCTGTGCAGTCATGCCGAGGGATCGGCCTCGTTTGAATATGATACCGGTATCACACGAAGTGAGACCGGTATCAGTAGTTGCATGGTTCATGTATGTTTTGATTCGCGTCAACAGGCTTGATAAGGATTTCGAGTCCTGAAAATCGAAGTGGCAGGTATGAGCGGAAAAAAGAGTTCACTGACCGTCGCGGACGTCGCGCGGGCAGCCAAAGTATCAAAAGCCACGGCGGCCCGGGTTCTCGGGGGGTACGGCATCGCAAGCGAGACCGCGCGCAAGGCAGTGCTGGAGGCTGCGGAAATGCTTGGCTACCAGCCCAACGACCTGGCGCGGTCAATGAGCACAGGGCGCAGCGGTCTGGTCGGCGTGATCGTCGGCGACATCGAGAACGCGTTCTTCAGTCAGGCGGTTCGCGGGATCAGCGACAGGCTGCGCGCTGCTGACCTGAACCTGATCATCAGCAACTCGAGCGAACAGCTTTCGGAAGAGATCGAAATGGTCTCGCTCCTGCTGCGTCAGCGGGTCGCCGGGCTGATCGTCGCGCCGACCGACGCACGGCGGGTCGACCATCTGAAAGCGGCGGTGGCCTCGGGCACACCGGTGGTCACGCTCGATCGCCTTTCCCCGGAGCTGGAGGTGGACGCGGTTTGCGGAGACGATCGTGGCAGTGTGGCGCAGGTTCTGCAGCGACTTCGCGAGGAAGGGCATCGGCGGGTCGCCTATGTCACCGCCATGATGACGGCGGATGGCCGGCTCGGAAAGCTCGAGGATATCGGCATCTCGGCGGTACGAGAGCGGATTTCCAGCTTTCTGACGCAGATGCGCGATGCGGGCGTGGAGACGCCCGCCGACCTGGTCTTCACGGGGGCAAGCGATGACGAGTCGACCGCCGACATCGTGACGCGCATCTTGGCGCAATCGCCGCCGATCACCGCGATCCTTGCCTCCGACAGCCTCATCGGTGCGCGGATTTTCCGCGAGCTGTCGGACCGGGGCCTCAGCTTGCCGCAGGACATGTCCCTGGTCTCCTGGTTCGATGCCGACTGGACGCGGGTCACCTCGCCGCGGATCAGTGTGGTCGATCAGCCCACCTATCAGTTCGGACAAAAGGCCGCGGAACGCTTGATCGCCCGGCTGAAGGGCGACGACTCCCCAGCGCAGACATTCGTCGTGGCCACCCCGCTTGTCGAGCGCGGTACGATCGGCGCACCGAAAGGCCGGGGGAAGGTTGAAGACGCGGGCTGAGACGCACCTGAGCGGTGCCAGGTCGACGGGCGGCCGCACATGCTGTCCGGAAGTTCGCGTGCGGGGCGCTGCTGCCTGCTGGCCCGCGACTTGAATGTGCGCCGATTCCGGAGAGCGCGGACGCGTTCGGTTGAGCGATGGGGTTTCTTTGGCGGCACTCGCGCTGCTTCTGACCTAGAGGACGAGCTGAAGAGCGCCATGCCGGGGACCGGCGGTCGGAAGTCGGAGACTTGCACCCCGGCCCTAGAGCGGAGGCCGCGTGATTTGAGCTTTCCGGTGTGACCCGGCCGTGGGTGCGCTGGCAAGGGCGCTGCGCTGCGCCGGCCTCTTCGGTTTGCCGCAGCTTTCGGCACTCCGGCGGTGGATGCCAAATGAACACGCAGAAGCGTTGGGCTTTAAGGTGTCCGATGTTGTCAGAGCGACCCTTCATGCCTTTAGTGAACGGGCAAAATAACAACAAACGATGAGAAAACCTATGAAGACCTTCGATGCGGGTGTCGCGCCCGTCCTGTCGGTGCGGGAGCTATCCGTCGCACTACCGGGAAATCACGACCGTCCTTTCGCCGTGCAGGATATCAGCTTTGACCTGATGCCGGGCGAAATCCTCTGCATCATCGGCGAATCCGGCTCGGGAAAGTCGGTGACGGCCAACACCATCATGGGGCTGCTTCCCGACGTGATGTCGGTCTCCTCCGGCAGTATTGACTTCAAGGGCCGGGCGTTGCTGTCGCTTCCGGAATCCGAACTGCGCAAGCTGCGTGGCCGGGCGGTGTCGATCATCTTCCAGGATCCGCTCTCGGCGCTGAATCCGCTGATGACCGTCGGCGATCAGATCCGCGAAGTGCTCGACGCGCATGCTGTCGGGGCCCCGGAGAGCCGCGCCGCGCGCGTCGTCGAGATGCTGACCGAGGTGGGGCTGCCCGATCCGGCGCTGATCCAGCACCAGTATCCCTTCCGGCTTTCCGGCGGCCAGCGGCAGCGGGTGATGATCGCCATGGCGCTGGCGCTCGATCCCGATGTTCTGATCGCCGATGAGCCGACCACCGCGCTGGATGTGACCACGCAGGCGCAGATCCTCGACCTGATCAGCCGAATTCAGCAACGCAAGGGCATGTCGGTGATGTTCATCACCCATGATTTCGGCGTCGTGGCCGAGATTGCGGATCGGGTCATCGTCATGGAAAAGGGGCTGCTGGTGGAGCAGGGCGATGCGCGGGCGGTGCTCGATGCGCCGCAGCATCCCTATACCCGCAAGCTCATCGCAGCAGTACCGAAGATGCGCGAGGCGGACCGCAAGCGCGAGACCAAGCGCCCCGTGGCGCTGGAGGTCAGGGGGCTGCAAAAGACCTACCGCACCCGCAGCGGCTTTCTCGGCCGGATGCGCGAGGTCAAAGCCGTCGATGACATCAGCTTCACCCTGCACAAGGGCGAGACCATCGGCATCGTTGGCGAGTCCGGCTCGGGCAAATCCTCGATGGGCAAGGTGCTGATGAAACTGATCTCTGCCGACAGCGGCGAGATCCGCTTTCAGGGCGAGAACACGCTGGCGCTGGACGAAGAGAACTTTCGCGCGCTGCGCCCGCGCATCCAGATGATCTTCCAGGATCCCTACGCCTCGCTCAATCCGCGCTTCACCATCGGGCAGGCGATGACCGTTGGGCCGATCTCACACAGCCTGTTGACCCGGCACGATGCCCGGCGCAAGGCCGAGGGCCTGCTCGAGCAGGTGGGGCTCGATCCGTCGGCCTTCGATCGCTACCCGCATGAGTTCTCCGGCGGACAGCGCCAGCGTGTGGGCATCGCCCGGGCGCTGATGTTCGATCCCGAGGTGATCGTGGCGGATGAAGCTGTCTCTGCGCTCGACGTGTCGATCCAGGCGCAGGTGCTGGAACTGCTCGACAAGATCCGGCGCGAGCGCAAGCTGGCGATGATCTTCATCACCCACGATCTGCGCGTCGCCAGCCAGATCAGCGACGAGATCCTCGTCATGCACCGCGGCAAGATGGTGGAATACGGTCCGCCGTCGCAGATCTTCCACGCGCCGCAGCACGCCTACACCCGCTCGCTGGTCGATGCGATTCCCGGTGCCGCCGCCGCCTGAACGTGCCAACGGGCTGAGTTCTCAGAGGGGCGGCATATGCCGCCCCTTTTTCTTTCAGGGCGTGCTCCGGCGTCCGAGTCGCAGAGAATGTTCGGGCCCAGTCAGCGTGTGGCGTGGCCTCCGATCAACTTACGCGGTCCTTGAATTTCGCGCCGAACGTCTCAGGCTGAGTGCGTTAATTGTGCGCAGTGATTGTTTTTCACAACTACATAATTGTGAATCACAACCTTTCGCTTGCCTCAGGGGCAACTGTTCGAGTGTCATGAAAGAAATATGACACGGACAGGTTTTTTGCTCCCATGACTTCCCCCGGCGCGCCGCAGGACGATCCGAGAATCGAGATTTGCGGCCTCAAGATCGACGTCCTCGAAGGAGCCTTCAGCTGGTACATCCGCTCGATGGACGCGGTTGTCTCGCGCGATCTCGACAGGCGGATGGCGCACCTCGAGATCGCCAAAGGCAAAGGCAAGATCACCACGCTGCTGCTGGTCGATGACTACCCCGGCATCCGCCCGTCGCAGATCGCCGAGGTGCTGATGCGCGACCGTCCGGCAACCGGGCGGATCATCGACCGGATGGTCGCCTCCGGCGTCATTCGCCGCGAGGCCGCCTCAGATGATCTGCGGGCCCAGGCCCTGTTTATCACCGAACGCGGTCACGCGCTGTCTCAGGAAGTGCGCGAGATCATTCGTCAGCAGGAGACGGAATTCTTCGACTTCATCGAGCCAGAGGACCGCGAGCAATTCATGCGGATGCTCAAGCGCGCGTATTTGAAGATGAGGGCGAAATGGGACTGAATTCCAGGCGTGTGGCGCTGATCTCAGGGGCCGGTCGCGGGATCGGCGCGGCCGTGGCGAAGACCCTGTTCGATGCAGGCTGGAGCGTGTCGCTGGGCATGCGGCGACCGCAAATGCCGGATTGGGCGGCGTCGGCTCCGCAACGTGTGCATTGCTTCGCCTACGAGGCGACCGACCGCGAGTGCGCCGCGGGCTGGGCCGATGAGGTCATGGCGCGTTTCGGCAGGATCGATGCAGTGATCGCCAACGCCGGGGTGATGATCCCGAAGACCGCGGTCGAGATCTGCGATGCCGAGATGGCGCAGCTTCTCGAGATCAACGTCCAGGCCCCCCGGCGGCTCGCCGCATCCTGCTGGGAGCCGCTGGCGGCTTCGGGGCGGGGCAGGGTGGTGCTGCTCGGGTCGCTCTCGGGCAAGCGGGTGAAATCGCCCGGCTCGGGGTCCTACGCCGTTTCGAAGTTCGCCGTCGTGGGGCTCGCGCACGCCTTGAGACATGCCGGGTTCGATCGTGGGATCCGGGCCGTCGCGGTCTGTCCCGGTTTTGTTGCCACCGACATGGCGGCGGGGATCACCGACCGCCCCGCGGAAACGATGACCCAGCCCGAAGACCTGGCCCGGGTGATCAACTTGCTGATCGACCTGCCCAACGAGGCCAGCGTGGCCGAATTCTGCGTGAACTGCCAACTTGAGGAGTCCTACTGAAATGCCCGGTCCTTTTGTCGTTCCGTTCCATGGTGATGCCGAGCTGCCGGAAAAGGTGGATGTTGTTGTGATCGGCGGAGGCATCATCGGTGCGTCCACGGCTTTTGAGCTGGCCGACCGGGGCATGAAGGTTGCGCTCTGCGAAAAGGGCGGGATCGGGCACGAGCAGTCGAGCCGCAACTGGGGCTGGGTGCGCATCACTCGGCGGGATCCGCGAGAGATCCCGCTGATGGCGGAAGCGCTGCGCATCTGGCCGACCCTGGCCGAGCGGACCGGACGCGACCTTGGCTACACCAGCAGCGGCATCGCCTTTGCCTGCGCCACGGACAAGGAATACGCGCAGCACGAGAAGTGGCTCGACAACCTGCGGGACTACCAGGTCGAGAGCCGCATGGTGACGGCATCGGAACTCGAAACGTTGTTTCCGGAGTCACGCCTCGGCGTGAAGGGCGCGCTTTACACCGCCGCTGACGGCAGGGCCGAGCCGCAGCGCGCGGCTCCCGCAATCGCCGAGGCCGCCCGTGACCGCGGCGCGCATGTGCTGACCGAATGCGCGGTTCGGGGTATCGAGACCAAGGCCGGGCAGGTCTGCGGCGTGGTGACCGAACGCGGCACGATCGCCTGCGAGCAGGTGGTGCTTGCCGGGGGTGCCTGGTCGAGCCTGTTCGCCCGGAATACCGGGCTGCGCCTGCCGCAGCTGAAGGTGAAGAACTCGGTGATCCGCACGAAGCCGCTCGAGGGCGGTCCCGAGAGTGCCCTCTGGACCGAAGGCTTCTCGATCCGCAAGCGCCAGGATGGTGGCTACACGATCGCCGACGGGTTCCGAAACATCGTCGACATCGTGCCGGACAGCTTCCGCTACATGCGCGACTTCCTCCCCGCGCTCGGCGCCGAATGGAAATCGCTGCTCCTGCGCTTCGGTGGCCGCTTCTACGACGAGGCCCGGATCCCGAACCGCTGGTCGCTGGATGAGGCGAGCCCCTTCGAATACTGCCGCGTGCTTGATCCCAAGCCGGCCTTCTCGCTGCAGGACAAGGCGCTCGACGCCCTGCGCAAGGCCTACCCGGTCTTCGAAAAAGCGGAGATCGCGCAACGCTGGGCGGGAGCCATCGACGTCACGCCCGATGCGATCCCGGTGATTTCGCCGATCGATGCGGTCCCCGGCTTCTTCATCGCCACGGGCTTCTCCGGACATGGCTTCGGCATCGGCCCTGCCGCCGGTCGCCTGGCGGCTGATCTGGTTTCCGGCCGAGCTCCGGTCGTCGACCCCACACCCTTCCGTTTCGGCCGTTTTGCCGATGGCTCGAAGATCGAGATCATCAGCGGCTTCTGATCCGTTCCTGCCCGGCAAGCCGGGCAGGGCGCAGTCGGGCGCGTGAATCGCAAGCGCGCGCCGTCCTTCCTCACCCTTGCGAGACAACAGGGAACGACATCATGACAGACAAGAAGAAAACAGGTCATCTCAATCGCCGTGCGGCACTGACCCTGATGGGGGCAGCGGGTCTGATCGGCCCGTCGATGATCGGCCGCGACCGGGCCTTCGCGGCCAATGCCGACGCGACCGGCCAGCTGGTGCTCGCCTTCTCGCAGGAGCCGACGGTGTTCAACCCGCTCATGCCGCACATCGAGGTGGACGAGGGGGTCTATTATGCGGTCTTCGACACGCTGTTCGACTTCGATCCCGACGGGGAGTTCTTCCCGATCCTTGCCGCCGAAGTGCCCAGCGTCGCCAACGGCAGCATTTCCGAGGACGGCCTGAACTGGAAGCTGAAGCTGAAGGAGGGCGTTACCTGGCACGACGGCACGCCGTTCACCGCCGAGGACGTGAAATTCTCGCTCGAGCTGACGATGGACCCCGATTTCCGCTCGTTCCGCTCGACCGGCTACAAGTTCATGCGCAACATCACCGTGGTGTCGGACACCGAGCTGACCTGGGAGATGAGTGAGCCCTTCGCGCCGATGGCGGCGATCCTCGCCTCCACCTACATCATCCCCAAGCATGCCTTCGAGGGTGTCGAGGACAAGAACAGCGCGCCGTTCAACAACGCTCCGATCGGCACCGGGCCGTTCAAGTTCAAGAACCGCATGGCCGGGGATCACATCGAGCTCGAGGCCAACGCCGACTATCACATGGACGGCCCGTTCCTGAAGACCCTGATCATCAAGTACGTTCCCGATCTCAACGTCATGTACACGCAGTTCAAATCCGGCGACATCGACGTCATCGGCCTGCAGTACATCACGCCTGATCATCTCGCCGAGGCCGAGACGCTGGCAGGCAAGGTGGTGACTGTTGCCGGGACCGCGACCTTCGAGTCGATCGGTCTGAACATGACCCGTCCGCAGTTCCAGGACCCGGCAGTGCGCAAGGCGCTCTATGCCGCGCTCGACAAGTCCTCGATCATCGACGCGCTCTACTACGGCGTGCCGACCCCGACCGAGACCTACATGCCGCAGCAGTCCTACTACTACAACGACAGCCTGCCCAAGCATGAGTTCGACCTCGAGAAAGCCAAGGCGCTGCTCGACGAGGCCGGCTGGGCGCCGGGCTCGGACGGCATCCGCGAAAAGGATGGCGTGCGGCTCGAATTCACCAACTCGACCACGGCCGGCAACCACCTGCGCGAGCAGGCGCAGCAGTTCATCCAGCAGACCTTCGCCGAGATCGGCGTGAAGATGGAGATCAAGAACTTCCCGCCCGCCGTCATGTGGGGCGACTACTGGATGAACTCCGAGTTCGACTCGGTGGTCGTTGGCCTCAATACGCTGGCCGGCGCCGACCCCGACACCTCGGACTACTTCATGTCCACCATGTCGCCGACCCTGGGCGGCGCGGGGCAGAACACCTTCGCCTACCAGAACCCCAAGGTCGACGAGCTGTTGGTCAAGGGCGCTTCGAGCTTCGTGCCCGAAGAACGCAAGGCCATCTACGAGGAGATGCAGGCGGTCATCCGCGAGGACCTGCCTTTCCTGCCGGTGTTCCAATACGCGGTCATCAAGGGCTGGAAGGACGACGTGACCGGCCCCGCTCCGAACGTCAACAACCGCATCGACACCTGGAACGTGCGCGACTGGAAGCGCGGCTGAGGCCCGAGGCCTGACCTGGCGCGCGGCGGGACATCGCCGCGCGCTCCCTCTCTCGATGCCGAGAGCCGCCGCCAGCGGTGCCACGGCTTCAATACTCAACGCACATAAAGGGCACCCGGCATGCTGCGCTACCTCGCTTCCCGGCTCGGCCAGAGCCTGCTTCTGCTTCTGATCGTCTCTTTCATCGGTTTCGCCGTGCTCAACCTCGCACCCGGCGGACCGCTGTCGCAATTCGCGCTGAGCCCGGGAATGACGCAGGAACAGATCGAAAAGATCGCCGCGCAGATGGGCCTCGACCGGCCCTTGCCGGTGCAATATCTCGATTGGTTCTCGCATCTTGTCGTCGGTGACTGGGGTACCTCCTATCGCGACGGGCAGCCGGTGCTGCATGTGATCGGCAGCCATCTCTTCGCCACACTGCTGCTGATGGGCACCGCGACGGTGATCTCGGTCAGCCTTGGCAGCACCATCGGCATCTTCAGCGCGCTGAAACGGGGCTCCAGCTTCGATTACACGATGACAGTGCTGGCGATGATCGCGCTGTCGATCCCGACCTTCTGGTTCGGGCTCATCGCCATCTACGTCTTCTCGCTCAGCCTCGGCTGGCTGCCGGCGGGCAATATGTACACGGTGGGGGACGGGTCGGTGTTCGATTACCTGCGGCACCTGATCATGCCTGCCGTGGTGCTGGCGCTGGTGGATGTGGCGATCTGGAGCCGCTACATGCGCACCTCCACCCTCAACGTGATCAACCAGGACTTCGTCCGCACCGCCCGCGCCAAGGGTCTGACCCGCCGCCGGGTGCTGTTCAAGCACGTGGTCGGCAACTCGCTGGTGCCGATGATCACGCTTGCCGGCCTGCAGCTGCCGATGGTGCTGGGCGGGGCACTGGTGACAGAGACTGTCTTCACCTGGCCCGGCATGGGGCGGCTGTTTCTCGATAGCCTCGGCTACTCGGATTACCCGGTGGTGATGGGGCTGCTGATGGCCTCGGCGCTTCTGGTTCTGATCGGCAACCTCGCCGCCGACCTGATCGTCGCGCTGATCGATCCGCGCATCCGTCTCGATTGAACAAAGGGTTCCAATCATGACCGCAGTCACAACCGATCCCGCCGCGCGCCGCCCCTTTCTGAAATCCCGGGCCCTGCGCCGTTTCCTCAATCACAGGCTGGCGCTGATCGGCCTGGTGATGGTGCTGACGCTGACCGCCGCCTGTTTCATCGGCCCGCATCTGCTGCCCTACGACGAGCTCTACATCGACCTGCGCGCGCGCTTTGCGCCGCCGGGCACCGGGGCGCATATCTTCGGCACCGACCCGCTGGGCCGGGACATCGCCGCGCGGCTCTTCCACGCCGGGCAGATCTCGATGGCCGTTGGCTTTGCCGTGATGATCATCGCCACCGGCATCGGGTCGGTCGTGGGGGTGGTGTCGGGCTACTATGGCGGCAAGGTCAGCGCGGTGCTCATGCGGATCGTCGACGCCTTCCTGTCGTTCCCGTCGGTGTTCCTGCTGCTGGCTCTGGCCGCCTTCATCCAGCCCGGACCGGTGATGATCGCGCTGATCATCTCGGCCACCAGCTGGATGGAAGTGGCGCGTATCGTCGAGGCCGAGGTGAAATCCCTGCGCAACCAGGACTTCGTGCAGGCGGCGCACATGCTTGGGCTGTCGAAGCGCTGGATCATGTTCCGAGAGCTGCTGCCCAACGCCATCGGCCCGATCATCGTCGCCGCGACGCTGACCGTCGCCCGCGCCATCCTGCTCGAAGCCTACATCAGCTTTCTCGGCTATGGCATCCAGCCGCCGCTGCCGAGCTGGGGCAATATGCTCAACGGCGCGCAGCAGTACCTCGCATCTGCGCCTTGGCTGGCGATCGTGCCCGGCCTTGCGATCACCATCGCGGTGACTGGCTTCAATTTCATCGGCGACGGGCTGCGCGACGCCTTCGACAGCCGCACGCAGGGGCACTGAGATGGCACGCCGCTTCTCTGAGTTCACCGATACGCTCTGGTACGCCACCGCGCCCGCCGCCCCCGAGACCGCCACGCTGCAGGGAGAGGTTACGGCCGATGTCTGCGTCGTCGGGGCGGGGTATTCGGGGCTGACCACCGCGCTGGAGCTGGCGCGGCAGGGGGTGTCGGTCGTGGTGCTCGAACGCGAGGAAATCGGCTTTGGCGGCTCGGGCCGCAATGCCGGACATTGCACGCCGACATTCACCCACTACAGCCTGCCGGAGCTGCGCAAGGTGCTCGGCGCGCCCTGGGCCGAGCGGCTCATCCAGCGCCAGACCCGCGCCAACGACAAGGTCGGCGAGATGATCTCGCGTTACGGTATCGATTGCGAATGGGAGCAGAACGGCTACGTGCAGGGCGCGCTCTTTCCCTCGCATCTGGAGACGCTGCGCGGGCACATGCAGAGCTACAACGCCGTGGGCGCGCGCACGCGGATGCTGGACCGTGACGAGGTGCAGGCGGTCACCGGCTCGAGCCGCTTCTACGGCGGCTGGCTGCACGAAGAGGCCGGAGGCCTCAACGCGCTCGGCTATGCGCGCGGATTGGGGCGGGCTGTGCTCTCAGAGGGCGGCCGCATCTTCACCGGATCCGGTGTGTCTGGCTGTCGGCGCCAGGATGGCGCGTGGCGGGTCGAGACCGCGCAGGGGGCGGTTAAGGCCGAGAAGGTGATCTACACCACCGGCGCCTATACCGTCGCGGGTTGGCCGAAGCTCGAAGAAACCTTCCGCATCATGCGGGTCTTCGTCGCCGCCACGCAGCCGCTTTCCGAGGAGAGCCAGGCTGCCGTACTGCCGCAGCGCACCACGATCCAGGACGGGCGCGGCGACATCTACGTCTACAAGTACAACCGCGAGAACCGCATCGTCGCCTCGATGTTCCCCATGGGCGCGCGCGGACGGGACCCTGCCTACACGCGGCAGGTGCTGTCCGAGCGGCTGAAATGGCTGCACCCGGGGCTTCGCGAAACGCTCAACTGGGACTTCTTCTGGTTCGGCGAGCTCGACATGCAGCGCCGCACCGTGCCGCGTCTCTACGGCCTGGCACCGGGCGTGGTGGCGATGACCGGCCTGTCCGGCCGTGGCGTTCCAACCGGTTCGATGATCGGCGGCATCCTGTCGGACTGGGCGATGGGCGTGCGCGAGCAGGACCTCGACCTGCGCCTCGAACCGCTCAGCAGGCAGCCGCTCTACATGAACGTCGCGCCGCAGATGGCGCTGCGTGGCTATCGGTTGCGCGACAACCTGCGGGCCCGGCGCCAGAAAGCCGCGCTTCCGCCGCACGCATGAAAACAAGACCAACGGCGTCCGATGAGGTGCCGAAACAAGGAGCAGACCAATGCCTGGACCGAAGCCGGATCCGGTAGAAAACAGCGCGGCGCTTCCCAAGCACGCAGACGTGGTGATCATCGGCGGCGGCATCGCCGGTGTCGCCGCAGCCCTTGAACTCGTCGACCAGGGCCTGACGGTGGCGGTCTGCGAAAAGGGCCACATCGCCGGCGAGCAATCGAGCCGTAACTGGGGATGGGTGCGCTTGACGCATCGCGACACCCGGGAGCTGCCGCTGATGGTGGAATCTCAGCGCCTCTGGCAGGGCATGAACGCGCGCATCGGCGGCGACACCGGCTACGTCCGCTGCGGCGTCACCTATACCGCCGCTACCGAGGCGGCGTTCGAGGGCGAACGGCAGGCGCTCGAGGAGCTGCAACAGTACCAGATTCCCGCCCGACTGCTCAGCCGGGACGAGGCGCTCGCGCAGTTCCCCGGGCTCTCGCTCGACATCAAGGGCGCCTTGCACAACCCCTACGACGGCCGGGCCGAACCGCAGAAGGCGGTGCCGGCCATTGCGCGCGCGGTGCAGGCGCGGGGCGGCAGCGTTCACCAAGAGTGCGCCGTGCGGGTCGTCGAAACCGCGGCGGGCAGGGTCTCGGGCGTGGTGACGGAAAAGGGACACATCTCCTGTTCGGCGGTGCTCGTGGCGGGCGGGGTCTGGTCGCGGCTGTTCCTGGGCAACATGGGGATCGAGCTGCCGCAGTTGCGCACCAAGGGAAACGTGCTTCGGACCGACCCGGTCCCGGACGGGCCCGAGGGGACGCTGAAGTTTCGTGAATTCACCATGCGGCGACGTGCAGATGGCGGTTACACGATCGCCTCCGCCATGCCGAGCCGCTACCAGTTGACCCCGGACAGCTTCCGGCTCTTCAAGGATTTCCTGCCTACGCTCAGGAACGAGTGGCGCAACGTGAGCCTCGGCATTGGGCCCGCATTCTTCGAGGCATTGCGCACGCCGAGGCGATGGTCTGCGGCCGATGAGAGCCCCTTCGAGCGGATGCGTGTTCTCGACCCCGTGCCCGACGAGGCCCGGATAGATCGCGCCCTGGAGGTGGTGAAGTCTGCCTATGCCCCGTTCCGCAATGCCACGGTGGCCCAGAAATGGGCCGGATACATCGATGTCTTGCCCGACATCGTTCCTGTCATCTCGAGCACGGAAGGCGTCCGCAACGGAATCCCCGGACTGTTCGTGTCCTCTGGATTCTCGGGGCATGGTTTCGGTCTGGGGACAGGCGCGGGGCGGCTTGCGGCGGACCTCATCACTGGCTCGAGCCCCGTTGTCGATCCGGAGCCGTTCAGGCTGCATCGGTTTAGCGACGGGTCGAAGATCCGGGCCAAGGAGGGCGTGATCCAGCGGTGACGTGAACCCCGCGCGGCGGGGGCTAGCGCCAGAGGCAGACGCGCAGACACATCGCTGGAACGATCTGGCGCCTTACGGCTCGCTTCGTTCTGCCCTGCACCCGCTTCGAACGATTGGCGGTCATGCGAGCGAAGGTCTGCCAAGGCGGTCGGGAAGGTCAGCGGGACGCTCGCCTTCGCGCAGAGAAAGGAAGTGTCGCGAGTGGCTTAGTGTCAGCGCTTAAGGGGTGTGTGCGCTACCGTGTCGCCATGCGAGATGCTCTCGCGAGGGGGTTAAACGGGGGCTTGTCGTGCGCGCTTGTCACCCGAGGGGCATCGGTGCGCCGGGCGTTGCGGCATTTGAACGGAGCACTTCGAAGCGCGCGCGTCCGCTTGCGGACCAACAGCGAAGCGGCTAATGTTCGTATAATTGTATACGAAATGGTGAATCATGACAGCGGCGCATCTCCTGACGATGAACCTTGGCGATGCGACCGAGGCACGCGTCTATTATCTCCCCCACATCCTTGCTGATCGTCTCGGATTTTTCGCGGAGGAGGGCCTATCGGTGCTCGCACAGCGCAGCGCTGGCGGGGGAACGACGGTCGCGGGGGGGCAAATCCCTTCGGTGCTCGACGGCAGCGTCGATCTCACCATCGGCGGGCCCATGGTCACGATGAAGCTGGCCGAAGACGGCGAGCAGCTGGTGAACTTCTGCGCAGCGGTGCGCAGCAATCCCTGGGTCGTGCTGGCGCGCAGCCCGGATCCGGACTTCAGCTTGGAAAAATTGGCGGGAAAGCGGGTCTACGATATCGCGCACATCGGAACGGCCGGCTTCATCTTCGACGCGCTGGTCGACGAGCGGGGCATCGCGGCGGAGCGGTACGACATCGGCCGAGATGCGGGGCTGGAGGCTTTTCTGGAGAGTGACTGCCCCTACGCGATTCACCACCTCCACGCTGCCGCCAAGATGATGGCCGCGGGGCGGGTGCATCCGGTTGCCGATCTCGCGACACCGACCGGCGGGGTGCCATGGAGCGCCTATATCGCGCGCCCCGATGTGATCGCGGCCAAGCGTCCGGCGTTCGACGCTTTCAGCCGCGGGATCGGACGCGCTCTGCGCTGGCTGGCCGTCGCCCCGGCAGACGAGGTGGCCCTGACCATAGCTCCGGACTTTCCCGATCTGGAGCGCGCGACAATCGCGACGATCGTCGCCTTCTACCGTGATTGCCACCTCTGGCCCGACGATCACCGCATTCCAGCCGAAGACATGCTGCGTTTCGGCGCGCTCTTGCAGGCGTCCGGCTGGCTGACCGCGCCGCCCGATCCCGCGCTGCTGACAGCCGACCTGCTTGCGGAGGGTGCCGATGTCTGAGCTGCTGATCACAGGGGGCCTCGTCGCCACCGAAGGGGGCGTGGAAAAGCTGGACATCTCGGTCATCGGTGAGCGCATTTCCGGGCTGCACAGGCCCGGCACAGCGCCCTCCGCGACGCGGGTGATCGATGCGGGCGGGCAATGGGTGCTGCCCGGCGCGATCGACGCGCACACGCATTTCACCGCCTGCGGGCCGGATCGGGCCGAAGAAGTTTTCGCTGGCACGTGCGGCGCGGCGGCGGGCGGCGTGACCACGGTGATCGAGATGCCGCACGGGCTACCGCCCGCGGTGGATGTGGCGAGCTTTCAGGCCAAGCATAACCTGTGCGCCGCCAATGCGGTCGTGGACTTCGCGCTTTGGGCAGGGCTCACCGGGAGCAATGCCTCGGATATCGCGGCGATGGCCGAGGCCGGCGCAGTTGCCTTCAAGGGGTTCCTCTGCAGCCCCCGCCTGGACGGCGCGGCACCGGATGAAACCGCGCTGCCGGCGCTGGGGGATGGCGCGCTTCTCGAGGCGATGCAGGCGGTGCGGGCGGTCGGCTCGCTCATCGGCGTGCACTCCGAGAACCAGGACATCCTGCTCGCGGCGCGGCAGCGCCTCCAGGCCGCCGGACGCGAGGACATGCGCGCCCACGCCGAGGCTGGCCCCGAGCTCGCGGAGTTCGAGGCGGTGAGCCGGCTCGCGCTTTTCGCGCGGGAGACCGGGGCGCCGACCCATGTGGTGCACCTCAGCTCGCCGCGCGCGGCCGACGTGCTGAAAGCGGCCCGTCAGCAGGGCGTGGACATCACCTCGGAGACCTGTGCCCACTACCTGCTGCTCACCGAGGATGACCTGGTACGGATCGGCAACGTGGCGCGCTGCGGCCCGCCGCTGCGCGCCGCACCGCTCCCTGAGGAGCTTTGGGGGCATGTCTTTGCCGGGGACGTCGACATGATCGCCTCGGATCACTGCCCCTATCCCGCAGCGGACAAGGCGCCCGGTCTCTCGGTCTGGGAGGCGGGCATGGGGCTCACGGGGATCGAGACCAACGTGCCGCTGATGATGGGCGAAGGTGTCATTACACGAGGACTTCCGCTGGAGCGCTTCGCGCAGTTGACCGCGACGGCACCCGCGAAGCGCTTCGGGCTCTACCCGCGCAAGGGGACGATCCGGATCGGCGCGGATGCGGACCTGACGCTCTGGGACCCCGAGGGCGAGACGGTGATCCGCGGCGAGGCCTTCCGCGGGCGGGCGAAGTTCAGCGCCTTCGAGGGCTGGACCACGCGGGGGAGCCTGCTGCGCACCCTCGTCCGCGGCCAGGAGGTCTTTGCCGAAGGGCGCGATCTCGGCGGGGCTGGTCAGGGCAGGTTCCAGCGCCGGATGTGAGGCGCGGGCTGGCGCGCTTTCGAGCGACCCCGACAAACGAAAAAGGCCCGGCGTGAGCCGGGCCTCTTCGCATGTTGCGCTGCGCGCCGCGTCAGGCGCGCAGCAGCTGATCCGCCGCCAGCCGGGACGGGTGCTCCGCTCCCATCCAGGCGGTCATCGCGTAAATACCGTCGATCAGCGCCGTCAACCAGGCCTCGACGGCGGGTTCGCCGCCACCCGCCAGCGCGGTCAGCACCGGCCGGCTCACCACCGTCGCCTCGGCACCGAGCAGCAGGGCGATCAGTACGTCGCTGCCATGCCGCACGCCGCCGTCGAGCAGCAATGGCAGGCCCTCGGGGCGCTGCGCGGCGAGCGCGGGCAACTGGTCGAGCGCCAGCGCCCAGCGTCCGCTCTGGCGAAGCCCGATGTTCGAGGCGATCAGCCCCGAGACGCCGCATTCCGCAAGCGGGGCGACATCTCGCGGATGCAGCACGCCCTTGATCATCAGCGGCAGCCCGAGTTGCGCAGCCAGCGCGGTGACGCGGCTCAGCTCCCCGGCCCCCCAGCGTGGGAAGGCGGCCAGTGGCGCGACACCGGCGGCGTTGCTGCCGTCGAGCATCGTGCCGATCGTCGGCCAACCGCGATGGCGCAGCTCGGCGCCGATGTCGAAGCCGCCGGGGCGCTGGCCCGGGCGGGGGTGGGCCGGGGCCATGAGCGTCAGCACGAAACCCTCGACACCGATCTCCGCCGCCCGGCCCATGATCGTCTCGATGCGGTCCACCGAACCGGCCGCGCGCAACTGCAGCCAGACGCTGGAATGGCAGGCGGCGATGTCTTGGAGCGGCGTGACGGTCTCTTCCGACAGCACCATGTCGAGGCCGAGCCGCGCCGCGACGCGGGCGATCGGAAGCAGGCCTTCTTCGTGGAACACCCGGTCCCCGGCAAAGGCGCCGACCATTACCGGTGCGGCCATGCGGCGCCCGGCGAGGGAAGTGGAAAGGTCCGGCGCCTCGGCGGGCGTCAACAACCGCGGCAGCAGGCGGTAGCGCGCGAAGGCCGCGGCGTTGGCGTCTTCGGCAGGGGCGCCGTAGTCGTCCGCGGAGCGTCCGATCATGTAGTCGAAGAGCGCCGGGCCAAGCGTGTCGCGCGCCGCTTCGGCAAGGGGAAGTCCGGTCATGGTCAGCGTTCCGTTGCAGAAAGGGGAAGCGGCTTCGGCAGGCGCTGCGGCAGCGGCTCGAGCTGTTCCGCTTCGGCTTCCTGTCGCAGGTAGGCCGCAAAGGTCGGGGTCTGCGGGTTGTCGAGGATCGAGGGCGGGCCTTCCTCGACCAGCACGCCGTCCTTGAGGAACACGATCTTGTCGGCGACGCTGCGGGCGAAGCCCACGTCATGGGTGCTGATTACCATTGTCAGCCCGGTGTCTGCCAGATCGCGCATCGTGGCATTCACCTCGCGCACCAGTTCCGGATCGAGCGCCGAGGTCGGCTCGTCGAAGAGCAGCAGCTGCGGTTTGCAGGCCAGCGCGCGGGCAATGGCCACGCGCTGCTGCTGGCCGCCGGACATCTCGTGCGGCAGGCGGTGGATGAACGGACCCAGCCCGACCTGCGCCAGCGCCTGACGCGCGGCGGCGCGCGCCTCGGCCTTCGATCGCTTCTGCACGATGGTCTGGATGCTCATGACGTTCTCTTCGGCGGTCAGGTGGTCGAAGAGCGCGAAGTTCTGGAACACGATGCCGATGCGCGCGGCGATGCGGTTCGCGGGCAGGGCACGCGTCGGCAGCGGCCGACCCAGCGGCGAGCGCCCCATCATCACACCGCCGACCCGAATGTCGCCCGAGGTCGAGGGGATCAACGCGAGGATCGCCTTGAGCAGCGTCGACTTGCCCGAGCCCGAGCGGCCGAGCAGCACCACGACCTCGGAGCGTTTCACCGTCAGCGAGAGCTTCTTCAGAACCGGCGTGCCGTTGTAGCCGACTTCGAGGTCCTGGATCTCCAGCATGCGCTCGTTCGGATTGGCGGCGGAGGCGGTCTGGGCAGAAGCGGCCGAAGGCACGATTTCGGCGATGTCGCGTTTGCCGGCGCGGGCGGCGCGCGGCTCGAGGTTCACGCGGTTCTCAAGCCACCATTGCACCAGTGCCAGCACCGAGGACATGATCACGTAGATTCCCCCCGAGGCCAGCAGCACCGGCAGGAACTGGAAGTTCTGCGATACGATGGTCTGGCCGCGCATGGTCAGCTCGGCCACGCCGACCACCGAGGCCAGCGAGGTGGATTTCAGCAGCCCGACGCTTTCGTTGCCGAGCGTCGGCAGGATCGCCCGCAGCGCCTGCGGGATCACAACGTGGATCATCTCCTGCGTGCGGCTGAAGCCGAAGGCCTGCGCCGCGACGCGCTGGTCGCGGTTGGCCGAGATGATGCCGCCGCGGATGATCTCGGCGCAATAGGCGGTCTCGTTGATCGTCAGGGCGAGCAGCGCCGACAGGAAGGGGCTGAGCATGATGCCGAACTGCGGCAGCACGTTGTAGAGGATGATCAACTGCAGCAGCACCGGCGTGCCGCGCAACAGGTAGATGTAGGTCTTGACCGGCAGCCGCAGCCACCAGTGTTTCGACAGGCTGGCAAGGGACAGGAAGAACCCGATCACGATGCCACCGGCCAGCGCCCCCACCAGGAGTTGAACGGCAATGACGGCTCCTTCCCAGAGATAGGGAAAGGTGAGGTAGTGAAGAAAGAGATCCATGGGGAGGGCTGGCCTTGAAAGTCGGAAGGGAAGGGCCCGAAGGCCCTTCCTGTCACCGGTGGGAAGAGATCAGTTGAACAGCTCGGCCGGGCGCTGCGCTTCGCCGCCCTGGCCCCACTTGTCCATGATCAGCTTCTGCACGCCGGATTCCTGGATGACCTGGATGCCCTCGAGCACGGCGTTCTGCAGCATCTCGTTCTCTTTCGCGATCGGGTAGCCGTTGCGGATCGGCAGATCGACGGTGAAGGCCTGGTCGAGCTTGGGATCGGCATTGGCGAGGCCGGCTGCCACGGCGCCCGAGGTCAGGTGGATGTCGGCCCGGCCGGACTGCACGGCGAGGATCGCGTTGTCGGTGTTCTGCACCAGAAGCACGTCCACGGCGGGCTTGCCCTCGGCAAGGCATTTCTCGGTCTGCTCGGGAGCGATGGTGGTCGCTTCATAGGTGCCAGCGGCGGCCGAGATGGTCATGCCGCAGAGATCATCGACCGACTGCAGGTTCTTGGGGTTGCCCGCAGGCACGACCGAGCCGTCGACCACCTGGTAGGACGACACGAAGGCCACCTGTTCCTGGCGCGCCGGGGTGACATAGATCGACGGACCCATGTCGAGACGGCCCGCGGTGATCGAGGTCACCAGAACGTTGAAGGCGCCCAGCTGGAATTCGTAGTCGAAGCCGAGGCAGGCGCCGAGGCGGTCGAACATGTCGGGGTCGAGCCCTTCGAGGTCATCGGGGTTGTCGGCGACGGGCTGCTGGAAGCCCATGTTGTAGCCGCCGAGACCGATGTTCAGCGTCTTGCCGTCAAGCTCGGGGTACTTCTCGCGCAGGGCCACGCAGGCGGGCATTTCGGCGAAATCCGCCGGGGCGGGCTTGAGATCTTCCGAGGCGCGGGCCGAGGCGCTGATCGGCGCGAGCGAGCCGGCAAGCATCGTTGCGCCGCAGGCGATCATGCTGAGGGTGGTTTTCATTTTTTTCATCCTTGATTTGCCCTGTTGGGAGGAGCCGATCCGCCAGCCGGAGGGAGGTTCGACCGTCCGGATCATGATTGTAGTATTGTATACGATTATACCCTTGGCAAGCGCCATGTTTGTCGGTAACCATTTTCCCAGACGAGCTGCACGGCTATTGAGCGACATTCCACGTCTGATCTCCTAGGATCGGGCGAAACACCGAGGATCGAACATGGACGCCCATTTGAAAGGCATGGAAGACTGGCAGGCCCCGCGTCCGAGGACGCTGGTCGATCATGTCATCGAGGCGATCATCGCGGCGGCCGCGCGGGGCGTGATTCTGCCCGGCGAACGGATCACCGAAAAGGACCTCGGCGAGATGCTGAAGCTCAGCCGTGTGCCGATCCGCGAGGCGCTGCGGGTCCTCGAGAGTGACGGCGTCGTGGTCAGCGAGCCCTACAAGGGCATGCGCCTGATGGACGTGTCGAAAACCCGCCTCGAGCAAATCCTGGATGTGCGCGCCGCGCTTGAGACGCTGGCCATTACCCGGGCGCTGGAGAAGGGCCCGATCCCGGACGTCAGGCTCTCCGCGCTCGAAGCCGAGATCCGCGAGATGCAGCTCATGTGCGACCGGCGTGATCCTTACGGTCTCGCCGAGGCGGACACGCGTTTTCACCTGCATCTGGTCGAGCTCGCTGACAACCCGCCACTGGTGGCCCTGTGGCAGTCGCTCGCCCGGCAGCTCACCGTGATCATCGGGCTGACCACGCTCGAGAAGACGCTTGACGCCATCGTCGAGGAGCATGTCCGTCTTCTGTCGCAGATCCGCGGAGGCGAAATCGGTGCGGTGCGTGCCGAGCTCGACGAGCACATCCGCACGCAGATCAACGTCATCGACTTCGACCTGTTGATCGAGAAACAGCGCGCCCGCCGCGAGGCCTCCCCGACACGCAAACCGGCGAAGGCTTCGTCCCGCAAGGGCTGACCCCGCCGCTCCCGCCTACCATGAAGACAGAAAAACGGCCCTGGCCGAAGGATGACGCATGAAAATCACCGACATCGAGACCCTCTATCTTAGCCTGCCGAAGGTCGAGGCGCGCACCGACAGCTCGCAGGACACGCTGCTCATCAAGATCACCACCGACGCCGGGATCGTCGGCTGGGGTGAGGTGGACAGCGCCCCGACGGTGGTGCGCGCGATCATCGACGCGCCCTATTCGCACACGATGGTCAGCGGTCTGAAGCGGCTGCTGATCGGGGAGAACCCGCTCGAAACCGGGCGGCTCTGGGACAAGATGTACGACGCCACAATCTTCTACGGCCGGACCGGCGCGGTGCTGCAGGCCATGGCGGGGATCGACATTGCGCTCTGGGACATCAAGGGCAAGGCGCTTGGCCAGCCGATCGTCACCTTGCTGGGTGGTGCGCTACGCGACCGGATGCGGGTCTATTCCTCGAACATGTTCCAGTTCACCATCGAGGACACCGTGGCGCGGGCCAAGGCGGCGGTCGACGAGGGCCATACCGGCGTGAAATTCGGCTGGGAGCCTTTCGGCAAGGACGAGAAGACCGACATCGCCTATATCGAGGCGATCCGGAAGGCGATCGGCGACGACGTGGACCTGATGCTCGACGTCGGCCATGCCTGGGATGCGCGCACCGCACAGCGCCGGGCGAAATTGCTGGAGCCCTACAACCTCTTCTGGATCGAGGAGCCGCTGCACCCCGAGAACATCTCGGGTTACGGCAAGCTGAGCGCGGCCACGCAGCAGCCGATCGCGGCAGGCGAGCAGGACAGCTCAGTTGCGCAGTTCGAGCGGCTGATCGACGAGGGCGGGGTGGATATCGTGCAGGTCGACCTGACCCGCGTCGGCTTCACCCAGGCGATCCGGGTGGCGAACTACGCGCTGTCGCGTGGACGCCGGGTGTGCAACCACAACTTCACTACCGACATCAACACCGCGGCCTCGCTGCACTTCCTCTGCGCGATCCGCAACGCGCTCGTCATGGAATATTGCGTCGAGCCGAACGAGATCGCCCGCAAGCTGGCCCGCAACCCCGTGCGCTTCGAGGACGGGCACGCGCTTCTGCCGTCCGAGCCCGGCCTCGGCGTCGAGCCCGATCCCGCGATCATCGAGAAATACTTGGTGTCCTGAGGTGCCAGGCGAAAACGGGGGCCAGCGGCCCCCGTTTATTTTTTTCGGTGCGGTGCCTGGTCAATAGCCCTGCGCGGGATCGACCTGGGTCTCCATGCGCTGACCCCCGCGATAGAGGTCTAGGTTGCGTCCGAAGATCTCGACGCAGCGATCCACGTAGCCCTCAAGATCGTCCACGCTGCAATGCGGTGTCGCGATTAGGCGCGGCACGCTCCAGGTCGGGTCATCGGCCGGAAGCGGTTCCTGGGGGAAGACGTCGAGCACCGCGCCGCCCAGGTGGCCCGCGATGAGCCCCGCGCACAGCGCATCATGGTCGAAGATCGCGGCACGACCGACGCTGACGATGCCCGCGCCGTGCGGCAGCATCTCGAGCTGCGCCTTGCCCATGGCGCCCGTGGTCCCGGCGGTGGCCGGAAGCGTCGAGACAAGGAAATCGGCCCCCGGAAGCACGCCGTCGAGTTCCCCGAGCGTGATCGTGCGTGACGCTCCGGTGGCGGGTTTGCCGCTCCGGTTCACCGCGATGACGGTCATGCCGCGCTCGGCCAGCAGCGCGATCGCCGCGCTGCCGATCGACCCGCTGCCCAGCACCACTGCGGTCTTGCCACGCAGCGGCCTGACGAAGACAGGTGCCCAGTCCCGGCGCGCCTGTTTGTGCATGAATTCAGGGATTTGGTAATTGAGCAGCAGGACCGAGCTCAACACGAACTCTGCACCTTTCTCGCTGTGCACCCCCGAGGCGTTGGTCAGCAGCACGTTGTCCGGAAGGGTCGGCAACATCGCCTCGACCCCGGCAGAGGTGACCTGAACCCACTTGAGGTTCGGAGCATAGGAGCGCAGCGCCGAGACATCGACCTTCTCGTTCGTCAGCAGGATCTCGGCGGCCCCGATCTCTGCGGGCAGCGAGGCGCGGTCCCGCGACACGGTGATCTCCAGCTCCGGGAACCGCCTGCGCAGCGCCTCTGTGTCAAAGGCCAGCGGGCCCGGTTCGCTCAGGACATGCAAGCGCAGGGCTGTCATTTCCCGGACCCCGGAAGATAGGCCGAGGCCTCGACTTCGATCAGCAGCGTGGACGGCTGCAGGGCGACGATCAGCGTCGACCGGCAGGGGTAGGGTTCGGAGAAATACGCGCGGTAGATGTCGTTCAGCTCGGCAAAGTCCTCGGCCCGCGTCAGGAAGACCGTGACCTTCATCACGTTGGACATGGCCAGGCCGGACTGCTCGATCAGCGAACGGACATTGCGAAAGGCCTGGTGCGCCTGCGAGGCGAAATCCGCGCCCACGATGGTCGCCGTGTCGGGGTCGATCCCGACCTGTCCGGAGGTGATCACCCAGTCGCCCTGGCGCAGGGCGGGCGTGAGCGGCGCGGGCCCGAGCGGGCGCGAGTCCGGCGCGTGGCGGGGGTGTTGACGATGTCCAAGGGAGACTCCATTATTGTATACGATTAGACATTAACACATGTCGGCACGGGTTCCATTCGAATATCGCCCTTGGCCTAGCTGATCCTGTCGGAAGGGTGATGCGACGACAGCGGACATGGGCAGCAGCCGGCATTGCGGAATCTGCCGCCGCGCCCTTGCCGCCATGCGGACCTCAATCCGGAAGGCCGCAGGCCCTATGGATCGAAAAGCGGGTCAGGTCCGACCAGCCATGAATTGGCAGCTGAGTTGAACCACTCGTTTGGATCGGCTCACTTTTGCGCCTGTGGGAACAGCAGCGCGACCGAGCCCCGGACCGAATTGATACGCATTGGCGGTGGCCGGATTTTGCCGCTAGGCTCGCGCCATGCGGGACATCAATCTCAAAGCCACAGAGTATTTCGAAGCCGTCGCGCGGCTCGGCACGGTCACCAAGGCCGCGGAGGAGCTTGGTGTGTCCCCCTCGGCGGTCAGCCAGCAGATCCGGCTGCTGGAGGAACAGTTCGGGGTCCGGCTCTTTCGCCGCGAGAAGCGGCGGCTGAGCCTTACGCTGGATGGCGACAGGCTGTTCCAAACCACGACCCAGGCCTTCAGCGCGCTGAGAAATGCGCGCGGTGCCATCGGGCGGCAGCGCGATCTGCGCAGCTTGACGGTGCGTGTCAGCCCCAGCTTCGGCGTGCGCTGGCTGGGGCCGAGGATCGCCAGCTTTGCCGCCGATCATCCCGATTGGGCCATCCGGGTCGATGCGACGCCGGATTTCTCGGCCTTCGAGACCGAGGCCATAGATTGCGATCTGCGCTACGGTCTCGGAGGCTGGGCCGGACTTGCGGTGGACTGCGTCATGCACGATCTGGTGCTGCCGCTGTGCAGCCCGTCCTATCTCGAAGACCTGACACGCAAGGCCGAGGGCACCAGCGGGCGGTTGGCCGGCGCGAGGTTGATCGACAGCGTCAAGGCGCTCTACCGGTGGGATATCTGGCTGGCGGCGCAGCGTGTCGAACTGCCGGAGCTCACATATCCCTTCCGCTTTGACCGCTCGTCGATGTCGATCGAGATGGCCAAGAGGGGCGGCGGCGTGGCGCTCGACAGCGCGCTTCTGTGCCTCGACGACATTCGCAGAGGGGACCTCGTGCCCTTCGCGCCGGAACTGCCCGTGATCGAGTTCCCAGCCTATTGGTTCGTCTGTCCGCGGCAGCATCTCAACAGGCGGATCGTCAAGCGCTTCGCGCAATGGGTGGCCGAGGAGGCCGCTGCCCATGCCGAGGACGGGCGCCGGGTGCTTGAGGCCGCCGGGTGCCGGATCCGCCACGAACCGGGTCCCGGGCTGATCGCCGCCATGCCGGCCTAGTAGATCGTCAGCGCCGGGATGAAGGAGACCAGCAGCAGGACGACAACCGCCACCGCGTAGAAGGGCAGCAACGCCCGGATCACGGCGCCGATGCCGACCTGTGCGATCGCCGCCGAGATGAAGAGCGTCGTGCCGACCGGTGGCGTATAGAGCCCGATCGACAGGTTCAGCACCATCACCAGGCCCAATTGCACCGGGTCCATGCCGATCGCCTGGGCGATGGTGACGAAGATGGGTCCGAGCAGCAGCACCGCCGCCGGCAGATCGAGAAAGGCGCCGACGACGAGCATCACCAGGTTCAGGGCGAGAATGATGAGCCAAGGCTGACGGATCGTCTCGGCCACCCAGTCGGCAAGTTCCTGCGGCACCCGCTCGGCGGTCAGCACCCATTGGATCGTCGAGGACGCCATGATGATGATCATCACCGCGCCGGTCATCACCGCCGCGTCGACGCAGGCCTGCCAGATGCCGCCCCAGGTGAGGTCGCGGTAGAGCAGCCCGCTGACCAGCAGCGCATAGGCCACCGCCAGGACGCTGACCTCGGTCGGCGTGGCGATGCCGAAGCGCAATGTGCCGATGACGAAGATCGGCATCAGAAGCGCCGGGGCGGCCATGACTAGTTGCCCGCGGAAGGCCGCGAAGCCTCCGGCGAGCGGTGAGCGGGGCAGGTCGCGGCGGTTGGCGACGATCCAGACCATGGCGAACATGCCGACGCCGAGCATGATCCCGGGCAGGATGCCTGCAATGAACAGGTCGATGATCGAGGTGCTTGAGACCAGCCCGTAGAGGATCAGCGGGATCGACGGGGGGATCAGCACCGAGACGGTCGAGGAGGCCGAGTTGATCGCCGCGGCGAATCCGCCGGGATAGCCCTGCGCCTTCTGCACCGGGATGAGAGCATTGCCGAGCGCCGAGGCATCGGCCACCGCCGAGCCCGAGACACCGCCGAACATCACCGAGCCAATGATCGACACCTGGCCCATCCCGCCCTTCAGGTTGCCGACCAGCAGCCGCGCGATATTGACGAGGAAGACGCCGAACTTGCCCGACATCATCAGGTTGCCGGCAAGGATGAAGAAGGGGATCGCGAGCATCGGGAAGCTCTGCGTCGGCGAGTAGAGCCTCTGCACCATGACTGCGAGCGGCTTGCCGTCGAGCCAGAGCGCCGCGGCGACCCCGCCCAGCATGGCATGGGCCACCGGCACCGACAGGGCCAGGAGTGCGAAGAAGATCCAGATGAGCGGCGCGGTCATGACGCGGTTTTCCTTTCGCGACTGTCAGCTGAAGCTGGAGATGTCGGCCGGGTCGACCGACTTTCCCGCGAGGACCGAGAGCAGCTCCAGCGCAGCAATCACTGCCATGCCGGAAAACGCGTAGATCAGGCTGGAATAGCCCCAGACCTGCTTGATGCCGAGCGTGGCGAGGGTCTGGAAGGTCGAGGCCTTGAGGATCGGCGGACTGGAGGCCAGCACCGAGAGGCTGATGACCAGCACCGCGGCCTGCACGGCCAGGATCAGAACGCGGCGGGCGCCGAGGCTCAGCATGTCGGGCAGCAGGGTGATGGCGATATTGGCGCCACGGGCGGCGGCGATGACCACGCCCGCGGCGACGAGCCAGGGCAGCAGCAGCGCGTGGATCTCGTAGGCCCAGGCGATGCCCTCGCCCAGCGTGTAGCGCAGCACGACGTTGACCAGCAGCAGTGCGAACATGAAGCCGAGGCAGGCTACAGCGATCACCCGGCCGCTCCAGTCGAGGGCGCGGATGACCGCTTGCGAGATGGCAAGGACGAGGCCCGAAGGCCTCTGTCCAGTTCGAGCCGCGGCGCTCATTCCAGACCGGCTGCGGCTTTCAGTGCCGCGACAAGATCGGGGTAGTCCTCGGCGTAGTCGTCGTAGACCGAGGCGGTCGCCGCCTGGAAGGCCGCCGTGTCGGCCTCGGCGAACTTCGCGCCTTCTTCCTCCATCTTCGGGCGCAGGGTCTCGTCGCTTTCGAGAACCATCTGCCGCTGCATCTCGCCGGCCTCGGCTGTGGCGTCGAGCGCGCATTTCTGTGCGTCCTCGCTCAGGCCCGACCACCACGAGAGCCCCGCGACAACCGGCGTTGATTCATACTTGTGGCCGGTCATGGTGACGTAGGGCGTGATCTCGTGCAGCTTGGCCGAGTAGATGTTGGTCAGAGGGTTCTCCTGCCCCTCGAAGACACCGGACTGCAGCGCGGTCGGCAACTCCGACCAGGCCAGCGGCGCCGGGTTGGCACCGAGCGCCTCGAAGATCGCCAGCGTCATCGGATCGGGGGGCGTGCGGATCTTCATGCCCTTCACGTCCTCGGGCACCGCGACGTGCTTGCTCACGTGGGTGATGTTGCGAATGCCGTTGTCCCAGAAGCCCAGCACCTTGAGCCCCGCGTTCTGCGCACGCGCGTCGATCATCTCGCCGACCTCGCCGTCGAGCACGGCCCAGGCGGTCGGCAGGTCCTTGAACAGGAAGGGCAGGCCGAGCAGCCCCACCTCGGGCACCACCTGGCTCATCGCGCCCTGGCTGTTGGCCGAGACCTGAATGACGCCCGCGGCCGCCGAGGTCAGCATCTCGGCATCATCGCCCATGGTGGCGGCGGGGGCGTGGTTGACCTCTTCGCCGGAACAGGCGGCGTAAAGCTCGGCCCATTTCTCGGCTGCGATATAGCGCGGGTTGCCGGGGTTGGAGCCGTGGGCAAAGATCACCTCTGCCGAGGCCGCGCCGGTAAGCGCCGTGGTGGCGACGATGGTCGCAAGAATGGTCGTTTTCATAGTTTCCTCCCTCTCGAAAACGAAGTTGGGCCCGTCTCCCCTCGGGCCGTAGGTTGGTCAGTGGATCAGCGCGCCTCCGTTCACGTCGACCTCTGTGCCGGTGCAATAGGCCGAGAGGTCCGAGGCCAGGAACAGCGCGCAGCCGGCAACGTCCGAAGCCTCGCCGGCGCGGCCCATCGGGATGCCGGCCAGCACCTGGGCGCGCATCTCGTCGGTGAGCTTGCCGGCGGTGATGTCGGTGGCGATGAAGCCCGGGCAGATGGCATTGGCCCGGACCCCGTCGGGGGCCAGTTCGCGCGCCATCGCCTTGGTCAACCCCAGCACACCGGCCTTGGCGGCAGAATAGTGCGGCCCGCCGAAGATGCCGCCGCCGCGCTGCGCCGAGACCGAAGACAGGTTGACGATGGAGCCGGTGCCCTGCGCGCGCATGGTCGGGATCACCGCCTGGCTCATGTAGAGCGTGCCGCGCAGGCTGACGTCGGTGACCGCCTCGTAATTTTCAGGCGCGATCTCCATCAGCTTCAGCGGTTGGGTGATCCCGGCGTTGTTAACCAGGATGTCGATGCGTCCGAGCGCATCGGTCGCGCTTTGGGCGACCGCCTCGCAGTCCGCCTTGACGGTGACGTTCCCCGCAAGGCCGATGTGACCTTTCCCGGGCAGGTCCGCTGCGGCGGCCTCGGCGGCGGCGATGTCTAGGTCGGTGATGACCACTGTCGCCCCGTGCTCGGCAAAGAGCTGCGCCGTGGCCTTGCCCAGCCCGCGCGGGCTGGCCGCGCCGGTGATGATCGCGATCTTGCCGTCCAGCAATCCCATAGGTGTCTTCTCCTCCCTCGTCTGGCGTCCGGCCCGGCGGGCTCAGAGCCAGCCCTTAACCTGCTCGACGACCCTTTTGGTCGAGAGCCCATACATGTCGTGCAGCGTCGGCAGCGCGCCGGCCTCGAGAAATTCGTCGGGCAGGCCGATCATCCTGAAGGGCGCGCTGACCCCGGCCAGCATCAGGGTCCGCGCCACCGCCTCGCCCAGCCCGCCGTTCACCGAGTGGTTCTCGGCGGTGATCACCAGCCGTCCGCCCTTGCCCGCCTCGGCCACGATGGTTTCGGTGTCTAGCGGCTTGATCGTCGGCACGTGCAGCACCGCAAGGCCGATGCCGTCGGCCTCCAGCGCCTCGGCGGCATCGAGCGCGCGCATGGTCATGATCCCCGAGGAGATCACCAGCGCATCGCCGCCATCGCGGATCAGCTGCGCCTTGCCCAGCTCGAAGCGGTAGTCCGGCTTGTGGCGGGTCAGCACGCTCGGCACCTTGCCGCGCAGCAGGCGGGCGTAGACAGGGCCGTCGTGGGCCAGCATCGCCGGGACCATTCCCGCCACGTCGCAGGCGTCGCAGGGGTCGATCAGCACCATGTTCGGCAGACCCCGGAAGATCGCTAGATCCTCGAAGGCCTGATGGCTGGGACCGTAGCCGGTGGTCAGCCCGGGCAGCGCGCAGGCGATCTTGACCGGCAGGTTCTCCTCGGCGATGGCCATGGCGATGAAGTCATAGGCGCGACGCGCGGCAAAGACGGCGTAGGTGGTGGCGAACGGCAGGAAACCCTCGCGTGCCATGCCGGAAGCGGCGGACATCAGCAGCTGCTCGGCCATGCCCATTTGATAGAAACGGTCGGGCATCGCCTGCGCAAAGACGTGCAGGTCGGTGTATTTCGCCAGATCCGCCGACAGGCCGACGATGCGCTGGTCGCGCCGCGCTGCCTCGACCAGCGCGTGGCCGAAGGGGGCCGAGACGGTCTCGTAGCCCTCCGCCGCGAGCGAGGCGATCATCGCCGAGGTCGCGGCCTTCTGCGCCGGAGGGGTGCGGCGCTCGTACTTGCGGGCCATCGAGTCCAAGGTCATGCGGGGCGTCCCTCTTCCAGCTTTTCGAGGGCCATGGCCCATTCCTCCGGCTCCACCCGCACGAAATGGGTGATCTCCCGGGCTTCGAGGAAATCCACGCCCTTGCACATGGTGGTGTTGCAGATGATCACCCGAGGCTTCGGCTCGGCGAGACTGCGCGCGGCGTCGAAGGCGGCGACAAGCGCACCGAGGTCATTGCCGTCGACTTCCTGCGCGTGCCAGCCGAAGGCTTCCCATTTCGGCGCTTCGGCGCCCACCGCCAGCGCGTCGCGGGTCGGCCCGTCGGCCTGCTGGTTGTTGAAGTCGACGATGCAGATCAGGTTGTCGAGCTTCCACTGCACGGCAGACATCACCGCCTCCCACGTCGAGCCCTCACCCAGTTCGCCATCCGACATCAGGTTGTAGACGAAGGCCGGGTTCAGCTTGCGCTTCAGCCCCAGTGCCATGCCCACGGCGATGCCGAGCCCCTGGCCCAGAGAGCCGCCGGTGATTTCCATGCCCGGGGTGTAGGAGGCCATGCCCGACATCGGCAGGCGGGAGTCGTCCATGCCATAGGTCTCGAGCTCTTCCTCGGGTAGGACCCCGGCCTCCATCAAAGCGGCATAAAGAGCGATCGCGTAGTGACCGATCGACAGCAGGAAGCGGTCGCGGCCCTCCCATTCGGGGTCCTCGGGCCGGTAGTCGAGCGCATGGAAGTAGGATGTCGCGAGAACGTCGGAGATCCCCAGCGCTTGGCCGATGTAGCCCTGGCCCTGCACCTCGCCCATGAGCAGCGCCTTGCGGCGGATGTTCCAGGCGCGCTGTTCCAGGGACACGTTTGACAACGCGCCGGTCGATGGCTGGATACTCATGCTCTCCTCCCGATGATCCTCGGCATCAGGGGTAGCACGCCAAATTCGGCTCGAAGATTTCGAAATCTGCAAGAGCTTGTTAGTTTTTCTAAACATACTCGGGCGGCTTCCAGGCCTAGCCTCACGTGGGCCGCGCGCCGTGCCAGCGCCGGCGCAGGGAGGAAGACAATGGCCGATATCCAGTCGATGGCGCATGCCATCCGGTTTCTCGCGATCGACGCGATCCTGAACGCGGGGGAGGGGCATCAGGGCGTGCCGCTCGGCATGGCCGAGATCGCCGCGACGCTTTATGCACGGCAGCTGAAGGCCGATCCGGCGGATCCGCTCTGGCCCGACCGCGACCGGGTGGTGCTGTCGAACGGCCACGGCTCGATGCTGCTCTACGCGCTGCTTCACCTGTCGGGCTATGAGGCGGTGACGACCGAGGCACTCAAGAGCTTCCGCCGTCTCGGGTCGGTCTGCGCCGGGCACCCCGAAATCGAACAGCACGCCGGGATCGAAATCACGACGGGCCTGCTTGGGCAGGGGATCGCCAGTGCCGTCGGCATGGCGGTGGCCGAGGCCCGGCTGGCAGCGCGCTTCGGTTCGGGTCTGGTGGATCACCGCACCTGGGCCTTCGTCGGTGACGGCTGCCTGCAGGAGGGTATCGGGCAGGAGGCGATCTCGCTGGCGGGGCATCTGCAGCTCGGCAAGCTCACCTTCCTTTGGGACGACAACCACATCACCGATGACGGCGACACCGCGCTGTCGATCAGCGAGGATGTCCCGGCCCGTTTCGCCGCCGCCGGATGGCACGTGCAGAGCCTGGACGGCCGCGACATCGACGCGATCTCGGACGCGCTCGAGGCCGCCTGCGCGGACCCGCGCCCCTCACTGTTGGCCTGCCGCACGCGCATTGCCCGCGGTCTGCCACGGCTCGAAGCCACCCGCGGCGGCCATAGTGCGCCGCTGACCGCTCAGGATGCGCAAGAGGCACGGGCCGCCCTCGGTTGGGATGCGCCGCCCTTCGAGGTGCCTGCAGCGGTGCTCGGCGACTGGCGCGGCGCGCTGCGCCGTGGAGCCGAGGCACGGAGGGCCTGGCAGGACCGTCTCTTGGGGACGGCCGAGCGCGCCGAGTTCGAGCGTTGGACATCGGGCAAGCTCCCCGCGGATTGGCCAAAGATTGCCGCGGGGCTGCGGGGCACTTCCCGGAGCGGCGCCCCACGTCCAACCATCACCGCATCGGGTGACGTCTGCGACGCGCTTACCGACACGCTGCCCGAACTCATGGTGCTCTGCGCCGACCTCGAGGCGCCGACCAACCACAAACGCGCGCGCACGGCCTTCACCGCACTGGAGCGGTCAGGCAGCTACGTACATTGCGGCGTGCGCGAGCACCTGATGGGCGCGATGACCGGCGGCATCGCGGCGCATGGCGGGCTGCGGCCGGTCAATGTAACCTACCTCGCCTTTGCCGATTACGAGCGCCCGGCGATGCGCATGGCCGCTCTGATGGGACTGCCGGGGGTCTTCGTGTTCAGCCACGATTCCATCGGCGTCGGCAGCAATGGCCCGACGCACCAGCCCGTGGAGATCCTCGCGAGCTTCCGCGCCATGCCCAACATGCGGGTCTTTCGACCGGCCGACGCGGTGGAGACCGCCGAGGCATGGCAAATCGCTCTGGAAACGCCGGATGGCCCGAGCCTTTTGGCGCTGTCGAGACAGGCCGCGGACCCCGTGCGCGAGGGTGCAGGTGAGAATATGTCCCGCCGCGGCGCCTACCTCGTGCAGCCTGCCGAGCCGAAGCGCGACCTGACCCTTCTTGCCACCGGCACCGAGGTCGCTCTCGCCATGGCAGCCCGGGAGCGGCTCGCCGCGCAGGGGATATGCGCCGCCGTGGTGTCGATGCCGTGCTGGGAGCTCTTCGAGACGCAGCCCGAGGCGTACCGCGCCGCTGTGCTGGGCGAAGCGCCCCGTATCGGCGTCGAGGCCGCGCTGGACTTCGGTTGGCAGAAATGGCTACGGCCGCGGGACCTCTTCATCGGCATGACCGGCTTTGGCGCCTCCGATCGTGCCGAACACCTCTACGCGCATTTCGGCATCACCGTTGAGAACATCGTCGCGGCAGGCGGGAAACTGGCCAGTTGATCCGAGCGGAGGTCCAGCGAGGCGGTAGTGCCATGGGCAGGCGACCCGGATTGTCCGTGGCATCACGTGCTGGCACTTGCTACGGGCGCGGACCGCGGCCTTGCTTGTATCGCAATTGAGATACATATTGAGGAGTGAAACAAGGAGGCCGCCATGCCCGCGCAGACTTCGATGATCCACGTTCGTGTTGATGACCAGCTGAAGGTCCAGGCCAGCGACGCCTTGGCCTCAGTCGGGCTCACGCTTTCGGACGCAGTTCGTATTCTCCTGACGCGTGTGGCTGCGGAGGGCGGACTGCCCGCCGGCCTGACCGCCACGCCCGAGGGGTATGATGCATGGTTCAAGGCCAAGGTCCAAGAAGCGCTGGCCGACACGCGTCCGACGACACCGCATGACCAGGTGATGCAGGACGCGCGTGCCCTGATCGACGGCAAGCGGCGTGCCTGAACTGGAATGGACGGCCTCGGCGGTCGCTGATCTCATGGCGATCGTCGACTACATTTCTGACGACAATCCAGATGCCGCTTTGGCCCTCATGGACGAGATCAATGAAAAGGTCGGTCAGCTGCCGCTTCATCCGCGCCGCTGTCGCCACGGTCGAGTTGAGGGGACAAGGGAGCTTGTCGTGAGGCCGAACTACATTGTGGTCTACGCGGAAAATCAGTCGCTTGTGAAAGTTCTGCGGGTCCTGCACGCGGCTCAGATGTGGCCTTGACGCGCCCATCCCTTGCGCCGAGCCGCATGTCGCGCCGGTTCTCCATGAGCTCGCCCGCGGGCTTTCGGGCAGCGTCATGTGGTGCGGCCGGCACACCGGCGGTAGACTGTATCGGGCAACGATCCTTGCAAGCGGCGTGACGAAAGCCCGGCTCAGATCGTACTGGATGTGACCGGAACCTGAGGGCGCCGATGTGCCAGCTGTTCTCGGTGGATCAGATAGAGCCCGGAGCCGACGATCAACGCGATCCCGGCCCAGACCATCGGCGCGGGGAAGTCGCCGAACACAAGCCAGCCCAGCACGGTTGCCGAAGCGAGTTCCAGATAGCCCAGGGGCGCGATCAGCGCGGAGGGCGCAAGGCGCAGCGCATAGGTCAGGAAGATGTGCGACAGGCTCGCCGCGAGGCCCATGCCGCCAAGATGAAGCCAGGCCGCCCCCTGCGGCCAGGTCGCGCCTCCGCCGAGACTGTCGGGCAGGATCCACAGAAAGGGCAGACCGAGGACGACCGCGGCGATGGCGGTTGTCGCCTGCTGCGCCACGGGCGCCAGGCTGCGCAATTGCCGCGTGACCAGCATGTAGCCGGCGAAGGCGACCGCGGTGATCAGCGGCAGGATCGCTGCCACGCCGTGACTCGCCAGCCCCGGCTGCACGACCAGAAGCGCCCCGCCGAACCCCACGATGGAGGCGAGGATACGCCGCGGGCCGACGCTTTCGCCGAGCAGCATCCAGCCAAGGAACATCAGGACAAAGGGCTCGATCTGGGCAATCGCCAGAGCGTCGGCGATCGGCATGCGCACCATCGCTCCGACAAAGCCGATGGTCGCGATCAGCGACAGCGCGGCGCGGGCAACGGTCAGGATGAGTTCACGCGGTGTCAGGCGCAGGCGGATGCGCAGGACCAATGCGAGTGCCACCATGAGGACGCCCTGCACGACGAAGCGTGCCACGGTGATCTCGGCCACGGGAAGGCTGCGCGTCGCAAGCTTCGAGCCAACGTCGATCAGCGGCGCCGTGGCACAGAAGCCGAGCATGAGCACCGCGCCCAGCAGCGGGCGGTCAACCTGTGGCACGGCGATGGAGGGTGTGGAGGGAGCGTCGCTGGTTTGCATCCGCATGCCATGCGCAGCGCGCCGTGATTTGGCAAGAGGCTACGTGCGTTCCGACCCGCAGGGCGGCGCTTTCGGCGTGGATCAGACGCGGATGCCGTATCGGCTGATCTTGTCGTTGAGCGTCCGCCGGGCCATCCCCAGCACCTTGGCCGCGCGCTCGGTGTTGCCCCGGCAGCGTTCCAGCGCGAGGCGGATCTCGCGGGCTTCGAAGGCGGCGACACGGGCGGCGAGGCTCTCGGGTTCGGCCGCCGGGGCGGCGGGTGCATCGGGGATGTCCAGCCCGAGCGCAAAGCGCTCGGCGAGGGCCTTCAGCTCGCGCACGTTGCCGGGCCAGGATCGGCGCAGGAGCTGTTGCTTCAGCGCGTAGTCGATGCCCGGTATGTCGCGTCCGTAGCGGGCGGCGGCGAGCGCGGCATAGTGGCTGAACAGCAGAACGATGTCCTCGCCGAGGCCCCGCAGCGGCTCCACCGCGATCTCGGCTCCCGCCAGCCGGTAAAAGAGATCGGCTCGAAAACTGCCGTCGAGGGTCAGCGGCCGCAGGTCGGTCTTCGAGGTGGCGATCACCCGCAGGTCGAGCGGGCGTAGCCGGTTCTCTCCCAGCCGTTCGACCGCGCGCTCCTGCAGCGCGCGCAGCAACTTGGGCTGGATGGCGGCGGGCATGGCCTCGACCTCGTCGAGCATCAGCGTGCCGCCCGAGGCGGCCTCGAGCTTGCCGGGCTTGTCCTGCGCGCCGGGGAAGGCGCCGGCGACATGGCCGAAGATCTCGATCTCGAACAGGCTCTCGGGCAGGGCGGCGCAATTTACCGCGACCAGCGGCCCGGCGGCGCGCGGGCTGGCGCTGTGCAGGGCGCGGGCGACCAGCTCCTTGCCGGTGCCGGTTTCGCCGGTGATCACCACGTCGAGATCGGTCGGGCCGATCGCTGCGATGCGGGTACGCATCGCGGTGATTGCCGCAGATTGCCCCAGCAATCCGCCCTCGTCGCGGCGGGTGATGCGCTCCTGCAGGCGCCCGATCTCGGCCCGTGTCGCGCGGCTGCGCAGGCCGCGTTCGATCACCGTCAGCAGGTGCATGCCGTCGTAGGGCTTTTCGAGAAAATCCTCGGCCCCGGCGCGCATCGCCTGCACCGCCTGCGCCAGTTCGCCATGCCCCGAGATCAGCACCACCGGGCAATCGGGATCGCGGTCGCGGGCCGCTTCGAGCAACTGCTGGCCGTCCATGCCGGGCATCCGCAGGTCGGTCAGGATGAGATCGGGACGGCTTTCGGCGGCCATCGCGGCCCCGCCGTCGGCGAAAGCCTCGGCGCGATAGCCCGCCGCTTCGATCAGGTCGCAGAGCGCGATGCGGTGGTCTCGGTCGTCCTCGACCACATGGATCAGCGGGCTCATTCGGCGGCCTCCTGCGTCTCTTCGTTGCCCCCGCCGTCGTCGACGAGCAGCGGCAGGATCACCGCGATCTCTGCACCCTCGCCGCGGGTCGAGCGGATGTCGAGCCGACCGCCGAACTGCTGGACCACCTCGAAGCTGATCGCAAGGCCGAGCCCGAGCTTCTCGCCGCCGACCTTGGTGGAAAAGAATGGCTCGGTGATCCGCGGCAACACGTCGGGGGCAATGCCGGGTCCGTTGTCGCTGACCAGCAGCGTGACCTCCCCGGCGCCGCGCTCGATCGAGAGCGTCACCTCGCCGTGGCCGGGCTCGACCGCTTCGATGGCATTGTGCAGCAGGTTGACCAGCACCTGTTCGAGCCGGGCGTGCCCGGCCCGGACCATCGGCGCGGTTCCGGGGGTGTCGAAGTGCAGCTGCACCCCGACCGCGTCGGCGCGCGGCTGGGCCAGCGCCAGCGCCGAGCGGGCGACATCGGTCACCGCCACCGGCGACAGCGGCGCGGCCTCGCGCCGCGAGAAATTCTTGAGGTGCTTGGTCATGCGCTGCATCCGGCGGATCAGCCCGCGCGCCGACTGCAGCCGGGCGGCGGTTTTCTCGGGTGCATGGGACAGGCCGAACTCGGCGGCGGTCAGCGTCGCCTCCATGGCAGCGAGCGGCTGGCTGACCTCGTGGACAATGGCGGCGGACATGCGGCCGAGCGCCGCCATCTTCTCGGATTGCACCAGCGTCGCCTGCGTGGCGCGCAGATCGTCCTCGACTTGCCGGCGGGCCTCGATCTCGCGCGCCAGCTCGGCGGTGCGCTGGCGCACCTTGCGCTCCATCACCTCTGTCTGGCGCAGGCGGAGCGCGATCAGCCGCTGGCGGTGCCGCCGCATATCGGCCAGCCCGAGGCCAAGAAGCCCGGCCAGAAGCACCAGCGCAGTTGTGGCAAGGGCCGCGGCGCGGGCTGGCCAGACCGGCGTTGCCGCCAGCAGCCGCCAGCCGGTCTCGAAGGGGGTGCCGCGCAGGGTTGTCGCGCGGCCCGCACCACCGATGCCGAGCTCGCTGCCCTTGGGCAGCAGCGGGTCGGCGGCCTCGAGCGCGGCACGGGCATAGAGCCGCGAGGCCTCGAGCCGGGCAAGCGCATCCTCGGGCAGCGGCATCAGCGGGCGGTAGCGCCATTCGGGCACCGAGGAGAGGAACACCACGTCGTCGCGGTCGGTGACGGCGATGCGCTGACCGGTCTCGGCCCAGGCCTGTTCCAGCGGTCGCAGGTCGATCTTGACCACCATCACCCCATGCACCCCGAGGCCGGGATCGTCGACCCGGGCCGAGATGAAATAGCCGGGCTCGCCGGTGGTCACGCCGATGGCGTAGACCGCGCCGTTGCCGGTGGCGCGGGCATCGGTGAAATAGGGGCGGAAGCTGTAGTCATGGCCGACGTAGCTGTCGGGCTCGTTCCAGTTCGACGAGGCGATGGTCACCCCGGCGTCGTTCAGCAGGTAGAGCCGCCCCGAGCCGGTCTGCGTGGCGATCTTCTGGAGATAGCGGTTGGCAGCATCGATCGCGGCGGCATTGCCGGGTGCGTCCAGCGCAGCACGGATACGGGCGTCTTCGCCGGCGACACGCGGCAGGTAGCGGAAGCGGTCGATCTCGGTCTGCAGGGCACGGTGGCTGACCAGCAGCGCCTGTTCCAGCCCCTGCCGCAGCTCGGCCATCACCAGCTGCCAGGCCAGCACGCCGCAGAGCAGGGCGCCGAGCGTGACCAGAACGAAGCGCAGCCGCCATGCGGAACGCAGGCGTGGCAGCAGGGCGGCGCGGCGGGGCATCAGCCCGCGTCGGGGCAGGGCGCGACCTGCACCGGCTGGCCGGAGGTGGCACCGAGCTGCGTGCAGTCCTCGCCGCAGAGCGTCCAGGCCGAGGGCGTTTTGCCCGAAGCGGCGAGGGTCAGCGCGGGCACCGGCGGCAGGTCCGGAGCCCAGACCCACCAGCCGTTCTCGAAATGGCCGCCGGGGCCGGGTTCCATGCCCGCCCCCGAGCCCTTGACCGCCGCCTCGGTGAGATGGAGGCGGTGGTCCTCGGTGACTTCCCAGGTCTCGCGCCACTCTTCGCGCTCGACCGAATGGGTCCACTCCAGCGTGAAACTGCCGCCGTCGGCGAGGGCGAGCATCATCGCCCCTGCCATCAGGCAGCCGTTCATGCCGACACCGGGGCCTTGCGCCGCCACAGCAGCAGCCCGAAGACCACCGCGAGGGCAAAGCCGATCTCGTCGGTGATCGGCAGCGCCGCGACGAGAGTGAAGGCGGCCGCGACGGCGATCAGCCGCTCCCAGACCGCCAGCGGGCGACCGAGCCAGCCGATGACGCTGGCGCCCCAGAGCGCGAGCGCGATCAGCGCCTTCAGCACGATGTAGGCCACCGCCGGCCAGTAGCCGATGGCACCCGCGAGTGCGCCGCCGTCCTGCAGCATCAGCGCCGGGGTGTAGACCGCCATGAACGGCACGACGAAGCCCGCGGCGGCGACCTTGATAGCCTCGAAGCTGATCTTCAGACCGCTTTCCTTGGCGATGGGCGCGGCGGCGAAGCAGGCCAGCGCCACGGGCGGGGTCAGGTCCGCGAGGATGCCGAAGTAGAAGACGAACATGTGGCTGACGATCAGCGGCACGCCGAGGTCGAGCAGCGCCGGGCCGGCGATCGACGAAGTGATGATGTAGTTGGGGATCGTCGGGATACCCATGCCGAGGATGATGCAGGTGATCATCGTCAGCACGAGGCTGAGGAAGAGGCTGTTCTGCCCCACCGAGACGATGAACTGGCCGAAGGTGTTGGCCGCGCCCGTCAGGGTCATCACACCGATGATGACGCCGACAAGGGCACAGGCGATGCCGACCGGCAGCGCGGTCTTGGCGCCATCGGCGAGGCTGTCGCGGCAGACCTTCAGCGTCTCGCGCCCGCCCTTGAACGCGGCGCAGGCGGCGATGAGCAGGGCCAGCACCAGCAGCAGCGCATTGATGCCGAACTTGAAGAAGGCCGAGGCGCAGACACCGAGCACGATCCAGAAGATCACCCGCACCGCGGTCGAGGGCATGCCCATGGCGATCGCCGCACCGAGGATCAGCATCCCGGTGAGCGCGAGGCCGATGGTGCCGGCAAAGAGCGGGGTGTAGCCGGAGAACAGCAGCCAGACCAGAACGGCCAGCGGCAGGATCAGGTACCAGCCATCCTTCAGCGCCTTGCGGGCCGAGGGCATCTCGTCGGCGGAAAGGCCGCGCAGGTCGCGCTTGCCCGCCTCGAGGTGGACCATCCAGAAGGCCCCGGCGAAATAGAGGATGGCCGGAACCAGCGCGGCCTTGACCACTTCGACGTATTGCACGCCCAGCGTCTCGGCCATGATGAAGGCGACGGCGCCCATGACCGGGGGCATGATCTGCCCGCCCATGGACGAGGTTGCCTCGACGCCGCCGGCGAAGGCCGGGCGGTAGCCGAAACGCTTCATCAGCGGGATGGTGAACTGGCCGGTGGTCACCACGTTGGCGACGCCCGAGCCCGAAATCGTGCCCATGAGGCCCGAGGACAGCACCGAAACCTTGGCGGCGCCGCCCATGCGGTGCCCGACGAGGCCCAGAGATACGTCGGTGAAGAGCTTGATCATCCCGGCTTTCTCGAGGAAGGAGCCGAAGAGGATGAAGAGGAAGATGTAGGTCGCCGAGACATAGGTCGGGATACCGTAGATCCCCTCTGTGCCATAGGCGATCTGCTCGACCACCTGCTCGAAGGCGTAGCCGCGGTGGTTGAACGGCGAGGGCAGATGCTGCCCGAAGAGCGCATAGGCGAGGAAGAGCCCGCAGATGATCGGCAGGGCCGGGCCCATGAGCATCCAGGCGGCGATGAAGACGGTGACGACGGCGATGCAGCCGAAGACGAGGTCGGTGAGCGTCGGGTCGCCCGCGCGCATCAGCAGCGGCGTGTACTCGATCCACTGGTAGGCGGCGACGGCGACACCGGCGGCGGCGAGCAGCCAGCAGAAGGTTCTGAGCGGCGCGCCGAAGCCGCGGCCGAGCGCCAGAAGCGGGAAGCCGAGCGCCATCAGGAAGCCGACGTGCACAGCGCGCATCACCTGGCTGGGCAGGTCGATGACGTGGGCGGCAATGGAAATCTGGTAGAGCGAGAAGGCCACCGCCAGCCAGAAGAGGAAACGCCCGGTCAGGCTCGGCGGAAAGCTCGAAGCCAGCGGGTCGTGCAGTTCGGCCAGTTCCTCGGCCCGGCCGTGCTCGGCCGCAGTTTGTCCGGTCATGTGGTCCTCCCGTCGTGCAGGCAGCCCGGCCTTGGCCGGGCCGCCGCACAGGTCTGCTTACATCAGACCCTGTTCCTTGTAGTACTTCTCGGCGCCCGGGTGCATCGGGATCGGCGAGTTCTTGATGGCGTTCTGGATGTCGATGGCACCCGCGGCCGCATGCGCCGCCTTGAGCTGGTCGAGGTTTTCGAAGAGCAGCTTGGTCATCTGGTAGGCCAGCTCATCCGATACATCGGTGCTGGTCACCAGGATGTTGGTGATCGCCAGCGTCGGGATGTCCGCGTCCTGACCCGGGTAGGTGCCGGCGGGGATCACGCCTGCCGCGTAGGGCGCGCCGAGGGTGTCGGCCACTTCCGCGGGGATCGACACGTAGGACACATCCTGCGTCGACGAGAGGTCCTTCAGCGCCGCCGAGCCGAGGCCCGAGCTCTGAAGGGTGGCGTCGAGCTGGCGGTTCTTCATCAGTTCCACGGATTCCGCGAAGGGCAGGTACTCGACCTTGCCCAGATCGTCGTAGGTCATGCCGAGCGCGCCGAGGATCTTGCGGGCGTTGACCTCGGTGCCGGACTTGGCGGCACCGACCGAGACGGACTTTCCGGCCAGCTCGGTCGCGGTGGTCACACCGGCGTCTGCCGAGGCGGCGATCTGGATGTAGTTCGGGTAGATCGCGGCAATGGCGCGCAGCTTGTCGAGCGGCTTGGAGAAGCCGACGTCGGCGTTGCCCTCATAGGCGTCCTTCACCGAGTCGCCGAGCGCGAAGCCGATCTCGCCGCGGCCCTGCTGCAGCAGGTTCAGGTTTTCGACCGAGGCTTTGGTCGACTGCACCTGCGTGCGCGAGTCGGGAATGTTCTTGGCGTAGATGTCCGCCATCGCGACGCCGAGCGGGTAGTAGACGCCCGAGGTGCCGCCGGTCAGCACGTTGACGAATTCCGTCGCCATCGCGGCAGGCGCGGTGACGGCGAGGCTGCCGGCGATCAATGCGCCGAGCCCGAAAGTTCTGATCATGATGGTCCTCCCAAAGACACATTCGCGGCAGCACACGTACCTGCATTGCCGCTGAGTGCCAGAACCATGGGCAAGCGTGATGCCCGGGGCAAGATGCTAAGCCTCGCTAGAGCAAAACTTTGTCGCAAAGATCTGCCTCGGGGCTGGCAGATCTCCGCCCCGCTCGGTCCGGGTCCATCTTGGGCGGCAGCGGCGTGCCGCGCAGCGGTGCGCCGACCGCTGCGAGCGCAGGGCGCTTCGCGATTGCCGCGGCGCCATGGTGTGCGCAGGTCCGGACGATCCAGCCCTCTTTCAGTGCTTCACCCGCGATACCTGAAACCCGGTAGCGGGTCCTGATCCTGAGACTGGGTCCACGCGCATTGTGAAATCTCGGGCATGTTCTTGCGCGAGGCGCATTGCGATTGCGAAGGTTCGCGAGAGACCCGGCATTTTCTTCCCAGCGAGGGGCACATAGGGGCCGTGGAGGAGCCGCTCGGGCAGCGTCAGGGTCTCGTTCTCGCCGAGGTCGAACTTGCGACGGAAAATGCAGCGTTCTCATTGCCTGAATGGCGCGGCGAGGATGCCTCGTGCAACAGCGAGAAACGGCAATCGACACGGTTCAAGACAAGTCGCAAAGGCATTCGGTGAGTTTTCGCGCAACGGCGGGATATTCTGGCCGACAATAGCTCGCAAACCCGTGTTCTGTTACCCTTGCGTAACGGGCCTCGCTCAGGCTCCACGATGTGCAGTATCGCGTGTCGCCTTTTGCCCTTCCGCAGAAACACGCTCGCTTCATGCCAGCCTATCTCCCGAGGCTCTCCTCCATGGTCCCTTCCCATCTTTCCGCGATTTCTCGCATTGCAGCCCTGACGCCGGTGCTCTTCGCTGGCGCCGTCTCCGCTCAGGATCTGTTCACTTACAGCAACGGCGCAGGCGGCTCGGTGCAGTTCTATGGCCAGTTCAGCCCGAGCTACCTGCATTTCGAGGATGGCTCGAAGTCCTACGATGAATTGGCCGATAACAATAATTCGAACACCCGACTTGGCTTCAACCTCGACCAGGAACTCTCGAACGGGCTCAACCTGCGCTTCACGGTTGAGACCGCCCTGGCGGTACCCGCCACCGGTGAGCTCGAGCAGAGCGGCGACCAGGAGTGGGACTGGGAGCGCACGGACCTGCGCAAATTCGAGATCATCCTTTCCGGCGAGTTCGGCGCCGTGTCGCTGGGTCAGGGCTCCATGGCCTCAGACGGTGCGGCCGGGGCGGATCTCAGCAAGACCTCGATCGCGGGCTATGTCTACCGGCCCGACGTTGTCGGAAGCTATGCGTTGCGCAACGGGGACGGCAGCCTCTCGGACGTCAGCTGGAGCGACGTCTACAATGATTTCAACGGCAGCCGTCGCAACCGCATTCGCTATGACTCGCCAAGTTTCAGCGGCTTCAGCTTCGCCATCTCCTACGGCGAAGAGATCCTCGCGAAAGGTGATGACGCCGAGTATTATGACCTCGGGGCCTACTTCGGGAACAGGCTTGGCGATTTCGAGATGGCTGCCGGTGCGGGCTACGCCTGGAAAGACGACGGCAGCCAGACCGACGAGCAATATGCGGCCTCCTTCTCGATCCTGCATACGCCGACCGGGCTCAACGGCACGATCACCGGCGGGGCCGAGGACGGGGGCGGATCCTATGGCTATGTGAAGCTGGGCTGGATCGGCGACCTGCTTCCCGTGGGCTACACCGCCTTTTCGGCCGACTACTACTCGGGGGCGGACTTCAACAGCGACGGTTCGGATTCGGACTCCTGGGGTCTGCAAGCGGTGCAGCATTTCGACGATATCAATCTCGAAGCCTATCTCGCCTACACCGAATACAACTTCGACGAGGACGGGGCGAGCTACAAGGATGCGGCATCGACCCTGCTGGGCGTGCGCTGGACGTTCTAGGCGCGCCAGCGGACGAGCTGGTTGTAGGTATCAGTGATAAATAGGCGCTTAACGAACCCGATGGGGGAGATCTGGCCCATGCCAAAGCCGTTTGCGCGGTACCGCTCGAGGCGTTGAGCCGGAGTGGTTGGTATCGGGAGGTTGCGGCGGGGAACGAGTCCAGCCGCACACCGGATCGATGCTGATCTCACGGGCACGCCGGGCGCGGATTTGTCAGGGGAAGGGAGTATCCCAGGGCCGGTGCCGCTGATTTCCGTGCAGGGACATGTCTGTGCCGACCTGCAGGGGCTTGATCGGAGGGGACACCACCCCGAGCCTCAAGACGAAACCACCCGACGGTTGATGACGGTTCCGAGCGTCGGCGCAATGACGGTGCTCACCTTCAGCCACACGGCCGACGATCCCTCAAGGTGTCGAAGTGGGGCAAAAGCCGCCACCGATCTCGGCCTGCCCCCGCATCGCGGGCAGTCCGGTGAACCCGTCACCAAAGGCCGCATGCCACGATGGCGCGACCGCCCCCTGCGGAGCCATCTGTTCGAGGCTGCCCGCGGCCTGCTTCAGCGGGCAAGGAGATGGCGCGCCCTGACGGCATGGGGTTAAGCCTTGCGAAGCGCACCGGCATGAAGGCGGCAACAACTCGCAGACGGGCGGCCTCGCAGAGATCGCCGCAGCTGCGCCGGGGCGACACAAGGCAAGCCCCGCATATCCGGTATTTGGCGGCACGCTGCGTGCCGCCAAAGTCTCTCAACGCAAGGGCGTCTTTGCCGCCTCGCAGGCCTAGAGCTCGATTTCGACCTTGCCGCGCGGGTTCGAGCAACAGGCAAGGAAATAGCCCTCTTCGATCTCGTCGTCGGTAATCCCGCCGTTGTGGACCATATACACGTCCCCGGAGATCTTCTTCGTCTTGCAGGTGCCGCAGACGCCGAAGGTGCAGCCGGTCGGGATCGCGATCCCGGCCTGTCGGGCCACGGCCAGGACCGTTTCCGTTTCGGCGCAGGATTGCTTCAGGCCGGAGCGGCTGAAGGTGACCTCTGCCATGATGTCCTCATCGGGCAGATCGTCGTCGGGCACCGGTGCCTCGACGTGCTGCGGTCCCGGAATTGCGGGCGCGTGGAAGCTCTCCTGATGGTAGTGGTCCATGTCGAAGCCGAGGCCGGCCAGAGCCTCACGCACCGATTGCATGAAAGACTCCGGGCCGCAGCAGAAGACTTCGCGCTCGAGGTAGTCGGGCGCCATCAGGCCAAGCATGAGCTGGTTTAGACGCCCCTGGTACCCGGTCCAGGGCTGGTAGCGGTCCGGGGCGCTCACCACCCATTTCAGGTCGAGGCCGGCGATCCGCGTCGCCATATGTTCCAGACGGCGCTTGAAGATGATGTCCGAGGGCCGCCGCGCGCAGTTTACGAAGACGATGTCGCAATGGCTGCCGAGGTCGTAGATCTCGGTCGTCATCGACATCATCGGGGTGATGCCCGTCCCGGCTGAAATGAAGAGATACTTTTTGGCCGTGTGGTTGGCCGCGGTGAAATGGCCGGCGGGGCCATTTGCCTTGACCTTCATGCCGGGCCGGAGCGCGTCGATGATCCATCGCACCCCGATGGAGTCCGGCTGGGCCTTGATCGTCACCGTGAGCGACTTCGGGCGCGACGGCGAGGAGGAGATGGTGAAGGTCCGGTAGAGCGGGCCGCCCGGCACCGGCAGCTCCAGCGTCAGGAACTGGCCGGCATCGAACTCGAACGGCCGGCCGGAGGGGGCCTGGAAGCAGACGGTGACGACATTTTCGGACTCGGGCAGGATCGACACGCATTCGAGCGGTTCGTCGTCGGTCCAGTGGCCAAGGGGGGCAGGGCTTGCATTCACCATATCACGTCACTCCGCGGCCTGGGCGATGGGGGCATATGCGCTGCGCATCCGGTCGAGATACCAGCTGACGAACTGTAGCACGCCGTCTTCATGCGTGGCCGAATACGGGCCGGGCTCGTAGGCGGGCGAGTTGATGCCCTGCTGGTTGTCCTCGACGACGCGGCGGTCCTCGTCATTGGTGTGTTCCCAGACGCGGGTCAGGTTCTCGAGATCGTAGTCCACGCCCTCGACCGCATCCTTGTGGACGAGCCAGGTGGTCTGCACCTCGGTCTCCTGCGGTCCGATCGGGGTCACGCGGAAGGTGATGGAGTGATCGGTCAGGAAGTGGTTCCAGGTGGTCGGATAGTGGAACAGAAGCAGCGCTCCGGCATCGAGCACGGGCACATGGCCGAGGCGTTTCTGCACGGCGATCTTGCCGTTCACCGTGTAGCTCTGCGCCCCGTCGAGCAGCGGCATGCGGGCCACGCGGTACTGGCCATCGCCACCGACCCTGAAGCGCGACGGGGCGCCGGCGGCCTCGAGCCGGTTGAAGTGGGTCTCGACCTTCTCGGGGAAGGTGCCGTCAGGGCTGACGCCGGTGATCGAGGGATCCTCGGGATAGGTCAGGCACAGGTCGGGATGGCTGCCGGCGCAGTGGTAGCACTCGCGGTTGTTTTCCCACACCAGCTTCCAGTTGCCCTTCTCGATGATCGTCGACTGATGCGCGACCTTGGCATTGGAAAGATCGTGCACGCCCAGATAGGGGCGCACGGTCTCGGCGAAACCGTCGAAATCCGGGGCCTCGTCGGCAAGGCAGATATAGACCAACCCCGAAAGCTCGCCACAGTGCACCGGCTTCAGCCCGTGTTTCGACGCGTCGAAATCGGCGGCCATGTCGCGGGCCCAGATCAGCCGGCCGTCGAGGTCGTAGGTCCATTGGTGATAGGGGCAGGTCAGCTTGGCGACATTGCCCTTGCTGGCGGCGCAGAGGATCGACCCGCGATGGCGGCAGGAGTTGTGGAAGGCGCGGATGTCGCCCTTGCCGTCGCGCAGCACGATCACGTCATAGGCGCCGACCTTTAGACGCTGGTAGCTGCCGGACTTGCCGAGCATGCAGGCCGGAAAGGCAAAGAGCCAGTCGCGGTAGAAGATCGCCTGCAGGTCCGCCTCGAATATCTCGGGGTCACCGTAGAACGGCTGTCGGAGACCATGTCCGGGCCGGTGCTGATGGAGCAGTTCGGAAAGCGGGGCGGTCTGGCGGGCCATCTTGAATCTCCTGCCGGGGGAGTGAATTTCGCGCCACAAAGCCACTGCGCCGCTCACCTGGCAATTGGCAAAAAATTCATCTGAGATTAGCCTTAGTAAACTCACTGCCGCCATGATCCAACTGCGACTCTTGCCAGCCAAAAGCGACCTGACGATATGCGAAAGCCCTATGATCTACCGTCTTTAGGCGATTTGGCCTGTTTTGAATCGGCCGCCCGGAATCTGAGCTTCAAGCAGGCTTCGGCCGAGATGAACGTTACCCCTGCTGCGGTCAGTCACCGGATCAAGGCGCTCGAGCAGGATCTGGGCCAGCCACTGTTCACGCGGCAGTATCGGGGCGTGGAGCTGACCGAGGCGGGGGCCTTGCTGTTCGTGTCGCTGCAGCGGGGATTCGAGGGGATCTCCGACAGCGTCGCGCGCATCCGCAACCGCCGTGATCGCACCGCGGTCTCGATCGCGGCGACCACCGCGATGAGCGGGCTTTGGCTGACGCCGCGGCTGGCGGCCTTCTGGAAGGCGCACCCCGGGGTCGCGATCTCGCAGGTCATCGAGGACAGCGGCCGGGTGACCGGCGTGGACCTCAGCATCCACTACGGCGATCCCGACCGGGAGGACGACGAGACCCGGCTGCTGTTTCGCGACCGGATCCTTGCCCTCGGAAGCATGCAGTTCGCAGAGACCCATAGCATCGGGCAGGTCGCGGACCTGTCAGAGGTGCCGTTGATCCGCATTCACTCGGGGGCGAACGAATGGACCGGCTGGCACGAATGGTTCGCCTCGCTCGGGCGACCCGGGCCGACAGGCCCGGAGTTCGCGCTCAACAACTACCTGATCGGCCTCAAGGCGGCGGAGGACGGCATCGGCGCGGTGCTGGGGTGGGAAGGCTTGCTGCACGGATACCTCGAAAGCCATCGCCTCGTGCAGCTGGTGCCCGAGGCGATGGAGTCGCCCTATCCCTTCTATCTGCGGATCCATGCGGGCGCTTCGGCGAACGCGCGGCTGTTCGCCGACTGGATCGCCGTGCAGGAGGATTAGGGGCCGCGGCCCCAGGCCCTGAAAACCGAAACGCCGGCGGGGTGTCCCGCCGGCGTTGTCTTTCTCAGGTGAGCCCGCAGATCAGCTGCGCGGCTTGCTGTTCTCCGGATCGTAGAGCGGCGCGTAGCCGATGCCGGCGACCTCGACCTCGAAAGGCTCGTCGAAATAGGTCACCTGCAGCTTGCGCCCGACTTGGCAGTAGTCCCAGGGCAGGTAGGCCAGCATGATGTTCTTGCCGATGCTGGGGCCGAAGGCCTGCGAGGTTGTGTAGGAGCGGCGGCCGAGCTCGTCGACCAGCACCTTCCCGGTTTCGGGGTCCATGACCGGCATGGTGTTGACCGGGTAGCGGGCGACACCCTTGCTGTCGAGGTTGTCGTTCATCACCAGCGTGCAGAGCATCGCGGGCTGGTGCTCGCGGGCGCGGAACTCGACGTGCTTCTCCTTGCCGCGGAAGTCGGCCTCCTTGACCTTCGGACGTGAGAGGTCCGCCTCGTAGAGGTTGTACTGCGTGTGCAGGTCGGCGTTCTGCAGGCGCAGCGACTTCTCGAGGCGGCGCGAGTTGGCATAGGTCTCGACACCCACCGCCATGACACCCGTCGAGCGCAGCGCGTCCCAGACGGCAAGACCGTCCTCGTAGGGCATGTGCAGCTCCCAGCCCTGCTCGCCGACGTAGGAGATGCGGAAGGCCGTGACGGTCTTGCCGGCGATCTCGATCGGCTTGATGGCCGCGAAGGGGAAGTTCTCGATATCGAGGCCGGCCGGATCCGCGACCACCTTCTTGAGGTTCTCGCGGGCGTTCGGGCCCCAGATGCCGATGGTGGTGAACTTCTCGGTGACGTCGGTGATGGTGACGTCGAAGCCTTTGTCCATCGCGGTGCGCTTCATGTACTCGAGGTCGCGCGGACCGGCGTCCGCGCCGTTCACCAGGCGGCAGCGGTCGCCCATGCGGAAGACGGTGAAGTCCGCCCGCACGTTGCCCTCATCGTCGAGCATGTGGGTGTAGATGCCCTTGCCGACCATGTTGTCGCCGCCGATCTTCGCGGCGCAGAGCCATTCCATCAGCGCCACGTGATCCGGGCCCTCGATGTCGGTCATGTGGAAGTGCGACAGGTTGATGATGCCGCAATCGGCGCTCATCTCCAGCTGCTCGGCGTTGGACACGCGCCAGAAGTGGCGGTTGTCCCACTCGTTCTCGCGCACCGGAACCTGATCGGCGTATTTCTCCAGAAGGTGCTCGTTGGCCGCATAGCCATGCGCACGCTCCCAGCCGCCGAGTTCCATGAAGTAGCCACCCAGCTCGACCTCGCGCTCGTAGAAGGGCGAGCGGCGGATGCCACGGGCGTTGCCGAAGGGCTCACGCGGGTGGACGGGCGGGTTGTAGATCTTGGCGGCGGTTTCCTCGCAGCGGCCCCAGATGAAATCCTCTTTCAGCTGGAAGTCCTGGAAGCGCGAATAGTCGATCGCATGGTGGTCGATGTGGGTGCGCCCGTCGGTCATCCAGTCGGCGATGAGCTTGCCCATGCCGGGGCCGTCCTTGACCCAGATCGCCACGGCGTACCACAGGCCGCGCAGCTTGCGGCTTTCGCCCATCGACGGGCCGCCATCGGTGGTGGTCTGCAGCAGCCCGTTGAACGAGTGGCTCTCGTTGAAGCCGAGCTCGGCGAGGATCGGGGTCAGCTCCATGGCCTTTTCGAGCGGCTCGATGACGTCTTCCAGCACGAGGTCGCGCATCGACGGCCCGAGGCGCGCCTGGCCCTTCTCGAGGATGTCGCGCGGATGCACCATCCGCACGTCCTTCTCGTAGTAGTAGCCCCATTCCATCTGGCCACCCTCGGTGGTCGCGGGATCGCCGGTGTCGCGCATGTAGGCCGAGTTGCCCTGGTCGCGCAGCAGCGGACGACCGATCTCGAGGCCGGTGCCGGCGAACTCGTCGTAGGGTCCGAAGAAGGTCAGCGGGTGATCGACCGGCATCACCGGCAGGTCTTCGCCCGCCATGGCGGCGATCAGGCGGCCCCAAAGGCCGGCACAGACCACGACGTGATCGGCCATGATGGTCCCGCGCGAGGTCTTCACGCCCGTCACGCGGCCGTTCTCGGTGAGCAGCTCCAGCGCCGGGGTGTTGGCAAAGGCCTTGAGCTTGCCGGATTTCTCGGCCTGATCGACCAGCTTGCCGGCAACGGTCTGCGAGCGCGGAATGACGAGGCCCGCATCCGGGTCCCACATCGCGCCCTGGATCTGATCCTCTTCGAGAAGCGGAAATTTCTCCTTGGCCTCGGCGGCGGAGATCATCCGCACGTTGGTGCCGAAGGCACGGCCCGAGTCGCAGCGGCGCTTGAGCTCTTCCATGCGCTGATCGTCACCGACGCGCGCTACCTCGAGACCACCGATGCGCGAGTAGTGGCCCATCTTCTCGTAGAAATCGACCGAGTACATGGTCGCCCAGGTGCTCAGCAGATCGTGGCTGGTGCAGTAGCAGAAGTCCGAGGCATGGCCGGTCGAGCCGATGTCGGTGGGGATGCCGGACTTGTCGATGCCGACGATATTGTCCCAGCCGCGCTCTACCAGGTGGTGGGCGACCGAGGCGCCGACGATGCCGCCGAGACCGACGATGACGACATTCGCGCGTTCAGGAAAGGAAGACATGGGTGCAGTCCGCTTGTTCGAGGGGAGTACGCAAGTGATAGGGCTTGGCGCGGCGCGCTGATGGCGCCGAACCGGCATTCACCGCGCGGAAAACGACCGTCTTCCGCGCGAAAGGGAGGTCAGAGCTGACGCTCAAGTTCCGGCAGCACATCGAAAAGGTCGCCGACCAGACCGTAGTCCGCAACCTGGAAGATCGGTGCGTCCTCGTCGGTGTTGATCGCGACGATGATCTTGCTGTCCTTCATGCCCGCAAGGTGCTGGATCGCCCCGGAGATGCCGCAGGCGACGTAGAGGTCGGGGGCGACGACCTTGCCGGTCTGGCCGACCTGGAAGTCGTTCGGCGCATAGCCCGCATCGACTGCCGCGCGGGAGGCGCCGACGGCGGCACCGAGTTTGTCGGCGACCGGGTTGATCACCTCGCGGAACTTCTCTTCCGAGCCGAGTGCGCGGCCGCCCGAAACGATGATCTTCGCCGAGCTCAGCTCGGGGCGGTCGCTGGACGAGAGCATGTTCTCGAGGAAGCTCGACAGATCGGCACCTTCGGTCCCGGCCTCGACGGCCTTGACCGGCGCAGCAGCGGCCCCGGCGGCGGCAGCGGCAAAGCCGGCGGTGCGTACGGTGAGCACCTTCTTGGCCTCGGTGGTCTGCACCACCTCGATGGCATTGCCGGCGTAGATCGGGCGCTTGAAGGTGTCGGCCGAAACGACCTCGGTGATCTCGGAGATCTGCATCACGTCGAGCAGTGCGGCAACACGCGGCAGGACGTTCTTGCCTGTGGTGGTGGCCGGGGCGAGGAGGGTGTCGTAGCCCGCCGCGAGCCCGACGATCAGCGCCGCGCTGGCCTCGGCCAGCCGGTGCTCGAGCGCGTCGCTCTCGGCCAGCAGCACGCTGCGCACGCCGGTCAGCTGCGCGGCGGCCTCGGCGGCAGGGGCGGCGCCCTTGCCGGCGATCAGGATGTCGACCTCGGTGCCGATCTGCAGCGCTGCGGTCAGCGCTTTGGCGGTCTGCTCGGAAAGCGTGGCGTTGTCGTGGTCTGCGAAAAGAAGAATAGCCATGGTGTAGGGTCCCGCTCTCAGATGACGCCGGCTTCGGTCTTGAGCTTGTCGAGCAGCTCGCCGACGCTGCCCACTTTCACGCCCGCCGCCCGCGCCGCGGGCTCCTCGACGCGCAGCACCTTGAGGCGCGGGGCGGTCGATACGCCGAAGTCCTCGGCGCTCTTCTGGTCGAGCGGTTTCTTCTTGGCCTTCATGATGTTCGGCAGCGAGGCGTAGCGCGGCTCGTTGAGGCGCAGGTCGGCGGTGACGATGGCCGGAAGCGCGATCTCGATGGCCTGCAGGCCGCCGTCGACCTCGCGGGTGACCTTGGCACGGCCCTCGCCCAGCTCCAGCGCTGAGGCAAAGGTGCCCTGGCTCCAGCCGAGCAGCGCCGCCAGCATCTGGCCGGTCTGGTTGCTGTCGTCGTCGATGGCCTGCTTGCCGAGGATGACCAGACCGGGCTCCTCCTGCGCGACCACCGCCTTCAGCAGCTTGGCGACGGTCAGCGGCTCCACCGGGCCCTCGGCGGTGATCAGGATGGCGCGGTCAGCACCCATGGCGAGCGCGGTGCGCAGCACGTCCTGCGCCTGCGCCGGGCCGATCGACACGACGATGACCTCGTCGGCCTTGCCGGCTTCCTTGAGGCGGATGGCCTCTTCGACGGCGATCTCGTCGAAGGGGTTCATCGACATCTTCACATTGGCCAGATCGACGCCCGTGCCATCCGCCTTCACGCGGATCTTCACGTTGTAGTCGACGACCCGCTTCACCGGGACAAGCACCTTCATGTCGATTCCTCTCTGCCGTGACCCGAGCGTCGCCGGGGATTCTCTGCCCGCGAATGCGGGGGGTTCCTGCGATCTGACCGAGAACAGGGGCGACGGCCCGGGGGGTGTCGCAAATCTCCGCCAGAGTTCATCCGACCGGCGCAGACGTCGCGTTTCGGCCTTGCAGAGGCGCGTTTGGCGAAGTCGATGCCGATTTCGTAGCGCAGAGTATTGCGACGAAACGCTGTCGAAAGACAGGACATATGCGTCACGCGGGGATGAGGGCTACGACAGCCCGCCGAAACGTCCCCGTGCAGCCCGGAGCGCCAGCATGACCCTTCTCCCTGCATCGCAGAAAGCCACCTCGCGCGCGGCGTCCTCCCGGGCCATCCGCCGCGGGCCGGAGGATGCGCGCCTCTCGGTGGGATTCATCCTGGCCAAGCGCTTCACCCTCTGCGCCTTTGCCAATTTCGTCGACGTTCTGCGACTCGCGGCGGACGAGGGCGACCGCAGTCGCCCGATCCTGTGTACTTGGACGGTGCTCTCGGACACGATGGACGCGGTCCCCTCGAGCAGCGGCATCACGGTGCAGCCCAAGGAGCGGCTCGGAGATCCGACGCGCTTCGACTACATCGTCGTGGTGGGTGGGCTGATGGACGACATGCAGACGCTCGGGCCGGCCTACACCAAGTTTCTGCGACAGGCAGCAGATGCGGGCGTGCCCCTGGTCGGGGTTTGCACGGGGGCGTTCCTTCTGCACGAAGCCGGGTTGATGCAGGGCTACCGCTGCTGCGTGAGCTGGTTCCATCACGCGGATTTCCTCGAGCAGTTCGAGGGGCTCAATCCCGTGGCGGACCAGATCTTCGTGGTTGATCGCGACCGGCTCACCTGCTCGGGCGGTGCCAGCTCGGCGCATCTCGGGGCCTACCTGGTTGAAAAGCACGTGGGGCGGGCGCAGGCCAGCAAGAGCCTGCACATCATGATCATCGACGACGCGCTGCAGGCCGAGAAACCGCAGCCCGGGATCACCCTAGGCTTCAAGACCCGCGATCCGATCGTCCTGCGGGCGCTGCAGCTCATGCAGCAGACCATCGACACGCCGCTTTCCGTCGAGGAGATCGCGCGGCGGATCGGGCACAGCAAGCGGCAGCTGGAACGGCATTTCCGCAGTGCGCTGGACATCTCTCCGCAGGCGGCATTCCTCAACATCCGCCTGTCGCTGGCGCACCACCTGCTGCTCACTGCGGAAAAGTCCATCGCGCAGGTCGCGGTGGATTGTGGCTTCTGCGACTCGTCGCATCTGAGCCGGATGTTCCGGCGGCGCTTCGGCTGCACCCCGCAGGCGCTGCGGCAGGAGCAAGGCCTGGCGGCCTGATCCCGGGCGCGCGTTCAGTGAAACAAAAGCGCCGCGGAGGGGTCCTCCGCGGCGCTTCCGTCTGGCTAGGGCGTTCGTCTCAGCGTGGCTCGCTCGCAAGCCCCCGCCAGATCGCAACGCACATCACCAGCAGCACGATGGTGAAGGGCAGACCGGTCGAGATCACCATCGACTGCAGCGATTTCAGCCCGCCCGCCGAGAGCAGCAGGACAACCGCGACGATGCCTTCGAAAATGCACCAGAACACCCGCTGCGGCACCGGCGCATCGACCTTGCCGCCCGAGGTGATCGTGTCGATCACCAGCGAGCCCGAGTCGGACGACGTGACGAAGAAGACGATGACCAGCACGATGCCGACAAAGGAGGTGATCGCTGTCAGCGGCATGTCGTCGAGCATGGCGAAGAGCTGCAGCGGAAGGTCGGCCTCCTGCACGGCGGTGTAGCTTTCCTGCACGACCTGGCTGATCGCTGCGCCGCCGAAGATCGACATCCAGATCACGCAGACGAGGCTGGGGATCAGCAGCACGCTGATCAGGAACTCGCGCACGGTGCGGCCACGGCTGACCCGGGCGATGAACATGCCGACGAAGGGCGACCAGCTGATCCACCAGGCCCAGTAGAACGATGTCCAGCCCTGCATGAAGTTGACGTCCTCGCGGCCGACCGGGTTGGACAGCGCGGGCAGGTACTCGAGATAGGCCAGCAGGTAGTCGCCGGTATTGGTGAGCAGCAGCAGCGTCGGCCCGGCGCAGAGCACGAAGAGCAGCAGCAGCAAGGCGAGGCCCATGTTGATCTCGGAGAGCAGCTTTACCCCGGCTTCGAGTCCGCGGATCACCGAGAAGAGCGCGACGGCGGTGATGCCGATGATCAGAACGATTTGCGTCGTCTCGCCCACCGGCACGCCGAAGAGCTTGTTAAAGCCGGCGTTGGCCTGTGCCGCGCCGAGGCCGAGCGAGGTGGCAAGCCCGAAGAGCGTGGCGAAGACCGCGAGGATGTCGATGACATGGCCCGGCCAGCCCCAGACCTTTTCGCCGAAGATCGGGTAGAAGGCGGAGCGGATCGTCAGAGGCAGGCCCTTGTTGTAGCTGAACAGCGCGAGGCTGAGGCCGACCACCGCGTAGATCGCCCAGGGGTGCAGCGCCCAGTGGAAGATCGAGGCCGCCATGCCGAGGCGCACCGCCTCTGCCTGGGTTGCTGCGGCGCCGAGCGGTGCCCAGTCGGTGCGCGCGCCGGCCTCGCCCATCGCGGTGCCGCCGAGCGACGAGCCGAAATGGCTGAGCGGCTCGGAGACGCCATAGAACATCAGGCCGATGCCCATGCCGGCGGCGAACAGCATGGAGAACCAGCTCAGGTAGCCGAAATCGGGCCGGGCGTCGCGCCCGCCGAGCCGCACCTTGCCATAAGGGCTGATGACCAGCACGAGGCAGAGCAGCACGAAGACATCGGCGGCCCCGAGAAACAGCCAGTCAAAGCCCGTGGTGACCTCGGTGAAGAGCGTGCTGAAGAGGGTTCCGGCGAGCTCGGGCAGGGCGAGGGTGAAGGCCACGAAGGCGATGACGGCAAAGGCCGAGATCGCGAAGACCGGGTTGTGCACATCGAAGTAGATCGGGCCGACCGACCCTTCGATATTGTCGCGACCAATCGTGTAGTCGGTCTGGATCAGGCTCTCGGCGGGCGGCGACCCTAGGTCCGCTGGCTTGTCATCGGTGTCGGTGGGATAGGTCAAATGAGGCGTCCTCTGCTGGTAAGGAACCCTTCGCCATTATGTGTCCGGAGACCTCTGCCCGTCTTACTGCGGGAAATCGTACTGTGCCGGCGTAGCGTGCGCGGCTGGGACCTTTACAGCGGCTCTGAGCCCGGACAGGCGGCAGGCATCTCTGCGATCAGGAGGTTATTCAGCGAAGCGCGCGCGGAGGGCAGAACCGGAACGACAGAGCGCCGGGATCTTCGCGACGCGGCCTTCGGATAGAGGCCCGGAGTCGCGGTGCCTGGGCGGGAAAAATCTGCTCGTTTGCTGGCGAATATCGGCTAGTTCAATGCGCTAAAATATTGTTTTGTTGTGTTTTATTCTGGATTCTATCGCCTCAGTTCTCACTGTGGGGCGCGACACCCAGCGGCATGATTTCGCACATCGCCGCGGCGCGGGGCAGGCCGGACAAATGCGTCACCGCGCCCGGCGCAAAGATCCGATCACACTGTCGCAAAAGCTCACGCGGCGGGCCGCAGGTCTCGCTAGGGATAGCGGATCGCCATTCCAAGCCCGGGGCCCGCCGATGACGCGCTTCAACGCCTTCACCCTTCTCAAGAACGCCGTGACCGGTCACAAGGACTGGACGG
>JBLXGS010000010.1:0-242116 GCA_048381755.1 Roseobacteraceae bacterium
TGATCGGCAATTGCTCGATGTGCCATGCGCGCGAGCCTTCGTGGGACGGGCTGCACCACCCGCCCAAGGGCGTGGTTTTGGAGACCGAATCCGACGTCGCGCGCCATGCGAAGGTGATCTTCCTGCAGGCCGGGGCCACCCACGCCATGCCCCCGCCCAACGCCATCCAGATGGACGACGCCGCGCGGCGCGAAATCGTGCAATGGTACCGCGCCGCGACAAGCGGCTGAGCGGAAACCGGCGCTGACCGGAGGGAGCGGCCAGGGCCCGTCCCGCCTCAGTGCAGCGCCTGCCGCTCCACCGAAGGTCGTACCGGCGCCGAGGGCAGGGCAGCGCAGAGGTCTCCCATCGCGACGATCAGCCCCTCGGTCGCGTTGCCCTCGCAGAGCAGCATCGCATGGGCTTCGGCATCCGCGATGCGGCCCCGGCGCATCGCCCTGAATGTGTTCAGGAACAGTCGCTCGTGCCCGCAGAGCCGCGCCGCGCAACCGGGGCAGTCGGGGTTCGAGAAGTTGAAATGATTGCGCCGGGCGGCGCGCATCTGTTGCACGGCGCGCAGCACCGCGCAGACCACATGCGGCCCCGCCTCACGCCCCATCACCTGCTCCGCGCCAGAGATCGCGCGCAGCCATCCCTCGGCCTCGGGCTGTGCGAAGGATTGGAAAAAATAGCGGGCGATCATCAGGACGACCAGATCGCTCTGCCCCAGCCCGGTCAGGTCCGACAGCCCCGCCGGGCCCCGACCGCAACGGTCATGCCCCGCGCCGCTCATGTGGCGGACCCTTCGTCATTTGCCGTTTGAACCTTTGCCATGTCGCCTCCGGTGTCTGAAGACAGCGCCTGTCTTCGTCGGTACAATTGGATCGCTCTGGCTGGCGCGCTGCTGGCCGCTCGCTTTACATGACAAAATTAGTCAGATTAATCAAGCCTCGCGTTTTCCGGTCGCGCGGCGCGCCTCCGACCCGTGATCACGTCATTGTTATGACGCGGGCGCATGACGGGATCTCCGATTTGTCGGTGGTCCGACAGACCGCGCATCTCTATCTCACCGTCGGTGCAGAAAGGATGACCCATGGCGACCGCAGAGGCAGTGCTGACAACCGTAACGACCGAAGGCTCCGTCCATCGGGCGGCGGCGCTGCTCTATGGCCATTGGAAACGCCTGAGCGCCGCGGCGATCCGCAGCCGCTTTCACAGCCGCGTCGGCGACGACTGGCTGAAGCGCCGTGCCCTGTCCTGCCGTCCCGACCTTGTTCTGGGACTGGAGGCCGATGGCGACACCCGCGCCGTGCTGGAGGTCTACCGGGTCGCGAGAACCCACGCAGAAATCGCCCTGTCGGTCGAGGACGCCTATCAGGGCCGCGGCTACGGGCGGCAGCTCTTTTCCGCCGCGCTCGGCCACGCCCGCGACATGGGCATCGAGACGGTCGAGGCGACCTTCTCCCATGACAACCGCGCCATGCTGCAGATCGCGCTTGGCGCCGGTGCGAAGATCATCGCCGAGAGCGGCAACCGCTGCGCGACGATCTGGCTCTGAGTTCCTAGGCCGCCTGCGCCTCGCGGATCCGCGCGCGGCACCAGTCGGTGACCGCATCGGCATCGGTGGGCAGCGACTCGGCCATGTCCTCGGCAAAGGCGAGGAAGGCATCGAGGTTGCCGGCATTCACCGCCACCAGCACCGGCACGCCCGCCGACAGCGCCTCGCCGATCACCGGGCGGAAGCCGCGGCCGTCCACCTCCTGCTTGCCGAACTTGTTGACCAGCAGCAGCGCCGCGCCCTTCTGCAGACCCGCGCTCACCAATCCGACGACCCTTTCGAGCCCCTGCGGGTCGAGCCGGCAGCCGCGCGACAGCGCGCCGAGATCCTGGCTGATCCGCACCACGTCCTCTCCGCTCAGCACCTGCAGGTCCATGTGGCACTTGCTGGTCGGCCCGGTCTCGATGTTGTGCTGCACCGCGCCGGCGAGCGGCAGCCCCTCGGCGCGCAGCCGGTCGGCGACCTCGCGCATCAAGCGGTCCACTTCGCCGCGCCCCAGACCCGTTACGTACCCAAGCATGCTCGTCCCCTTGAAACTCCCCGGCGCAGGTTACAAGATGCCCAACGCGCAGGCCAGAGGAGGCGCAAGATCATCCGCATGCCCGAATTTCCCCTGCTCCCCAATCCCGCCGATCCGCGCCTGACCCGGCGCATCTCGGGCACCGACCAGACCGGTGCCGAGACCGAGATCTCGGTGGTCGAGGAGCGCCCGCTCACCATCTATCTCAACCGTCAGGAAATCGTCACCGCGATGACCATCGGCGACTACCCCGAGTATCTTGCGCTGGGATTCCTGCGCAATCAGGGAATGCTGCGCGCCGATGACGTGGTGACCGGCGTGGACTACGACGACGAAATCGAGACCGTCGTCGTCCGCACGGAGCGCGAGACCTCCTACGAGGAGAAGGTGCAGAAGAAGACCCGCACCTCCGGCTGCGCCGTCGGCACCGTCTTCGGCGACATGATGGAGGGGCTGGAGGGGCTGACCCTGCCGCAGGCGGAGGTGAGAACGTCGTGGCTCTATGCCTTGGCGAAAGAGATCAACACCACCCCCTCGCTCTACCTCGAGGCCGGGGCGATCCATGGCACGGTGCTGTGCCAGCAGGACAAGCCCTTGGTCTACATGGAGGATGTCGGTCGGCACAACGCGGTCGACAAGATCTCGGGCTTCATGTTCCGCCACGGGCTGAGCGCCGAGGACAAGATCCTCTACACCACCGGGCGGCTGACCTCGGAGATGGTGATCAAGACCGCGCTCATGGGTATTCCGGTGCTGGCGTCGCGCTCGGGCTTCACCGCCTGGGGCGTCGAGATCGCCCGGCAGGTCGGGCTGACGCTGATCGGGCGGATGCGCGGGCAGCGTTTCGTGTGCCTGTCGGGCGAGGAGCGGCTGCTGCGCGACGTCGATCCTTCGTCCGTCCCCGAAGAAGACCGCAAGTCCCGCCGGAAGTCCGCTGACGAGGCCGCCGAATGAGCCGCCCGCTGCAACAGCCGCTGGGGGTGATCCTCGCAGGCGGCCTCGCCACGCGAATGGGCGGCGGCGACAAGGGGCTTCTGGAGATCGGCGGCGAGCCCCTCCTGCAGCGCGTGATCGACCGGATCGAGCCACAGGTGGGCGGGCTGGCGCTCAATGCCAACGGCAATGCGGGCCGGTTTGCCCGCTACCGCCTCCCCGTGTTGCCCGATACGATCCCCGGCTTCCCCGGCCCGCTGGCCGGCGTTCTTGCAGGTCTCGACTGGGCCGCCGAACAAGGGGCCGACAGCATCGTCACCGTGGCCGCCGACACGCCCTTCTTCCCCTGCGATCTGGTGCCGCGTCTGCTGCTTGCCGCCGAAGACGCGCCACACCTGCTGGCGCTGGCCTGCACGCCGCGCTCCGGTGACGAGGCCCTGAAATCCGGCGGCGGCAAGAAGATCAATCGGCACCCGACCTTCGGCCTCTGGCCGGTTTCACTGCGAGACGACCTGCGCGCGGCGCTCGAGCGCGGGCTGCGCAAGGTGGTGCTCTGGACCGACCAGCACGGCGCGGGCGAGGCGCTCTTCCCCGCCGAGCCCTTCGATCCCTTCTTCAACGTCAACACGCCCGAGGACCTGGCGCGGGCGCAGGCGCTCGCGTCATGAAGATCTACGGCGTCACCGGCAGCAAGAACTGCGGCAAGACCGGGCTGATGGAGCGGCTGGTGGCGGAGGTCTGCGCCCGCGGCCTGTCCGTCTCGACGCTCAAGCACGCCCATCACAGCACCGATGTCGATCAGCCCGGCCGCGACAGCTACCGCCACCGGCAGGCCGGCGCGCAGGAGGTGCTGCTCGCCTCGCCGCACCGATGGGCGCTGATGCACGAATTGCGGGACGCGCCCGAGCCGCCGCTCTCCGAATTGCTGACGAAGCTCTCCCCGGTCGATCTCGTGCTGATCGAGGGCTACAAGGCCGCGCCGCATCCGAAGATCGAGGCGCATCGGGCCGAGACCGGCAAACCGCTGCTCTCCCCCGCGAACGCCAGCATCCGCGCGGTGGCCGCCGACAGCGAGGTGGATACCGCCCTGCCCCGGTTCGATCTCGACGACACCAGGGCCATCGCCGATTTCATCCTGCGCGAGGTCGGACTTTGAGCTTCGACACCTTCGTCGTCGTGGACTGGTCGGGAGCGTCCAAGCCCTCGCCAGCCAAGCCTTCGAAGGATGCGATCTGGATCGGCATCGCCCGCGAGCAGGGTGTCGAGGCCAGCTACCACCGCACCCGCCATGACGCGACCGAGACGCTCGCCGCTCTCTTCGAGGCGGAGCGCGCTGCCGGACGGCGGGTGCTGGCGGGGTTCGACTTTCCCTTCGCCTACCCGAAGGAATTTACCGAGGCGCTTACTGGCACATCCGACCCTTTGCGGCTCTGGCGCGCCCTGAGCGAGCGCATCGAAGATGCCCCGGACAATGCCAACAACCGCTTTCAGGTCGCTGCCGAGCTGAACGATCTCTTTCCCGGCGTCGGCCCGTTCTGGGGCTGCCCGGAGACCTTCGGCGACCCGCGCCTGCCGACCAAGGGCACGAAACGGGAGGGCCATGGCATGCCCGAGCGGCGCGCCTGTGACGGCACCCCCGGCGCGCAGCCGGTCTGGAAGCTCTACACCACCGGCTCGGTCGGCTCGCAGGCGTTGCTCGGCATCCCGCGCCTGCAGGCGCTGCGCACGCGGTTCGGCGATGACCTCGCCGTGCGCCCCTTCGAGCGCCGCGAGGCGCCGATCACGCTGGTGGAGCTCTTCCCCTCGTTGATCGCCAGCACCGTGGCCGAGCTGGCGGAACCGGACGAGATCAAGGATCGTGCGCAGGTGCGCATCCTGGCCGGGGCGCTGCGCGCGCTCACCCCACAACGGCTTGACGCAATGACCCGCGAAGGCGATGCCATGGAAGGCTGGATTCTCGGCCTCGGACACGAGGACGTGCTGATCGCAGCCGCCCGTCGCGCCTTTCCCCAGCCCAGCGAGCCCGCCATGTCTTCCGATCCTGAAAGCCCCCTCCTCCCGCCGCGCCTGCGCGACGATTGTTTCGCCATGCCGCAGGGAGTGAGTTGGGTGCCGGTCGACGAGGCGCTGTCAAAGCTGCAAAGCGCGCTCAGCCCGGTGACCGGCACCACCACCATCGCCACCGCCCGCGCCGCGGGCCGGGTACTGGCCTCGGACGTGGCGGCCAGGCGCTCCAACCCGCCGATGCCGAACTCGGCGGTGGACGGCTACGGATTTGCCCATGCCACCACCGGCAGCGGCGTGCAGCGCCTGCCGCTGGTGGCGGGCCGCGCCGCCGCCGGCCAACCCTACCCCCACGCCGTGCCCGCGGGCCAGGCTGTGCGCATCCTCACCGGGGCGATCCTGCCCGAGGGTGTAGATACGGTGGTTCTCGAAGAAGACACCAACACCGACGGCACTACAGTGGTCTTCGACGGGCCGATCAAGCCGCGCGCCAACACCCGCAAGGACGGCGAGGACGTGGCCGCCGGCGCGCCCGCGCTGAAAAAGGGCCGGCAGTTGCGCGCGCCCGATCTCGCGCTGGCCTCGGCGCTCGGCATCGCCGAGCTGCCGGTGCACCGGACCCTGCGCGTCGGCGTACTCTCGACCGGCGACGAGATCATCGCCTCGCCCGAGCTGCCCGCCGCGCCGCACCAGATCTGGGACGCCAACCGCCCCATGCTGCTGTCGCTGGCGCAGGGCTGGCGCTACGAGGCAGTGGACCTTGGCCATGTCGGCGATGATGCCGAAGAGATCGCCGAACGCCTTCACGAAGGCGCTCGCGAGGCCGACGTGATCCTGACGTCGGGCGGCGCCTCCGCCGGGGACGAGGACCACGTCTCGGCATTGCTGCGCGCCCGCGGCACCCTGTCGAGCTGGCGCATCGCGCTGAAGCCGGGCCGTCCGCTGGCGCTGGCCATGTGGGAGGGCGTGCCGGTCTTCGGCCTGCCGGGCAACCCGGTCGCGGCGCTGGTCTGCGCGCTGGTCTTCGCCCGCCCGGCGCTGTCGCTGCTCTCGGGCGCGGGCTGGAGCGCACCGCAGGGTTTCACCGTTCCGGCGGCCTTCGAGAAGCGCAAGAAACCGGGACGACGCGAGTTCCTGCGGGCGAGGCTGAACGCGGAGGGCGCGGCAGAGGTCTTCGGCTCCGAGGGGTCAGGACGGGTCAGCGGGCTTTCCTGGGCGGATGGGCTCGTCGAGTTGCCCGACGGAGAGATGAATGTCACGCCCGGAACACCGGTGCGCTACATCCCCTATGCCTCGTTTGGGCTGATCTGAGGCGGTCGAAGCCCGGCCCATGGCATCTGCCGCGCGGCTTTCACGACGTTCACCTTCCTGGATGCAGGGCGGCCCGGCAATCTACGGCAGGATTTCGCGACGCGGTGCGTGGAGCAGAGCGTCTCCTGACGGCCGCTTGAGACGAAATCTCGCGCGGTCTCACCCCCTCAGCCCTTGCGGATTAGGTAGACCTGCGCCTCGCCCTCGTCGGAGGTGCCGACCAGCAGGTGACCGGCCTCGTTGCAGAAGTGCGGCACGTCGATCACCGCCGCCGGGTCGGTGGCGATCACCCGCAGCACCTCGCCACTGTCCATGCCCTGAAGACGCTTGCGCGCCTTGAGCACAGGCAGCGGGCAGAGCAGCCCGCGGGCATCGAGTTCGTTGTCCCAGGTCATGCGATCTCAATAGCAGACGGCCCGGCGCTGTCCATCCTCTCGAAATCGTATTGATAGATAATCTCTATCAACTGACGGCATAGCTATATTGACTGACAATGATCTGATGCCCGAAGAACGGACACCCACCGCGACGACAGGGAGGCAACCGATGGCGCTGGATCAGCAGCAGGGGATCTGGAAATCCGGCCGCAAGGGCGGCAAGGGACGCGCCACGCCGAAGGGCCGCCAGCTCGACGACCGCGCCTGGGACGAGGTGAAGGCGCTGCTCGGCGACCGGCCGCGGCGCCGCGACCTGTTGATCGAGTTCCTGCACCTGATCCAAGACCGCTATCACCACCTTTCGGCCGCCCACCTGCGCGCTTTGGCCGAGGAACTGCGCATCTCCATGGCCGAGGTCTGGGAGGTCGCGACCTTCTACGCCCATTTCGACCCGGTGAAGGAAGGCGAGGCCCCTCCGCCCGACCTGACGATCCGCGTCTGCGACTCGCTGTCCTGCGAGATGGCCGGCTCCGAGGCGCTGTTCGACGCGCTTAGCGCCGGGCATGACCCCGCGAAGATCCGCGTGCTGCGCGCGCCCTGCATGGGGCGCTGCGACACCGGACCGACCGTCGAGATCGGCCACCTGCACGTCGACCATGCCACCCCCGCGAAAATCCAGGCAGCGCTCGACAAGGGCGACTTCGAGCCGGTGATCCCGGCCTATGAGACCTTCGAGACCTATCGGACGAGCGGCGGCTACGACAAGCTGCTGGCGCTGCGCGAGAGCGGCGACTGGGAGAAGGTGCAGGAGGAGCTCTTCGCCGCCGGCCTGCGCGGCATGGGCGGCGCCGGCTTCCCCTCGGGCAAGAAATGGGGCTTCGTGCGCGCCAACCCGGGCCCGCGCTACCTGGCGGTGAACGGCGACGAGGGCGAGCCGGGCACCTTCAAGGACCGCTTCTACCTCGAACGCACGCCGCACATGATGCTCGAGGGCATGCTGACCGCCGCCTGGGCGGTCGAGGCGGAGACCTGCTTCATCTACATGCGCGACGAGTACCCGGCGATCCATCACATCCTGCACGAGGAGATCGCCGCGCTCGAGGCCGCGGGGATCGTCGAGCCGGGCTACATCGACCTTCGCCGTGGCGCCGGAGCCTATATCTGCGGCGAAGAGTCGGCGATGATCGAATCCATCGAGGGCAAGCGCGGTATGCCGCGACTGCGCCCGCCCTTCGTGGCGCAGGTAGGCATCTTCGACCGCCCGACGCTGGTGCACAATGTCGAAACCCTGCACTGGATCGGTCGCATCGCCCGCGAAGGGCACCAGATCAAGTCCGAGGTCTCGCACAACGACCGCAAGGGGATGCGCAGCTACTCGCTCTCTGGCCGCGTCGCCAATCCGGGCGTCTACGTGCTGCCGGCCGGCAGCACGATCAACGATCTCATCAAGGCCGCGGGCGGCATGGCCGAGGGCCATGTGTTCAAGGCCTATCAGCCGGGCGGCCCGTCCTCCGGCCTCCTGCCCGCCTCGCTTGGCGACGTGGCGCTGGATTTCGACACGCTGCAGCCGCATGGCACCTTCATCGGCTCGGCCGCCGTGGTGGTGCTGTCGGACCAGGACAGCGCCCGGGGCGCAGCGCTCAACATGCTGAAGTTCTTCGAAAAGGAGAGCTGCGGCCAATGCACCCCCTGCCGTGTCGGCTGCGAGAAGGCGGTGAAGCTGATGCAGGCCGAGACATGGGATGGCGATCTGCTCGAGGATCTTTGCCAGGTGATGACCGATGCCTCGATCTGCGGCCTCGGTCAGGCCGCCCCGAACCCGATACGCCTGGTGATGAAACATTTCCCCGACGAGGTGAAATGATGCGCGTGCCCGCTCCCTGTCCCCAATGGAACGCGCAGCAGCGCGGCCGCGGTATCCATCCCGCCGCGGCCGCACCCAAACCCAAGCCCAGCCACCGCGAGGCATAAGTCATGGCCGACGGATCGAACGTTCCCCAGACCTCCTTCATCCTCGATGGGCGCGAGGTCAGCGCCTTCCCCGGCGAGACCATCTGGCAGGTCGCCAAGCGGCTCGGCACCACGATTCCTCACCTGTGCCACAAGGACGCGCCGGGCTACCGGCCGGACGGCAACTGCCGCGCCTGCATGGTCGAGATCGACGGTGAGCGGACGCTGGCCGCCTCCTGCTGCCGCGCGCCCGCCGAGGGCATGAAGGTGACCACCGACAGCGCCCGCGCCAAGAAGTCGCGCGAGATGGTCATGGAGCTCCTGCTCGCCGACCAGCCCGCCCGCGACGAGGCGCACGACCGCAGCTCGCATTTCTGGGACATGGCCGAGGTCACGGGTGTTTCCGAGAGCCGCTTCCCGAAGTTGGAAGAGACCCGTATCCCGCTGCTCGACGACAGCCACGTGGCGATGAAGGTCAACCTCGACGCCTGCATCCAGTGCAACCTCTGCGTCCGCGCCTGCCGCGAGGTACAGGTGAACGACGTGATCGGCATGGCCGACCGCGGCCACGACGCCTTCCCGGTCTTCGACATGGACGATCCCATGGGCGACAGCTCCTGCGTCGCCTGCGGCGAATGCGTGCAGGCCTGCCCCACCGGCGCGCTGATGCCCGCCACTGTCGTGGACGAGCAGCAGCACGGCGACAGCCGCGATTTCGATGAGGCGGTGCAGTCGGTCTGCCCGTTCTGCGGCGTCGGCTGCCAGGTCTCGCTGAAGCTGAAGGACGGCAAGGTCAAATACGTCGAGGGGATCAACGGCCCCGCCAACGAGGGGCGGCTCTGCGTCAAGGGGCGCTTCGGTTTCGATTACATCCACCACCCGCACCGGCTGACCAAGCCGCTGATCCGTCTGGACGGGGCCGAGAAGGGGCTGAACGTCGATCCCGCCAATCCCTTCACCCACTTCCGCGAGGCGTCGTGGGACGAGGCGATGGAGGTCGCGGCCCGCGGTCTTGCCAAGCTGCGCGACGAGGGCGGAGAGACCGTCGCGGGCTTCGGCTCGGCCAAGTGCACCAACGAGGAGGCCTACCTCTTCCAGAAGCTGATCCGTCAGGGCTTTGGCCACAACAACGTCGACCACTGCACGCGGCTCTGCCATGCCTCCTCGGTTTCGGCGCTTATGGAGAACGTGGGCTCGGGCGCGGTCTCGGCCACGTTCAACGAGATCGAGAACGCCGACGTGGCCCTTGTCATCGGCGCCAACCCGATCGAGAACCACCCGGTCGCCGCGACCTTCTTCAAGCAGTTCGCCAAGCGCGGCGGCAAGCTCATCGTCATGGACCCGCGCGGCCACGCGCTCAAGCGCTTCGCCAGCCACATGGTGCAGTTCCGCCCCGGCGCCGACGTGCCGCTGCTCAACTCGATCATGTCGGTGATCGTCGAGGAAGGGCTCTACGATCAGGCCTATATCGACAAGTTCACCGAGAACTGGGAGGCCGAGAAACAGCACCTTGCCGGCTTCGCGCCCGAGACGCTGGAAGAACTGACCGGCATCGACGCCGCCATGGTGCGCGACGTCGCCCGCACCTTCGCCACCGCCAACGCCGGCCTCATCTTCTGGGGCATGGGCGTCAGCCAGCACATCCACGGCACCGACAACTCGCGCTGCCTGATCAGCCTCGCGCTGATGACCGGCAACGTCGGCAAGCCCGGCGCGGGCCTGCATCCGCTGCGCGGCCAGAACAACGTGCAGGGGGCCTCGGACGCGGGCCTCATCCCGATGTTCCTGCCCGACTATCAGGACGTGACCGACGATGGCGTGCGCTCGGCCTTCACCGAGATCTGGGGCTCGAGCGACTTCAGCGGCAAGAAGGGCCTCACGGTCACCGAGATCATGGATGCGGTGCATGAGGGCGCCATTCGCGGCATGTACATCCTCGGCGAAAACCCGGCCATGTCGGACCCGGACGTGACCCACGCCCGCGATGCGCTCGCGAAGCTCGAGCATCTCGTGGTGCAGGACATCTTCCTGACCGAGACCGCCAACTACGCCGACGTGATCCTGCCCGCCGCCGCCTTCTACGAGAAGACCGGCACTGTGACCAACACCAACCGGCAGGTTCAGATGGGCCGTGCCGGGGCCACGCCGCCGGGCGAAGCGCGCGAGGACTGGGCGATCACCGTGGAGCTGGCGCAGCGACTGGGACTGAACTGGACCTACAGCCACCCGCGCGAGGTCTTCGCCGAGATGGCCCGCGGCATGCCCTCGCTCGACAACATCACCTGGGAGCGACTGGAGCGCGAGGACGCGGTGACCTACCCGTCGCTCTCGCCCGAGGATCCGGGTCAGCCCATCGTCTTTGCCGATGGCTTCCCGCGCGAGGGCGGCCGGGCACGTTTCACCCCGGCCTCGGTGATCCCGCCGGACGAGACGCCCGACGCCGACTACCCGATGATCCTGACCACCGGGCGGCAGCTCGAGCACTGGCACACCGGCTCGATGACCCGCCGCTCGAAGGTGCTGGACGCGGTGGAGCCGGGGGCGAACTGCTCGCTGCATCCCTCGACCCTGCGCAAGCTCGGCGTGGAGCCTGGCGGCATGGTGAAGCTTCAGACCCGGCGCGGCGAGATCGAGGTCATGGCCCGCGCCGACCGCGCGGTGGCGCCGGACATGGTGTTCCTGCCCTTCGCCTACGTCGAGGCGGCGGCGAACATCCTGACCAACCCGGCGATCGACCCCTATGGCAAGATTCCCGAGTTCAAGTTCTCGGCGGTGCGGGTAACGGCGGCCTAACGGGTCGGGAACCACTTGGGCGCCTGCCCTTGGGCTGGCGCGTAGGGACGGCATCGTCGATCGGAGTTGAACCGCCCTCCATTGGCCTCGAACCAATGGCGCCTCAATAGACGAGCGCCTCAATGAACGACCGCTCGCCCGGCGGCTTCGCCTTGCGTCCGGGCGGGCTTACGCGCCTCCCCTTACCCCGCCACCGGCAACCAGACGGTGAACACCGCCCCACCTTCAGGCGCATTGGCGGCGGTGATCAGCCCCCCCGCCCGTTGCACGATGCTCTGCGAGATTGACAGCCCAAGCCCGGTGCCCTCGCCGCGGCGGGTGGTGAAGAAGGGATCGAAGAGCGACGGCAGGTTCTCGGGCGCGATCCCGGGGCCCGTGTCCCGCACGATCAGCGCCACGCCCAGTTGTCCGTCCCGCGCCTCTTCCACCAGCACCAGCGAGAGGCGCCCCGCCTCGCCCATGGCCTGCGCGGCGTTGAGCACGAGGTTGATGACCACCTGCTGCATCTCGCCCGCGTCTATGGCCACCTGCGGAAGAACGGGCAGATCGGCGCAAACCTCGATCGCGCCCTTGCTCAGCGCGTGTTCGACCAGCAGCAGCGAGTCCTCGACCAAAGGTGCCAGCTCCACCGTCTCTCCGCAGTCCGAGAACTCGGCGGGACGCGCGAACTTCAGCAGCTTGCCGACGATGGCCTCCATGCGCATGATCTGCCGGTCGATCAGCGACAGCTCGGTTTCGACCCGCGCGGCTTCGTCGCCCAGTTCCATGCGGATCACCTCGACATTGCCCTGGATCACCGCCATCGGGTTGTTGATCTCATGCGCGACCCCGGCGGTGATCTCGCCAATCGAGGCGAGCTTCTCGCTCATCACCAGCTGGCGGTAGGTTTCCTCGAGCTTGGCATTGGCTTCGCGCAGCTCGGCGGTGCGGGTGTCCACCCGGTCCTCGAGTTCCTCGGCCCAGGCCCGGAGCTTCAGGTCGCGGTCCTGCACCTGGTCGAGGAGCCCGTCGAGATGCGCCGCCACCTGACCGATCTCGTCCGGACCGACCGGACCGATCCGAGCCGCGAGGTTGCCGCGCCCCACGCGCCGCATGGTCTGGGTCATCCGCTCGAGCGGCGCGAAGATACCCTTGGCCATCCACAGGAAGACCGGTGCCGAGAGGCTGAGAACCGCGGCGAAGGCAACCATCATCCAAAGGTAGGCGGCGCGCTTGGCCTCGGCGAAGGGGGCCTCGAGGAAGCCGACATAGAGCATCCCGACCCGCTTGCCGAAGCTGTCGACCAGCGGCAGGTAGCCCGAAATGTACCAGTCGTTGACCACGAAGGCACGGTCGAGCCAGGTCCGGCCCTCGTCCAGCACCGCATGGCGCACCGAGGCCGAGACCCGCGTCCCGAGCGCCCGCACGTCTTCGAACAGCCGCACGTTGGTCGAGATACGCACGTCGTCGAGGAAGAGCGTCGCGGTGCCCTGCCGCGCGCCGCCGGTCACCGGGTTGAGGTAGACCAGCGCGTTGATCGCGTCGATGAAGCCGAGGTTGCTGTTCAGAAGGACGCCCCCGACCAGCACCCCCTCCTGTCCCGGCAGGTGCACCGGGCTGGCCGCATGCACCACCATGCCGCGATCCTCAACCCGGCGTTCCGTTGGCGCCGCCGCCTGGGTCTTGATCAGGTCGATCCGCGCCCGCGCAGCGAGGTTGCGCGGCAGCGTCGCGAGCACCTCGGCGGGGAAAATGTCGATCGCGGTCTCCGTCTCGCCCTGCGCTGCCGCGGTGATCACCGGCCAGTCCGCGGCGGCCCTGCCCAGCTCGGAGGCGGGTAGATAGTAGAGAAAGTCCAGCAACAGTTCGGAGCGCTTGTTCAGCAAGAACTGCCGGTCCGGCAAACCGTCCGCGAAGGACTCGGCAAAGGCGACCGACCCGGCCACGCCCGACAGCTCTTCGCCGGTGCGGGCCATCAGCTGCGCCAGGTACTGCTCGGCGATGCGCAGGTCGCTCTGCACGTTGGCCGCCAGCACCTTGTCGTAATCCCCGGTCCAGCGGGTCATGCCGAGCAACAGCAGGAGCGGCATCAGCACGACCAACGGCGCAAGCGCAAGGATCAGCAGGCGCAGGCGGACAGAGATCATCGGGCGGGTCTTGGCTTTCATGTCGGGGGGAGCCTAGCACGGCCCCCGCCCCCGGTCAGTCCGGATCGTCAGGTCAGATCGTCAGGCCGGACCAAGGGACCCGATCAGTGGTGGTGATCGTGCGGATCGTCGAGCGAGCCGTGGATGGCGAACTGCTCGAGCCCGGCGTCGCTGGCCTCGATCACCCGGTAGCTCTCGCGCACCCCGGCATCGGTCAGCTCGCGCGCGACGGTGAGCAGCGTGTTGGCCGGGTGGTCTTCGCAGAGCTCGACCATCTGCGCCAATTCTTCAGCGGCCACAGGGCGGGCGGCCTCGACCGTGGGCGCGCCGTAATAGGTGACGAAATGCTCGGCCAGAAGGTCGGTCAGCGCCTGCAGCTCGGCGGGCTCGACGTTGGTCACCGCGACGAAGGTCACGCGGCCGAAGGTCTCGAGCCCCAGCCAGCCGTTGGCAAAGGCCTGCCGCGGCTTGCCGGTCAGATCACCCTCGGTCCAGTTGGAGAACTCGAAGCCGCCCGATATACACCATTCACCGGTGCGCGCGGGCGAGGCGAAAACGCGGGTGTCGCTCTCGTCGAAATGAATGGCGCGGGCGAGCTTCATGCGAAAACCTTCATGGTGCGGGCTCCAGCAAGGTGCTGAGCGGGATAAGGTGAGTGGTCTCGCCGTCACGCAGCAGCATGCCGAAGTCCTCGTCGACACCGAGGAAGGTGCCGGAAAGCCCGTCCTGCGTGACCTCCTCACCCATGTCCTGCACCAATGCGCGCCAGTCGGCGTGCAGCGCGCGGCTGCCCTCGTCCTCCCAGCGGTTGACCCAGTTCAGCGTGTGCCGCGCCCAGGCTTCCAGCAGCGCGGGCGGCGAAACCTCGGCGCAGCCCTCGGCATAGAGCGAGGTCTGGTCGGGCGTGTCGCCGGGACGGTCGCTGGCCGGGATCAGCGGCAAGGTGAAGCCGATCACCAGCCAGTCCGGCACCTGCGCCGGATCGGTGGTCGAGGCCATGCAGCGGAAGCGCCCGCAGGCGGCGCCGTTGACCCGGATGCCGCCGTCCCAATCGAGATGCACGGCGACCTCGGGCGGGGCCATCACGCCAAGCGCGTTCTGGAACCCCACGCCGCAGAGCGGCAGCATGGACATGGCCTGCTTGAGCGGCACCTCGGGGGCGAAGACCAGCGCCCCCTGCAGCACGCTGGCGGTGATACGATAGGCGACCAGCCCGGCATCGCAGCCCAGAAGGGCGCGCTGGCAGGCATGGTCGAAGGCATCGGTGGTCACCTCCTCGCCCCAGAGAAGGGGCGGGAAGGCTAGGTCGTCGGTGGTGCTCATGCCACCCCCTGCGCCACCAGCGCCGAGGCGATGGTGTGGAACGCCTGCGCCTGCGCGCTGTCGGGCTGGCTGACAACGATCGGTGCACCGCCGTCCGAGGCAAGTCGGATCTGCAGGTCGAGCGGCACTTCGGCGAGCAGCGGCACGCCGAGCTTCGTCGCCTCTGCGGCAACCCCGCCATGGCCGAAGACGTGCTCTTCATGGCCGCAGTTCGAGCAGACATGCGTGGACATGTTCTCGACCATGCCGAGGATCGGCACGTTCAGCTGCTTGAACATGTCGATGCCCTTGCGCGCGTCGAGCAGCGCCACGTCCTGCGGCGTGCTGACCACGATGGCCCCGTCCACATGCGCCTTCTGGCTGAGCGTCATCTGCACATCGCCGGTGCCAGGCGGCAGGTCGACGATCAGCACGTCGAGCGCGCCCCATTGCACCTGCATCAGCATCTGCTGCAGTGCGCCCATCAGCATCGGGCCGCGCCAGACCACTGCCTGATCCTCGTTGGTCATCAGGCCGATCGACATCATCGTCACGCCGTGGTTGCGCAGCGGCAGGATGGTCTTGCCGTCAGGCGAGGCCGGACGGCCCGAGACGCCCAACATCCGCGGCTGGCTGGGACCGTAGACGTCGGCATCAAGCAGGCCCACGCGCCGCCCCTGCTGCGCCAGCGCGCAGGCAATGTTGGAGGACACCGTGGACTTGCCCACACCGCCCTTGCCCGAAGCAATGGCGATGATGTGGTTCACGCCCGGAACGCGCTGCGGTCCCTGCGGCTCGGCCTTGCGCATCTTGAGATCCGGCGGTGCCTTGTCGGTATGGCCGGTCAGGACGATGGAGACCGCCGAGACGCCCTCGGTGGCCTTCAGGGCGCTTTCCGCCTGTTCCTTGATCTTGGTGTAGGCGGCACTCTGGCTGGGCGGGATCTCCATGACGAAACGCACCGCGCCCGCCTCGTCCACATTCAGCGCGCGCACGACGCCGCTCGACATGATGTCGCCGCCCGCAACCGGATCGGCGACGCTCTTCAGGACGGCCTGAACCGCCTCTCTGCTGGCTGGCAAGGTTTACTCCTGTCCCTTGATCTCGCCCGTGACCTCATGGGTCAGGCCAAGTTCCTCGATGGTGACCACGGCCTTCACGGCAAAGGTCTTCCCGGCGGTGTCATTGCCGCGCATGGCCTCTTCTATGGCCTGCTGCGAGGTGACACCCACCTGCTTGAGGAACTTGCGCATGGACATGTTGAAATCGTCGCTCATTGGGGCCTCCCCTTGGTTGCGGCGGTATGCGTGCGGCTCAGTGGTCGCGCCGCTTGCTGAGGTAATCGTCCGTGGTCCGGGGACGCGGACGCTCGCCTGCGGCAAACGGGTTGTCCTTGGCATGGTACTGCGCATTCACCCGGCAGTCGTCACACATCTGGATCATCCGCAGCTTGTCGCCGTCGAACATGGGATGGGACTGAAGCTTTTCGGTGATCCGGTCAATGGTCGACTTCACGCCAAAGAGCGAGCCGCACTCGATGCAGGCAAAGGGCTCTTCCTCGTTGACCACGCGCTGCTCCAGCGCCTCCTCGGTCAGCAGCAGGCGCGGCTCATAGGTAATCGCGTCCTCGGGGCAGACGTTGGCGCAGAGCCCGCACTGCAGGCAGGCGTCCTCCTGGAAGCGCAGTTGCGGCAGGTCGGGGTTGTCGCCGAGCGCGCCCGACGGACAGAGCGAGACGCAGGACAGGCAGAGCGTGCAGGCGTCGGTGTCGACCAGCACGGCGCCATATGGCGCACCCTCGGGCAGCGGCAGGCTCTCGGCACCGGGGTGGAGCGCCTTCGCCGCCTGCCGGGTGATCTGGCGGCGGGTGCCCATCGGGCGCACCGGCGTGGCGACAGGTGCGGGGGCCCGCTCGGCGTAGAGCGCGGAAGACATGGCGTCGGGGTCCGGGGTTTCCAGCAGCGTGACCTTGTCGCCGCCGCTGATCGCGTCCGACAGCGCCACCTGCGCCTGCAGCGCCGGAAGATCGGCCCCCGGCCCCGGCAGCACCGTCACCGAAGCGAAGCCGGCGGCGAGCGCCGCGACGGTCTCGGCATGGCCGAAGGCGCCGATGGCACGGATTTCCAGCGGCACCACGTCGGCCGGCAGGCCGTCGCCATGGCGCGCCGAAAGGCGGATCATCTCGGCCCCATGCGCGTCATGTACCAGAAGGCGCGGCGCGTGACCGCCCGCGTCGAGGAACGCCTTCGCCAGCACCTGCACCCGACGCATGGTCAAATCGACCGGAGGCGCGTCGTAGCTGATCGCCCCCGAGGGGCAGGCCGAGGAACAGGCACCGCAGCCAGCGCAGATCATCGGATCGACCGTCACATGCTCGCCATCGGGCGAGATCGCCCCGGTGGGGCAGAGATCGAGGCAGTTGGTGCAGCCGGTCTGGCCCGCACGCGAATGGGCGCAGAGCAGCGACTCCAGCCGCACGTAGAGCGGCTTCTCGAAGGTGCCGACAAGATGCGAGGCGGCCATGACCGCCGCGGCCACCGCCTGCGGGCGGCCGGGATCGGCACGCAGGTAGCCCTCGCGCTTTTCGTGCGCCGGGAAGAGCGGCGGCTCGCGGCGCAGGTCGAGGATCACGTCACACTGCGACACGCCGCCGTCGCGCGGTTCGGTCAGGGTAAAGGCCCCGCGACCGCCGGGCTCGACCTGGCGCAGCGCGTCGATGGTGATCCTGAACTGCCCGAGCGCCCCCTGTGCCTTGCGCAGACGACCGGTGATCACGTCATAGGCGCGGGTGTCGGGGATGTCTTCCGCGCCCTCCAGCAGGACCGTAACCCCAAGATGAGGTGCCAGCTGGTCGGCCGCCTCAAGAGCAACCTCGGCTGAGCCAAGGATAAGGCACAGACCCTCGGATATGACATCGAGCGTCTTCTCCGGCGCGGCGGGCAGCATGGCCTCGGCTGCGAGGGCGGACATTTTGGGTAGTTTGGACGCGCGGTCGGCGCTCCACCCGGCACGGTCGCGCAGGTCGAGCAGCGGCGCGGGCTCGACCTCGAGCTCCTCCGCCAGCGCCTCGAAAGTCCGGCTCTCCTGGGTGCAGCAAAGAACCACATTCCCCTGCGTCAATCCCTTGGCGGCGCGCTCGATCTGGCTCGTGCACAGCGCCTTGCAGGGGGGCGTGACCTCGAATCCCGTGGCCTTGGACAGGGCCTCGGCATCGATGGACTGACTGCCCATACAGTCACATGTAATCAAGGTCTTGGTCATGCATTCCTTCCTGGCGAACGGGCCGAATTCGTCCCGTTTTGCGCTCGGCTAGGGGGGTAGCTAGCCCCGATTCGCCCCCTCCGACAACTCAATTCCTCGGGCGGAAACCTGCCGAGCGCCGCGCTGCCCGGCCGCCAGCGAGCAGGGTGATTCGCATGCTGCATCGCGGCACCTTTCCAGAGAAAAAAACTCGGATTGGACAGATTGTCCCTGCCGCATTTTTGCCCCCTTGGCAGCTGCCCAAAATGTCCACCATCGGCCTCAGAATACCGCGGTGCACCGATTGGCCCTTCCCCGATGGGCTCTACATGTTTCAATCACGGTGGGAGGAAGGATACATCATCGTGACAGGTCATCCGAGCAACGATCAATTCATGCCCGTGGGCGTTGTGCTGCGGCGCACCCCCGGTGTCACCCGTTGGGCCAAGTGGGCCTGGCGGGCGGTTGCCGTGCTGCCCGGGGCCGGTCCGGCCGACTGGCGCGAGCTGCGCCGCGAGGGCGACGTGGTCGAATATCACGCCGCCACGCGCTCTCTGGAACTCTACCGCGCCGAGACCGAGGCCTACCTGCACGGCATCACCGCCCGCGAACCCAGCGTCTACGTCGTCATGCGCAAGACCCTCGGCGAGCACCCCTTCGAGGTCGTGCTGATCACCGCCTCGCCCTACGAGGCGCAGGACTACTGCGACAGCGGCGAGGACATCGTCGAGAAGGTTCCCATGCCCGCCGGGCTTCTGGCCTGGGTCGGCGATTTCGTCGAGCGTTACCATGAAGAGGAAGAATTCGTGAAACGCCGCCGCGATCGTGCAAGGGTGGACGGCAAGCAGGACGGCATCGGCGACCCGCGCATCTCGACCACGGCGGATGTCTACGCCTCGCCCGCCCTGAAGAGAGGGAGGCTGCAATGAAGGATTTCTGGTCCCGCAGGAAGGCCGCCGTCGAGGCCGAGACCCGCGCCGAAGAACAGGCGCAGGATGTCGCCCGCCGTGCCGAGACCGAGGCGCAGCTCGCCGAGCGCAGCGACGAGGAGCTGCTGGCCGAGGCCGGTCTGCCCGCGCCGGAGGAGATCACGGACGGCGAGATGGTGCGCAAGTTCCTGGAGTCGCAACTGCCGAAGCGGCTGAAGAACCGGGCCCTGCGCACGCTCTGGCGCTCGAACCCGGTGCTCGCCTGCCTGGACGGGCTGAACGACTATGACACCGATTTCACCGCCGTGACCCCCGCAGCGGACTTCAAGACCACCTACCAGGTCGGCAAGGGGCTGCTGGCGCACCTTGAATATGTCGGCCAGCCAAAGGCAGAGGCCGAGCCTGCAGAGGATGAGGAGGACGCGGTCGCGGCGGACGTGCCCGATGCCGGAACTGCCTCCATCCGCGCGCCCGAGACGCTCGGTCCGACCATCGAGGCGCAGCCGGAGATCCCGCCGCTCCAGCCCACCGAGCCGCAGGTGGCCGAGGCCACCCAATTTGACCCCGAGCCCGAGGAAAGCACGCTGCCCGCCAGTTCGCGCCGCATGCGCTTTTCCTTCGAGGCCAGCTGATGACGGACACGCCCAACATGACCGCAGCCGCACAAGCCAACGCCCCGAAGATCGCCGAGGAGGACCGCCTCCGCGCCGATCTCTACAACTTCCTCGGGCTGATCCTCGCCCGACCCGCCGATCAGGGGCTGATCGACCAATGCGCCGGGCTGACCGGCGATGCCACCCCGATCGGCGAGGCGGTCACGACCCTGTCCAAGGTCGCCAAGATCTCGAAGCCCAAGGCAGTGGAGAGCGAATACAACCGGCTGTTCATCGGCCTCGGCCGGGGCGAGCTGCTGCCCTATGCCTCCTATTACCTGACGGGCTTCCTGAACGAGAAGCCGCTGGCGATGCTGCGCCAGGACATGACCGCCCGCGGCCTCGCCCGCGCCGAGAACGTCTTCGAACCCGAGGACAACATCGCCTCGCTGATGGAGATGATGGGCGCGATGATCGTCGGCCGCTTCGGCACCCCGGCCACGGTCGGCCAGCAGAAGAGCTTCTTCAACAAGCACATCGCCCCCTGGGCGAGCCATTTCTATTCGGATCTCGAAGGCGCCAAGAACTCGGTCTTCTACGCCCCGGTCGGTCGACTCGGCCGGGCCTTCATGGAGATCGAGACCGAAGCCTTCCGGATGAGCGCGGAGTGATCCGCACAATGGCGGGCAACCGCCGCAACCCTGAGAGAGGAGGTCTCTCGATGAAGCGGAAAGACGAGGAGGCGACCAGCCGCCGCGACTTCCTGAAACTAGCCTCGACGGCAGCGCCGCTCGCGGCGGTCGCCGTGGCGACCACCACCGGGACCGAGGCGGAAGCCGCAGAGCCCGACCTGTCGTCGAACAAGATGCAGGACACCGCGCACACGCGCGCCTACTACGCCGCCGCCCGGTTCTGACCGGACGCAGCACTTCCCGCCAAGGACGACTGGTTGCGTGACGCCCGACTGTCCAAGGCACCCGATCAACACCAAGCAAGCCAGGCACCATGCGGGGGCCTAGCGCGCAAGGGGAGAGAGAAACATGTTGAGGAAAAAGACCAACGGGGTTGCGCGACGCCCCCAGCGGACAAGTATCCTTTCCGAAGTGGCGAACACTTCGGTTGACCGTCGCGCCTTCCTGCGCGGGTCCGGTCTGGCGATCGGCGGCCTTGCTGCCGTGGCCGCCACCGGAGGTACGGTAACCCAGGCCACCGCGGCCACCGCCACCGGCGGCGAGATCAAGACGGTGAAATCCGTCTGCACCCACTGCTCGGTCGGCTGTACCGTGATGGCAGAGGTGCAGGGCGGCGTCTGGATCGGGCAGGAGCCCGGCTGGGACAGCCCGTTCAACCTCGGCGCGCATTGCGCCAAGGGCGCCTCGGTGCGCGAGCACGCGCATGGCGAGCGGCGTCTGAAGTACCCGATGAAGAAGGTGGGCGGCGAATGGCAGCGCATCTCCTGGGAGCAGGCGATCAACGAGATCGGCGACCAGATGATGGACATCCGCGACAGCTCGGGTCCTGACTCGGTCTACTGGCTCGGCTCGGCCAAGCACAGCAACGAACAGGCCTACCTGTTCCGCAAGTTTGCTGCCTACTGGGGCACGAACAACGTGGACCACCAGGCGCGTATCTGCCACTCGACCACCGTTGCCGGCGTTGCGAACACATGGGGCTACGGCGCCATGACCAACTCCTACAACGACATCCACAAGTCGCGTGCGATCTTCATCATCGGCGGCAACCCTGCCGAGGCGCACCCTGTTTCGCTGCAGCACGTGCTGAAGGCGAAAGAACAGAACAACGCGCCGCTGATCGTCTGCGATCCGCGCTTCACCCGCACCGCCGCCCACGCGGACGAATACGTGCGGTTCCGTCCGGGTTCGGACGTGGCGCTGGTCTGGGGCCTGCTCTGGCACATCTTCGAGAACGGCTGGGAAGACAAGGACTTCATCCGGAGCCGCGTCTGGGGCATGGACGAGATCCGCACCGAGGTCGCCAACTGGACCCCGGATGAGGTCGAGCGTGTCACCGGCGTGCCGGGCAGCCAGCTCGAGCGCGTGGCGCGGACGCTGGCCAACAACCGTCCGGGCACCGTGATCTGGTGCATGGGCGGCACCCAGCACACCAACGGCAACAACAACACCCGCGCCTACTGCATCCTGCAGCTCGCGCTGGGGAACATGGGCACCGCCGGCGGCGGCACCAACATCTTCCGCGGCCATGACAACGTGCAGGGCGCGACCGACCTCGGCGTGCTCGCCGACACGCTGCCGGGCTACTACGGCCTGACCGCGGGGGCATGGGCCCACTGGGCGCGCGTCTGGGAAGAGGACCTCGACTGGCTCAAGTCCCGCTTCGCCATGCTGAAAGGCAAGGACGGCAAGGACAAGGAGATGATGGGTCTGACCGGCATCCCAGTCTCGCGCTGGATCGACGGTGTGCTCGAGGCGAAAGACAACCTCGAACAGCCCGACAACACCCGCGCGATGGTGTTCTGGGGCCACGCCCCGAACTCGCAGACCCGCCTCAAGGAAATGAAGACGGCGATGGAGAAGCTCGACCTGCTGGTCGTGGTGGACCCCTATCCCACCGTCTCGGCGATCCTGCACGACCGGACCGACAACACCTACCTGCTGCCGGCCGCGACCCAGTTCGAGACCCATGGCTCGGTCACCGCGTCGAACCGCTCGCTGCAATGGCGTGACAAGATCGTGGACCCGCTCTTCGAGTCCCTTCCCGACCACATCATCATGCACAAGTTCGCCACCAAGTTCGGCTTTGCGGATCGCCTGTTCCGCAACATCGAGGTGAATGGCGAAGAGCCGCTGATCGAGGATCTGACCCGAGAGTTCAACAAGGGCATGTGGACCGTCGGCTACACCGGCCAGTCGCCGGAACGGCTCAAGATGCACATGGCCAACCAGCACACCTTCGACCGCACCACGCTGCGCGCCAATGGTGGCCCTGCGGATGGTGACTTCTACGGCATGCCGTGGCCCTGCTGGGGCACCGCAGAGATGAACCACCCGGGCTCGGCCAACCTCTATGACATCTCTCTGCCGGTGGCAGAGGGTGGTCTGCCCTTCCGTGCCCGCTACGGCGTGGAGCGCAACGGTGAAAACCTTCTCGCCGAAGGCTCCTACACCGTCGGGTCGGAGATCGAGGACGGCTATCCCGAGTTCACCATGCAGATGCTGATCGATCTCGGCTGGGACAGCGACCTGACGCCCTATGAGCGGCGGATGATCGAATGGGTTGCCGGCTATGCCGAAGCCCGTCCCGAGACGGACACGGACCTCGGCGAGCAATCGCAGACCGGCCCCTACCCGTCCGATTTCGCCGAGCAGATCGGCGGCGTGAACTGGAAGACCGACCTTTCGGGCGGCATCCAGCGCGTGGCGATCCTGCATGGTTGCGCCCCCTACGGCAACGCCAAGGCGCGCTGCGTGGTCTGGACCTTCCCGGACCCGGTCCCGGTGCACCGCGAGCCGCTCTACACCAACCGGCGCGATCTGGTGGAAGACTACCCGACCTACGAGGACAAGACCTTCTGGCGCGTGCCGACCATGTACGCCTCGATCCAGAAGAACGACTTCTCGAAGGACTATCCGATCATCCTCACCTCCGGCCGACTGGTCGAATACGAGGGTGGCGGCGACGAGACCCGGTCCAACCCGTGGCTCGCCGAGCTCCAGCAGAACATGTTCATCGAGATCAACCCGCGCGACGCCAACAACCTCGGCGTGCGTGACGGGGCCGACGTCTGGGTCGAAGGCCCGGAAGGCGGCAAGGTCAAGGTGATGGCCATGGTCACCCCGCGGGTGGGCGAGGGCGTTGCCTTCATGCCCTTCCACTTCGGCGGCTATTTCGAGGGCGAGGACCTGCGCTCGAAGTATCCCGACGGGGCGGACCCGATCGTGCTGGGCGAGTCCACCAACACCGCGCAGACCTATGGCTACGACTCCGTCACGCAGATGCAGGAGACCAAGGCCACACTCTGCAAGATCATGCCGGCGTAAGGAGAGCGAGACATGGCACGAGCTAAATTCCTCTGCGATGCCGAACGCTGCATCGAGTGCAACGCCTGCGTCACCGCGTGCAAGAACGAGCACGAGGTGCCTTGGGGCATCAACCGCCGGCGGGTGGTGACCATCCAGGACGGCCAGCCGGGCGAACGCTCGATCTCGGTCGCCTGCATGCACTGCTCGGACGCGCCCTGCATGGCCGTCTGCCCTGTGGACTGCTTCTACCAGACCGAAGACGGTGTGGTGCTGCACTCCAAGGACCTGTGCATCGGTTGCGGCTACTGCTTCTACGCGTGCCCCTTCGGCGCGCCGCAGTACCCGCAGGCGGGCAACTTCGGCTCCCGCGGCAAGATGGACAAGTGCACCTTCTGCAACGGCGGCCCGGAAGAGAACAATTCCGCCGCCGAGTTCCAGAAGTACGGGCGCAACCGGATCGCCGAGGGCAAACTGCCCATCTGCGCCGAGATGTGCTCGACCAAGGCCCTGCTGGCCGGGGATGGCGACGAAGTGTCGGCCATCTACCGCGAGCGCGTGGTCGCCCGCGGCTTCGGCTCGGGCGCCTGGGGCTGGGGCACCGCCTACGACGAAAAGGCCAACTGAGCCAAAGGTCGGCGGGCCCCTCGGGTCCGCCGGTAACGCAACGAAGACCCGCGCGGGGCGGCCCCAGCCGCCGTTCCGCGCGATTCTCGCGTGACCCTACTTCATGGAGACGACCATGCTGCGCCACCTGCTGGCACTTTTCGCACTGGTCCTGATGACCGCCGCCCCTCTGGGCGTCGCGGCGCAGGGCACCCTTCTTCCGCCCGAGCCCGACCGCTCCGCCACCGGCGGCGCGCAGACGCTCGAGGATATCATGCGCAGGCAGGCGGGCATCAAGGTCGATGACAGCTTCCGGCGCGACAACATCGGCGGCGAAGCCCCGGACGCGCCCGAGCTGGGCACGCTCGGCGGCGCGTCCGACCCCGATCTCTGGCGCGCGCTGCGCTACAACGAGGCCGATGTGCGCGCCTCGACCATCAACCCCAACGGCAAGGTGCTGATCCAGGACGGCGGCATGTGGTGGCTGACCTTCCGCCGCGGCCCGCTGGCCACCTACGGCGGCTGGCTGCTGCTCGGCACCATCGGCATTCTGGCGGTGTTCTTCCTGCTGCGCGGCCGCATCCGCATCGACGGCGGCAAGACCGGCTCCACCGTACAGCGTTTCCAGTGGATCGAGCGTTTCGCCCATTGGACGCTGGCGGGATCTTTCCTGCTGCTGGCCTTCACCGGTCTGTTTACCCTGTTCGGCCGGATGTTCCTGATCCCGCTGCTGGGGCACGAGTTCAACTCGGTGCTGCTCACCGGCTCGAAGTTCATCCACAACAACGTCAGCTGGGCCTTCATGCTCGGGCTGATCATGGTCTTCGTCATGTGGGTCTGGCACAACATTCCCGACCGCACCGACATCACCTGGTTCGCCCAGGCCGGCGGCATCATCGGCAACAAGCACCCGCCCGCGAAGAAGTTCAACGCCGGCCAGAAGATCATCTTCTGGGGGGTGATCGTGCTTGGGGCCTCGGTCTCGGTTTCCGGGCTTTCGCTGCTCTTCCCCTTCGACATGCCGCTCTTCTCGCACACCTTCTCGGTGCTCAACGACTGGGGCGTGCCGGGCTGGTTCGGCATGGACGCCTTCCCGGTCCACCTCGCCCCGCAGGAAGAGATGCAGTTCGCGCAGCTCTGGCACGCCATCGTCGCCTTCCTGATGATGGCGGTGATCATCGGTCACATCTACATCGGCACGGTGGGCATGGAGGGTGCCTATGACGCCATGGGTTCCGGCCAGGTCGACGAGAACTGGGCGCATCAGCACCACTCGATCTGGTACGAGAAGGTGAAGGAGCGCGAAGCCGAAGAGGCCCGCAAGTCGGCCACTCCGGCGGAGTAATCCAGATGGGCCGCCTGGCCTTTGTCCTGAGCCTGATGCTCTGCGCCGCCCCCGCGGCGGCGCAGGAGTTCGCCACGCTGAAAGGCCACGGCGGGCCGATCATGGGCATCGCCGTCTCGCCTTCCGGGCAGGTGGCGACGGGCAGTTTCGACAATTCCGTGGGTCTCTGGGATGGCGGCATGCCGCGCTGGCTCGAGGGCCACGTCGCGGCGGTGACCGCGCTGACTTGGGGTCCGGAAGGCACCCTGGTCTCGGGCGGCGACGATTTCGCGGTACGCGTCTGGGGCGAAGCGCCGCGCGTGCTCGGCCAACATCAGGGCAAGGTCGCGGCGCTGGCCGTCTCACCGAACGGTCGCACTGTCGCCAGCGGCAGCTGGGACGGCTCCATCCAGCTCTGGTCTCTGGACGGCGACGAAGGCACCGCGCTGCCCGCCCCCGGCGCCGGGGTGAACGCCGTGGCGTACGATGGTGCCGACACGCTCTATGCCGCCACCATGGCGGGCGCCTTGCTGCGCTATGACCTCGGGACCGGAGACGCGCCCGTCGCCCTCGTCCAGCACGGCTTCGGCATCAACCGGCTGGCGCTCGGCCCCGGCTGGATCGCCTATGGCGCGGTCGACGGCGGCACGCGGGTGATCGACCTGCAGACCGGCGCGCAGATCGCCGACCTGACGCTCGACCGCCGCCCGATCCTTGCCATGTCCTACAATGCACCCTCGCATCAGCTCGCCGTGGGCGACGGCGAGGGCTACATCATGATCGTCGACACCGAGAGCTGGCAGATCACCCGCGACTTCCGCGCCACCCGGCAGGGGCCGGTGTGGGCGCTGGCCTTCTCGCCCGATGGCACGGTGATCCACGCCGGAGGGCTGGATGACGTCGCCTATTCCTGGCCGGTCGAGGCGCTCGACGTCTTCGAGCCCGGCATCGACGGCGCGCGCAGCTTCCTGCGCGCTGCCGAGACCATGCCCAACGGCGAGCGGCAATTCATGCGCAAATGCTCGATCTGCCACGCGCTCACCGCCGGCCCCTCGCGCAAGGCGGGCCCCACGCTGCACGGCGTCTTCGGCCGCCGTGCGGGCACCCTGCCGGGCTACACCTATTCGGACACGCTGGACGGATCCGACATCACCTGGAACGAGACCACGATCGACGCGCTTTTCGATCAGGGTCCGGACCATTACATTCCCGGCTCGAAGATGCCCATGCAGGTGATCGCGGGCGGCAGCGACCGGGCCGATCTGATAGACTACCTCAAACAGGCCACCAAAGGAGAGTGACCGCATATGAAAGCCATGTTCACAGGCTTCGCCGCCATCATCGTCATCGGCATCGCCGCCTATTTCGGTCTGCACGAGATGGGCTTCTCGTCCGCCGACGTCTACTCGAGCTCCAACGTCCGCCACGACTGAGCCACAGCGCATGACGCCGAAGGATGCCTCCACCGACGATTACGGCCCGACGCTGGCCGGCGCTTCGATCCTCGTGGTCGACGACGAGCCCGGTATGCGCAACTTCCTCGTCAAGATGCTGGCCCCCCGGGTGCAGCGGGTCGAGGAAGCGGGCTCGGCGGCGGAGGCCACACAGAAGCTCGATGCCGCGCATTTCGATCTGGTGATCCTCGACAACGTCATGCCCAAGCGCACCGGGCTCGATTGGCTCGCCGAGCAGCAGCGCAAGGGGTTCTTCGGCGACACCATCCTGATCACCGCCTACGCGGACCTCGAAACCGCGATCACCGCGCTGCGGGCCGGGGTCAATGACTTCGTCCTGAAACCGTTCCGCGCCAACCAGATCCTCGGCGCGGTGGCCCGAACGCTCGACCGCAAGTACCTGCGCCGCGACAACACCCTGCTGCGCCGCGAGCTGCGCACCGGCCAGTTCCAGGGCAAGCTGCTCGGCAAGTCCGAGGTGATGGTCGCGGTGCGCGCAATGCTCGCCAAGCTGGCACCGCTGCCGACGCCGGTTCTTTTCACCGGCGCCAGCGGCACCGGCAAGGAGATGGCCGCTCGGCACTTGCACCAACTGTCGGATCGCGCCGACAAACCCTTCGTGCCGGTGAACTGCGCCGCGATCGCCCCCGACCGCATGGTGCAGGAGCTGTTCGGCAGCGTCGAGAACGGCGAACGTCTGAAGCCCGGCCTTTTGCTGCTGGCCGATGGCGGTACGCTCTTTCTCGACGAGGTGGCGCAGATGCCCGAGCCGCTGCAGGCAGCACTGCTGCGCGTGCTCGAGGATCAGCGCATCCGCCCCACCGGAGCCGAGCGCGAGATCCCGCTGAACCTGCGCTTTCTCTTTGCCACCAACGCCGATCTAGAGGCGCTGGTCGCGCAGCGCAGGTTCCGCGCCGATCTCTACCACCGCATCAACGTGCTGAAGGTCGAAATGCCGCCACTGTCGGACCGTTCCGATGACATCCTCGAACTGGCCGCGCTCTTTACCAAGCAGTTCAGCCAGGCGCTCGGCATGCCGGGGCTCGAGCTCGACGAGCAGACCCTGCTGAAGCTGCGCCGCTACGCCTGGCCCGGCAACGTGCGCGAGCTGCGCAACCTGATCGAACGCTCGGTGATCCTCGGCGGCTTCCCCGAGGAATTCTCGGGCGCGGGCGGGGTGACCGGGGCGCGGGCGATCGAGGACCTCGACCTCGTCGTGCAGCGCCACATCCTGCACATGCTCGACCTCTGCGACGGCAACCGGGCCGAAGCGGCGCGGCGGCTCGGCGTCTCTCGCAAGACCATCGACCGCAAGATCGCGCAATGGGGCGAAGAGAGCGTGACCCCACCGCAGGCGCTGCGTTAGGCTGGGTCAAAACTCGCCCGAGCAGCCCTCCGGAGTCCCCATGATCAGCCCCCTTGAATTCAAAGCATGGCGCCGCGCCCTCGCCGCCGGGCTCCTGGCCTGCGCCTGCCTCGCCTCCCCTGCCCTCGCCCTCGACCGAGGCGCGGTGGAACGGCAATTCCGCGGTTGGCTGGAACAGACGGTCTGGCCACAGGCAGCGCGCAAGGGCGTGTCGCGCGGCACCTTCGAGTCGGCTTTTGCTGGCGTGCGTCTCAACTGGGATCTGCCAGACCTCGTGCCTCCCGGCACCAAGCCCGAGACCCCCAGGCAGCAGCGACAGGCCGAGTTCGGCCAGCCCGCGAAATACTTCAACCGCGGCTCCATCGACAGCGCGACCGCCATCGGGCGGCAGATGGCCGGGCGCCATGCCTCGGTCCTCGCCGCGACGGAAAAGGCCACCGGCGTGCCCGGGCGGATCATCCTCGGCATCTGGGGCCGCGAGAGCGGCTATGGCCGCGTGGCGATCCCGCACAGCGCCTTCGAGGTGCTGGGCACCAAGGGCTTCATGTCCACCCGCGCCGCCTATTTCACCGACGAGCTGATCGCCGCGCTGCAGATCGCGCAGGCCGGGCACGCCCCCGCCGGAGTGATGAAAAGCTCCTGGGCCGGGGCGCTCGGCCAGCCGCAGTTCATGCCCTCGAACTTCCTGAAATACGCCGCCGACGGCAATGGCGACGGCCATGCCGACATCTGGCGCTCGGAGGCGGACACCATCGCCTCCATCGGCACCTACCTTGCCAAGCACGGCTGGCAGAGCGGGCGCGACTGGGGCTTCGAGGTCCGTGTGCCGGCATCCGTGTCCTGCACGCTCGAGGGCCCCGATCAGGGCAAACGCATCTCCGACTGGGAAAAGCTCGGTATCACCCGCGTCTCCGGCCGCCCTTTCCCCGAGCACGAGCGCCGCGGCGAGGGCTTCCTGCTGATGCCGGCAGGGCGGCACGGCCCGGCCTTCATCGTCACGCCCAACTTCTACGTGCTGAAGGACTACAACATGAGCGATCTCTACGCGCTATTCGTCGGCCACGTGGGTGATCGCATCCAATACGGCGTGGGCGATTTCAGCGCGCATTGGGGCTCGGTCGGGGGCCTCTACCGCTCGGACGTCGCCGCTATGCAGCGGGCACTTGAACGGATGGGCCATGACGTGGGCGGTGCGGACGGGCTGCCGGGGTTCAAGACCCGCCGCTCGATCGGCCGCTGGCAGGAAGCGCAGGGGCGGCCCGCCACCTGCTTCCCCGAAACAGCAATGAAATCGGCGCTGCGCTAGGCGTTCCAGACGACCTCACCGAGGCGCGACAGGTCGTAGCCGCCGAGGCTGTCTGCGCGGGCGCGGAAGGTCTCGGAGCGGCAGAAGGCCATCAGCGTCTGAAGCGGCGGGTCGAACCAGGCCTTGCGATCGAGCAGCAGGTCGAAGCGCTCCTCGATCACCGGCACGAAGCGCAGCCCATAAGAATGCGCCACCGACTCGAGGCCGAAGGTCACGTCGGCCTCGCCGCGCCGCACGCTCTGCACCGCCTCGTCCTCGGTGCGTTCGAGCGGGGTGAGCGTGACCGACCCCAGATCGAATCCCGCCTCGGCAGCGAGATCGCGCAGCAGCCCGGCGGTGCCGGAACTGTCCTGACGGGGCGCCAGCCGCAGGCCGGCAAGATCGGCCAGCCCCCGCGGCGTCGGGCCGTCCTCGCGCAGCACCAGCCCGCGGCGCCGCGCGGCAAAGCCGACGAGCACCGCGTTCTGATCCGGGACCGCCTCGCGCGCAGCCCCAGAGTTCCAGTTCCCCTCGCTGTCGCGCACATGCAGGCCAGTCGCGACGCCCTCGCCCGCGGCAAAGCGCGTCAGACCATCCAGAGAGCCGTCGAAATAGGTGGCAAGCCCGCAGCGCGACTGGCGGATCGCCCAATCGAGCAACGGATCGTGGGAGCCGAGGAACACCCCGGGGCGCGCCGCCGCGGACGCAGCGAAGCCGCCGCTCTGCGCGCCTTCGATCCAGGCGCGGATCTCGGCGGCGGGGAACAGCAGCTTTCCGGTGGCACGCGAGCAGGGCACCTCGCCCGATGCTGCAAGATCGTAGATCTTGCGCTCCTTCAGGCGCAGCAGATCGGCCAGTTCGCGGACGGTGAGGTATTCGTGTGGCGGGATCTGCAGGTCTGTCATCGTCTCGGGCGTGTTGGGGACGGCACCGTGCCGCCCCCGGACCCTATCAGTTCTTCGGCGCGTTGGGGAAGAACAGCTGCTGGCCGTCGACCTTGTAGTCAGCGATCACCTTCTGGCCCTCGTCCGAGAGCAGCCAGTCGGCGAAGTCCTGCGCCGCGTCGATCTTCACGCTCGGGCATTTTTCCGGGTTCACCGGGATCACGCCGTACTGGTTGAAGAGCGTCTCGTCGCCCTCGACCTCGATCGCGTAGTCCTGCTTGTTCTGGAAGCTGATCCAGGTGGCGCGGTCGGTCATCACGTAAGCGCCCATGCCGATGCCCGCGTTCAGCGTCGCGCCCATGCCCGAGCCGGTCTCGCGGTACCAGTCGCCCGAGGCGGCGGTGGGATCGACACCCGCGGCCTTCCAAAGCGCGACTTCCTTCTTGTGGGTGCCGCTGTCATCGCCGCGCGAGGCAAAGAGCGCGCCCGCCTCGGAGATCTTGGTCAGCGCCGCCTCGACATCATCCATGCCCTTCACGCCCGCCGGGTCGCTTTCCGGACCGACGATGACGAAGTCGTTGTACATGAGATCCGTGCGCTCGGTGCCGAAACCCGCCGCGACGAATTTCTCTTCCGACGGTTTGGCGTGCACCAGCAGCAGGTCACCGTCGCAGTTCTCGGCGTTCTTGATCGCCTGGCCGGTGCCCACGGCTACCACGTTGACGGTGATGCCGCTCTCGCCGGTGTAGATCGGCAGCAGGTAGTCGTAGAGCCCCGAGTTCGCGGTCGAGGTGGTCGACTGCACGATGATCGACTGCTCCTGCGCGAGGGCGCCGCCGGCGAGGCCGAGGGTCAGCGCGGTCGAGGCGATCAGTCTTGCGATGGTCATGAGGAACGTCCTTCTGTCCTTGGTAATCAATCACTTGGGATGCACGTTGGGCGGGGGATCAGAGCACGATCCGGCCCGCGAGATAGTCCCGCGCCGGCTGGCTGCGCGGTTCGGGAAAGAAGACATCTGCGTGGCTGTGCTCGGCCACGCGGCCGCGGTGCAGGAAGACCACCTCGTCGGCCATGCGCCGGGCCTGCCCGACATCATGGGTGACGAAGATGATCCGCGTGCCGCGGTCGCGGGCAGCACCGACGATGCGCTCGATCACCAGCACCGAAGCCGGATCGAGGCTGGCGGTGGGCTCGTCGAGGAACAGCACCTCGGGATCGGTGGCCAGCGCCCGGGCCAATGCCAGCCGCTGCGCCTCGCCGCCCGAGAGCAACCGCGCGGGCTGGCGCGCCTTGTGCAGCAGTCCGACCTCGCGCAGCAGCGCGTCGCGACGCGACCGGTCGCGACCGCGGGCCTTCAGCACGAAATCGAGGTTGGCAGCGACCGAGCGGCGCAGCAGCACCGGCTTCTGGAAGACCAGCGCCTGCCGCGCGGTGGCCTGCGCGGCAGGGGTGCCGTTCCAGCTCACCTCTCCGCCGCTCGGCACCAAGAGCCCGTGCAGCATCTTCAGCAGCAGGCTCTTGCCCGCGCCGTTCGGCCCCATGATCACCGTGCAGCCACCGGGCGCGAGGTTCAGCTCCACTCCGTCGAGCAGCGCCGCGCCATCCGCTGCGAGCCTCAGATCGGAGACACGCAAGGGAAGGAGGCGGCGTTTCATCGCAGCCTCGTCGCGGGGGCGCGCCACGGGTGGCACTGAGGTGATAGGCAGGTCAGACATGGGTTTTCTCAGACATGGGTCACCTCAGACATGCGCCTGCCTCGCCGCGGTCATCCGCAGCCCCTGCACCCCGGCGTTCACGCCAAGAGCCAGCACCAGCAGGATGATCCCCAGCGCCAGCGCCAGTGGCAGGTCACCCTTTGAGGTCTCGAGCGCGATGGCCGTGGTCATCACCCGGGTCAGATGGTCGATGTTGCCGCCGACGATGATCACCGCGCCGACCTCAGCGACGGCGCGGCCAAAGCCCGCCAGCCCGACGGTCAGCAGCGCGTAACGCCCGTCCCAGAGCAGCGTCGTGATGCTCTGCCAGCGCGAAAGGCAGAGCGAGCGGAACTGTTCGACATATTCGGCGTGAAGATCTTCGAGCACCTGTCGCGACAGAGCGGCGACGATGGGCACGATGAGAATGGTCTGCGCGAAGATCATCGCGCCGGGGGTGTAGAGCAGCCCCAGAAAGCCGAGCGGCCCGGAGCGCGAGAGATAGAGGTAGACCAGCAGGCCGACGACCACCGGCGGCAGACCCATCAGCGCGTTCATCACGATCAGCACGAGGCCGCGTCCCCGGAACCGGCTCACCGCGATCAGCGCGCCAATGGGCAGGCCGATGGCGCAGGCGAGCACCGTAGCGCTCAGGCTGACCCGCAGCGAGAGGCCGACGATCTCGTAGAGATCGGCCTCGCCGGACAGGACCAGCGACAGCGCCAGGTGGAAAGCCTCCCCGATATTCTGCAAAATTTACTCTCCCTGCGGAAATTTTGCCTCATTTTGACTATGCACCCTCTCGCCCATGACGCAAGAGGCGTCAATAGTCTGAATGAAATACGGCCCGCTCGGGGGAACGGGCCGGTGTCGACGCAGGACTGCAAAATTTCCCGATCAGTCTCGGAGATGCCATCGCGGCGGCTCAGAACGGCAGGCCGACGTAGTTCTCCGCGAGGTCCTTGCGCGCGGTTTCCGAGTCCGCGAGGTGGCGCAGCGTGGCCCGGCGCATCTCCTCGGCGAAACTGTCCTCGCCTTCGAAGCGGTGCAGCATGGTGGTCATCTGCCAGCTGAAGCGCATGGCCTTCCAGATCCGCCCCAGCGCGCGCCCGGAATAGCCGTCGATGCCTGCGGTCTGGCCGGACTTCAGCGCCGAGATCAGCGCCTCGTGCAGGTAGTAGACGTCCGAGACTGCGAGGTTCAGCCCCTTCGCGCCGGTCGGCGGCACGATATGCGCGGCGTCCCCGACAAGAAACAGCCGGCCCCAGCGCAGTGGCTCGGAAACGAAGCTGCGCAGAGGTGCGATGGACTTCTCGATCGACGGGCCGGTGACCAGCTTGGCGGCAGCCTCCGAGGGGATGCGGCGCTTGAACTCGGTCCAGAAACGCTCGTCCGACCAGTCCTCGACCTTGTCGGTGAGCGGAACCTGCACGTAGTAGCGCACGAGGTTCTCGTTGCGCATGGAGGCCAGCGCGAAGCCGTGCGGCGAGTTGGAATAGATCAGCTCGTCATGCACCGGCGGCGTGCGCGAGAGGATCCCCAGCCAGCCGAAGGGGTAGACCCGCTCGAACTCGCGCCGCTTCTCCTCGGGGATGGTCTGGCGGCTGACCCCGTGGAACCCATCGCAGCCCGCCACATAGGCGCAAGTGACCCGGTGGCGCTCGCCGTTCAGCGTGTATTCGACCGCCGCTTGGGAGGCGTCGAGATCGTGGATCGTCACATCCTCGACCCCGTGGATTACCTTGGTTCCCATGGCATCCTGCGCATCGTAGAGGTCCTGCGTCACCTCGGTCTGGCCGTAGACCATGACCTGCTTGCCGGTGAGCCCCTTGAAGTCGATGTGCACCATCAGCTCGGCGTCGGTCAGATAGGTGCCGTCGTGCGGGTAGCCCTCGGCATCCATGCGCGCGCCGACGCCCGCCTCGCGCAGCAGCTCGACGGTGCCCCATTCGAGGATCCCCGCCCGGATCCGCGACAGCACGTGCTCGCGGCTCGAGCGCTCGAGCACCACGGTAGAGACCCCGGCCTTGTTCAGCAGCTGCGAGAGCAGCAGGCCCGAGGGGCCGCCGCCGATGATCACGACTTCGGTTTTCATGTATTCTCCTCCGATCTTTGCCCGCACCCTACGCTTCGGGAGGGTTCGCGCGAATAGACGGGGAGCGCATAGGCTGGTACTATTCATGCATGATCCAGCGTCCCAACATCCCCCTTTTCGACCTCTTCGGCGAGACCGGAGGCTTCCCCGACACGGTGCATTGCGAGCGCATCTGGGACCGGGCAAGGCTTCACGACTGGGTGATTTCACCGCATCGGCATGCCGAGATCACCCAGGTCTTCTTCATGCGCCAAGGCCATGCCCAGGTGCGGATCGACGGGCGGGACGCAACGCTCGATGATGGGCAGTTCCTGCTGATCCCGGTACAGATCGTGCATGGCTTCGAATTCCAGAAGCTGAGCGAGGGGCTGGTGCTCTCCTTCCCCGCACCTGTGCTCGCGGGGATGCGCCCGGCGTCTGCCGGGCTCGCCGCACGGCTGGCGCGCCCGGTGATCGGGAACGCCTCGGGCACGCTGGTCACCCTGTCGGAGCAACTCGTCGCCGCCTTCGCCCGCCCCGGCCCCTATCGCGCCAACCTGCTGGTGGCGCTGGCGCAAGCGCTGCTCGCCGAGATCTGCGCGCTGGCGCCGGCCGAGGAAGCCGCCGCCCCGGGCGGGGCAAAGATGATGGCGCTGGACCGGCTGATCTCCGAGCATCTCGCCGAGGGCTGGCGCGCCGGGGACTACGCCGCCGCCCTGTCGATCACCCCCGGCCACCTTACCCGCCTGTGCCACGCCGCAACCGGCCTCAGCGCCTCGCGCTACATCGAGGGCAAGGTGATGACCGAGGCCAGCCGGATGCTGGCTTTCACCCAGGTGCCCGTGGCCGAGGTCGGCTACCGGCTGGGTTTTTCCGATCCGGCCTATTTCTCCCGCCGCTTCCGCGCGCTGCGCGGCCAGAGCCCCAGCGACTACCGCGGCCGCTTCGTGGGCTGAGGCGCGGGCCTGTGCCGCCCGGCAGGAAGGCGAAGCCGCCTGACGAGCGCCTGCCTCTCCCCGCGCGCCGCCATCTCGCGTCCGCTCCTTGACCCCGCCGCACAGAGGCGTATCGCTTGCCCCGTCAAAGTTCCGCGGAGGCACCCCATGACCCGCATCATGATCAACGGCTTCGGCCGCATCGGCCGCACATTGCTGCGCCAACTGCTCATCGACCCGGCCCATGCCGACCTCGAGCTGGTGGCGATCAACGACATCGCCTCGCCCGAGATGTGCGCCTACCTCTTCCGCTACGACAGCGTCTTCGGCCCCTTCCCCGGCACTGTCACCGAGGAGCCCGGCGCGCTGGTCATCGATGGCCGTCGCATCCCCTTCCACACCACGCGCGACCTGCGCGAGCTGGATCTCGGCCACGTCGACGTCGTGCTCGAATGTACCGGTGCGGCCTCCAATCGCCCGCATGCCGAGGCCGGGCTTCTCGCCGGGGCGAAATCGGTGCTGCTCTCCGGGCCGTCCGAGGCCGCAGATATCACCTGCGTGCTTGGCGCCAACGAGGACGAGATGGGCGATGCACGCATTGTCTCGAACGCCTCCTGCACCACCAATGCGATCGCGCCGATGCTGAAGGCGCTGGACGCGCGTTTCGGCATCGCCCGCGCGCATGTGACGACCATCCACTGCTACACCGGCAGCCAGCCCACGGTGGACGCGCCCGGTGCCAGCTACGAGCGCAGCCGCGCCGCCGCCGTGTCGATGGTGCCGACCAGCACCAGCGCCGCGAAGCAGGTGATCAAGGTGCTGCCTGGCCTCGACCAAAGGCTCAGCGTGACCGCGGTACGCGTGCCCTGCATCTCGGTCTCGGCGGTGGACGCGGTGTTGCAGCTCGAGGACATGCCCGAGGAGGCCGACGCCGCGCTGGCGCAGCTCTTCGCGGGCTCGGCCCTCGTCGGCCTCACCGACGACCCCTGCGTCTCGACCGACCTGCGCGCCCGGCCGGAGTCGCTGGTTCTCTCGACCCGCGAGACCCGTGTCGTCGAGGGCGGTCAGCTGCGACTCTTCGGCTGGTACGACAACGAGTGGGGATTCTCGGCGCGGATGCTCGACATGACCCGCCGCATGGCGGCGCGCTGATCTTCAAGCAGCGTTTGAAACTGTCTCGGGCACCGGGACCTCAGTCGGGCCTTTACCCGGTCCCGGCTTCTGCCACTATGACCCGAGACACCGCCGAAATAGCCGATGGAGACCCGCCGATGACCGGATACCTGACGACGCATGTGCTCGATACCGCCCGCGGCTGCCCCGCCGAGGGGCTGAAGATCGAGCTGTTCCGGATCGAGGGCGAGGCCCGCAGCCTGCTCAAGACGCTGGTCACCAATGACGACGGGCGCACCGACGCGCAGATCCTGCCCGCCGCCGAGTTCGCGCTCGGCACCTACGAGCTGGTCTTCCACGCGGGCGCGTATCTCGACGCTTGCGGCACGCCCCCCGAGGAGCCGCGCTTCCTCGACGTGGTGCCGATCCGCTTCGGCATGTCCCAGCCCGCGCATTACCACGTGCCGCTGCTGCTCTCGCCCTTCGGCTATTCGACCTACCGCGGCAGCTGACCGCGCGTCCATGATCTGACCCGAACGGCGCCCCTCGCGGGCGCCGTTTTCGTTTCCATGTCGGATTTCACCGATCTGTCATGCACTTGTCGCTCCGCTGTCGCAGCCCGCCGCCAGAGATCGCCTCGACGCTGCACAGCTGTGCAGCCTGACACCACGGGGCGAACATGAGCGACATCCGCATCTCGGGCATCGACAAGAGCTACGGCCAGACGCAGGTGCTGCGGCAGGTTTCGTTGAGCATCGAGGCCGGGGAATTCATCGCCGTGCTCGGCCCCTCGGGCTGCGGCAAGACCACGCTGCTGCGCTGCCTCGCAGGCTTCGAGCGGCTCAACGGTGGCCGGATCGAGATCGGCGGCGAGACCGTTTCAAGCGCCGGCCGACACCTCGCCCCCGAGCATCGCGGCATCGGCGTGGTGTTCCAGAACTACGCGCTCTGGCCGCATATGACGGTGGCGCAGAACGTCGCCTACGGGCTCAAGATTGCGGGCATTCCCAAATCAGAGAGGAATTCCCGCGTGTCGAAGGTGCTCGACCTCGTCGAGCTGGGTCCGCTGGCGCATCGCCGTCCCGCCGACCTCTCAGGCGGACAGCGCCAGCGTGTCGCCCTTGCCCGTTGCCTTGCGATGGAAAGCCGCGTCGTGCTGCTCGACGAGCCGCTCGCCAATCTCGACGTGCACCTGCGCGGCGCGCTGGAAGAGGAATTCGCCGCCTTCCACACCCGGTCGGGCGCCACCATGTTCTACATCACGCATGACCAGTCCGAGGCGCTGGCGCTGGCGGACCGCGTTGCGGTCATGGACAAGGGCCGCATCCTGCAGTTCGACCGCCCCGAAGCCCTCTTCAGCCAGCCTCAGAGCGAGACCGTCGCGGGCTTCATCGGCGAGGGGCGGGTCCTCGAGGCCGAGGACATCCGTCCGCTCGGAGATGGCCATGCCGCCGCCTCGGTGCTCGGCCAGTCGGTCAGGCTGCGCTGTGCCCCCGGCGAGACCGCCCGACGCCGCGCCAAGATCTCCTTCCATCCCGGCGACCTTCAAATGACCGACGCCGCGGATTCCATCCCCGGCAACGTCACCCGCGCCACCTACCGGGGTGCCTACCTGCGCGCCGAGGTCATGGCCGGACCCGCCGGGGACATCCCGCTTTCCGTCAACATCGCCGCCCCCGCCGCTCTGAGCCGCGGCCAGCGGATTTCTCTCGCCCTGCGCGACGGCTGGGTCATCCCCGATCCGGCCGCCGCCTCCTCCCACCTGAATTGAACACGCAACCACAGGGACACCGAACATGCGTCTTCTCAGCCTCACCCTCGCCGCGTCGCTGCTTTCCAGCGCAGCCTATGCAGAAACCACGCTGACGCTCTACACCAGCCAGCCGCCGGAGCAGGCGCAGCAGACCGTCGACGCCTTCGAGGCCGCCCACCCCGACATCAAGATCGAATGGACCCGCAACGGTACCTCTGCACTGATGAACGTCGTGCGCGCCGAGATCGAGGCCGACAACGTGCAGCCCGACATCCTGCTGGTTGCCGACGTGATCAACCTCGGCGAACTGAAGGCCGGCGGCCACCTGCTGGCCTACGAGGACGCCCCCGTGTCCGCGTACGACCCCGCCACCTATGATGCCGACATGACCTATTTCGGCACCAAGGCGATGACCACCGGCATCGCCTACAACACCGATATCGCCGAGCCGGTTAGCAGCTGGATGGACCTCATCACCGAAGACAACCGCGGCATGATCGGCGTGCCCTCGCCGCTCTACTCCGGCGCCGCACTGAACCACCTGCACGCGCTGCTGAACGCCGAAGGCATCGGCTGGGCGTTCTACGAGGGCCTCAACGACCTGGACATCGTCCCCGAGGGCGGCAACGGCCCGGCCACCAAGGCCGTCGCCTCGGGCATGGCGAAATACGCGATCATCGTCGATGCCAACGCGCTGCGCGCCAAGGCCGACGGCTCGCCGGTCGACTTCATCGTGCCCGAGGACGGCGTGAGCTTCATCACCGAACCCGCCGCGATCATGGCCGGCACCGAGCACCCCGAGGAAGCCAAGCTCTTCATCGACTTCCTGCTCAGCGAAGAGGGCCAGAAGCTGGTGGCCGAGCAGGGCTCGCTGCCGATCCTGCCGGGCGTCGAAGGCCCCGAGGGCTTCCCCAAGCTCGAGGACATGAAGCTGCTCGACTACAACGTCGACGCCGCGCTCGAGACCAACGAGGCGGTGCGCGCGCGCTTTGCCGAGATTTTCGGGCTCTGATCGCGTGACCCTCGCAGAAGACCAATCGGCGCCCCCCCCACGGGCGCGCCGATTGCTCCGGGCCATGGGCAGCGAGCGGATGCTGACGCTCGCGCTGATCCTCTTCGTGGGGCTGCTCTCCATCGCACCGCTCGCCCGGCTGCTGCACGCCGCGCTTTTCCCGCAGGGCGCCTTCGACGCCGCCCGCATTGCCGATACCCTCGGCGGCCGCCGGGTGCTGGAGGCCACGTTCAACACCCTCTGGATCGCCTGCGCCGCGACGCTGCTGGCCACGGCGGTCGGCACGCTGGCCGCGCTGCTGACCTCGCTCACCGACATGCGCCGCCGCACGCTCTGGGTCTTCGGCTTCGTGCTGCCGCTGATGGTCCCGCCGCAGGTCACCGCGCTGGCCTGGGTGCAGGCCTTCTCGCCCGCCAGCCCGATCCTCGGCACGCTCGGCCTGTCGCTACCGCCCGGCACCCGCCATCCACTCTATTCCATGGGCGGGATCATCTTCCTGCTCGGGCTCTACAATGCGCCCCTCGTCTTCCTGTCGGTCCGCGCCTCGCTGCAGCGCCTGCCCGCCTCGCTGGTCGAGGCCGCCCATGCCAATGGCGCAAGCGCGAGCGCCGTGACCCGCGACATCATCCTGCCGCTGATCCGCGGCGGCATATTCGCCGGGGCTGCCCTGGCTTTCGTCTCCTCGATCGGGAACTTCGGCATCCAGGCCATGCTCGGCATCCCGGCCCGAGTGCCAACGCTGATCACCCTGATCTACCAAAGGCTCAACGCCTACGGACCTTCGGCGCTGAATGACATGGCCTTGCTTGCCCTGCTTCTGGCGCTGCTGACGGTGATCGGAATGACCCTCACCGCCTGGCTCGGACGCCGCGGCGACCAGCGCGTCGACGCCGCGCAGCGGCCACCGCGGATGGCCCTGGGCCGCTGGCGCCTGCCGGTCAGCGGAGTGGCCTGGCTCTACCTTGCGCTCTGCCTCCTCCTGCCGCTCTCCGCCCTTTTCGGCACCGCGCTGGTACGTGGCTACGGCCAGCCCCTGACGCTGGAAACGATCACCTTCGAGAACTTCGCCAATGCGCTCTTCAACCACGAAGGCATCCGAAGCGCCTTCCTCACCTCGCTCTGGCTGACACTGCTGACCGTGGCGATCCTGATCCCGGCCGCCGTGGCCCTCGGCTACGTGCTGAGCTGGCGGCGCGGCTGGGTGGCACGGCTGCTGCGCATCGCCTCGGAACTCGCCTACGCGCTGCCCGGCATCATCATAGGCGTCGCCATGATCCTGTTCTTCCTGCGGCCCCTGCCCTTCGTCGGCACCGGGCTTTACGGCACGGTCTGGGTGATCCTCGCCGCCTACCTGTCGAACTTCCTCGCGCTCGCGCTGCGCCCCATCCTCGGCGGCTACGCGCAGATCGACAGGGCGCTGGACGAGGCGGCGCAGCTCGCGGGTGCCGGGGTCTTCGCGCGGCTGCGCGACATCGTCCTGCCTGCGCTCGCGCCTTCGGCCATGGCAGCCGCGATCCTCGTCTTCATGACGGCGGTGAACGAGATCCAGGTTTCGGTGCTGCTGGTCAGCTCGCGCGCCACCACCGTCGGACCGATGATCATCTTCCTCGAGGAGGCCGGCTCCTCCACCCTCGCTGCCGCCGTGGGCTGCCTCATGGTGCTGCTGGTGCTGGCGCTCATGGGCCTGTCGCTGCTGTTCGGCCGTCGCCTGCCCGAGGGGGTGCTGCCATGGCGCGACTGACCGCCCTCAGTGGCCTCGGCCGCAAGAGCGCCGCGATTTTCCTGCTCGAGATCGAGGGGCGCAGGCTGCTGCTCGACATGGGCGGCGGGCTGGAACTGGGCGAGAGCCCGGACCTCTCTCGCGCGGGCCGCATCGACGCGGTGCTGCTCAGCCACGCCCATGTCGATCACGTCGGCGCCTTGGGCCGACTGGACGAGATCGGCACGCCCCCGGTCTTTGCCACCCCCGAGACGCTGCGCCAGTTGCCGACCGAGCTGCGCCCCGCCCGTAGCGCCGCACTGCCCGACCGCGGCCCCGCGGAGGTGCTGGGCCTCCGGTTCGACACCGGCCGCTCGGGCCATGCCCCCGGTGGTATCTGGATGCGCTTCCCGACCCTGCGCGGCGGGTTTCTCTACACCGGCGATTTCAGCACTGAGGCACCACTGCTGCGCTGCGATCCCTTCCCGCGGAGTGCCACGGTGCTGGCCGATGCCTCCTACGGGGACCGCGAGGACTCGCTTGCCTGCCAAATCGCCGCGCTGGCGGACGCGGCGCGCGATGGCGCGGTGCTGCCCTGCCCCGCTGACGGGCGCGGCCCCGACATGGTGGCGGCGCTTACCGCCGCAGGGCTCACCGTCCACGCCTGCCCGCAAATCGCGGGCGAAGCCGAGCGTCTGACCGGCACCCGCCCGCCCGAGGTCACGCCCGAAACCGCCCAGCCGGTGCAGATCATCGTCGCCGACGGGCCGAACGCCGAGCACGGGCTGCCCGCGGCGCTGCACAATCGCCCGGGGTTCCGCTACATCTTCTCCGGCCATGTGCCGCGCAGCAGCCCGGCCCATGCGATGATCACCGCGGGACATGCGCGCTGGATGGGCTGGAACGTGCACCCGCGGCTTTCGGACCTGCTCTCGATGGCAGAAACCACACGTGCCGCGCGGGTGGTGCCGGCCTTCGTCGACCTGACCACCGCCCCCCGCCTGACCGCCGCGCTCGGCCCGCGCCTGCGGCATTGTACCAGCCTCGAGGTCTGACCAGATGCACCGCCACCACCTTCCCGACAGCGTTCCCGAAACCGAGGCCGCCGAGGACATCCGCCCGCTGCTCTGGCAGGTCACCGGCGAGATCGGCCCCGGCCTCGACGCTCTCTGGCTCGGCAACCTGCCGGCCGCCGAAGACAGCCCTGCGCTGGAAGCCGCGGGCATCGGGACGACCCTCAACCTCGCGATGAACATCTTCCCCGGCCCGTTGCTCCGCCCTGACGGCACCCACCTGCGGCGCTACCAGATCGGCCTGCTTGACGGGACTGGCAACGCCCCCGAGACGCTGGCCGCGGCGGTCACGCTGATCGACGGGCTCGCGGCGGTCTACACCGAGGGCAAGCCGCACTACCCCGCGCATGGCAAGGGCGGGCTGCTGGTACATTGCCGCGGCGGGCGCTCGCGCTCGGTCACCGTGCTCGCGCTCTGGTTGCACCTGCGGCGGCCCGGCGCCTTCCCGACCTTTGATGAAGCGCTCGCCCATCTCCGGGCCCTGCGCGGTCTCGAACACACATACCCGCTGCCACCGATGCTCACCCTCGCCCGCGAGGTGCTGGACCGGGGTCTCTGCGCACGATGAGACCGCCGCGCCCGCCGCTCGGCCCGCCGAAAGGCCGCTTCGTTTCGGCCGCCGACGTGGCGCGGCTTGCGGGGGTTTCGCGCTCGGCGGTGTCGCGCGCCTTCACCCCCGGCGCGCAGGTCTCGGAGCAGGCCCGTGCGCGTATCCTCGAAGCCGCCGAAGAACTCGGCTACCGGGTCAACCGCCTGGCCCGCACCTTGCATCAGGATCGCTCGGATCTCGTCGGTGTGGTCGGCGGCAACTTCTCCAACCCCTATATTTCCGCCCAGCTAGACGCCCTGTCGCAGGCGCTGCAGGCCCGCCGCCTGCAATGCCTTCTGATGAACAGCGGCGGCGGCATGGCCGAGGATCTCGAGCGCCTGCTCGACTACCGGGTGCGCACGGTGGTGCTGCTCTCGGGTGCCGCGCCAGATGCGCTGATCCGGCTCTGCGCACAGAACGGCGCGCGCATGGTGCTGATCAACCGACCGCGCCCGCCCGAGGGCGCGCGGGCCGACCTGATCCTCGCCGACAGCGCCCATGGCGGGCGGCTGGCCGCCGAACGGCTGGACCGCGCGGGCTGCAGGAAGGTGGCGGTGGTGATCTCCGGCTCCCGTACCTCTGCCAAGCTCGACCGCGCCGAGGCCTTCTGCTCTGAAATGGCGCTGCGCGGCATACCGGTCACCCGCTGGGCGGACGGGCCGAACAGCTACGAGACCGGCGTCGAGGCGGCGCGTGCCCTGCTCATGCCCGGCGCCGGGCGGGTCGACGGCATCTTCGGGGTCACGGATGAGATCGCCCTGGGCGTCCTGAACACGGCGCGGTTCGAGCTTGGCCTGCGTGTGCCCGAGGACCTATCGCTGATCGGTTTCGACGATGCGCCGATCTCGGGCTGGTCCTCACACGGGCTGACCACGATCCGCCAGCCGCTCGAAGCACTCACCCGCGCCACCATGGAAGCGATCACGCTGCCACCGGAAGCGGCGCCCATGCTCTGCAAAGTGCCCGTGCAACTGGTCGAGCGCGGCTCGGTGCGCCCGCCGAGGGCCTGAATGCATCCGGCTCAGCTGCCGAAGGGATTGAGGATCCGCAGGCTGTCCTCGACCAGCAGCCCGTGGTGCATGTCCTCGGACCAGAGGGTATCGCAACCGGCCTGCAGCGCCGCGGCGACGATCATCGAATCGTAGACGGAAAAGCCGTAGCGCGCTCCGAGGGCGCGCCCGATGTCATGCGTCTGCACGGTCAGCGGCACGACCTCGCAGAGCGCCCGGACTCCGGCGAGGAAGTCAGCCGCCTCCTCCGTACTCAGCTTCGCCTTGCGCAGGCAATTCACCAGCGCCTCGTTGAGCACCTGCACGCTGATCAGACCGCCCTGGATCAGCAGAGCCTCCGCCCGATCCGCTTTCGGCCCCTCGCCCAGCAGGTAGAGGATGATGTTGGTGTCGAAGAAAACCCGGTCCATGCGCCGATGCGTGCTTTGTCAGCGCGCGTTCGCCTCGTCGCGGGACAGACGCGCGCCTTCAGGCAGGCGACCCCGGAACCTGCGCAGCCCGGCGAGGATCTCCTCGGGCCGCTCCGCGCGGCTGACCGCCAGCCCGCGCGCGTCGGGATGCAGCTCGATACGGTCGCCCTCCTTCAGCCCGAGCTCGCGCACGAGATCGGCAGGCAGGCGCACAGCGAGCGAATTTCCCCATTTCGAGATCTGCATGATGGCCTCCGCAGTTCGTAGATATACCTTTCAAAATGTATATCCAAGCCCGCTCGTGATCAAGCAGCCGGGCGATCAGGGCCGCGAAACCGGGAAGACAAAAAATAAGCACCCGGAGATCTCTCTCCGGGTGCCGATGATAATATACAAAAGACAAAGGTTACGTTGGCACCAGGGCCTCCCCCCTTCCAACCCGCCACTGCGTCGCCCAGAAAATACGGGCGTGCCACTGTCATCAGGAGAGAAAACTCCGATCTTGCTCAGTCATGACAGCGACCCGGGCATCTCCAAGAGTAGCGGGAAATCGCCATACGTAAGCAGTTTTCTGCACCATCCACGCTGAATTCGCGCAAGCCACTGTCTTGCCGCATCTTTTCCACAATCTGTGCACCAAAGTTTTTCAACCCCTGCGAGAACGACTCAGTTGCGGCTTCTACGGGGCGGAGAAGGCAAGTGAGAATCACTTAAACCTCACCTAACGCCCTGAGCCTGAAATCTGTTAATTAACTGTAAATACTAAACTTTTCTGGAATTCGGATTGACCCACCACAAAATAGGGTAGTCAGAATTTCCGTAGATACTTCCTGATGTAGCGGTGCGCAGGCGCCTCGAACATCGCCACAAGTTATCCCCGCCCGTCTGTGGGCAAGTGTTCAATCGTATACCCGGGCCTCTCAATCGCAGCGCAGAAACGCAAACGCCCCCGACCTTCCGGTCGGGGGCGTTGCTCTCGTCCTGTGCGCGCGATCAGCCGAGAATGCCGTTCAGCGTCGCCGAGGGGCGCATCACGCCGGCGGTCTTCTCCGCATCGCCGTGGTAGTAGCCGCCCAGATCGGCGGGCTTGCCCTGCACCGCAGCCAGCTCGCCGACGATCGCCGCCTCGCCTTCAGCCAGCGCCTTGGCGATGGGTGCGAAATGCGCCGCCATCTCGGCGTCGTCGGACTGCGCCGCCAGCGCCTCGGCCCAGTAGCGGGCGAACCAGTAGTGGCTGTCGCGGTTGTCCGGCTCGCCGACCTTGCGCGAGGGCGAACGGTCGTGGTCGAGGATGCCCTGCGTCGCGGTGTCGACCGCATCACCCAGCACCCGCGCCTTGGCGTTGTCCTTCTGGTCCGCGAGGAACTTGAAGCTCTCGCCGAGCGCGCAGAACTCGCCCAGCGAGTCCCAGCGCAGGTGGTTCTCTTCCATCAGCTGCTGCACGTGCTTCGGTGCCGAGCCGCCAGCGCCGGTCTCGAAGAGGCCGCCGCCGTTCATCAGCTTCACGATCGACAGCATCTTGGCCGAGGTGGCCAGCTCGAGGATCGGGAAGAGGTCGGTCAGGTAGTCGCGCAGCACGTTGCCGGTGATCGCGATGGTGTTCTCACCCTTGGTGATGGTCTCGAGCGAGGCGATGGTGGCTTCGCGCGGGGCCATGATCTCGAACTTGTCGGCCACACCTTTGGCTTCGAGGATCGGCTTCACGTATTCGATCAGCTGGGCATCGTGGGCGCGGGTCGCGTCGAGCCAGAAGATCGAGCGGTAGCCGGTCGCCTTCTGACGGTCGATGGCCAGGTTCACCCAGTCCTCGATCGGTGCCTTGCGGGCCGAGGCCGAACGCCAGATGTCGCCCGCGGCAACGTCGTGCGAGTGCAGCACGGTGCCGTCGTCGAGGATCATCTTGACGGTGCCTGCCTCGGGCAGTTCGAAAGTGGTCGGGTGCGAGCCGTATTCTTCCGCCTTCTGCGCCATCAGGCCGATGTTCTGCACGGTGCCGGCGGTCGCCGGGTTCAGCTTGCCGTTCGCCTTGAAGAACTCGATGGCCGCGTCATAGACCGGCGCGTAGGAGTTGTCGGGGATCACGCAGTTGGTGTCGGACTCGTTGCCGTCCGGCCCCCAGCCCTTGCCGCCGGCGCGGATCAGCGCGGGCATCGAGGCGTCGATGATCACGTCCGAGGGAACGTGCAGGTTGGTGATGCCCTTGTCGGAGTTCACCATGTACATCGGCGGACGCGCGGCGCGCACCTCGTCGATGGCCGCCACGATCTCCGCGTTGTCCTTCACCCGCTCCAGCAGGTCGCCGAGGCCCGAGTTCGGGTTGACGCCGAGCGCCTTCAGCTCGTCGCCGAACTTCTCGAACACCGGCTTGAGCCATGCCTTCACCGCGTGGCCGAAGATGATCGGGTCCGAGACCTTCATCATCGTCGCCTTCATGTGCAGCGAGAAGAGCGTGCCCTCGTTCTTGGTTTTCTTGATCTCGTCCTCGAGGAAGGCGTCGAGCTTGGCGGCGCTCATGTAGGTGGCGTCGACCACGGTGCCCGCCGGGTAGGAGACGCCCTCTTTCAGGACGGTCTCGCCGGACGCGGTTTCCAGCACGATCTTCGCGGTCGCGGCCTTGTCGAGGGTCGCCGACACTTCGTTCGAGAAGAAGTCGCCGCCCGACATCGAGGCGACGCGGGTCTTGCTGGCGGCGGTCCACTCACCCATGCGGTGCGGGTTGTTCTGCGCGAATTTCTTAACGGCAGCGGCGGCGCGGCGGTCCGAGTTGCCCTCGCGCAGCACCGGGTTCACGGCCGAACCCTTGATGCCGTCGTACTTGGCCTGGATCGCCTTTTCCTCGTCGGTCGAGGCTTCATAGGGGTAGTCGGGCAGCGCGTAGCCCTGGCCCTGCAGTTCCTTGATCGCGGCCACCAGCTGCGGCACCGAGGCCGAGATGTTCGGCAGCTTGATGACGTTCGCCTCGGGCGTCTTCACCCAGTCGCCCAGCCACGCGAGGTCGTCGGACTGACGCTGCTCTGCGGTCAGAGCCTCGGGGAAGGTCGCGAGGATGCGGCCAGCCAGCGAGATGTCCTTGGTGCCGATCGACACGCCGGCGGCGGCGGCAAAGCTGCGGATGATCGGAAGCAGCGAGGCCGAGGCCAGCTCGGGCGCTTCGTCGACCTTGGTGTAAACGATGTCAGGCGTGTTGTTCTCAGCCATGATGCGATGCCTTTCCTGGGGGTCTGGCCCCGTTTAGCCGTTCTGCATACAAAGGTCTACAGTCGCGGTGCCGCAGCAATAGGCCGCAGCGCGCGCCCCTGCCCTACCTCGGATTTCAAGGGATTTCCACGTCGCGCAAAATGATTGCGCGACCATGCGCCGGCGCAGAGGGCGGGACAGCGCGCAGCCAACCGCAAGGCTGTGCTGCGACGGACCCTATCGGCACGTTCCACGGGCAGGTTGGGGTCCCCCGAGGGCGACGGGATGCCTGCCCGTAGCGCCCGGCCTAGTCCTCTTCGCGCAGGCTCGATCCCTCGGGCAGCGGGCGCTTGATGTTGCGCTGCATATCCATGACATAGCCGATAATCGCCGCCACCGCTTCCCAGTGCTGGATGGGGATCTGCTTGTCGACCTCCGCCACGTCGTGCAGGGCGCGGGCCAGAGGCTTGTTCTCGATGATCGGCACCTCGGACTCGCGCGCCAGCTCGCGAATCCGCGCGGCCATGAGATCGGCGCCCTTGGCCACGCAGACCGGCGCGATGTCGACACCGCTCTCGTATTTGAGCGCCACCGCGAAATGGGTCGGGTTGGTCAGCACCACCGTGGCACGCGGCACCGCCTGCGCGATGCGCTGGCGCGCCCGCTCACGGCGAAGCTGCTGGCGCTTGCCTCGGATCTGCGGATCGCCCTCGGTGTCCTTGTGCTCGTCCTTGATGTCCTGCAGCGACATGCGCTGCTTGCGCCGGTGATCGAACCGCTTCCACAGCACGTCGCCGATGGCGATGACCAGCAGCAGCGCCAGCACAACCAGCAGCATCTGAGACGCGGTCCGTCGGGCGAAATCCGTCACCATCTCGGGCAGGATCCCCTGCACCATCCAGATCTCGCGCACGCCGTGATAGGTGATCCACAGGCCGATGGCACCGACCATGAGCACTTTCAAGACGCTCTTGCCGAACTCGACCATGGCGGTCATCGAGAAGAGCTTCTTGAACCCCGAGAGCGGCGAGATCTTGGAGAGCTTGGGCCTGATCCTTTCCACTGCCACCACGATGTCGCCCTGCAACAGCGCCCCGGCCACCGCCCCGAGCACCATCAGCGTCAGCAGCGGCGCGAGCAGGATGCCGACGCCGCGCAGCACCCCCCAGGTCACGCCACCAAGGTCGCGCATGCCCTGAACGTCCTCGCCGACAGACACCTGCCCCGCAGTCTCGAAGACCCCGCGCAGGACCCCCGCGAGGGGGGCCGAGACGCTGGGCATGACAAAGGCGGTGATCGCAAAGAGCGACAGCACTGCCGTGACGTTGCCCACCTCCCTGGAACTGGGAACGTCGCCCTTCTCGCGCGCCTTTCGGAGCTTTCGCTCCGTCGGCTCTTCGGTCTTGTTGCTCTTGTCCTCGTCTTCCGCCATCGCCTGCGCCTCAGAACACCAGCAGGCCGAGCCATTCGGCGAAATGCTCGGCGAATTCGCGCAGCATCAGCGGCGACGCCATGACCAGCACCAGCAGGCCCGAGCAGATCAGCACCGGCCCCGCGACGAAGAACACCGGCAGCGTCGGCATCATCCGCGCGGTCAGGCCCATGGCGAGGTTGAGCAGCAGACCCATGACGAAGAAGGGCGCGGCGATGGACAGCCCCATGTAGAAGCTCGCGCTTACCGCCTTGACGATCTGCTGCGCGAGATCGCCGGTGAGAATGCGCCCCGGCGGGAAGACATCGTAGCTCATCACCATGGCGCCGATGATCAGGTGGTGCAGGTCGGTCGCGAAGATCACCGCGACCGCCGCCATCATCAGCGCGGTCGACACGAGGTTGGCCCCTTCGAAGGAGCCGAGGCTGGGCGAAAAGGCGTTGGCGAGCCCGGCGATCATGCCGATCTGGTAGCCGGCGAATTGCAGGCCGGTCAGCAGGATGCGCCCGCACATGCCGATCCACACCCCGATCGTCAGCTCGATCGCGAGGATGCCTATGAAGGCGGCGGTGTTGTCGAAATCCACCGGGCCGAGCGGCGCCAGCGGGTAGAGCGCGAGCGACAGCACGAGCGCCATGGCCAGACGGTGGCGAACCGGGAAAAGCGGCTCGCCGAGGCCGGGCATGAACATCAGGATGCCGCCGATGCGGGCAAAGACCAGCGCCACCCCGAGAAACTGGACGGTGATCAGCGCCGAGACGTTCATCACTTGCCGATGGTCGCGACGGTGCGCAGCGCGGCCTTGCGGTGGATCTCGTTGTGCGACAGCACCGTGGTCATCGGGCTGACCCGCTCGAGCATGGAGCGCACGAAGCTGCGCACCTCCGGGCTGACCAGCAGCGCCGGCCATTCGTCACGCTCGGCGAACTGCTGGATCTCGCGGCGGGCCTGCAGCACGAAGTCCTGCACCCGCTGCGGCGACATGACGAAGTTGCGCTCGTCACCGCTGACCCGCAGCGCCTCGAGGAATTCCTTCTCCCAGGCCGGGCCCATGGTGATCACCGAGATGAAGCCGGAGCCGTCCATCATCGACTTGCAGATCTGGTTGGCGAGGCGGCGGCGGACCTGCTCGGTGATCTGGGTGACGCTGGAGGTGCTGCGCTTGGCCTCGGCGATGGCCTCGACGATGAGCGGCAGGTTGCGCACCGAGACGCGCTCGGCCAGCAGCCCCTGCAGCACCTGCTGGATCAGCACCATGGGCGCGTTGCCCGGGATCTCCTTGGCCAGCTTCTGGTATTCGCGGTCCAGCCCCTCGATCAGTTCCTGCGTGGCGCCGTAGGTCATCAGCTCGGGCAGATGTTCCTTCACCACCTCGGTCAGATGGGTGATGATCACGCTCTCCGGGTCGACCACGGTGAGCCCCATACCCTCGGCGGTCTTGGCGGTCTGCGGATCGACCCAGAGCGCGTCGAGGCCAAAGGTCGGGTCCTTGCCCCGCTCACCCTTGAGCCCGCACTCGCCCGGGTTGACCACCATCATGCCGGCGGGGCGTACCTCGCCCCGGGCGACCTCGACCCCCTGCACCATCAGCGCGTAGCTCTGCGCGGGCAGCATCGGCTCGTCCTTGATCCGCACGGTGGGCAGCACGAAGCCGAACTCACGCGCGAAGAGCCCGCGCAGGCTCTTGATCTTGCCCGCAAGCGCGGCGTCGGGGCTGGAGATCAGCGGCACCAGCGCCTGCCCCAGATCGAGCCGCAGCGTGTCGAGTTTCAGCGTCTCCTTGATGCTGTCCTCGGCCGGCGCGGCCTCGGCCTTCTGCCGCTGCGCCTCCTCGCGGGCCGCGCTGCGGGTGGCTTCCTCGGCACCGCGCTGCACGGTGATGCCGAGAAAGATCATCAGCCCCGCCAGCGCCGCGAAGACCAGCGACGGAAAGCCCGGCAGCAGCCCGATGGCAAAGAGGAGCGCCGCCGCCATGAAGAGCGCCTTGGGGAATTTCGACAGCTGGCCCAGCACCGCCTCGTTGGCCGCGCCCTCGGTGCCGCCCTTGGTAACGATCAGACCCGCCGCCAGCGAGACGACGAGCGCCGGGATCTGCGACACCAGCCCGTCGCCGATGGTCAGCACGGTGTAGAAGTTCGCCGCCTCGGACAGCGACAGCCCGTGCTGCGCCACGCCGATCAGGATGCCGCCGATGACGTTGATCAGCGTGATGATGATCCCCGCGACCGCATCGCCGCGCACGAATTTCGAGGCACCGTCCATGGCCCCGAAGAAGCCGCTCTCGTCCTCCAGCTCCTTGCGGCGGCTGCGCGCCTGCTCCTCGTCGATCAGCCCGGCGCCGAGATCGGCGTCGATGGCCATCTGCTTGCCGGGCATCGAGTCCAGCGAGAAGCGGGCCGAGACCTCGGCGATCCGGGTCGAGCCCTTGGTGATCACCACGAAGTTGATGACCACCAGGATCGCGAAGATCACGATCCCGATGATGAAATTGCCGCCGACGATGAAGCGCGAGAAGCCCTCGATCACCCCGCCCGCGGCGCTGGGGCCGGTGTGGCCCTCCGACAGGATCAGCCGAGTCGAGGCGACGTTCAGCGACAGCCGCAGCATGGTGACCACCAGCAGGAGCGTCGGGAAGGAGTTGAATTCCAGCGGCTTCGGGATCCACAGCGCCACCATCAGGATCAGCACCGAGACCGACAGCGAAACCGCGAGGCCGAGGTCGAGGATCACCGGCGGCAGCGGCACGAAGAGCATGCCGAGCATCAGCGTCACGCCGAGGGCAAAGGCCACGTCGCGGTTGGCAAAGCCCTTGCTCATCAGGCCGGAGCGCTTGCGCGTCGTGGTGAAGGGATCGGTCACGGCCATCAGAACATCTTTCGGAAGGCGGGCAGGACGGGTTGCATGACCTCGCGCCCATAGAGGCTGCGGGCTCCCTCGTCGGCGGCGCCGGAACGGGTGGTCAGCCAGGAGGTCCAGAAATGGCCCTCCGGCAAGGGCTCGACGGAGGCCACGGCGACCGGGGCGGGCAGATCGCCCCCCGCCGCGCCCGCCGCGAGCGCGCGGAAGATGTCGAGCCGGTCATTTGCGATACTGACATTCTGCTTCAGCCGCCCGAGGTATGCCTGCTGATACTCCGGGGTCGCCGAGTGGTAGCGCCCCGCCGCCTCGACCCAGTCACCGGTCTGCTCGTAGAGCGAGACAAGCAGTCGCGCCGCGTAATCGACATTGCGGGCCGGATCGAAACCATGTTCCAGCGAGACAAAGGCATCGGGGTGCCAGCGCAGGTTCACCTGCATGCAGCCAAGGTCGATCGAGTCGATGCCGTCCGACTGGCGCGCGCGCACCCAGCTCGCCGCGGTGGCAGGGTTGTTGAAGTAGCGCCCGTCGCCATCGGCATTGGCGGTCCAGGGCCAGATGGTCAGCTCGCCCTCGTGCATCATGCCCGATTCCTGCAGGCCGATGCCCAGAAGCAGGTTGCCCGGGATCTGGTGGCGCAGCTGCGCGCGCAGGATCTCGCGGATGCAGATGCCCGCGGGATCCGCAGAGGCCCGTGCGGCAGGCGTCGGGTCGGCCTCGCGCACCGCAGGGCGATAGAAGTCGCTCCAGTCCGCCTGGGCCCCCTGCCCTCCCGCGACAAGCGCCGCCAGCGCAACAAGGGCTGCCCGGATCCCCCGCATCAGAAGCCCCCGTTGATGATCAGGTCGAACACCGTGTCGGACAGGCGCTTGACCATGGCATACATGAAGGGAAGCAGCACCAGCAGGCCGAGAAAGATCGAGACGATCTTCGGCACGAAGGTCAGCGTCATTTCCTGGATCTGCGTCAGCGCCTGGAAAAAAGCCACGGCGAGACCGATGCTCAGCGCGATCGCCATGATCGGCCCGGACGCGTAGAGCACGGTCAGGAAGGCGTCCGAGAGGATCGTATGCGTATCGGCTTCGGTCACCGCGCCCCTTTCAGCCGGTTCAGACCGGCATGCGCATGATTTCCTGGTAGGCCTCGACCAGCTTGTCGCGCACCGACACCGCCACCTTGACGGTCGACTCCAGCTCCAGCGTGGCCAGAACCACCTGCTGCGTGTCGGCGTCGCCGCGCATGCCGTTCTGCGCAACCGCCTCGGCCTGGCGGATGGTCTGCACCGTGTCGGCACCGGCCTTGGCGATCATGTCCGAGAAGCTGGGCTGCTCGGCCTTGTCCGGCACGATCGCCGGCATCTTCTCGGCGGTCATGTCGCGCGAGGCGCGGTAGGCGCCGCTGGCGGAGTTCAGGGAGAGGAGCGAGGAGGAGGGGCCCGCCATACGTCAAAGTCCTATTTCAGAAGGTCGAGAAGCTGGCTGCGCATGGTGCGCCCGGTCTCGAACATGTTCAGGTTGGCCTGGTAGCTGCGCGAGGCCTCGCGCATGTTGGCCAGCTCGAGGATGGTCTTCACGTTCGAGACCTTCACGAAGCCGTCCTGGTTGGCGGCCGGGTGCGCCGGATCGAAGCGCAGCTCGAAATCGGCGTCATCCTGGGTCACGTCCGAGACGCCCACCATCGATGCACCGGTCTCGCGGTCGATCATCTCTTCGAAGGAGATCACCTTGCGGCGGTAGGGCTCGCCACCCTCGGTGTTGCCGGTGGAGCTGGCGTTGGCGACGTTCTCGGAAACGACCTTCAGGCGCTCACCCTGCGCCCGCATACCGCTCGCGGCGACATTCAGAACTGATTTCAGCGGATCCATGATGCGTCCTTTCAGCGAATGCCGGTGACCGCGACGGTCAGCAGGCTGTGGCCCTTGCGATACAGTTCGGCGGCGAGCCGGTAGCTGCCAGCCACTTCCGCAGCCTTGATCGTCTGCTGTTCGACCGACACGGTGTTGCCGTCGAGGCTGGCTTCCCATGCCGTCTCGTCGCGCTCGATTCGCACCCCGTCAGGCGTCGTGTGGCCGCTCTGGATGTGCTGTGCATTGGTAACTGACAGGCCGTTCATCGCGCGCTGACCGTCCAGCGCCTCGGCGAAGTCATTCACCTCGCGGGCCTTGTAATTAGGCGTATCCGCGTTGGCGATGTTCTCGGAAATCACACTCTGCCGAGCCCCGAGCCACGTCATGCGCTCGGAGGCCAGCTGGAAAAAGGACATACCATCAAGCTTCATGAAGAGTTCCCTTTTGGTTGAAACAAGGATAGCATGAATAAAACGGACACATCAATGGATAGTGACCATGCACACCGCGTTTTCAGAGCTTTCTAGCCTTACCCGTACAATTGAAAGGTCAAGCATAACCGGCGAGGTTAAATCCGCGCTCGGGCTGGTCCTTACGGTTTCCGGGCTGGAGCGCGCGGTGGGCATCGGCGCGCACTGCCTCGTGCAGGGGCGCGAGGGTCCGGTGCTGGCCGAAGTGGTCGGTATCGACGAAAGCGGCACGCGCCTGCTGCCCTTCGGCAGCTGGGACGGGGTGCGCACCGGCGATCCGGTGCACGTCTCCCACAGCGCCAACGAGATCCGCCCCGACGCCGCCTGGATTGGCCGGGTTGTAAACGCGCTGGGTCAGCCGCTCGACGGCAAGGGCCGCCTGCCCGAGGGCGGCACCCCGCGCAAGATCCGCGCTGCACCCCCGCCGGCCTTCGAGCGCCGGCGCGTCGGCGCGCGGCTCAACACCAAGGTCAAGGTGATGGACGCCTTCACCCCGCTCTGCCGCGGCCAGCGCATGGGGGTCTTTGCCGGTTCGGGTGTCGGCAAGTCTACGATGATGGCGATGCTGGCGCGCGGCGCACAGGCGGATGTGATCGTCGTCGGACTGGTCGGTGAACGTGGCCGCGAGGTGCAGGACTTCCTGCAGGAGGATCTCGGCGAAGAGGGCTTGGCGCGCTCGGTGGTCGTGGTCTCGACCGGCGACGAGCCGCCGCTGATGCGTCGGCAGGCGGCCTGGACCGCCACCGCCGTGGCCGAGCACTTCCGCGACCAAGGCAAGCAGGTGCTGCTGCTGATCGACAGCGTGACACGCTTTGCCATGGCGCAGCGCGAGATCGGCCTTGCCGGGGGCGAGCCGCCCACTGCCAAGGGCTACCCCCCAACCACCTTCGCCGAACTGCCGCGCATGATGGAACGCGCCGGACCGGGCTCGGGCACGGGCGGCGACATCACCGCGCTCTATACCGTGCTGGTCGATGGTGGCGACATGGAAGACCCGATCGCCGACGCGGTGCGCGGCATCATGGACGGCCACATCGTGCTCGACCGCAAGATCGCCGAACAGGGCCGCTTCCCGGCTGTGAACCTGCTGCGCTCGATCTCGCGGATGCTGCCCGACTGCCACCACCCGGACGAATACGCGATCTACAAGGCCGCCCGCCGCGCCGCTGCCCGCTACGCCGACATGGAGGAGTTGATCCGCATCGGCGCCTACCGGCGCGGCAGCGACCCAGAGGTGGACGCCGCGATAGAACTGGCCGAACCGCTGGACACGCTGCTGAGCCAGCGCAAGCATGAGGCGATGGACGCCTCCGAGACCTTCGCCCGGCTGCATGGTGCCCTCGGCGACGCGGGGATCGACGTCATCGCGGACTAGTCTGCGGCTGCAGGGCCCTGCGTCCCTTGAGGTCCGCCTTCTCTGGGTCTCTCAGCTCAGGAATAAATCCGCCACCGGCGGCCAGGGCGGCTCTGATTTGACCGGCCTGCGAGGATGCTAGGCACAAATTTCGGCGCTGGTCGGCTGACCCTTGGGTGTGGCGCTCGATATGGGCGCACGCCCAATCTGGCGCCGCTTCATCGTCAAAATTGCCTTCCTGGACCACCTGCCCTGCCCCCCGCGAGACACGGGAAACGCTTGGCCACGCGCGCGACCGACAATCGTCGCGGGCTGGCCGCCGTTTTGGCGAGCCCGCCAGACTTGCTCCACATCAGCGCCAAATTTCGCCTTCCCGAAACCGCTTGGCGCGCCCGGTGGGCACAATTGCAACACCAGCGCCAATCACCCACCTCATTGCGATTCCGCAGGAATTTTCGATCCGGACGGCACGAACGCAGGCTTTCGACGCGCCTTCGCCCCGGCCCTGATTTCGACCGGCCCGGTCCAAAGAAAGAACACCTTTGCCCACAAAAACAGGGCTACCCGGCTTAGGTCGCAGCAAATCGGCGCGGCCCTCGGATGCCGAGGCGGGGCCAGAAGGCTTCGTTTGCAGTCAGAATTCGCAGGATTATCTATATGTCCACAAAAGCTGTTATCTCGCCCCTCTCAATTGCCCCCTCCTCAACCCTCGAATCCGAGCCCTACTTTCAGGATTCCGACATCCGCAAGAGCTGGTACCTCGCCGGCTCGCCCCGCTCGGAGCTTCGTATCGACGTGGAATCCGTCTGGGACGACTATCAGGGCGCGGGCATCAAGATCGGCGTTCTCGACACGCAGATCGACTTTCTTCATACCGAACTCTCGCGCGCCTACGACACCGCGCTCGACTACAGTTTCTCCGAGGGCACCGACGACATCATCATCCAGTCTTCAAAACTGGACGACTCGCACGGGACCATGGTCGCGGGCGTGATCTCCGCCGAGGGTGACAACAGCTATGGCAGCGTCGGCATCGCACAGGAGGCCACGCTCGTGGGCCTCGCGCTCGACTATTCGAGCGCCGATGTCGTCTCGCAGGCCCTCGCGGGCATCCGGGCGGGAGCGGACCTGGACGTTCTGAACAACAGCTGGAGCTTCACCGCCAATTTCGCCGACAACTTCTCCCGCGGAACCGACGGCGCAGAGATGGAGGCTGCGCTGGAGTTTACCGCGAGCACCGGGCGTGACGGGCTCGGCACCTCGATGGTCTTCGCCGCGGGCAACACGGGAACTAGCGGCAGCTCGAACTATCACAACTTCCAGAATTCCCCCTACACGATTGCCGTCGGCGCCGTCGACCGCGACGGAGATGCCTCCTATTTCACCTCGATCGGCGCAAACGTCCTGATTTCCGCCGCCGGCAGCAGCGTTTACACCACCCTCCCCAACGAAGACTTCAATTATGTCTCCGGCACCTCCTTTGCTGCGCCGGCGGTCTCGGCCGTCATCGCCCTGATGCTCGAGGCCAACCCCGAGCTCGGCTACCGCGACATCCAGCAAATCCTCGCGCTGTCGGCGCAGAAGGTCGGTCTGGGCGAAGGCAGCGCGCATGGCGATGGCTGGCTCACCAACGGCGCCGACAATTTCAACGGCGGCGGAATGCATTTCAGCGACAGCTTCGGCTACGGCTTCCTGAACGCCCACGACGCGGTGCGCCTCGCCGAAACCTGGAACAAACAGCAGACGGTGGAAAACCGCGCAACCACCGAGGTCACGGTCAAGACCGACGCCGCGCTCGTGGCGGGGAGCTCGGATCATATCTCGGTCGAGCTTCAGGTGACCGACGAGATCATCGCCGAGCACGTGCAGCTTTCGATGAACCTGAGTTGGGCACTTACCGGGGACCTGGACGTGTACCTGACCTCCCCGGACGGCACGTCCGTGCGTCTCGTGTACGATCTTCCGGACCTCGAACGCGTCGGCAAGATCAAGGACTTTGCCTTCACCTCCGTCGCCTCGATGGGCGAGATGGCAGCGGGCACCTGGACCCTCGACATCTACAACCGCAACACCGATGCGACGGACCGCAATGGCGACGCCGTGACCGGGCTGCTGCGTGAGGTGACCCTTACCGTCCACGGCAGCGACGAAAACATCTACGACGACGTCTATGTCTATACCGACGAGCTCGGAGAGCTCTACGATGACGCCGAACTCGCCGAGCGCAGCGTGCTTGCAGATACCGACGGCGGCATCGATACCATCAATGCCTCCGCGGTCACCTCGAACAGCGTGATCGATCTGAGCGGCGCACGCGCCAGTGAGATCGCCGGCGTTGAGCTGGACATCGACGGCGACGAGATAGAGAACATCTTCAGCGGTGACGGTGACGATGTCCTGGTCGGGAACGACTCCGACAACTGGTTTGCGGCAGGCCGCGGCAATGACACCGTCGTCTACAGCGCGGGCAGCGATACGCTCGAAGGTGGTGCAGGTGAGGACACGCTGTCCTTTGGCGCAGCATTCGACAGTGTGACCGGCTACCTGACCGACGCCGGCACCTTCATGATTGGTCTGATCGACCAGGGCCTCTCGCTGGTCAGCGGATTTGAACTCTTCAGCTTCTGGGACGTGACCTACAGCTTCGAGCAGATCACCAGCTACTTCGAAGACGCCGAAGAGGTCGTCACGCCGACCGACCCGGAACCCGAGCCGCTGCCGGAACCGGAGCCGGAAACCGATCCGGTCGTCGAGACACCTGAAACAACGGAGCCCGAGGACAACAGCGGCGCCGAAACCACACCCGAGGCTCCCGAGGAGACAACGGATCCCGACGAGCCCGACACCGATACCGGCTCCTACGCCGCGGTGATCGAAGGCAGCGCCGGAGACGACCGCCTGCGTGCCGATGATGTGACGACCCATCTCAGCGGTGGTGAAGGCAATGACTATCTCGTGGGTCAGAGCCAGGACGACATGCTGGAAGGCGGCGAAGGCAACGACAAGTTGCGCGCAGGCGCCGGAGACGACGACCTCTACGGCGGCGACGGCAACGACACGCTGATCGGCGAGGATGGCGACGATCTGCTCTACGGTGGCGCAGGCGACGACGCGCTGCGCGGCGACGCGGGCAATGACACGCTCTACGGTGGCGCGGGCAGCGACAACCTGCAAGGCGGCGAAGGCGCGGATGTGTTTGTCTTCTCGCTCTCCGATCTTGGCGAGATGGACGTGATCACCGATTTCAACCTTTTCGAGGGCGACAGCATCCGGATCGACGGGATCTCCGCCGACCAGACACAGAGCTTCGAGTTCATCGGCGACGGTCGGTCCACCTACCTCGAGATGCACGGAGCAGATGGCGAGAGCTACGTCATCGCCCGCATCCTCGGCGAAGGGGCCTCCGACCTTCAAGTCTCGCAGTATACCGCGGACTCCCTGCTGTTCGCCTGATCAGGATAGGGTCTCCGGGCAATGGAAGAGGGCGGCTCCATCGGAGCCGCCCTCTTCCTGTTCCTGAGCTATTCGCCGCGGCTCAGGCGCCCGATACCGTGTGGACAAAGCGCTCGTACGCCCGCGTCACCGCGGCCTCCAATTCGGCCGAGACATCGAGAGCAATCGCCTCGTCCCGCGCCGGATCGTCGGCACGCTTCTCGATACGGGTGTGTTTGCCGCTCGCTGTAGGATCGCCGCCGCCACCCTTGCGGGACGCAGTGGGGCTTTCGTAGCGGTTCTCCAGCGGCGGCTGCAGCGACAATGCGCTCGATATCCTGGCGAGCTGTGCCTCGGGATCGCCGATGAGATCGGAATGCGTCAATCCAACCCGGCGGTCCGCCGGGAAAGCCTGCCAGAGCTCGACGAGGCGATTAACCCTCTCGAGATAGTATTCGGCAGCCGCGCTGTCCGTTCCATATTCGTCGCGCCCCAGTCCCTCGTAGAGCTTGCGTATCGAACGGATGGCCGGCTTCGGGCGGCGCGCGACGAAGATCGCCCGGGACTCGAAGAATTCCGGCGGCGCCTCGGCATCGTGCCGGGTATGCAGGAGCTTGTCGAAGAGATGCGCTGCCCTCGGCGTCCACCCGCCGCGCAGCGCCTGGTTCACCACCAGGCGTCCGAGCGAGTCCCGGCTCTTGTAGCGAATATGCGCCTCGCCATAGCCGGTCACGTCTGGTCGCGAACACAGAATATTCGACAGTGCAGTGGAGCCGCAGCGCATGTGCGCCAAGATGAAGATACAGTTGCGATACTGGCATTGCGGCAGCAACATCGCAGCCGTGCGCCCGGCCGCGGATTTGAGGTTTTCTCTCATGTCGTCAGATCGTTCCCAATTCACTAAATGGCGCGAGGATCACGCGACCCCGCCCGAACGCGTTGCAGCTCCCGCGGTCTCGCGACGGGGTTCGAACCGAGCCCTCAGCGCGCGGATCATCGGGCGCTCGACCCACCGGTAGATCGCGATGCCGGCAATCGTGCAGATCAAAACCGTAAGGCCGTTCGCAACCACGAATTGCGCCCATCCCTCGAGCGGCAGCCTTGCGAGCGCCTTGTACAGAAAAATCATCAAGATCGTGTGGCTGAGATAGATCGAGTAGCTGGCATCGCCGATGGCGGAGAGCCACTTCAGGTGCAGGTTGGGGACGAGGGTTTGAACGCCGAGCGTCCCTGCCACCGTCAGGACTGCCGCCACGAAGAACGCCAAGGTCGTCCATGCGCTCGGCAACAGGTTGAATCCGGCGGTGAATGCCAGCGCAAGACCGATGGGCAGGAGCGGCCAGGCGCGCCCGAAGTCCGTGCGTTTCCAGAGCGTCGCAAGCCCAATCCCGACGATAAAGAGCAACAGGAATGGGTTGGTCCAGGTCACAAACCGCGCATCCGCGCTGTCTACGAGCTGGCCCAGAACGACAAGCCCGGCGAGAATGAGACTGGCGACCAGCCCGGGCCGACCCGAAAGGATTCCCACGAAGAAGACCGCGAAGAAGAACATCTCAAAGTTCAGCGTCCAGCCCGGCACGAGGATCGGCCAGACCTCGGTCGGCACGCCGCTATGATAATGCGGGATGAAGAACAGCGAGCCGAGCAGTTCGGGAACCCGCCGCAGAGGAACGCCCGCGGCTAGGTCATTGCGGAAGATGATGGCAAAAAAGACCAGGGTCATCAGCCAGTAGAGCGGCACCACCCGGATGACGCGTCGCTTGGCGAAGGTCGGGGCAGGCTCGCCGCGACAGGCGTGCATCATGACGAAGCCGCTGATGACAAAGAAGATCAGCACGCCGGGCCGCCCCAGGTCGACATCGCCCAAGGGTGAGAAAAATCCCGCCCGCTCATGCAGGGCATGGTGAACAACGACCATCATGGCCGCGACGCCGCGCAGATATTGGACCGCCTGAAGCTGCCCCGATGCCTTTCGTGCGATGTGCTCGCTAGCCACAGATTTCTCCTTTTGCCTAAAGGCTTGGGCTCGGACGCTTCGGGACGGACGGCGGACGCAACGCCGCTAGACCACCGCCGCCCGCATCCCTGGAATTGAGTCAGGTTTCGGCTGCGAGCGGGCGTCCATCTGAACCCTCAGAGCGATCCCGACCAGTAGCCCGGCCATGCCGAAGAACAGGAAGTCCAGGTTCGGCGTGGCCTTCACAACCAGGGATCTCGCGATGCAGCCCGCACAGCCCATTTTCAGCGACAACAGCAGCAGTTTGGTTTCCGCATCCTGAACCTCTGTGGACGTGCGGAAGAGACGCCAGAGGAAGGTCAGCATCAGGCCCAGGCCAATCAACCCCGTCGTCGACATTGTCGCCACAAGCCAGTTCGACGCCCGCACCGATCCGAGCCCCGCCCCCAGCATGTAGGTGTCGAGGAAATTGCGGAAGGCCTGGCGGTTCCAGCTCATGCGCTCGACCCCGGAGTCGCTCGACAGCTTGGTCAACAGCGAGCGATCGATGAAGTCGGTGAACCCGGGCACCAACTCGTAGAGCGCATAAAGCCCTATGCAAATCAGCGGAACGATCCCGATCGCGCCGACCAGCACGGTAACAAGGCGGCCATCGAGACCCCGATGGCTTGCCAACTCGCGAAGTCGCAAAAGCGCAAATATGAAAACAAGAAGCCCGAGCCCGACATAGGCCGAGGACGAGGTTCCGCGAAGGATCAGGAACAGGGTCAGCAACAGCAGAATGAGCGGAAGTTTCGAGCCACTCTTGTCGTGGAACCAGTAACTGAGCCAGAAGCCGAAGAGGCCGAGGGTCACGTAGGAGTAGGAAGACGCTTCCGGGAAGCCCCCGATCACCCGGTTAAGCCCGGCCATTTCCTGTCCGAGCGTAAGCGCGTAGTTGGCTGTCCGGACCGGTTCGAGAATGAAGGCCGTGCCAGTCGCCTGCGTCGCGATATCCAGCAGCCCCAGGCCCGCATGGACGACGGTCACCGCGATCATCGCGCGCCGCGCGAGCCCCGGACTCTGCTGGCGCAGCATGACCAGAACAACCACGAGAAACACCAGCAGGCTGAGCATGATCCTCAGTAGCTGGGACAGGTTTCCGCCGCCGGGGGACAAGGGGCGCATCACGATGCCGATCTGGTTGGCGACGCGGCCGATACTGAAGACTTCGGTTGCCCCCTCGAAGACGCGCGGCAGGAAGATCGAACCGATTGCCGCGTATATAAGGAACCCCATCAGTGGCAGCGCCGTACTGCGCGGCGCAAAGATCATTCCCAGGTCCCGGTCAAGGCTCCGCTGCGACAGGAACATGCACGCGAGGGTTATCGCCGCCACGTCCACGGCCAGAATCGTGGTGTTCCCGACGGCTGGTAGATTGAACGCCGCCATCATGCCGAAAGGGATGAGCGAGAAGAGGATAACGACCCCTTCGAAGCGCCCGCGATGGATCAGGAGCGCGACCAGCGCGAGCGCGATCAGCGTGCTTGGAACGATCTGCATTTCACCAGTTGAACAAGGCTTCGACACGGGAGGAGCAGTTCACAAATATTCGAACTACTTGGCTTATTTTCTGTTGTAGCCCGATGGGCCGCCTGCGCATAGTTCAATCGTTCCGAACAAGGGTTTTCATCACATTATGCCTGAAATCGAGGCCAAGGCTAACGCTGGCAAAGGGCTTGGCAGAGCCCGGCGCAGCGGCAGGGCGCTGTTCGCCTTCGTGGCACGCTCGCTTCAGCAAATTTCGACCTTCGTGATCACCCTGCTGGCCGCACGTTTCCTGCTGCCTGCGGAATACGGCGTGTACAGCCTCGGGATCGTCTTCATCACGCTGATCCAGACCCTGACCTACACCGGGTTCTACCATTTCATCGTCACCTCGAAGGAAGACGACGAAACGGTCCTGTCAACGAGCTTCTGGATGATCACGGGGCTTGCGACCGTTGCCGCCGCGCTCCTTGCCGTCGCGGCCCTGCCAATCTCCTGGGCCTTCGACTCGCCCGAGCTCTTTCCGGTCCTGTTGCTGCTGGCCGCAGCCCAACCCGTGGCCGGGGCGGGCGCCTGGTTTTCCGCCGCGCTGCTGCGGCGGCAGGCCGTCGATCTGCACTTCGCCATCATGTTCGCGCAGAACTTCATCGCGCTGGTCGGCGGCGCGGCGCTGCTCTGGCTGTGGCAGTCTCTGTTTGCCCTGGTTGCCTTTCGCTACCTGCGGGTCCTGTCGGGTGCGGCACTCTATCTGACGCTCAGCAAGGACCGCCCGGCCCTGCACTTCGACAAGACGCTGGCACGGCGCGCAACCGGCTTCTCCGGCGGGCTGTACGGGGCCCGCTTCCTGAATTTCCTGTCGCGTTACGCCGGCGACCTCTTGCTCGGCCTCATGTTCACCACTGCGGAGGCCGGCCTCTACCGCTTCGGTAGCCGGGTTGCGGGCGGCGCTGTCGACATCGTCGCGCAACCGATGCGCAGCTTCGCGCTGACACAGTTCGGCAACGCGGCGCGCAAGGAGCGCGCGCTCGACGCACCCTTGGCGCGCTTCGTTGGTGCGGTCACGCTGCTCACGGGGATGGTCGCCGCAGTCATCATCGTCTTCTCTAAAAATGTCGTCGCTGACCTGTTCAATCCGGCCTATGTCGCTGGAATCGTGGTCACATATGCGATGGCGGTGCGTGCCGTAGGCAGCGTCGGAACGCTGGTGCTCGAACCCGCGCTGGCAGCATCAAACGACACCCGCACCGTCATGACGTTCAACTTGGTCATGGCAGTGATCACCGTTGTCGGGGTTTTCCTGGCGGCCCCGTTCGGGCTCGAATTTCTCGCCTGGTCGCAAGCTGTGATCATGCTGGCCTCGACCATTGCGGCGCTCGCGACGCTCAAACACAAGGCGGACATCGACATCGGCCCCGCGGTGCGAGCTCTCGCCATCGCGACGCTGCTTGTCCTTTGCTACGGTGTCCTGGTCTGGCAGAGCTGGGCAGTCATCGTATCGTTCACGGGCCTTTCCGGGCTGATCGGGATAGTTGCCGGCCTCATCTGGTCCGCTATCCTGGCAATCCCGACCTTCTTGGCCGGCTGGAAGCTCGGTGTCTTCACGCTCGGAGTCTTCTCGGGCTAACTATGGGAGCGTAGTTTGAAGTATCTACCTCAAAGAAATTTGTTTTTCGTCCATATTCCCAAATGTGCGGGAATGAGTGTCCGCGCCGCCCTGTCTCGCGACGGCGAGTCCAGTTTCGCTCCGATGGCTGCCGACCTGGGCGTAAGCGAGGAAGAAGCGGAACGCGTCACCGAGCGTGGCCGCGGCTTCGAACACCCGACCCTGGGATTGGTCCATCCCGCGCATCTGCCGCTCGCAGCACTCCGGGACAGCATGCCCGACACTTGGACGGCCCTATGCGCCGCTTCCTCGTTCGCCCTGACCCGCGCGCCACGGGATCGGTTCATTTCGGCCCTCATGCAACGTATGGGCGAGTTCAAGGACAGCGGTGCGATCCGCGCAGATGACACGCGGGTGCGGGATGAAGCACAGCGGGTCTGCGACTGGCTGAGCCAACGCGATACCTTTACCGAGATCGAATACATCCATTTCGCCCGCCAGACCGACTACGTGATGCTCGATGGTAAGCGTATCATAAGCCAGATCTTTCCAGTGAACCGCACCGATGCTTTGACAAAGTGGATCGCCTCGGAGTCCGGGCTCGAGGTCGACATCGCCCATACCCACGCGCGCCGGCAACCGAAACCCTGGGCGCGGGCACTCCAGCCGGCAGCGCGTTTTGCCGGTCGCAAGCTTATGCCGCGTGCGGTGAAGCGCCGGCTGCACCCGATATGGATGGCCAGCGGAATTTTCTCGAATGCGTCCAAGGGCTACTCCGCCATCGACTTTGGTCCGGAGATCGAGGGCTTCATCGCCGAGTACTATGCTGCGGACGCCGACTTGCACCGCGAGGCCCAGGCGAATGCGACAGCACAACAGACGACAAGCGCGGCCTGAAGAATGACTGGAATCGACGTAAACGGTAAGTTTTTGGGTGCCGGCCTGAACGGTGTGCACCGGACCGCGGCCCATTATGCCAGCCTGCTGATCGAACGGGCCCGCGCTGCGGGACACGATATTCGCCTTCTTGCCCCGCGCCCCACAGAGCCGGATCCCGACTTCCCTCTCCTGATTCCCGAGGTCCACGCCGGCCGGTTCGGTGCGGGTCAGGGCTGGGAGATGTTGACGCTCCCCCGGCTCTCCCGCGGGCGGTTGCTGGTCAACTTCTGCAACCTCGCCCCGGTGCTGCACGGCAATTCCGTCGTGATGATCCACGACGCTCAGACCTACCTCTACCCGGCCGACTATTCCGGGCGACAGGCCACCGCCTACCGTGCGCTTCTGCCGCTGATCGGCGCGCGCGCGCGGCGTATCCTGACGGTCTCCGGGTTTTCGCGCGAGTCCCTCGCAGACCACAGGGTCGGGACGAGGGACAAGATCGACGTCGTACACAACGGCACCGACCATATCCGCGACGTGGAGCCAGAGCCCCAGATCCTGACCGAACACGGGTTGGAGCCCGGGCGCTACGTAATGGTTGTCGGCTCGGCCAAGGGCTACAAGAACATTGCGCGGATCTTCGAGGCGATGCGGGATCCGGCCCCGGGCGGCCTGCGGCTGGTCGTGGCCGGCGGGCCCGGCGAGCAGGCCTATCGCGCAAAAGGCTGGACGCCGCCCGAGGGCACCATCTTCACCGGTTTCGTTTCTGACGGCGCGCTGCGCTCGCTTTACGAAGGTGCGGCGGTCTTCGCCTTCCCCTCGCGCACCGAAGGCTTCGGCCTGCCGCCGATCGAGGCAATGCACTGCGGTGCGCCGGTGATCGCCGCCAGCGCCGGAGCCATGCCCGAGGTCTGTGCCTCGGGCGCCGAGTTCGTCGACCCCGAGGATACCGAAGGCTGGCGACGGTCTATCGAAGCGATCGTGACATCTCCGGAGCGCGCGGATGCCTTGCGGAAAGCCGGGAGCCAGCGGGCCGCAGAACTTAGCTGGCGCGCCGCCGGGGATCGCCTCTGGGATGTCATTGCTCCCTTGGTCTGACAGGTCTGCTGCCCGGCTCGATCAAGAAGAATTCCTGTTAACGACAACAAAAGGGCCGGCGCAAGCGCCGGCCCTTGAACTTTGTTTCGGCATCACATCGCCGAAGCAAGATCAGACGAAGGGGAGATCCTCGACGTCCGAGTAGTCCGACGTGGTGAAGATGTCGCTCGCTTCCACGTGCGAGTCGTAGAAGGTCACGGTGGTATCGCCGTAGGTCATCACCGTGTTGCCGCTACCGGTATAGGCAAAGGTCACATCGGAAAGATCGATCGCATCGCTCAGGAAGACCTTGTCGGTTCCCTCTTCGAAATCGAAGACCTTGTCATTGCCGTCGTCGTTGTCGAACACGAAGAAGTCGACATTGCCTTCGTCGTCGTTGCCGTCGCCAGCGTTGTCGCCGTAGATCACGTCGTCGCCGTCGCCGCCGATCAGAGCATCGCTGCCGTCGCCGCCATAGAGACGGTCATTGCCTTCGCCGCCCCACATACGGTCGTTGCCTTTGCCGCCATAGAGCTTGTCGTTGCCGGAGCCACCGTCCATGCGGTCGTTGCCGCCCTCGCCGTAGAGCTTGTCGTCCTGCGCACCACCCTCGATGTGGTCGAGGCCGCCGCCGCCTTTCAGGATGTCGTTGCTTGCGTCGCCGCTGATGCTGTCGTTGCCCTTGCCGCCGATGATGGTGTCACGGTTGGCACCGCCCGAAAGCGTGTCGTTGCCATCCAGACCCAGGATCGTCTTGCTGCCGCCGCCGCCTTCGAGATCGTCGTTGCCTGCGCTACCGGTAATCGTACTCATGTTCACGTTCCTTACAATAAAGACTAGTGCGCCTCGAAATCCATGTGAGCGACAAGCCAACTCGAAAGACTGAAGCGTCTTCAGTCCCTTGATCGACTATTGAAATGGGCACTCGCTCCAAGCGCGCGTTAACTTTTCGTGCCCCATTACTGCCGCATTCCGAACAGAAAGTTAACCTTTTTCGGCCCCTGTTGTTCCACTTTTGGCGAGATTTTTTAGGGCGATGCCCAGTCCTGTCGCCTCTTTGATCGACACATCTCCTTTCCCTTGATGTCTCTCGCCACTTATGCTCGCATAGGTTGCACAACGCATATCTGCGACACATGTCGCAGGCGCTAAAACTGGCCTTGTACGGCGTCAAACGAATCGCACCCGGCCGCACTGCTCAGCCCCTTCGGCAAGGAGCTTTGGAAAGACCGCGAACACGGGAGATGTGAGCATTCCGCAGGCAGAAAATCGCCGAGAATGTCGCTTGCCGGACAAAGGCACAAAAATGAATGTTTTGCTCTGAAAATTCAGCGAAAGTTGATCAGGGCATTCAAACGAGGGGTCATAGGTGCACACTGTCTCACTGAACGAACAAGTAGTAGCCGCGGAGCCCCCCACACCGTGCCCGGCACGACTGGTCATCCTCGGCGGCGGAATAGCAGGTCTCACCGCGGCTGATGCGCTGTCGAAACTCGGGCACGATATCACCATCATCGAAGAGTCCGACGTCTGCGGCGGCGTACACCGCTCACGGGAGATCGGACCCTACACTTTCGATGCAGGTAGCATCTTCTACGAAGACAAGGCGCGCCTCTTCGATCTGGCCCCGGGGTTGCAGGAGTCTTGCCCGCCCGTCCGCCGCATCCAGCGCCGCATCAGCCCCGAGGCCGCCCTGCTCCACTATCCGTTCGAGCCGCGCGACCTGATGAAGTGGAAGAAAATGCGCCTGCTACGCGGCCTCGCGGACATGGGGTGGTCCCGCGCGCGCGCGGATCGCGACGGCACTCTGGAAACAGCCTGTCGCACACGTCTCGGCCGAACGATCTTTGAAGGCACGGGGCTTCGCAGCTATATGGAGCGCTTCAATCACGTGCCGCCCACGGAAGTGGATGAAAGCTTCTTCTTCCACAGGATGAAATTCGTCGAACAGGCCACGCGCACGGATGCCATGCTGCGGTCGGCTCTTCGGGCACTGCGCCGAAAGCCATTTCGCAAGAGCCCGCCAGCGCCACTCCGAGTTCGGCCGGAAAGTGGGTTTCAAACCCTTTTCGAGCCAATCAAAGCTTCCCTAGAGGCGCGGCAGGTGAAATTCGCCATGTCCCAGAAGGTCACTGGCCTGAGCGGCGGACCCGGGGACTTCACCGTCACGACCAATCACGGGCTCTATTTTGCAGATGCCGTGATCAGCGCAATCCCCCTCCCGACGATCTATGAGCTGCTCTTCGAAGAAGACAGCGGATTGCTGGCTCTCGACATGCTCACCCTGTTTGTCTCGGGAACCGACATCCCCAAGGAAGCGGGGAACGTGCTCTTCAATTTTCACGCCGAGGGGCGCTGGAAACGCGCCACGCTTTACTCGCGCATCTACCCTGATCGGGAGACAGGCGGACGGGAGTATTTTGCCGCCGAGATCACCCTGCCCCCCGGCAAGAGCGCCGACCCGGAGGATGCCTTTGCCGATTTGCGCAAGCACATGACGGACCTGGGGCTGATCCGCGATGCAAAGCTCGAGGGGTACGAACTCGTCCAAAACGCCTACCCCTTCTATCCGCCAGGCACCGTCGGCAGGCTCGAGAAAGCGCTGGCGCGGGTGTCGGATCGCGGGATCATCAGCGTGGGCCGGCAGGGGCGGTTCGAATACCTGCCCACCTCCAGCGGGGTCATCCGGCGCGTCGGCGAGGAACTTGAGCGCGCCGAGATTGCCACCTCTGCGGTGGCAGCGCCCGCTGCCTGAGCGAAAAGCGGAACACCTTGAATCAGAAGGGGCGGCCGCGCCGCCCCTTTTTACTCAGGCCGCCGCGCGGCCCCGGTACACGCCGCGTCAGATTGGCAGGAGATCTTCGATCGTCGCGGCATCACTCAGGGTGAGCACGTCATCAATATCGACGTAGGCGTCATGGAAGACGACAGTCGTCGAGCCATACGTCATTGTCGTGGTCGTGTTGCCGACTGCGCCCGAATAGGAGAACGTGGGAGTGGAGGCCCCGAAAGCGTCATCGGTGTCTGACAGGTAGATCTTGTCGAGCCCCTCCTCGAAGTCGAAAACCTGATCGCTTCCGTCCGCGGAATCGAAAACGAAAAAGTCGGCGAAGTTCTCGTCGTCGTTGCCATCCGCGCTGTCACCGTAGAGAACGTCGTCGCCGTTGCCTCCAACGATGATATCGCTGCCATCCTGGCCATAGAGGCGGTCATCGTCGTCGCCACCGAAGATGCGGTCATTGCCCTGCCCGCCGTACAGCTTGTCATTGCCCTCGCCGCCATCCATGCGATCGTTGCCACCGTCGCCATAGAGCCTGTCGTTATCCGCGCCGCCCTCGATGTGGTCGAGCCCCCCGCCGCCTCTCAGAACGTCCTCACTCGCGTCGCCACTGATCGAGTCATGGCCCTTGCCACCGATGATCGTGTCCTGATTGTCACCGCCAGTAATCGTATCGTCGCCATCAAGGCCCTTGATCAGATCGGCGTCACTTGTACCCGCAATCGAGTCATTCCCGATGGTACCCAGAATATCTGACATTTCGAAATCTCCACATAAAAGAAAAGTCGCGCCCATTTAATCTGGTCGCAATAAATTAACGTTAGAAACCCAATACTCAATAAGGACGGAATAATATAAACCGAAAACTCAGGGCGAAAATAACGCATCCCGATGATCGGCATACAAGTAATTCACGAAAAAAATCAACCATGAACCCTACGAGCAACCTTGGCGCAGGTCTCAACTCGAAACTTGCCTCGGAAACTCAACAAATCTCCAAGGTTGGCAAGCGCAGACGCTCATTCGGCACAGAACGAAAATCCAAAAACCACATACCGATGCGAGGCGGCATTGGTAGGTCTAGCAATCCAGATTTTCGAGGTAAGAAATCGCACTTCCAGAGTGCAAATGGTGAGCAGAGTGCAAATGGTGAGCGAAAAAATCCTAAATCTTGAGCCAAATAAGCATAATATATTCATCAACCGATGCGCTTCAATTTCCGAGAGCGCACAACTCAGAGCCTATCATGCGCGTATGACACCGACAATTCAAATATCCAGAAACTCTCGGTTTCCACCGCGATCGCTCGAACGGTTCAAGGCAGGTCGCCCATGATCGCCGGAACCTCCACCGCGGTGGCCGGGACAGTGGCTTGATGCCCGTCAGAATCCAATCTTTGCGGTCTTCCTGATCTGAAAACGAAGCGCCGAACGAGGCGGAAAGACAGGTGCCGCGACGAAGCAGGTCGTCACCAGTTCCCGACTCGGGGCGGCAACCTTGATCGGCCCGCTTCATACGGATCCAGCAACAAGTCCGGGAGTTCGCCCCATCGTCCGGAGCGGGCACCCGCTGCCCACGCAACGGATGCCCAAACTTCGCGAGGATCATCAAGGACCTGACGAAGACCGCCGCCTACTGAAGCAACACGTGCCGCGGTTCAGTATTTGGCTGCGTAGCCGTAAACCTCATCCCCGCCCTTCGGGTCCGCCATGGTCATCACGACCGACACAGTCTCCGCGCCAAGATCGGTCATCTTGCGCGCGGCGTCCGTGACCGCACCCCGGGACGTGGAATCGTGCCGTACCATCAGAATGTACTCGTCCGCTTCTCCGATCAGCGCGAGCGTATCGGCGACCGCCAGCAAGGGCGCGGTATCAATGATGACCAGATCGTATTGCGTTTTCAGGTGCTCGATCAGCATCCGCACGTTTTCACGCGGACAAATATCCATCAGATAGGGCATCGGCTCGTTGAGCGTGATCAGGTCTGCGCCGATATCGGGCATGGGCTGGATCGCATCGTCGAAAGGTTTGCCCTGCAGCAGGACACCGGCAAGGTCGGTTTCGCTCTGGTAGCCCATCAACTTGGACAGTTCAGACTTGCGCACGTCGAAATCGATGACAACGCAACTGCGCTGAAGGCTGCCTTCGAGGTACGCAAGCGCAAGCGCGGTCGATGTCTTGCCCTCGTTCGGCACCGCCGATGTCAGCAGGACGCTCATCCCGCCGGTCTCCGAGGTCTTTTTCAGCAGCAGAGCGGTACGCAACTGGCGGGCGCGCTCGGCAAAGCCCTGGTACGGCTTGTCGCGCATTGCGACAAGCATGTCCTTCGGGGATTTCCAGGGTTCCCGCATCAGCGTGGCAATAACCTTGAGCCCCGTCGCCTGCGAGAGCTGATGCGCGCTGGAGAAGCCCGCACCCGAGATCATGTAGAAGAAGAGTCCGATGAAGCTCCCCGCAAACCCCAGCGTTGCCCCCAGCACGCTGAAGAGCAGAACGCGCGGCGACGACGGCGCACGCGGTGCCACGGCGACCTCGACCAGCCGGGCATCGGCGCGCTGAAGTTGCTCGGTGGATTGCGTCTCGTTCAGGCGGTTGAGCATTTCCTGATAGGTCTCGCGCGAGGCGTCGGCTTCGCGTTCGAGTTGCCGCAGCTCAAGATTGGCCTGGGACATCTCGGACGAGCGCTCTTCCATTTCGGTGACGCTGCTCTGGATGGAACTCACGCGGATCCGCGCCACCTCGACGTCATTGCGCAGCGTCGCGACGATCTTGCGTACCTCCTCGGTCAGCTCTGCCGAAAGACTTTCTTGCTCCGCGGCGATCTGGCGTCGTTCCGGACGCTCCGCGCCGAAGCGGGTCGCAAGCTCGGCGTCCTCGCGGGCCAGCTCGGAGATTTGCTGCCGGAGAGACACGACCAGTTGCGAGGTCAAAAGCTCCGCTGCAGCTTCGAAGCCGTCCTCGTCGATAACCGTCTGGATTTGGTCGAACCGCGCTCTTGCCTGCGCCAGGTCGGCACGCGACATGGCGAGCTGCGTGCTCAGGTCAAGCAGCTGCTGGTCGATGGTCGTGACCGAAATCCCGAGTTCCGCAAGCTGGGTCTTGCGGAAACTCTCGATCGCCTTCTCAGCTGCCTCGACATTCATCCGCATCTGGGTGACGCGATCTTGCAGGAACCGCGTGGCACCCTGGATCGCGCCGACCCGGTCCTTGATCTGGCGGTCGATGTAGGTCTGGGTGACCGCATTGGCGAGTTTCATCGACAGGTGCGGGTCTTCGGTCTCGACCGAAACCGAGATCAGGTAGGATTGACCTTCACGCCAGACGGTCATGCTGCGACGAAGCGCGCCGACAAGACGCTGGATGCGCATCTCCTCCGGATCGACCTCTGCGACAGCCTGCTCCCCCGCCGGGTTCTTCGGGCTCGCAAGCTTCGAGAGCATGCCTCGGATCGCACCTTTGGCTTCATCCAAGACCGACCGCTCGCGATTGGCGGGATCGAATGCCTCGAGGTCCTCGGCCGGGAATCCGGACACGACTTCGGACAGCAGCAGGTTCGAGCGCAGCACCGACACCTCGGTATCGAGCAGAGGGTTGTTGAGCGTGAGATCGGAAACCACCGCGTCCGAGGAAAGCACCTGCACCGACCTCGGGTCGAGCATCACGCTGGATCGCGCGCTGTACAGGGGCGTCACCTGGGCAACCAGTATGTAGGACAACAGCCCGCACAGCACCGTCGCCCCGACGATGATCCACTTGTGCCGCCACGCATTCGAGAAAATGCTGCTGAGCTCGATATAGCTGTTCTCTTCGACGGACATTTTTCCGAAAAGCCTCACATTATTTTACGCGGCGAAAGCCCGGCGCTTGGATTTGTGCTGACACTGGAGAGCCGCGCAAGAGGTCCGGGCCATGTCGCACGATTCAGGGGCATCTGGAGTGTTTTGGATCGGACTTCGCGACAGCCGGATGACGGCGGTGCTGCGATCTCGGTGGATCACGGTCTGTGCGTACCCCATTGAGGCAGCTCTCGGCCGATCATCTCTTCGAAGGCCCGCGTGCGCGGGGCCAGGTAGTCGGCCAGCCATGCCTTCGCGGCCGAGTCATCCACGTCCTTCTTGTCGAACTCAACCGTCGCGCTTTTCCGCAGCTTTGCGACCACCGAACTCGGCAGGTGCTTGCGGGCGCTCGCCCAAAGCGCGGAGTCGCGAATGGTCGAAACCAGCGGGAAACGCTCGCGGCGGGAGGTCGGCGGGGACTTGTGCCGCTCGGTGATCTCCGAGTCCTTGTAGTCGTAGGGCTCCAACTCCAGCCACTCGAGCACCTCGGACAGGACCTCCCGGCGACGCGACCGCAGGTCCTCGGCAACCAGAACGAAAATCTGCGAGCGGTCGAAGTGCTTTAGGTACTCGCCCATCTGGAGCGCGTAGTCCGATGTGTCGCGGTAGAGCGCATTCTCCCGAACCGCACGATCGAGCGGCAGCGGCTCCTGGAACTCCTTGAAGCGTTGCCAGTAATGGCCAATCGCCCGCGCCACCGGTTCGCGCACCGTGTAGATGATGCGCGCATCCGGACAGGCCGCGGCGATGCGACCCGCGACGCCCGAGCGATGCGGCGACTGCGAGTAGTAGACCGACCCCTCGCCGCGGTAGCGGGCGCCCTCGCCGCCCTTCCACAGATCGAGGTAGGCCGGCCACTCATGGCTGCAGGGCTGGCGCGCCATGATCGGCCAGGCCTCTTCCAGTTCTGTCTGGTCGACGAAGAAGCACGGCTCCTTCTCGCGGCTCATGCAGATGTCCGGATGCGGTTTGAGATAGGCATGGAACGCGCTGGAGCCGGATTTCGAGGCGCCGATCACGAACAAATTCGGCATAAGTGCCCGCTGCGCCGGGTCGGTCGGCGTGGCGAGAGGGTCAAAGGTCGAAGCGTCTTGTACCGTCATGCTGTTCTCATTTCTCCGCCGTCACATGTCCAGAATGCGTTCGGGACGCGCTCGGGTTGTCAGAATTTCCAGAAGGGCCTTACGGTTGCCCGCCGCCCTGCCTTTTCGGTCGATCCAGGGCTCGGGTCGGAACATCTTTGCGTGGTTGGCAAGCATGTTGCGCAGCGCGAGCTTTCCCGCGAACCGGGCCGACATGGTTCCCTTGCGCCACAGGTACCACGGATTCACCATCTGGCTGTAGCCCAGCCGGTGACCGGCGGTCTCTCGCCCAGACTTGGCGCCGCGATGCACCCCGGCGAAGCCCGAGGTCTTGATCCGCTGGCCCGGGACGCGGGCCGCGAAGTCGATGTCTTCCTGCCAGCCGTAGAGCGGCAACCGCTCATCGAACCGCGCCTCCCCCAGCGCCGCGCCGCGATAGGCCATGTTGCAGCCGTAGAGCCCCTCGAGCCCCTCGCGCATGACCACGGGCGCGGGCGCGTCGCCATCCGCGAGACCGAGCCCCGCGTCGTAGCGCGCGACAAGCGCCTGCGCCTCGGCGTCGTCGAAGCCCAGCCCGTTGATTCCATCCGCGATCACGTGCCCGGTCATGCCATTGACCTCCGGCAGCTCGGCAAACGCCCGCTGCAGCCCGGCGAGCGCATATCGCGACGGTACGAAGTCGTCATCGTAGAAGACGATGATCCCGCAGTCTCCCGCGAGGTGGTCGAGACCGGCATTGCGCTGCCGTGGCAGACCCTTTTCCGAGTAGATCACCTCGGCGCGCGTCGGCGCAGGGAAAAGCGGTGCCGGATCGAAGCCAACGTCCTCGGGCTTGGTGACCACGAACAGGACGCGATCGGCCGGCCGCGTCTGCGCCACGAGATGGGGCACAAGCTCCGCCAAGCAGGTCGGGCGGCCTACCGAACAGATTATGACCGCAATACGGTCATCGGCTCCGGTCGCCATGGGAAGCTCCTGTAACAAATCAGAAAAAATCTCCCGATTACTCGAGACAGCACCAATTCTGACGCCGGGTTTCCGGGCGGTCAATCACCAAGACCGAACAATCTCGCAATCAATGCTGCACTGCGGTATTTTTTCTCCTCCGTACGCGGATTACCCCCGGACGAGAAACAATTCACAGCCCGTTCCCTGCGAGACTTCACGGCTTTGCGACCGGATCTTTTCTTTCGCCGCCCCCGGGGTACCATGCAATCCGGCCCGGGTGTCGCTTGCCTTCGGCCGCGGCCGACGCCCCTCCGTGCCGCCCCGTTTGGTAAAGTCGATAAAGTGGAGCTATCTAAATGTATGCTGTTCGGGCCTTTCTCACTCGCTTTCACGCGCTTGCCCCTGCAACGCTGATCGCGCTGGCAGCCGCCCAAGGCGGCAATGCACGGGCAGATGAGGGGCAGTTGGTCGGACCGCGGCTCGGCGCCGCCTCCAACTTCTCGCAAGGGCGGCAGGCCGGAACCATGGAACTTGCCCAAAAATTGGGCGTCACCGTCTATCGTGACGGGATGGTCTGGGATCGCGTCGAAACCTCGCCGGGCAAGTTCACCTTCGATGGCCCGCGCACTGCCTTCGCGCAGGAGCTGGCAGCGCAGGGCGCGACCACCTCGGTTGTCCTGAATTGGGGCAACAAGCTCTATGACGGCGGCGACACGCCGCACAGCGCCAAAGCTCTTGCCGCCTTCGGCAGCTTCGCCGCGGCGGTGGTTACCCGGTTCCCCGATCTCGACAGCCTGGAGATCGGCAACGAGTTCAACGGCGTCAACTTCGTGCGGGGGCCGCTCAAGAAAATGCCGGCGCTGGAACGTGCGCGCGCCTATGTTGCCATGCTCGAGGCGGCATCGACCGAAGCCCGCGCGGCGCGGCCCGGCATCCGCATCTCCGGCGGCGCGACCCATTCGATCCCCGCCGGCTATCTCTGGGAGGTCCTGGACGCGGGCGGCGCCGCATATATGGATGCGCTGGCGATCCACCCCTACACCACCGACGCCGAGCAGTTCGTCCGGCAGATCGAGGTGCTCCGGCGTCATCCGGACGCCGCCGCCCTGCCGCTGGAGGTAACCGAATTCGGCGAACCTGATCCCTCCAAGGCAGCCTCTCACTTCCTGCGCAACTATTGCCAGTTCGCGCTCGGCGGTGTCACCCATGCCATCTGGTACCCGCTGAACGCCCGCGGCGACGACATGGTCCCGCTGTTCACCCAGCAGGGGCAGATCACCCCCGCCGGCCGTGCGTTCCGGCAGATCCAGAAGACGATGGAGGGCCTGCCGGTCGCCGATGCGTCGCAAGGGCCGTTCAGCTACGGATGTACCTTCGGCGACACCGTCATGGTGGTCTGGGGCGCCCCGCGCTCTGTCGAAGTGTCAGAAGGCGTCAGCGCCTACGACGCGGCGGGCGCCGAGGTTTCCGCCCCGTTTGCGCTGAGCGAGACCGAGCCCCTGGTCTTCACCTCCGAGACCGGCGACATCACAGACCAGGTAAAGTTCGGCACCTCGACGATGATCGCCGACAGCAAGGATCAGTTCGCCTATCCCGAGGAGACCGAACTTCTGGCCGGCACGGACGCTTTCGAAAGGTTCGCCCGCAGGGACGGGACGGAATATCCGCTGATCACGCTCCCGGGCCAGGAAGCCCAGGGCACGCCCTGGTTCCCCTATCGCGGCAATCCCGATTTCGGAAATATCCGGCTCAGCGCCGATGTGATGCTGCCCGGAGGACGGGCCGACAGCCCGGTGGAGATCGTTCACCGATATACGGCGCAGGAGGATGAGGTCATCGATATCACCGGCAAATTCGCCGTGGCCAAGCGCAGCGAGGACGGCGTGAGCGTCCGCATCACGGTGAATGATGAAGAGCTGTTCACCGAGGCGGGAAAGCAGCCGATAAGCGCCGACCTGACCGCCGTGGCCCTGCGCAAGGGGGACCGGCTCGAGGTCGCGGTCGGCCCGAATGGCAGCCGCAAGGGCGATCTGACCACTTACAGAATCCGCCTGTCCGGGAGCTGACGGCGGACCGGAGAAAGCGCCGCGGCCCAGAAATGGCCGCGGCGCCAAGCGTCAGACCATCGCGTAGACCGTGGCCGCCTCGACATCGGCAACCGTCGCGTTCTCCACGACAACTTCGAGAACGTCGTTGACGTAGATCTCCACGTCGGTGCCATTCCCTGCGAGATCGAAGACCAACTCCGCGGCGGTGTACTCCGGGATCGAAATGATGTCTTCGGCCCCGTTGAAGTCGGCGATCGTATCGACCGAGCCATCACCAATGTCGGTGGATTCAAACTCGAACGTGTCGGCACCCTCCCCGCCGTAGAGCAGGTCTGCGCCCTCGTCGCCGGAGATGAAGTCATCTCCCTTGCCGCCGTAGATGGTGTCGTCTCCCTCGCCCCCATAGAGCGAGTCGTCGCCGCAGCCGCCATCGATCAGGTCGATTCCGCGATTTCCGAGGATGTAGTCGTCGTAATCGCCGCCGTTGATCGTGTCGTCTCCCGCGTTCCCTACGATTGTACTGGCGTAGCCGAGAGTGCTCTCGAGAAGATCGCCTGCGGAGGTACCGCTGATGACTTCGGTGCCTATCGGATCGCCGGTCGGGCAGCTGCCGTCACATCCGCCACCATCATGACCACCATCATCATGGTGCCCGCCATCGTCGTCCTTGTCGTCGTCGCAACCGCCGAATGAAAAATAGCTCAGCTTTGCGACGAAGAGATTCTTCAAGCTCGAAAACAAGTTGAAGGAGGAGAAAGAGTAAAACATGTAAGCCTCTGCCATAAATGTACGCCACATTTATGCCTCATTCTAAACGCTTCGTTAACACTTTCTCTGCAGCGCAGAATATTTTCCCCAAACCTTTGACAGAAAATGGATTCCTTGCTTCCCTGACTGAAGCGAAGAAATTTCCAGACGCCTCAAGGTAAAGACATCACCCAAACGCACACCTAATTGTTGTGCAGCTGCCGCGCCTCTGTACCCAGTCCCGGTAACGATTCTCTTGCGCCCACCTGGGGGCACCACTACCCCTTTTGAGGCAACGACTGCGCGCCAGCAGCCTCGTCCGGTAGCCGTCATTCGGAGTAAATCGTTTGAGAAAAGTCATAATTGTAAACGATGCCAGCGTCGCGCGCGGCGGAGCCACCGGGCTGTCGCTGCTGCAAGCCCGGGAGCTTTCAAGCCGCGGCATCCAGACGGTCTTTGCTGCCGCCGACCGGGAGCCCAATGCCGAGCTCGCCGATCTGGGCGTGACGCTTTACAATGCTGGCAGCGACCCATTGATGAAGGCGCCGCCCCATGTCGCGGCAACGCGCGGGCTCTACAACAGCGCCGTGCGCGACATGCTCGAACGGGTGATCGCCGCCGAGGATGGACCCGACACGGTCTACCATGTCCACTCCTGGTCCAAGACCTTGACCCCCGCTGTCTTCAGCGCCCTGCAGCGCGTCGCGCCACGCACCTTCATCCACGCCCACGACTTCTTTCTTGCCTGCCCGAATGGGGGCTTCATGGACTATCAGGCGATGCGCCCCTGCACGCGCACGCCGCTCTCGACCTCCTGCCTCGCCACCAATTGCGACAAGCGCAGCTACGCGCAGAAGATGTGGCGTGTCTCGCGTCAGCTCGTGCTGCGCAAGAGCCTGCCTCGCCATGCGCCCTGGGGCGGCATCCTCATGATCCACCCGGATATGGCGCCCTCCCTCGAAAACGCGGGCTATCCTGCCGAACGGCTTGTTCCGCTGCGCAACCCGGCAACATCTCTTTCCGAAACGCGCATTGCCGCCGAAGCGAACGACCGAATTCTGTTCATCGGCCGTGTCGAGGCGGAGAAGGGCGTCGAGGACCTGATTGCCGCTGCCGAAAGTGCAGGTGTGGCATTGACCATCGCCGGAGAAGGGCCGCTTCGAGAGCCGCTCGCGGCGAAGCATCCGGAAGTCCGTTTCACTGGCTGGCTCGATCGCGCGGGGATGCTCGCGGAGGCGCGGGGCGCACGCGCCCTCGTCATGCCCTCGCGCTATCCGGAACCGTTCGGACTGGTCGCGGCCGAGGCCTCACTGGCCGGTTTGCCGGTGATCGTCTCGAGCAGCGCATTGCTCGGTGCCGAGATCGCCCGGCACCGCATCGGCTGGACCTGCGACACGCGCGACCCGGAGGCCTTCGCGGCACTGCTTCGGAAGGTCGCGGAGACGCCGGACAAGACGATTCAGGCAATGAGTGAGAAAGGCTTCTCCGGCGAGGCCAGCCTCTGCTTGACGACGGACGCCTGGATCGACGCGCAGCTGGATCTCTACGATCGCGTCACGGCAATCCGGTCCGAAAGCGCGGCATAAAGCAGGCCGACGTCGGCCAGAGCCTCGGCCAGCACCTGCGCGCGGCGCGTCTCGTCGAGGCCCGCCTCTGCCGCGTGCAAGACGCGCTCTGCCGCCGAGACCGCTGGAAGATCGGCCGGATCCGCCATCCAGTCCTCGCGCCCGACCGACGCCATGAAGGCATCGAGCTTGTCATCCCAGCTCAGCGCGAGCGCCGGCACGCCGTGCGAATAGGCGGCGATGACCGCATGCATCCGGTAGGCGACAATTGAATCGCAGCCTCCCACGATCGCCGACAGTTCCGCCGGGGTTCGCGGCCGGCAGATTTCGATCTCACCGGATATTTGGGCGATCTGGGGCCGAAGCAGCTCGACCGTTGCCTGATCCTCGGGAGCGCCATTTGTGAAGACCACGACCCTGGCACCGCGCCGTGACAGCTCGCGGATCACCTCGATGTACCACCGATGCAGCCCGTCTTCGTCCACCGCCGCGGTGGCATGGTAACGGATCGCGACGTGGCTCATGACAGCGATCCCGACGACTGGCGCCCTGCCCTTTTCGCGCGGCACGACCCCATAGGTCTGCTGCGCCAGGAGCCCCGGATCGCGCACCACCAAGGCGGCCTTCCCCGACTCGCCGCCGAAGCGCGCGTCCCAGCGCGCCTTTGATGCGGCATCGCGCACGAAGACTGTTTCGAGCGCACCGGTCTGCAGGGCTCTGCGCATACGGCGGTCGCCTTCGGCGCTCCAATGCGCGCCCATCCCGCAGGCGTAGAGCGCGACCGGCAACTGGCGCGCCGCGGCAGTGCGCAGCGCCAGTGCCAGCTTGGTCGGGAAGTTCAGATCGTGATCCGACAGGAGATTGCCGCCGCCGATTGCAACCGCATCGGCGCCGGTCATGCCCGCCTCGTAGTGCGGCCCCCACTTGCGGCGCGACTGCAACGCGAGCGGTGCGCGCACCGCGAGCCCCCGCAGCCCGTCAGGCAAGGCATCGAGCATCGCCATGACCGCGCCCCTGCCCGAGATCGTCTCGCCAAACTCGGTGCGCCCGGCGAGATCGATCGACGAGCTCTCCGCAGACGCGCCGTGCAGCTTCAATCCCTTCTCGAGACATTCCGAAAGCAGACCGTCACCAAGGTTTGGGCTGTACTTCACGTTCAAGCAGCGGATCACGTGCCCGCCCGCGTCGCCCTGATCCGTCATCAGCATGGTGGTGTCCGATCTATTTCTGCTCCGCCGTCCCGAGGGATGACCAAGACTATGCCCCGCGTCAACCGCCTCGCCTCCGGACGGCCCAGACTGATGGCGCTACGTGCCCCTAAGTCTATCCGGCCAGCACGCGAAGACACGCCTGGAACAAGCTGGCTCGGCCTTGCCGACCATGGCCCGCCCACATTTTGAGCACATTTCCAGCGGCTTCTTTCGAGGCCCAGTCACCGCCGGCCAGGCAACCCACCGATCCAGCGATTCGGTTTTTCCCTGCGAAACCAAGGACAATCTGTTTCATTTGGGTAAACAGTGGCAGGTGCCCGCCTAAACTGTGTCATTTTTTGGGCGTCTGCCCGTTTTTCGTTTGACTGAGTTTTAATCAAGAGCTTACTACGACGCGTACAAAGGATACTGCACTGCAGAAAAATTCTTCTGCGAAGCGGCAAGCTCCAGACCAATGTTTTTGAGTACGTCGCTGAAATTAAAGGATTTAGTGAGCGATGAACTCGTCAAAGGCTTCTTCTTTTGGAACAGCGACGTCCTATGACCGTTACAGTAGTCGGACTATCGTTGAGTGAAGGTGAGCGACGGTCTCAAGAACGGTCCTGAAACCATGGCTCCTATGTCCGGCTCCTCCCATAACCGGACGAAGACTTTGGACCCAAATTTGACAGATTATTGATGCTGCTGGGATGTAGATATGACGAACTTTTCGACAGACACCACGCAAAACACCGCGACCGCAGCGCACGCCTCCCTCTATGGTGCGCACCAAGGTTATCGTGATCTTTCCAAGCGCCTGATCGACATTGTGCTTGCTGTCCTGATGCTTCCGGCACTTCTTCCGGTCATTGCTGTGCTCTACTGCGCGGTTCGGCTCGAAGGCGGCCCCGGCTTCTTCGGTCATCAACGCGTCGGTCAGGACGGCCAGCTCTTCAAGTGCTGGAAGATCCGCACGATGGTTCCGGACGCCAAGGCGCGTCTCGAGCATCTCCTCGCCACGGACCCGGAAGCCCGGATCGAGTGGGAGCGCGACCAGAAGCTCCGCAACGATCCGCGCGTCACCAGCCTCGGCTCCTTCCTGCGCCGGTCCTCGCTCGACGAGCTGCCGCAGATCTGGAACGTGCTGAAGGGCGAGATGAGCCTCATCGGCCCGCGCCCGGTAACCCAGCCGGAGCTGGAGCGTTATGCCGAGCACCGCTGGATCTACCTCGCGCTTCGCCCCGGGATCACCGGCCTGTGGCAAGTCTCCGGCCGCAACGATCTGAGCTACGACGAGCGTGTTCAGCTCGACGCAGCCTACTACGGCTCGCTTTCGCCCCGCGAAGACGCCAAGATCCTCTGGCGGACGGTCAAATCCGTTCTCATGCGGACCGGGTACTAACCTTCCGCGCCTTTCCCGGACTTCGCGCAGAAGGGTCGGCGCCGGGTGAACTTTCGGGTGAACTTTCGTGCTTGCGCTCTAGGCCCGTGCCGTCGTTCACTTCGGAAGCAGAACATGGGATGCGCCCGCCGCTTGTCTTGAGCGGACGTATCGATGAAGGCCGAAGGAAGAAACTGAAGATGAAGAGTTTTTCGCTGTTGTGCCGCATAAGAGCTGCGGCATTGGTGACCATCGCGGCGGCCGCACTGCTGAACGGCGCCCCTGCCTTCTCCTCCCCCTATCAGCTGGTGGCCGGCGATCGCCTCACCCTCAGCTTCACCTCCCAGGGGCTCGAGCAAGAGCTCAACATCGACATCGACGGTGAAGTGCGCCTGCCAAGCATCGGCGGTGTCGTCGTCGCGGGCCTGACACTGGACGAGGCCGAAACCCTGATCGAGACCCGGCTGGTCGACGACGGCAGCTACCTGTCGCCGGAGATCACGCTGTCGGTTGCGGAATATGCCCCTGTCGTCGTGTCCGGGGACGTGACCCGGCCCGGTAGTTTCCCATATGCGCCCGCCATGACGGTTGGCTCTGCACTCGCGCTCTCCGGCGGCAGCCAGGCTTCCGGGGTCAGCAAGATGGAGATCGACCGTGCCCGCGTCGAAGCCGAGGGCACCTTGCGTTCGCTGACCCTCGATATCGCGGCCTCCGCGGTCGAGATCGCGAGAATTGAAGCCTCGCTCGCCGACAAGGCCGAGTACAGCCTGCCGGACGATCTGCGACGCGCGATCCCCAATCCTGAAACGCTCGACCTCGACGCGCTAATGGCCAACGAGGCCGAGACCCTCAGCGCGGAGGCCGAGCGCAAGACCCAGCTTATCGCTTCCTGGGATCAGGAGATCTCCACTATCGAACAGCAGCTGGAACTCTTCTCGCGGCGTCTCACGGTGCAGAACGAGATCGTCGCGCAAACCAGCGAAGACCTCGCGACGGCAGAGAGCCTGCAAGAACGCGGGCTGCAGACTGCCTCGCGCCTGTCCAGCGTCGAACAACGCGAAGCCGACGCGCGTGCCCGCGTGCTCGAGATCGAATCCGCAAGGCTCGCAGCCACGCAGGCGCTCGGCGATGCCAAGCGCGCGCAGGCGCAGTTCCTTACCAACCAGCGCGAGACAAACCTTCAGCGCCTGCAGGCAGCACGGATCGCCATGGCATCGGACGAGCTGCGCTACGCGCGGCAGCTCGAGCACCTGTCGATCCTCACCGGCGGCAACATGGGCTCCTTGCTCATGTCCGATGCAATCGACGTGACCTTCCAGATCGTGAGCCCGCGTGCCGACCGCGGCGATCTGGGAACGGTCACCCCGGAAACCCGGTTGCTGCCCGGCGACATGCTGATGGTTTCGATCGAAGCCGCGACCCTCGCCGCAAACTAGGCCGCCCGAGCCCCCCCGCAAAAAGACAAACCGCCCCCCGAGGATCTCGGGGGGCGGTTTGTCTTTCAAGACGGTGAAGGGCGCGAAGTCCGCTGAAAGATGCTCGCCCTCGGTCCCTAACTCTGCGCCCCGCTCAGGCCGAGGTTTCGAACAACGTAGCCCGAAGCGCTGCGAGTCCCTTGTCCATCAGCGCTAGGGCCGCATCGCGATCCTCGGCCTCGACGTAGAGCCGCAACTCCGGAGCGTTGCCCGAGGGGCGCACATGCACGATACCCCCATCGCCGAGCCGCATCCGCACGCCATCTGTCAGATCGCATTCGGACTCCGCGGACCCCAGCAGACCGAGGAACTCTGCCCTGGCGGAGGCCGACTCGCGCAGCCGCGCTACGAAGGGCTGCGATGCCTCCTGCGGAACTTCCTGTAGCCGATCGGCCATGGTGATCACCGGCGGCTCCTGCGCGACGCGGGCCGAGACCGTGCCCTGCCCTGCCGCGACCAGGGTCATGATCAGCGGCAGCATGCAGTCGCGGGTCGGCAGGGCCGAAAGCCCCCCCGCGGGCCCCTGGGCGTCAAAGCCGAGCAGAAAACCTCCGTTGGCTTCGTAGCCGACGACTTTTCCGCCCAGCTCCTCCATCCCTCCGATCACGAAAGGAGAGCCGATCCGCGTGGTCATCACCTTGGCAAACCCCTTGCGGGTCACCCCCGAATTCGACGAGATCGGCGTGACCACGGCCTCGGCGCCAAGCGCCTGCGCGGTGATCTGCCCCATGATGTCTCCGGGCACGATCGCGCCGGTCTCATCCGCAAGCAACGGACGGTCGCTGTCGCCGTCGGTCGAGACCAGCGCATCGAGCCCATGCTCCGAAACCCAAGCGGCGATCTGCGCGCGGGTGTCGGCGTCCACCGCCTCGGTGTCGACCGGGATAAAGCTGTCGGACCGGCCCAGCTCGACCACCTCCGCGCCGATGCGCTCCAGCATCGCCTTCAGGTCATCGCGACCAACGGCGGAATGCGCATAAAGACCAATCTTCCGCCCGGCGAGCGCCGCGGGGCCAAAGGCCGAGGTGTAGCGCTCGACAAAGCGACCCGCCGCGCCGGCGTCGGTCTCGAGCCCGCCGCCGAGGCCCGCCGACCCGCGACCGAGCGCCGCGCTGATCCCCGCTTCGTCACGCTTGGAGATCTCGCCCGTGCGCACGTAGAACTTCAGCCCGTTGCGGTCGGCGGGAATGTGGCTCCCCGTCACCATGATCGCACCTGCCCCCGCCGACATCGCGGCGAAGGCCAGCGCCGGGGTCGGCAAGCTGCCGCAATCGACAACCTCGATGCCTTCGGCCCGCGCCGCAGCGATGATATCCCCGGCAATGCGGGGACTGGAGGGCCGCAGGTCCTGGCCGACGAAGATGGTGCCGCCGTGATCGCAGGCCACGATGAAGGCACGAACATTGTCCGCCACCAGCTCGGGCGTCAGCTCCGTCACCAGGCCACGCAGGCCGCTTGTTCCAAACTTGGGTGCCATAACGCGCCCCTTTCGCCTGTGTACTTCGCCTGTGTTCCGGGCCGGAACCGGCCCCGCGCGGCCGCTGACAGGCAGCGGCCACACATGTTGCAAGCGCTCCGTCAGCCCTTTGCGCCCTGGCCCCGTGCGTAGATATCCTCGTAGCGCACGATGTCGTCTTCACCGACATAGGAGCCGGTCTGCACCTCGATCAGCACCATCGGCACCTTGCCCGGGTTCTCCATCCGGTGCACCGAGCCGAGCGGAATGTAGACGCTCTCGTTCTCGGTGATCAGCTTCACCTCGTCGTCCACGGTGATCCGCGCCGTGCCCTCGACCACGATCCAGTGCTCGGAGCGGTGGAAGTGGCTCTGCAGCGACAGCGCCGCACCGGGGTGCACGTGAATGCGCTTCACCTGGAACCGGCTGCCGACCACGAGGCTCTCGAACCAACCCCAGGGGCGGTGGTCCATCGGGAAATCGGTCGCCTGCTTCGCGCCCTTTTCCTTGAGCGCCGACACCGCGAGCTTCACGTCCTGCGACCGGTCCTTGTGAGCGACCAGCACCGCATCGCGCGTCGCCACCGCGACGATATCCTTGAGGCCGATACCGACAAGCTCCATCGCCTCGTGCTCGGAGCGCAGGATCGAGCTGCTGCAGTCGATCGCGGTCGCCCCCTCGTTGCACACGACGCCGTCGCCGTCCTTCTCAAGATCGCGCCACATCGCGTCCCAGCCGCCGAGATCGGACCAGCCAGACTCGAAGGGCACCACCTCGAGGTTGTCCGCCTTCTCCATCACCGCGTAGTCGATCGAGATATCCTCGGCCCCGGCCCAGGGCCCCGGCGCCAGACGCAGGAACCCGAGATCGACCTCGGCCTCCTCGATCGCCGCCGAAACCGGCCCGACCAGCTGGCCCGCGCAGGTCTCGATCGCCTTCAGGATATCCTTGACCCGGAACAGGAAGATGCCCGCGTTCCACAGGAAATTGCCCTGTTCGATCATCTTTTCCGCCGTCGCGATGTCCGGCTTCTCGACGAAACGCTTCAGCGGCACCGTGTCCCCGCCGTTGGTGTCGAGCTCGAGGTAGCCGTAGCCGGTCTCGGGCCGGTCGGGCTGGATGCCGAACAGCACCATCTTGCCCTTCTCCAGCGCGCCCATTCCCTTTTCCACCGCCGCGCGGAATGCCGCCCCGTCGGGCATGCGGTGATCGGACGGGGCCACGAGCATCGCCGCCTCCGGATCCCGCGCGTGCAGATAGAGCGCCGCCGCCAGCACTGCGGGCGCGGTGTTGCGCCCCTCGGGCTCAATGAGGATCGCGCCGGGATCGATGCCCACCTCGGAAAGCTGTTCAGTCACCACAAACCGGAAATCCGAATTCGTCACCACGATGGGCTTCGCGAAACGTGCACTCCCGCTCAACCGCGCCGCAGTCGCCTGGAACAGGCTGGTATCATCCACGAGCCGCGCGAACTGCTTTGGGAAACTCTTGCGCGACACCGGCCAAAGGCGCGTGCCCGAACCGCCGCAGAGGATAACCGGGGTAATCGTGTTCATCGAAATCTTCCTTCCAGAACCATCAAGAAGTGATGTTACAATTCAGTCTAGTCAGAGTCTTAGACACCCTGATGACCTTTGGGTTGAGGAAACCAGAGGAGGCGGTCGGACCTCAAGTGCGCAATGCAGGAAACCCGAGATTTCCCGCACTCGCTCGACCACAGTGTCGCCGTTGCGATCTCTTTTCCAGGCAGGCGCCCGGACATGTCAGGCACCGATCCGCGCGAGGCTGGCCAGAATGCCCTTCCGGAACGCGGATTCCGAGAACAGCTGCGCACGAGCGACGCAGGCTTCGGGGCCGCAGTCGCCCAGTCCCGAAGACTCGAATCGGTCGATGGCATCGACCAGCGCCTCGACGCTCTGCTCCTTGAAGAACAGACCAGTCTCGCCATCGACCACGGTATCGAGGATCCCGCCGCGCCCGTAGGCAATCACCGGCCGGCCAGACGCCATTGCCTCGACCGGCACAATGCCGAAATCTTCCTCGCCGGGGAAGATCAGCGCCCTGCAGCGCGCCATGTGATCCTTCAAGTCAGCGAAGGAGGTCTTGCCGAGGAAGGTCGTCTTCGGCCCCGCCTTCGACTTCAGCTTCGCCACCGTGTCATCGGGCCCGCCGATCACCACGAATGGCAAATCCAGTCGGCGGAACGCCTCGACCGCAAGCTCGGGCCGTTTGTAGGGGGCGAGCTCACCACACCAGAGATAGAAATCGCCGAGTTCCTTTTTCGGAGCCGGGGCGAAATCGGCGACCGCCACAGGCGGCGCGACAACATCGGAATCTCGCCGCCAATACTTTCGTATGCGGTTCGCGACGAAGTTTGAGTTTGCCGCGAAACCGTCGACACGTGCCGCACTGGACACGTCCCATTCGCGCAACCGGTGGGCCATGTGCGGCATCAGCATCCGCGTCATGAACCCGGCACCTTCTCGGTACACGTGGTACTGGTCCCAGAGATAGCGCATGGGAGAGTGGCAATAGCATAGGTGCGGCGCATCCGGCGGAGCGATAACGCCCTTGGCCGGACCGGACTCCGATGAGATGACGAGATCGTAGCCGGACAGATCCAGCTCTTCGAGTGCGCGCGGCATGAAGGGCAGGTATTTCTGGTACAGCTTCTTCGCCATCGGCAATCGACCGATCCGCGTTTCGACGATGCGGTGTTTCGTCAGGACCGACGACAGCGAAGCGGGGTCCACCACGTGGGTGAAAATGTCCGCCTGCGGAAACATCCGACACAGTGCCTCGATGACCTTCTCGCCGCCGCGCATCCCGACGAGCCAGTAGTGGATAATGGCTACCCGCCGAGTGTTGTGAAACGAAGTACGTGGTTCTTCCATCAAGCGGCTCTCGAAAATCAATGCGTCTACGCGGCCAAGATGTATGGCAGTTCCGAGGGAAGCAACCTGTAATCTCTGCACCGCAGCACCGCGGCGGCCAACCGTGCCTTGTCGACGCCACGGCTGCTTTCTTGTGCGTTTCGCGCAGCCGCCCCGGACCTTCCTCCTGGTCAAGCATGGTCTCCACCAAGTTGCCTCATCGGTGTTCAAGAAGCGCCACATTCGCGCGGTCTTCAGGAGCAACAAGACAGCCACGAAGGCGCAACCAGGCAGCCCGTACGGGGAAATACGGGCTCGCTTCGGCAGTTGAAGGGACACAGGCATGAAACTCAGCGTTGCAACCCATTTCGGGCAAGGGCCGAGCTATGGCGAGCAGAGGGCGGACACGCTGCTCGACATGGTGATCGACAGCGGTGCCTCCGGGATCCGCGACGGGATCAGCTGGGCGTCGATCGAAACCTCGCCCGGCGTCTATGACTTCTCGGCCTTCACCTCGAGCTACATGGCGCTGGTCGCCGACAGCGGTCTCGACGTCACGCTTTCGATCCTGCCGGGCGGGAACCCGCTCTACGATGATGGACACACGGTGACCACGGCAGAGGGGCGCGCCGCCTTCGCGGCCTTTGTCGATGCGCTGCTGACCGAGTTTCCCTCGATCGACCGGATTGTCATCGGCAACGAGTTCAACGGCCTGAACGCGCAGTTCGTCGATGGCCCGGCGGCCTCCAAGTCGATTCCGGAGCGGGCAGCGATCTACACGGACATCCTCGCCGAGGTTTCCGATCTGGTGGCCGAGAAGCACTCGCAAGTGGAGATCGGCGGCGGCGCGCTGCATTCCGTGGCCACCGGTTACGTGCAGGCGCTGATCGACGCCGGGGCCTTCGCCTACATGGACACGCTCGACCTGCACCCCTACGGCCTAGATCCGGTCGAGGTCGGCACCGCGCTCGCGCAGCTCGGCAAGGTGCTCGACCAGCTGCCCGAGGACCAGCGCCCCGAGCTGGTGGTCACCGAGTTCGGCGCCAGCGCGGACAGCTCCGACCCTCTCTCCAACGCCGAATTCCTTGCCAAGATGGCCGCGGTTCTCTCCGCCGGCGGGGTCTCCGAAGCCAGCTGGTACGCGCTTCTTGACGAGGACAGTTCGGGCACGCCGGACATGGGACTCTACGATACGATCAGCACCGAGAACGACATGCTCGAAGGGTTCCGCTTCGTCCAGTCGATCCTCCTCGATGACCAGCCCGTGCAGGAGCTCGACCTCGGCCCCGGGATCGAGGCCTATGACTTCGGCGGTGGCACCTGGCTGGTCTGGGGCTCGCTGCAGGACGTGGATTTCACCGGCACCGGGCTGGTCTTCCGCGATGCCTCGGGCGCGGTGATCTCGGCCCCGGATCAGCTCACGGACAGCCCGATCTACGTGCAGGGCGAGAATGTCGATCTGCTCACCGAGGACGGGCCGGGCAGCCTCATCGCCGACAGCTTCTACGACTGGGCCCTCGATGCCGACCCCGACGGGCCCTGGAGCTATCACATGCTCAAGATCAGGAATGGCACCGAGCACGTGATCGACACCGAGGTGCTGGACGGGCAGACCCGCATGGGCGAGCAGTGGAACCCCTACCTCGGCAGCCAATACGCCCGCCCCTTCTCGATCACCGCGGACACGGTCCTGCCCGCCGCCTTCGGCAGCACCGGCAACAACGACCGGGCCGCGCTGGAACGGTTCACCGCCGAGCAGACGGGCACGGTCGACATCGTCGCCAGCTGGTTGGTCAGCGCCGACTCCGATGACGGCGTGATCGTCGAGCTGCGCCTCAACGGCGAAACCCTGTCGATCCAGACCGTCACGGGCCACTTCGCGCTGGTCGTGCGCGCGCTCGCCCTGACCAAAGGCGACCAGCTCGACTTCATTGTACACGACGGCGCGAACGCCGTCGGCGACGTCACCACCCGCCATATCCGCGTGCTCCAGTCCGATGCCGGCGTCGCGAGCGACGCGCTCCTGCAGGCGCATCTCGGCGCCGACCTGATCGACGGCAACGAGGGGCATATCGACAGCGTGGTGATCGGTGACCACCTCGTGAGCCCGGACGGCGGGTTGGAAGCCGATGCGACCGACCCCGAACCGCAGCCCGAAATCGCCGAAGAGACCCAGATTTCGGGTACGGCCGAGGGCGATCTGCTGAGTGCCGATGACGCGGTGAACACCAAGATCACCGGCCGCGGCGGCGAAGACACGCTGCTCGGAAACAGCGGCAATGACACCCTCGTCGGCGGTGCCGGCGCCGATCAGCTGAACGGCGGCAGCGGCAACGACATGATCACCGGCGGCACGGGCAACGACCTGTTGATGGGCGGTGACGGCACCGACAAGCTCAACGGCAGCGCGGGCGACGACACGTTGATCGGCGGCGGCGGCGATGACCAGCTCGTCGGCGGCGACGGCGCGGATGTCTTCGTGCTCGCCATGGGCGATGGGACGGACATACTGCGCGACCTCGACGCAACGCAGGGCGACCGGATCGACCTCACGGCGTTCGACGCGGACTTCTCGGACCTGCACTTCGAGCAGAGCGGCAAGCACGTGCAGGTCTCGCTCACCACGGACGGGGACGCGTTTTCCTTCACCGTGCTCTCGACGACAGTCGACACGCTGAACGACGAGGGTCTGTTCCTGCTCTGACCGCACCTCCCCGGACGCCCCGGCCCAGCTCTATGCGCTGAGCGCAAGGCGGGTCTTCGAAAAGGGGCGTTGTTCAGCGACACCGCCGATGGCATCTTCCTCCTATCGGCACCACGCAGTGCCGAGGAATTTTCTAGAGGCTCTCTCCTCCTCCCTGAGCCTCGGAAATCGGCGGCGGCCCATCTCCTCCTCCCTAGGGTCGCCGCCACCCTCCTCCCCCTCTCCGCACAGCACTCTCTTGGCCCCGCGCGCCTTGCCACCTGCACGCCGTAGCCATGGCCCTCGTCTTAACGCTCCGCATGTTTCAATGAGCCTCGTGCCAAAGAAAAAGGGCCGGCGCTTCGGCCGACCCTTCTGAACGCTTGCTGTTCCGGCTTCAGGCCGAAAGCTCCTGCGCGGTGATTGCGTAGGCGAAGCTGTCGGGATCGAGCTCGTCCTGCTCCACCCCGTCGATCTCGGCCTGCGGGTACATCAGGAAGCCGACCGTGTCGCGCGCCGATCCCGGCAGCGGCACGTCATGCGCGAAGTTGAACCCGATCCAGTTGCCTTCCCACGAGCCGAACAGCGCCGCGCGCACCGCGCGCACTTTCGGATCGTCCAGCGCGAGGTTCTTCGGCGGCTCCTCGAGCATCACCTTGCGCACGTCCGCCGGGTCCACCGCGACCCAGCCGTAATCCTGCAGGAACACCTCGGCACGGCAATGCTGCGCCTTGCTGACATTGGACGACCCGGCACCGAGGCTCTTGTAGCCGAAGGCCGAGGGCGCCACGCGCAGGCCGTAGACGTCGCGTGCCGGCAGGCCCGCCGCGCGGGCGAGGCCGACGTAGAGCGCGTTGAGGTCTGCGCATTTGCCGGTGAGATCGCCCATCTCCAGCATCGAGGCCACGTCGCCGATGCCGCAGCCGCGGGTTTCAGGGTTGCGCTCGGTGCTCTCGACCACCCATTCGTAGATGGCACGGGCCTTTTCGAGGTCCGTGGTCATCTCGGCGGTGATCATGTCCGAGGTCGCCTTGACGATCCCGTCGGTCGGGATCAGCCGCGTCGGCGCGGTGTAGAGCGCCCGCTCCTCGTCGGACAGGCTCGCCCCCTGCCCCGGCTCGGACAGGTCCACAAGACGGTCGCGGGTCGAGACGACCGCAGAGACCTCGAGTTCCGCGCTCGCCTGCCCGCCGTTCCAGACCGCGTGCACGAACTGCGCGCCGCTCTCGGGATCGGTCGTCAGCTCGGCGCTGTCGGCATTGCCGCCGAACACCGGCGCCTCGGCCTTCATCCAAGCCGCCTCGTTCACCGAGGGCACGGGAATCCACGCCTGCACCGGCTTGCCGTCGGCAGGGATATCGACCCGCGTGGTGACCTCGAAGCGCCGCCACTCGGCCGGGGTGGGTGCAAAGGCCGCAAAGGCGCCACGCGGCAGAAGCGCGCTCACGGAAAGCGCCGCGCCGGCCTTGATGAAGTGTCTCCGATCCAGGTGCATCGCGTGCCTCCTTGTCATGTGGGAACCGTCCTCCCGTCCTGGGTCCCGCAGATACCCCGATGCCCCGCACACCTCAAGAACCAAGCCTGCGAACCCAGACAGGCACCTTTGGATCGCCGCGCCGGCAAAGCACGGAAAATTTTGCGCATCGCCGTTCTCCCCGCGTCAAATGCGGTCTATCTGGGGACCATGGATGTCGTCATTGTCACCGCGGTCATCGCGTCGCTCTTTCTCGTCATCGCCGCGGCCGAGCCGCTGGCGGCCCGGCTCCGCCTGCCCTACAGCGCGATCCTCGCGATCCTGGGCACCCTGATAGGCAGCGCCGCGATCTTCTTTCTGCGCACCGATCTCACCGATGCGCTGAATCCCATCGCGGCCGCGATCATCAACTTCCCGATCCGGTCGAACGTCTTCCTCTACGTGTTCCTGCCGACGTTGCTGTTCCAGGCGACGCTGGGCATGAACCTGCGGCGGATGCTCGACGACTGGGTGCCGATCTTCGTCCTCGCCATCGTCGCGGTGGTCGCCGCCACGCTCTTTGTCGGGCTGGCCCTGTCCTGGACCAGTTCGCTGCCGATCATGGCCTGCTTCCTGGTCGGCGCGATCGTCTCCACGACCGACCCCTCGGCGGTGGTCGGCATCTTCCGCTCCATCGCCGCCCCACGCCGGCTGGTCCGCATCATCGAGGGTGAAAGCCTGCTCAACGACGCCGCGGCCATCGCGCTCTTCGGCCTGTTCATGGGCTTCGTGATGGAGGGCGTGCCCGACCCGACCCCGCTCGGCGCGCTTACCCAGTTCCCGATGCTGCTCGGCGGCGGCGCGCTGGCCGGCTGGCTGGTGGCCCAGGGAGCCATCGGTGCCATGGCGCTGCTCGAACGCTACGAGAAGGCGCAGCTCTCGGTCTCCATCGCCCTGCCCTACCTCGCCTATATCGGCTCCGAGCAGATCTTCGGTGCCTCGGGGGTGATTGCCGTGGTGGTTTCCGGCCTGACGCTCAACCTCGTCGGCCCCGGCAAAATCCCCCCCACCGCCTGGGCCAACCTCAAGGACGTCTGGGACATCCTCTCGCACTGGGCCGGGGCGCTGATCTTTATCCTCGCCGCCCTGCTGATCCCGCGCCTGCTCGAGGACGTGCATTACACCGATTTCGCGCTTGTCCTCGTGGTGGTCCTCGCCGCGATGGCGGCGCGCGGCGCGATCCTCTCGGGCCTCCTGCCGATCCTGCGCATCCTGCGGCTCTCGCCGCGCATCGAACGCCCGTACCGCATCGCCATCCTCTGGGGCGGCCTGCGCGGCGCGCTGACCCTCGCGCTGGCGCTGGCGGTCACCGAGAGCTTCCGCGTCCCCATCGAGGTCAAGCGCCTCGTCGGTATCCTCGCCACCGGTTTCACCCTCTGGACGCTCCTGGTGCAGGGCACCACGCTCACCTGGGTGATCCGCAAGCTCGGCCTCGACAAGCTCGCCCCGCTCGACCAGGCGCTTTCCAACCAGGTGGTCGCCGTTGCGCTGCAGACCGTGCGCGAGCAGGTCTCGAGCACGACGGACACCTACGGGCTCGACCGCGACATCGTCCGCTCCGAGGCCAAGCGCTTCGGCAAGCGGCTCGATCAGGCGGTGAAAACCGCCGAAGAGGGCGACGAGATCCTCGACCGCGACCGCATCACCCTCGGGCTCATCGCCCTCGCCGGGGCCGAACGCGACGCGACCACCGCCCGCATCCGCGAACGCATCCTGTCGCTGCGTCTCGCGCAACGCGCGCTGTCGGACTGCGACCGGCTGATCGAAGGCGCGCGCAGCGAAGGCCGGACCGGCTATCAGCGCGCCGCCAGGGCGAGCCTCGCCTACGGCCCGACCTTCCGCGCCGCGCTCTTCGCCCACAACCGGCTGCATCTTTCCGGACCGCTGGCCCGGATGACCGCCGACCGCTTCGACCGCCTGCTGTCCCAACGCCAGATCCTGCGCGATCTCGAAGGTTTCATCGACGGGCGTATCCGCCGCATCCACGGCCGCCGCGTCGCCGATCTGCTGCGCGAGCTTCTGACCCGCCGCCGCGAGGCTGCCGAGACCGCGCTCGAAGGCCTGCGCCTGCAGTACCCGGGCTACGCAGAGGAACTCGAGCGCCGCTTCATCCGGCGGACCGCGCTGCGTCTCGAGGAAGGCGAATACGACACGATGTACGACGACGGCCTGATCGGTGCCGAGCTCTACACGGCGCTGAAGCAGGACCTCGCCCGCCGCAGGGCGAAGTCCGAAGAGCGGCCGCCGCTCGACCTGTCGGTGCAGCGCGCCGAGCTGGTGCGCCAGTTCCCGCTCTTCGCGGACCTCGAGGAAAAGGAAATCCGCCCCCTCGCCCGCTCCCTGCGCACCCGCTATGCCGCCCCCGGCGACGTGATCATCCGGCGCGACAGCACCGCCCGCGAGGTCTGGTTCATCGCCTCCGGCGCGCTCGAACAACAGGCGGGGGGCCAAACCTTCCGCCTCGGGCGCGGCGAAATGTGCGGCCAGCTCGCCTTGCTCACACCCCGGCGTCGCCGCCGTTCCGAGGTCCGCGCGATTGCCCCCTCGACCCTCCTGCGTCTCGACGAGAGCCGTTTCAAACGGCTCCTGAAACGCTCCGGGAAATTGCGCGAGGCCGTGCGTCGCAGCGCCGAACGACGCGGGCTGGACGTCTCGGAGTTCCTCGGCGACGCACCGGAGGCTCCCGGCGGCACCTGACACGGACCTGCGCGGGCTGACCGGCGGCCCCGCCCTCCCCCGGCGATCCTTTCGCTCCAGTCAGGGCTGCCGGTCGGGTGACCGATCGGCTCGGCCTTTCAGCTCTCTCCCCTGCACTTGAAAAATGCCGCAAAGGGCGGAGCGCGCGCCGCGCCAGTCCGTTTGCCGGCAGAAAGCACATCAAGAGATAACATTTTTAGCAATACCAACAGTTTACAGGACATTTCTGTAAAAATCCGCTGTGCATTCCCTGCTACAGCGGGATCTCCGTATGCCACGCGTTGAGACGCGTTCAAATCCGCCAGGCCCCACTCCTCCTGCGACTCTGTCGCGGCGAACCGATGACACCAAGGGCTACGCTCGCCGGGAATACACGCGGATCATCGCTGTCCAAGTAGGATCGACGGCAGGCACCTGACCACCCATCCCCGCGCGATGCAGATCATGCTGCCGGGTCGACTACCGCCTTGCCGAGCGCCGACCCACCGAGGCCGGCCCCCCCTTCCCCCGTTGCCGCCTGTCTCTCAGAGAAGAACCGTGGTCCGAAATTTCAGACCCGCTTCGGCACATGGGCCGAATGAGTCAGGCGGACGACGGCACGCGCGCAGAGCGCCGGACAGAAGCGCATCATCTGCACCTCGGCCAACCTCCAACAAATGCCTAACGCCATGCCGGTCCGAGCGGTCCTCGTGCGGGTCTGTGGTGCTGGCCTGTATCGGTTTCCTGCGCCCCCTGCTGATTGGTTTGTGGGAGCAGTTGTGAGGCTTATCGCAGCTACGGCACCGACGCTCATTGCAGGCGGTGGAAGCACCGTTCGAACGGTACTTCCAGAGACCGCATATACACATCCGGGGGCTGGCCCGAGGGCAAACCCCGCGTCCCGCCTCAAGGCCCGAAGTCCGGAATCAGTTCGACCGTAGGCCGACAGGTCCCCGCGCCATCTGCAGGACGACACGGGGACTGGGGCATGTGCGAGAAGAGAGTCCGTAGCGCCTACTCGGAGCCCGCGATCACCCGCCAGGGCCGACGGCCAATGGGTTACGACGCAGAACCTGTCCACCATCGGAGAGAAGCCCGCTCAAGTCTCCCGGCCAGTTTTCAAAGCGCTATTCCGAAGTATCCCGAGGGGCAGTACGAAATCGTTTCGACGTGGCCCCTCGCAAGGATTTCGCGGAATACCGGCAGAGCAGCCAACCGAATTGGCCATGAAGCGGCGCGCGGTGATGATGCTCTGCGAACGACCCGGGGCTCCATTCAGCGAGATGTGAAATCGAAGACGGGTTCTTTACGCCTGTCGAGCCATTCGGACGGCCAAGAGGCGGAGTCGGGCTCTTATCACCGGGCTTTCTCTATGCCGAACAAGGCGACGTGCTTGGCAGGCGTCACAAATGCGAGGCGGAGATGGATAAGCTCCACCCGGGTGCTTCCGGGGTCACGGATTATCGGCACGCGGGCCGACTTTTCATCATGGAAAGATCGAGCAGCAACCGAATGTCTTACCCAACCGTTTCCATTGCGCCCCGGGTCTCAACGCGCCTGTTCCGGCCAGGCGACCCAGCCTTCCCGGGGGGCTTGACCGAAGAGCTCCAGGAACGGCCCCCAGCTGCAACGCTCGATGATCCGATACTGCTCGTCCGGTTTCCCAGCCTCACCCTGCGCGCCCGCTCCGTCCGGCTGAATGAAGTTCACGGTGCTGCGCGCCGGCGCGAGGGTCCGCACGTTCTTGCCGCGAATGCCGAAGAGGAGAATCTGGGTAACGTCGGCGAAGGCCTCTCCCGTTCCATCAGCGGCATCGAAATCGGCGGTGTACTCGGTCTGCCAGACGATGTTGCTGGTGTACTTGAAGCCCCAGGACTGCAGGAGTTTCATCCCCTCGGGAAGCAGGCTGTTTGGCACCCAGAGATAGCAATGCGCGCGGTCTTCCATGTGTTCTGCGACGGGCAGCGCGCAGATGTCCTCCAGAGTGCGCGGCGAGCTTCCCTCCACGAAATCACGGAACGGATCAGCGAGGATGCAGCCGAATTTCTGGCCTTCAAGCAAGGCGCTCATCTGGGTCGGTGCGGTTGCGGATTCATTCATGATTCATGTCCTTGTCTCTCGCGACGGGTATCCTGCGGTTGGCCGGAAAAGTCGACCCTCGATGAGTTCGCTCTTTCGGATCGAGACCGAAATGCAGCGTGGTTCACAGCTGTGAACTTTCGGACCGGTTCACAGCTGTGAACCTTCAGGCAGCACGCCGCTCCAGGGCCAGGATCATTCGCGTCGAGGAGAAGCCTCCCTCGCGGGCCTTGCGGGTCAGATGGCGCAGGTAGCCGCCGGGATTGCGGATCTCGGAGAACCTCTGAAGCATCGCGCAAAGCGTCGCGGAAGCCTGCTCCGGTCCCATCGCGGCCTTGGCGTCGTTCCAGGCGGAGTCAGAGATTCCGGTCATCGGACGGATCTTCTCTGCTGCCCTGACCAGGCCGTGCCAGTCCTGGATGGGGTCCGGCGAAAAGACCGCGATCTCGGAGCAGGTGCCCAGGACGAGGCGCAGCGGTGGGGGAGGCGCTGCCGTTTTCTCGGCACTCGTAGTGTCTACCTCGGTGTCTAGAGCCACATTTTCGAGATCAGTGAGGGCATCGTTGTCGCCCGGTTCAGAGTCTAAAGATTCTTTTAGTGAACTCTGTTGGTGCTGCTCATTCGGGGCATCACTGCTGCTCATTTCAGGTGTTTCGAAGTCGAAGAATCTGGCCGCGCGGGCGACGGCAGCGCGCAGCGAGGCGACGATCTCCTCGAGGGTATCGAGGTCAAGCTTGCGGCGGAGTTGGCGAGCCGTGAGGCGGGCCATGTCGCTGAGCGCGTCCCAGGGACCCTCCGGGCACTCGGTAAGGCCGAGGTCGGAAAGGGCTGCGAGGTCGCGGCGCAGAAGGCTGGCGGTCTCGCGCAGAGCCTTGATCTCGGCCTCGTGCTCGCGGGCTTCCTCGGCTCGTTGGGCGATCTCGGCAGCGCGGTGGAGCAGGGGGGTCAGATCGAAACCGAAGGCGATCTTCTCGCCAGCGACGCGGCGGGCGTAACGCTTGCCGTTCGGGCTGTCACGGCGGCGCAGCAGGCCGGCCTCGACGAGACGTCCCAGGTGGCGGCGCATGGTCGAATTGGCCATGCCGCCGGCGCGGGCGCAGATCGTCTCGTTGGACGGGTGGATGACCAGGGACTTCGCAGGGTCGAGCCGGGTTTCCGGATGGAAGCTGAGAAGCGCCTGCAGCAGCGTGATGTCGCGGTCCGAGAGCTCGAAGCTTTTGCGGGCGGCGGTCAGGTCGCGCAGGATCTGCCACTTGTCGATGGGGCAGGGGGCATCGGCGGCCAACTGGCGTGTCTTCAGAGAGATCACGACAGAGTCAGCCGTTCGCCCAAAAGGCGTGATGGGGTGGTAACCCATGTTTTTCATTCACGAAGACAAAAAATACCCGTGCCGCGAATCGATTTCGACTTGCGGACAATGGCTCCGGACACTACCTTGAGGGTGCTAAGAACAAGTCAGGGTCTCGTGGAGCGAATGCTTTGCGGGGCTCTTTCTTTGTCGGGCTCGTGCCTCCTATCTCATTGTTATCGTTGACTGCTCAGTCTTCCGCGCGGGTTTTCCAGCGCGCGTGAAGCTCTTCGAAGACGGTCTGCGCTTCGGCCTCGATCCAGTCGGCGAAACGCGGGTCGTCCAATTCCATGTTCAGCCCCTTGGCGGTGCGCTTGAGCGTGCCGGCCTTGCGGCCATCGACCACCAGCGCCTGCCGCCGCGGCTTTTCCGCCGCTTTGGTCTTTGGCGCGGCGGAGCGGGCAGGGGAGGGCGCCAGATGGCCCATCACCGCCTCGAAAGCGGCGACGGAGACGTCTTCGGGCGGGGTCTCGCCGTTGACCAAGGCGACCTGCGCCCGGGTGTGCACGTCATCGGCGAGATGCGCGAGTTCCTCGCGGTCGGCACCGGTTTCTTCGATGGCGCGGGCCATGGCCTCCCAGCGGGGGCGGCCGATGCCGTGGGCAGCTCCGATTGCGGTTGCCAGATCGCGGCCGATCAGTTCGGCCACGGAAAGCGCCATGGAGATCGACGACTTGGTGACCGTCAGTACCTCGGCGACCTGGCTCTGGTTGCCAAAGCCGCTTTCGACCAGCTCGCGGGCAAACAGCGCCTTTTCGATGAACGACAGGTCGCGCCGCGCCATGTTCTCGGAGATCTGCGCGGTCATCGCATCGCGTTCGTCGATCGAGGCGACCAGCGCACGCACCTTGGTGACCTTGTCCGAACCACGGATCGCCTCGAGGCGACGGCGGCCATAAACGAGCAGGTAGCGCCCGTCCTTTTCAGGGTCGCGGCGCACAAGGATCGGCACGGTCTGGCCATTGGCCTCGATCGCGTCGCGCAGGTCATGCACATCCGACGGATCGAGCCTATCGCGGGTCCGCGTGTCTTCGATCTGTGCCGGGTCGAGCTCCCAGACGCGGTGGCTGTCGACCGCATCGCGGGCCGAGCGCAGCGCGCGGTTGGTGGCCATCATCGCCGAGCCCGAGCCGCCCTGCTTGCCGGCGGCGGCGAGGCTGTCGAGCATGGACATGCGTTTCTTGCGTGTGTCGCTCATCGGTGGCTCCTCTTGGTCCCGCGCATCGCTCCGTTACCGTCCCCAGGTCTTCTGGATCAGCGCGGCGATCTCGTCGTTCACCGCGTTGAGGCTTTCCAGCGCGCGGTCGTAGGTGGCGCGGGTGAAGGCGCTGCGGTCGACCTCGTAGAGGGTCTGTTTCGTGAGACCGGCATCGGAGATGGCGGTGGATTTCAGCATCGGCGCGTTCAGCACCTTCTCGCCGTACATCGTGCGCAGGAAGGCGACGATGCGGTTCTGCGGCGCGTCCGTCGGCTCGTAGCGGGTGAGCAGGTAACGCATCCAGTCGTGTTTCATGTCGGCGCCGGATTCGGCGATCACGTCCATGAGATCGGCGGTCATGCGCAGGAACTGCGACATGGACATGACGTCGAGCATCTCGGGATGGATGGTGACCAGCACGCCGGTGGCGGCGGAGAGAGCCGACATGGTCAGGAAGCCGAGCTGCGGCGGGCAGTCGATCACCACCACGTCGTAGTCGTCGTCGACCTGCGAGAGCGCTTCCTTGACGCGGAAGAAGAACAGGCCCGCGTTGCCCTGCGCGAGCGCGCGGGGGGTCTCGTGTTCGAATTCCATCAGCTCGAGGTTGCCGGGAATGAGGTCGAGACCGGGAATGTAGGTCGGGCGGATGACATCGGTGATCGGCACCGGGTCGTCGTAGCGGATCGCGTCGTAGAGCGTGCCGCCGTCGGGCAGGTCGAACTCGGGCTGCACGCCGTGCAATGCGGTGAAGGAGGCCTGCGGGTCGAGGTCGATGGCCAGCACGCGGTAGCCGAGCAGCGCCAGCCGCTGCGCGAGATGCGCCGAGCTGGTGGTCTTGCCCGAGCCGCCCTTGAAGTTCATCACGCCGATGACCTGCAGGTGGTCGAGATACTTGTTCTCGCTGCCCTCGGGAGCGAGGCGGCGGCCCGGCAGGTAGTCGCCGGGCTTGCGGGCGGTCTTTTCCAGCAGGACGCGCAGCTCGTGCAGGTCGTGGACCGAATAGTGGCGGCGGTTTCCGGGGGTGACCTCGGGCGAGGGGCCCTTGCCGTCGAGGTGCAGCTTGCGCAGGTAGGAATCGTTCACGCCGAGCAGGGCCGCGGCCTCGCCCGAGGTGAACTTGCGCATTTCCTTTGCCGCGTCGGGCGGGAACATGCTTTCGGCCTGCGCATGGAGCTGCGCGGTAAGCCGTTCGGAATGATCACGAATGACCGAGTTCAGGTCTTCGTCGTCTGTGATATCCTGCATGCGCACGGTATCCTGCTCACTGTCTTGCCTCGGTGCCGTATTCCGCTGGACCTCTGCGGGCTCTGGCGTGTTCACGGTTTTTGGCGTGTTCCGGATCTTTTTCGTGACTATTGCCGAAGCGCTCCGAGTCGGCAAGGAGTTTTCCACAGGGAGCGGCGGCCTGGCGGTGGCGACGTGGCCGAAATTGCGCTTAGCGTGCTTGCGGTTGGGTCCGATCAGCTGCGCAAAGGCCCCCCGAGCAGGGACTCTTCCATTTGACTGATCGACTCGGCGGGTCTGCCGCGGGGCAGGGGCCACCGCGCCCCCGCATGGCAGATTCGGCCAAGTCGTTGGCAGGCTCTGCCGAGACCCGCGCGGGTCCGCTCCGTACATTCGGGACATCGCTACACATGACATCGCAACACATGGAGAAACCGATCATGTCCCGCATTCAGCTTCCCGCCTCGATCGACGCTGCACCCGCCGCGGCCCGGCCCCTGCTTGAGGGCGTCAAGAAGACGCTTGGCAGCGTTCCCAACCTGTTTCGCCTGACCGCCAACAGTCCGGAGGCGCTCGAAGGCTACCTCGGACTGAACGCCGCGCTGTCGAAAGGCAGCCTCGGGGCGCAGACCCGCGAGCGGATTGCGCTGGCCGTGGCGCAGAGCAATGGCTGCGACTACTGCCTGTCGGCGCATACCTACGTCGCCAAGAACCTCGCCAAGCTCGACGACGCGGAAATCGCCGCGAACCGTGCCGGCGGCTCGTCCGATCCGACCGCGGATGCGGCGGTGCGCTTCGCCGCGAAGATCGTCGAAGCGCGCGGGCAGGTCTCGGAGGCCGACGTCGCGGCGGTGAAGATGGCGGGGTACAGCGAGGCCGAACTCGTCGAGATCGTGGCGCATGTGGCGCTCAACACGCTGACCAACTATCTCAACGAGGTGTTTGAGACGCCGATCGATTTCCCGGTCGTCAACGCCCAGGCGGCCTGACCTCCGAGATGCCCCGGTCGCGGCTCCCCCCGCGCGACCGGGGCGCATCATCGCTCTTCGCAGAAGGTCCCCGCCCAGATGACACGCCCCCCGATTCCGCCCTTCGACGAGGTCTCGGCCCGCAGCAAGGTCCGTCTTGCCGAAGACGCCTGGAACAGCCGTGACCCGCAGCGGGTCGCGCTGGCCTATACGCCGGATAGCCGCTGGCGGAACCGAGCCGAAGTCTTCGAAGGGCGCGCCGCGATCATCGCGTTCCTGACCCGCAAGTGGGCCTGCGAGATGGAGTACCGGCTGGCAAAGGAGCTCTGGGCCTGCTCGGGGAACCGCATCGCGGTGCGCTTTGCCTACGAGTACCGCGATGCCCGAGGAACCTGGTTCCGGGCCCATGGCAACGAGAACTGGGAGTTCGATGCGGACGGCCTGATGCGACGGCGGATCGCCTCGATCAACGATCTGCGCATCGAGGAGGCGCAGCGACTGTTCCACTGGGGGCCCGGTGCCCGACCCGAGGGGCACCCGGGTCTTACCGACCTCGGGCTCTAGGAAACGCGCCCCTTCCAGACGCCTAGGCCAAGTTCGCCTTCACACCCCGCGCCCGCACGGACCAGTCCCGGCTCGGGTTGGCGGATCTCCATGCGGGCCGCTTGTCTGCAGAAGGGGAGGGGGGCACCGGCCCGCCGCCGCGCGCGTCGCCTCTGGCCCCGCTTGCGCATCCGGACTAGCCTTCACCATGCCCAGCGTAACAGGTGCCTTCGCGCGCGCCATGGCCCAGGCGGCCGGGATGACGCTCCGGGACGACGGGGCGCTGGTTTCCGGCGGTGCCATCGTGCGCCGTCTGCCCGGGCGCGCTGACGGGCGCATCACGGATACCGATTACTTCGACCTGCTGGACTGGATTCGTCTGCAGAACCCCGACGAGGTGGCGCTTGTGCGGGCCTATGCCGATCTGATCCGCGTCGATGATATCGGCGTGCTCGGACTGGCCATCAAGACGGCACCGACCCTGCGGGCCTCCCTCGAGCGGGTCGAGCGCTACTGGCGCGTGGTCACCGATACGGCGGTCTATCGGCTCGAGGCGACCGCGGATCCGGTGCACCTCGTCTTCGAGCCCCGCACCGGACATCATCCGGTGCTCGATTTCCGCAACGAGGGCGCGCTGGCCGGGCTGCTGCGCAATATGTCCCTGTTCGTGCAGGTCGCCTTTGTTCCCCGCTACGTGAGCTTCCGCCATGCCTGCCGGAGCGACGCCGGACGCTACGCGGAGCTTTTCGGCTGCCCCGTGCACTTCGGCGCCGAGCGCACTGCGATCGCCCTGAGCGCCGAGGCTTTGGAATTGCCGAACCGGCTGGGAGACGCGGCGGTGTCGGACTTCCTCACCGACCATCTCGAAACGGAGCTTGGCACTCTCTGCGAGGACTCCTCGTTGCGCGCCACGCTCCTGCGGCATCTCACGCCGGGCCTGAGCAACGGCGTGCCGCATGCGGGGGCGGTGGCGCGCGAGTTGGGGCTGAGCGAGCGCACGCTCTATCGCCGCCTGTCTGACGAGGGGCTGACCTTTCGCGACGTGCTGGCCGAGGCGCAATCCTCGCTTGCGCAGGACCTTCTGCGCGACAGTGACAGCACGATCGCCGAGATCGCCTTCCTGACCGGTTTCTCGGAGCAGAGCACCTTCAGCCGGGCCTTCAAGCGCTGGCTCGGGGTCGCGCCGGCGCAGTTCCGGCAGAACGTGGCGGCGCGCTAAGTCGCGCTCGGCGAGGGGGGGGACTGCGCGGCAGCCATCACGCCGGGCGTATCGTTTGCAACAGGCCCGTTAGATGCCGTGCTGGTCGAGGAACTCGCGGATCGCCTGCATGCAGGTCCGCCAGGCGGGCTCGTAGTCGACCAGCACATGGTTGCGGCTGTCGAGCGGCACGAACTGCGCGTCGGGTATGCCGGAGGCCAGGGCGCGGCCCATGTCGAGGGGGATGCGCAAGTCGTCCTTGGAATGCAACACGATGGTCGGCGCGCGCACCGCGCCGAGCCGGTCGCGGACGTCGATCTCGCCGAAGGCATCCTGGAAGCGCGCGGCGTTCCCCGGCGAGGTTGTGAGCCGCTGGAATTCGTCGAACCAGGCCAATTCCTGCGGCCCGGCATCGGGCATGAAGGTCTGCGAGAAGATGTGGCGGTAGGCCGGGTTGTCGGTGCCCCAGCCCAGCTCGGTCAGCGCGCGCACCGCCTCGCGCCGGGCCTTTTCCTCGGCGCTCACCATGTGCCGCCAGCCCGCGGCGTAGCCCCCCACGAGGATCAGCCCCGAGACCCGCTCGGGATGGCGCACGGCGTATTCCACGCAGACCGCCGCGCCCTGCGAGATGCCGAGCAGCGGGAAGCGCTCAAGCTCCAGCTTGTCGGCGACCGCCTCGAGATCCTCGACGAAGGCGTCGAAGCCGAGGTTGTCCACGTCCCAGTCCGACAGGCCGCAGCCGCGCTCGTCGTAGCGGATGAACCTGCGGTCGCGGGCGATCTCGGCGAAGCACTTGCCCCAGATCGGGCTCGTCCAGTCAAACTCGAGATGGGTGAGCCAGTTGGCGGCCTTCAGCAGCGGCGGGCCGGAGCCCAGCGTGGCATAGGCGATCTTGGTGCCGTCGGGCGCCTCGCAGAAGGCGATGCGCTGGCTGCGCAGCCCGGAGGCGGTGAGGCCGCCGGGCGGATCCGCGCGGGTCGGCGGTGGGGGGCTGGCTGCGTCGGCCATGGCCTCGCCCTCTGCCTCCGGATCGGCGTCGCGCCAGATACGGGTCCATTTCTGCGCCGAAAGCGCCGGGAGATCGGGGTGGGCCACGAGCCGGCGCAACACCTCGACGCGGGCGATGCGCGCGTCCTCGCGTTCCGCCTCCAGCCACGAGAGGAACGCCGCGTCGCCGGCGCCGTCGAGCCCGTCGAGCAGGACCGGGGCGAGCCGCTGCGCCATCTCCTCGAGCTCGGTGACGCCGAGCTGCCGCTCGGCGCGCAGCCTTGCATGGATCTCATGCAGGTCGATCTCAGTGTTCTCTGCATCGAACCGCACCCGCTCGCGATCCGACAGGATGCGGCGATGATCGGGCTGATCGACCACCGGGCGCAGCTTGGTCAGCGACCAGCGCAATGCCGCCTTGGGGTCGTCGGGCAGCTCCCAGAGCAGCTCGCAGAGCCGCTCGCGCCGGTGCGGCCGGCCGGTCGCGACGAGAAAGCCGAGGAGCGCCCGCGCCTTGCGGGAGGAGGGGAGGGGCACGTCTTCTCCGCCGCGCCGCACGCGCAACTCACCGAGCAGGGAGATCGTCAGACGGTCGCTCTGTGCTGTGACCTGCTCCGGGCGGTCCTGCGGGGCCATGCCGTCTCCAAGGGAATGCAATCAAAAGGCGAAGTTCGAAATTCCGGCGCATCCTGAGGCAATGACACCGGACTGTCCAGCGGTGCGCCGGCCCGCAATTACAACGTGACGCAGGGGCAATTTCCACCCCCGTTACAACGCTGGTGACAACGCAGGGCCCCGATACCCCAGCTCCACCCGCCACGGCTCCGCGAGTCTGAATTTCCGGCGGGTCCGATGAATTGGAGTACCACGATGATTGAAGACACCACCCTGCATCAACCCGGCTGCCCGGTGATCGACCCCCGCAGCCTGCAGCGAGACACCCATGGCAGGCTTGCGGCGCTGCGCGCCGTGCACCCGCTGGTGCAGATCGGCGAGGGCCAGTTCCTCGTCCTGCGCGCCGATGATGTGCTGCCGCTGCTGAGCGACCCGCGCGTGCGGCAGGTCTCGGGGCAGGAATACATCGCGCTCAACCGCGTGCCCGAGGGGATGACCGCGCGGCTGCAAGCCGAGTTCTTCCTGTTTTCCAGTGGCGAGGAGCACCGTCGCAAGCGCGGGCTCTTTGCCCGCGCCTTCTCGCTCCGCGAGATCGAGGCGCGCCGTCCCGCGGTGCGCACCGCCGCGCGGCGCATCCTGAGCGAGCTGCCCCGCGACGAGAGCCTGGATTTCACCACGGCGATGGCGTCGCGGGTTCCGGCGGAGGCCATCGCCGCCATCCTCGGTCTGCCGGAGAGTGACGCGCCGCACCTCGGCGCGCTGGTGTCCGAGGTGGCCCGGGCGATCTCGCCGCTCTACCCGCGCGAGCGGCACACGCAGATCGAGGAGGCGACCGAGGCGCTCTATTTCTACGTCGAGCGCCAGCTGCAGGCGCGCCTGATCCAGCCGAAGGACGATGTCCTGAGCCTGCTGGTGACCGCCTGGCGTGCCGAGCCGGACATTTCCGCCGCGAGCCTGATCTTCCAGATCATCGGCGTGCTGATCGCCGGGATCGACACCACCCGGACCGCGCTGGCGCGCGGCACCGCGATCCTGCTCGAGCGGCCGAAGGACTGGGCGGACCTGCGCGACGATCCCGCGCTGATCCCCGGCGCGGTGGCCGAGACGCTGCGCTTCGATCCGCCCGTCGGATCGGTGACCCGCATCGCCGCCGAGCCGTTCGAGATCGGCGGGCACCTCGTGCCCGAGGGCAGCGCGCTGCGGCTTTCGCTGCTCTCGGCGCTGCGGGATCCGGCGCTGCACCACGCGCCCGATGTCTTCGACATGCGTCGGCGCGACAATCCCCGGCTGCATCCGGTGTTCGGTCACGGGCCGCACCATTGCCTTGGCGAAAGGCTGGCGCGGATCGAGCTGGAGGAAAGCTTCGCGGCGCTGCTTGAGGAGGCACCCTTTGCCGAGCTGCTTCTGAGCCCGCGGCTCGAGGGTTTCGGCGGGCTGCGCCGGGCCACGCCGATGCGAGTGCGCCTGTCATGAGCTTCGATCTGGCTCCGAGCGCTGCGCCGGCGGAATCGCGGATGCAGATGGGCGTGGTTCCGGCCGGCGACGTGCTGATCGTGACTGTGGGCGGGCTTATCGATGCCTCGGCGACCGGCCCGCTGTGCGATGCGCTGGTGGCGCATGTCCGCGCCGGCTGGCGGCGCATCGTGATCGAGCTCGGGGCGGGGGCAGAGGTCACCCGGCCGGGCCTGCGGGGCTTCGTGGTCGCCGCCAAGCTGCTGCAGGCCCGTCAGGGGCAGATGCGCATCTGCGGCGCGACGGCGGCGATCGAGGCCTTTGCCGAGCGCGAGAGCTTCCGCCACCTGCTGCGGTTCGACCCGGAGCGGGCCGTGTCGCTTGCCCGCGTCACCTCTGCCGTTCCTGCGGGACCGGCCTCTCCGATAGATTTCAGACCGGGGTTTTCAGAATGATGACGACCTATTTCTTCACCGCGTTCACGCAGCAGAGGGTGCGGGGTGCCCGCGGCACCCTTCGGTCGCAGGTGCCGCTCGGCTGGCTGGGCAAATTGCGCCAGTACAGGCGGCACCAGGCGCAATACCGGCACCTCGAGGAGCTGCCGGACTACCTGCTCGAAGATGTCGGGCTCACGCGCAGCGACATCAGGCAGGCGTGCCGAGGTTCGCATTCCGGCTGATCAGTCTCTGTTTCGAGGTCCGGCCCGCTCCGAAAGGTGGCTTTCGGGGCGGGTCGCGGTGCGCTCTCAGCGCGCGCCCTGTGCGAGCCGCTCCGACAGGGGATGCCGCCTGAGCGCGAGCATCGCGAGTGTCCCAACCACGGGTCCCGGCAGCAGGATGAGAAACGTCCAGCGCCAGCCCCCGAAGGCCGCCGCGGCGATCGGCAGCAGCCAGATGGCCACCACCGTCAGCGCAAAGCCGATCCCGAGCTGCAGGGCGAGCGCGGTCCCCACCAGATGCGGCTCCGAAAGCTCGGTCACCGCGGCGGAGAATTGCGCGCTGTCGCCGACGATGGTGATGCCCCAGACCACGGCGATCGCGCCGAGCAGGAGCGCGGGCCCGTCGAAGGCGACGCCGACCAGCCCCGCGCAGCTCCCCGAGACGATCATCATGCCCGCGCAGGTGAGGCAGCGGCCGATGCGGTCGGACAGCCAGCCGCCAAGCAGGCAGCCGAGCACGCCGCTGGCGACCACGACGAAGCTCAGCATCGAGGCGGTGCCGAAGGGGAAGGGGGCGAGGCCGCCGCTCTGGGCGGCGGCGGCGAAAGCGAGGAACCAGGCCCACATGCCGTAGAGCTCCCACATGTGGCCGAAGTACCCGAGGTTCGCCAGCATGAGCGGGCGACGGCGGAACACCGACAGCGCCTGACGCGGATCGAAGGAGGCGCGACCGAAGGCATAGGGGCCTTCGCGCAGGGTGAGCGCGAAGAGGAGCGCCGAGGTGAGCGCCGCGGCGGAGGTGCCCCAGACCACCGCCCGCCAGTCGATGCCGGAGGTGAGCGCGCGCAGCAGGTGCGGCATCGACGAACCGAGGGTCAGCGCGCCGATCAGGAAGCCGAGCGCGAGACCGCGGCCGCGCAGGAACCAGGTCGACATCAGCTTGAGGGCAGGGGGGTAGACCCCGGCGAGGGCGACGCCGGTGACGAAGCGCGCGGCGATGGCGGTGTCGGGCCCCGCGACCAGCAGCGCGGCATTGGCGAGCGTGGCGAGCAGCGCGGCGGCGGTCATGAGCCGCTTCATCGGCAGGATGTCGGGAAGGTTGACCAGCGACGAGCCGAGCGCGCCGAAAACGAAGCCGAGCTGCACGGCGTTGGTCAGCCAGGCGGCCTGCGAGGGGCTCAGCTCCCAGGCGGCGACCAGTTCGGGGATGATCGCGGTGGCCGAGAACCAGGTGCTCAGGACCCCGACCACGCCGATGCAGATGAGCGCGAGCATGGACCAGCGTCCGGGCGCGGACTGGGGCTGCTCGTCTGGGGCGTGGGTCATGGGGGGCGTCCGTTGCAAGGGTCTGGTGGCGCAATGTGCCGGAGCCGCCCCCGAGGTGCAATTCCCGACGTCCGCCGCGAGGGGCAAACGCCGGCTGCCGGTGCGCGCGGCTCGGCTGCGAGAATATCGGCGATGGGCTGCGGCTGCGGCTCTCGAAGCTCCGCCGAAGCTGAGTGGTCCAGCGGTATGCCTTGGCAGGCAGCCCACAGCAAAAGGACCGGAAGCTCTCGCTTCCGGTCCATTCTCTATGCCGCCGGACATGCCGGCGCTTGGATCATGCGTTCCAGGCGCGGTCGCCCTTGGCGTCCTTGACGCGGGTCGGCAGGCCGATGTCGTCGAGGATGGTGAAGAACGGCTTCGGATCCAGCTCCTCGACGTTCTTCATGGTCTTCGCGTCCCATTCACCCGAGGCCACCAGCATGGCGGCGGCGACCGGCGGCACGCCGGCGGTGTAGGAGATGCCCTGGCTGCCCACCTCGTTGTAGGCCTCCTTGTGGTCGGCGACGTTGTAGACGAACATCTCGATCTCTTCGCCGTCCTTCACGCCCTTCACCAGATCGCCGATGCAGGTCTTGCCGGTGTAGTCGGGCGCCAGCGACGAGGGGTCGGGCAGCACGGCCTTGACCACCTTGAGCGGCACCACCTCGAGGCCCTCGGCGGTCTTCACCGGCTGCTCGGAGAGCAGGCCGAGCGATTGCAGCACGGTAAAGACGTTGATGTAATGCTCGCCGAAGCCCATCCAGAAGCGCACGTCCGCCTGCGGGTAATTGGCCGAGAGAGAATGCACCTCGTCGTGGCCCGACTGGTAGGCGCGCTGGGTGCCGACGACGGGCAGATCCCAGTCACGGCCCGAGGCGAACATCGAGGTTTCCTTCCACTGCTGGTCTTCCCAGTAGTAGACGGTGCCGGTGAACTCGCGGAAGTTGATCTCCGGGTCGAAGTTCGTGGCGAAATACTTGCCGTGCGAGCCGGCGTTGATGTCGACGATGTCGATGCTTTTGACCTCGTCCATCTGGTCGATGGCGAAGCGGGCGAAGGCGTTGACCACACCCGGATCGAAGCCGGCGCCGAGGATCGCGGTGACGCCCTTCTCGGCGCAGAGGTCGCGCTTCTTCCACTCGTAGTTGGCGTACCACGGCGGGGTCTCGCAGATCTTGGCCGGATCCTCGTGGATCGCGGTGTCGATATAGGCCGCGCCGGTCTCGATGCAGGCGTCGAGCACGTACATGTTGACGAAGGCCGAGCCTACGTTGATCACGATCTGCGCCCCGGTGTCGCGGATCAGCTGCGCCACGGCGGCCGTGTCCATCGCGTCGACCTGGTGAGCCTTGAGGACGCCCTCTACCTTCATCGCGCCCTTTTCACGGACCGACTCAAGGATCGCTTCGCATTTCGAAAGCGTCCGGCTGGCGATATGGATTTCGCCGAGCACATCGTTGTTCTGAGCGCATTTATGCGCCACGACCTGAGCGACGCCACCTGCGCCGATGATGAGAACGTCTTTTTTCAACTCACTGGACCTCCGTCTTTGTCCGTCTTGGTTTGCGCGCGCTCAGGAGAGCGCGGCGCTGAAATCGTCGTAGGTGAAGTCGCGCACCAGCCGCTCGGTCCCGTCGAGCTCGCGGATGGCGATCGAGGGCATCTGCACCCCGTTGAACCAGTTCTTCTTGACCATCGTGTAACCGGCGGCGTCTTGGATCGAGAGCCGGTCGCCGGGTTGCAGCGCCTTGGGGAAGTTGAACTCGCCGAAGATGTCGCCCGCCAGGCAGGACTTGCCGCAGATCATCCAGGGCTCGTCGCCGCTCTCGTTCATCTTGGCGCTCTCGCGGTAGATCAGCAGGTCGAGCATATGCGCCTCGATCGAGCTGTCGACGATGGCGAGGTTCTTGCCGTTGAAGAGCGTGTCGAGCACCGTCACCTCCAGCGTGGTCGAGTTCGTGATCGTCGCCTCTCCCGGCTCAAGATAGACCTGCACCTCGTTTTCGCCAGCGAAACGCTTGAGGCGCTCGGCGAGGCGGTCGAGCGGGTAGCCTTCGCCGGTGAAATGGATCCCGCCGCCGAGGCTGATCCATTTCATCTGGCGGATCAGGTGGCCGAAGCGCTGCTCGATGGAGCCGAGCATGTTGTCGAAGCGCTCGAAGTCGTCGTTCTCGCAGTTGTTGTGGAACATGAAGCCGCTGATCTGCTCGAGCACCGGCTCGATGTCCGCAGGATCATGCTCGCCGAGCCGCGAGAAGGGGCGGGCGGGGTCGGCCAGATCGAAGCCCGAGGTCGAGACGCCCGGGTTGACGCGCAGCCCGCGGGTATGGCCGCGGCTGACCTCTTCGAAGCGGGTGAGCTGCGCGGCGGTGTTGAAGATCACCTTGTCCGAGCTTGCCAGCACCTCGTCGATTTCGTGGTCGGCCCAGGCCACGGAATAGGCGTGGGTCTCGCCCGGGAATTTTTCCCGGCCCAGCTTCACCTCGAAGAGCGAGGAGGAGGTGGTGCCATCCATGTACTCGCTCATCATGTCGAAGACCGACCATGTGGCGAAACACTTCAGCGCCAGCAGGGCCTTGGCCCCCGAGGTCTCGCGCAGGTGGGCGATCTTCTCGAGGTTCGGCAGGAGCCGCGATTTGTCGATCAGGTAATAGGGCGTCTGCATCGGGTGGTCACCTCCGGACAGCGAACACGGGAAACCGTGCCAATATAGCGCAAGGCGGGCAAGAACAATGCCCCCCTGTAGCCCGCGGTATCTGACGACCGTGTGACGGTCTGGAAAGGTGCGGCGCAAAAGCCTTCGAAGGCTTTTGCAACTCTCTTCGAAGAGAGTTGGCCTGCGGCGGAGGGGGCAAGAAAAAGGGCGGCCAGACGGCCGCCCCAGTTGGTCGAAGTCCCTGTCGGACCGCGCAGGCTCAGGCCGCTTGCTTGAGCTTCTCTTTCGCCTGCGGTGTCACGAAGGCGCCGTGCAGGGCGGCGATCACCGGCTCGAGGTCGTTCCGCTCGAGGATGAACTGCACGTCCACGTTGCGCGGACCCTGCGTTGCGCCGATCGACTCGTAGCCCGCTTCCGCGATGGCCTGCAGGCCCCGGGTCAGCACGCAGAGGGTGCTGAGGTCCCGGCCGATGACCGAAGCCATCGACAGCGTGCGCGAGCTGATCTTGGCCTGCGGGTAGAGCTTGGCCAGATCGTCCTCCACCCGGCGCATCGTCTTGAGCGAGCTGTCCAGATAGTGGGTGATCGTGTTGGCGTTCGACACCTTCGAGACGATGCGGACGTCGTGGCGGGTGAGCACGTCGAGGATCGCGGCGTCATAGCCCTTCACCCCGACCATGTCCTGCTCGAAGACCTCGAGCGCCACGATGTCGAGCCCGGTGACGATCTCCACCGCGGGGGTCTCGGCCGGCTGATCGTCGATCAGCGTGCCCGGATCGCCCGGCTCGAAGGCGTTGGTGACGCGCAGCGGCACCTGCGCCTGGCGCAGCGTCTTGGCGGCCTTGGGGTGGATCGCCTCCATCCCCATGTTCGACAGCTGGTCGGCCACGTCGTAGTTGGTGCGGCCCAGCTTGCGGACGTTTTCCGCGCCCACCAGCTTGGGGTCGGCCGAGCTGAGGTGGAACTCCTTGTGGATGATCGCCTCGCGGGCCGACGTCAGCGCCGCCAGCTTCGAGAAGGTCACCTCGGAGTAGCCCCGGTCGAACTCGCGCATCAGACCCTCGGTGCATTGCGCATAGCCGGTGACGATGGGCATCTCTGCGGCGGGGTCGACCCCCTCCATCGCCTTGGTGATGCGCTCTTCGAGCGTGTAATGCCCGTCATCGCGCCAGCCGGAGAGGTCGACGTTGCGTGCGTTGACCCCGGCGCGCTGGAGCATCAGCACGGTGACATAGGCCGAATGCGCCTCGCCGAGACCCGAGAGCAGCTCGCGGATCTGCAACATGTGCTCGGAGAGCTGGAAGTGCCCGTAGGAGCACAGGCGCTGCAGGTCGATCAGGCAGTTGCGCGCGCCCTCGATGCGGTTGCGCACGAAGTCTGTCGCCTGCTCGACGTCGCCGGGGTGATCGAGCACCGCTTCATGCGCCTCGATCATCGCCTTCGACACCTCGGTCAGCGCGTCGTGCCAGCCGTGGCCGGTGTCGGAGTTGGCGAACTGGCCGTAGACGCCCGGCTTGCCCGATTTCTTGTGCTCGAGCAGCAGGTCGGTGATGCCGCCGAAGGCGGAGACCACGAAGACACGACCGTAGAGATCATCCCCCTCGCGGCCGCCGATGAGCAGCGTGTCGCGCAGTTCGTTCAGGCGGGACATGCTCGTCCCGCCGATTTTCTCAACGGTATGGGTCATGGCTTACGCCACCTCCTCGGCCGGTGCGTAGGAGCCGTCCTCGCGGTGCACCTCGGTGCCGGTGACGGGCGGGTTGAAGCAGCAGGCCATGTGGAGTTCTTCCTCGGCCCGCAGGATGTGCTTGTCGTGCAGGTTGAGCGCGTACATGACGCCGGGCTTGATCTCATGGGTCTCGCCGGTGGCGACATCGGTGATCGAGCCCTTGCCCTTCATGCAATAGACGCTCTCGAAGTGGTGCTTGTAGTGGAACGTGTGCTCCGAGCCCGCCTCGAGGATGGTGATGTGGAACGAGAAGCCCATGCCGTCCTGCGCGAGCAGCATCCGGGTGGAGGTCCACTGCGCGTCGGCAATATGCTTGTCGGTTTTCTTCAGTTCGTTGAAATCGCGTACAATCATGGTGTTACTCCGCGGCAATCTTGTGGTTGTTCAGGCTCGTGGCGGTGGCGTCGCGCAGGATGCCGAACCCCTTGCGGAAGGTCTCTTCCGGGGTGGTCAGCGGCGCGAGCACTTTGACGACCTCGTCGTCGGCGCCCGAGGTTTCGATGATCAGCCCGCGCTCGAAAGCCTCGGCGCAGATCGCGCCGGCCAGCTCACCCGAGCCGACATCGACGCCGCGCATCAGGCCGCGGCCCTTGAGATAGGCACCGGGGATCATCTCGGCGATGGTGTTCAGCTCGTCCTCGATCAGCTGCGCCTTCTCGGCGAGCGACTTCTGGAAGCGGTTGTCGGTCCAGAACTTCTCGAGCGCCACGCGCGCCGTGATGAAGGCGTGGGTGTTGCCCCGGAAGGTGCCGTTGTGCTCGGCCGGTTTCCAGACGTCCAGCTCCGGCTTCAGCAGAAGCGCGGCGAAGGGCAGGCCGAAGCCCGAAAGCGACTTGGCCAGCGGGATCATGTCCGGCTCGACGCCCATCTCCTCGAAGGAAAAGAAGGTGCCGGTGCGGCCGATCCCGGCCTGGATGTCGTCGGCGATGAGCAGCGCGCCGTGCTTCTTGGCAAGGCGGGCGATACCGCGCAGCCATTCGGCGGAAGCGGCGTTGAGTCCGCCCTCACCCTGCACCGGCTCCACGAGGAAGGCGGCGGGGGCGTCGAGACCCGACGAGGGGTTCTCGAGCATCATCTCGATCTGCGCGAGCGTGTCGACATCGGGGCCGAAGGCGCCCTCATACGGCATGTGGGTCACGCCCTGAAGCGGCATGCCGCCGCCATTGCGCTTGCCCTTGTTGCCGGTCGCCGCCAGCGCGCCCACGGTCATGCCGTGGAAGCCGTTGGTGAAGGCGATGATGTTGGTGCGGCCGGTGACCTTGCGGGCCAGCTTCATCGCGGCCTCGACGGCGTTGGTGCCGGTCGGGCCGACCATCATCACCTTGTGGTCCATGCCACGCGGCTCGAGGATCAGGCGCTCGAAGGCGTCGAGGAAGGCTTCCTTGGCGTCGGTGTGCATGTCGAGACCATGGGCGATGCCATCGCTCATGATGTGCTCGACCAGCGCCGCCTTCATGTGCGGATCGTTGTGGCCGTAGTTCAGCGAGGAACAGCCGGCCAGGAAGTCGATGTAGGTCTTGCCCTGATCGTCGGTCAGTTCCGAGCCACGGGCAGAGGTGAAGCTCACCGGGAAGGAGCGGCAGTAGGAGCGTGCCTCGCTCTCGCGGCGAGCGTAAATAGTCGGGCCGTTAGACGTGTCTTTCGGCATAACGAAGTCCTTTCTAGAACTTAGAAAAAGATAAGATTAGCGATGTAGGGGGGAGCGATCAGGCCGCGGCGCGCAGCGCCTCTTCCTCTTCGGGCAGCTCGATCGTGACCATGTGCTCGGTCGCGTGCATGCCGTCGAAGTGTTCGTCGCGCGTATAGTGCGGCTCGTCCGAGAGTTCGCCGCCGATGGAGCGGGCGAAGCTGCGGAACAGGCCCCAGGACGCATCGTTGTCGCGGGTGATCGTCGTCTTGAGTTCAGTTGCCTCAGCGCATTCCTCGCGCTCGACCAGATGCGTCAGCATCTTGCGGCCGAGGCCGAGACCGCGCGCCTTGGGGCTGACCGCAACCTGCCAGACGAAGAAGGCGTCCTGGTTCGGAATCATGTGACCCGAAATCCAGCCCACCGGCTCGCCGTCGAGCTCGGCCACCACACAGGTGTCGCGAAAGTGCTCGGCCTGAACGAGGTTGCAGTACATGGAGTTCTCGTCCAGCGGCTTGCACGCGCGCACGAGTTCCCAGATCGCAGCCCCGTCCGTTGCTTCGGGCTTACGCAGCACCGGGGTGCGCGTCTCAGGCTGTGTCATGTCTTTCGGCATCGATCTGGCATCCTCCGTTTGGTTCGTCAGTCTAACTAATATACCCGCCCTAAAGTTTCAACCTCCGAAGCAGTTTTTACGCTTATAGCGGCATATGGGCCTGTTTTGGGGTATGTTTGCTAAGATTTTATGAAGCAAATGCCCTTAGTCTTCCAAATGAGATGGTCAACTGCTTCGCCAATTGAAGCTTTGGCGGAAAACTGCCAAAAGCCTTCTATGGCTGACCACGCTCCAGATCGCACCGACCAGAGTCTCATCGCGCTGCGCCGCATCCTGCGCGCGACGGAACTTTACGAGCGGAAGCTCGCGCAGGCCGCGGGTCTGACACCCGCGCAGCTGCGGGTGTTGCAGATCGTTGCCAAGAAGGAGCATGGCGCCGCGACGCCCAAGGCGCTGGCCACCCAGATGGGTGTCAGCCAGGCCACGGTGACGGCGCTGGTCGACAAGCTGGTGGCGCGGGACATGGTGACCCGGCGCCGGTCAGACATCGACCGCCGGCAGACCGACGTGGCGATCACCGCAAAGGGGCGCGAGGCGGTAAGCCAGTCCCCAGATGCGCTGCAGCAGAAGTTCGTGAAAAGCTTCGAGGGGCTGCAGGACTGGGAGCAGGCGCAGCTCGTTGCCTCGCTCGAGCGTGTGGCGGCGATGCTCGACGCGCACGAGATCGACGCCTCGCCGGTGCTGACCATCCGCGACATCCGCCAGGAAGGGCGCCAGGAAGGCCACTGAGCCAGCGCCGCGTCAGAGACACGGCTGCAATGGGCGGGGCTCGGGCCGTTCGCCATACGACAGGTCATAGAGCCAGCGCGCGAGCTGAAGCGGCGGAGCCCTCCAGACCGGCCAGCCGTGCGGATCGCAGCGCAGGGGCCGGTCCGCCGGGCGTCGCGCCAGCCGGTCCTGCCTGCCGTGGCCATCGCGCCGCGCGGCCTTCAGTGCGGGCAGTAGTGCCGTCTGACCGGCGCGCACCGCCTGTTCCAGCGCAAGTTCGATCTCGGCGGGGTCCGGTGTGAAGGGCGAAACCTCTTGGAGGCTGCGTCCGGCGCTTGCATGCCCGGCGCTCGCCCGGGTGATCGCCTCGGCGGCAGCGGGCTCCAGTGTGAGGCCCGTCAGCGCGCGGCAGGCCGCAAGATGGATATTGCTGACAAGATCTACGGGATTTCGAGGGACCGTCTCATGCTGCCAGCTGCGGCAGAGGTCGGCAGGGGCCCACTCCGGGTGTTCCGGGGAAGGCGCCTTTACCCTGGTGCCGCGGATCACGTGGCCGAGCGCCACGCCGCCAGCCTCCGGTGTGCGCCGACCGGCCTGAAGCAGGGCGAGCCAGCACAGCGCCGTGGTCTGAAGGTCCGGCGGCGGCGCGGTCTCGCGCGGCGGATGGAGGTGGAACCAGCCGTCGCCGCTGGGGGAGGCGCAACTCTCGATAAAGGACAGGCCCGCGTCCAGCGCGCGGCGCAGCGGTGCGCTTCGCGAGGCGAGACCGGGGCGCAGCAGGACAAGGCAGACCTGCGCGGTGATCGCGCTGGTTTCGTCCTGATGCCGGAGGCCCGGGGCGGTTTCGACGGTCGAGCGGAAGGCGCCGGTGGCGGATTGGTAGCCCAGCAGGCCCTCGATCAAGACCCGCGTCATGTCGGCGTTGCCGCATGCGCGCCGCGTGCCCACGGCTCGATCCGATCTGACTTGCCGCCTGTCGCCATCTTTCCCCCTCAAACCCTCGTTCGGAGCGCAGAGCGTTATCTTGCGAGAAATAGTGTCCCTCGGCAAAGGTCAAACGCCGGGCATCGTCGCGCTGTGTCGCGCGATCACCGTGGTCCGGGCTCTTTCCCGCTTGTATCAGGTCCTGCCCTCGGGGCAGATGAGGGCGATCCGCGCCGTCAGGGAGGGGGCCGCTCGCGCGGTCGGGCCGGCGCTCAACGAAGCCGCCCCGGTCGCGGGGCGGGCGCAGAACGGAGCCGAACCAGATGCCCCAGCACGTCGCCATCAATATCAGGACAGAAGCCTACCACCGTTTGCTCGGCGCGCATTACACGCTGCACGACTGCACGGCGGGTTACGCGCATCTGAGCGACGAGGAGCGCGCCGCGACGCGCGTGCTGGTCACTGCGGGTTTCAAGGGCGCGACCGGTGCCGAGATGGACGAGCTGCCGAACCTCGGGCTGATCTGCTGCGTCGGCACCGGCTACGAGGGCATCGACGTGCAGGCGGCCATCGCCCGGGGCATCCGGGTCTCGCACGGGGCCGGGGTCAACGCGGGCGCGGTCGCCGATCACACCATGGCGCTGCTGCTGGCGGCGGTGCGGGCCATCCCGCACCAGGACCGGCTGACCCGTTCGGGGGCCTGGAACTACACCGAGACGCCGCGCCCGCTGGTGTCGCGCAAGACCATGGGAATCTTCGGCATGGGCGGCATCGGCCAGGCACTGGCGCGGCGCGCGGCGGCCTTCGACATGCCGGTGCTCTACCACAGCCGCACTCCGAAGACGGAGCTGCCCTATGGCTACGTGGCGTCGCTCAAGGAATTGGCGGAGCGCTCCGACTATCTCGTCGCCTGCGTTCCGGGAGGTCCGGCCACGCAGCATGCGGTGAATGCCGAGGTGCTGCGCGCGCTGGGGCCGCGGGGCTATCTGGTCAACGTGGGGCGCGGCTCGGCGGTGGACACCGATGCGCTGATCGCGGCGCTGCAGTCGGGCGAGATCGCCGGGGCGGGGCTCGACGTCTTCGAGTCCGAGCCCGAGGTGCCCGCCGCCCTGACGGCGCTGGAGAACGTGGTGCTGACCCCGCATATGGCGGGCAATGCGCCCGAGGTGCAGGAGATGGCCGCCGACCTCATCCGCGACAATATCGCGGCCTTCGGGGCCGGGCAGCCACTGGTCTCGCCGGTGCCCGAGATGAAGGCGCTGGCCCCCACCGTGTGAGCCGGGCCGCACGCCGCGGCTTGACTGGCGCGGCGTCGGCGGCAGGGTGGGACGGGTGTTTCCCTTGCTGCCGATTGCCCCGATGTCCCCGATTAGCCATGACCTTCTGAGCCTCGACTGCTGCGCCCTTCTGGAGCAGTTCCGGAGCGGCGCAGCGGCGCCCCTGCAGGCCGCCGAGGCGGTGCTGGCGCAGGTGGCGCGGCTGCAGCCGCAGCTCAACGCCTTCTCCGCCATTTCCGATACCTTGCGCGCCGAGGCCGAGGCGGCGGGGCTGCGTTGGCGGCAGGCTGCGCCGCTGGGTCCGCTCGATGGTCTGCCGCTGGTGATCAAGGACAACCTCGTCAGCGCCGGGCTGCCCGCCGCCTGGGGCAATGCCGAGCTGGCGCGGCGGGTGGCAAAGGCCGACGAGCGCCCGGTGGCCGCGCTGCGCGCGGCAGGGGCCCTTGTGGTGGGCAAGGGCAATACGCCGGAGTTCGCGGTCGAGGGCTACACCGACAACCTGACCTTCGGCGCCAGCCGCAATCCCTTCGATCCGGCGCTGACCCCCGGTGGCTCCTCGGGTGGTCTGGTGGCGGCGGTGGCCTCGGGCATGGGCTACGCGGGTCTCGGGACTGACGGCGGCGGCTCGATCCGGCGTCCGGCGGGCTACACCGGGCTGGTCGGTCTGAAGCCCGGGATTGGCCACGTGCCGCGCGGCGGCGGGCTGGCGCAGCTCTTGTTGGATTTCGAGGTCGCGGGGCCGGTGGCTCGCTCGCTGCGTGACCTGCGGTTGCTGGATGCGGTGCTGTCGGGACGGGAGGCGGAGGCGCGGCCCGTCGGGCGGTCGCGCATCCTCGCGGTGCCGCGGCTGGAAGATGCGCCCTGCGACCCGGGCATTCTCGCAGCCTTCGATGCCACCGTGGAGGCGCTTCGCGGCGCTGGCCATGAGGTGAGCCATGGCGCGCTGCCGCATGACCTCGGTCCGCTCAACGCGCGCTGGGGGCAGGTGGCGGAGATCGGGCTTGCCGCATATTTTGCCCGAGATCCGGCGGTGGCGGAGGCGGCGGCCCCGAAATATCGTGCCATGGCAGCGCGGGGCGCGGAGGTGGCGGCGACCGAGCTCTATGCCTTGCAGGAAGCGGTCTTTGCCCTGCGCGAGGCGTCGCGCGACCTCTGGGGGTTCGACGCGATCCTCATGCCTGCCTCGGCGGCGCACCCCTGGCCGGCGACCGAGAGCCATCCGGGAAGGATCGACGGGCAGGAGGTCGGCCCGCGCGGTCACGCGGTCTACACCGGCTGGGTCAATGCGGCTGGGCTTCCGGCGCTGGCCTTTCCCGCCTTGTCCGAAGCGCTGCCGATCGGCATGCAGCTCATCGGCGCGGCGGGGTCGGAGCGGGCGCTTATGGACATCGCCGAGCCGGTGATCCCGCCATTTCGCTGGCCGCGCATCGCCGCGGGCTGATCACACGCCCTGCGCAGGATGCTCCGCCGCCACTGAGACCAGCTCATCCACCAGCCCCTGCAGCGCCGGGTCCGGCAACATGCCGTCGCGCAGCGAGATGCCGACCGGCCCTCCCAGAAGTTCGTTCTGCACCGGCAGGACGGTCAGCTCACCGCTGTCTAGCTCGGCGCGGACCACGCCCGCCGAGATGAACCAGATGGTGTCGGAGCGGGCGACCACGCGCCGTCCGAAGGCGTGGGAAACATTCTCGTATGCGGGAATCGGCTCGCCGAGCCCCAGCGATTGCAGGAAAGCGCGCACCGACCCCGAAATCACCGCCCCGGCGGGCGGCAACATCAGCGGGAAACGCAGCAGGTCTGCGGGCTCCCAGTCGCTGCTCTCCAGCGGGTGGCCGGGGCGGATCACCGGCACAACGCGCTCCCAGTAGAGCTGGCGAAAGCTCAGGCCTTCGCCGGTGCCGGTGGCGGGCATGCGGCCCACCACCAGGTCGAGCGCGCCCTCGCGCAGCTGCGATAGAAGCAGCCAGTTTGGGCCGGTGGAGACCCTGAGCGTGCACTCCGGATGGCTGGCGCGGAACCGCGCGGCGGCATCGGGGAAAAGCCCGGTGGCGGCGGTCGGCAGCACCCCCACCGCCAGCTTGCGCTGGCTCTGAGGCAGTTCCCGCAGCAACTTCTGCCCGCGTTCGAGATCGGCCAGCGCCGTGCCCGCGTGCTGCTGGAAGATTTTGCCGGCCCGGCTCAGCGCCAGACGCCGTCCGCTGCGATCGAAGAGCTGGACGTCGAGGATCTCTTCCAGCTCGCGCACGGTCTTTGAGGCGGCGGGCTGGCTGACGTGCAGTGTCTCGGCGGCAGCGCTGAGGCTGCCGAGACGGGCGGTCTCGAGAAAGACGCGCAGGTGCCGCATGCGCAGGTGCGGGTGGATCATTCATAACCTCGGAGTTATGGGTGGTGCCTCTACTTATATTTTTCAACGGCGGTTTGCCATGGCAGAAGAGCGTCAAGGCCTGAACCGGCCCCGAGGAGGCATCATGCAGACACTTTCCGTAGCCGGCGTCAGCCTGCACATCCGCGACGACGGCCCGAAAGAGGGCCGCGTGCTGATGCTGGCCAATTCGCTGGGCACCGACCTGCGGGTTTGGGACGCGCTTATTCCGCTGCTGCCCGAGGGGCTGCGCGTGGTGCGTTTCGACAAGCGCGGGCACGGTCTGTCGGATGCGCCCGAAGCACCCTACGCGATGGAGACGCTGGTCGATGACGCCGAGGCGATCTGCGAGGCGCTGGGTCTGACCGATGTCACCTTCGTCGGCCTGTCGATCGGCGGCATCATCGGGCAGGGGCTGGCGGCGAAGCGCCCCGACCTGATCCGCGCGCTGGTGCTGATGGATACGGCGGCGCAGATCGGCACGCCCGAGATGTGGCAGACCCGGATCGACGGCATCCGCGCGAACGGTGTGGCCTCGCTGGCCGACGCCATCCTCGAGCGCTGGTTCACGCCGGGCTTCCGCGAGAGCGACCCGCAGTTCGCGGCGTGGAAGAACATGCTCGAGCGCACGCCGCTCGAAGGTTACGTCGGCTGCTGCGCCGCCATTGCCGGGGCCGACTACACCGAGAGCACCCGAGGGTTGAAACTGCCGGTGCTGGCCATGGCCGGGGCCGAGGACGGCTCGACCCCGCCCGAACTGGTGCGCGGCACCGCCGAGCTTTGCGGTGCGGATTTCGCGCTGATCGACGGGGCGGGGCACATCCCCTGCGTCGAGCAGCCCGCCGAGACCGCCCGCCTGATTTGCGAATTTCTGGAAAGGACCGCCTGAATGGACGAGCTGTACGAACAGGGCATGAAGACGCGCCGGTCGGTGCTGGGCGATGCCCATGTGGACCGCGCCGAGGCCGCCAAGACCCCTTTTGACGAGCCCTTTCAGACGCTGATCACCCGCAGCGCCTGGGGCACGGTCTGGGCCTCGGACGCGATCAGCCAGCGCGAGCGCTCGATGCTGACGCTGGCGCTGCTCGCGGCGACCGGCAACTTCGAGGAGATCCCGATGCACATCCGCGCCACGGCGCGCACCGGGGCCAGCAAGCAGGACGTGCTGGAGGCCTTCCAGCACGTGGCGATCTACGCCGGGGTTCCGCGCGCCAACCATGCGCTGAAACTGGCCAAGGCGACCTATGCCGAAATGGAGGCGGCAGCCGAATGAGCAACTTCATCACCACAGATAAGGGCCCGCTGATCCCGCGCAACCGGGATGCGCATCCGGTGGCCTATGATCCCGGCTACAAGACCAGCGTCAGCCGTTCCCCGAACCTGCCGCTGCTGTCGATGGAAAGCTCGCCCTCGGAAGAAACCGGCCCGACCTTCGGTCATGGCAAGCTCGGCGCGCTCGACAACAACCTCGTGTTGAACTGGACCAAGGGCGCGGCCCCGGCGGTCGGCGAGCGCATCCTGATGCACGGCCGTGTGCTCGATGAGAACGCGCGCCCGGTGCCGAACACGCTGATCGAGATCTGGCAGGCGAACGCCGGCGGTCGCTACCGCCACAAGAAGGACACCTATCTTGCGCCGCTCGATCCGAACTTCGGCGGCTGCGGCCGCACGCTGACCGACGAGAACGGCTACTACCAGTTCCTCACCGTGCGTCCCGGCGCCTACCCGTGGCCGAACCGCGGCAACGACTGGCGTCCGATGCACATCCACGTCTCGGTCTACGGCCACAGCTTCGGTCAGCGGCTGATCACCCAGATGTATTTCGAGGGCGATCCGCTGATCAACCACTGCCCGATCGCCGCGACGATCAAGAACCGCGCCCAGCTCGATGCGCTGGTCGCCCCGCTCGACCTGGCGCATTCGCGCCCGCTCGACTACCTCGCCTACAAGTTCGACATCGTGCTGCGCGGCCGTCGCCAGTCGATGTTCGAGAACAAGCTGGAAGGCATGTGATCATGGTGCAGAAACTCGACATCCTCGTGGAATCCGCCTCGCAGACCGCAGGCCCCTACGTCCACATCGGCCTGATGCCCACCTATGCGGGCAACGCGGGCTACTATGACGAAGAGATCGGCGTCAGCCCCATCGAAGAGGGCTGCGACGGCGAGATCATCGAGATCACCGGTTCGGTCTACGACGGTACCGGCTGGGCGATGCGCGACGCGCTGATCGAGAGCTGGCAGCCCGATGCCAAGGGCGTGTTCCCCGGACAGGAGGGCGCGGATCCCAAGGTCACCGGCCATTGCCGCTTTGCCGCCGATGCGGAAACCGGCGAGTTCACCCTGCGCACGGTCAAGCCGGGCAAGGTGAAGGGCCGGGGCGGCGTGGTCAGCGCGCCGCATATCTCGCTCTGGGTGGTGGCGCGTGGCATCAATATCGGGCTGCAGACGCGCATCTACTTCGAGGACGAGGACAACTCGTCCGATCCGCTGCTGGCGCGCGTCGAGCAGCGCCCGCGGGTCGAGACGCTGATCGCCAAGAAGACCGGCGAGGGCAAGTACCGCTTCGACATCCGCCTGCAGGGCGAGGGCGAGACGGTCTTCCTCGACATCTGAGGCGGGGGCGATAGAAGAACCCGACGGGGCGGCTTGCGGGTCGCCCCTTCGGCATGTGGAGGGACAGGACATATGAGCGCGAGCGTTTTCGATCACCCCTGGCTGGGCGGGCTGTTCGGCGATCCGGAGATGGCGGAGATCTGGTCTGCGGAGCGGCAGATGGCGCATATGCTCGCCTTCGAGGCGGCCTGGAGCCGGGCGCTCGGGGCCTGCGGTCGCGTCGATGCTGCGATGGCTGCGGCAGCGGCCGAGAAGATCGCGGCGGCGCGGATCGACTTCGAGGATATCCGCGCGGGCATGGCGCAGGACGGCGTGCCGGTGCCGCGGCTGGTCAAGCAGCTGCAGGCGCTCGTCGGCCCGCAGGCCGTAGTGGCAGTGCACAAGGGGGCGACCTCGCAGGACGTGGTGGACAGCGCGCTGGTGCTGGTGCTGAAGGACACGACGGTGCTGCTCGCCCAGCGGCTGGCGGAGCTCGAGGCGGCGCTGATCGCGCTGGATGCGCGGCGCGGCGAGACGCCGCTGATGGGCCGCACGCGGATGCAGGCGGCGACGGAGATCACCGTCTCGGACCGGCTGCGGCCCTGGCATCAGCCGCTGGCGGCGCATCTCGAGCGGCTGGCGGAGCTGTCGCCGCGGATCGAGCGGGTGCAGGTCGGCGGCGCCTCGGGCGACCGCAAGGCCCTCGGCAAGGACGCACAGGCGGTGACGGATCACGTCGCAGCGGAGCTCGGCCTTGCCAGCACCGACGGCGCCTGGCACGCCAAGCGCGACGGCGTGGCGGAATACGCCGGGCTGTTGTCGCTGATCACCGGCACGCTGGGCAAGATCGGGCAGGACATCTGCCTGATGGCGCAGCAGGGGCTGGACGAGATCAAGCTCTCGGGCGGTGGCGGCTCTTCGGCGATGCCGCACAAGCAGAACCCGGTGGGGGCGGAGTTGCTGGTCACGCTGGCGCGGTTCAACGCGGTGCAGCTGTCGGGCATGCACCAGGCGCTGATCCACGAGCAGGAGCGTTCGGGCGCGGCCTGGGCGCTGGAATGGATGGTCCTGCCGCAGATGGCGCAGGCGACGGCACGGGCGCTGGCGACGGCGCAGGGGCTTGTCGGCAACATCGACCGGATCGGCACTCCGGACTGAGTGGCAGCCCTGCCGGGGGTCCTGTAACCGGGGCGGGAGAAGTTTCCCTCCCACACCAGTTGCAGGACCCTCCCATGACCCAAGACGTCGCCCGGATCATCGCCTCGGACCGTTTCAAGCGCGCGCAGGAGGATCTTGCGCAGGGGCACGACCGTTTCGTGGGCGAGATCATCGAGCTGACGGAAATCCCCGCACCGCCCTTCAAGGAAGCGGTGCGCGCCGCCGCCTATGCCGAGAAGTTCCGCGCGCTGAGGCTGCAGGAAGTCGAATTGGACGGCATCGGCAGCGTGCTCGGCCTGCGCCGCGGCCGCGGCAACGGGCAGGTGATCGTGGTGGCGGCGCATCTCGACACGGTCTTTCCCGAAGGCACCGATGTGACCGTGCGCCGCGAGGGCACGAAGCTCTTTGCGCCCGGTGTCGGCGACGACACGCGGGGGCTGGCGGCGCTGCTCGCCTTCATCCGGGCGCTGGATGCGGCGGGGATCGAGACCGAACAGGACATTCTCTTCGTCGGTGACGTCGGCGAGGAGGGCAAGGGCGACCTGCGCGGTATCCGCTATCTGTTTGAAGAAGGCGACTACCGCGAGAAGATCGCCGGCTTCTTCACCATTGACGGACTTGAACTTGGGCAGATCACCACCGGCGCGGTCGGCTCGCTGCGCTACCGCGTGGCGTTCCGCGGGCCGGGCGGGCATTCGCTGAACGCCTTTGGCACGGTGAACCCCTCCTATGCGCTGGGATCTCTGATGGCGGGCATGGCGCGGATCGAGGTGCCCAAGGAGCCGCGCACCACATTCTGCGCCTCCGTGATGGGCGGCGGCAGCTCGATCAACGCCATCCCCGAGGAGGTCTGGCTGGAGATCGACCTGCGCTCGGTGGACGCGGGTGAGTTGGGCAAGCTCGACGCGGTGCTGCACGCGCTGGTCGAGGAGGCCGTGGCGGGCGAGAACGCCCGGGGTGACACCAGCCATGGCGCGATCCGCGCAGAGATCACCCGCATCGGCAACCGCCCGGCGGGGCGCACCGCCAGTGACAGCGGCATCGTTCAGGCGGCCTTTGCCGCGCTTCCGGCGTTTGGGTTCGAGCCGTCGACCGGCGAAAGCTCCACCGACGCCAACATCCCCATGAGCCTAGGCGTGCCGGCGATCTGCCTCGGCTCGGGCGGCACCGGCGGGAGGGCGCACAGTCTTGAGGAATGGATCGACGTGGAGCCGGAGCTGTCGCTGCGCGGGCTCTACGCGGGGCTGGCGACGATTCTCGGGACGGTGGGGATGGTCGAGAGCTGAGGCGTTCGGTCCAAAACTAAGAAGGACCGCGCCGGTGGGCGACGCGGTCCTTGCAGGGGCAGGGGAGAGGGGTCAGCCGAAGGTCAGCTGCACCTTCACCGCCTTGCCCCGATCCATCGCCAGCTCGACGGCCTTCTGGGCGTCTTCGACCGGCAGCGAATGGGTGACGATCGGCGCGAGGTTCATCGAACGCGAGTTGATCAGCTCGACCGACTGGCCGAACTCGGCGTCGAAACGGTGCGTGCCGCAGAGGTTGATCTCCTTCGAGACCAGCATGTTGAACGGCACCGGGGTGTCGCCCATCACGCCGACCTGCACGATGGTGCCGAGCGGGCGGGTGCAGGCAATGGCCGAACGGATCGCCGGGCCCGCGGCGGAACATTCGAAGCAGAGGTCGAACTGACCCTTCTCGGCCTCGTATTCGGCAAGTTCCGCGCCGTTGGTGGCCACGTTGATCGCGCGGGTCGCGCCGACCTGCTTGGCCACTTCCAGCGTCGCGTCCTGCAGGTCGGTGACGACGATCTCCGAGGCACCGTAGTGCTTGGCCAGCGCCACGCAGAGCGCGCCGATCGGGCCCGCGCCGGTGACAAGCACGCGCTTGCCCTCGAGGGAACCGGCCACTTGCACGGCACGGGTCACCGCGCGGCAGCAGACGGCGAGCGGCTCGGCCAGCGCGGCCTCGGCCATCGGCACGCCCGCGGCGATCTTGTAGCACTGGCCCGCGCCGATCACGACGCGGTCGCGGAAGAAGCCCTGCTCGTGCGGCAGGAACATCGCCGAGCCCTTGAAGCGCATGTTCATGCAGTGTTGGTGGTCGCCCGCCTTGCAGAACTTGCACTCCCCGCAGGGATGCGAGGGGTTCACCGCCACCACGTCGCCCGCGGCGACGCCGGTCACGCCTTCGCCGACCGAGACAACGGTGCCCGCCGCCTCGTGGCCGATGATGATCGGCTCACGCACGCGGATCGTGCCGATCCCGCCGTCGGCGTAGTAGTGGATGTCGGAGCCGCAGATGCCGCCCGCGCCGATCGCGACCACCACCTCACCCGCCGCGGCGGTGGGCTCTTCGATGGTCTCGACGCGCAGGTCTTTTTGTCCGTGCAGCCGTGCGATGCGGTTGGTCATGGTCTTGGTCCTAGTTCGACAGGAAGGAGGGCAGCCAGGTGCTGAAGAACGGCACGTAGGAGACGAGCAGCAGCACGAGGATGTTGGTGAGGATGAAGGGCATGATCGCGCGGGTGACTTCCCAGAGCGTGACCCGCCCGATACCGGCGCAGATGAAGAGGCACACGCCGACCGGCGGGGTGGTCAGGCCGATCATCAGGTTGAGCACCGCGAAGACCGCGAAGTGCAGCGGGTCGACGCCGACGCCGGTGGCCAGCGCGAGAAGCGGGCCGAAGAGGATGATCAGCGCGGCGATGGTTTCCATGAACATGCCGACGAAAAGCAGCACCAGGTTGATCAGCAGGATCACCAGGATCTTGTTGTCGGTGATGCTGAGCACGGAATCGGCGATCATCTGCGGGATGCGCTCGGAGACGAGGATCCAGCCGAAGACGTTTGCGAGGCCGACGAGCACGAGGATCGCCGCCGCCGAAACGGCGCTGTCGATGAGGATTTTCGGCACGTCCCGCAGTTTCAGGCCGCGGTAGACGAAGGCACCGACGACGAAGGCGTAGATCGAGGCGACGATGGCGGTCTCGGTCGGGGTGGCAAAGCCGGTGAGCAGGCCGCCGACGATGAGGCCGGTCATGGCCACGGCCCAGAAGGCACCGAGGAAGGCCTTCCACAGCTCGCCCATGCCCTGCCATTCCTGGCGCGGGTAGTTGTGCTTCTTGGCGAGGATCCAGGCGGTGACCATCATCGCCACGCCCATCATGATGCCGGGGATGGCGCCGGCGATGAACATCTTGCCGACCGAGATGCCCGAGAGCGTGCCGACAATGATCATCGGAACCGAGGGAGGGATGATCGGCCCGACGGTCGAAGAGGCGGCGGTGATCGCGGCGGAGAAATCGGCGGGGTAGCCGGCCTTCTTCATGCCGGGGATCATCATGCCGCCGATCGAGGCGGCGTCCGCCGCGGCGGTGCCCGAGATGCCGCCGAACAGCATCGAGGCAGCGACGTTGGTCAGCCCGAGGCCACCACGCATCCAGCCGACCAGCGCCTGCGCCAGCCGCACGATGCGCCCGGTGATGCCGCCGGCGTTCATCAGGTTGCCGGCGAGGATGAAGCCGGGGATGCAGAGCAGCACGAAGCTGTCCATGCCGGCGTACATCTTCTGCGGGATGACCACGAGCGGCATGCCCTTGAACAGGATGTAGGCCATCGAGGAGACGCCGAGGGTGATTGCCACCGGCAGGCCGATGATCAGGCCGCCGAGGAAGCAGCCGAGCAGAATGGTCAGCTCCATCTCAGAGCTCCTCTTCGGTTTTTTCGGGAAGGCCGGTGTCGCGGCGGCTCAGCATGCCGGCCACGCGCAGTCCGGCGAAGAGGCTGATTGCCAGAAGGGTGATCAGCGCGGAAGCGTGGATGAAGTCCATGCGGACCCCGAGCGAGGGGGCGGTCTGTCGCGCGCCGATGGACACGTAGAGCCATGTCGCCTTGATCAGCATCAGGCCGAAGCCGAGCGTGATCACCGCAGACACCAGCCGCAGGATCCAGGGCAGCCGTCCGGGCAGCGCCTCGCAGACGATGTCGACGTTCACCAGGTCGCCCGAGCGATAGGCCAGACCGACGCCGAACGCGGCGAGGTAGAGCAGCGCGAAGCGGGTCAGCTCCTCGGTCCAGACGACGGAGTCGATCACCCCGGATCGGCCGAGAAGCTGGATGATGACGGCGGCGATGATGACGGCAAAGCTGAGCCCTGTCGCGATACGGGCGATGGCGGTCAGGACCGTGACGACCTTTTGCATGGAACGGCTCTTCGGTGAAATTGCAATGAGGGCCGGACCCGAGTGGAGGGTCCGGCCCGGGAAAGCGGGCCCGGGAGGAGGGGAGGGCGGGCCCGCGTGCCGGCCTTACTTGTCGAAGAGGGCTTCGACGTCGGGCCGGATGTCTTCGGAGACCGAGCTCAGCACCGCGTCCTTGGCGGCGGCGGCAAAGGCCTCGTTGTCGACGTCGACGAATTCCACGCCGAGGTCTTCGAGTTGGGTCACCAGCTGCTCTTCGTCGGCGAGGAAGAGCTCACGCTCGTAGTCCTGGGTGCGCTTGGCGGCTTCCATGACGTTGGCCTGGTCCTCTTCGGACATCTGGTCCCACGCCATTTCCGAGATGGTCAGGTAGATCCAGGACCGCACGTGGTCGGTCTTGTTGATGTACTTCTGCACCTCGTTGAAGTTCGCCGACTTGATCAGCGCCAGCGGGTTTTCCTGTGCCTCGATGGTGCCGTTCTGCAGCGAGGTGAAGACCTCGGAGAAGGCCATCGGGGTCGGGTTCGCGCCAAGCGCCTTCCAGACGTTGAGGAAGAGCGGCACGTTCGGCACGCGCATCTTCAGGCCGTTCAGCTCGTCGGGCGAGGTGATCGGGCGGTTCGAGGTCAGCTCGCGCGGGCCGCGGGCGAAGTAGGCGATCGGGCGGATGCCCACGTTCTCGATGATCTGCGCCTCGATGCGGTCGCCGAGCTCGCCACCGGCGGCGGCGTCCATGTCCTCGAGCGAGGTGTAGGCGTAGGGCACCGCCAGCAGCGCGGCCATCGGTGCCCAGTTCTGCAGCGATTCACCGGTGATGGTCATGTCGGCGGTGCCGAGCTGCATGCCGTTGATGACATCCATCTCCTTGCCGAGCGTCTCGTTCGGGTAGACCTCGACCTCGATCCGGCCGTCGGTGAGCGTGGCCAGCTCTTCGGCGAATTTCACCGAGGCCTTGTGCCAGATGTTGTCCTCGTTGGCCGGGTGGCCGAGCTTCAGCGTCATGTCGGCAGCCATGGCCGAGGCGCTGAGGGCGACGGTGGCAATGCTCGAGAGCATCAGGGTCTTGAGAGTTTTCGCGACGGTCATGGTGTCCTCCCTTTCAGGGTCGCTAGGGGACGATGCAGCGCACATACTCACGCGGCATCGGGGTCGAAATAGTCGGGGAAGGCCTCGCGGATGGCCGGCAGGTCCGACAGGATCATCTGCAGGTGGCCGCGCATGGCCCTTTCGGCGGCTTCAGGATCGCCAGCGTCGATGGCGTCGACCACCGCTGTGTGCTGGGCGATCAGGTGTTCGAGCGGGAAATGCGCCGAGGTCATCTGGCGCACCCGGTCCATCTGGCTCTTCATGCCGACGATCACCGCCCAGGCGTTGGGGCGACCGGCGGCCTTCGCCAGCGTCTGGTGGAACTCGTCGTCGAGCGGGACGAAGGCGGCGGGGTGGTGGTCGACGAGCTGAGCCTGAGCGGCGATCTGGCCGCGCAGCTCCTCGACCAGGCCTTCGGGCCGCGCGCTGGCGCAGGCCTTGGCGATGTCGGCCTCGACGGCCTCGCGGACGAAGCGCGCGTCGAGCACTGCGCCGACGGAAATCTTGCGCACGAAGGAGCCGCGCTGCGGGCGGATCTCCAGCAGGCCTTCCTCGGCGAGCTTGATGAAGGCTTCGCGCACGGGCTGGCGGGAGACGCCGAACTTCGCGCCGATTTCAGCCTCGGAAAGCCGGGTGCCGGGTTCGAGCTGATTGCGGATGATCGACTGGCGTAGGGCACGGATCAGCTGCGGCCCGACGGGCGCCGACTGGTCGACCTGCTCGATCTGGATTGTCTCGATTCCCATAGCTCTCCTCCGTTGCGGCAACCTGCTCCATACTTCCATACTAGTCAACATGTGAATCGGCTGCTATTGCTCTCGTGACCACCGAGGAGCGGGATTCCGTCCCGCGCAGCAGACAAAAAGGGAGGGATACCGATGCGTCAGACCTGGCGTTGGTTCGGACCTAAAGACCGCGTGAGCATCGACGACATGATGCAGGCAGGCGTCGAGGGCGTCGTTTCCGCATTGCACCACGTGCCGACCGGCGCGATCTGGACCCCAGAGGAAATCGCGCAACGCCAGCGCGAGATCGGCACCCGCAAGGACGGCCGCGGCTCGTCGCTGGTCTGGGACGTGGTCGAATCGCTGCCCGTGTCCGAGGACATCAAGAAGCAGAAGGGTGACTGGAAGGCTCATATCGAGACCTGGAAGACCTCGATGCGGAACCTCTCCGAGGCCGGGCTCGAGACCATTTGCTACAACTTCATGCCGGTGCTCGACTGGACGCGCACCGATCTGGCGTGGGAACGTCCGAGCGGCGCGCGCTGCATGCGCTTCGACCTGATCGATTTCGCCGCCTTCGACATCCACATTCTTGAACGTGCCGGGGCTGCCGAGAGCTTCCCCGACGCGGTGGTCGCCGAGGCCGCCGAGCGTTTTGCCAAGATGGATGACGCGCGCAAGGAGCAGCTTGCCGGCAATGTCGTCTTCGGCCTGCCGGGCGCGGCGGAGAAGTTCAGCCTCGCGGACGTGAAGCTGCACCTCGCGGAATACGACAAAATCTCCGAAGCGCAGCTGCAGCAGCACATGATCGACTTCCTGTCGGAAGTGACGCCGCTGGCCGAGGACCTGGGCATGCGTCTGTGCTGCCACCCGGACGATCCGCCCTTCCCGCTGCTCGGCCTGCCGCGTATCATGTCGACCGAGGCGCACTACCGGAAGATCCTCGACGCGGTGGACCTGCGGGCCAATGGCGTCACGCTCTGCACCGGCTCGCTCGGCGCGCGTCCGGACAACAACCCGGTGGAGATCTTCAAGGCGCTGGCCGACCGCGTGCACTTCCTGCACCTGCGCAACGTCAGCATCGAGGGCACCGAGGTGATGAACTCGCTCTACGAGGACGAGCATCTTTCGGGGCACACCGACATGGTCGCCATGGTTGCCGCCGTGGTCGCCGAAGAACGCCGGCGCAAGGACGAGGGCCGGGCCGATTGGTCGATCCCCTTCCGTCCCGACCACGGGCAGGACATCCTCGACGACATCGGCCGCGAGGCGCAGCCGGGCTACCCGGCGATCGGCCGTCTCAAGGGTCTGGCCGAACTGCGGGGCCTCTACCGTGCCTTCGAGCACGAGCTCGTGGCGGGCAAGGCATGAGGCTGACGTCACTTGATCAGGTGCCCGAGGCGCTGCGCCCGGGCTATGATCCGCAGGCACACGGGAAGGGCATCGTCCACCTCGGTCTCGGGGCCTTTCACAAGGCGCATCAGGCGGCGCTGACCGATCTGGCGCTGGCGGCGGAGGGCGGTGACTGGCGCATCCTCGGCGTCTCGCTGCGCTCGCCGAAGGCCTCGGACGAGCTGCATCCGCAGAACGGCCTTTTCACGCTGATCGCCAAGGGTGCCGAAGGCACCGAGGCGCGGGTGATCGGCGCCATTGCCGACGCCATCTGTTCGGCGGGCAACCCCGAGCCGGCGCTCGCCGCCATGGCCGCAGAGGGTACCAGGATCGTCTCGCTGACGGTCACCGAAAAGGCCTACGGCCTCGACCGCGCAGCCCATGGCTGCGATCCGGCGCATCCGGCCGTCGCCGCGGATCTCGCGAGCCCGGCCGCTCCGCAGGGTGTTCTCGGCCTGCTGACGGAGGCGCTGCGCCGCCGCCGCGACGCGGGTCTTGCGCCCTTCACCGTACTCTGCTGCGACAACCTGCCGGAAAACGGCGTGCTCCTGCGCGGCGCTGTGGTGGATTTCGCCCGCCGGATCGACCCCGCGCTTTCAGAGTGGATTGCCGCCGAGGTCGCCTTCCCCTCGACCATGGTCGACCGGATCACCCCGGCCGCCACGCCCGCCACTCTGGCCGAGGCGCAGGCGCTGATCGGCTGCGAGGATCTCGGCGCGATCGAGACCGAGAGCTTCTTCCAGTGGGTGATCGAGGACAACTTCCCGCAGGGCCGTCCGGCCTGGGACAAGGCCGGGGCGATCTTCACCGACAATGTCACCGCCTTCGAGATGATGAAGCTGCGGATGCTGAACGGCAGCCACTCGATGCTGGCCTACGCGGGGTTCCACGCGGGTTGCCCCTACGTGCGGGACGTGATGGCCGCGAAACCGCTGGCCAAGCTGGTGCGCCGTCATCTCGTGACCGCCGCCGCGACCCTGCCCGAGATCCCCGGCATCGACACCGCAGCCTATGCCGATGCGCTGGCCAGGCGGTTCGAGAACCCCGAGATCGCGCATGAGACCTTCCAGATCGCCATGGACGGCTCCGAGAAGATGCCGCAGCGGATTTTCTCCGCCGTGGCAGATGCGCGGGCGCGGGGCCTTGATTGCCGGGCCTTTACCTTTGCCACCGCCGCCTGGGCGCGCCACCTCAGTGGAGCCACCCATGATTGCGCACCCTATGAGCTGCGCGACCCGCGGGCGGCCGAGTTGACCGCAATGGCCGGAGGCCGGGAGACGGAGGAGATCGTCTCCGCGCTGCGCGATGCGGCCTTCGTGCCGGCGGAGCTTCGCGCGGATGAGGCCTACTGGGACGAGGTGACCGGCCTTCTGGCGGAGATGCTCTTCGAGCCGATGCGCGACGTGATCTCGCGCGAGGCCGCCGCCTGAGCGCCACAATCCATGCTCGCGCCCGCCCGCCAGATAGGCGGGCGGGCGCGCAGCTGAGTGTTTGCGCCAACACTATGTCTAGAATTACTGTCCTGTCGCAAATGTCGATGTAAGATCGGCTTGGGAGGACACCATGCCATACACCGACTTTGCACGCGGGTCCCGGCTGCTGAAAACACCCCGGAGGCAATCCGAGGAACAGGCAGAAATCACCCGTCTTGAGAACGAGTTACGCGCATTTGTGGCCATCGCTCTTCAGCACGGAATGCGCGATTACTGCGAGATTCGCCATCCCGATCTGACGCGCGAACTGGAAGAAGGACTGGAACGTGCGCGCCACCGCGCAGAGGTGAAATACGCCTACGTGATGGAGCGGCTTGCGCGGGTTCCGGGCCTCATGGCCTCGACCGGGGAGACCGGCGAGCGCACCTATTATCGCAACAGCGAAGAGAACGTCGCCTATATCGAGCACTCGCTTTGGAGCAAGCGTTTCATCCTGAGCGGTATCTGGGTCGCGCCCAAATACCGCGGTGAAGGCGTGGCGCATCGCATCCTGCGCCAGCTGGTCGAGGCGGCGGACGAGGCCGAACTCGGCATCGAGCTGCACCACGAACCCTTCGGTGAGGAGGGGCTCGACAAGCCCGCGCTGGAAGCCTTCTACAATCGCCACGGGTTCCAGCATCACGAGCTTACTCCGGGCGCGATGTTCCGCATTCCACGCTCGCCGCTCGATCACCACGGCGCGTCCTGACGCCGGGCGCGATCACCGGCGGCGGTGCGCACCGCCGCCATTCTTCTTGGCAGTGCAAATTATAGCGGAGTCCGGGAGCAGTGTCCCCGGGCCCCACCCTGCGCGGCCCATGGACCCCGGCTCCGTCCCGGCGCTATAACCTGCTGCGGAGAATGCAGGTCAGGGAAAGTCCATGCGCAGACGCAGCAAGGCCTCGGCGCCATGATCTCCCGCAACCTCAGGCATTTGCGGGTGCTGCTCGCTGTCGCGGACGAGGCCTCGATCACCGGCGCCGCCGAGCGCTTCAAGGTGTCTCAGCCCGCGGTCACCCAGATGCTGCGCAAGCTCGAGGAGCAGGCCGGGGGGCCGCTCTTTGATCGCACCAGCCGGGGATTCGTGCTGAACGAGCGCGGTGCGGTGCTCGCGGCCCGCCTCGGGCGGGCCTTCGCGCAGCTCGATGCGGCGCTCGCACAGATCTCTCCGCGGCTGACCGGCCTGGTGACCAGCGGGCAGTTGCAGGCGCTGATCGCGGTGCATGACACCAGCAGCTTCACCCTTGCCGCCAAGGCGCTCGACCGGGCCCAGCCCACCGTTCACCGGGCGGTCAGCCAGCTCGAACAGGAGGTTGGCGCGCCGCTGTTCGAGCGCACCGCCCATGGGTTGATTCCCAGCCGGGCCTGCGGCGCGCTGGTGCCGCGCGCGCGACTCGCGCTGAGCGAGCTCGACCAGGCCGACATGGAACTGGGCGAATTCGATGGCACAGAGACCGGGCGGATCGTCATCGGCACCCTGCCGCTGTCGCGGTCGGTGCTGCTGCCGCGGGCGCTTGCGGCCTTTCGGCAGGCGCGCCCGAAGATCCGCATCTCGGTGCTCGATGGCACGCACGACATGCTGCTCGCGGGACTGCGGCGGGGGGACATCGACATCATGCTCGGTGCGCTGCGCAGCCAGGCACCCGCGCCGGACGTGCGGCAGGAGGCGCTGTTCCAGGACCGCTTCGCGGTGGTTGCGCGGCCGGGGCATCCGCTTGTCGGGAAGGGGCCGATCTGCACCTCGCAACTGCGCTGCTTTCCCTGGATCGTGCCCGGCCCGGGAACCCAGCTAAGGCATCAGTTCGAGGCGCTTTTTCGCCGCAGCGAACTGCCGCTTCCGGAGAGCCTGATCGAAGCCGGCTTCATTCTGCTTATACGTGAGTACCTCGATCTCAGCGATGCGCTGGCGTTCACCTCAGGCCGGCAGGCGGCGCCCGAGCTGGACCGACGCTACCTCGTTCAGCTTCCCCTCGCGGAAACATTGCCGCTCCGCGAGATCGGGCTGACCCTGCGCGAGGGCTGGCTGCCGACCCGTGCGCAGCAGCTGATGCTCGACTGCCTGCGCGGCGCGGCCCGGGGGCTGCCCGACGTATAGCAATAAGTTATGCCATAATGCGCCGAATCTATTGGAACCCTCCGGACATAGGTTGCAGACCTGTCCCGCACATGGCCTGCCATGCGGGTGGGCGTGATCTCGGGAGGATTACCATGCGTTCTGTCATTCTTGCGGCGGCTCTCGGCCTCGCCTCCACTGCTGCCTTTGCAGAAGACTTCAAATTCGCCAGCTTCTTCGCGCCGACCCACCCCTATGTCGAGGGGGCCTTCGATCCCTTCGCGGAAAAGGTGGCGGAGAATTCCGGCGGCGATCTGTCGGTGACTATCTACAACGGCGGCGAACTGGGCCCGGGCCCGGCCGAACAGTACAGCCGGGTACTCGACGGCGTGGCCGAACTGGCCGTTTCGCTGCCGGGCTACACTGCCTCGACCTTCCCGCTGACGCTGGTCGCGGAACTGCCGGGCGTGCTGAACACCGAAACCGGCACCGCCGACATCTGGAACAACATCGAGCTGTTCCAGCCCGAGTACCGCCGCGCCATCCTGGTGAGCCTGTGGTCCTCGGCACCGAACCAGCTCTATACCCGCGACAAGGCCGTGCGCAGCCCGTCCGACATCGAGGGCATGAAGATCCGCGTGCCGTCGCGCAACACCGGCCTGCTGGTCGAAGCCTGGGGCGCGACCCCGGTCTCGATGCCGGTGAGCGAGATCTACAATGCCCTGCAGACCGGCGTGATCGACGGTGCGATGATCGACACGACCGCGACCCGCGCCTTCCGTCTCGGCGAGGTGGCCAACTACCTGACCATCGGCATGGACACGACGAACTCGCCGTTCTTCATCCTCGCCAACCGCGATGCCTTCAACAGCCTGGATGACGCGCAGCAGAAAGCCCTGCTCGACGCCGGCAAGGAGGCGTCGGTCAAGGCCAACGAGGTGCAGCTCGCGGTTGCCGCCGGCGGTGTCGAGGCCTTTGCCGAGATCGAGGGCCGCGAAGTCATCGAGCTGACCGCCGAGGAGGCCGCCGCGTTCAACGCGCTGTCCGCGCCGGTCACCGAGAAGGTCGTCGCCGAGACCGGGGGCAACGCCCAGGCCATCGTCGACGCGCTGGCCCACTGAGCCGCATGATGCGTCGCGCAACCATTGCCCTGTCGGTTTTCACCGACAGGGCCACCGCCTTGCTGGCCGTGGTGGGCGGCGTCGCCCTGCTGGCCCTGGTGGTGCTGATCTTCACCGGCGTGGTGCTGCGCTACGCCTTCGGCCAGCCGATCCTCGGGTCGAACGAGATCATCCAGCTGGCCGCGGTGGCGCTGGTGATGTCCGCTCTGCCCTATTGCACCCATCTCAACGGCCACGTCAGCGTCGATGTCTTCGACCGGCTGCTGGGGCGTTTCGGCCGCCGCGCCGGGGATGTGATTGCGCGCCTGCTGTCGGGCTACGCGCTGGGGGTGCTGTGCCATCGCGCCTACTACAAGGCGCTGGATGCCGCCGAGTTCGGCGACACCACCAACATGCTGGGTCTGCCGCTCTGGCCCTTCTACGGAATTCTCGCCCTTGGCTGCGGCTTCTGCGTGCTGGTCTTCGCGCTGCAGATCCTGAAGGTGCTCGTGCTCGGAGAAGAACAATGACCGAAGTCTCCGCCGGGCTAATCGGCATTGCCGCCCTGTTCGTTCTTATGATCCTGCGCACACCGGTGGCCTTTGCCATGCTGCTGGTCGGCTTCTTCGGTTACTGGGGGCTGTCGGGCTTCCGCAGCGCCAGCGCCATGCTGATGACCGAGAGCTACTCGGCAGTGTCGTCCTATTCGCTGATCGTGGTGCCGATGTTCGTGCTGCTTGGCAACGTTGCCTCGGCGGCGGGCTATTCACGCGGCCTCTATGATGCGGCCTATGCCTGGGTGGGCCGGCTGCGTGGCGGGCTTGCCTCCGCCTCGGTGATCGGCTGCGCCGCCTTCTCGGCGGTGTCGGGGTCTTCGGTGGCCACGGCAGTGACGCTGGGCAAGGTCGCCCTGCCGCAGATGAAGCGTCTCGGCTATGCCGACAGCCTCGCCACGGGCGCGGTCGCTGCGGGCGGCACGCTGGGCTTCCTGATACCGCCTTCGACCGGTTTCGTGCTCTACGCGATCCTCACCGAGGAATCGATCGGGCGGCTGTTCATGGCGGGCATCCTTCCGGGCATCCTGCTCTGCGCGCTGTTCATGGGGGTGATCTGGCTTCAGGCCACGCTGCGCCCCGAGGACGGCCCCAAGGGCGAAAAGATCGGCTGGGCGGAAAAGCTGCGGATCTCTTCCGAGGCATGGCCGCTGTTCGGTGTCATCCTCGTGTCGATCGGCGGCATCTACCTGGGCGTCTTCACCCCGGTCGAAGCCTCGGGCATCGGTGCGGGCTTGGTGATCCTGCTGGCGCTGGTGCAGCGCCGGGTGGACTGGGCAGGCTTCAAAGAGGCGGTTCTGGATACGCTGAAGACCAGCGCCATGCTCTACATGGTGGTGATCGGCGCGAACGTGCTGAACCCCTTCCTCGCCATCACCCACATCCCGGCGACACTGGGCGCAGAGCTCGAGACGCTGGGCCTCGGGGCCTATGGCACGCTGATCGTGATCCTGCTGGCCTACGTGGTTCTCGGCATGTTCATGGACGGGCTGTCGATGCTGGTGATCACCATCCCCATCGTCTTCCCGGTGATCACCGGTTTCGGCTTCGATCCGATCTGGTTCGGCGTGGTCGCGGTGATCGTCATCGAGATGGGCATGATCACCCCGCCGGTCGGCATGAACGTCTTCGTGGTGCGCGGCGTGGCCGGGCCGGGCGTGCCGCTCACCACCGTGTTCAGCGGCGTGACGCCCTTCCTGATCGCCATGGTGGTCGGGCTGGTGTTGATCATCCTGTTCCCGCAGATCGCCACGCTGATCCCGAACACGATGTTCGACTAGAGCAAGGCTGGACCAGATGGAGCGCCGGGCATCCGGCCGCGCACGAGGGATCGTGCGAAGTGGAGGCCCCGCCGAGCGATCGGTGGGGCCTTTGCCTGTCGCGCCGTAGACACGGCCAGCAGCGAATCATCGCTCATGAGAATGCGTTTCACAGGCGGCTTCGCGCCGCCTCGGATTCGCCTGAGCGGATCGTTGGGCCTTGGTTGTGCAGGAAGTGGCGCGGATCGCGGCAAATGCGGCGGTTTGCTGCCAAGTTTTGACCCAAGAAAGGGGGTCTTGTGGCCAAAGGCATGCCGCACATGCGTTCAAACCGTGGCAATGCTGAGAATTTTCGTGTAATAGGATTCGGGTAGTTAAGTTTTATCATACGCGCAAGCTACAGATTTTACGTCCATATTTTCTGGGGGCCCCGAATTTCCGCGGGTCCTTACCGGAGGTGCTTTTCATATGCGAATTGGAACGGAGAACCCGATGAATATTGTTATCCTTGGTTGCGGAGGCTTCATCGGCAGCCATCTGCTTGATCGCCTCCTCTCCAGTACTGATCACAAGATCATCGGATGGGATCCGGAGAGCTCGAAAATTCGGAAGCACCTGGATAATCCGAATTTCACGCTCCATCAAAGGTATGTCGATGATCCCGAGACCCAGCAGGACCTCCGGGATGCCGTCGCCGAGGGGGACGTGGTGATCAACCTCGCCGCGATCTGCAACCCGTCCGAGTACAACACCAATCCGATCAGCGTGATCAAATCGAACCTGTTTGACGTCTACCCGATCGTCGAGCTTTGCGTCGAACACAAGCGCTGGCTCATCAGCTTCTCGACCAGCGAGTGCTACGGACGCACGCTGTCGAGCTATGTCGGCGACACCACCTATGAGAACCCCGATCTCTACGAGTTGAAGGAAGACGAGACGCCGCTCATCATGGGCCCGATCGTCAACCAGCGCTGGACCTACGCCTGCGCAAAGCAGATGGTCGAGCGCCTCGTCTATGCTCACCACAAGGAAGACGGCCTGCCGTTCACCGTGGTTCGCCCGCTGAACTTCTTCGGTCCGCGCATGGACTACATTCCCCAGCGCGACGGCGATGGCGTTCCCCGCGTTCTGGCCTGCTTCATGGGCGCGTTGCTGAACGGCGATCCGATGAAGCTGGTGGATGGCGGCAAGGCGCGCCGTACCATCGTGTCGATCTACGAGGCCGTGGATGCGATCTGCCGCATGCTCGACAACCCCGAGAAGGCCAATGGTCATGCCTTCAACATCGGCAACCGCAACAACGAGGTCACCATGGCCGAGCTGGCGGACATGATGCGCAAGACCTATGCCAAGATCACCGGCGATCCCTCCTATGAGGATTACCCGATCATCGAGGTCAGCTCGGAAGAGTTCTACGGTGAGGGATACGAGGACTGCGACCGCCGCATGCCCGACATCTCGAAGGCCAAGGAACTGCTCGGCTGGGAGCCGAAGATCGCGCTCGAGGACGTGCTTCTCGACACCATGACCTACTTCCACAATGAGTACGCCGGCGAGATGAAGCCTGCTCAGGTCGCGGAGTAAAACTCCGCACCGAAACGACGGTTCATCCTCCCCTGCCGCGCCCCTCCCCGGGCGCGGCAGTTGCCGTTTCCGGGGCTCCGTTTGCGTGGGGCGTTGCCCTTTCGCGCCCGGGCCACTCTCGCCTATAAGCGCGGCATGGATATCGGTCGCCTTCCGCCCCTGCGCAGCCTCGTTGCCTTTCAGACCGTCGCGCGCTGCGGCAGTTTCACCCGTGCCGCCGAGCTCCTCGCGCTGACCCAGAGCGGCATCAGCCGGCAGATCGCGCAGCTCGAGGATCACGTCGGCGCGGCGCTTTTCGAGCGACAACCCGCCGGGGTCGTGCTGACCCGCATCGGCGAGGAATATGCCAAGGAAGTGGGCCGGGCACTCGACGCTCTGCAATCGCTCGAGGCCGGGCAGATCACACGGCGCGGGCAGGACCAGGTGACCATCGCCTGCTCCCGCGCCGTCGCCGACCTGTGGATGCTGCCGCGGCTGACGCGGCTGCGGGATGCCTTCCCGGGGATCGAGCTGAAGCTCATCGTCAACGACTTCTTCCAGCAGCTGCGCCACGACGAATACGATCTGGCCATCTACTACCGCCCCAACCGTCCCGCGGATCACGTCGTCGATGCGCTGGGTCCCGAGGAGATGCTGCCGGTCATGGCGCCGGGCGGCACGCCGCTGGCCGAGGCTGCGGCGCCGATGCTGCTGACCGTCGAGGAAACCCACAAGGAATGGACAGACTGGGGCAACTGGCTCGCCGCAGTGGACCTCAAGCTGCCCGAGGCCACGACCCGCTGGAAGCTCGGTGACTACCACCTGTCGGTGGAGGCGGCGCGGCGCGGAGTCGGCATCGCCATGGGCTGGACCTGGTTTATCGTCGATCAACTGGAATCGGGCCTCCTGGTGCCAGCGGACACGCGTCCCTTTCGCGGCCACGGCGAGTATTACCTGATGCGCCCGAGCACCCGTCACCAGCGCCAGATTGCCCGGCAAGTGGGCGATTGGCTCGTCGAGAGCAATCGCCGGTGGCGGCCGAGCTGAAGATTGGCCTCGGCAAGCGGTTGATTGCATTGGCGAAACCTTCTCGCTTGAGCGGGTGTCAGGGGGGTATGACAAGAATTCATTTGTACCTCTAAGCGATCCCCGAAATCTTCTGCGCCAAGCTGGCCATGAGCCACGAATAAGCAAAAATTCACAGGAGAGACGACATGACGAAACTTCATGACATGTCCGGCATCAGCCGTCGTGGCCTTCTTGCGGGCGCAGCAGGCATGGGCCTCGTGGGCCTCAGCGGTCTGCCGCTGCGCGCGCAGGAAACCCCGCGCAAGGGCGGCACGCTGAAGCTCGGGATCAGCGGCGGCTCGACCACCGACGATTTCGACATCCGCAAGCTGGCGGACTGGGTGCCGGTAAACCAAGCCTACATGGTCATGAACGGCCTCGTCGAAATCGACTCCGACAACATCGCCCAGCCCGAGCTCTTCTCGGCCTGGGAAGCGGAAGAGGGCGCAGCAGCATGGGTGTTCGATATCCGCGAGGGCGTGACATTCCACAACGGTAAGAGCCTCACCGCCGATGACGTGATCTACTCGCTCAACCTGCATCGCGGCGAAAGCTCCTCGGCGGCGCGTTCGATCCTCGCGCCGATCACCGAGATCGAGAAGCTGTCGGACCTGCAGATCCGCATCACGCTGGAAAGTGGCAACGCCGACCTTCCCTACCTGCTGTCGGATTATCACCTCCTGGTGGTGCCCGAGGGCTTCGACGACTGGTCCAACCCCGTCGGCACCGGCCCCTTCATTCCCGAGCGCGTCGAGCCCGGCGTGCGCGGCCGCTTTGTCCGGAACGAGGACTACTGGAAGCCCGGCTGCGCCAACGTCGATGCCGTCGAGGTGGTGGTGATCAACGATGTGACCGCCCGCACCAACGCGCTGATGTCGGGGCAGGTGCATGCGATCAACGCGGTGGACTTCAAGACGGTGAACCTGCTGGGCCGCAACCCAAAGCTGGAGATCGTGCGCTCGGCGGGCGGCCAGCACTTCACCTTCCTGATGGATTGCACTAAGGCGCCCTTCACCGACGTGAACGCCCGCCTCGCCATCAAGTACGCCGTCGACCGCGAGCAGCTGCTGAAGACCGCGCTCGCCGGGTTCGGGCAACTCGGCAACGACCACCCGATCCCGCAGACCGACCGCTTCTACAACTCCGAGCTGGAGCAGCGCGCCTACGACCCCGAAAAGGCGCAGTTCCACGCCAAGAAGGCCGGCTTCGATCCGCTCGCGGTCACCCTCTCGGCCTCCGATGCGGCCTTCTCGGGCGCGGTGGATGCGGCGGCGGTGTTCCGCAGCGCGGCCACCGGCGCGGGCGTCGACGTGACCATCAAGCGTGAACCGGCGGACGGCTATTGGAGCGACGTGTGGATGCAGGTGCCCTTCTGCATGTCCTACTGGGGCGGCCGCCCGACTGCCGACCAGATGCTGTCGATCGCTTACGAGTCCACCTCCTCCTACAACGATACGCGCTGGAGCAACGAACGCTTCGATGCGCTGCTCAAAGAGGCCCGCGCGCTGCTTGATGAAGAGAAGCGCCGCGAGATCTACTGGGAGTGCCAGGCGCTGATCCATGAGGACGGCGGCGCGATGATCCCGATGTTCGGCGACTACCTCGACGCGGTGTCGAAGGACGTGAAGGGCGTGAAACCCCATGCGATGTTCAACCTGATGGGTGCGCGCATGGCCGAAAAGGTCTGGCTGGACGCCTGATGGGTTCGCTGATCGCAAAACGTGCCGGCCTCGGGCTGCTGACGCTCTGGCTTGTCTCGGTTCTGGTGTTCGCCGGAACCGAGATCCTGCCGGGCGACGTGGCCGGGGCCATCCTCGGGCAGAGCGCCACGCCCGAGTCCCTCGCCGCGCTGCGCAGCGAACTGGGCCTCGATGTGCCCGCGCTGCAGCGCTATTTCGACTGGCTGGGCGGGATCCTGACCGGCGATATGGGCCGCTCCATGGCCTCGGGCCAGCCGGTTGCGGATCTGCTCTGGCCGCGGTTCTGGAACACCATGGCGCTGGCGGCCTATGCCGGGGTTATCGCCGTGCCGCTGGCCGTGGGCCTCGGCATCCTCGCCGCCGCCAAACGCGGCACGATCTTCGACCGCGCCGCCAATATTGCCGCGCTCGCCTTCGTGTCGCTGCCGGAATACTTCCTTGGCCTGCTGCTGGTGCTCTGGCTGTCGGTGAAGACCGGCTGGCTGCCGAGCCTTGCCGACACCTACGAGGGCATGGGGCTCGCCGCTTGGTTCAACGCCACCACCCTGCCGATGCTGGTGCTGGTCATGGTCACCATGGCGCAGATCCTACGCATGACCCGGACCACCGTTCTGGGCGTGATGGACCAGCCCTATATCGAGACTGCCTTCCTCAAGGGGCTGAAGAATGGTCGCGTGGTCATGCGCCACGCCGCGCCCAACGCCGCCGCGCCGATCGTCAATGTGGTCTCGTTCAACATCGCCTATCTGATCACCGGCGTCGTGCTGGTCGAGGCGGTGTTCAACTACAACGGGCTGGGCCGCTTCATGGTCGATGCCGTGTCGAAACGCGATCTGCCGATGGTGCAGGCCGCTGCGATGATCTTCGGCGCCGCCTACGTGATCCTCAACATGATCGCCGACATCGCCGCCATCGCGCTCAACCCCCGCCTGCGCCATCCGCGCGGAAAGGAGGCATAAGATGAGCCGTCTTTCCAATATCCCGCTGACCGGCTGGATCGGCATGGCGCTGATCGCCGCAAATGCGATCCTCTTCCTCTTCGGGCCGATGCTCGCGCCCTTCGGACAGGAAGAGATCGTCGGCCTGCCCTTCGACATGCCGCAGCCGGGCCATCCGCTGGGCTTCGACCAGAACGGACGCGACATGCTCTCGCGCCTGCTTTACGGCGCGCAGATGTCGATCGGCATCTCGCTCGCCGCCGTGTGCCTGTCCTTCGCCGTCGGTGTGCCGCTCGGCATCCTCGCGGCGATCCGCGGCGGATGGCTCGATCTGGTGCTGTCGCGCGTCGTCGACACGGTCATGTCGATCCCCGTGCTGATCTCGGCGCTGGTGGTGCTGCAGGCGCTCGGCTCGTCGCTGCCGGTGCTGATCGTCACCATCGCGCTGCTCGACAGCACCCGCGTCTTCCGACTTGCCCGGCTGGTGGCGCAGGGGATCAACGTGATGGAATACGCCGAGGTCGCCCGCCTGCGTGGCGAGGGGCTCGGCTGGATGATCCGCCGCGAGATCCTGCCCAACGCCTTGCCGCCGCTGGTGGCCGAGTTCGGCATGCGCTTCTGCTTCACCTTCCTCTTCGTGGCGGGGCTTTCCTACCTCGGGCTCGGGGTGCAGCCGCCCTTCGCCGACTGGGGTGGGATGGTGCGCGACAACCAGCAGGGCATTCTCTACGGGCTCTACGCGCCGCTCTTCCCCGCCGCCGCCATCGCGCTGGTGACCATCGGGGTGAACCTCACCGTCGATTGGCTGCTGGCCGGACACACCACCGTGCAGGGAGACAACCGATGAGCGATATCCTTCGTATCCGCGACCTGCGCGTCGCCACCGCCGAGGGGGTGGAGCTGCTGCATGGCGTGTCGCTTGACCTCGAACAGGGCGAGATCCTCGGCCTGATCGGAGAGAGCGGCGCGGGCAAGTCGACCATCGGGTTGGCATCCATGGGCTACGGCCGTGGTGGCTGCCGGATCACCGGCGGCAGCATCGAACTGGCGGGCCACGATCTGGCGTCGTCAACAAGGTCCGAGCGCGAGGCCGTGCGCGGTGCGCGCATCGCCTATGTGGCGCAGAGCGCGGCGGCGGCCTTCAACCCCGCGCACCGGCTGGAACGGCAGATCATGGAAGGCCCGCTGCGGCACGGCCTGATGAGCGCCGGCGAGGCCCGCGCCTGGATGATCGAGCTCTTCACCGCGCTCGGCCTGCCCGAGCCGGAAACCTTCGGTCGCCGCTATCCGCACCAGGTTTCGGGGGGACAGCTGCAGCGCGCGATGGTCGCTATGGCCATGTCCTGCAAGCCCGACATCCTCGTGCTCGACGAGCCGACCACGGCGCTCGACGTGACCACGCAGATCGAGGTGCTGCTGCTGCTGCGCGAGACGATCCGCAAATACGGCACTTCGGCGCTCTACATCACCCATGATCTCGCGGTGATCGCGCAGGTCGCCGACCGGCTGATGGTGCTGCGCCACGGTGCCGAGGTCGAGACCGGCACCACCGAGCAAATCCTCGCCGCCCCACGCGAGGAATACACGCAGCGTCTGGTCTCGGAACGGCAGGCGAGCCTCAACGCCGAGGCGGGGGCACATCACCGCACCGGCGAGGAGATCCTGCGGGTGGATCATGTCTCTGCCGCCTACGGCAAGACGCCGGTGCTGCATGATGTCGATCTGTCGGTGAAACGGGGCGAGACCGTCGCCATCGTCGGCGAGTCCGGCTCGGGCAAGTCGACGCTGGCGCGGCTGGTCTCGGGGCTGCTGGCCCCCTCGGCGGGGCAGGTGCAGTTCGACGGCGAACCGCTGCCCGAGAGCTACCGCAAGCGCGGACCGGATCTGCTGCGCCGTATCCAGCTGATCTACCAGCTGCCCGACGTCGCGCTGAACCCGCGCCAGACCGTGGGCGAGACCATCGGCCGCCCGCTGCAGACCTTCCGCGGGCTGAAGGGCAGGGCGCAGCGCGATGAGGTGGCGCGACTTCTGGATCTGATCGGCCTGCCGGTCGAGATGGCGACCCGCCTGCCCGGCGCGCTCTCGGGCGGGCAGAAGCAGCGCGTCTGCATCGCCCGCGCGCTGGCCGCCGAGCCCGATCTGATGATCTGCGACGAGGTCACCTCGGCGCTCGATCCGCTCGTGGCCGAGGACATCTTGCGCCTGCTGCGCAAGCTGCAGGACGAGCTTGGCATGACCTACCTCTTCATCACCCACGATCTGTCGGTGGTGCGCCGGCTCGCTGACCGCACCGTGGTGATGAAAAAAGGCCGGATCGTCGAGGAAGCGGACACCGCCACGCTCTTTGACGCGCCGCGCGATCCCTACACTCGCAAGCTGCTGGACTCGGTGCCGCAGCTGGATCGCGGGTGGCTCGACAAGGTGCTGGCCGCCCGCGCGTCCTGACCGAAACAAACATCTGAATACACACGATAAACGGAAGTCATCATGGCCACCGAATTCATCGAACACGTCTGGATCCCCATGCCGGATGGCACGCGGCTCAGCGCCCGGCTGTTCCTGCCCGAGGGTGCCCGCAGCCACGCGGTCCCGGCGGTTCTGGAATACATCCCCTACCGCAAGCGCGACGGCACCCGAGGCCGCGACGAGGCGATGCACGGTTATTTCGCCGAGAACGGCTATGCCGCCGTGCGCGTCGACATCCGCGGCACCGGCGAGTCCGAGGGCCACATGGCCGACGAATACCTGGAACTGGAACAGGACGACGCCTGCGAGGTCATTGCCTGGATCGCGGCGCAGGACTGGTGCGACGGCAACGTCGGAATGATGGGCAAGAGCTGGTCGGGCTTCAACTCTCTGCAGGTCGCCGCGCGCCGTCCCCCGGCGCTGAAGGCGATCATCACCTGCTATTCCACCGACGACCGGTTCAAGGACGACATTCACTTCATGAATGGCTGCCTGCTGAACGACAACCTCTGGTGGGGCTCGATCATGATGGGCTACCAGGCCCGTCCGCTCGACCCCGAGGTGGTTGGCGAGAGCTGGCGCGAGGACTGGCAGAAAAGGTTGGAAACGCTGCCCTTCTTCCCCGCCATGTGGGCCGAGCACCAGAGCTATGATGAGTACTGGAAGCACGGCTCGGTGCAGGAGGATTACACCGCGATTCAATGCCCGGTGATGGTCGTCGGTGCCTGGGCCGACAGCTACACCAATTCGGTGCCGCGCCTGCTTGAGAACCTTTCGGTGCCCACCCGTGGCATCATCGGACCGTGGGGACACGTCTACCCGCAGGACGGCGCGCCCGGCCCGGCGATCGGCTTCCTGCAGGAGGCGGTACGCTGGTGGGACCAGTGGCTCAAGGGCCGCGACACCGGCGTGATGGAAGAGCCGAAGCTTCGGGCCTACATCAACGACCCCATCGCGCCCGAGACCTCGCGACCGGATCAGCCGGGCCGCTGGGTCGGCTCCGACTGGCCGCTGGCCGAGCCGATGCGCGCGATGCATCTGACGCCGGGCGGCGCGCTGACCGATGCGCCGGAAGAGGGCGGCCTCTTGCCGATCCGCTCGCCGCAGAGCCACGGCATCGCCTCGGGCGAATGGATGGGCGTCGGCTGCCCGGGCGAGATGCCCGCCGATCAGCGGATTGAAGACGGCGGCGCGCTGGTCTTCGAAACCGAGGTGCTGGGCGACGATCTGGAGATCCTCGGCGTGCCCGAACTCGACCTGCACCTCGCCTCTGACAAGCCGGTGGCGCAGGTGGTGGTGCGGCTCGGAGATGTCGCGCCCGATGGTCGCGTCACCCGCGTCAGCTACCAGGTGCTGAACCTCACCCACCGCAATGGCCACGAGACCCCCGAGGCACTGGTGCCGGGACGCTTCGAGACGGTGAAGGTCAAGCTCTCGACCTGCGGTCACCGCTTTGTCGCGGGCCACAAGCTGCGCGTCTCGGTGGGCACTGCCTACTGGCCGATCATCTGGCCCGCCCCCGAGGCCGCCACGCTGACCATCGACACCGCACGCAGCCTGCTGCATCTGCCGCAGCGAGCGGGGGGCGATGCGCACCCGGGCTTCGAGCCCCCGGCGCATGGTCCGGCATGTCCGATCACCATGATCCGGCCCGCCAAGCTCGAGCGCCAGGTCACCACCGACTATCTCACCGGCGAGGTCACCTATGTGACGAATGGCGAGGGCGGGCTGTTCGGCGAGGGCGTGCTGCGCTTCGACGAGATCGGCACGGTGCTCTCGCACAGCCTGCGCCGCGAGCTGACCATCCATCCGGACGACCCCGCCAGCGCACGCTACAAGCTGCATCAGGTCTACGAGATGGGTCGCGAGGGCTGGGAGACGGCCTCGGTGCTGGACAGCGAAATGACCTGCGATGCGGAGAACTTCTACCTCTCGGCGCGGATGACCGTCACGCTGAACGGCGAGGAGGTCTTCGCCAACGACTGGTCGCAGACGATCAGGCGCGCGCTGATCTGATCTGGCGGGCGCGCCGGAAATTTCCGGCGCGCCTTTACGCTGTCCGGGGCAGGGGGCTCAGACCCGGGCCGGGCAGGGAACGAGGAGAGGAAGGACGCGGAGCCGCCCCGCGACGGCGGCGAGATCGGCAGGCCGTCTCATCCTGCGGCGCGGGTGTCTCAGCCTTGGCTCGGGAAGGCGCAGCATCAGCGCTGCAGTCGGCACAATTGCCTGCTCTGGCCAAGGATCGGGCGGATCGCCAGCAAGGCGCTGAGCGACGGGAAACGAATTGTTTCCGAAATTCAGTGCATTGCGGCGGATTTGTGGCATAAATTGGGCGAGCGTTCCTGTCTAGCGGCCACCGCTGGCGGGATTCCCTAGTTCAGGTACCGGTGCCGCCCATGTTCTACCTGTCTTCGCTCCTGCTCGGGGCGCTTCTCTGGAGCCTCGCGGGGGGAACCTCGTCGGCATCCGGCAGCGGTGAAGCCCCGGATGAGGAGGCACCGAACTCTGCCGGCGACCTGGCAGAAGGGCTGCTCCTCGGCACCGCGGGCGATGATGTTCTTATCGGCACCGGCGGCGACGAGACGCTGGACGGTGGTCCTGGTGACGACCTGCTGGTTGGCGGTGGCGGCCATCATCTGATCGTCGACGCGCTCGGCTCGGACACGGCAGAGGGCGGTGCGGGCAGCGATTTCATCGTGATGGCCGACGACATGCCGGGCGCGCCGGACAGCCTTGATGGCGGCGCGGGGATCGACCTGCTGTGGGGCGACGACGGGGACACGCTCACCGGGAGCGGCGGGGCCGACCTCTTCATCGTGCCGGTGGGGCAGGAGGGCGCCGAGCCGGTGACCATCACCGATCTCGATTTCACCCGCCTCACCGATCAGGACGTGCCGGATCGCGTGGTCTTCGTAACGCCCGAGGGCGAGATCATTCCCCGCGCGGCCTTTTTCGACGGCACGCTCGCAGCGGGCATCGGCGACATGCCAGACGGCAGCGGCGCGGGCGTCTACATGAACGGCGAGGTCGTGGCGGTGATCGAGGGCTACACCGCCGAGGAGCTGTTCTACGAGACCATCTGGATCGGCAACTTCTCCTCGGCGCTCAATGCCACGTTCGAGGGTGACGACCTGCTGGTCGGCACGGTGGAGCGCGACGACTTCTTCGGTGGACCCGGCGCGGACGTTCTGATCGGCCGGGGCGGCGGCGACTACCTCGACGGTCAGGCCGGGGACGATTTCGTCAGCGGCGTCGATGCGGAAGGGGCCGAGACGGTCGGCGACACGCTGGTCGGCAACGCCGGTGACGACATCCTCTTCGGCGACGAGGGCGACCACCTCGCGGGCGGGGCGGGCAACGACTTCTACGACATCGTGGTGCCGCAGGGCGATGACGCCTTCACGCCGCTGACGCTGCACACCTACGAGCTGACCGGCAATGACGGCGGCCCCGAGCTGATCTCGCTGATGCGCGCGGACGGCACGCTGCTCAGCGCCGAGGAGGCCTACGACAACCTGACCGTCGCAGAGGCGGCGGACGGCAGCGGCGCGGCGCTGATCTATGACGGCATCGTGCTGGCGGTGATCAGGGGGGTGGACGCGGCCGCGCTCGGCGATCCCGCGGGTTGGCTGGGCAACCTCGGGGAGCTGACGCCGGTCGCCTCTGCGCCGCCCGCTTTCGACGGCACCCATATCTCGGTGGTAGCGGGCACGGGCACCGGCCAGACGCTCGACGGGGCGTATTTCGGGGGAAATCTCGTGTTCAGCGTGAACACCGACGATGGCGTGCCGCTGGACAACTTCGGGACGGCGGCCGATGCGCTCGACATTACGCATCTGCGATTCCCGGCGGGGCAGGGCGACAGCGGCGATCTCGAAGTGGATGGCGAGGGCTTTCTCGACGTGTTGCAGATGCAGCGCGTGGACGGGGAGTGGCAGCTGCGGCAGGAAGTGGCCGACATGCTCGACTGGGCGCGCGAAAACGGCGCGCAGGTCACGCTGGTGCTGCCCACCAAGAACTACACGGTAGCGGAATACGAGGCGCTGTCGGGCGACATCGCGGGCTTTGCCAAGACGGTGATGCGCGACTATTCCGATGTGGTCGAGGCCTTCGAGATCGGAAATGAGTACTGGAGCATGGGCGAAACCGCCTATGGCACCAAGGCCGATGTCGCCGCCGTCGCGCTGGCGCAGGGGATGCAAGACGCGGGCTTCGCAGGGGACGACCAGGCGGCGATCCTTGTGCAGATGGCTTCGCCCTTCGCGGGCTCGGAGTATCACGTCTCGGTTGACGACCGGCCCTATCTGGAACGGGTGCAGGGCGCCAACCGCGCGATCATCGACCAGCTCGGGGCCGGGGCACGGGATGCCATCGACGGGGTGGTCGAGCACTACTACTACGACAAGCAGGTCACCGAGTTCGAGGGCAGCAGCGGCGAGATGAACTTCATCAACCGCGACTACGCCGTCTGGGACGAGGAATTCGACAAGGAGCTCGACCTCTACATCACCGAATGGAACGTGCGCACCTCGGACACCACCGAGACCGGGCTGCGGTCGGCCTCGGTGATGGTCGAGATGACCAGCAACATGAACGAGCTTGGTGTCGATGCGGCACATGTCTGGCCGGTGCAGCACAACACGCCGACCGATCTTGCGGGCAAGCAGACCGAGGACGTGATCACCGACGCCGAGGGGCGCGTGCTCAACACGATCAACGGCGCGACCTTCGATCTGATGAGTTCCAGCCTGCCGGGGCTGGAATTGCTCGACACCCAGCTTTCCATCGAGGACGGCAGCTTCACATTCCACGCCTGGCAGTCCGACGACAGTACGGTGATCTACGTCGCCTCGCGCGCCACCGAGACCATCGAGCTGGAGCTGGACCTCTCGACGCTGGTGCCGGACTACACTTCTGCCTCGGCGGTGAAGCTCGGCGCGGATCTTTCGTCAAACTCGAGCGACGGGGTGCACTACGTGCCGGGCGAGGGTTTTCAGGAGGCAGACAGCCTGCTGGTCAATGGCCAGCGCTACTACATCAACGAGAACGACGTGCGCGCCGTGCTGACCGATCTCGCGGTGACCGGAACGACGGTGCCGATCACCCTCGACCCCTTCGAGGTGATCGAGATCACCTTCGTCACCTCGGATGTTGCGGTGATCCCGCCGGAGAGCGGCGGCGCGCAGATCGCCGGCAGCGCCGGGCCGGATACGCTCGAGGGCGGGGACGGCGACGATACGCTCGAGGGGCTGGGCGGCGACGACCGGTTGGTTGGCGGCAAGGGGGATGACCATGCTTATGGTGGCGAGGGTGACGACCGCCTGCTTGGCTGGGGCGGGAACGACTACCTGAAGGGCAACGAGGGCAATGACCTGATCTCGGGCAACCAGGGCAACGACACTCTGGTCGGCAGCGAGGGCGATGACACGCTCACCGGCAATGAAGACGACGACGAGCTTAACGGCATGATCGGCAACGACAGCCTGTCGGGCGGTTCCGGGGCCGACACGCTGACCGGTTGGTCCGGGCGCGACATTTTCGTGCTCGAAGAGGGCGATCTGACCGGCGGCGACGTGATCACCGACTTTACCCCGGGAGAGGATGTGATCGAGGTCGATCTGCCGGGGATCGATGGGCTGGCGGACGTCAGCTTCGTCGCCGGCGAGGCGGGCATCCTCGTCACGTTCGGCGCGCAGGGCAGCCTGCTGCTGCAGGGCGACTTGCGCATTGCCGATGTCAACGCGGCGCGGAACTTCAGTTTCGCCTAAGAGGACTGAAAATTCGACGCGCCTGTCCCCGCGGGGACAGGCGCCCGTTCAGAAGGTCGCGCGGATGCGGAAGCCGACCTGCGTGTAGTCGTCGTAGCTCTCGAAGCTCGGCTTCACCCACATCACGTTGCCGCCGATCCGCCAGTTTTCGGTCAGCGCCGCCTCGTAGAAGGCCTCGACCGCCGATTCATCCTCCAGGTTCACCCCGTAGGCCCCCAGCGCCTCGCCGAGCTTGTCGGACCAGTTGTACTTGCTCCAGGCAAGGCCCCAGCGGTCGCTCTCGCGGCCGTAGAGCGGCGAGTTGCCCCCGACGCCGAGTAGGAACATCTCGTCCAGCGGGTTGGGGTTGCCGTCGCCGAAGCCGACCTGACCAAACACGCCCCAGCCGACCATCGGGTTCTGCGGGTCGTTCCAGAGGTACTGCTGGAAGCTCACACCGGTATAGTTCAGCCCGTCCTTGGTTCCGGCGAAGGATTGGTCGTCCGGAGACAGCAGTAGCGACTCGTAGTCGGTGCCCTTCTTCGTCGAATGCGCGATGTTGAGACTGTAGAAGCCGGGCCTGCCGTTGATCTGCGTGGTGTAGGTCGCGGTGCCGTTGTAGACCACGCCGTCGTCGAAAAGATCGTCCCAGAAGTCCTCGCCCTGCGCGTTGTTGGCGTCGTAGATCATCAGCGTGTAGATCATCGGCGCGTAATTCACCGTCAGGATGCCGCCGAAGATATAGGGCGGCAGCACGAAGTTGCTCGGCGCGCCGATCCCGAGATACTGGAAACCGCCCTGTCCCTGACCGCCCAGAAGCGGCGTCGCCTCTGCGAGATCGATCACGTTGAACTTGCCGAAGCTCACGCTGGTGGTGTTGCTGAACTGCTGCGTAAGCGTCAGCGACAGGGTCGTCTGGTTGTCCGAGGTGATCGCCGGGAGCGTTGCGAAGGTGTTGGTGGGCCAGACCAGCCCGCCCTCGCCGAGCCCGACAAAATCGTCGCCGTCGTTGTATTCGAGATGCCCGCTGATCGAGCCGCCGGTCCAGATCTCGCCGTAGGACATCTTGATGTCGGCGCGCCAGCTGTAGCGCGTGTCATCGTCGGCATCGCCCGCAACCGGCGCGTCCGCGAAGGTAGTGAAGCCGAAACTGAACTGCGGCCCCTCCTGCGCGTGGACGGCGGCGGGCAGGCTGGCAGAGGTCAGCAGGACTGCGAGCAGCGTTGGGCGGGTCAAAAAGCGCGCAAGCATGGCAAATTCCTCGTATCGGAGGTGGCTGTTCCTTGGGAAATCCAGGCTCCGGACACATGCCGCGCCATGAACTGACGCACGGCCCCGAAGCGGTACACACTCAAACGCATTCTCGAAAACATCTGATTTCGCGGCGAGAAACGCTGCCGGGAAACCTGTGGAAAAGAGTTCCACAAGAGGGCGACAAAAGCAATTCTGGATCTACCCCAGCGTGAGAAGCGCCGGCGACTGTGGCTCCGCCGCCCGTCTGGGCAGCGGCCGGACGGACTAGGAAAACCGGTCGGGAAGCGGCAGCGGCGTCTCCGGCAGGGCTGCATCCCCAAGCGCGGCGCGTTGAGCGGCCTCGCCTGCGGGGAGCTGTGCCAACTCGGCAAGAGACAGCGGCCGGACCGGGGTGCGGAAGCGCAGGTGGCCCAACTCGGCGGGGTCGCGCCCGGTTTCATCGGCCATGATCTCGGTCACACTGGCGGCGCACATGCGGCCCTGGCAGGGCCCCATGCCGCAGCGCAGGTAGGTCTTGACCTGGTTCGGTCCCGGCGCGCCGAGGCGGGCCGCATCGCGGATCGCGCTGGCCGGGACTTCCTCGCAGCGGCAGGCAATCGTCTCGCCCTGTGGGGCGAGCAGCGACGGCGGCGGGGCGAACCACCGGTCGATGAAGGCGCGGCCCCTGTCGGCCCGGCGCCACTGCCGCTGCGCCTCGGCCGCGGCCGAGGGATCGACCTCCCGCCCGAGCCGCGCCAGCGCCGCCTGCGCGGCGCGCCGGCCCGAGGGCAGGGCGCGCTCGGCGCCGCCGATGCCCGCGCCGTCACCGGCGATCAAGAGGCCCGGAAGGCTGGTCGCGCCTGCCGCGTCGGTCTCCGGCTCGAAGCAGCGCAGCACCGCGTTCCAGCGGGTCGGGACGCCCGCCGCCACGGCGAGGTTCAGCGATGGCACGACGCCGGCGTGCAGCAGCACCAGATCGGCGGGGATCTCGTGCCAGTTGCCGGCACGCCGGTAGCGCAGGGCCCCGGCGCGGCTTTCTCCGGTGATCTCCAGCGCTTCGGCCCCGGTGATCACGGGGATCCGGCGGCGCACGCGGGCCATCAGGCCGGCACCCTTGAGGAAGGCGGGTGTGCGCAGGAAGTCCGGCAGATGCGGCAGGGCCGCACGGCGCTGCGGCGAGGGTGTTTCGACCAATGCGGCGGGGGTGATCCCGGCGCGCAGCAGCTGGTCGGCGAGCAGGTAGAGCAGCGGCCCGACGCCCGCCAGCACGCAGCGCCCCTCGGGCAGCAACCCGCCGCTCTTCAGCGCGATCTGCGCGGCACCCGCCCCCATCACGCCGGGCAGGGTCCAGCCCGGGACCGGCAGCGGGCGTTCCTGCGCGCCGGTTGCGAGGATCACCGCGCGGGTCTCGATCATCCGTGCGGCACCACCCTGGCTCACCCCGACGCGGATCGGGCCGTTCCCGTCGGGCATGACGCCCCAGACCGAGACACCGGCAGCATGGCGCGCCCCGCAAGCCGTGAAGTCAGACACGAGCGCTGCGCCCGCCGCGTACTCCTTGCCGAGCAGCGCCTTGCGCGCTTCGGGCGCCGTGCCCACGGCGCGCCAGATCTGGCCGCCTGCCGCGGGGGCTTCGTCGAGCAGCAGGACCTCGGCGCCCGCGGCCCGGGCCTCGATGGCGGCGGCCATGCCTGCGGGGCCGCCGCCGATGATCACAAGTTCCGCGGTGTCTGGAAGCTGCGCGCTCATGTCTCCGTCTCCGGCAGAAGGTTCGGCGCGCCGGATTGCCGGATGATGCGCATGCCCGGTTCGACGGTGACGAGGCAGGCCTGCCGGTTGGCCACGCCGTCGATGGTCACGAGGCATTCGAAACAGGTACCCATCAGGCAGTATGGCGCCCGCGGTGCGCCGCTCACCACGCTGTTTCGGAAGCGCGTGACACCCCCGGCCAGAAGGGCGACGGCGACGCTGTCGCCCCGGCGCGCGGAGATCGGCTGACCGTCGAGCAAAACCTCGACCGCCTCGCCGGGAGGAATGGGATCACGCCGGAACATGGAACCTCTCGGAGGAAAAGGCCGCCGGGCCGATCTGCGTTGCGCCCTCGGCGATTTGCGGGGCGATGCGCTGTGCGTGCAGGGCCGCAAGGGTCACGCCGCTGTGGCAGAGCACGACGTAGGCGCCGGGGCAGCTGCGGGACTGGCCGTAGATAGGAATGCCGTCACGCGGCTTTACGCGGAAACCTGTCCAGCTGCGCACCATGTTGAGCCGGGCGAGCGGGGGATAGACGCGGATCGCCCGGGCTGCCAGGAGGGCGGCGATCTCGGGATTTCCGGCCAGCGCGTCGGTGTCGCCCTCGTCGCTGTCGCCGATCATCACGCTGCCCTCGTCGGTCTGGCGAATGATGGCGCTGAGAAACGGCAGGCGGCCCGAGACGCGCTCGGTCACCACGATCTGCCCGCGGCTGCGCTTCAGCGGCGCGGCAAGACCGACCATCCGGGCGAGGCGCTCGGTTTCGGTGCCGGCGGCCAGCACGACGCGGGGCGTGGTGATCTGGCCCCAGTCGCCGCGAAGGCGAAAACCGGCGGTACTGGGCTCGATCTGGGTGACGGCGTGATGCGCGCGGTAGGTGACGCCCGCCGCGGCCCCCGCCCGGTGCAGGGCATGAAACAGGCGCAGCGCGTTGAGGTGGCCGTCGGCGGAGCCGTGAACCGCACCCGCCACGTCGGGGCCGATGCCGGGGATCTCGCGTTCCAGCTCGGCACGGGGCACGACGCGCCAGGGTGCGCCCTCCCCGCCGGTTTCCTCGGTGATGCGGGTCATCTCGGCGATGATGCCGTCGAGTTCCCCGGTGGACAGGCCGAAGCTGTAGCCGCCGGGTTGGTCGAGCGAGAGCGACACGCCCGAGCGCGCTTCGAGATCGCGGGCAAATCCGGGCCAGACGCGGGCCGCTTCGAAGGACCAACGCGCGTAGTCGGGGGTGCCGAGCCCCTTGCCCGAGACCCAGACCAGCCCGAAATTGGCCCGCGACGCCCGGCGCGACAGGTCCTCGCCATCGAGAACCAGAACGCGGAGCCCGGTTTCCGCAAGCCCGAGCGCCACCGCGCTGCCGACGAGGCCGCCGCCGATCACCGTGATGTCATGTTGGTCCATGGGTATTCCTGTCGGCAGGGGCCGAACGTCCGAGGCTCTGATCTACGGACCGATTTGTCCGATGCTGGGCGGTCTTGTCCAGCCCCGCGTCGGGCCAAGGTCTCTGCGCGCGGGTCTCAGCGGTTCCAGCGCAGCAGTGACAGCTCGTCCTGCGCCTCGGCCTCGCGTTTGGCTTGCGCCTCACGTTCTTCGGCGAGGCGCTTGAGCCGGAGAATCTCGTAAGTCTTCTGCTCGGCCAGCGCGGCCCGCAGCTTCTCTTCCGAGCGGGCCAGCTCGGGTGCCAACTTGGCGGCGTCGTTGGTGATGCGGTCGACCTCGGCGCGGATCGAGCGGATGAAACGGCCGAGATAGGGCGCGCCCTCGAGCCCGTCGATGCGAGACTCGCCGGAAAGGCGGTCGAGCAGGGCCGTCTTGTCACCCTCAAGCTTGTCCATGCGCGCTCGGAGCGCGCCTGTCTCGGCGGCCTGCCTCTCGGTCTCGAGCGATTTCAGGCGCTCCATGACCTCGAGCGCGCGGAGTCGGCGGCGGCTGGCCTCAGTGGCCATTGGCCGGAGCCTCGGGCGCGCTGGTCTGTGGCGTCTGCTGCGACTGGGGCAGGGGTCGCTCGCCGCCGAGCTTTATGCGCATATTGGCGAGGATGTCCTCGGGAAAGCCGTTCCCCGAGGGCGGCACCGCATGGAACTCGCCGGGCCGCGCGGCCGAGATGTAGCCGAGGGTCGCGAGATCCTCCTCGGGGGTCGGCGCGCTGGCGGCCGAGGCCATGCCGGTGAGCAGCAGCAGCGGGAGCGTGCCGAGCCGGGTCATGCCGCGGGCAGTTCCTTCTGCGCGGCCTCGACCTCGTAAAAGTCGGGCTGCATCCGCGTGGGGATGTTGCCGCGACCGATCTCGACGCAGATGCTCGGCGGATGGTCCGACACCATGGCGACGAAGATGTCGCGGATGATGTGGTAGAAGGCCGCGTCCTCTTCCTCGATCTGGCTCAGGCGGCCCGAGATCGGCTGCACCATGCAATAAGCCAGGAACACGCCGAGGAAGGTGCCGACGAGCGCGCCGCCGATCATCCCGCCGAGGATCTCGGGCGGCTGGTCGATCGAGGACATGGTCTTGATCACGCCCAGAACCGCCGCGACGATGCCGATCGCCGGAAGCCCGTCTGCCATGGTCTGGATCGCATGGGCCGAGGCCATGGCCTCGTGGTGGTGCTTCTTGATCTTGCGGTTGATGACGTCCTCGGTCTGGTACTTGTCGTCGAACTGCATGGACAGCATGCGGAAGCTGTCGCGGATCAGGTCGATGGCGAAGTGATCCGCCGCGATCCGAGGGTAGCGTGCGAAGATGTCGCTCTCCTTCGGCGATTCGACATGGCTGTCGAGCGCGAGGATGCCGCGGGACTTGTAGATGCGCGAGAGCTCGAACATCAGGTTGAGCAGGTCCGCATAGTCCTTGGACTTCCAGCGCGGCCCCTTGATCACCTTCACCACGCCCTTGCCGGAACTCTTGATCACCGAGAAGCTGTTGGCGATGACGAAAGCCCCGATCGCTGCCCCGCCGATCATCATGCCCTCGAAGGGCAGGGCGTGCAGAACGATGTCCATCTTGCCGCCGGACAGGATGAACCCTCCGAAGACGAGGCCGAAGACAAGGGCGAGTCCGAGGATCAGCGTCATGGATAGATTTCTCTGCTTGGCTCTTGAGACCGGAATACGCCGGTTTTCAAGGTAAGCATAAGTAAATTTGACTTTCGTTCAAGTATAAACAAGAATAGATAGGTGAAGTCGAAGAACTGTTCGGGGCAGCTGATCATGAACGCCGAAAAACTCGCTTATTTCTTCGAGGCCGGTGAGCTTCAGACGGTGTTTGCCGACTGGCCGGAAGAGGTGGCGCTTGCGCTGTGCCTCGACGAGGGCGGCACCTGCGAGATGTTGCTGCATCACGTCGACGAAGGGCGCGCCGTTCTGCGCAAGGTGGCCGCGGTTCTCGATTGCGCCAAGGGCGATTTCGCCGTGGTGCCGCCGATCGAGGGATATCCGACCCGGCGCGTGCTCTTCTCGGACGAGCAGAAGCTTTTGAAGCTGGTGGCGGGCGAGGATGATCTTGCCGAGATGGCCGAGGACTACCTCATCAACTACCGCTTCGAGCTGGAGCGGAAGTCGCGCCCGGCCCCACGTCCTGCCGCCGAGGCGGTCTCCGCGAAGGTGAGCGCCGCGCTGCGCGCGCCGGAGCCCTTCCGCTGGCGGCCGCGGCTGCACCTGTCGGAGCTGGCGCCGAAGGGGCCGATGCGACGCAAGTCCAAGGGCCGTGGTATGCCCGAGGGCTATGCCTCGGCCGAGACCCTGTCGGACAGTGAGTGCCTTTTCGTCGAGGCGGAAGTCAGCATCGGGCACCGCGGCGTGCGGGTAACGCTGAGCCCGGATCTGGTCACCATCCAGACCCGTGCCGTGCTGGCCGACGAGGTGGGTTTCCGCGATGACTTCTCGCGCTTCGTGCTGCCGCGCAAGGCGGTGCAGGGCTGGGTGCCCGGCGCGCCGCTGGTCATCGACATTCCCGAGGCGCGCTTCCCGGCCGGGCTGCGCCAGCGCTTTGCTGCCTCGCCGCGCGCGGCCGACGTGACGGTGACCGATCACGGCGTCTTCGTCGCGCCGGGGGCCGTGCTGGTGGCTGCCGATCCCGTGGTCCCGGAGGCCGCGCCGCAGCCCGAGGTGCTGGCCAAGCCGCGCCGGTCGCGCCGCCTGTTCTCGCCGGTGCGCGTGGCGCTGGCGGTGATTACCGGGGCCGGGCTGATGACCGGCACGATGATGCGCGCGGTCGAAATGCCGGCGAGCTTCGATGTGCCGGTGCTGGAACTGGCCTTTGACGCGACGCCGGAGGCGGGACGTTGAAATGCGCGGTGATCACGCCGGTCGGACCGGGACACGCTGAGCTATTCGCACAGATCGGCGGGCCGTCGGTCGAGCAGGCCCGGGCCTACGACACGGGGCCGTTCAGCGAGATCCTCCACTACGTGATGGACGACACCGCGGGGCGGCACGGGCGCTCCGCGCGGCGCAACGAGGCCTTGCGGCGGGCGCTGGACGAGGGGGTCGATTGGGTCTTCTTTCTCGATGCCGACGACAAGATCACGCCCAACGCCTTCGAGGCCTTCGGGCGGGTGATCGCGGCAGAACCGGAGCTCGACGCGGTATGGGGGCTCATTTGTACGCTCGACCGCGGCGGTGAACCCGAACTCCGCGAAGGACAGGCCGCAACAATCGACTCGCGCGAGGAGTTTCTGTCCGTGGCGCCGTTCAACGGCGTGCAGATCGGCGGTTTCTACCGCACGCAGGTCGTCGCGCGCTTCGGCTTCGATGTCGGTATGAATACGGGCGAGGACTACAAGCTCTACTGTCAGCTCTGGAACTCGGCGCGCTGTGCCAAGCGCCCCGAGATTTTCTTCCTCAATCAGCGCGGACTGCATTCGACGGGCCCGCGCTCGGCGACGGGACAGGATTGGAACGTCAGCGTGTCTGGCCAGTGGATCGCTCAGCTGTCCGGTGCGCAGGTATTCGTGGACGTCGGCGGGGATGCCGCGGCGGCTCCGGCCCGGATGCGCCTGACGAACCCGGCGGATCCGAGCCAGGCGGCGCATCTTCGCGGAGAATTCTTCGAGCGGGATGCGCTGGGGAAGCTGAAAGTGCTTCTCGACACGCCTGCGCCCAGCATTGTCGACGTCGGACCGGGCGGCGGAAACCACCTGGTGTGGTGCGCCCGGAACCTCCAGCCGGAGCGGCTCATCGCCGTGGAAACCGACCGGGCTGCATCTGACCTCCTGGACGAGAACCTCGTGGCGAACGGTCTTGCGGAAACAGTCCAGCGCCGGAGCCTTTGTGCGCAGGCCGCGGTTCCAGCGCTCGAGACCGCGGTCTTCGGGACGGGGCTTGTCGCCGCCCCGGCCCGCTCCGGCGAAGAGGGGCGCGCGTCGTTGGACGCGGTGCTGGGCGATGCGCCGGTGGATGCGCTCCGGATAGACGCGGTCGGGACAGAAATCGAAACGCTCGAAGGGGCGGCGGCGGTGATCGCCCGTGCGCGGCCCGTCGTCTGGGTCAAGGTGGCCCCTGCCAACGCGATGCGCTTCCTGCAGGGGTGGTGCCGCGGGGCGAATTACCGTGTCGTCGACAGCGTGTTCGGCGCTGGCGCTACCGACTATTTTGCAGTGCCGAAGGAGGCCCCATGAACGTCCACGCCCTTACGCGCAAGGAAAAGCGGGCCCTCTCTGCCAAGGGTGCGAAGCTCTACGGCATTGGCGGGGATGCGGCGGTGGCTCTGTTCCAGGCCTACCAGTGCCTGAAGACCGGCAACCTTGCCGAGGCCTGCCAGCACGTCCTGCCGCTCACCAAGTCGGCGCCCGAGAATCCGCATGCCTGGATCGTGCTCGGCCTCGCGGCGCTGAGCCGGCGCGAGGGGCAGACCGCCAAGGCCTTCTTCGGCAAGGCGGCGGAAACCGCGCCCGGCTCCGTCGAGGTGATCACCGGGTTGGCCAAGGCGCACTTCCTCTGTGCCGAGCCGGCCGAGGCGGTCGCGAAGATGGAAGAGGCGTTCAAGGCGGGCAACACCGAGGTCGAGCTGATGTTGCTCTACCTGTCGCTGATGGACCTCTACGAGAAGGTGCCTGCGGCGGCGGAGTTCCTCGAGCCGTTCATGAGCAAGGTCAGAAGCGTCGAACTCAATCGACAGTTCGGCCTGGAACTCGCCGAATACGAGGACCACAAGGCCGCCGCGGTCTGGCTCGAGCGCGCCCACGCGCAAGGGCCGAACACCGAGCTGGGCAAGCTATGCGCAGCGTCCGCCTGCTTCCAGCGAGGCGAGATGGCCGCGGCCGAGGCCCGGGCCCGGGAGCTTCTGGCTGGGGAATTGCAGGATCGCGACGATGCGATGATGACCCTGATCGGCGCGCTGCGGTTCCAGTCGAAGCACGAGGAGGTGATCGCGCTCGTCGAAAGCTACGACTTCCAAAGTCCGACACATTTCGGCCGGGCGCGTGCCTTTGCGGCCAACGCCTATCACGATCTGGGCAAGCTGACCCAGGTCCGCCACGCTTATATCGAGGCGATGCATGCGGCCGGAGAGGCGCGCGCGATCGGCCGGGCCTATGGCGCTTTCTGCTTCGGTCAGGGCGACTACGCCGAAGGCGTGCCCAACTATCTCCAGCGGCTTCCCGAGAAATACCGGGGCATGGTGCCCGTCGAGAGCTCTGAGCCGGAAAATCTTCGGCACCAGAGCCGGATCTTCCTGATGAGCGAGCAGGGGGTCGGCGACCAGCTGGCGCTGCTTCCGCTGGTACGGCTTCTGCCCGAGGTCGCGGATCAGGACGTGGTTTTCGTGGCGGACCCGCGCGAGGCCGAATTGCTGCAGGGCAACAGGCTGGGGCTTTCAGCGATCTCGAAGGGCGAGCTCAAGACGCTTGGCCTGTCCGTATCGAAGGAACAGATCGTGGCGCTCGGCGACCTCGTGCGCTTCCTGCCGGACCATCCGCCTGACGGGGGGCATGGCGGATATCTTGCGCCGAATGCCGGAGCTGTCGCTGAAATTCGCGCGCGTTACGAGTCTCTTGCAGGCGGCCGGCCGATCTTCGGCATGGCCTGGGCGGCGCGGGCGCTGATCGGGACCCTGCGCTCGATCGAGCTTTCGGAACTGGTCCGTGTCCTGCCGCCCGAGGCCTTCGTGGTAAGCCTGCAATACGGCGATACCGACGCGGAGATCGCCGCGGCCCGGGACGCGCGGCCCGACGTGGTGTTCCATTGCGATCCGCAGGTTGATCAGATGGCGGATCTCTCGGCCTTTGCCGCGCAATGCGCCGCGTTGGATCGGATCGTGACCATCGACAACACCACGGCCCACATGTGCGGGGCGCTTGGACACTCCGGCACACATATGCTTGTGCCCGCGGGCGCGGAATGCATGTGGTACTGGGGCGGCGAGGGCGAGCGGGATCCCTGGTACGGCAGCCTGCATCTGCACCGGCAAGCCGTGGTCGGCGACTGGAGCGCGGCGCTGGCGTCGGCCCGTGAGGCCGTCGCGACCTAGAGCGGCGCGTCGCCCTCGAGCACGTAGCCCTGTGCCCGGATCGTGCGGACGCGGAGCGTGCTGCCGTACTGCTCCGCCAGTTTCTTACGGATCCGCGCGATGTGCACGTCGAACCGGCGGTCGCCGTAGCTCCATTCGCCGCCGGTGACCTCGGCGGCGAGTTCGGCCCGGCTGACGATCTGTCCACGCCGCGCGTTCAGGCAGGCCAGGATGTGTTCCTCGAGCGGGGTGAGGCCGAGCTGCACCAGTCTTGCGGCGCGCTGGCCGGCAAGCGTGGCCCGCTGCAGCCGCACCGAAAGCCGCGCGAGCATTTCCGAAGGATCGTGATCGGCGCGCAGGGCGTCGTCGGCCCCGGCGGCGAAAATCTCGGCGGCTCCGCGGGGGCGGTTGCCGTGGTCCACCGCGAGAATGACCGCGTCCGGCGCGTGACGGCGGACACCAACGATGAGTCCCAGCATGTCGTCGTCACGCGGAAGATGCGCCGAGAGCCCCACGATCATTGCAGTCAGCGGCACGCCCGGAACCATCAGGTCGCGCGCTTCGGCGGGCCGGGCGCGGCGCAGTACCCGCCGCAGGCCGCTGCGTTCGAGCAGTTCGGACCAGGCGTTTCGCTGCGTGGTGTCGCGCTCGACGACCACGGCGAAGGAGGCGCGTTGGCTCATTGCGGGGCCCTCAGACAAGATTTGGACAATTTATCTCCCATGACTTGACGTAAATTTTTTATGTTCAACGTGGGTTAACCTTCAAATCCTATTTGCAAGATCAGGAGAAGGACAAGAACACCAAGAAGAGACATGGGAATGGGTAAAGAGTTGCGAGGGTTTCTGTCGAAGTTTCTGAGCCGTCTGCGCGGCCCGGAGACAGCGTCTGTCCCGGAGTCATATTCGATGCTGACCTGTCGCGAAACAGGCATGCAGAAACCCCTGCTGCGCAGGCATCTGCGCGAGGTTCTGGGCATGACACCCGATGAGTATCGCAAGAAGTGGCGGCTGCCGGAGGACTCGCCGCTGGTTTCGCAATCCTATCTCGACCGGCGGGAAGCCGCTCGAAACATGGAGTGGGAAGGTTAGATTGCCCATAGGGCAAGAATCTATGTAGAGTAAAAGTGCAATCCCCGTCGGCGAGCGCGCCTGTTCAAGGAAGTCAGGTCAAGGACAGGCAAGAACGGACAGAAGTGCGTTTGGTCTCGACGATGCGAAAGCAGAACGACGATCGGCAGGATGAGAATATGAATGGACATGACGAATCGCAGGATATGGTGGCCCGGATCGTGGCTGCCTACGCGTCCCGACCGGACGTGACCCCGGATGAAATCGTGAACCTGTATCGCCGCCTCACCGGCGAAGTCCACGACGCTCCGGCATCCCCGGCAACCGCCGCGGATCCGGCTCCGACTTCGGCTGGACGGCTGCACCCGGCGCTGCCGGTGGCGCAATCCGTGACAGAGGACAAGGTCTACTGCCTCTGCTGTGGCCGCGGCTTCAAGATGCTCAAGCGGCACCTCGGCGCAGAGCACGGGATGACCGAGGCGCAGTACCGCGCGGCCTTCAACCTTCCTGAGGACTTCCCGCTGGTGGCCCCGAGCTACTCGCGCAAGAAAGCAGCCCACGCCAAGGAAGCGGGGCTCGGAAAATACGACCGCACGGTGATGGCGGGGCAGGAGTAAAAGGGCAAAATGGCAGGCAGGAACGAGCAGGCGGTCATCATCAAGAAGATTGAGGAGACCGCCGGTCACGGGCATCACGGCGGCGGATGGAAAGTCGCTTACGCTGACTTCATGACCGCGATGATGGCCTTCTTCCTGCTGCTATGGATCCTCGCGGCCTCCGACGAGGAAAAGCTGCGCGGGCTTGCCGATTACTTCACTCCCTCTCTCTCCGAGGCCGGCGGGCGTGGGGATGGCCTGCTCGATGGCATGGTACTTGGCCAGGACGGCGTGATGAGCGGTACGGACGGACCGCAGAGCCCGGTCCAGCTTCCGAGTTTCGGCCAGGAGAACCCGCTCGCGGTCTTCGACAGCCGCCTTCGCGACCCGGATTCGCGTATCGTGGTCGAGTTCGACACCCGGCCCGAGGGCGCGCAGGACAGCCAGACGATCAACACCGGCGAGAACGGTGTGGCCGACGGCATCGCGGCGGCGCAGGCGGCGGCCGCGGCCGAGGCTGCGGAGGAGCAGGCCGAGCGCGCCGAGCGGGAGTGGCAGGAGGCGCAGGAGCGGCTCGAGGAGTCGATCACCGAGCAGGTTGCCGAGGACCCCGAGCTACAGGCGATGCAGGAAAACCTGCTCTTCCAGCGCACGGCTGACGGACTCGAGATCCAGATTGTCGACAAGAACAACAGCTCCATGTTCGCCACGGGAAGTGCGCGGATCGAGGACCGCACCCGGGAGCTGCTTCGCATCGTCGCCGAAGCCATTGTCGATATGCCGAACGACATCACCATCTCGGGGCACACCGACGCCGTGCCCTATTCGCGCGCCGGAACCTACTCGAACTGGGAGCTCTCGGCGGATCGCGCCAATGCGACGCGTCGTGTGCTGGTCGACACCGGGGTCAACCCGGCCCGGATCACGCGGATTTCGGGGCTCGCGGACACCGCGCCTCTCGACCCGGAACACCCCTCCGCCCCTGAGAACCGCCGCATCAGCGTCACATTGCAGTATGCCCCGGCGACTCAGCCCTGAGGCAGACTGACCAGCGCTCGGGAAAGCGGCTGCAAAATTCACCATATCTAGTGTCTTGTTTGCCGCATGAGTCTGTATATCCACACCGAATTTCTTCAATGTAAAGAAATCCCAGAGGGTGTGGACGGCGCTGCACGCTTCGAATGCCTGCTTTTGCGCGAATGAAAAGCCCAGCAAACACAGGGCTTTGCCAGTGCGACTCGGTCGTCAGTATCTGGTTATTAGAAAGGTCAAGACCCCTACATATAGGATGTTGATTAACATTTGGTGGGTTTGCGAAGAATTGCTCAAAACATACTGTGGACCTGGGGAAAGACTCACTTGGGGCATGGGTAAACAGATGCGTAGCGGGGACGTACTAAAGTTAATCTGGCGGGATGGCGTGGCGCTGCCGGAGATGGTGTTCGGTCTGCGGTTCCACGCCGCGCTGACGGCGATCCTGCCGGTCCGATCCGAAGTTCTCATGGCGCGCGGCGACTGCGAACGCCCGTTGGTCATGGCGGATGATCTGGAACTCGCGCCGGCACTGCCGCTCGGCGACGTTCTGGTCGAGGAGCTGCCGCTCGATCTGCCCTATGGCACGATGGTCGTGATGCTGCCCGACACGCAGGCTCCGTTCTCCCAGCTGCTGGGCGAAACCGTCGGCGAAGCGCTGCTTCTCGCACAGAGCCTGAGCGGCATTCCGATGGAGCACGAGACCGACGCGCTCTACATCATGGCCCATGCCGCGATGCGCCGTGCCGCGGCGCTGGGGCTCGAGGGGCACGAGGTCGATCCGCAGGGCTTCTGCCGCGGGCTTGGCCGGGCGCTGTCGCGGCACTGGCTCGCGGAGCGTCGTCCTCTGCTGCCCGATCCCATGCTCTTCCAGCGATCGGACTTCCTCTGGCAGCGCCAGCTGGCGGTCTACCTCTCGGACCTCGATCCGGGGTTCACGTCGCCCGATCCGTTGCTCGTGCCTGAGGACTTGCTGCGCGTGTCGGACACGCCGTTGCGCCTAGCCGACTGGGCGGGCCGAACCGAGACGATGCTGCGTGCCGTGATGGGCGCGCCGGAACGCGAAGACGTGCCGCTCAAGACCAGCCTCGCGGCCCGGTTTAACCTTCAGTAAATCATTATATTCTTCCGACTATTGAAGAATTGTGATTACTTATTCTTGCAGGCAAGAATGGGTTGGGCGTTTCTTCATGATGTCCATGACGTACCAGGCAGCGATGCGCGAGCCGTTCCTTGACGTAGAGCAAGAACGCAGCGCCATCTGCAGCTGGCAGGATAGCGGGGACCGCAAGGCCCTCGAATTGCTGCTGCGGTCGCATGCGCGGCAGGCGTGGTCGCAGGCGGCGCGGTTCACCGATAACCCGGTGCACCTCGAAGATCTCGCGGCCGAGGGTATTCTCGGCCTGATCAAGGCTGCCGACTGCTTCGACCGCAAGCAGGAAGTGCGGTTCTCGACCTACGCGGCCTGGTGGGTGATGAACGGCATCTCGAGCGCGCTGGCGCGGATCAAGGCGGTGATCGATATTCCGGCGCGGACCTATCTCGATGCGCAGACCGGCAAGCTGTCCGAGGAAGAGCGCGCCCGCATCCGCATGGCGACCCACGGCATGATCGCGCTTGATGGCAGCGACGACGAAGACGAGGGACGGCCGCGCGACATCCTGATTTCGGGCGAGATGGGGCCGGAAGAGCTCGTTGCGTTGGAGAGCGAGCGGGCGATGCTGACCCGGCTGCTGGCCGAGGCGCTGGAGCCGATGACGCCGGAAGAGGCGGAGGTGATCCGGCGGCGGCGTCTGCGGGCCGATCCCGAGCCCTTCGGCAGCATCGCGCGGGATCTCGGCGTGTCGCAGGACCGTCTGCGCCAGGTGGAAAAACGGGCCATGCTGCGCTTGCGGCGCAATCTTATCGACAAGGGCTTTTCGCGGGCGGTGCTGACATGATCAATTTTCTCACCACGCTCGGCGGGGCCACGGCGGCCACGGGGACGGCGGCAGAAACTCCTGCCGAGGGTGAAACGCCCTTTGCTGGTCTCTTGGCGCTGCTCGCCGGCGGCGATGGGGTCGCGGCGGAGGGCGACGGCGAGGAGGCCACGGCGCTTGCCGACCTGCTCGCCGGTGCAGAAGCCGCGCTGGCCGATCCCGACCTTTCAGAGGACGAGATAGCGGCCATTCTCGGCCCTGTCATCGCACAGATCGGCGCCATGCTGGCCGCAGAGCCCGAGTTGCTGGAAAAGGCCGACGCGCTGGTTGCGGCGCTGACCGAGACGCTCGGGGTCGAAGATGCGGCGGCGGAACCGTCCTGGCGCGATCTGTCGGAAGGTCTCGCCGATCTGCAGGCGCTGCTTGGCGGCGCCGAAGAAGTTGACGGCGACGGGGTCGAACTTGCGGCGCTGCTACGGCGCGTGATCGAGGCGGCAGAGGTGGTCGCGCGTCCCTACGCGCTGGTGGGCGCACCGGTTGTCGCTGGCGCGGAGCAGGTGCTGAATGTACCGCTGCGCGAGGCTGCGGCGGAGACGCGTAGCGCGGATGTGGAGCTTGAGGACGCGCCGCTGCGCGAGGGACAGCAGGTCCGCGGCGGAGGGGCCGAGGTCGAGGTGGATATGTCGGGGCAAGCGGAGGGCGAAGGCGCGGAGCCTGACGCCCCGGCGTCGCGGGTCGAGGCGCGCCCGGCGGGCGGCGTCACGCCGGTGCCTTCCGCCGCGGTCTCGCAGGCCACCGATCAGCCACCGCAAACCCAGGCATCGCAGCCGCAGGCGACGCCCCTCGGCCCGGTCTCGGCGACGCCGCTGGTGGCCAGCACGGTCGTTGCCTCGCAGGTGGCCAGTACCACGCCGCAGGTTGCCGTCCAAGGTCAGGAGATCCTCGGCCAGATCCGCGCCAGCACCAGCGCCGACGGCAAGATCAATGTCGAGCTCAAGCCCGAGGGGCTGGGCAAGGTCGAGATTTCGCTGACGCCGGATGAAGCCGGCAGGTTGCAGGTGGTCGTGCGGGCCGATCAGGCCGCGGTCCTGTCGGCCCTGCGCGCCGATCGCGACGGGCTGGCGGCGATGCTGCGCGATGCGGGCCACGCGGTCGAGGACAGCGCACTCAGCTTCTCCGACTTCGGGACTCAGGGTGGCAATCAGGGCGAGCGTGACGACCAGGGCGAGCGCGGTCGGAGCGGGGCCTTCGGCGCGTATGGCATCGCCACGGCGGGGACCACGGAAGTTGCCGGCGAAATGCAATCACGCCAGCTGCCGGTTGGCAGCGTGGACATCAGAATTTGACAGGGACCGTGAACCATGGCCATTGATCCGTTTGGGACCAGCAGCGTCAGCACGACGACAAGCTCGGCCAGCAGCTCCATGAGCCAGCTGTCCGAGGACTACGAGAGCTTTATCACGCTGCTGACGGCGCAGATCCAGAACCAGAACCCGCTGGAGCCGATGGACAGCACCACCTTCATCTCGCAGCTGGCGCAACTGAGCCAGGTGGAGCAGTCGGTGGCGACGAACTCCAACCTCGAAGGCATCTCCGACCAGTTGGCGTCTATGGGGGCTATCACCGGCCTGTCGCTGATCGGCCGCTCGGTGGTGACCGCGTCCGACGAGGTGAGCCTCGCCGAGGACGGCGCTTCCGCCGAAATGTCCTATGTGCTCGCCGCCGAGGCCGACAGTGCGACGCTGACCGTCACTGCCGAGGATGGCACGGTGCTGCGCACCTACACCGGGCTCGATACGAGCGCGGGCGCGCGCCACAAGGTGATCTGGGACGGGCTCGACTACGAGGGGCTGCCGCTGCCTGCGGGCAGCTACACCATGACGCTCGAGGCCGTTGATGCCGAGGGCAACACGGTTGCCTCGCAGACCTATGCACCGCTCAAGGTCGAAAGCATGACATATGAAAACGGCCTCGCCACGCTCCATCTGGAGAATGGCGAGACCGTGCTTGCCGGCCTCATCGAGGAAATCATCTAAGCAGCTCAGCTGCGCGGGACGTCGGCTTTCACCAGCGACATGAAGAGGACTTCGGAGACATCGTCTCCGAAGTCTTTTTTCAGGTCCTCGGACAGTTCGCGCGAGAGGGTGCCCGTGTCGATGTTCACGCCCTTAAGGGTCTGCCCGTCGGCGGCGCGGTGCATCGAGGTCAGGATCGCGTCGCGCAGGCGCGAGGCGTTCTCGGGGATGTTGAAGTTGACCGCGGTGTTGATGTCCCGCATGGCGACGCCGACTTCCGAGACCACGTAGGTGATACTCTCGGGGCGGTAGACCGGCACCGAGATCTTGCCCAGCGACACGATGCTCGAGTCGTTTGCGCGGTCCTTGGTCAGCACGCCTTCCGTGCCGCCGGGCCTGTGGGCGATCTCGGTCTCGGGCGATGTCGAGGTCTGTGCCTGTTCGAGATGCTGCGGCTGCCCGTCCCCGCGTTCACCCTCGGGTGTCGCGGTGTTCTCGGGGCCATGCGTGGCCAGATCTTCGAGGATCTTTTCGGCCTCGGAAGGCCCGGCTTCTGCCGCCTGCTCTTCCACATGTTGCGCAGCGGGGGGCAGAATGTGCCCGGCGCCGTAGCCCACTGCCCCAAAGATCAGGGGCAGCGCAGCCAGGGCGATGTATGATTTCTTCATATCGTTTCCCGCGGTTTCTTTTCCGTCAGGATCACTAATGCCTTGTGATTCGGGCGAATGTTTCTTCAAATCTAGGCGTTATTCGGCTCAATAAGGCAAAATAACGTCCATGACATCTTCGCCGTAGCCGCGTGTCTGCTGGCGGCTGACCGACCCGCGCCCGCCGTAGGAAATGCGCGCCTCGGCGATCTTGTCGTAGGGGATGGCGTTTGTGCGGTCGATGTCCTGGGGCCGGATGATCCCGGTGACCCGCAACTCGCGCAGCTCTTCGTTGACCTTGACCTCCTGGCGGCCTGCGACGACGAAGTTGCCGTTCGGCAGTTCCTGCACCACCAACGCGGCCATGCGCAGCGAGATGGTTTCCTCGCGGTCGATGGAGCCGGAGCCGGAGGCGCCCGTCTGCGAGGTGATGTCGACGATGTTGTCCCCCGTCGGCAGATCCTCGGGGCCGACGCCGGGCAGGATCTTGTCGATCTGGGTGCCGTAGCCAAAGAAGCTGGGGAACCCGAGGCTCGAGTTTCCGCTGCGGCTGCGGTCGGATTCGTTGCTCAGCGAGGCGGTGTCGTCGATCTCGACGAGGATGGTCAGGATGTCGCCGATCTGCGTCGCGCGCTGGTCGCCGAAGAAGCCCGACGAGCCGCGCTCCCAGAGCGAGGCCCCCTCGGCCCGGTAGGGAATGCGGTCTGGCTTGGGCGGCGGCATCGGGATGTTGACGCTGCGCGCCTCGGCGAGGGTCTGCGGGTCAAGCCCGACGCGGCTCACCTCGGGGTCGCGGTCGAAGACCGGCGTGCTGCACCCGGCGAGCATCGCGAGCGCGGAGACGGCCATGAAGCCTTGGCGGAGCGGGGTCATCGGATCACCTCCACGAGTCCTTCCTCGCGCGCGACGGCGACGAGCGGGGTATTGCTGACGAGATTGACGATGCGGATTTCCTGCCCGCGGTGGGCATCCGAGAGCGCGCGGCCCGGGGCGGTCACCACCAGCCTGCCATCGTCGTAGAGAATGTTCACCTTGTCGCCGCGGCCGACGACCAGGGGCTGCATCACCGATTGGGTCATCACCGGGCGGCCCTGCGCCAGCATGCGGCGCACCTGCATGCCGTCGAGCTTCTCGGCATCGATCACCGTGAAGGCCCCGACCCGGCTGAGCGGCACTTCGACAATCTTGATATCGGCGCCGCCGATCACTTCGCCGGGCATGAACCGGCGGGTGGGCACCGGCAGGCTCCGGGTCGCGATGACGAAGCCCTGCAGCCTGTGGGTCACGCCATCCATGGTGACCGCATTGGCAAGGAACTGGCCGCTGTCGCGGTCCATCCAGAAGGCCGAGATGGTCTCGGCTTCCTTGATCTGCGCGCCCTTGAAGCGCACGCGCAGATTTGCCTCGGCGGGCAGCGCCTCGGCCCAGCTCATCCGGGCCTGTTCTTCGATGAGCACGTCCGGGGTTTCCGCCGGCGCCGAGATCGGGGCCAGCATCAACAGCGAGAGAAGGGCAGCGAGGCGGCGCATGGGATCAGCGGATCTGGTTGGCGGCGGACATCATCTGGTCGGCGGTCTCGATCGCTTTCGAGTTCATCTCGTAGGCGCGCTGCGCCTGGATGAGGTCGGTGATCTGCCGGATGATGTCGACGTTGGAGCTCTCGAGATAGCCCTGGCGCAGGATGCCGACGCCCTCCTCGCCGGGCACCGCCGGAATCGGGTCGCCCGAGGCCACGGTCGCCTGCAGCAGGTTGTTGCCCATCGGGCGCATGCCGGCGTCATTGACGAAGGTGGTCAGGGTCAGCTGGCCGACCTCGACCGGGGTGGTGTCGTTGCCCACGTAGGCGCTGACGATGCCGGTCTCGCTGATCGAGACGGACACGGTGTCGTCCGGCAAGACGATGCCGGGATCGATCTCGAAGCCCTGTTCGTTGACGATCTGGCCCTCGGCCGACAGGCGGAACGAGCCGTCGCGGGTGAAGGCCTGGGTGCCGTCGGGCATGTTGACGGTGAAATAACCACGGCCGTCGATCGCCATGTCGAGCTGGTTCTCGGTCTGCGCCAGCCCGCCCTGGGTATTGAGCCGCACGGTGCCCGCGGTGCGCACGCCGAGGCCGATGTCGAGGCCGGTGGGGCGGGTGTTGCCCTCTTCGGCGGTCACCGCGCCCTCGCGGGTGATGTTCTCGTAGATGAGGTCGGTGAAGCTCGCCCGCGAGGCCTTGAAGCCCGTGGTGTTGGCGTTGGCGATGTTGTTGGAGATGACGTCGACGTTGGTCTGCTGCGCCATCATGCCGGTAGCGGCGATTCCGAGTGCCTTCATGGTCGTCCCTTCCTCAGCTGTTCCGGATCCGGTTCAGCATTTCCTTTTTCAGCTCGTCGTCCGATTGCACGAGGTTCAGCGATTGCTGGTAGGCCTGCTGGATTTCCATCAGGCGGGTGACCTCGGTGACGGCCTGCACGTTGCTCATCTCGACGGCGCCCTGAATGATCTGGGTGCCGGACTCGTCGGGCGCCAGCTGGGCATTGCCCGCCTGCGGCACGAACATGCCGCCGCCCGAGCGGCCGAGGCTCTGGCGGTCGGGCAGGGTGAAGATACCGATCTGGCCGAGCACCGCACCCTCGGCATCGGTGATTACCCCGTCGGTGGAGATGCTGGCGGTGGAAGCCTGCTCCGGCGGCAGCACCATGGGCGCGCCGCCCGCGTCGAGCACCTGTGCGCCGCTGGAGGTGATCACCCGGCCTGCGACGTCGAGCACGAAGCCGCCATCGCGCCCGAAGGCGGTGCGCCCGTCGGCGGTCTGGTACGCCAGCCATCCGTCGCCGCTCACCGCGATGTCGAGTGCATTTCCCGTGGGCATGATCGCGCCCGAGCTGTTGTCGACGTACGAGCCGCGGTCGAGCACGTAGTTGGTGCCTTCGCCGGCGAGGGCGGCATCGTCCTTTTGCAGGTAGGTCTCGAACAGGACGCGCTCGGCCTTGTAGCCGGTGGAGTTCGCATTGGCGATATTGTTCGACGTCACGTCGATCTGGCGCTCGAGAGCGGTCAGGCGGGAAAGTGCGACGTAGATCGAATTATCCATGCAAACGGCCCATTAATATTTGCTCGATCATTCTTTTCTTGATGATGATGCGGGTTTTGCTAAGATAACGCAAGCATAATGATGATGAAGCGAGCGTAAGCGGTGGTCTATTCTTGTGCATTCGCGGGAAAGCAAGCGGCGGTCTTGGCGCTGCTGCTCTGCGCTTGCCCGGCCCTCGCCGAGCGCGCGGGGCCGCAGCACTTTGCCCAGGTCACCCCTGCGGCGCTGTCGGAGCCGCGGGTCATCGATCCGCCGGCGCTCTATCTCGGGCCGCGGCCCGAGCGCCCCTTTCTCGAGGAGCGCGCCGCGCGGATGGAGGCGGTGATCGCCGCCGGAGATCGCCAGCCCGACCAGGCGCGGGCGCTCACCGATCTCGCCGAGTTCTATTTCGCGCACGCCATGGCTGCGGAGGGTCTGTCTGTGCTCGGGGCCGTTGGTGGCGAAGAGGTGCCTCCGGCGCACAGGCTTCGGGCTCAGGCCTTCGAGCTGGCCCTCGGTCTCATCGACGCGCGCGACCGGATGCTCACTCCGCGGGCAGAGGCATTGCTCGATCCGGTGCACGCGGAGTGGCCGGATCAGCCGCTGTTTCTCGCCATGTCGCATATTCGCGACGGCAGTTGCGTCGATGCGCGCACCCTGCTGGACGAGGCCGCGCAGCGCCTGTCGCGCTTCCCCGCGCCGGTGCGGGCGCGGGTGCTGCCGGGCTTTCTGGAGTGCGCCATCGACACCGGGCAGTGGCAGCTGGCGCGGGACATCGCGGCCTCGTTCGAGGATTACCCCGAGTTGCGCGATGGTGGGGCTTACCACTTCCTGCTCGGCCAGGTCGCTGAGGCGGTGAACGAGCCGCTCGCCGCTTTCGACAGCTACGCACGGGTGATGGACGGTCGCGATATCTGGGCGCATCGGGCGCGCCGGGCGCTGGTCACGCTCGGTCTGACCCGTGACGCCCTCTCGACTTCCGACGCGATCCGTTTGCTGAAACTCGAGGCCGAGATGTGGCGCGGCGACGACTCGGCGGGTGACGTACTGGACGAGCTTGCCTCGCTGCAGATCATCGCTGGCCGCAAGGTCGATGCGATCGAGACCTATGGTTTGCTGATCACCCGCCGCTCCGGTACCGCGCAGGCGACAGCCGCGCAGCAGAAGGCGCGGGCGTTGATCGAGGATCTGTACCGCAAGGGGTCCGAGGGGGAGATCCCGCTCGGAAGATTCATGGCGGATCACCAGCGCATCTCGCGCTATTTCCGCTTCACGCAGAGTTTTGCGCTGGCCTCGGAGCTGTTTGCCGACACGTTCCGCAAGGCCGGTGCCACCAAGGTTGCCGCCGAAGAATATGCCACCACTCACGATTACCTTACGGCGGCGCAGGATCTGGGCATCACCACCGCGGAAGAGGGGCAATTGTCGCGCCTCAAGGTGAAGGAAGCCGAGACCCTGCTGGCGGGCGGCCAGTTCATGGCCCTGGGGGCGCTGCTGCTGCAGCCGATCTCCCTGACGGATCCGGAGTTGAAGCGGCGCTTCGACCTGGTTTCGGCCCGCTACTTCGATGAAACCGGCCAGACCGCGGAACTGCTGGCCGAAGGGCAGGGCGCGGAGGAGGGGGAGGAGACGATCCAAATCCTGCGACTGCGCGCGCTGGCGCGCTTCGAGCGCGGCGAATGGGCCCCGGCGGCGGCGGCCTATGGTCAGTTGCACGCGAGAGAGGGGGCCGAGATGCGCCTGCCGGACGCGATCCGCTACCTGCTTGCCGCGCATCGCAGCGGGGCGGATTCCCGCGCGGCCGAGCTGGCCGGGGAATTCCCCAGCCTGACCGAACTGCCGGGCTGGGCCGAGATCGCGCGGGGGCTGACCTCGGAAGCGCCCGCGCTGCTGCCTTTGCGCGAGGAAACCGCGCGGGCGCGGATCGAGAAGGCGCAGGAAACCCTCGACAGCCTGCCGGACGTGGGGAGGCTCAACTGAGCTGCACGGGCCACAAGATCAGGCAAGATTCAGCGCGAGGTCGCTGAAATTAAAACAAGTAAAGGCAAATTTAACCATGGTGAAACCTGGTTTGCCTAAGTGATCAGTCAGAAACGGTTCAACTGCGACCAATAGGGCGAGACGGACATGAGCATTTCCAGCGCGATGGCGGCCGGGGTTAGCGGCCTCACGGCGAACTCCAATGCGGTTGAACGCATTTCAAACAACATCGCAAACGCGGATACCACCGGGTATCGCCGCAGCTTTGCGCAGATGATCACCTCGGGTTCGACCGCCGCCACCGGCAGCACCTCGGCCGGGGTCGCGACGACCATCACCCACTCCAATACCACCGAAGGCACCTTCCAGGAGACCTCGGTCGCCTCGAACCTGACGATCAACGGCAGCGGCTTCTTCGTGGTGAATTCGAACATCGATGCCGGCTACACCTCCGGCAACATGTTCACCCGGGACGGCAGTTTTGCGCCGGACGAAGACGGCAATCTGGTCAATGGTGCGGGCCTCTACCTGATGGGCTTTGCCTACGATGCCACCGGCCAGCTCGGCGCGGTCGACCGCTCGAGCTTCTCGGACCTCGTGCCGATCAACGTCGCAAGCCAGACGATCAACGGCTCGGCGACCGGCACCGTCGGCCTCAGCGGCACCCTGCCGTCGCAGGAGACCGGCCTCGCCGAGCCGGGCAACGCCTTCACCACCTCTGTCGAGTTCTACAACGCGCTCGGCGAGGCGGAGCGCCTGACCCTCTCGTTCCAGCCTTCCACGCTCGACGACACCTGGGATGTCACCATCTCCGGTCCGGACGGCGACTACGGCACGGTGACGATGACCTTCAACAACAGCGGCGCTGACGCGGGTTCGCCGGCCAGCTACTCGGGTGTGACCTCGCTGGCCACGGCGCCGGCCGGGTTCGCCTTCGACACGGCGACCGGCGAGATGACTCTGACGATCAACAACGGCACCACGCCGCAGACGCTGACCATGTCGCTGGGCGCGCCCGGAACCTTTGACGGCCTGACCCAGTTCGCCGGCGATTACACCCCGATGAACGTCGATGCCGACGGTAGCGAGAGCGGTCTGCTGACCAGCGTGGAATTCGACGAGGCCGGCGACGTCTGGGGGGTCTTCGACAATGGCACCCGCAAGGTGCTCTACTCGGTGCCGCTGGCGACCTTTGCCAACGCAAACGGTCTGGCGACATCGAACAACTCGACCTTCCAGGTATCGGGCGAATCCGGGGCCTTCTACCTCGGTGCGCCGGGTACCGGCGAGACGGGCTCGCTCACCTCGGGCGGCATCGAGGGCTCCAACGTCGACATCGCGCAGGAGCTCACCAGCCTCATCCAGCGTCAGCGCGCCTATTCCTCGAACGCGAAGATCATCACCACCGCCGACGAGATGCTGAACGAAACCGTCAATCTCAAGCGCTGATCTTCCGGCAACAGACCCGGGTGACCGACTTGCAAGTTAGGATCGCACCATGAGCCTTTCCGCGGCCCTCAACGCGGCACGCAGCGGGATGAGCGTGACCTCCCGCTGGGCGCAGACGACGTCGAACAACATCGCCAATGCGAACAATGCCTCCTATGCCCGGCGCGATCCGACGATCGTGACGAACAGCACGGGCGGCGTGACGATCAGCGAGATCACCCAGGCGGTGAACAGTTCGCTCGACAGCATGTACCGGCTCGAGGTCTCGCGCACGGCGACGCAGGATGCGATCGCCACCGGCCTGTCGCTCTACACTTCGCAGCTCGGCGACACCGAATCCGACGTCACGATGCTGACCCAGCTCACCGACTTCCAGAACGCGCTGGGACTGATGGCGGCGAGCCCGGCGGACAGCGCGCTGCAGCGGGCCGCGCTGACCGATGCGCAGGAGCTGACGCAATCGCTGAACGCGGCCTCCAACGCGCTGATCGACGCGCGCGAGGAGGCGCTTGCCTCTGCGCAGAACGATATCTCTAGCATCAACAGCGATCTGGCGGATCTGGCCGAGATGAACGAGCAGCTCGCCAGCGGCAAGCTGAGCGAGAGCCAGAAACTGGCGCTCGGCGACGAGATCACCGCCAAGCTCGACAGCCTTGCCGAGAAGATGGACTTCACCATGCGCACCGATTCCAAGGGGCGGATGGAGATCTACACCACCGGCGGCACCGCGCTGCTGCTCGGCGAGACCGCCGAGACCATCAGCTTCGACGCGCAGACCGGTGTGCTCAGCGCCGGGGGCATCGACATCACGCCGGGCGTCGCCGGAACCCGCGGCATTGCCGAGGGATCGCTGGCAGGTCAGATCACGCTCTACAACGATACGATCCCCGAAATGAGCGCACAGCTTGACGAGGTGGCGCGCGCGCTGGTGAGCGTCTTCGAGGAGGCCGACGCCTCGCTGGCCGCCGGAGAGCCGGGCCTGTTCACCGATGCCGGCGCCGCGCTGACCGATCCGGTTGACGCCGGGCTTGCCGGTCGGATCAGCATCAACAGCGCCGTGGTGCCCGAAGAGGGCGGCTCCGTCTGGCGGTTGCGCGACGGCATGTCCGCGACGGTCGAGGGCTCCAGCAACGACGCCACGCAGCTCAATGCCTTCGTCGCGGCGATGGCGACCAAGACCAGCTTCGACAACGCGCTCGGGCTGGGGGACAGCGCGACGCTTTCGGACTATATGGCGGGGCTGATCGCCAGCCAGAACACCACCCGCGCGACCGCAGAGACCAGCGCCGAGACCTCCGCCGCGGCGGCGATGACGGTGCAGGAGACGCGGCTCGGCTTCATGGGCGTCAACGTCGATGACGAGCTGCAGCAACTCGTCGCCATCGAGCAGGCCTATTCCGCAAATGCTCAGGTCATGACCACGGTCATGTCCATGCTCGACACGCTGCTCGAATCCTTCTGATCGGGAACCCGCCATGATCTACCTCAGCAAAGGCCCCTCGACGCTCTACTCGAGCCTGCTGCGCCGCAACCAGAATGCCGAGCTCTCGACCCGGCTCTCGGAGGCCGAGCAGGAACTGTCCACCGGCTACAAGGTCGACATCTACAAGTCGATCGGTCTCGGTGCGACCGAGGCGCTGAGCCTCAACGCTTCGCTCGACCGCGACGAGGCGCAGGCGACGACCAACTCGCTGGTGCTGTCACGGCTCGAGATGATGACCACGTCGCTGAGCGCGATGCGCGAGTCGGTGCAGGACGTGCTCGATGTGGCGATCTCCAACGCGGGCCATTCAAGCGACGCCGCCTCGGGCATTCAGGTCGCCGCCAAGGCGGCGCTCGAAGCCTTCATCGGGCAGGCCGGCCAGTCCTACGGCGGCACCGCACTGTTCGCGGGCGTATCCAACACCAGCGCGGCCCTGCAGACCTGGTCCGAAGCGCAGGCCGACAGCGGGTTGTCGCCGCAGGGAGTTTTCGAGACCCTGCTGTCAGGCGGGCTGAACTCGGTGGCGGACGTGGATGCGGCGCTCGCCGAGATCGACGCCATCTTCTCCGACAGCGCTGCCGATCCCGATACCAACTACCAGTCGCTCTTCTACAACGGATCGACGGGCAACGCGCCGGCGCGCGCCAACCTGGGCGATGGCGTCAGCGTTGCCTACGGGGTGCAGGCCGATGACGAGGCATTCCGGCAGGTGGTCAAGGGTCTGGCCATGCTGGCCTCGCTCGATCCGGCGTCGATCGGCGACAGCGAAGCCTACACCAAGTGGGTCGATGCGGCGGTGAGCGCGATCTCGGCGGGCAGCACCGGGCTTCTGGACAGCGAGACGCAGGTGTCGACCGTGGCCGCCCGGCTCGAGACACAGAACGAGCGCATCGCGGATCGGGCGATCCTCTACAAGACCCGACTGCTGGAGCTTGATGGGGTGGATGCCTACGAGGCGGCGAGCAACGTGACCACGCTGCAGACCCAGCTGGAGGCGAGCTACACGGTCAGCGCCCGCCTATCCAACCTGAGCTTTCTGAACTACATGTGACGTGCTTGCGAGGCTGAGGCGGGGAGCCTCAGCCTCGAGGCTTGGCTCGGCGCCAGGCGCCAGCTTGTAGCCGCGGCCGCGGATCGTGCGGATGTGCGGATTGCCCGACGGCGACATTTCCTCGATCTTCTTGCGAATGCGGCAGATGTACACGTCGATCACCTTGTCGAAAGGCTGGTCCTCGGCCATGCCGTAGACCGCGTCGTAGATCACCGATTTCGACACCACGCGCGGCGCGGCCAGAGCGATCTGCTGGAAGATCGCCAGTTCGCGCTGCGACAGGCGCATCGGAATGCCCGCGACATCCGGATCGCGCCCGTCAAAATAGGCGGTGATATCGCCGATCTTCACCGATCCTGCCGCGTGGCCGTGGAAACGCCGGGTGATGGCGTTGACCCGGGACCGCAGTTCGGGGCCGGTGAGGGGTCCGACGATGTCATCGTCGGCGCCCGCGTCCAGCGCCTCCATCGCCGCTTCGGGGTCGCGCTGATCGCGCAGCACGAGGATCGGGTTTCGGCATCCGGATTTGCGCAGGCGGAAGATGTGCTCGACGGTGCGCGGCTGTTCGGACAGAAGCACCGGCCGGTCGGCGTAGCCGTCGCTGCTCAGAAGTTCGAGCTCGCGTTCGAAAAAGTCGTCGCTGACGGCCACCGGTTGCCATTGCGCTGCATCCAGCTCGGACAGAAGGCCTCCGAAGGAATTCGTACGTGGCTCGTAAAGATAGATATGCACACTGCTCTCCCGAAAGCCGACCGACACTAGTTATCCATGCTTGGACACCACGATCATGCGAAGTATTTTTCTCAAGGTCAAGCAATACACAAGGATAGCATGATTAGTTTCGAAAATGTCGTTGAACAGTTTGGCAATTCGATGTTTAGTTCTTGGAACACAGGACCGCAGCCCAGGGAGTCCCATGCGTATCGCAGCCTGTCTCGGCGCCGCCATCGTGGCGCTCTTCGCGGCGTTCCCCGCGTCGTCGGATGTCCGGATTAAGGACATCGCGACCTTCGAGGGCGTGCGGGAAAACCAGCTTGTCGGTTACGGCCTCGTGGTCGGGCTCAACGGCACGGGCGACAGCCTGCGCAACAGCCCGTTTACCGAGAAGAGCATCGAGGCGATGCTCGAACGGCTCGGCGTCGGCAACATGTCCGATGACCAGATCAAGACCAGCAACACCGCCGCGGTCATGGTGACCGCCATGCTGCCGCCCTTCGCTCGGCTCGGCTCGCCGATCGACGTGGTGGTCTCCTCGCTGGGGGACGCGACCTCGCTGCGTGGTGGCACGCTGATCGTCACGCCGCTGACCGGGGCTGACGGCGAGGTCTATGCCGTGGCGCAGGGGCCCATCGCTGTGGCCGGCTACGCGGCGCAGGGCATGGCGGCTTCGGTGGTCGAGGGCGTGCCGACGGTGGCGCGGATCGAAAACGGCGCAACGGTGGAGAACGAGGTCGAGTTCGTGCTGTCGTCGCTGAACTCCGTGCGCATTGCGTTGCGCAACCCGGATTTCACCACCGCGACCCGCATGGCCGATGCGATCAACAAGCGCATGGGCAGCAATACGGCGACGGCGCTCGATCCGGGGACGGTCGAAGTGGCGCTACACGGGGCGGGCAAGGGCGACATTGCCGGCATCATGTCGGACGTCGAGAACATTCGCGTCGATCCCGACGCCGTGGCCAAGGTGGTGATCGACGCGCGCTCGGGCACCATCGTCATCGGCGAGGACGTGCGGATCGACCGCGTGGCGGTAAGCCAGGGCGGTCTGACCGTGATGGTGCGCGAGGATCCGGAGGTCAGCCAGCCCGAGCCGATCACCATCGGCGGCACCACCGTCGTCGTGCCGCGCACCACGGTGGGCGTCGACGAGCAGGAGACCCATTTCACCATCCTCGAGGGGGCTGACGTCAGCCTGCAGCGGCTGGTCGATGCGCTGAATGCCATCGGGCTGACGGCGACGCAGACGATTTCCATCCTGCAGGCCATCAAGGCCGCCGGCGCGCTGCACGCCGATCTCGAGATCATCTGAGGGAGAGACCGCATGGACATAAAGACCTCCATGGCCGCATTGCAGGTGACCGGCGCGCAGATCGCGCAGCCCGGGGCCGTCGCGCCCGATGCACCCGCCAGCGCCGCCAAGGAATTCGAGGCGATGTTCCTCACCGAGATGGTCAACGAGATGCTGAGCGAAGTGGACCTCGGCGACTTCGGTGGCGGTAAGGCCGAAGAGCATTGGCGCTATTTCCTCGCCGAGGCCTTTAGTAAGGAACTGGCCGAGCAGGGGGGCGCCGGGATCGCCCGCAACCTGGAACAGGCGATGTCGGCTTATGGTGCCGCCGCCCGCCGTGGAGACAATGCATGACCCAGATGACCCGTCCGCGCGCCCATGCGCTGATCGACCGGCTCGCGCGCCTGCTGCGCGACGAGATCGCCGCCATCGGCCGCGGCGAGCTGGCGCGTGTCGAGGAGCTCTTCCCGCGCAAGCAGGAGCTGCTCGCCGAGATCGAGGCGGCCTTTGCCGAGCCCGATGCGCTGCTGGAGGGGGATGATCCGGCCGCGGCGCGCCTTCGGGACAGCCTCGCGGGCCTGCGCGAACTGATCCAAAGCGACCTTGCACTCCTGCGCCGGATGACCGAGGCCACCGGGGCGGTTGCCAAGGAGATCGACCGAATCCGCGAGCGCCAGAGCCTGCGCGGCGTCTATGACAAGGACGGGATCAAGTCGACACAAAGCGTGTCACGCGCGCAACGCTACGATCAATCAATCTGACATTAACTCTGGATTAACCAGCTGCTCCAATCTGCTGTGGTACGGAAATCCCACGGCAGGACCGTTTCGCTAGAAAAGCGAAAACACAACGATAGAAATCGGAGCAGATACAATGTCTTCCATCAATACCAATGCAAGCGCGATGAACGCGCTGTCGACGCTGCGCGGCATCAACAAGAACCTCGAGAGCACTCAGAGCCGCATCTCGACCGGCCTGAAAATCCAGTCGGGCAAGGACAACGCAGCATACTTCTCGATCTCTGAATCCATGTCGTCCGACAGCTCGGTCTACAAGGCGATCGACGAAGGTCTGACGCTGACGAAGAACTCGATCTCGACCGCCCGCCTGGGTTCCGAGTCGGTTGCATCGCTGGCTGAAACCTTCTCCGAGCGTGTGGCCTTCGCCCAGGGCGACGCGGTGGATCGCGCCGCGATCCAGGACGAGCTGGATGGTCTCATCGCGCAGATGAAAAACACCATCGAGCAGGCGACCTTCAACGGCAACGACCTGGTGAACGCGGCTGAAGCCGGCAACATCGGCGGCGCGTCCGCCACGGGTGTGACCGGGATGACGGCCTCGGTTTCGGTGGTCACGGGCATTTCGCGCGTTCCGGCCTCCGCCGGCGCAACCGCGACGCTGGGCACCACCTCGATGTCGTTCGACACCGTCGACCTGTCGGCCATCGTGCACGAGCTGAGCAAGATCGACGTTTCCGCCAGCGGCGCGGACCTCGCGGCGGCACTGTCGAGCGCAAAGACGCAGTTCGACGCAGCCACCGACGCGGCCACCAAGCTCGGCATCGCCGAGAAGTCGATCGAGAACCAGCAGGAGTTCCTGTCGAACCTGACCGACAACATCGACACCGGTGTTGGCGCGATGATCGATGCCGACATGGAAGAGGAAGCGGCCCGTCTGCAGGCGCTGCAGGTCCAGCAGCAGCTGGCCACGCAGTCGCTGTCGATCGCCAACTCCTCGCCGCAGAGCATCCTGTCGCTGTTCCAGTAATTTCACTGGGTCAGCCAGACCAAACTTCGAAACGACTGGGGGCGCCTGCGGCGCCCCCCTTTTATTTTCCGCCTTGAGCCCCGGATGAGCGCTTTTGGGTCGGGCGATTCGGGGGTGCGCCGGAGCGGCTGCGTTCCAAAGGTGGCGGGCATCCGTCCGAATGCGGGCCAAAGAAGTGCGTTCGGTCAAAGTCTTAGTGAAAAAGGCACAAAGTTGACACAATGCGTTACCGGCTTGCAACGCTGCGCCTGACCCAAGGTTCGTTAACCTTCTGTTAACCGATTGATTCAATCTCACGTGGTACGGTGAACCCACGGCAGGACCGTTTTCGCCAGAAAGGCGAAGAACAACGATAGAAATCGGAGCAGATTCAATGTCTTCCATCAATACCAATGCAAGCGCGATGAACGCGCTGTCGACGCTGCGCGGCATCAACAAGAACCTCGAGAGCACTCAGAGCCGCATCTCGACCGGCCTGAAAATCCAGTCGGGCAAGGACAACGCAGCATACTTCTCGATCTCTGAATCCATGTCGTCCGACAGCTCGGTCTACAAGGCGATCGACGAAGGTCTGACGCTGACGAAGAACTCGATCTCGACCGCCCGCCTGGGTGCCGAGTCTGTTGCATCGCTGGCAGAAACCTTCTCCGAGCGTGTGGCCTTCGCCCAGGGTGACGCGGTGGATCGCGCCGCGATCCAGGACGAGCTGACCGGCCTCATCGACCAGATGAAGAACACCATCTCGCAAGCCACCTTCAACGGTGATGACCTTGTGAACGCCGCCGGCACCGCTGCCTCGACCGCCGGGGGTGTGGTGACTGCCCAGGTGAACGTCGTCACCGGCATCTCGCGCGTGGCCACTTCGGGTGGTGCGGCGCTGACGACCACCTCGATGTCCTTCAACACGGTTGACCTGAACGCTATCGTCACCGCGCTCGAAGCAATCGACGTCTCCGCCAGCGGCGCGGACCTCGCGGCGGCACTGACCAGCGCGAAGACCGCCTTCGACGACGCAACCGACGCAGCCACTTCGCTCGGCATCGCCGAGAAGTCGATCGAGAACCAGCAGGAGTTCCTCTCCAAGCTGACCGACAACATCGACACCGGTGTCGGCGCCATGGTTGACGCCGACATGGAAGAGGAAGCGGCCCGTCTGCAGGCGCTGCAGGTCCAGCAGCAGCTGGCCACGCAGTCGCTGTCGATCGCCAACTCCTCGCCGCAGAGCATTCTGTCGCTGTTCCAGTAATTTCTCTGGAATATGCGCGACTTCTGATGGCATAAGGAGGGGGCGCCATGGGCGCCCCCTTTCCGTCGGAGCATCGGACAAACCGGGCCCGGCTTACAGTCACCCCGCGTCAGGTCGGGGGAACAGAGGCAGGAACGGCAATGAGCATCTCCGCATACAAGCGTACCATTCGCGAAAGCGAGTCGCCGAGGCAGATCGAGGCGCGAGTCTTCGCCCGTATCACCGGCGCCATGCGCGAACACCAGGACGACTGGTCCGGGTCCTCCGAGAAACTGGCCCGGCTGGCCGTGCTCTCGGGCGGGCTGCGCGACGCGGTGGTCCAGAACCGGCGTCTCTGGGAGCGCCTCCGGGGCGACCTGGCGAGCGACAGCAATGCGCTGCCGCAAGCACTGCGCGCCAATCTCCTGTCGATCTCGCTCTGGGTGGACCGCACCTGCGGCTCCGTTCTTGGCGGCGGCCCGGGGCTTCCGGCGCTGATTGACGTGAACCAGAACATTCTTGCAGGGCTCTCGGCCGCCCGCCCGGCGCCGACGGCAGTGGATCAAGATGGCGCTCAATCTTACTCTCAAACCCTTTGAGCGGATCGTCGTCAACGGGTGCATGATGCGCAACGGCGGGCGGAAATCCACGCTCACCATTGAGAATCGCGCCGACATCATCCGCGAAACCGACCTGCTGAAACCCGAGGCTGCCGTGACCCCTGTCCGTGCGGCCTATTTCCTCATCCAGAGTGCGCTGGTCTACCCGGAGCGTCGGGATTCTCTGACGAAGGCGGCACAGCAGCAGCTCGCGAAGCTGGCCACTGTCTTCGGCACCGAGCTCTCCAGCCATGTCTTCGAGGCGGCGAACAATGTCAGCCAGGGCGAATACTTCACTGCGTTGCGCGACCTGCGGCCGCTCTTGAAGCGCGAGGTCGAAGTGCTCGGCCCGGCAGGTCTCGACCCCGTCTCCCCCGAAGAACTGCCGAGGATCCACAGATGATTTCCATGTCCGGCCTCTCCGCATCGCTCGCCCTTCGTCTCATCGGCAAGACCGAGGACAAGGAGCACGAAATGATCGAAAGCGGACCGCAGCACGCGCGCGAGATCGCCTATTTCATGGAGAACATCGAGAACGTCGAAACGGTGGACGACCTGATCGGCGACTACCGGCTCTACAGCTTCGTGATGAAGGCCTACGACCTCGAGGACCAGATCTTCGGCAAGGCGATGATGGGCAAGATCCTCAAGAGCGACATTGAAGAAGATGACGCGCTGGTGAACAAGCTGACGGACGATCGCTTCGAGGTCTTCTACGAGGCGATGGGCTTCTCCGACGGCGGCACATCCAACAGCAACACCATCGACCCCGAGTGGAAAGCCAAGATCGTCGATGCCTATGTCGACACGACCTATGTGAACGCCAAGGCAGACGACAACGAAGCGCTTGGCCTCGCGCTGCAGTTCCGCCGGAAGGCCGCGACCGTAGAGTCGGCCTATGATCTTCTCAAAGACGAGGACATGGCGCAGTTCATCCGGACCGCGCTCGGCCTGCCCGATGAGATCGCCAGTGGCGACATCGACCGGCAGGCCGCGCTGCTGGCCGACCGCGTCGATATCGACAGGCTGGGTGACGAGGATTACGTCGAGTCGCTGGTGAGCAAGTTCGCCGCGATCAGCGACGCCACCAGCGATACCGTATCGACCAACTCTGTGGTGACGCTCGTATCCAGCGCGATGAGTGCCTCGTCGGGCAGCTTCGTGCCGGTCACCATCGACATCGACACGATCCAGGGTTTCAGCGGCTACAAGCTCCGCTGAAACCCGGCGCTTCCGTTCAGTACATCTCGTCGTCTTCGTCGCCGAGCGGTAGGCTGATCTGGTCTTCGTCGGCCAGCGTGCGCGCGTAGTCGAGCATCAGCGTCTGCGCGGAGGTCACGTCGCGGCGGCGCACCGGCCCCATGCTCTCCATCTCTTCCATCAGCATGTCGCGCGAGCGGCCGGGCAAGGCATTGAGGAAGGCGTCGCGCGCGTCCTGGCTTGCGCCGCGCAGCGCCGTGGGCAGGGTGTTGCCGGGCACGCCGCGCATGATCCGCGCAAGATCCATCGGCTCGAGCTTTACCAGGTCCTCGAAGGTGAACATCTTCGCCTTGATCGCCGCGAAGGAGTCTGGGATCGAGGTCTCCAGCGCCGGGGCCATGGCGTCGAAGGCGCCGCGGTCGAGCTTGTTGAAGAGATCCGCCATGCGCTGGTGCTGTTCCGCCGTTGTCGGCTGGGCGCCCGCGTTGATGATGTCGCTCTGCAGCGACTCCTCGATCTGGCGCATCATGTGATGCGGCACCGCCTCCATGCGGATCATCCGCTCGACGACGCTGTTCATCTTCTCCGGCCCCAGCAGCGGCAGCACCTTCGCCGCCACGTCGGTTTTCACGTTGGTGAGGATCGCGGCGATGGTCTGCTCGTGCTCGCCCTTGAGGTAGTTGGCGATGACGTTCTCCGACAGGCCGCTGAACCGCGCCCAGAGGTCGCGCTCCTTGAGCGGGCCGCGAATGTCCTTGAGGATGCCCTCGACCTGTTCACCGGGCAGCAGCGAGCGCAGCAGGTTCTCGGCCACCGCGAAGGAGCCCACCACGCCGCCGCCGTTGGTCATGTCCTCGACGAAATCCGACAGCACCTGCTCGACGGTTTCTGACGAGATCGAGCCGAGGCCGGACATGGCGCGGGTGACGCGCTGGATCTCGTCGTCGTCCAGTTGCTGCATCAGCGCCGAGCCGCGCTTTTCGCCAAGGCACAGAAACAGGATGGCGGCCTTCTGCGGTCCGCTCAGCTTGCGCCGCGCGGCCTGACCGGCGGGGTTGGTCGTCGTGGTGCGTTGGACGTTCGCTACAGCCATCTGGCGGCTCCAATCATGTGTGTCAGCCCGCTCCGGAGAGCGGCAGATAACTTTCCATCAGGCTTCCGGCCAGCATGTACCAGCCGTCGATCAGCACGAAGAAGATCACCTTGAACGGCAGCGAGATCAGCACCGGCGGCAGCATCATCATGCCCGCGCTCATCAGCACCGAGGCGACGATCAGGTCGATCACCAGGAAGGGCAGGTAGATCAGGAACCCGATCGAGAAGGCGCGTCGCAGCTCCGAAATCATGAAGGCCGGCACCAGCTCGCGCCAGCCGACCGCCTCGGCACCCTCGGGCAGGGGGCCGGGCTCGACTTCCGCCCCGTCCGCGTCGCTGCGCGCGGCGATGTCGTGGAAGAGGGCGATATCCTTCTCGCGCGTGTTGGCGTACATGAAGGTCTTGAACGGCTGGCCGATCCTTGCCAGCGCCTGCTCCTCGGTGATCGAGTTCTCCATCAGCGGCTGCACGCCGCCTTCCCAGGCATCCTCGAAGACCGGCTGCATGACGAAGAAGGTCATGAACAGCGCCATGGACGTCAGCACCATGTTGGGCGGCGTCTGATTCAGGCCGAGTGCCGAGCGCAGCATGGAAAAGACGATCACGAAGCGGGTGAAACTGGTCATGATGACCAGCAGCCCCGGTGCCAGCGACAGCACGGTCATCGCCGCGATGAGCTGGATGATCCGCCCCGAGAGCGAAGCGCGCTCGTCCGATCCGGCGGGGGCAGAGCTCAGCGCGTCGCCGATCGCGCCCAGCAGGTCCGAACCCGCAGATTGCGCCTGCGCGGTGCCCACGGCAGCAACCAACAGCCCCGCCGCCAGAAGCAGGCAGGTCAGCACCGTTGAAAGCTGGCCGCGATGTCGGGTCATTCTTCGGACACGTAGTCCTTGACGATCTCGATCAGCGAGACGCCGAGCCGGTCATCGGGCAGGCGCACCAGGTCGCCGCGCGCCACCAGCCGTTCGTTGATCATCACCTCGACCGGCTGACCGATGCTCTTGTCCAGCTCGATGATCGAGCCGCGGCTGAGCTTCAGTAGCTGCGCGATCGGCATGCGGGTCTGGCCCAGCACGATCTGCACGTTCAGCCCGACGTTGAGCATCGCGTCGATGCCCTGGCCGCTCTCGGCCGGCTTCGGGGCTGCCGCGGCGGCTCCGGTTTCGGCCTGCTTGGTCTCTGCCTCGTCCGTCATGTCTTATTCTCCTGCCTGATCCTGCCCGATCGCCGCGTCGATGCTTGCCTTGCTGCTTTCCAGCGCGCCGAGGATGCGTTCGCAGATGTCGTTGAAGCTGTAGGTCATCACCCCGTGGTCCCACTCGGCGCGGACATCGCCGGTCGCCAAGTCCGGGTCGGGCTTGATCTCGATGCGTCCGCCAAAGCCGGACTGCCGGGCAACGCGGTGTATCTCCGCGGCGCTGCTTTCGGTGACCTCGGGCGCAAAGCGCAGTTTCAGCTCGGCCGCGCCGAGCGCCATGCGCACGACGCCGCGAGCCTCCTGCAGCGCCTCCTGCTCGGCAAGGGCTGCACCGGTCGCGGGGGCCACCTGACGCAGCACCGACAGCGCGAAACCCACCATCTGCGACTCGAGCACCGCGTGGTGATGGTCCGCGTCCGAGAACAGCGCCTGCAACGCGGGGGCCACCGCTTCGATGGCGCTGGCCTGCCGGGCGCTGGTGTTGTGCTGCGCCGCATTGGAGGCCTCGTCGCGGCCCTGGCTGAGCCCTGCCTCGAACCCCTCGGTCCGGGCCGCGCTCACCGCCGCGTCGAACTCCGCGCGGGTATAGATCGCGCCGGCCTTGACCTGCTCGCCGCGCCGCTGCGCGTCCGCTTCGGCGTCGAAGTTGCGATCGAAGATGAAGCTCATGTCGCGGACCCTTCTGCAAGCCAGCTCTTCACCACCTTGATCGCGTCGTCCGGTTCGCGCTCGATCAGCTCACCGACGGTGTTGATCCAGCCGCGCTGAACGCCGCCCTGCACCGAGGCGAAGGACACCATCTCTTCGCCGCCCTCCGGGATCGGGTCGAGCACCGTGCCGCTGTGGAAGACCTGCTCGGAGCCGCCGGCGCCCTGCTGCCCGGCGTGGAGCTGCGTCACGTTGGACTGCCCGGGTAGGCCCGGCGGAGCCTTTGCGCCCGGCAGGGCAGGCGCGGCATCAGGGGCCGGCAGGCCGCCCGCCTTGGGGCCTTCGACCTCGCCATTGGCGGCCATCAGCTTGGCCAGCGCCGGGCGCACCGCGAAGGCAAGCACCGCCGCGACCAGACCCAGCGCGAAGAGGCCGCGCAGGATCGTGCCCATGTTCTCGGACAGGACCTGGGTGAAGCTGCGCGCCACCGGCTCGCCGACGTCCATCGAGTAGTCCATGAAGCGCAGGCTCACCACCTCGATCGAGTCGCCGCGCGCCTCGTCGAAGCCCATGGCGCTCTGCACCAGCGCCTGCAGGCGCTCCAACTCGTCGGCGCTGCGCTCCTCGTATTCCACCGAGCCGTCGGGTTGAACGTTGTAAATGCCGTTGATCAGCACCGCGACCGACATGCGCTGCACGTCGCCGGGCTCGCGCACCGTCTCGACCTGTGTGCCGCCGATCTCGTAGTTGACGATTTCGTTGTTGGTGTTGGAGCTGTTCGAATTCGTCCCGGGCACCGCGTCGGCCAGCGCCGCGGGCACGTCGTCGGCGACGCCGACCTCGCCGCTGGCGGCGCGCTGATCCTGGGTGGTTTCCTCGCGGGTCTCGGTCGAGCGCACGACCCGCTGGTCGGGGTCGTAGGTTTGCTCGCGCACCACCTGCCGCTCGCTCGACAGGTCGACGCTCACCGTCACGCGGGCGTTGCCGGCACCGACCCGGGCCGAGAGGATCTGGGTGATCCGCTGGCTCAGCCGATCCTCGATCTGTGCGCGGGCCGATTGCAGCGACGCCTCGCTTCCCGCCTCGCCGTCATCTGCGAGGATGGTCTCTCCGGATGCCGAGAGCACGGTGACCTGCGCCGGGGCGAGGTCGGGCACGGCGGATGCAACCAGAGAGCGAATCGCATGCGCTTGCTTCATCCCGATCTGCCGCGAGCCGCGGACGATCACCGAGGCCGAAGGGGTGGGGCGCTCGCGCGAAAACGGCTCGCGTTCGGGCATGACGAGGTGGACGCGCGCTGCCTCGACCCCGTCGATGGTCTGGATCGAGCGTGCGAGCTCGCCTTCCATGGCGCGCATCCGGTTCACCCGCTGCATGAAGCTGTTCATGCCCAGGCCACTCTGTTCGTCGAAAAGCTCCCAGCCGGGCGTGCCTTCGTTGGGCAGGCCGAGCGAGGCAAGTTCCATGCGGGCGCGGGCCATGTCCTCGGCCGGCACGCTGACCGCGGTACCAGCAGTGTCGGTGCGGCTGCGGATGCCGGCGGCTTCGAGCGAGTCGACGATGCGGGCGGCATCTGCCGGATTCAGGTCTCGGTAGAGAGAAACATAGTCGGGCGTGGTGATGACCGAGAGGCCGAAAAACACCGCAAGAACAAGGGCAAGACCCGTTCCTCCAAGCACCGAGAGCCGTCGCCAGCCCAGCGATTTGAGATTTTCCAGTATCGCCTGCACGTGTCCTGCGCCCTATGATGTCGCCTGGTGCAAGAATAAACACAACTGTTCTTGGTACTCAAGAACTATACCGGAAGTTCTGCTTGCTTAATTTGGAGATTCCACGCATAGTCGAACAAGATTAACCACCACTTTCAAAGACGGTCCATGGCTGACGCGACAATGACCGAGAGCAGTTCCGACGGCACCTCGAAGCGGGGGAAGCTGGTGATCGCCCTTGCGATTGCCCTGGCCTGTGCCGTGGCGCTTCTGGCCGGGCTGGTTGCCGCGGCCGGGCCGGAGCGGCTTACCGCGATGATTTCCGGCAAGGATGCGCCGCAGGATCAGCCTGCGGGACATGCGCCGTCGGCGTCGCCCGCCGCCTCGCCTGCGGCGATTGGTGCGGGGGGTGCTGGGTCCGGGATGTCCAAGAACATCATCTCGCTGCCGTTCCAGGAAATCATCGTCAATATCACCGCGACCACCGCGACCGGGCGGCAGACCTCGCGCTTTCTCAAGCTGAACCTTGCGCTGATCTACGACAATTCGATTCCGGGGGCCGAGGCCATCGAGAGCCGCCAGCTTTTCCTGCGTGACAGTTTCCAGGACTACCTGCGGCAGCTCAACGAGAGCGACCTGCAGGGGTCGATCGGGCTGGCCCGGCTCAAGGCCGAACTGCTGCGCCGCGCGCGCGCGATCACCGACAGCGAGGCACCGCTGGAATTTCTCATCGCGGACCTGATCATCCAATGACCGAGCAAAGCAGGATCACGATCGACACGCGCGCCGTCGAGGAGTTGATTGTCGAACGCGCCAAGCGCTCCTACGCGCGGCTGCCGATGCTCGAGGTGGTGTTTGACCGTTTCGCCCTGTCGCTGGCGCAGGTGCTCAAGGCCTATCTCGGGGCCATGGTCGACGTCTCGCTCGACAAGGTCGATTACCTGACGTGTCAGGATGCGATCGACTCGCTGTCGGAACCCTCGCTGATCGGCGTGACCGAGGCGGCGGAATGGAGTGGCACGATCGCGGCGGCGCTGCGGCCCGAACTTCTCTATTCGATCCTGGAGATCACCTTCGGCGGCCGCACGGTGCCGGAAAGCCCGCGCGCTCCTCGCAGTTTCACCAGCATCGAGAAGCGCATCGGCAAGGCGTTCTGCGAAGAAACCCTCAAAGAGCTCTCTGTCGCCTTCGAAAAGGTCACGCCGGTGAGCTTCGAGATCAGCCACCTGGAAACCAATCCCAAGGCGCTGCTTCTGGCGCCGCCGACCAGTTCCTGTGCGCGGGCGGTGCTGCGGATCAATATCGAGGACCGCGTCGGCGAGATGGTTTTCCTGCTGCCGACCACGGCCCTCGATGCGGTGAGCGACGTGCTGTCGCAGAACTTCACCGGCGGGCAGCTCGGTGGCGACACCGGCTGGCGCATGAAGCTGACCGACAAGCTGGGCACCACCAACATCCCGGTCGCCGCGGTGCTGGGAGAGGCACGGATCTCGCTGCGCGAGGTGCTGTCCTGGATGCCGGGGCAGGTGCTCGACCTGGGGATGCAGATCGACGATCCGGTCACGCTCTGCGTCACCGGCAAGCATATCGCGCGGGCCGAAGTGGGGCGCCGGAAGAACGGCAAGATTGCCCTCAAAGTTTCTGAAAAATTGTACGAAGAAGAGGATTTGCCCAATGTCCTTCTTGATTGACATTGCCATTCTGGTGCTTCTCGTCGGGACGCTGACCTACGCCTGGGTGGTGGATCGTCGCGTTCGGGTGCTGATGGCGGCGCTGCGGGATCTGGAGCCGATGATCGGCAGCTTCTCTGCTGCGGTGGACAAGTCGGAATCGGCGGTTTCGGCCCTGCGCGACGCCGGCGAACAGGCAGCGGATTCCCGCAGCCGGCGCCAGCGCGAACCGGAGCTGAGCCGCGGTGAGGCGGCCTCGTTCCGCACCACGCGTGATCGTCCGACCCGCCCCGCGGGCACGGCCTCCGTCTCCGGAAAGTCCGAACTGGTGCGCGGGTTCTTTGAAACCGTGCGCAACCGCGAGGCCTGAGTCCCATGCGTCCCATCACCTTCCTCCTCATCGGCCTGGCCGTCGCGGTGATTGGCAAGATCGGCGTGACGCTGGCGAACGAGCCGCAATTCGCCGCGAAGACGCAGCAGCAGCCGGAGCAGACGATGTTCGTCGCCGCGGCCTCTGCGGCGAGCAGCGAGCCCGAGCCGGCCCCCGTGCCGGCGGCCGCCACCGAGGCCGCCGCGGATCCGGCGATGCTCTGCGATGGCGGTCCGGAGGAACTGCTGGCCTCGATCCGCGCCGAGCGCGAACTTCTGCTGGCCCAGAAGGACCGCTACGCGCAGCGCGAGGCGGAGCTCGATCTCGCGCGCGAGACCCTCGAGGTCGAACAGCAGCAGCTGGCGGATCTGAAGGTGGAGCTCGAGGGCCTGCTAGAGAAGGTCAAGGCTGCGCATACCTCCGACGTCGACCGGCTGGTCGCGCTCTACCGGAACATGAAGCCGAAGGATGCGGCGACCATCATGGACGATCTCGACATTGAGGTTTCGGTCATGGTGCTGGGCACGATGAACGAGCGCGACGCGGCGCCGATCATGGCGGCGCTGAGCCCCGTGCGTGCGCGGGCGATCTCGCAGATCATCCTTGAACGCTCGAAGCTGCCCGGCGACCAGCGCCTCGACGACATTCGCCTCTGATCAAGGTTCCCTCGTGAAGGCGTCGGCCCGTGTGTGTGGGTCGGCGCCTTTGCATGTGTGGCGGCCGGACATGGTTCGAAGCGGGGACCGGCGGCGGTGCTTTGCGGGGGCTCTGCCCCCGTCCGCTGCGCGGACTCCCCCGGGATATTTTTGCCATGTGGAAGCAGGCGAGGCGCGTCGCTCGAGCACCTCCGCCGCGGCTTTCAGCTTGCCAGTTCGTAGTAGGCGGCCTTTGCCTCGATCAGTGCGTCGTGACTGCCGCGCTCGACCACGCGGCCCTGCTCCAGCACCACGATGTGGTCGGCATCGCGCACGGTGTTGAGCCGGTGCGCGATGACCAGCGTGGTACGCCCCACCGCCAGCCGGGACAGTGCCGCCTGCACCTCGCGTTCGGTGGTGCGGTCGAGCGCCGAGGTCGCCTCGTCGAGCAGCAGGATGGGCGGGTTCTTCAGGAATACCCGGGCGATCGCCACGCGCTGCCGCTGCCCGCCCGAGAGCATCACGCCGCGCTCGCCGACCACCGTATCCAGGCCGTCGGGCAGGCTCTCGACCAGCGGGCCAAGCTGGGCATGGTCCACGGCGGCGTGGATCTCCTCCTCGGTCGCGCCGAGCTTGCCGTAGGCGATGTTGTCGCGCAAAGTACCGCCGAAGAGAAAGACATCCTGCGATACCAAGCCGATCTGGCTGCGCAGCGAGGCGAGGGTCATCTGCCGGATCGGTATGCCATCGATGCGGATCTCGCCGCCCGTGGGTTCGTAGAAGCGCGGGAGCAGCGCCATCAGGCTCGACTTGCCTGCGCCGGAGGGGCCGACCAGCGCGACCGTCTCGCCGGGGTTGATGTCGAGCGAGACCTCGTGCAGCACGCCGCGCGCGCCGTCATAGGCGAAGCTGACCTTGTCAAAGCGGATCTCGCCCCGGAAGGCCGGGGCGGGGGCGGCATCGGGTGCGTCGGCGATGTCGGCCTCGGTGGACAGAAGCTCGGTGTAGCGCCGGAAGCCGGCGATGCCGCGCGGGTAGGTCTCCATCACCGCGGCGATCTTCTCGAGCGGACGGAAGAAGACGTTGACCAGCAGCAGGAAGCCGATGAAGCCTCCCTCGGAGAGCGAGCCGTTGAACACGAAGCCGGCACCGGCCACCATCACCACCACCTGCACCATGCGCATGCCGCTGTAGTGCAGCGCGCTGAGCTTGGCGAGGATGCGGTAGGCGTCGAGCTTGGTCTCGCGGTAGCGGCGGTTGTCCTGTTCGAAGAGCGCGCGCTCGTGTCCCTCGTTGGAGAAGGCCTGCACCACGCGGATGCCGCCAAGGCTTTCCTCGAGCCGCACGTTGAAGGCGCCGACGCGGCCGTAGATGGCCTGCCAGGTCTGGGTCATCCGGCCTCCGTAGACGGCGATCAGCCAGACCATCACCGGCACGATCACCAGCGTCATCAGCGCCAGCGGAAGGTGGATCCAGGCCATGAGGCCGAAGGCCCCCGCAAAGGTCATCACCGCGATGAAGAGATCCTCGGGGCCGTGGTGGGCGACCTCGCCGATCTCCTCGAGATCGCGGGTCACACGCGCCACCAGCTTGCCGGTCTCGGCGCGGTCGTACCAGCCCCAGCTCAGTTTCGTGAGATGCGCGAAGGCTTTGCTGCGCATTTCGGTCTCGATGTTGATGCCCAGCATGTGGCCCCAGTAGGTCACCACGATCATCAGACCCGCGTTGATCAGGTAGACCGCCACCAGCCCGATGGCCGCCAGAATGGTCAGCGTCCAGTTGCCGCCCGGCAGCAGGTGGTCGATGAAGCCGGCGATCGCCAGCGGGAAGGCAAGCTCGAGCAGCCCCGACAGCACGGCGGAGCCGAAGTCGAGCCAGAAGAGCCGCATGTGCGGGCGGTAGTAGGCGAAGAACTGGCGCAGCATCCGGCTGTCTCCCGAGGGTAGATATGCACTTCTGCCGCGGAAGGCAGAAAGAGGCCCCGCATCCTTAGACGCGGGACCCCGGCTTGTCAGGTGAAAGCCATCACCACTTGTAGGTCAGGCGCGCCTGCACCGTGCGGCCGTCGCCGTAGTAGCAGCCGTAGTACTGGGTGCAGGAGGCGACATAGGCTTCGTCGGTCAGGTTGCTGACGTTGACCGAGAGCTGCATGTCCTCGGTGATCGCGTAGGAGGCCTGCAGGTCGAACAGGGTGACCGAGTCCAGCGCCATAGCGTTCGGCGCGTCGCCGTAGCGCTCGCCGATGTAGCGCGCGCCGCCGCCGAGGGTGAGCCCGGCCAGCGCGGCATCGGGAGCGAAGCTGTAGTTGGCCCAGAGGCTGGCGTTGTGCAGCGGCGCGTTGGGCAGTTGCTTGCCCTCGTTGTCGCCCTTGGTCTGCTCGGTGAGATTGCGGGTATAGGCGCCGCGCAGGGTCCAGCCGTTCTCGAGATCCACCGTGCCTTCAAGCTCGAGCCCCTGCGAGCGCACCTCGCCGATCTGCGAGTAGGCATATTCGCTGTCGCTCGAGGCGGCCAGCACGTTTTCCTGCGTCAGTTCGTAGAGCGCCGCGCTGAAGAAGCCGTTGAAGCCGAGCGGTTGGTACTTCACGCCCAGCTCCCACTGCCGGCCGGTGGTCGGCTCGTAGGTCTTGCCAAGGTAGTCGGTACCGAGTTGGGGATCGAAGGAGGTGGTGAAGCTGAGGTAGGGCGCGACGCCGTTGGCGAATACGTAGGAGAGCCCGGCGCGGCCGGTGGTGGCCTCGTCCTCTCGGTCGGCGTTATAGGGCGCGCCGCCGAGGGAGACATCGCCGCTCTGCTCGGCCCAGTCGTGGCGCAGCGCCAGCGAGCCGCGCCAGTTGCCGATCGCCACCTCGTCCTGCGCGTAGACCCCGAGCTGCGTCAGGGTCAGATCGCGCTGCTGAACGTAGCCGACTGCGGGCAGGCCGGCACTGTCGTCGGGATGCGCCGGGAAGGGAGTTCCGCCGGGGTAGTAGAAGCGCGTCTCGTCGTCCATTCCGTAGCGGCGCAGGTCGAGCCCGAAGAGCAGGGCGTGCGCCACGTCGCCGGTCTCGGCGTGGCCCCTGATCCGGAAGTCGAGGTTCTGGGTGAAGTTGTCCTCGTGCTGCTTGGTGACCACACGGTCGACGATGCCGTAGCTGCTCATCGCGGTATAGACGTTGTAGCCGGTGAAATCCCAGTCGAACTTTTGGTAGCGGAAGCTCGCTTCTGCGCTCCAGTCCCGGTTGATCTGATGTGCAAGCTCGAAGCCGAGATTGAGCACCCGGCGGTCGCTCTCGTCCACGTCGGTGTCGCCGCCGTAGTAGTCGCGCAGGTCTTCGTCATCCTCGTCGCCGATCAGCCCGTAGGGCACGCCGGTCGGGGTGATCGGGCTGTCCTTCTGCCACGAGCCGAGGAATTGCAACGAAGTCTGCTCGGTCGGCTCCCAGCGGGTCGCGAGGCCGAGGTACTGACGGCTGTTCCCCAGCTCGTCGACGTCCTCCTCGCTCTCGCGGGCAACCGCCGTGACGCGGGCGGCGAAAGTGTCGGAGAAGACGTGGTTGTAGTCGACGAAGGCCTCGGTGGCCTTGGGGTCGCCGACGCCGACGCCCGCCTCGCCGAAGCTGAGGAACTGCGCGCGCTTCTGCACTTGATTGATCACCCCGCCCGGGATGCCCGAACCGTAGAGCACCGAGGCCGGGCCCTTCAGTACTTCGATCCGCTCCAGCGAGTAAATCTCGAAGGAGGGCGCCCCGAAGTCACGCAGGATGCGCAATCCATTCAGGTACTGCGCGTCGCCGCCGTCGAAGCCGCGGATGGTGGGCGCGTCGAAGCGCGGGTCGGTGCCATAGGGCTGGGCGGTGACGCCGGCGGTGTAGCCCAGGGTGTCGCCCAGCGTGGTCGCGCCTTGGTCTTCGATCTGCTCGCCGGTGATCACCGAGATCGACTGCGGGGTCTCGAGGATCGGCGTGCCGGTCTTGGTCGCGGTCTGCGCCGTGGTGGCGACGTAGCCGGGCACCGGGTCCGAGGGATCGTATTCGCCTTCAAGGACGATTTCGCCCAGATCGAAGAGGTCGGCGGTGGATTGTGCCTGCGCGGCCCCGGCAAGGGCAAGCAGGCTGGCACTGGCCAGATAGGACAGGCGGAGGGTGCTGGTCATGTTACGTCCCACGATGCGGATTTTTTCCGAGTAATTAGCTCGGGATTTTGGCCGGAGATTGAACCAGACCGCCGTGGTTTGTCGCAATCGCGCGCGTTCTTGCCCGGCGCCAGGCGCCCGGCGTCTCTCCGAGCGCGCTGCGGAAGCTCCGCGTGAGGTGCGCCTGGTCGGCAAAGCCCGTGGCGGCCGCGATCTCGGCGAGGCCGTGGTCGGTGTCGGTCATCAGGCCCATGGCCGTCTCGACCCTCAGCTGCGTCAGCCAGCGCTGCGGCGTGGTTCCGAGGCTCTGCTTGAAGGCGCGGGTCAGCCAGCTCTCCGACAGGCCGGCGATCTCGGCCAGCTCGCCGACCTCGATCTTGCGGTGCAGCGCGGCGAGCGCGTGGCGGCGCAACTCGCGGATCACGTGCGGTGGCAGGCCGCCCCGGCGCGGTTCCGCCTCGGCCTTGCCGAGATCGAGCACCTCGCACAGCAATGCCGTGAGCAGCCCGTCGAGCATGATGTCCGGGCGGGAGGGGGTCTGCACCTCCTCGGCCAAGAGCGCGGCGAGGGGAGCGGCGCGGTCGGGCGCGCTGAGGAAATGCGCTTCTTCCATGCGGCTGACGGGGCCGGCGTTTCGCAGGCGCTGGCCCAGGGCCCCTGCTTCGAGGTGGAAGTCGAGATGCGCATAGTCCCGCTCGTCGGCAAGCGTGCTCCAGAGCGGCATGCCGGCGGGGATGTAGAAGGCGCCGATGCCCTGCATCCATGGACCGTCGGGCGTGGTCCGAAGGTGTAGCGCGCCCGAGGGCGCGCCGAGAAAGACCACGAGCCTCGGATCCGGTGAGCGGTAGAAGCCACCGCCACCTGCTGCGCCATGCACGTGCCAGACGTCGGCGATTGCACCGCCCCAGCGCCGCCAGCGCAGCGGGCGCGTGGGTTCGATGGCTCGGGTCTGCGATGTCATGCGGGGCATGAAGGTCATGGCGGCTCGCGTCGGTCGGTCAGGGGGAGTGCGGCCCACGGGCCCTGAGGACCGCGTACCGGCTGGGAACTTCGACACTGGCTGCCCGCTGACATCCAGCAGAGGCTGTGCCGATACGGGGTTCTAGGCTTTCCTGACTGCTTTAGTCAAGCAATGCCCTAGCAGCCAGCCCCGATGCCTTCGATTCGACGCGTGCCGACCCCATGGCGGTCGAGCCCGAACTTCCTGCCGATGATATCGGGGCCGCGGTACCCGCAAATGCACAAATGAAAGGCATCATAATCCGGCAATGTACCGGCCGACCTTAGGTCTTCGCCAGGCTTCCCGATTTTTCATACCAATTGGTTTGATCACTTGCTATGAATCTCGCCAGCCGCCGCGGGGCGGCCAGGACAGTGAAAGGGCAGGGCATGAAGCGATACTGGGCAGACTACAGCAGCAGGGAGTTTGCCGCGCTCGACCGCGAGAAGCTGATCGCGGTCCTGCCGCTTGGTGCCATCGAGCAGCACGGTCCGCATTTGCCCATGTCGGTGGACACCGCCACCGTCGAGGGCGTGATCTCGCGGCTTGCCGATCACCTTCCCGAAAGCAGCCCGGTGGTCTTCCTGCCGACGCAGGCGGTGACCAAGAGCAACGAGCACAGCGCCTATCCCGGCAGCCTGACCCTGTCGGCCGAGACCCTGCTGCGGGTCTGGACCGAGATCGGCGCCTGTGTGGCGCGCTCGGGCGTGCGCAAGATCGTCCTGCTCAACGGCCATGGCGGCAACATTCCCGCCATGGACATCGTCGCACGCGAGCTGCGCGAGAAGCACCATATGATGGCGTTCTCGCTGAGCTGGTTTGCCGCCGGAATGCCCGAGGGGGTCTATTCCGAGCGCGAGCTGCGGCATGGCATCCACGCCGGGGACATGGAAACCTCGGTGATGCTGACGCTGGACCCCGAGAACGTAGACATGTCCCACGCCCGCGACTTCCCCTCGCAGGCCGAGGTCTGGGCCACCGAGACCCCTTCGATTGCATTGCCCGGCCCCGCGAAACCCGCCTGGCTGACGCAGGATCTCAGTAGCGCAGGCGCCTGCGGCGAGGCACATCTCGCGAGCGCCGAGAAAGGTGCCGCGACGCTCGATCACGCGGTCGCCCGGCTCACCCGGATCTTCGACGAGATCGACCGCGCGCCGCTGTCGCGGCTCGATGCGCACCCCGACTGGTAAGGAGCCCGTCATGCCCCTCGACACCACCGCGCAGGGCGCTGCGCAGATCGAGATGTCCCACGTCTTCAAGCGTTTCGACAATGGAACGCTGGCGCTGCAGGACATGGATCTCACCATCCGTCAGGGTGAATTCGTCAGCCTGCTCGGCCCTTCGGGCTGCGGCAAGTCAACGGCGCTTCGGATGATCTCGGGGCTGCTGGCGCCGTCATCGGGACAGATCACCGTCAACGGCCACGCGCCGGGCAGCGCGGGCAAGTCAGCTGGCGTGCAGGGCGGCGATGTCAGCTTCGTCTTTCAGGAGCCCACGCTGATGCCCTGGGCCACGGTCTTCGACAACGTCTACCTGCCGCTGAAATTGCGCGGGCTCAGCCGCCGCGAGGCCGAGGCACAGGTGACCGAGGCGCTTGAGATGGTGGGCCTTGCCAAGTTCGGCAGCAGCTACCCGCGCGAGCTTTCGGGTGGCATGAAGATGCGGGTCTCGATCGCCCGCGCCATGGTCACCAAGCCCAGGCTGCTCCTGATGGACGAGCCCTTCGCGGCGCTCGACGAGATGACCCGCTTCAAGCTCAACAACGATGTGCTGGATCTCTGGCGGCGCAACGGGCTGACGGTGATCTTCGTGACCCACTCGGTGTTCGAGAGCGTCTACCTGTCGAGCCGCGTCGTGGTCATGGCGCCGCGCCCCGGCCGTGTCGTGCACGACCTCGCGCTACCGGATGCCTCAACGCGTGACGCGCACTACCGCACCACGCCCGAATACGCCGAGACCTGCCGTCTCGTGTCTGACGCACTCGAAGGGACCATGGACGATGTCGACCTCAACCACTGACCCCGTGACCATGGCCCCGCAGGCCGCCCCCTCGGAGGATCCGGCGCTGCGCGCCGCCCGGAGCGAGCGCCGGATGCGCATCCTGATGCCCTGCGCCGCGCTGCTCTGCGCGCTCGGCCTCTGGGAATTCCTCGTGCGCTACAACGAGATCCCGCACTACCTGATCCCGGCGCCGAGCCTCATTCTCGAGACGCTGTGGAAAGACGGCCCGTCGCTGCTGTCGAGCGCCTGGTTCACCGTCAAGCTGACGCTGCTCTCGCTGGGGCTCGCGATCATCGGAGGGGTGGCGCTGGGGATGGTCTTTGCCTTGTCGCGCACAATCGAGATGAGCCTGTTTCCCTTCGCGGTGATCCTGCAGGTGACGCCCGTCGTGGCCATCGCGCCGCTGATCCTGATCTATGTCGACAGCACCTTCGCGGCGCTGCTGATCTGCGCCTGGATCGTCGCCTTCTTCCCGATCCTGTCGAACACCGCGATCGGCATGCGCAGCGCCGACCACAACCTGCGCGACCTCTTTACGCTCTACGGCGCGACCAAGTGGCAGCGCCTGCGCTACCTGCTCATCCCCTCGGCGCTGCCCTACTTCATGGCCGCACTGAAGATCGCCGGGGGGCTCGCGCTGATCGGCGCAGTGGTGGCGGAGTTCGTCGCGGGCACCGCCGGACAGAACACCGGTCTGGCCTCGCGCATCCTCGAATCCAGCTTCCGGAACGAGATCCCCCGGATGTTCGCGGCGCTCTTGCTGGTGTCGATGCTGGGTATCCTGATCTTCCTCGCCACCTCGTGGCTCTCGCGCGCCGTGCTCGGGCATTGGCACGAGAGCGAGATCAAGCGGCAGGGCTGAGCATGACCACGCTGAACGGCGTCGCGCTGGCCGGGCGCGACGGGCATTGGGACGTGACACTGGAGGGCGCGCGCATCGCCGCGCTCACCGCGTCCGAAGCGCAGGGGGGCGGTTTGCTGCTGCCCTGCTTTGCCGACGCGCATGTCCACCTCGACAAGACCTTCACCGCCGCCCGGGTGCCGAGCCGCCCGCAATCGCTGCATGACGCCATCGAGCTGATGGCCGGAGACAAGCCGAACTGGACCGCGGATGACCTGCGCGAGCGCGCTGCGCGCGGGCTGCGCCGTGCCTTTGCCAATGGCACCAAGGCGATGCGCAGCCACGTCGACTGGACCGAGACCAATGCGCCGGAGGCGCTGCCGGTGCTGCGCGCTTTGGTCGAGGAATGGCGCGGCAGAGTCGATCTGCAGCTTGCCACGCTGACCCCACTGGATGCCTTTGCCGAATTCGGCGACCGGATCGCGCGCGAGATCGCCGGGACCGGAGCAGTACTGGGCGCGTTTGTCTATCGCAACGAGGATATTCCCGGAAAACTGCGCGCGGTTTTCGATCTGGCAGAGAAACACGACCTGCAGCTCGATTTCCACGTCGACGAGGGGCTCGACCCGGAAGCGCAGGGGCTCGACGCGATCCTGCAGGAGACCGAGGCGCGCGGCTTGGCGGGCCGGGTGCTTGTGGGCCATTGCTGTTCGCTCTCGGTCCGTCCCGAGGGCGCGGTGGCCGACCTACTGGGACGGGCAGGGGAGGCAGGCATGGCGCTCTGCACCCTGCCGACCACCAACGCTTTCCTGCAGGACGCCACGCCCGGCCGCACGCCGCGGCTGCGGGGGCTCGCCCCGGTGCACGAGGCGCGCGCAGCCGGGATGCCGGTGATGCTCGCCTCGGACAACGTCTGCGATCCCTTCTACCCGCAGGGCGACTACGACCTCTTCGATGTTTACCGCATGGCCGTTCTGGCGGGGCACCTCGACCCGCAGGACTGGCTGTCCAGCGTCACCGAGACCCCGGCGCAGTGGCTCGGCCATGACATCGAGATCAAGGCCGGCGCCCCCGCCGATTTCATCCATATCGCCGCCAGCAGCCTCGATGATGCGCTGAACCGCCCGCGCGCGGTCCGCACCGTCTGGCGCGATGGCGCCCCCATCCCCGAGACCTCCGGAGACCTCGCATGACCGATACACAACTGGCCGCCCCGCAGGGCCGCCACACCGGGGCGCTCGCCGCGCTGCGGCAGGACCTTGACGGGCTGCGCTTCTACGACGACGACCGCGCGCTGGAAGCGCGCTCGAAAGACTATTTCTGGTACAGCCCGATCCTCGACGCCGAGCTGAAGGACAAGCGTGCCGAGCTGGTGGTGATCCCGCAGGACCAGGACGAGATGATCCGCGTCGCCGCTGCAGCGGCGCGCCACAAGGTGCCGGTGACCCTGCGCGGTGGCGGCACCGGCAACTACGGGCAATGCGTGCCGCTCGAGGGCGGGCTGGTCGTCGACCTAACGCGCCTGAACCGGATCCTCGAGATCACCCCCGGCCATGCCCATGTCGAGGCGGGCATCCGCATGTCGAAGCTCGACGACGCGGCCCGCGAGACCGGGCAGGAACTGACCATGTACCCCTCGACCCGCAGCCTCGCCACCATCGGCGGCTTCATCGCGGGCGGCTCGGGCGGCATCGGCTCGCTGCGCCACGGGATGCTGCGCGACGAGGGGAACCTCACCTACCTCAAGGTGCTGACGCTCGAAGAAGAGCCGCAGGTGATCGAGCTGCGCGGCGCCGATGTGCAGAAGGTGCACCACGCCTACGGTACCAACGGCATCGTGCTGGAGGTGGGCCTCGCGCTCACACCCTCGACCGACTGGCTGCACACCGCCGCGCTTTTCGACGGCTACGACAAGGCGCTGCGCTTTGCCACCGCCGCGCAGGAGGACGGGCTGGACTGCTACCTGCTGACCCCGGTCGAGCGCCGCTTCGCGCCCTACTATCGCAAGTTCGAGGGCTACTTCCCCGAGGACCGCGACGCCGTCTTCGCCATGGTCGCGCCCACCGACATGGACCGTTTCCGCGCAAGGGCCGAGGCCGAGGGCGCGACGATCTCCTTTGCCATGACCATGGAGGAGATCCACGCCAACCGCCTGCAGCCCGCCTATGAATGTGGCTGGAACCACACCACGCTGCAGGCGCTGAAGGTGGACAAGGGCTGGACCTATCTGCAGGTCGCCTATCCGCGCCCCTTCGACATCGATCTGGTGATGCGCCAGATGGCCCGCTACGGCGACGAGATGTTCTGGCACCACGAGATGGCGCGACAGGACGGCGAGATCCAGATCTTTGCGCTGCCGCTGGTGCGCTTCCGCGGCAAGGACGAGATGTACGCTCTCATTGCTGAGCTGGAAGCAGACGGGTGCACGATCTTCGACCCGCATGTGGTCACCATCGAGGATGGCGGCATGAAAACGATCGACACGGCGCAGATCGACTTCAAGAAACTGGCCGACCCCTACGGCCTGATGAACCCGGGCAAGACCCGGGGCTGGCGCCCCGACATGGCGCGCAGCGCATAACAAGACCCCAACCAACAGGACCAAATCCATGAAGAAACTCGGAATTTCCCTGACCGCGCTGGCGGCTTCGCTCGCGGCATCTGCGGCCTTCGCCGGCGACAAGGTCGTCTTCGGCACCAACTGGCTGGCACAGGGCGGCCACGGCGGTTTCTATCAGGCGCTGGCGGACGGCACCTACGAGAAATACGGCCTTGAGGTCGAGATCCGTCAGGGCGGCCCGCAGGTGAACAACCGTCCCATGCTGATTGCCGGCAAGCTCGACTTCCTGATGGCGGGCAACCTCCTGCTCTCGTTCGACAACGTGCGCAACGGCATCCCCACCACCGTGGTCGCGGCGATCTTCCAGAAGGATCCGCAGGCACTGATCGCGCATGAAGGCGCCTACGAGAGCTGGGAAGACCTGACCACCGCGCCCGAGATACTGCTTAGCAAGGACGGCCAGTTCTCCTACTGGAAATGGATGGTCGAGGACTTCGGCTTCCGCGACGAGCAGGTCCGCCCCTACGGCTACAACCTCGCGCAGTTCCTCAGCGACGAGAAGATGGTGCAGCAGGCCTATGCGACCGCCGAGCCGCTCTATGCTGCGGCCGAGGGCGCGGATGTGGCGACCTACCTGATGGCGGATTACGGCTGGAACACCTATGCCACCACCATCGAGACCCGTCAGCAGATGATCGACGAGAACCCCGAGCTGGTGCAGCGCTTCGTCGATGCCTCGATCGAGGGCTGGTACACCTTCCTCTACGGCGACCACACCGCCGGCTACGAGGCGATCATCGCCGCCAACCCGGAGCTGACCGTCGAGAAGCTGGATGCCGAGATGGCGCAGGTGCGCGAGCTTGGCATCATCGACAGCGGCGACGCCCTGGAGCTGGGTATCGGCGCGATGACCGACGCGCGCATCGCCGACTTCTACGAGACCGCCGTGAACAGCGGGATCCTCGAGGAAGGCGATCTCGATCTTTCGAAGGTTGCCGACACCTCCTTCGTCAACAAGCGCCACGGCATCGAGATCAAGACCGCCGCCGAGGGCAACTGAGCCGGAAGGGGCGGTGCAATGCGTGTCCTGATCGTCTTTGCCCATCCGGGCCGGGAAAGCTACGGCGCCGCCCTTCTTGCCAAGGCCCGCGAGAGCCTCTTGCGGGCCGGGCACGAGGTCGAGGTGATCGACCTCTATGCCGAAGGGTTCGATCCCGTCCTCTCTGCCGAGGACTGGGCCGACTACATCGCCGATACCGACCGGCTTATCGCCGGGGTTGCGCCGCATGTGGACGCCTTGCGCCGGGCCGAGGGGCTGGTGTTTGTCTATCCCACCTGGATGTACGGCCCGCCCGCGATCCTGAAGGGCTGGATGGAACGGGTCTGGCTGCCCGGCGTCGCCTTCGACGTCGCCAGCGCGCGAAAGAAGCGCGCCACGGGGTGCCTGCGGAACATCCGGCATTTCGCGGTGATCACCACCTCGGGCTCGCCGTGGTGGTGGCTGCGGCTGATCCGCGATCCCGGCCGCTCGATGCTGGCGCGGGGCTTCCGGGTCCTGTTCCATCCGCGTTGCCGCGTGACATGGTTGCAGCTACACGACATGAACCACCGCAAGCCAAGGGACCTGAAGGGCTTTCTCGCCAAGGTCGACAAACGTCTGTCCCGGTTCGGCAAGCCGACAAGCAAGGGGAAGCGCGATGAGCGCCGCACGTCTGAAGCGTAAGGAAATCCACGACGCGATCCGCGAGGCGGCGCTGCGCGAGTTCGCCAATTTCGGGCTGTCGGGCACCTCGACCCAGCAACTTGCCAAGGCGGCGGGGATCACCAAGGCGCAGCTGCACTACTACATCACCTCCAAGGAGGACCTCTACCGCGAGGTGCTCGACGGGATCATCGGCCAGTGGCGGGATATCTTCTTCGGCTCCGGGGAGTCCGACGATCCTGCCGAAGTGATCACCGGATACGTCCGTCACAAGCTGCGCCTGTCGCTGGACTGCCCGGAGGCGTCTCGGCTGTTCCTGCAGGAACTGGGCCGCGGGGCGCCCGAGATGGGCGGCAAGTGGGAGGGGCTGCACGCCTCGGTCGAGGCGGGAACGGAGGTCATCCAGCGCTGGATCGACGAGGGGCGGATGAAGCCGGTCGATCCGCTGCTCTTCATGATGAACATCTGGGCGGTGACCCAGCATTACGCCGACTACGAGCTTCAGAGCCGCCGCGTGCTTGGCGTCGATCCGGGTGCCGAGATGGACTTCGAGCGCATTGCCGCGGAAGCGGTGCAGCTCTTCCTCGCCCGCGCCGGACTGGCAAACCCTCAAGACAAGGACCAGGCATGAAACCCCTCGCACCGCAAAGCATCGCCGCTCCCTTTGGCCACTACTCGCATGGCATCGCTGCCGGTCCCGTGGTGGCGACCTCGGGGCAGCTTGCGTTGCGTCCGGACGGGTCGACCCCCGAGGGGGTAGAGGCGCAGGCCGACCTCTGTTTCGAGGCGCTGCGGGCGATCCTTGCCGAGGACGGGCTGGATTTCTCGGACGTGCTGCGTTTCTCGGCTTTCGTCACCCGGCGCGAGGACATGCAGGGTTACATGGCCGCCCGCGACCGTGCCTGTGCCGACCTCGACGTGAAGCCGGCCTCGACGCTGATGATCGTCTCGGGCTTCACCCGCCCCGAGTTTCTTGTCGAGGTCGAGGCGCTGGCGCTGCGCCGTGTTTGAGTCCTGCCGCCGGTTAAGGCACCGGTAGACACTTTCGTGCAACATCTCCCGCGCGGCATGTCCGCAGCGGGCGTCTGCTCCTTTGCTGACGTTGCGTCTTTCCGCAACGCATGCCAGTGGTGACGCAACGGTCGGAGTACAGCGGCCGCGCTTCCATAAGAGAGGCAGTGTTGTGGCGAGTTATACGTTAAGTGCCTTTGGCACGGGCGACTACCAGCAGGTCGTCGAAAATGGGGTTGGCGGTGCCTACGTCCGCCCGACGTGGGAGCAGTCCGAGCGTGTGACCATCGTGGTCACCGACGACGACAGCAATCTGTCCGGCGGCGGCGGGTCTCTAGACGGCAGCCAACAGACCGCCACGGCGACCGATGCCAGTGGCGCGGTCATCGCGACCGGCAAGCTCTACATCGGCAGCGTCAACATCGTCACGGCGCCGGACGGCAGCACCATCCATGTCTACGAGATGTGGATCGAGGGCTACGGTCAGCCGGTGGGCTACGTCACCGACGCTCCGATCACCCCGGGTGTGACCTACACTTATGTCGGTGGTGCTTCGGTTCCTGCCGGCGGTGTTGCCTACAGCAGCTTCGACAGCCAAGCCTACGAGCGCGACGACGCCAACGTCATGGAAGGCGGCAATTTCTCTGAATCGCTCGACGGCGGCTCCGGGGACGACGTGATCTCCGGCGGTGGTGGCAACGACACGCTGATCTACGGCGAAGGCAACGACACCGTCTATGGCGGCGATGGCAACGACTACATCGACGACATCAGTGGCTCGCAATATTACGGCGCGAACCTGCTCGATGGCGGGGCCGGGGATGACCTGATCTACGGCGGCTGGGGCAACGACACCATCTACGGTGGCGACGGAAACGACACCATCTACGCCGAGGGCGACAACGACTCGATCCAGGGCGGCGCGGGCAACGACTATATCGAAGGCGGCGACGGAAACGACACGCTCGACGGTGGCACCGGCAACGACACGCTGAGGGGCGGCGCGGGCGACGACACGATCTGGGGCGGCGACGGCGACGACATCTTCACCGGCGACGCTGGCAACGACTCGATGGGCGGCGGATCAGGCTCCGACCGGTTCTTCATCTACGGAAGCAACGAAGGCTTCGACCTGATCTACGGCCAGGAGGACGGCGACAACAGCGACATCGACGCGCTGGATTTCCGCTACGCGACCGATCCGGTGAACGTGACCTTCGGCGGCTGGGAATACGGCAGCTACGAGGTGGGTGCGGGCACCACCGGCCAGTTCTGGGAAATCGAGCAGGTCGTCGGCGGCTCCGGCAGCGACACGATCGACGCCTCGGCCAGCGGTGCCGATCAGCAACTCTTCGGCATGGCGGGCGATGACAGCTTGTCGGGCGGCAGCGGCGCGGACAGCATCTCCGGCGGCGATGGGGCGGACACGATCACCGGTGGTGCTGGCGACGACACGCTGACCGGTGGCGCGGGAAGCGACAGCTACGTCTTCACCCCGGGCGGCGGCGCCGACACGATCACCGACTTCGACATGACGTTGGACGGGGGCAGGACCACCGACCAGCTGAACACCAGCGCATTGCTCGACAGTGATGGCGAAACCGTCAACACTTGGGACGTCACCGTCTCGGACGACGGCTCGGGCAACGCCGTGCTGACCTTCCCCACGGGCGAGAGCGTCGTGCTCATGGGGGTCTCGCCAGCAAGCGTCACCTCCGACGAAGCGATGTACGCCATGGGCATTCCCTGCCTGGTCAGCGGAACGCTCATCGCCACACCGGGGGGCTGGACCCCGGTCGAGGCGCTCGGCGCAGGCGACCTGGTGATGACCGAGACCGGACCGCAGCCGATCCTCTGGGCCGGATCGCGCGTCGTCGGTGCCGAGGAAATCGAGGCGGATCCGATGCTTGCGCCGGTGGTGATCCAGGCGGGCGCGCTCGGCAACCGCAGCGAGCTGCGACTGTCCCGCCAGCATTGCATCGCCGTCACAGACCCCGGCAGTGGTCGTCCCGCGCTGGTCCGGGCGGGCCATTTGGCCGAGCGGCGGGGCACCCGGGTGCGCGTCGCGCGGGGCGCGCGGGGCGTTGGCTATCACCACCTGCTTCTGCCCTTGCATGCGCTGCTCAACGCTGGCGGCCTGCTGGTCGAGAGCCTCTGGCCCGGACCCACGGCGCTGCGGGCGCTTGGCGCGCGCGCGCAGCTCGAGTTGGCCGGTGCAATGCCCGAGCTGGCTCCGGCGATCTGGGGCACGCAGCCGGTCAGCGCGCTCTACGGGCCGCCCGCCCTGCCGGTGCTGCCGGGTGCCGAGGTGCGCGAGGGTCGCGGGCCGCTGCTGCCCATGCTGACGGGCCCGGACGAAGATGAGGCGATGCGCGCCAAGGCCTGAGCAGGCCCCATTCCCTCCCGGCGCATGCAAGGGTACACCGGACCAAAAGGCGCGGCCCGCGCACCCATGACAGGAAGACCGATCATGCTGACCCTCCCGAATGACCACGCGCCGCGCGGCGCAGCCCTGCACGCGCAGCTGCCGGACACCGGTGCGGCACGGATCGTGCGCCACATCGCCGAGGCGCTGCCGCCGATCGCCGACCGGCTGGCCGAGGGGCTGCTGACCGGAGACCCGGCGCAGATCGTCGGCGACAACGAGAGCGGCGACGCGCAGAAGGCGCTGGATGTTGGTGCGCATGAGCACATGCTCCAGGCGCTTTCCGGGTGCAACATCCGCCACGTGCTGTCGGAAGAAGCCGAGGCGGTGGCGACGCTCGATCCCGAGGGCGAGTTCGACGTCGCGATGGATCCGATCGACGGCTCCGGCTCGATCGGCATCTGCGCGCTTCTGGGCATGCTCTTCGTGGTCTATCCGGCGGGGGACGGCAGCTTCCTGCGGCCCGGCACCGAGGCCGTCGCGGCAGGCTATGCGTGCTTTGGCCATTCCGTGGATTTCGCCTGGTCGCTGGGCGACGGCGTGCATATCGCCACGCTCGACCGCCGCGTCGGGGACTTCCGGGTGACCGCCGAGAACATCCGCCTGAAGCCGAGCACCTCGATGATCGCGGTCAACGCTTCGAACGAGCGGCACTGGGCCCCGGGGTTGCGGGCCTACGCGAGCGACATGCGGGCGGGCAAGGACGGCCCGCTGGGCAAGAACTACAACATGCGCTGGCTCGCCGCGGCGGTGGGGGATTTGCACCGGATCATGTTGAAAGGTGGGGCATTTCTCTACCCGCAGGATGGCCGAAAGGGCTATGAGCAGGGCCGGCTGCGGCTGGCCTACGAGGCGATCCCCATCGCCTTCATGGTCGAGCAGGCCGGTGGCCGGGCGACCGATGGGCGGCAGCGCATTCTCGATCTCGTGCCCGACCAACCGCACGGTTTCTGTCCGCTCATCTTCGGCTCCACCGAGGAAGTGCTGCGCATTGAGGGATACATCGCGGAACACGGCTGAGGGCACGATGTCGCCGGCATCCGCCGGGCCATGACCGTATTTGCAGCGCCGAACACCACAGCCGCGCTGCGGTGATGGCCTGAAGTTGTCTCTGCCGTTTTCGGCCTCAGGCAAGCGCTCGCCGCGGACGTTCCCGGGGCAATGACGGTGACCTGCGGGTCGGCACCCTCAACGATCTCGAGAAGATCGGCGGAGATCAGATCGGTCATTGCGACGCCCTGGTTGCGGGGAAGAGGTACCAGAGGCTCACATATTGCGCGACCTGCGCATGCGCCATGCGGGCGTTCGGCGTGGCCTCGTAGAAGCCGCCAATGTAGCTCCCGTTTTCCACGACGAATTCCTTGGTGGTCCCGGTCGAATGTAAATGCGTGGGGTACACTGGGGGAAGGTTCTGGTCGCAGGCGTAAGGCTCATTATTAATAACATAACTCTACTTACGCGATGCTCTGGGAACGTGAGGGCACATTCTAAACTGGGTTGCGACAAATCCCCTATCTTGCTGGAAAGCAAGGAGAACGGACAATGGCGCACAAAGAGCTGGACCTGCGTGAGCGGCGCAGGATCGAAGACATGCTGAACGCAAAGCTGCCGGTCAGCACGATTGCCGCAGAGATCGGTCGGCATCGTTCGACGGTCTACCGCGAGATCAAGCGCAATGCCTTTGCCGCAGACACTGAAGAGGTCGCCTACCTCGATGGCTACTACGGCATGGTGGCGCAGCGCAAAGCTTCCGATCGCCGCGCCCGGAGGCGCAAGCTGACCCGGCTTGTGGATTTGCGCGAAGCCGTTATCGACCGTCTCAAGGCTGGCTGGTCGCCTGAGCAGATCGCCGGCCGGATGCGCTTCGAAGGCCTGCCCGTGACCGTCAGCCACGAGACCATCTACGCCCATATCTTTGGCCCAGAGGGTCGTGCCGAAGAGTTGGCGCGACACCTGCCCAGCCGGCGCAAGAAACGCAGGCCCCGGTATGCACGGCGGTCCCGCAACCAGGTCTTTCCGCCTGAACGGTCGATCCATCAGCGCCCAGAATACGTCAAGACACGGGAAACATTCGGAGAATGGGAAGGTGATCTGATGATCTTCGAGCGTGCGCAAGGTTCGATGAACGTCGCAACGCTGGTCGAGAGAAAAACCCGCTTCGCGGTCTTGTTCCGCAACAACGATCGCAGTTCCAAGCACTTCATGAACAGCTTGATGAACGTGCTGACGCCACTGCCCCAGGTGGCGCGCAAGTCGATCACCTTCGACCGCGGGTTCGAGTTTCGCGACTGGAGAAAGCTCGAAGCCGGCATCGGGACAACCGCCTGGTTCTGCGACCCTCAGGCGCCCTGGCAGAAAGGCTCGGTGGAAAACCTGAACGGACGTGCCCGCCGCGTCCTGCCGCGCGATACGCCTCTCGCATCGCTTTCGACGCCCAAGATGAAGGAGATCAGCGAGAGACTGAATACGACACCACGCAAATGCCTCGGATGGCGCACGCCGACGGAAGCCTTCAGAGAGGAAATGGCGAAACTGAGATAGCGGAGCCTGTCGCAACGACCCTTGAGCCCACACGGGTACGCGGCGCAGGATCGCTGCTGAGATCAGTCGGCATCGTTCGACTGTCTATCGCGAGATCAAGCGCAATGCATGCCGCAGCGCTCTTTGGCGACGTGAAGGGCAGTCCTCACACCCTTTGTCAGGGAATGCGTTCCCGCGCCCTCTGTGTTTGCGCGGAGCGGTCGGACGCTTGCTTGCACCTTCGGAACCTCTGCTAGCTGCCGGGCTTGCCAACGAGGAAACCGAAGTCGCAACCCTGCTCGGCCTGCAGGATCTGCTCGTCGTAGAGCCGCGAGTAGCCCCGCTCGGCGCTGGCGCGCTGTGGCGCATGATCCTTGCGCCGCGCCTCCAGTTCGGCATCGCTCACCATCATCTCGATCACCCGGTCCCTCACACTCAGCCGCACGCGGTCGCCGGTGCGCAGAAGGGCGATCGGTCCGCCCGAGGCGGCATCCGGCGAAACGTGGAGCACAATCGTGCCGTAGGCCGTCCCGCTCATCCGCGCGTCCGAAATGCGGACCATGTCCTTTATGCCCTGCCGCGCCAGTTTCTTGGGAATGGGCAGGTAGCCGGCCTCGGGCATCGCGGCGGCGCTGGTCGGCCCGGCGTTCTGCAGCACCAGCATGTCGTCGGCGGTGACGTCGAGATCGGGATCGTCGATCCGCTGCGACAGGTCCTCGAGCGATGAGAAAACCACCACTCGCGCCTCTTTCTCGAAAAGCTTGGGATCGGCGGCCGAGCGCTTCAGGATCGCGCCATTGGGAGCGAGGTTGCCGTAGAGTGCCACCAAACCGCCGGTCTCGCGGATCGGATCGCTGGCCGGACGGATCACCTTGCGCTCGACCCAGTCATCCGCCGCCTCGATCCGGTCGCCGATGGTCTCGCCGGTAATCGTGCGCGCGTCCAGATGCAGCAGATCACGCAGCTCGCGCATGACCGCAGGGATGCCACCCGCGTAATGCAGATCCTCCATGTAGTAGTCGCCGGTGGGTTTGAGATCCACCAGCACCGGCGTGCGGTCGCTCAGCTCATTCAGTCGCCGCAGGTCGAGCGGCAGCCCGGCACGTCCGGCGATGGCGGCCAGGTGCAGCACCGCATTGGTCGAACCGCCGAGCGCCAGCAGAACCGTCACCGCGTTCTCGAAGGCCTGCTCCGTCATGATGCTGGCGGGGGTAAGCTCCGAGCCGATGAGGCCCATGGCGATGCGCCCGGTGTCCTCGGCCATGCGCAGCCGGTCGGCGCTGACCGCCGGAATGCCCGCGCCCATCGCCGGCATCATGCCCATCGCCTCGGTCAGGCTCGCCATGGTCGAGGCCGTGCCCATCACCGCGCAGGTGCCCGCGGTCGAGGCAAGCTTGCGCTCGACGGTGTCGATCTCCTGCTGGTCGATCTCGCCCGCGCGGAACTGCTGCCAGAAGCGGCGGCAGTCGGTGCACGCCCCCAGCCGGTGCTCTTTATGACGCCCGGTGGACATCGGTCCGGCAACAAGCTGGATTGCGGGCAGCCCCGCCGAAAGTGCCCCCATCAGCTGCGCGGGCACGGTCTTGTCGCATCCCCCCAGAAGCACGACGGAATCCATCGGCTGAGCGCGCACCATTTCCTCGACGTCCATCGACATGAGGTTGCGGAACTTCAGCGAGGTCGGGCTCAGAAAGACCTCGCCGAGCGAGATCGTCGGAAACTCCACCGGCAGCCCGCCGGAGGCCAGCACGCCGCGCTTCACCGCCTCGATCATCTCGGGGAAATGCCGGTGGCAGTTGTTGAACCCCGAGGCCGCATGGGCGATGCCGACGATCGGCCGGTCGAGCATCTCGCGGCTGTAGCCCATCGAGCTGGCGAAGGACCGGCGCAGGTAGCGCGAAAAGGCCGGATCGCCGTAGTTGGTGAGGCCGCGGGCGATGCCCTGCCCCTTGGTCTTGTCGTTGGTCATGGCGTCCTTTCCGATCACGCGTAGCGCGTCTTCACGTATTTTGCTTCGAGATATTCGAGGATGCCGAGCTGGCCCCCCTCGCGGCCGAAACCGCTGTCCTTGACCCCGCCGAAGGGCACCTCGGCGGCGGCGAGCAGCATGTCGTTGACCCCGACCATGCCCACCTCCAGCGCCTCGGCGGCGCGGCTGGCGGTCGAGAGCGAGCCCGAGAAGACATAGCCCGCAAGGCCAAAGCCCGTGTCATTGGCCAGGCGGATCACCTCGTCATGGTCGCGGAAGGGCACGATCGGGGCAACCGGGCCAAACGGCTCTTCGCGCAGGATAGCCGCATCCATCGGCACCCGGCCCAGCACGGTGGGCTCGAAAAAGAACCCCTGATTGCGCCCGGCGGGCACGCTGCCTCCGGCGAGCAGATCCGCGCCCTTGTCGAGCGCGTCCTGCACCAGCGCAGCCACCCGGTCGCGCCCGCGGGCATTGGCCATCGGCCCCATCTGCACGCCCTCATCGGTGCCGCGGCCCAGCTTCACCCCCTTGGCGACGCGCGCCATGGCCTCGGCAAAGGACTCGTAGACGTCCTCATGCACGAAGAACCGCGTCGGCGAGATGCAGACCTGCCCGGCGTTGCGGAACTTGGTGGCGCCGCAGATCTCGCCCACGCGCACCGGATCGGCATCGGGATAGACCAGCACCGGCGCATGGCCGCCCAGTTCCATCGACAGTTTCTTGAGCCCCTGCGCGCTCTGCGCCATAAGCAGCTTGCCCACCGGCACCGAGCCGGTCAGCGAGACCTTGCGGATCACCGGCGAGGCGATGAGATGCGCCGAGATCTCGGCCGGATCGCCCAGCACCACGTTGAGCACGCCCTTGGGCAGCCCCGCCTCGACCGCGCATTCGGCGATATGCGCCATGCTCGACGGCGCTTCTTCCGAGGGTTTCACGATGATCGGACAGCCCGCCGCCAGCGCCGCCGCGACCTTGCGCGCGGGCAGAAGCGCCGGGAAGTTCCACGCGGTGAAGGCCGCCACCGGCCCGACCGGCGCGTAGCTCACATCCAGCCGCACCCCCGGCTCGCGCCCGGCGAGCGTATGGCCGAAGATGCGCCGCGCCTCGTCGGCGTACCAGTCGAACTGATCCACCGCCGCCTGCCATTCGCCCTTGGCCTCGGCCAGCGGCTTGCCGGTCTCGACGCTCATGTCCCATGCGGCGCGCTCGGCGCGGTCGGCCATGCAGCGGGCGGTCTCGCGCAGAAGCGCGCTGCGCTGCCAGCCGGGGGTCGCCGCCCAGACCGGGGCCATGCGGGCGACAGCCTCCAGCGCGGTATCGAGCTCGTCGGCGCCCGCGCGCGGGATGGTGCCCAGCACGTCCTCGCTCACCGGATCAATCACCGCGATCTCGCCGCCCGAGGCGACCTCTTTCCATTGCCCATCGATGTGCAGGCCGAAGCTCTGGTAGACGGTCATGGTCTCTCCTTTTCCCGAAGGAGGGCACGCCGGGCGCACCCTCTGATGTCTGTCAAAGATGCTTGATCGCGGGCTCGCCCTCGGGCGCGGGACGCACCGGCGCCCCCGAGGTGCCGCGGGCAAGGTTGCCCTGCACCTGCTGCACCAGTTGCAACGCGCTGTAGATGCCCATGATGGCGCAGCAGAAGGGCAGCGCGCCGTAGTACCAGATCTTGTTGATCTGCAGGATCGCCGTGGTCTCGCGCGCGTTCACCGCGTATTGCCAGCCATAGACTACCATGATCGCGGCGAAGCTCAGCGAGACGAGCTGCACGAAGACCTCGAGCCAGCCCTTCCACGCCGCGTCACCCGCGATGATCACATCGACCCGGTAGAGCATGCCGCGGCGCCAAAGCGCCACGACCCCCAGCAGGATCATCCAGATCGTCGCCAGCTCGCCGATCTCGTCATAGGCCACAAAGGCGATCTCGGTGGCGCGGGCGATGACCCGGATCAGCAGCAGAACGAACAGCGTCGAGAGCCCGGTGATCACCCCCCAGCGGGTGACCTTGTCCACGGCGGTGTCGAGAGCGGTGAAAATGCGTGTCAGTGTCAGCATGGTTCAGAACCCGAAGAGTGCGGGGACCCACATCACGAGGCCCGGCAGGAAGGTGATGGAGATCAGCACGACAGCGAGCGCGATCAGATAGGGCCAGATCTCCTTGATGATCTCGACCAGGTCGACGCGCGCCACCTGCGCCACGGTATAGAGGCAGAGGCCCACCGGCGGGGTGATCAGCCCGATCATCAGGTTGAGCACGACGATCACACCGAAATGCACGGGGTCCACGCCCAGTTGGATCGCCACCGGCAGCAGCATCGGCATGCAGATGATCATCACCGCGATGCCCTCGATGAACATGCCCAGGATCAGCAGGATGAGGTTGATCATGATCAGGATCGCCCAGGGCTGGTCTGTGATGCCGAGCATCGCGTCGACCACCGCGTTGGGGACCTGTTGCTGCACCAGCACCCAGCTGAAGGGCGCGGCGGCGGCCATGATGAACAGCACCTGCACCGTCTGCTGGCCCGACACCCAGAACACCTCGGGCAGATCGGAGATCTTCAGCTCTCGGTAGAAGAACACGCCGACGATGATCGCATATGCCGCAGCCAGAACGGCGGCCTCGGTGGGGGTGACGATGCCCAGAAGCAGCCCGCCCACCACGAAGATCGGCATCACCAGCGCGGGCAGCGCACCCAGCACGGTCACCGCGCTCTCGCGCAGGCCAGGGCGCTCCTCGAGGCGCGGCAGGTTCTTGGCGCGCGCGGTCAGCACGATCACCGCCATCATGGCGATGCCCATCAGCAGCCCCGGCATGATGCCGGCAAGGAACAGCGCCCCCACCGAGACATTGGCGATGCTGCCGTAGATGACGAAGGGAATGCTCGGCGGCACGATCGGGCCGATGGTCGACGAAACCGCGGTGATCGCGGCGGCGTAGCGCGGCGAATAACCTGCGTCCTTCATCGCCTTCACCTCGATCAGCCCCAGTCCCGCGGCATCGGCCACCGCCGAGCCCGACATGCCCGAGAACAGCATGCTGCCCACCACGTTCACATGGCCCAGCCCGCCGCGCACCCGGCCGACAAAGACCAGCGCGGTGCGGAAGATGCGGTCGGTCATGCCGCCGGTGTTCATCAGGTTGCCGGCGACGATGAAGAAGGGGATCGCCAGCAGCGGGAACGAGGTGGTGCCGACGTAGAAGCGCTGGATCAGCACGGGCAGAAGATCGGGGCCCACGGCCCACCACATCGTTCCCACCGCCAGCATGGCAAGCGCGATGCCGATCGGGGTTCCGATCAGGATCAACAGCACCAGCGCCGACATGATCACGGCAACGGTCATGATACCGGCCTTTCTTGCAAGAGGGGTTGGACCGGCGGCGCGGCGCGCCACCGGCCGTCACGGGATCAGGAGGTGCGGGCAGCCTCGACGTAGCCCATCCACTCGTCCCAGGTCTCGCCGCCGATGCGCTCGCGCAGACGCTCCCACGCCGGGCCCATCATGTCGCGGAACGGGCCGGGGTCGGGCCGGGTGATCTGAACGCCCTCGGCCTCCATCTTGGCGAGCATATCCTCTTCGCCTGCCTGCACCTCGGCCTGCGCCTCCTTGCCCGCCTTCAGCGCCTCTTCCGTCAGGATCGCCCGGTGCTCGTCCGACAGCCCGTCGAGGCTGCGCGGGTTTCCGGTCAGCATGAAGGAGGTGTAGACATGGCGCGTCGTGGCGATATGGCTCTGCACCTCGTAGAACTTGTTGGCGTAATCCACCGAGATAGGGTTGTCCTGCCCGTCCACCGTGCCGCTCGACAGCGCGAGGTAAAGCTCGCCGAAGGCGATGGTCTGCGTATTCGCGCCAAGCGCCTCGAAGGTCGCCTGGATCGACAGCTCGGGCGGCACCCGCAGCTTCATGCCCTTCACGTCGTCGGGGGTCATCACCGGGCGGCGCGAGTTGCTGAGCGCGCGGAAGCCGTATTCGAAGTTGGCGATCCACGCGAGGCCGTTGCGCTGCAGGAACGCGTCGAGCCAGGGCCGCGCGGTCTCGCCCAGCACGCGATGCGCGTGTTCGTAGCCGTCGAACTGATAGGGGATCTGGATGACCCCGGCGCTCTTGTCCTGCGCTTCGATGTTGGGCGGGTTGAACATCACCAGATCGATCGCGCCCATCTGCGCCTGTTTCACCGTCTCGGGCGGCGAGCCGAGCGCGCTGTTGGGGAAGATGGCGATGGAAAGCTCGCCCCCCGTGCGCTCTTCGATGGCGGCGGCCATGCGTTCGGCGGCCTGATAGGACGGGTGCGTGGCGCCCAGCTGGTGCGAGAGCTTCAGCTTGGTCTTGGCTCCGGCCAGCGCCGGGCGCACGCCCAGACCCGCCGCCAGCGACAGCGCGCCGGCCCCTTGCAAGAATCCTCTCCGGTTCAGACTAAATCTGTTCATTGGTCTTCCTCCCTTTTTGTGTGATCGGGGGCGCGGTCTACACGACCGGGGCTCCCTGCGCGCGCGCCATCAGCGCATCGAAGTCCGCGCGGCAGTCGCGCAGCACCTCATCGGCTCCGCGGGCATCCCCCGCGAAGAAGTGGCTCTCATGTTCGATCGAGACCGCACCGCGATAGCCGCCCTCCAGCAGCACCCGCAGCATCGCCGTCAGGTCGATCCCGCCCTCGCCCAAGGGCACGAAGCGGAAATCCTCCGGACCGCCCACCGCGTCCTTGAGGTGCACATGGGCGATATGCGGCAGCAGCGCCTTGGCCGCCTCGGTGGTGTCGTCGCCCATCGGGTGATAGTGAGACGGATCGAAGTTGATCTTCAGCCCCGGCGCCGCCTCCAGCGCCGCCATCGCGGTTTTCACCGTGCCGATCTGCCGTCCGACAATGGCCTCGAGCGCCAGCGTCAGACCGCGCCTTTCGGCATCCTCCACAGCCACCGCCAGCGAGCGATGCAGCGCGGCGATCCCGGTCTCCTCCCCCGGGATCACATGCACCAGATCGATGCCGAGATCGACGGCGCGGTCCATCATCTCGCGGCCCCAGGCCAGCGCGGCATCGCGCCGGTCGTCACGGCTCGAGCCAAAGTCGCAATGGTGGATGCACAGGGCCGAATAGGGCCCCATGCCCGCCAGCTTGTCGATCACCGCCCGCGGGGTGTCCGGCGTGATATGCGCCGGGCCCCAGGGCAGCAACTCGCCGTTGAGCTCGACCATCTCGTACCCGTGGTCGCGGATCTTCCGCACCGCCTCGAGCACCGGCAGGTCGCTCAGAAAGCCCGTGTGGAACGACAGCGGCAAGGTGATCCGGTCCGCCATGGTCTCAGCCTTCCTCGAAGATCTTCAGCGCCTCGGTGCCGATCTCGGTGTCGCCGGTCCAGTGACCGCCCGAACAGCCGATGGCGCCGATGATCTGCCCGTCCACGACGATCGGCTGACCGCCGCCATAGGTGATCATCCGGTGCACCACGCCGGGCACGCCGATGCGCAGCGGCTCGTCGCTTTGCATGATCTCCTGCCACTTGTGGGTCGGGATATGCGAGACGGCGGCGGTATAGGCCTTGTCGATGGCGATCTGCCCGGCGGCGGGGTTGGTGGCGTCCATCCGGCGGAAGGCCATCAGGAAGCCGCCATCGTCGACCACCGCAACGCAGACCGACTTGCCGATCTTCTCGGCGTGGGCAAAGGCGCGGTCGATCAGCGCCTCGGCGGCGGCCAGCGTGACGACGGCCTTGGGGCGGGTGAGCGCGGTCATGGTCATGTCCTCGGGCATGGCTCAGGCACTCCGGACTTGGGTTGCGGGTTTGGCGTATTGTTCGGCCGAAAGCTCCATGCGCTCGCGCATCGCGCCTTCAAGCGCCTGACTGCCCGCCGCGGTGAAGGGCAGCGACAGATCCTTGCCGCGCGCCACCAGAAGCGCGTTGAAGAGATCCTTGTCGAAGAAGCGGAACAGCTCTTCGCTGCCGGTCAGCGGGTGGTTGTGCAGCAGCCGGTCGTAATTGCCCCAGACCTGACAGACCCAACTGTCCGAGGTGGTGTCGGTGGCGAAATCGGCCAGCAGCTTCTCGTCGATGCCATGGGCGCGGGCGACGCGCATCGCCTCCATCGCCGCCAGCCAGTTGCCGAAGGTCATCATCTGAATGGCAACCTTGGTGGCCGCGCCAAGACCCAGCTCGCCCATATGTTCGGTGCGGCGCGAGATAGCGTCAAAGTAATCGCGATTGGCGTCGATCACCGCCTTGTCGCCCCCGGCCATGACCGCCAGATCGCCCTCGCGCGCCCGCAGATCGCCGCCGCTCACCTGCGCGTCGATCAGCTTCAGCCCGCGCGAGTCGCACTCTGCGCCAAGCGCCAGGATGGTCTCGGGCAGCACGGTGGAATGCACGATCAGCACGGTGCCGGGCTTGGCCAGCTCCAGCAGCCCGCCTTCGTCGCGGAACAGCCGGTTGAGCTGCGCGTCATTGACGACGGCGACGCCGATGGTCTCGCATTCCTCGCAAAGCTGAGCGTTGCTCTCGGCAAAGCGCGCCCCTGCGGCGAGACATTCGGCGGCCTGATCCTTGCGCAGGTCGCGCACCAGCACGTCCAGATCGGCGCGCAGCATCGACAGCACCATCGGGGTGCCGATATTGCCGACACCGACAAAGCCTACGGTTCTCTTGCTCATCTTGTCCTCCCTTTCGAGGTCTTCGAGTTTCAGGGTCAGAGCGATTGGCGCAGCCAGCGCGACTGCACGTCCTCGACCCAGTTTCCGACGTTCCACTTGCCCCAGCTTCCCATGCCCGCGCGGGGCTCCTCTCCGCTGTAGACGGGAACATGCAGGACGCTCAGCCCGTCATGGGCCTGTCCCTGTTCCAGCGCGGTGCGCAGCGCGTCCGCGGTGCCTCCGACGCTCAGGCTCAGCACGCCCGAGACCGATCCGGCCATCTGGGCGTAATCCACGGCGACCCCGTCATTGGTGCGGAAGTCGCGGCCGTATTGGGCCAGTTGCAGGCTGCTGATCGCGGCCATGCGGCGGTTGTCAAAGATCACGATCATCCCGCGCAGCCCGTGCTCGACGCCGTCGATCAGCGCCTGCGGGTTCATCATGAACGAGCCGTCGCCGGTGAAGGCGATGACGTAATCGGGCGTATCGGCGATGGCCGAGGCGAGGATGCCGCTGGTGGCGAACCCCATGTAGCTGGCCCCGGTCTCGGTGAAGGTCTGGCCGCTGCGGCTGTCGGCGACGATCTGAAAGCCATTGGCCTGCACGTCGCCCGCATCGAAATATTTCACCGCGCCGATGGTATTGGCGAACTCCGACACGATGCCGATGGCGGCGGGCTGCGCCAGAACCGGGGCCTGCCACACCGGATCGACCTGCGGCGGCAGCGCCAGACGCTCGGCCTTGAAGGCCCCCCACTCGGCCTTGCGCGCGGCGCAGTCCTCCAGCCATTTTTCCTTGCCGGGATCACCGGTCCGCGCCTCCAGCGCCGCGGTCAGCCGCCGCGCCACCGCGCCCAGATCCCCAAGCAGAGAGATCGTGTCGTTGTAGTGCATAGCGTCGCCCGCATCGGCATTGAGGTTCACCACCGCCCGCGCCCGCGGATAGCCGATGCCCGAGCAATCCGCCTGACAGACGGCGCGCGAGCCCGCGACGATCACCAGTTCGGCGTGCTCCATGGCGAAATTGCCGCTCAGCGAGCCCTTGGAGCCGCCGACGTGCATGTTCAGCGGGTCATCGTCGGCGAGCACCCCGGTCGAGCCCGGAGACAGCACGACAGAGGCACCCGCCGCCCGCGCCAGCGCGCGGATCTCGGCGTCGAAGCCACGACAGCCGCCGCCCGCCTTCAGCACCACCCGGTCGGTGCGGGCGATCAGCTCGGCGGCGCGGGTGATCGCCCCCTCCCCTTCCGGTGCCAGCGGCTCGAAAGCGGGCCGCGCCGGGAAGCTGGCGAGGTTGAACTCGGCCACTTCGGGCTGCACGTTGATCGGCAGATGCAGATAGAACGGCCCCGCCTTGGCCGGGGCAAAGACCTTCTGCCCACCCCGGCGCAGCGCGTCGCGCAGCGCCTGCGGCCGCCACAGCATATAGCTCTCGCCCATCAGCGCGGTCATGCGCGGATAGAGCGCCTGCTCGGCCTTGGGGATCTGCTGCATGTTGTAGCCCTCCCCCAGCGTCGTCTCGTCGCCGTAGACATGCCACACGCCGACGCCGTTCGAGGCGGCGGCGAGCGAGCCCGCCATGGCCTGCAGCGCGCCCGGCCCGATCGACGTCACCAGCGCCGGAACCTCGCCGTAGTGCCACGACAGCGCGGTGGCGGCATGGGCCATCTCCACCTCGTTGCGGAAGTTGTAGGTCTGGGTCACCCCTGCCTCGGTGTAGATCCGCAGCACCTCGCCCAGATCGGTCGAGCCATGGCCAAAGATCGCGAGGTACTTGCGGGTGCCCTGCTTCAGCAGCCCCAGCACCAGCGCCTCGCTCAGCGACAGCTCGGCCAGTTTCGGCAGCGTGCCGTCAGCAAGCGCCGCATCAAACCCGTCGGCGGCGGCGATGGCTTCGGCGCGCGCGCGTGTTCCTTCGGCGCCGGACAGCGCCGCCGTGATCTTCACATCCTGTTTGTTCATTGTCCTGTCCGCCTCTTACGGGTCGTAGCGGGAAAGCGAGAGCGACCGGGCGGCGCTGAGCACCTCCTGCCGAACCAGCGAAAGATGCGCCTCGGTCGCGCGGTTGATCGGGGTCGAGACGCTGAGCGAGGCCATGACCTCTCCCTTCACGTCCAGCACCGGCGCACCGATGCAGACAACGTAGAGCTGGAACTCCTCGCGATCCATCGCGCAGCCGGTGGCTCGCACCTCCTCGAGTTCGCGCAGCAGCGCCTCGATGTCGGTGACGGTGTGGTTGGTGAAAACCTTCATGCCGTGGCGCTCGGTTAGCCGGCGCACCTCTGCATCGGGCAAGCCCGAGAGCAGTGCCTTGCCGGTGGCGGTGGCGTGCATCGCCGTCGACTTGCCGATCGAGCCGCTGTCGACGCGCAGCGCGTGCAGCGCGTCGCGCTTGACCAGGGTGATCATCTCGTCGCCCTGCAGCACTGCAAGGTGCACGGCCTCTTCGGTGGTCTGGTTCAGCGCGTCCAGCACCGGACGCGCCCGGCCCGGAAGCTCGGCCTTGATGTTGACCGCTTCGGCGATCAGCACCACCTGCGAGCCGAGCATATAGCGTCCGCGCGCGGTGCCGGGCCGCACGTAGTTGCGGGCAATCAGCGTCTTGATAATGTGGTGGCAGGTCGAGGCGTTGAGCCCGAGTTCGTCGCAGATCAGCGCCAGCGTGACTTCGCCGCGGTGGCGGGCGATCGTCTCGAGGATCGCAAGCGCACGGTCGACCGACTGTATGGTCTTCTCCGGCGGCGCGGTCTGATCCTTGATGCTCAGGTCATTTGACATCTGCATTTCCTCCCTGTGCTCAGGCTGCAGGAGGAGTCCGGTTCGCTCCAGATTTTTTCATATTGTGGTGTCGATTTCATACTGTGAAATCTACGGGGATATTTGGCCTCGGTTGCGACCGTCTTTGTGCTCTCGACGGCAGTTACGTTTGCGCAAGGAGCAACGGAGGCGCATTCGACGCAGCGAGTCGGCTCTCGCCGGAGACCGGAGACAGGAGTTCTGGTCACCAATTTGAGGAACGTCAGTGCGTCAGACAGCACAGCGGCACAATCCAAAGTTCCTACGCTATCTTCGCGGCTCCAATGACGATCCTCGGCAGGCCGAAGGTCAATGGGGCCGCCGCCGAAAGCGGCCTCTAGGATGCATCACGCCTCCTGCCCTGACACCAGATTACAGACCCCTGTGACATTGCCCGCGCAGCCCTGGGAGCCAGTTGATGAAGCACTGACCGCGTTCGACACCATGCCAATCGGCTGAAGGAAGACCGCGACAAAGCGCTCTGGCGTTGCTTTCGGGAGCAGTGGCAGGCGCCCGCGTTGCCCTGCTGATCAAGCAAAAGGCCATGACCCGCGCGCCATGCACTACGACCGCCGAGCAGGGACCTGCCATCGGAGGGATGTGCTCCCGCAAATGCGAGAGCGCAGCAGCCTTGTGCTGTATCTAGACCCGTTTGAAGCCCGACGCTGGCCGTCCGCTTGCGTGTCAGCGGTCCGGCCTGGGTATGAGGCAATGCCGCCACAGCCGTTGCACGCGGGCGCGAAGAGTTTTCACCACCGCGCTGCGCAGGACGAAGGTGACGGCGATCAGGCCGATTAGCACCAGGGCCACAGGCCGGGTGAAGAACGGCTCGAGAGAGCCTTCCGACCCGGGAAGCGCGCGGCGTAGCCCGGTGTCCGCCATATTGCCCAGGATGAGCCCGATCACCGCCGGAGCAACGGGATAGCCGTTCTCCTGCATGAAGTAGGCCAACAGACCTATGGCCAGCATGACGTAGACGTTGAACAGGTTTAGACCCAGGGCATAGGCTCCGAGCACCGAGATGAAGGCGACGAAGGGCATCAAGACTTCGACCGGGACACGCAGGATCTGCATCGACACTTTGGTCAGCGCGATGCCGAGCACGAGCATGACCAGTGACGCGAGAACCAGTGTCGAGGCCATCTGCGGGATGAGTTGCGGGAATTCGATCGGCAACATCGGGTCCGGGCGGATACCATGGAGATTGAGTGCGCCAAGCAGCATCGTCGCCGGAGCCGAGCCACCGATCCCCAGCGCGAGCACCGGAATAAGGGCGCCGCCGATGCAGGCGTTGTTGGCGGTCTGGGCACAGATCACGCCAAGGATGTTTCCCTTGCCGAAAGATCCCGGTTCCTTGTCGACGGTCTTGCCCACGTCATGGGAGGCCCACGCCGCGATGTCCTCGGCGACGCCGGGTAGGCTGCCGACACCGATCGCGCCCGAGCGGACGATCCCGAATTTCATGCGCCGGAGCGCACCGAAGGCAGGCCGCAGCCCTGACGGGGCTCGCTCCCATAGCGCACGACAGCGGTGTGTTGCGGGGCAAACGAACCATCGCCGGAGGACGGCGCGCCCTGCGGCATGTCCTGTTCCAGGCCGCCCTCGCCGCTGCAAATCACAACCCCACCCTGAAAGCCTTCGCGCAGCGACCGCGCGATGCCGGAAAACCGCACAAGGTCATCATTACTGTGGTCGCACGCAAGCGCGTCAATATCGCATAACGCTCTATGCAAAGCGCGCAAACCATGGGGCTTTCAAGGCGCCTGACGGATACAGTTTCTAGGGACGTTCCAGCGACCGGAGCACAACCGCCTGCGCGGGGCCCGTATCATCGCGGGTTGTGCTGCCCCGCGCCAGCTCAGAAGAAGCACACCACTTCGGCCTCGGCCTGCGCCCGCCGCAGCTCGGCCACGATGGCATCGGACATCGCCGAGCTATTGAAGATCGCCATGCGCTCACCGCCGGTCAGGCGAAGCGACAGCACGGTCTCGGCCTCGACGTATTTGTCATAGGGAAGGATCGCGGCGATCTCGTCGATCGAGCAGGCGCATTTGCGCAGGCTTTCGCGGCTCTGTCCGTTCGAGGCCATGCAGCCGAAGACATAATCCGCCCGCACCTCCGTCGGGTAGTCGTTGAGCCGCTCTGCAATGCTCTGCGCGGCGAGCGCCCCGGGCATTGCCAGCCCCAGAGCCGACGCCAGGGCCACCGCCCTACCCGCCCGCCGGATCATTGTGCCGCCACCTGCTCGAAGCGCAGCTCCGACAGGTAACCCTCGGCCGCGCCGTCTTTATCCGGGGCTTCGGCCACGAGGCTGAGGTACCAGCCCGGCACCGCCTCCGACATGGTCACCCGCAGTTCAAGATCGCCGAAACCCGCCATCCGTGCGCGGTTCGGGTCCTCGGCGAAGGGGCGCAGGGTGACGGTGCGGGTCTCGATCCGGCGGCCCTGGTAGTCGGCCTCGCCGGACTCGATCTGCGCCGGGCGTACCAGCGACTCTTTCACCCGGTTGCGGATGTAGAAGGGTGAGCCCCCGGCGGTTTCCGCCATGTCGCGGATCACCGTCTCGTAGAAATACATGATCATCGGATTGCCGACGCTGGCCGGGAAACTGCCGAGGTTGCGGTGCTTTCCGTCCTGCAGAAACTGCAAGTTCGCCAGAACCGCCTCGGCCTGCGTGTCGAAGGAGAGCGAGATATCGCCGCTGTCGCGCTCCGCCGCCTCGGGGTCGGCACTGTTGCGCACCGCGCGCGTGTAGTGGAGCACCGCGTCGCGGCTCACCGTGTCGAGCGTGCCTTGCCGGAACAGCAGGTCGTAGGTCTGTTCCGCCTCGGTGGTCGCCGCCACTGCCGGAAGCGCCAGCGCGCCCAGCACGGCGATCAGGGCCAACGTCTTGCGCATGGTGCGTCTCCTCCCGCGAGTTCTCCCAATGGACAGCCTACGCGCCCTGCCCTGCCTGTCATTGCCGACTTTTGTCGGTGCTGGCCTGCCCCCCGGCCATCGATTGCCGGCCCTTACCCTTCCGGCGACTGCCAGCGCACCTTCCATTCGATCAGCGACCGCAGCCGCGCCAGTTGCACCGGTTTGGCCAGCACCGAGAACCCCTGTGCCGCGCCCTGCTTCATCAGCCGGTCGCCGCGATTGGCGGTGATCATGATCGCCGGCACATGCGCCCCGCAGGCCCGGCGGATCTCGGCGATCGCCACGTCTCCGGTCTCGCCGCCGTCGAGCTGGTAGTCGGCGAGGATGATGTCCGGCGGCATTCCCATGTCGCGCACGTGCCCGCGCGCCTCGTCGATGGACCGCGCCGCCAGCACGCTCGCGCCCCATTGCTCGAGCTTCTGCGAAAACGCGTAGAGCACGTCTGCGTCATTCTCGACCAGCAGCACGATGTGCTCCATCTCGTAGGCCACGGGCGGGGTGCGCTCGCAGCGCTCCTCGGGTTCGGCACGGCGGCCCTCGACCATCTCCATCTCGATGCTGAACACCGACCCCGACCCCGGTTTCGAGCGCACCCGAACCTGGTGACCGAGTTGGCGGCAGGTGCGGTCGACGATCGACAGCCCCAGCCCCATGCCCGAGCCGAGCGGCACGTTGTCGGCGCGGGCGAATTCCTCGAAGATGCGCTTCTGGTCCTTGCGCCCGATGCCGATGCCGGTGTCCCAGACCTGCAGTTCGACGCGCCCGCCCCGCCGCCGGCAGCCGACCAGCACCCGCCCGCCCTCGGGCGTGTATTGCAGGGCGTTGACCACGAGGTTCTGGATCGAGCGCAGCAGGTAGATCGGGTCGGATCGCACGAAGACCATGCTGGGCACCACGTCGAGCCGCACGCCCTTGCGCTGCGCCAGCGGGGTCTGGTCCTCCCAGACGCTGCGCATCAGCGTGCCGAGACAGAGTTCCGAGGGGGTGAGCGCGCTGTCGGTGCTCTCCAGCCGCGAGATGTCGAGCAGCGAGTGAAGCAATTGCTCGATGGAAGTGAACGAGCCCTCGAGTCGCTCCACCGTCGGCGCAAATCTGGTGTCCGCCGCAGCGTCGAGCAGCGTCGCGATCAGGAGCTTGGCGGCATTGATCGGCTGCAGCAGATCGTGGCTGGCGGCGGCAAGAAAGCGCGTCTTGGACGAGACCGCCGCCTCGGCCAGTTCCTTGGCCAGACGCAGCTCCTCTTCGACCCTTGCCTTCTCCTCGAACTGAAGGCGCAGCTGCGCGTTGGCACGGGTCAGCTCGGCGGTGCGCTCGATCACCCGGTTCTCCAGCATCAACGTGGCGCGGGACTCCAGCGTCACGTCCTTCAATTCCAGAAGAACCCCTCCGTCGGGCAGCCTGTGCGCATGCAGATCGAGCATCCGCCCCGAGGCATGCCGCAGCCGCCGCCGCAACCGTCCCTGCCGCTCCAGCCGGTCGAGCCAATGGGAGATGTCGTGCTCGGCTGCCTCGGTGATCAGCCCGTGCTGGGCGACGTAGTCGAGCATCCGCGCCAGTTCGACGCCCTTCTGCAGGATGGTGTAAGGCAGCCCCAGCAATTGCCGGAACTGCTGATTATACATCATCACCTCGCCCGCCGGAGAGAAGGTGCAGACCCCCGAGGTCATGTTCTCGAAAACCGCCTGAAGGTAGTCGGCCTGGCGGTCGATCAGGCTTTCCTTCTCCGAGCGATTGCGGCGCACGATGCCGGTTATCTCGGTCAGCAGCAGCACGATGTTCTCGTCGCTCGTGCGCTGCATGTTGATCTGGTACCAGCGATCCCCAGTCAACTCGCACACCAGCGAGACCACCGAGGCCCCTGCCCTGCCGCGCCGCGCCTCTGCCAGCGCCGCGTCGAAGCTGCCCTCCACCGTCACCAAGTGGTCGCTTTCGGCGATGGCCGTCAGGCAGGCGCCGATCTCCAGCCCCGGCCGCAGCCGCTCCGATATGTCCGGAAGCAGTCGCTGGAAGATGTCGTTGCAGACCTCGAGCAGGCCGCCGGTGAACAGCGCCACCCCGCCGTCGAGCGCCGCCAGCGCATCGGCAAGGTTCTTGCGCATACGCTCAGAGTCGTCGCGGGCGTGGCGCAGCGCGTCGGTGGTGCGCTCGAGATCGCGGGTCTTGGCCCACACCTGAGCCTGCAGTGCGATGGCCGACTGGAACGCCCCGTAGGCGGTACCGCCGACCTCATGCTGACGGTTGGCACGGCGTACCAGCGCATCGATGATCCGCGCCTGCCGGGCGACCTGAACCTCGAGCGGCTCGTCGGGGTCGATCATGCGAAATCGCGCCTCCCCGGTTCGAAGAAGGCGACACCGACGAAGGTCTGGTTCACGTGCACACCGCAATGCTGCTCGCCGTAGGTGTTGAACCCCACCACCCGGCGTCGGCGGAAAATCTCGCTCACCGCCGGGGCGAGCTGCTTCTGCTCGATCTCCAGCTTGCGGAGCACGCAGTCGAATCCGAGCACGAAATCCGGAGCTGTGTCCTGCAGACCGGTGACGTCCAGCTCATGCTCCAGCGTCTCGATGATCTCCTTGCCCCGGCCCAGCGTGAGGATCAGCCCGTCGTCGATCGCCCCGAGGAAGGAAAGCGCGTGAGTGCTCGGTGCCCCATGTACCGCGCGCACGTGATAATTCATGTTCTGCCGCACGAGCATCGGGTTCTCGGCGAAGACCTGCGGCGACAGGCGCTCGACCGGGCAGCCGACCATACGCGCGTACTCCAGCGCCGCCGGTGCGCCGTTGATCTCGAAGACCAGCCGCTCCTCGGGCAAGGCATGGGTGACCACCATCTGCTGGTCCGTGGGCAGGAAGTGATCGAAGCCAAGGCCGCGGAACTCGAGGTCTGTTTCAACCAAGAGCAGAAGAGCCGCATTGCTGCAGAACCGTCCCTCGTGCAGGACGAAGGTCTCCTCGAAGGCCAGATTGTCCCCCGCCGAGCCGCCGAAGACCGGCACCTGGCCAAGCGCAGCCTCAAGCGTGGCGACCAGCATCTCCTCCTGTTTCGACAGACCGTCGGCAAGGATGAACGCCAGGCGGTTCCAGCCCGCGGTGTGCCGGAAGCGGGCCGCGTGGTTGCGCACGTCGGCGGCGATGGATTTCATCAGCAGCGGCTTCAGCGGCGAGATCAGCATCGAGGCGCAGCGAAAATGCTCACGCGGAAAGGCCAGCAGCAGCAGCGCCCCGGTCTCGTAACCTGCGGGAGTGATGGTTCCGGCGGTGGTGCAGCCGAAGACCGGCACGCCGCCCGTGCCTGCTTCAAGCGCCTCGGCCACCACGTCCAGCTTCAGCCCCTCGGGCATGAAAGCCATGATGAAACAGGTTTCGGCGAGGTCGAGCATCGCCAGCGCCTCGCTGACGGCCGCGGCGGCCTCGCGTTCATGCGAGACCGCGATGCGGACGAAACGGGGCAGCGGGCCCTCCGTTGCCATTCGGGTCAGCTACTCAAGAAGGCCTGCACATCGGCGTCAGCACTACCGATGGTCGTGGCGGGCTGCGAGTTTTCCACGAGCACCGCCGCCTGCGTCCTGTTCTGCACCCCGAGCCGCCGCAGCAGCGCGGTTATATGCGCCTTCACCGTGGCCTCGGCCAGGTCCAGTTCGTAGGCGATCTGCTTGTTCGGCTTGCCCGCGCAGATCAGCTTCATGATGCGTTTCTGCTGCGGCGTCAGCTCGGCCAGCTTGGGATGCGCCTTCTCGAAGGGCACCTCCTCCGGTTCGGAAACCGCCGCGCCGAGATAGCCCGGATGCACGTAGCAGCGCCCCGCGACAATGCTCTCGAGCGCTTCGCGCAGCAGCGGTGCCGGCGCGTCCTTGGGCAGGAAGCCCGCGGCCCCTTCGGCCATCAACGCCTGCACAACCTGCGCCGAGGTCAGTGACGAGACCACCAGCACCGGAACATCGGGCAGCGCCTCGCGCAACCTTTGGAATCCCGAGATGCCGCAGACATCCGGAAGCTTCAGATCGAAAATTACCAGGTCAGGCCGGCACCCGGAGGCGAGCAGGTCGAGCGCCGCGCCGAGGGACTGGGCCTTGGCCGACTGACACTCCGGGAAAGCCATCCTCAGCGCCGCAGCGAGCGCATCGCTATACAGCGGATGGTCATCGACAATCAGGACAGATCCCATCGTGCCCGATGCCGCGGCATCTTGCAGGTCTTTCATTGAACTCTCCTCCCGCGTTAACGTTAGCGCAGGAATTTCCGCTCGCGCAATGGTATTGTTCCGCAACGGCAATACGGCGCGCGCCAGCGAGCAGATCCTCGCCCGGCACGCGCCCCTTTTGAGTTTAGTTCAGCGCTCCGCTCTGCTTCGCGACATGGGTCGCGATGGCATCCATCAGCGGCGGCGACAGGCAGTCGTAGGGTTCAAGGCCAAGCTCGCGCAGTCGGCCGCGGATATCGCCCATGCGCGCCGGATCGACCCCCGATTCAATGATCGACGAGACGAAGGCGGCGAATTCCGCCGGCGACCAGCCGCTGTCGGACGACAGTTCGGTGTGCACGAAATCGAGCCCGTGGAACGGGTGGCCGGTGTTCTCGATGCGACCGTACATGTGCACCCCGCAGCCCTTGCACGCGTGCCGCTGGATCGCTGCCGAGGCATCTACGACTTCCAGCTTGTCTTCGTTCTCCGTCACCGAGAGCTGGTCGCGGGCGACAACCGCGACCTGGCTGAAGATCGCGCCGTCGGGTTTCCAGCACTTGGTGCATCCGCAGACGTGGTTATGCGCGGTCTGCGCGCCGACCTTCACCACCACCGGGGCGCTGGCGCATTTGCACCTGAGCGTGCCGCCGGCAAACCCCGGCTGGGCCGGGGTGATGCCATTGTCCACCTGCGGGTGAATCTTTACGTGGCTGAATTGTGGTGCCGTGGAGGCGGTCTCGTCCCCGCCGAACAACTTGTCGAGAATTCCCATTTCCTCTTGCTCCTCCCATGCGGCCCCGCCTCCCTGCGGCACCCAGGAGCAAGGGTGAGACCTTGCCTGGGCTCTGGCAATGCAACCATTCGTATCGGCTCGGCGTGTCTTTGCCGGAGCGGCGGTGGTGATTGTCGGCCATGCTTCCGGCGGGAGCCACCTAGCGCAGCGCCCGGCCGAGAAAGCGCGCCGCCTGGTCCGGCGGCAGGTTCGCATCCAGCGAGACGAGCCCGCAGCCCCTGGTGGTCTCCGTGTCCTCGCCGTCGGTCACATGCAGCAGCCGCAGGAGATGTGCCCGCGCCAGGGCTTCGACCCGCGCGGCGAGACCGGGCCCCGGCACCTGAAAGCCCGAGGCGATCACCAGCGCCGCCCCCGGCAGCGCAAGCCCGTCGACGTACTGCAGCCCCGGCGCCAACGGCGGATCGTCGAAGCGGCCTGCCAGCGCCATTGCCTCGGCCATCTCATGCGCACCGACAAGCCCGGCTATCACCTCCTGCATACCGGCCTCGCCGCGCGTCGCCGGAACCACGACGGGGGCGCCCGCACCGAGTGCAAGCAGCGCCACCGAGCCGCCATCAAGCGCCACCCGCCATCCGATCAGCGCCAGCGCCTCGGCCGCGGCGACCGAACGAAAGGCGCGCAACTGCCCCCTGAGCATGGAGGGACGGAAATCGGCAACCAGCACCGCGCCCGGCCAGTCCTGCGCCTCCCATGCGCCGGAATGCGCCTGCGCCGTGTGACGCAGCTGGTCCAGTTCCGAAGCACTCAGACTGGCGCCGGGCACGTGCATGGAAGGGGTCATGGTGAATTCCTTCGGCATGGCTGGTCTGGAAACTCTCGATATTTCTTGCGGTCAAGGCGGCAGTCTCGCCAGTTTACTGACGGGAGAAGAGAGCCGAAACACAGCCGTAGGTCGCAGCTTTTCCGACTCAGCGAGGAATTGTAAAAAAGCACGACCACCAAATATCTGAAAACGCGCTTACATTATCTTATCGGCCGACATTTTCGATTTCAGATCGATTGCCACGGCCGAGAAAACCGCAAAGGCGCTCGGGAGCGCCACCTGTGCAAGAATCCATTATAACATACTCTTGAGTCCGCTCAATTCGCTAGGCGGTCATATCCCGAATCCTCACAGGTATTCTTCAGAAAAAAGCGGATAAAAAATTCCACACCTTTCAGATAAATCAAGATAAAGCAATTGCTTGGGTCACGGCGCGACCATTCAGCAAATTGCAGTGGCGTTGATCGTCGAAAAGCTGTGGGAAAAGAAATGGGCTCCGCGAAAGATCTGGTCAGGCGATGCCGTAGTGGCGGGCAGGTTACATGCCGCCACCCCCGGCGCCATTCGGATCATGGAGCCGAGGGCCTTGCTCAAGCGACGCACCCGCGGCTTCGGGCGCAGCCCTCCCGACGGACTGGGAGGACATTCTGCGGCAAGGCAATAACAGAGGCACCCGGACCAACGTGTTCGAAATCGACCCTTCCAGGCGGTTCCGGACCATTGTACGCGCCTCGTCCGCTACTGGATGACGATTTCTACTCGCTGGCTCTCGCCGGTCGAGCCAGGAATTTTCAGATAGTACTGCCCCGGCTTGATCGCGAGGAACTCGATCTCCATCTCGCCGGCCTCGTCGAACTCCACGCTCTCGAGCCCATAGGGGCGGATTTCCAGCCCGTTGATCACCACCTCGTTCACCCAGATCGCCCTGAAGAAGCCCGGCCCCTCCAGCCCCAGCTCGCCGGTCCCATCGGCCTCGATTTCAAGCTCGTACATCATGCCCGACTTCAGCGTGATCGGGCCCTCGGCCAGCGGCTTGCCGACCGACAGGGTAATTTCAGGCATTTCCTCGGAGTTGGTGTTCGAAAGAATGCCGGCAAAACCGTACTCATGCGAGGCGGCGGGCAGCGCCAGCGCGGCAAGCGCGCCAGCAATCAGGGTCGTTTTCATGGTCGTGGCTCCTCCTTCAGACCAGATGCGGGGTCAACGTGGCGGGCTGACCCTGCAGCTGCAGGATTCTGCTGGCCAGTCTTTCGGCTTCGCTGCGCGCATGGGTGACAAACAGCACCGCGGGGCGCAGCTCGGCGATCAGCTCTTCGGTGAGCGAGAGCATCGCCTCGGCAAGTTCAGGGTCGAGCGACACGAAGGGCTCGTCCATCACCAGCAGGTCGAGCCGCCCGGCAAAGGCCCGGGCCAACGCCAGCCTCCGCTGCTGCCCGAGCGAAAGGCTGCGCGGAAAGGCATCGTGGCGCCCCCTCAGCCCAACCCGGTCAAGGGCGACGCGGGCGTCGCCCTCGCTCAGCTCCGGATGCACCAGCATGAGGTTCTGCAACGCTGTGCGCCAAGGCATTAACGTCGGCTCCTGGAACACCATGGCCATATGCGCCGGGCGCGTCACCTCACCGTCGAAGGCCGCATCGAGCCCGGCGACGATCCGGAGGACGGTCGACTTGCCGATGCCCGACGGGCCGAGCAGCGCCACGGTCTCGCCGCGCGAGATGGTGAAATGCACGTTGCGCAGCACCTCGGTCTGACCGAAGCGTTTCGATAGGATCTCGACCCGCACCGCGCCGGGGTCCGCCAGTTCGGGGTGCAGCGGCACGACGCGGCGGTCTTCCGGATTGGTACGTGGGGTCATCGCAGCGCGCTCATTGAACGTCGGCGAAGAGGCCGTCGGGCACCTCGCTCGCCTGCCCTACCAGCTCCGCCCCGCCCAGCTCGGCCATCAGCGACAGCAGTTTGCCCGCCGCCTCGGCATCCACAGGCCCGCGCGCCGGAACCCCCGCGAGCCAGTCGCTCCGCAGTTGTTCGAACTGTGCGTCGCTCGAGGCGTTCATCTGCGGGCGCACCGCCTCCCAGGCCGCCGGCTCCTGCGCCAGCAAATCCTTGGCGTCGCGACTGGCCTCGAAGAAGGCCTGCGCCAGCCCCGTGTGCTCGGACAGGAAGTCGCCCTTGAAGTAATAGCCCAGCAACGGCACGTCGGGGTCGAGCCCCAGCGCCTCTGCCGCCGTTTCCACCGAGATCAGCTCGCGCATTCCCGCCGCCTTCATCTTGGCGAGGAAGTGCCAGAAGTTGATCGCCCCGGCGTAATCCCCCGACAGGCCCGACTTGAAGATCAGCGGCGGTGCGCCGAAGACCTGCTCGGTGTCGGCCTTGAGGTTGATGCCGTACTCCTGTTGCGCAAAGGCGCGCAGGATCAGCCACGACTTGTCGAGCGGTCCTCCGGCGATGCCAATCTTGCCGCCCTTGAGGTCGGCCAGTGTCTCGACGTCCGAACCCTCCGGCACCAGCAGCCCGCCCACCGCACGGGAATAGGGCACGACCACGTAGTCCTTGCCCTCGGCGCGCTGCCGGGCGACCCAGATCCAATCGGCCACGGCCATGTCGGCTTCACCGCCCTCGACCGCGATGCGGGTGGCACCGTTGTCGGCATAGGGCACCATCTCGAGCGTGAAGCCGTGTTTCTCGTCGAGACCGTTCTCGATGATTGTCGACAGCTCCCAGTTGACCGTGCCGATCTTCAGCACGGCGGCCCGCACCACCGGCAGGTCCTGCGCGGCGGCCGACACGGCGGTGATGCAGCCAAGTGCCAATGCAGTGAGAAATCTCTTCATCGTCTTCGTCCCTTCCGCCCGGAGCGCTGCTTCAGTTCGGCGTGATCGCCACGCCCCAGGGTTGCTGCCCCACCTGCACCGACTTGATCGCCTTTTCCGCGGCCACGTCGATGATCGTGACGTCGTTCGAGTTTCCGTTGGTGGTCAACAGGTACTCTTCTCCCGGGGTGAAGGCCATCTGCCAGACCCGCTGCCCGACCATGATGTAGTCGATCACCTCGAGACTTGCTCCGTCGATCACCGCCACGCGGTTCGCCGGCCCCAGCGCCACGAAGACGCGGCTGCCGTCCGAGGTGGCCTTCACCCCCACCGGCTGCAGCCATTCGGGCAGCACGCCGGGCACCTCGAAGCCGATCTTCTGCGTCAGCGTAGGCGTGCCGTCCTCGGCGATGTCGATCACGCTGACCGTGCCGCCGATCTCGGAACTGACGAAAAGCCGCGTGCCATCGTCCAGATACTCGGCGTAGCGCGGGCGCTGATCGACGAGGATATTGTGCTTGATCGCGTAATCCTCGGTCGAGATGAAATGCGCCATATTGGTGGTTTCCGAGGTGTTCACCACCCATTTGTGGTCGGGCGAGATCGCCATGCCCTCGGGCTCCACCCCTACCGGCACTTCGGCAAGGATCGTATGGCTCTGGGTGTCGGTCACGGTGACGAGGTTGTCGTCCTCATTGGCGATGTAGAGCGGGCTGCCGCTGGGATCGAGCACGAAGAGCTCTGGGTCCGGGCCCGAGGGCAGCGTGTAGAGCTCTTCATAGGTCTCGGTGTCGAAGACTCGCACCGTGTCGTCATCCGAAGCACAGACGTAGAGCAGCGTGCCATCCGGCGAGAGCGTGATGCCGCGTGGTCGGTTGCCGCCAGCGAACTCGGTGATCACTTCCCAGGTTTCGGTATCGAGCACGGTGATCGTATTGCCTCGCTCGTTCGAGACGAAGGCCTTGCCGGCCAGTGCGCCGGATGCGGCAAGGCAGAGCGCGGCGGAGAGCATGAGCGTTTTCATCGGTGTCCTCATTGGAAGGCCGTGCAATCGGATTCGGGGCGGTCGATCCCCAGCGTATCGAGCGGCGAGACCTGATGCAGGAAGCCTTCCTGCGGGCTAACGCTGACCGTGATGCGGTCGTCATACAGAAGGATCGGCTGGCGCAGCTGGCCGTTCCAGTCACGGAAGGTCACCTTCTGTCCCTTGAAGGCCGCCAGTTCGAAAGCGTCCGAAAGGATGTATGCCTCGATCTCGGCAGGATCGTTGCTGCCGGTGCGGGTCACCGCCTCGCCGAGCACGCGCAGGGCCAGCCAGGTGTTGTAATCCTCCTCGGTCACGTGGCGGCGGGCAAGCTTCTCGAACCGGGTCTGGAACTGCGTCGCGCCCCAGGCCTCATGCGCGCCGTGCATCGTGACCGGGCGCAGCCCGGCGCTGCCCATGACCGGTCGCGGCGTCCAGAGGTGATAGGGCAGGTAGGCGGCGAAATAGTCGGTGGCATCGGCGGCGATCAGCACGTCGTGATCCTTGGCGCGCTGCAGGAAGGTCGGCAGCTGGCGCTGCACCAGCGCGTGGCCCGTATCGGTGCGCCGTGCGCCCCCCGTGTCCTCGAACTCGCGCTCCTCGACGATCTTCGCGCCGAATTTCTTTGCGGCGCGGCGGTAGGCCTCGGCCAGCGCGCGGTCCTCGGGGTTCGATCCGCTCACCAGCAGCCAGCGCGGCCATTTTTTCCAGATCGCAAACTGGGCAACGGCGTCGGCCTTCATCGCGAAGGAGGGCGCGATGTGCAACAGGTTCGCCCGGCACTCGGCCCCGCGCAGCGCCACGTCGGGGGCCGAGGCGTTGAGCACCAGCGCGCCCGCCTCCGCGGCCCGATCCGCGAGCGCCAGAAGCTCCGCGGCCTGCGCGTCGACAACCACGTAGCGGATCCCGTCCGCCAGCATCGTCTCGAGCGTCTCCATCGCGCTCTCGGGCGGGGTGGCAACGCTCTCGGTCTCGTAGGTGTGCCCGAGGAAAGACCCGGTGGTCGCATTGTCCTCGTCTGCGAGCACCGCCCCTGCGAAACCCAGGTCCTCGGGCCGGGCGTCGTAGCGCGAAATCGGCAGAAGCGCTGGATAGTCCACCCGCAGCACCCCGGCGCGGACTTCCACCGCCTGCGCCGCCGGAGCGGCAAGGCAGGCGGCAATGGCAATCGCGGCCGCAGCCAGCTGCGGGACAAGAGTCTTCGGCACTTTCTCCTCCATGCCCGCGCGGATCCGGCGGGCCCCGTTCCCACTTTGCCCCTCCCAAGGCGAAGCGGTGAACCGATACTTTCGGTTCGGTTGCGAGACACAGGGTAACGGCGGCACGATTGTCGGCGACTCTTAATTTCTAAGAAGGCAGCGATGCTTATCCGCGCCCTCCCCCTTGCCCTGCTGCTCTGCACGCCCGCGCTCGCGGGCGAGAAGGTCGCCTTTCTCGGGATCACCTTTCTCGACAGCTCGCTGCAGACCGCCGAGCTGGGCCAGGACCCGGCCGAACTGGCGCGGATCACCATGCTCGAAGACATGGTGCGCGACCGGTTCACCGACGAGGGATACGAGCTTCTGGACCTCGGCCCCATCGCCGCGGAGCGCGACCGCATCGTGAACCCGGCCAAGTGCTACGGCTGCGACACCCGCATGGCCGCCAAGCTGGGGGCCGATTACGCGCTGGTGGGAGAGGTTCAGAAGGTCTCGAACCTCATCCTGTCGATGAACCTGCAGCTGCGCGATGTGCAGAGCGGTCAGACGGTCAAGGGACGGGTCGTCGATATCCGCTCGAACACGGATGAAAGCTGGCGTCGGGGGATGGACTACATCCTGCGCACCGGAATCTTTAGGGAGGAGAGCAAATGAAGAGACGTAACCTGCTGGCCTTGGGGGCGGCGCTGGCGCTGATGCCCGCCGTGGCGATGGCGCACGGGCCGACCCGGCAGAAGGTGACGCTGACCACCGACGTTGCCGCCGAACCCGCCGAGGTCTGGGCCGCGATCGGCGATTTCCAGGACATGACCTGGCACCCGGCGATCGTCGCGAACTCCGGCGAGGGCGGCAACGAGATCGACGCCACCCGCGAGCTCTACCTGTCGGACCAGGGCGCCTCCGGGCCGATGATCTCGGAGGTGCTCTATAAGTACAGCGCCGAGAAGATGTCCTACAGCTACCGGATCACCGATGTGGCGGTCGAGGTGCTGCCGGTGACCAACTATTCCTCGCACCTGACGGTGCTCCCGCGCGAGGGCGGCGGATCGACGGTCGAATGGCGCGGCGCCTTCTACCGGGGGTATCCCAACAATGACCCGCCCGCCGAGCTGAACGACGAGGCCGCGATTGCCGCTGTCTCCGGGGTCTATGAGGCCGGGCTGAATGCGCTGGTCGAGCGGTTCGGTGCGCCGGGGTCCTGATCTCGCATTGGTCGCGTTGTTGGCCGTCGTCGCGGGTCCCGCGGCGGCGGACCTCGCTTTCGTGACCTGCCAGAACGGCGACGCGCTTTCCGTGCTCGATCTGGAGACCGGCGAGGAAACCGCCCGCTGGTCGGTTCCGGGCAAGCCCGCGGGCGTCGCCGTGGCGCCGGACGGGACGGTCTACACCGTCGCGCCGGATGCCAAGACGGTGCGCAGGCACGGCGCCGATGGCTCGGTGCACGCCGAGGCGAAGCTGGAGGGTGGTCCGATCGGGGTCGCCCTGGACGCGGCCCGGTCGCACCTCTTCGTCTCGGATTGGTACAACGCCCGGCTCTGGGTGCTGGACGCCGAGACGCTCGAAGGCATCGCCGAACTGCCGGCCGGGGCCGCCCCCGCCGGGATGGCCCTCTCGCCCGATGGCAGGCTACTCGCCGCCGCCGAGCGCGACGCGGACCGGATCAGCCTTTACGACGCCGAAACCCTGACGCTCGCCCGCACCGTCCCCGTCGGCACGCGGCCCTTCGGCATCGGCTTTGCCCCCGACGGACGGCTTTTCGTGGGGAATGTCGGCAGCAACGACGTGACGGTGATCGACCCTGCCTCGGGCGAGGTGCTCGCCACCCTGCCCGTGGGCGACCGCCCCTATGGTGTGGCCTTCGCCGCCGGGCGCGCCTTCGTCAGCAACCAGTATGCCGGGACGGTCAGCGTGATCGCGCTCGACACTCTGGAGCCCCTCGCCGAGCTCGCGGTCGGCGACTATCCCGAGGGCATTGCGGCCACGTCCGACGGGCGGATCGCCGTGGCCAACTGGTTCGACAACACACTCAGCCTGATCGACGCGCGCTCGCTGGAGGTGGTCGCGGACCTCGCCACGGCCGACGGGCCGCGCGCTTTCGGTGCCTTCATCCTTCAGGATCCGCGTTAGAGCCGGGCCGGGCCTGGTCGGGCGGTGGTCACCGTCGGGACGCAGACCCTGAACCAGCTCGGTGCCGCGCAAGCGGATCTCGCGCATGGTGGTTCTTGCGCGGACCGCGGCCGGGACCGCGATCCCTTGATCACTGCCGCGGCGTGACCCGCTCTAGCGGGTGCCCCGCCGCGGCCCACCCGTCTGTCCCCACGGGCAGCCAGTAAACCTTCGTGTAGCCATAGCTCAGCGCCCGCTTCGCCGCGTTCCAGCTCATCCAGCAGTCGGCGAGGCAAAAAAACAGCAGCGGGCGCGTGGGATCGCCGCCGCTCGCCGCTTCGAGGCCGGACCGGAAGTAGCCCTCTTCGGGCGCGGCGAGCGCGCCGTAGCCGGTATTCGGGAGCCAGATCGCCCCGGGGATGCTGTCGCGCGGCTTGTCGCGCCAGACCGTTCCTTCGGGCAGGTCATCGGGCTTCGGCGGGCGCGGCAGCACGTCGATGAAGGCCGCCTCCCCCGCCTGCCAGAGTGCATGCGCCCGTGCCACGTCCACCACCGTTCCGCCCTCCAGCGTGCCGGGAACCGGCGCGCGGTACTCTTCCATCCGATAGCCTTCGGGCTCGGGCACCTGCGCCAGCGCCAGCGCGGGGATCAGGCACAGCGCCAGCAGCAGCCACCTCATTGCCCGACGTCGAGCGGGCGCTCACCCATATCGTCAAGCAAAGGCACCCCGGCCTCGGCCAGCAGAGCGTCGATCTCGGCCTGGTTGCGGCGGATCAGCGAGTTGAGCTGGCGCTGCCAGACCTTCTCGCCCCGGCGCACACCCATGGTGATGCGGTAGAAGAGCTTCGGCGCGCCGACCTCGCGGATCAGCGGCACCACCTTCAGCCCGGTGTGGTCGCGCTTCGCCAACGGTCCGGCGATCGGTCCCCAGAGCACCGCGGCGTCGATCTCGCCCGCCGCAAGGTCGTCCAGCATGTCGCTGGCCGGGCTCTCGACCCGGCGATCGACCACCAGTGCATAGGCCCGCGCCTTGCCGATCAGCCCGTGCCGCGCCATGTGGGTGGCTGGCGGCGAGCCGGCGATGACCCCCAGCGTCAGCCCCTGCAACGCCGGATCCGACAAATCGGTCACTCCCGCAAGCGGGCCATCCGAGGCCACCACCAGTGCGTAGGCCGAGGTCATGTAGTGGTTGGTGTTCAGCACCAGCTCGTGGCCCTGCGCATAGCCCATCACCACGTCGCATTTCCCGGCCTTCAGCGTTTGGCGGATGAAGCCGGTCGCCATGGGAAACCAGGTGTAGCCGACCGGGCGTTCGAGCTTCGCGGCAAAGAGTTCTGCCAGCTTGTTCTCGTAGCCCGAGCCGTCCTGCATCGACATGGGATCCGCGGCGGGATCCGCACAGACCCGGAACTGCGTCTTCGAGACGAGATCCGAGGTCTGCGCGTGAACCGCACCCGCGGTACCGGCCAGAAACAGGGCCAGCGCCACGCCGCGAACGGCCTCAGCCCATGCAGGCATTTTCCATCTCGGTGAAGGTTTCACTCTTGGCCTCTTTCTTGGCCGGGCGGCCGCGCTCGATCGCGCCGGAGCCATGGGCCTTGAGATAGGTGTAGATGTCATCGAGGTAGCACATCACGTTCGGGTTGGTGCCGAAGGCGGGCATCACCGAGTTCTCGGCCGCGCCGATCTTCTTGCGCCCGTTCACCACCGTGTCGACAAAGTCGTAATAGTCCATCTCGATGGCGGAATTCTTGAGTGCCGGGGCATAGGTCGATCCCTCGCCGTCGGGCCCGTGGCAGACGTGGCACTCGGCATGGTAGCGGCGGAACCCCGAGAAGGTCGGCCAGTCCACCGCGCCCTCGTCGTTGATGTTGAAGGTGGGGATGCCGTCGTCGGTGTAGTAGCGACCGCCTTCCTCGTAGGCCACCGCGATGTTCGGATCGTCCATCGAGACATCGGCGGCGCTCAGCGCGCCCGCCATCGGGAGGCTCGCGAGGATGCCGGCGGCGGTCAGGAGGGTGAGCTTTCGGGTCATGGCAAAAGGGTCCTGGGCATGGGATCGAGGTTCACTTCGAATTTTCTTGTGCAAGGGGCCGGCGGGAGAATGCCCCCGCCGGCCTGTCGGTCGCTGCGGATCAGTCCGGGAGCGCAAAGACCGTCAGCTGACCGCCGAGCGCGGTATAGTCCGAGAGGGCCGAGTAGCCGCCCACCGCACCGAGACCGTCGTTCGGGTTGGTCAGACCAGCTGCGAGACCGATGCCGGCCCAGCCACCGACGCCCGAGAGGATGCCGACATACTGCTTGCCGTCATGCTCGTAGGTCATCACGTTGCCGATGATCCCGGACGGGGTCTTGAAGCGATAGAGCTCGTCGCCCGTCTCGGAGTCCACCGCCTTCAGATAGCCTTCCAGCGTGCCGTAGAAGACGATGTCCCCCGCGGTGGCCAGAGCGCCCGACCAGACCGAGAACTGCTCGGGGATCGACCACTTGATCTCGCCCGCGACATTGTCCCAGGCGATGAAGTTGCCCATGCCGCCGTGGCTGTCGGGCGCCGGGTACATGGCGAGCGTCGCACCGACATAGGGCTGACCCGCGGTATAGCTCACCCGGAACGGCTCGTAGTCCATGCAGACGTGGTTGGTCGGCACGTAGAACAGCCCCGTCTTGGGCGAGAAGGACGCCGGCTGCTGGTCCTTGGAACCGAGCGCCGCCGGGCAGATGCCGGTCGAGTTCACGTCCTCGCCGTTCTGCTCGGTCGAATACTCAGCCACCACCGCCGGCCGGCCATAGGTCTCGGAGGCCGGATCCATGTCCACGCCGGTGGTCCAGTTCACCGCCGGGTCGTACTTCTCGGCCACCAAAAGCTCGCCGCTGATCCGGTCCATGGTGTACGCCAGACCGTTGCGGTCGAAGTGGGTGAGCAGCTTGCGCGCCTCGCCGTCCATCTCCTGGTCGGTGAGGATCATCTCGTTGACGCCGTCATAATCCCACTCGTCATGCGGGGTCATCTGATAGACCCATTTGGCCATGCCATCGTCGGGGTCACGCGCCATCACGGTCATCGACCAGCGGTTGTCGCCCGGGCGCTGCGCCGGGTTCCAAGTCGAGGGGTTGCCGGTGCCGTAATAGATCAGGTCGGCCTCGGGGTCATAGGAATACCAGCCCCAGGTGGTGCCGCCGCCGATCATCCACTGATCGCCTTCCCAGGTGTTGGTGCCCGAGTCCGCGCCCACCGGCTCGCCCAGATGGGTGGTGGTTTCCGGATCCATCAGGATGTCGCTGTCCGGCCCCATGGAATAGGCGCGCCACTCCTGCTCGCCGGTCTCCATGTTGTAGGCGGTGACATGGCCGCGCACGCCGAACTCGCCGCCCGAGATGCCGACGATCACCTTGTCTTTGACCGGCAGCACCGTGGCGGTGTTGGTCTCGCCCTTCGAGGCGTCGCCGTTCATCACCTCCCATTTCACCTCGCCGGTCTCGGCATCGAGCGCCACGACCTTGGTGTCGGCCTGGTGCAGGAAGATCTTGCCGTCGGCATAGGCCACGCCGCGGTTCACCGTGTCGCAGCACATCACCGGGATCACGTCCGGATCCTGCTTGGGCTCATAGCGCCATTTGATCTTGCCGTCTTCTTTGAGGTCGAGCGCATAGACGATGTTCGGGAACGGGGTGTGCACGAACATCGTGTCCCCGACCACCAGCGGCGAGCCCTCGTGGCCGCGCAGCACACCGGTCGAGAAGGTCCAGGCGACCTGCAGGTCGCCGACGTTCTCCTTGTTGATCTTGTCCAGCTCGGAATAGCGCTGGTTGGCATAGTCGCCGGTCTGGATGGCCCATTGGCTCGGGTTGTCCATCTGGGACATCAGGTCGTCGTTTGCCATCGCCATGGATGCGGCGCAAAGCAGCGCACCCGACGATAAAAGCAGCCGTCTCTTCATCTTCCTTCTCCCTTGGATAGTACGGCGTTGCCGCCGCGTGGTCCCGTCCCGGCCGCCTTTCGGCATCAACTGAAGACCGTGTCGGGTCATCCGGGTGCGACGCTCCTTCTCCTCCCGCCGCATCCGGAAATCTGAATCCGCGTTATGAGCCCTCTCCCCCGAAGGTCGCGAGATAGGCGATCACGTCGGCGCGCTCTTCCTCCTTGCGCAGACCGGCAAAGGACATCTTGGTCCCCTTGGCAAAGTCGCGCGGCTTCTCGAGAAAGGCCGCCAGCTCCTCGGGCGTCCATGTCCCGTCGGCCGCGGCAAGCTCTTTCAACGCATCGGAATAGTCGAAGTCCTCGACCGCGGCGATCTCGCGCCCCACGATGCCGTTCAGCACCGGGCCGACGCGGTTCTCCGCCTCGTCGCCCACCATGTGGCAGGCCTGGCACTTGCGAAACACCTTCTCACCCTTCGCCGCATCCCCCTCGGCGAGGGCCATCCCTGCCGTGAGTGCCAGGATCAATCCGGCAGCGAGCGTTCCTTGATACATGCCTTGTCTCCTCCTTCTGGACCCGCGCTCAGGCAAGCCGGGCTGCGTGCCAGGCGACATGGTCGCCGGCAAAAGAATTCACGAAGAAATACGAATGGTCATAGCCATACTGCATTCGCAGCACCCCCGGCTGGCGCCGTCTCGACATCGCCTCGGCAAGCGCCTCGGGCTGCAGCAGCTCGAGGAACTGGTCGCTCGCGCCCTGATCGACGAGGATGTCCTCCTTCCAGCCGCGCTCCTCCATCAGCAGCGTTGAATCGTGCAGCGCCCAGCAGCCCTCATCGTCGCCGAGATAGGCCGAGAGCTGCTTGCGCCCCCAGTCCGAGCGGGTCGGATGCGCGATCGGCGCGAAGGCCGAGAGGCTGTCGTAGAGATGCGGGTTGCGCATCGCCAGCGTCAGCGCGCCGTGACCGCCCATCGAATGGCCGGTGATGCCATGGCGCTCGCCGATGCCGTCGAGCCCGGCGACGAGGCCGCGCAGCTCCTCAGTGATGTAGTCGTACATCCGGTAATGCGGCTTCCACGGATCGCGCTTGGCATTCACGTAGAACCCGGCACCCTGGCCGAGATCATAGGCCTCGTCGTCAGCCACGTCGGGCCCGCGTGGGCTGGTGTCGGGGAACACCAGCGCCAGCCCGTGCAGCGCGGCGTGCTCCTGGAAGCCGCCCTTGGTCATCGCGTTCTCATGGGTGCAGGTCAGCCCCGAGAGATACCAGAGCACCGGCACCGGCCCGGCCTCCGCCTGCGGCGGCAGGTAGACCGCAAAGGTCATGTCGCAGCCGCAGGCCTCCGAGCCGTGCCGGTAGACGGTCTGGCGACCATCGAAGCTGCGATTTTGCGCAACCACCTCCATGCTCAGAACTCGACTACCGCGCGGATGGACTTGCCCTCGTGCATCAGATCGAAGCCGTGGTTGATCTCGTCGAGGGTCAGCTTGTGGGTGATCATCGGGTCGATCTCGATTTTGCCGTCCATGTACCAGTCGACGAATTTCGGCACATCGGTCCGGCCCTTGGCGCCGCCAAAGGCCGTGCCCTTCCAGACGCGGCCGGTAACCAGCTGGAACGGGCGGGTGGAGATCTCCGCCCCCGCCGGTGCCACGCCGATGATCACCGACACGCCCCAGCCGCG
>JBLXGS010000011.1:0-213384 GCA_048381755.1 Roseobacteraceae bacterium
CCGTCCAGTCCTTGTGACCGGTCACGGCGTTCTTGAGAAGGGTGAAGGCGTTGAAGCGCGTCATCGGCGGGCCCCGGCTGTGATGGGAGTGCTGGGGATCCTTCGTAGGTCATCGGATGCTTCTACATATGAAGAATTGCGCCATCGAAAATGAACTGAAGCGTCACGTGTCAGTTTTCTGAAGGCGCCGAGGGCCGCTGCCCGAAAACACGCCGAAGAGGTCGGGCAAGCGGTCGTTCCTCAAGGCACTATCGGCTCGGGGGCGCCGGATGATCCTGCTTCGTCGCACCGGAGATGGGCCGCTCAGCAACGCCACGCCATCGGCCTGACGGGCCGGCACGTTGTCACTGCCGCCCGGCGGTCTCGGGAAACTCGGGCTCTTCGGGAATAATGCGCATACCTCACCCGTTGCAGCGCGACCCCATGGCGAGGCGCTCGCCCGGCTCGGCTGGCCGTTCTTGGCCTCTTCCCCTCCGCGCACCCCTCCTGTACGATTGCGCCACACCATGAAGAATCCCGCCATGCCCCCCGCCCAGCCCAACAAGCGCCTGCGTGTCGCCTTCCTGCTCGCGGGGCGTTTCACCCTCTCGGCCTTCGCCAATTTCGTCGACGTTCTGCGCCTCGCGGCGGACGAGGCCGACATGTCCCGCCCGATCCTCTGCGAATGGACGGTGCTGTCGGACACGCTCGGGCCGGTGCGCTCGAGCTGCGGGGTTCGGGTGCAGCCCGATACGCGCCTGCGCAATGCCGGAAGCTACGACTACCTCGTGGTGGTCGGCGGGCTGATCAGCGACGAGGTGGCGCTGAGCCCCGCCGAGTTGGCCTACCTCAGGCGGCAGGCGGCGGCGGGGGTGCCGGTGGTGGGGCTCTGCACCGGGGTCTTCATCCTGCAGGAGCTGGGACTGCTCAAGGGCTACCGCTGCTGCGTGAGCTGGTTCCACCATCAGGACTTCATGGACCGTTTCGAGGCGGAAACCCCCGTCTCGGACCAGATCTTCGTGGTCGACCGCGACCGTCTGACCTGTTCGGGCGGACACGGGGCGGCGCATCTCGCGGCGTTTCTCGTGCAGCGCCATATCGGCCAATCGGCGGCGATCAAGAGTCTCAACATCATGATGATCGACGAGGCGATGAGCGGCGAGAAGGCACAGCCCGGACAGGCGCTCACCCGCCGCGCCCGTGACGAGCTGGTGAAACGCGCGGTGCTGCGCATGCAGCAGCACATCGAGATGCCGAAACCCATCGACGACATCGCCCGGGATCTCGGCACGTCGCGGCGCACGCTGGAGCGGCGCTTCCTGTCGGACCTCAACCAGACCCCGCTGAAGGCCTACCTGGAGCTGCGGCTGGAACGCGCGCTGATCCGCTTGCGGAGCAGCGATGCCTCGGTTACCGAGGTGGCACTGGCCTGCGGTTTCTGCGACGGGCCGCACCTGTCGCGCACGCTGAAGGCCGAGCGCGGCATCACCCCGGCCGAATACCGCAAGGCGCAGGGCGGCGGAACCGAGCCGGAGCTTGCCGTGGGCGTGCTGCTCCCCCGCGCGGAGTGACCGGACACGGATCCGTTCAGGCGAGATGCCTGTTGAACCACTCTATGGTACGTGACCACGCCAGCTCTGCCGCCTCGGCGTCGTAGCGGGGCGTCGAGTCATTGTGGAAGCCGTGGTTGGCCCCCTCGTAGATATGCGCCTCGAAGGTTTTGCCGTTGGCCTCCAGCGCCTCCTTGTAGGCGGGCCAGCCGGCGTTCACCCGCTCGTCGAGCGCGCCGTAGTGCAGCAGGATCGGCGCCTCGATCTTCGGCACGTCCTCGGCCGCGGCCTGCCGTCCGTAGAAGGGCACAGCGGCGCCCAGTTCGGGATAGGCCACCGCCGCGGCATTGGCGACACCGCCACCATAGCAGAAGCCGGTGATGCCGACCTTTCCGGTCACCGCGTCATGGGCCATCAGGAATTCGACGGCAGCGAAGAAGTCATTCATCAGCTTTTCGCCGTCGACTTGCTGTTGCAGCGCCCGGCCTTCCTCGTCGTTGCCGGGATAGCCACCCAGCGGCGTCAGCCCGTCCGGCGCCATGGCGATGAACCCGGCCTTGGCGAGCCGCCGCGCGACATCCTGGATATAGGGATTGAGGCCGCGGTTCTCGTGTACAACCACCACGCCGGGTGCGGTCTCGCGGCCCGTGGGCCGCACGAGGTAGGCCCGCATCTCGCCGTGACCGTTCGGCGAGGGATAGGTGATCCACTCGGCGAGAATGTCGGGATCATTGAAGCTGACCTGCTCGGCCAGCGCGTAATCGGGGCTCATCATCGACAGGATCGCGGCGGCGGTCAGCCCACCGATGGCGAACTTGCCGGCGCGGTCGAGGAACTCGCGCTTGGTGATCATGCCATGAGCGTAGAAGTCGTAGAGCTCCAGAAGTTCCGGGCTGAAGTCCTTCGCGGTCATCCGGGTCTGTTCGTTCATCGGGGTTCTCCTCTCCACATGGCGCGAGCGTAGCACGCCCCGCCGGAGCGGGATCACACGCCTGCGCGAGCAGGCGGGCTGCCGCCGCTGCCGTTTGGTGCGGGTGGCGAGCTCGGTGCGGGACGCAAACGGTGTGGAGGGGAGAAAGGCGCGCCCTGCCCCTCCCAAGACAGGACGCACGACGCCGGAGGCTGGCCCGGTCAGGCCGGTTCCTTGGCGTATCCCAGCGGCGTGACCGCCTCGCGGATCTCGCCGAGGATGGCGGGATCGTCGATGGTGGCGGGTGTCTTGAACTCGGCACCGTCGGCGATCTTCACCATGGTGGCGCGCAGGATCTTGCCCGAGCGGGTCTTCGGCAGCCGGTCGACCACGGTGCAGAGCTTGAAGGCCGCGACCGGGCCGATTTGGTCGCGCACCAGCTTGACCGCCTCCTTGACCACCTCGTCATGCGGCCGGTCGCAGCCGGCGTTGAGGCAGAGGAAACCCATGGGCAGCTGGCCCTTGAGCGGGTCGGTCACGCCGATCACCGCGCATTCGGCGACATCGGGGTGGTTCGACAGCACCTCCTCCATCGCGCCGGTCGAGAGCCGGTGCCCCGCCACGTTGATCACGTCATCGGTGCGCGACATGATGTAGAGATATCCGTCCTCGTCTTTCATCCCCGCGTCGCCGGTCTCGTAGTAGCCGGGGAAATGGGTGAGATAGGCGGACTTGAAGCGGTCTTCGGCATTCCACAGCGTCGGCAGCGTGCCCGGCGGCAGCGGCAGCTTGATGGCGATGGCACCCAGCTCGCCATCCTTCACCTCGTGCCCGCCCTCGTCGAGGATGCGCACGTCGTAGCCCGGCATGGGAACCGAAGGCGAGCCCAGCTTGACCGGCAGTTCCTCGATCCCCAGCGGGTTGGCGGCGATGGCAAAGCCGGTCTCGGTCTGCCACCAGTGGTCGATCACCGGCACCTTGAGCTGGCTCTGCGCCCATTGGATGGTGTCGGGATCGGCGCGTTCTCCGGCAAGGTAGACGGCGTTCAGGCAGCTGAGGTCGTATTTGCCGACGAACTCGCCCTTGGGATCCTCGCGCTTCACCGCGCGGAAGGCCGTGGGCGCGGTGAAGAAGCTCTTTACCTTGTGCTCGGAGATCACCCGCCAGAAGGTGCCCGCGTCGGGCGTGCCGATGGGCTTGCCCTCGAAGACGATGGTGGTGTTGCCGTGGATCAGCGGCGCGTAGCAGATGTAGCTGTGACCGACGACCCAACCGACATCCGAGGCGGCCCAGAAGCGGTCGCCGGGCTCGACGTTGTAGATGTTCTTCATCGTCCAGTTCAGCGCCACCAGATGCCCGCCGGTGTGGCGAACGACGCCCTTGGGCTGTCCGGTGGTGCCGGAGGTGTAGAGGATATAGGCCGGGTGGTTGCCCTCGACCGGCACGCATTCGGCGGGCTCGACGCCGTATTGGAAGCCGTGCCAGTTCACGTCGCGGCCCGGGGTCAGCGTCGCCACCTCCTGTTCGCGCTGGAAGATCACGCAGAAGTCGGGCTTGTGGGTGGCGGCATCGACCGCGCCGTCGAGCAGCGGCTTGTAATGCACCACGCGGTTCGGCTCGAGCCCGCAGGAGGCGGCGATGATGCACTTGGGCTTGGCGTCGTCGATGCGCACCGCCAACTCATGCGCGGCAAAGCCTCCGAAGACCACCGAATGGATCGCGCCGAGCCGGGCGCAGGCCAGCATCGCCTCGAGCGCCTCGGGGATCATCGGCATGTAGATGATGACACGGTCGCCCTTTTCCACACCCTTGGCGCGCAGCGCACCGGCCAGCGTGGCGACGCGGTTGCGCAGCTCGACATAGGTGATCTCGCGCTTGGTGTGGGTGATCGGGCTGTCCCAGATGATCGCCACCTGCTCGCCTCGGCCGTTCTCAACATGGCGATCTACGGCGTTCCAGCAGGTATTGGTCATCCCGTCGGCGAACCATTCGAACATGCCCGCGCCCTTGTCGAAGAGCGCCTTCGAGGGGGCCTTGTCCCAGTCGATCGCCTCGGCGGCCTGCATCCAGAAATCTTCGGGGTTGGATGCCCAGCTGTCGTAGATGTCCTTGTAGCCCATGGTGCCTCCTCCTAGCGCCGTCTCCACGTCGGTGCTCAATTTGATAGGACCCGAAACTTGCTTCGGGCAAGCCTGTTACCGCGCACAGGGACAGATGGACGCAGAAGTTTGCTGATTTTTGCGAAATTGGCCGGTGAGAAATTTGCAAACCCGATCAAGCTGCAAATTCTTCTGCAAAACGCGCTCTTTTTTGCAAATTTACCCCGATTCGAGGGCGATCCGAAATGTCAATTCGCCTGCCCTATTTATCGGATACAGAGACATATAAAAACCGCAATTACAATTAAATCACATTCATTTAAAATTATGTGTTTACGAATCTAAATTAGTCGAAGAAATTTGAATCGAATGGAGGAGGTCCGTTCCTGAAATAAATAATTGCTCAATCCGCGAGCTATTGCCTGATGCGCAATTGCTCGGCGTGAGAGCTATTGCTCAAAAAAATATAACAAAGGCAGGGAGGTAGAGAGCCACTATGACAACAGAGGAGATTACCGTTTCACCGTACAATGGCTCGGTGGCCGCGGCGGTTTTATTGGGGTCAGAACAAAATCTTCTGATTTCGGATTTCGGCACCCCGACCACGGGAACGCTGCAGGATGGCGATGGCACTCTCGGAAGCGGCGATGACGGCAGCTCGACCTTCAACGGGGACCCAGTCAGTTTCATCGGCAGCGGCACCGTGACCCCGGGGGTCGATCTCGGCATCTTGGGAGTGTCCCTGGGAACGCCGGTTGCCGTTGTGGTCTTCGAGGCCGGTGGACAGATCTACTTCCATTATCCCGAGGGGGAGCCGAACCTGCTCGGGAACCTGTTCCTGGTGGTGGATATCGACGCGACGCCCTACGAGGTCTTCACCCCGCTTTGCTTCACCGCAGGGACGCTCATGCGCACACCGGAGGGACGCAGGCCGATCGAGACCCTCGCGCGGGGCGACCGGGTCGTCGACCTCGGCGGCGAGAGCCACAGGATCGAATGGGTCGGGAAGATGCAGTTGCGCATTCCTCCACGGGTAGCTTACCGGAAGTGGCACCCGGTGCGGATTGACGCGCATGCGTTCGGGCGCGGCCACCCCTACCGTCCCACATGGCTCTCGCAGCAGCACCGCGTGCTGGTGCGCTCGGCTCTCAACGAGTTCTATTTCGGCGAGGCCGACTGCCTGGCGCCGGTCGTGCGCCTTGCCGATGGTGAGACCATCAGGGTCGACCGCTCGGTTTCCGAGGTGACCTACTATCACATCCTCTGTGATCGCCACGCCGTGCTCGTCGCCAACGGGCTGCCGGCCGAGAGCCTGCACCCGGCCCGTGCGGCACGTCACGGGATCGCGGAGGCCGCTTTCGGAGAATTCTCTGAAGGGCTTGGGGAGGGGATCGTCAGCGTGCCAGCCGCTGCACCGATCCTGCGCGGCTACGAGGCGCGTCTCCTCGCCCGGCAGGAGATGCCGGGCTGAAGCGGCCGCGGCGGGGTCCACTCCCTCGCCGCGGCCCACATCAGGTCATCCGTAGTGCGCGACCGGGGTGCCGGCGACGGCGGCCATGTTCAGCAGGCCGCGCGCGGTGATCGACGGGGTCACGATATGGGCGCGGTTGCCCATGCCCATGAGGATCGGCCCGACCTCGAGACCGCCCGCCTTCACCTTGAGGATGTTACGCACGCCCGAGGCGGCATCGGCCTCGGCGAAGACCAGCACGTTTGCCGCGCCTTGCATCCGGCCATTCGGCAGCAGCCGCTCGCGCAGTTCAGGGTCGAGCGCGCTGTCCACGTGCATCTCGCCCTCGTAGACGAAGTCCCGCGGCGCGCTGTCGAGGATCTCCAGCGCCTTGCGGATGCGCGGGCCGGACCCGTCGGCGTGGTTGCCGAACTGCGAGCGCGAGCAGAGGGCGACCTTCGGCTCGAGCCCGAAGCGCCGCACATGGCGGGCGGCCCCGATCGCCGTAAGCGCGATCTGTTCGGGGGTCGGCTCGATCCAGATCTGCGTATCGGTGATGAACAGCGGCCCATCCTCGAGGATCATCATCGACAGCGCACCGTGCGGCTGCGCTCGTTCGCTGCCCAGAACCTGCGTCACGTAGTTCAGGTGCCAGCGATACTCGCCGAAGGTGCCGCAGATCAGGCTGTCGGCCTCGCCGCGATGCACCATGACGGCGCCGATGGCGGTCAGGTTGGTGCGCATCACGGCGCGGGCCAGATCCGGCGTCACGCCGCGGCGCGCCATGATCCCGTGATAGGTTTCCCAATAGTCCCTGTAGCGCGGGTCATTTTCGGGGTTCACCACGTGGAAGTCCTTGCCCGGGCGGACGGTCAGGCCAAGCCGCTCGCAGCGCATCTCCAGAACTTCGGGGCGACCGATGAGGATCGGCGTCTCGGTGGTTTCCTCCAGGATCGCCTGCGCCGCGCGCAGAACGCGCTCGTCCTCGCCCTCGGCAAAGACGATCTTCCGCGCTGCGGTGGCCGCGGCCTCGAAGACCGGGCGCATCAGAAGCGCGGATTTGAACACCGAGGCGTTGAGGCTGTCCTTGTAGGCCTTCAGGTCTTCCACCGGACGCGCGGCCACACCGGTCTCCATCGCCGCCTTGGCGACGGCCGAGGACACAACTGCCGAGAGGCGCGGATCGAAGGGTTTGGGGATCAGGTAGTCCGCCCCGAAGGTCAGTTGCTCGCCGTGGTAGGCGGCGGCGGCCTCCGCCGAGGTGGTGGCGCGGGCCAGCGCCGCGATGCCTTCGACGCAGGCGACCTGCATGGCATCGTTGATCTCGGTCGCGCCGACGTCCAGCGCCCCGCGGAAGATGAAGGGGAAGCACAGGACGTTGTTGACCTGGTTCGGGAAATCGCTGCGGCCGGTGGCGATGATCGCATCGGGTGCCACGCTGCGCGCGAGGTCGGGCATGATCTCGGGCGTCGGGTTGGCCAGCGCGAAGATGATCGGGCGGGCGGTCATCTTCGCCACCTGCTCGGGCTTCAGCACGCCCGGCCCCGACAGGCCGAGGAAGAGGTCCGCGCCCTCGATCACATCTTCCAGCGTGCGCTTGTCGGAAGGCTGCGCGAAGGCCGCCTTCTGCGGGTTCATGTCCTCCTCGCGGCCCTCGTAGACCAGCCCGTGGATGTCGCAGAGCCAGATGTTCTCGCGCTTGACGCCCAGTTTGATCAGCATGTTGAGGCAGGCGATGCCCGCCGCGCCGCCACCGGTCGAGACGATCTTGATGTCCTCGAAGGACTTGCCGGCCACGTGCAGCGCGTTGGTCGCTGCCGCGCCCACCACGATGGCGGTGCCGTGCTGGTCGTCATGGAAGACGGGAATGTTCATCCGCTCGCGGCAGATCTTCTCGACGATGAAACAGTCGGGAGCCTTGATGTCCTCGAGGTTGATCGCGCCGAATGTCGGCTCGAGCGCGCAGACGATCTCGGCCAGCTTCACGGGGTCGGGCTCGTTCAGTTCGAGGTCGAAGCAGTCGATATTGGCGAATTTCTTGAAGAGAACCGCCTTGCCCTCCATCACCGGCTTCGACGCCAGCGGGCCGATATTGCCAAGGCCGAGCACCGCGGTGCCGTTCGACACCACCGCGACGAGGTTCCCGCGCGAGGTGTAGCGCGCGGCGTTGGCGGGGTCGGCCTTGATCTCGAGGCAGGCCTCGGCAACGCCGGGGGAATAGGCACGGCTGAGATCGCGACCGTTCGCCAAGGGCTTGGTGGCGCGGACCTCGAGTTTTCCGGGCTTGGGGTTTTCGTGATAGAAGAGTGCCGCCTGGCGCAGGCTCTCCTGAGCGGTATCGGTCATGTCGTAGGCCTCCCAACGAAGATGGTTCAACGTTGAACAATCTGCCCATGCGGGCTCGGTGGCCGGGTATCAGGATTTCGACAGGCGGTAAACGAAAAACGCCGGACGGCGCATCACGGCTGTGTAGCAGCGGGCGGCGCGCCGCCCACCGGAGCAGGATCGGATGGGTGCAGTATCGTGCCTCAGGCGGCCGGCGGGGTGGTTCCGGCAAGGTCGTCGAGCTCGGCGATACGACGCTCGGCCTGCCAGAGCGTCAGCTCGGCGTCGAACTCTTCTCCGGCGCGTTGCGAAAGCTCGCGCAGGCGCGCATCCTGTTCGGCGGTCATCGGCTGGCGCGGATCGGGCGGCACGTCCATGGCGGCGTCGATGGTGCGCGGGCTGGTCATGAAACTCATCGTGTTTCCTCCTTATGGGTCACACAACGCGGGCTGGGCGGCGCGGTTCCATAGCACCGCCAAGGTTTGCGCAAACGTGGCTGCGCCCGCAGCATTTGCCGGCGTGACAAGCCCTAGCCATCTGCCTATAACCCCACGCGAAAGCCGCAATGCACCCGGGTGCGTCCCAGACGCACCCCCATATGCACCCAAGGAGTTTTTCCGCATGACCACCCTGGTTTTTGGCCACAAGTCCCCCGACACCGACTCCACCGGCAGCCCGATCATCTGGTCGTGGTACCTGAACGAGGTGAAGGGCGAGGCGGCCAAGCCCGTGCTGCTGGGCGAGCCGAACACCGAAGCCGCCTTCATGCTGGAGCACTGGGGTCTCGAGAAGCCCGAGATCATCACCGACGTCGAGGCCGATGCCCCCGTGGTGATCGTCGACACCAACAACCCTGCCGAGCTGCCGGCCTCGATCAACAGCGCCGACATCCGCGCCATCATCGACCACCACAAGCTGGTCGGCGGGCTGGAAACCAAGGGCCCGATCGACATCACCGTGCGCCCGCTGGCCTGCACCGCCACCATCATGGTCGACCTGATGGGCAAGGACTTCGTGAAGATGCCCGAGGCGATCAAGGGCGCGGCGCTGACCTGCATCCTGTCCGACACGCTGGCCTTCCGCTCGCCGACCACCACGCCGCACGACCGCGCGGTGGCCGAGACGCTGGCCGCCGATCTCGGCGTCGACATCCCCGACTTCGCCGTGGAGATGTTCGCCGCCAAGTCGGACGTGTCCGAATTCTCCGATGCCGAGCTGATCCGCATGGACAGCAAGGAGTATGAGGTCGGTGGCACCAAGTTCCGCGTCTCGGTGCTGGAAACCACCGCACCCGAGATCCCGCTGGGCCGCAAGGACAGCCTGATGGAGAGCTTCAAGACCGTGGCCGCCGAGGATGGCGTCGACGAGGTGCTGCTCTTCGTGGTCGACATCCTGAAGGAAGAAGCGACGCTGCTGGTGCCGAACGATCTGGTGAAGACCGTCGCCGAAAAGAGCTTCGGCGCGACGGTCGAGGGCGATCTGGTGGTGCTGCCGGGCGTCATGTCCCGCAAGAAGCAGATCATCCCGAACCTGAAGGTCTGAGCGATCACGTCGCGCCAGGCATCGAAGGGCACCCAGGCGGGTGCCCTTTTTCATGTTCCCCGACCGCGGGTCGCGCCCATGCCCGGCCACGGTTGCGCGCAAGTCCGCGGCGGGGCAGAAAGTCCCCCGAGTTCAGTCCTTTCCCGTTCCTCCCGCGTCCAGCCCCCCGGAGCCCCGCATGACCGATCCCGTCACACTCTCGGATGCCGACCTCAACCTTACCGTCGCCGCGCTCGGTGCCGAGATGCAGAGTTTTTCCAGGGCCGGCCAAGAGCTGCTCTGGCAGGGCGACCCGCAGTGGTGGTCCGGCCGCGCGCCGATCCTCTTTCCCATTGTCGGCCCTGCACCGGAGGGACGCCTGACGATCGGCGACTTCGAGTCGGAAATGGGCCAGCACGGCTTTGCCCGGCGTCGCATCTTTTCGCTTGAAGAAAGCACCGCAACCTCCTGCCGCCACGTTCTGAACGACGATGAGGCGACACGGGCGCAGTATCCCTTCGCCTTCCGCCTCGCGATCACCCACGCGCTGGAGAGCGGCACGCTCAAGGTGACCGCCGAGATCACCAACACCGGCGATACGCCGCTCCCCTTCTGCCTCGGCTTCCATCCCGCCTTCGCCTGGCCGCTGCCCGGCGCCGAGGGGCGGCCTCACGGCGTCACGCTCGGCAATGGGGCCGAGCCGGCGCTGGCGCGGCTCGACGGCAGCCGCCTGCCCGAGACCCGCCTGCCCTCTCCCTTCAGCAAGGGCAAGCTCTCCCTCGCCCACGCACAGTTCGAAGCCGACGCGATGATCTTCCCCGAGGGCGCGGGCACGGAACTCAGCTACGGTGCCGAGGATGGCCCGCGGCTCGATTTCACCTTCGACAACCTGCCCTTCCTCGCCCTGTGGCAGAAGCCCGGCGCGCCCTTCCTCTGCATCGAGCCCTGGCACGGGATGCACGCCCCCCGTGGCGGCTCCGCGCAGCTCTCGGAGCGCCCCGGCGCCCTCAGCCTCGCCCCCGGCGACACCGCCAGCTTCGGCTATACCGTCACGCCCCACCTCTGAACCCTCGGCGCTGGCCTCACCGCCCGCGGTGCCCTATCAAGGGCGCAAACCTCTCAATCCAAAGTCCGACAAAGGCTTCACATGACCCGCATCATCCAGTCGCTTTCCGAGATCTCGCAGAACTACGAGGCGGCCTTCGTCGACCTCTGGGGCTGCGTGCACGACGGCGTGAAGGCCTTTCCGGCGGCCATCGAGGCTTTGCGCGGCTTCCGCGCCCAGGGCGGCACCGTGGTGCTGCTGACCAACGCGCCGCGCTCGCGCCACGAGGTGGTCAAGCAACTCGAGGTTTTCGGCGTGCCCGAGGACGCCTGGGACAATATCGCCACCTCCGGCGACAGCGCCCGTGTCGCCATGTTCCGGGGCGAGGTCGGCCAGAAGGTCTACTTTATGGGCACCGCCTTCGACGAGCCCTTCTTCGAGCCGATCAAGCTGCTGGAGAATCCGCTGGAGATCGAGCGCGTCGCGCTGGAAGAGGCCGAGGGCATCGTCTGCTGCGGCCCGTTCGATGCGCAGGCTGATCCCTCCGAGCTGCGCCCGCAGCTGCTCTACGCCAAGCAGAAAGGCATGAAGCTGCTCTGCGCCAACCCCGACATCGTTGTCGACCGCGGCGAGACCCGCGAGTGGTGCGCCGGCGCGGTGGCGCAGCTCTACACCGAGATGGGCGGCGAGAGCCTCTACTTCGGCAAGCCGCATCCGCCGGTCTATGACCTGGCGCGCCGCCGCCTCGCCGAGATCGACCGCACGGTCCCCGACAGTGCCATTCTCTGCATCGGCGACGGCATCCGCACCGACATTCTCGGCGCGGTCGGCGAGGACCTCGACTCGCTGTTCATCACCGGCGGGCTCGCAGCGAAGGAGACCGCGACCACCGAGCAGCCCGAGGCAGAGGCGCTCGAGCGCTATCTTTCCGAGCAGCAGATGGAGCCCACCTACTCGATCGGCTTCCTGCGCTGAAAGGTGCAAATTTCCCCCTTGATTTTCTGCGGTCGCGAAGTAATAAAATTACCCAGTGATGCCGAAATGGCGTCTGTTTATTACCGGACCGCAGATCATGGAGGAGAAGATGCTCGACAACCTGCCCCGCGGGACGATCTGCATCGAGGACATCGAGATGGGCATGTCGCGCCACCTGCGCAAGCAGGTGACCGACCGCGACATCGCCCTCTTTGCCGAGGTTTCGACCGACCACAACCCGGTGCATCTCGACGACGCCTACGCTCAGGACACGATCTTCGAGGGGCGGATTGCCCATGGCATGCTCACCGCCGGGCTGATCTCGGCGGTGATCGGTGAACAGCTTCCCGGCCACGGCACGGTCTACCTTGGCCAGACGCTGAAATTCATCGGCCCCGTGCGTCCCGGCGACACGGTGCTGGCAGAAGTGACGGTGACCGAGATCGACTTCTCGAAACGCCGGGTCATGCTGGACTGCAAGTGCTCGGTCGACGGCAAGCCGGTGCTGGTCGGCGAAGCCAAGGTGCTCGCCCCCTCGCGCAAGTTCGACTGACCGGTCTCTTTTTCCATCCCGTCAAGGTCTTGCCCCATGGTCGACCGCGCGTCATGTTGTAGCCGACCCAGCGGAAGGACTGACCCATGCCCCGAATTCTCGGCCTCTGCGGCAGCCTGCGCGCCGCCTCCTACAACGCCGGCCTGCTGCGCGCCGCGATGGAAGTAGCGCCCGGGGAGTGCCCGGTTCTGCCCGGCTCGATCCACGAGGTGCCGCTGTTCAACGCCGACGACGAGGCCGCCGAAGGGCTGCCAGTGGCGGTAAAGACGCTGCAGGCGCAACTGGCCGAAGCAAGCGGGCTGCTGCTGGTCACCCCCGAGTACAACGGCGGCATCCCCGGCGTGTTCAAGAACGCCATCGACTGGATGTCCCGCGGCGAAGGCGGCAAGGCCTTCCGGGGCAAGCGGGTGGCCCTGATCGGCGCCTCGCCCGGCGGCTTCGGCACGATCCTGTCGCAGAGCCATTGGCTGCCGGTATTGCGTCAGCTCGGCGCGCAGCCGTGGTTCGGCAGTAAACTGATGGTGTCGCGGGCGGGCAAGGCCTTCGACGAGGCGGGAAACCTGACGGATGAGACGGTACGCGACCAGCTAACCGGTCTTCTGGCGAGCTTCGCCGCGACCCTGAAATAACCCGTCAGATCGTCTTTACCAAGAGCACCCACTCCTCGAGATCGCTCTGCCAGTTGCCGTGCACGCAGGGGCGGCGCGCCGTCTCGGTGTAACCCTGCCGCTCGTAGAGCCGCCGCGCCCCCTCGTTATCGCCGGCAACGATGATGCTCATCCGTTCCAGCCCCTCGGCGCTGGCGATCTGCTCGGCCAGGCGCAGCAGGCCCGAGCCGAGGCCCATGCCGCGATGCTCGGGAAAGCAGGCCAGAACGTTCACGTACCAACTGCCCGGCGCCTCGTTCTCGAGCTCCTGAAGCGGCCGGAAAACGGCGGGCAGATCATCGGGCACCGGCTCCGGAGCGGCGTCGATCGCGTAGCCCGTGAGCGCGGCCACCGCGCCCGCGCCGAAATCCACGACCACCGCCTGGCCATCGCGGGACCTTTCGGCCTGGCGCTGGCGGCCGACCTCCCAGGGGTCCTGCCCCTCTTCGGCCAGATCGCGCCAGAGATGGAACGGCAATCCGTCCCCTGCGAAATTCACCAGCTCCGCAAGCTCCTGCGCATCCTCCGGCGTGGCAAGCCGGTACGGCGGCGATAGGTCGATCATCTGCCGGTCCTCCTTAGGTGGCTGGGGGGTCAGCCTATCACGTCGCTGCAACCCTGTCCTCCATGGGGCGGACGGCAATATGTGTCGCGACGTCATTTTGGCACACCACTAGACGACCGGTCTATTTTTATTATCTACCCCTGCATGACCGAGCCAAGCAAATCAGAAGCCACCCGAAAGAAGATCCTGACCACCGGACGCGAGCTTGTCCTGAAGGGCGGCTTCACTGGCGTCGGCCTGTCGCAGATCCTCAAGGAAAGCGGCGTGCCCAAGGGGTCGTTCTACTATTACTTCTCCTCGAAGGAGGCCTTTGGCTGCGCCCTGCTCGAAGACTACGTGGCCGAATACCTCGAGAGCTTTGACGCCTTGGCAGAAACCCCTGGCAGCGCAGGCGACCGGCTTGCCGTCTATTGGGACGGCTGGCTGGGCGCGGAAGCCGCGGACGGCATCGCCGGTCGCTGTCTCGTGGTGAAGCTGGCGGCCGAGATCGCAGACCTTTCGGACGACATGCGGCGGGTGCTCGACGAGGGCGTCTCCGACCTCGTCTCGCGCCTTGCCGCCCTGCTGACCGAGGGCGCCGAGGATGGCTCGCTGCGCGCGCTCCCGGACCCCGAAGGCACGGCCTCCGGTCTCTATGCACAATGGCTCGGGGCGGCGATCCTGTCGAAACTCTCGCAGGATGACACCCCGCTGAGACAGGCGCGCGCCGACACCGCGCGCCGGCTCTTCCCCGACATACCCTGACACGAACTTCCCGATACGAAGGACCCCAACATGCGTGCTGCATATCACGACATCTTCGGCGACCCCGCCGAGGTGATGCTCTTTGGCGAGATGGAGACCCCCAAGCCCGGCGCGGGCGAGGTGCTGGTCAAGACCATCCTGTCGCCGATCCACAACCACGACCTCTGGACCATCCGCGGCCAGTACGGCTACCTCCCCGAGTTGCCCGGCGAGATCGGCGGCTCCGAGGCGGTGGGCACCGTCTCCGCTGTCGGCGAGGGTGCCGACGAAGCCCTGATTGGGAAGCGTATCTCGGTGGGCGGCGTTCACGGCAGCTGGGCAGAGTATTTCATCGCCAAGGCAGCGACGATCGTGCCCCTGCCCGAAAGCATCAAGGACGAGGATGCGGCGCAGCTGATCGCCATGCCGTTCAGCGCCATCGCCCTGCTGGACTCGCTGAAAGTGGGCGAAGGCGAATGGCTGGTGCAGACCGCGGCGAACGGCGCGGTCGGCAAGATCATGGTGAGCCTCGCCAAGGCGCGCGGCATCAATCTGCTGAACCTCGTACGCCGCGCCGAAGCGGCGGACGAGCTGAAGGCGCTTGGCGCCGAACATGTGCTCTGCACCTCCGACGAGGGCTGGCTCGACGCTGCCAAGGCGCTGATGGGCACGCAGGGCGCGGTGTCGGCCATTGACTCCGTGGGGGCCGAAATGGGGCTGGCACTGGCCGCGCTGCTAGGACGCGACGGCGAATATGTGGTCTTCGGCACCGCCACCGGCGCACCGCTGCAACTCCCGAGCGGCGAGATGATCACCAAGCATCTCGCGGTGCGCGGCTTCTGGGCCGCGCGCGTGTTCGGCGAGATGGACGGCGAGACGCAGCTGCGCCTGCTGACCGAGCTGGTGACGCTGGCGGCGCAGGGCAAGCTGGCGCTCGACGTGGGCGGCATCTTCGAACTGGAGCAGGTCGCCGAGGCCATGAAGGCGGCTCAGACCCCGGCGCGCAGCGGCAAGATCATGCTCCGCGCCTGAGTCCGCAGAGCCCGGCTGAACGCCCGGCCGCAAAAGAAAAAGCCCCCCACCGTTTCCGGTGAGGGGCAGGTCCCACAGGCCGGGGAGTGCGGCCCGTGGCGGGGAAGACTGCGCGATCAGAGGAATGCCTGCGCCACCATGGCCGAGCCCACGTAGGTGCCCGTCATCACCAGCACGGCCACCACGGCGATCTTCCAGCCCGAGGTCTTGGCGATCTCGATCTCGCGCTTGGCGATCGCGATACCCGCATAGGCAAGGCAAGGCGTGGCAAGCGTCAGGAAGTTCACATGGCTCACCTTGTCGAGGATCCAGGCGCTGCCCGGGGTCCAGGGCATGGTGGCAAGGATGCCCACCGCCGAGATCCAGGCGACCGAGGGCAGCTTGAACGGCACGAACTTGGTCAGCGCCATGCCCACCATGCACATCACCCAGAGGATGATCAGCCCCACCAGCCCCTGAGGCACGGTGTTCTCGGTCGCCACTGTGTTGCCGACAAGGGCAATCACGCAGACCACCGCCAGCGCCGCGGCATGGGCACCGAGGCCGAGCTTGGGCTCTTCGGTCAGGTCGAGGTCGTCAGTACGGATGTCGCTCATGGCTCAGGCTCCGGCTTTCGAGGGCTCTTTGCGGCCCAGCAGGTCGTAGAGTTTCTCGGTCAGCGGCAGCGCCACGAAGACGCAGAGGTAGAGACCGGTGGCATAGGTCAGCACGTTCGACGCGCCGGCGAGCGCGAGGATCTGCTCCTCCATGTCCGGCACCGCATGCACCAGCGCACCCGAACAGGCGGCCATCATGCTGCCCGAGCCGATGCCGCAGGCCATGGCCAGCGCCTCGACCGAGAAGGCCCCGGTGGTGGCGAGGATCGAGGCGAGGATCGCGAAGATGAAGGTGCCGAAGAGCGTGCCGATCACGTAGACGCCCATGACCCCCGCGCCTTCCTGGCTCTTCAGACCGTATTTGTCGGCGATGATCGCGATGTTGGGTTCGCGCGCCACCGAGAAGCAGGCCCCGATGGACTCGCGGCCCATGCGCAGCACCAGAACGGCGACCGGGAAGGCCAGCACGATGGTGCCGAGGTTGCCCAGCTCCTGCAGGATGAGTGCGGGACCGGCGGCGATGATCTTCTCCATCGACGGGCCGATGATCGTGCCGAACTTGGCGATGAAGGGCATGATCGCGATGACGATCAGCGGCGACGCGGCATGCACCTCGCGGTCGCGGATCAGGGCGCGGGCGCCGGAGATCACGTTGGGGTTGACCAGCAGCCCCATGACGAAGGCGTAGAGCAGCGGCAGCAGCAAGATCGAGCCGATGCCGATCGGGATCGCGATGACGCCGATCAACTCGGCGATCACGGTGATGACCAGCACGCTGCCGTGCAGCCGCCAGTCAAGAAGGATGTCTTTTATTGGCATGAGGGGACCTCTCTGTTGTCGCCCCCTTGGCGGGGCGCATTGGCCGGGACCGGGCTGCTACCCGGTCCGCGGCGGAAGTTGAAGGCGAAAGCCCGCAGATCAGCCCGGTGCGTAGCCGAAGCCTTGCGCGGGGTTCGCCGCGGTTTCGACCCAGACGGACTTGGTCTGCGTGTAGGCGGCCAGCGCCTCGCGGCCGGACGAGCGGCCATAGCCAGAGCGGCCGAAGCCACCGAAGGGCGACATGACGTTGATCGTCTTGTAGCTGTTGACCCAGAAGGTGCCCGCCCGGACCTCGGCCGCCATGCGGTGCGCCCGCCCGACGTCCTGCGTCCAGACCGCGCCTGCGAGGCCGTAAGGCGTGGCATTGGCCAGCGCGATGGCCTCTTCCTCGGTGTCGAAGGGCAGCACCGAGACGACCGGGCCGAAGACTTCCTCGTTGGCAATGGTCATCTGCAGGGTGACCTGATCGACCACGGTGGGGGCAAAGAAGTAACCGCCGCTTGCCGTAAGCGCCGCGGGTTTCGCGCCGCCGCTGGTGATCTCGGCACCCTGGCTCACGGCCTCGCGCACCATCTCGTCGATCTTCGACCATTGCCGCTGGTTGTTCACCGGGCCGATCTGCGTCGCCGGATCCATCGGCGCGCCGACGGGGATGTTGCCTGCCGCAAGGCTCAGCTTCTCGACCATCTCGGCATGCACCGAGCGGTGCACAAGCAGGCGCGAGCCCGCGACGCAGCTCTGGCCGCAGGAGGCGAAGATCGCCGCCTGAGCGCCCACCACGGCGCGGTCGAGATCGGCGTCGCCGAAGACGATGTTCGCCGACTTGCCGCCCAGTTCAAGTACCGAGGGCACCAGCCGCTTGGCCGCCGCACCCGCAATCTTGGAGCCCGCCTCGGCGGAGCCGACGAAGACCACCAGCGCCGTCGCCGGGTTCTCGATCATCGCCTGGCCCGAGCCCGGCCCGTCGCCCGCGATGACATTGACCAGCCCCTTGGGCGCGCCCGCCTTCTCGCACAGGATACCGACCACGATGGACGACAGCGGCGTCAGTTCCGAGGGCTTGATCATCACGCCGTTGCCCGCGCAGATCGCCGGGGCGACCTGCCAGCAGCAGGTGAAGAGCGGCGCGTTCCACGGGGTGATCTGGCTGACCACGCCAAGCGGCTCGTGGCGCGTGTAGTTCAGATGCGTCGAGGGCACCGGGATCACGTCGCCGGTGATCTTGTCGCACCAGCCAGCGTAATATTCGAACATCTCGGCCATGCGTGCGGGCTCGCCGGTGGTGTCGCGGATCGGACGGCCCGAGGAGAGCGCCTCGAGCTCCGACAGCGCGGCGGCATTGGCGCGCAGCTGGCGGCCGATCTCGAACATGATGCGGCCGCGTTCCGAGGCGGTCTTGGCGAACCATTCCTTCTGCGCGCGCGTCGCGGCTTCGGCGGCCTGTGCAACCACCTCGGCTCCTGCGTCCTTGTAGCGGGCGAAGACCTCGCCGGTCGCAGGGTCGGTCAGCTCAAGCGCATGCCCGGTGCCCGGGACCAGTTCGCCGCCAACGTAGGATTGCACCTCGGAGGAGCCCGTCAGGTCCTTCAGCAGTTCGGCCACGCGGGCCGCGGTATCGATGATGTCCTTGGCCATCACATCTTTTCCTTCTGGCTCAGGCGGTCCACAGCGGGATCGCCCATATGCATGAAATCGTCGGCGTCCTTGAGCCCCGAGGTCTCCTCGGCCCAGAGATCCGCGACCAGATCGGCGACCGGCATGGCGCAGCCGACGCTTTGCGCCAGTTCGCGGGCGAGCCGCACGTCCTTGCGCATCAGGCCGGTGCTGAACCCGCTGTCGAAGCTCCGCGGCAGCACCCAATTCGGAAAATGGATCTCCGAGATGGCACTACGCCCGGTGGCCGAGTTGATTACCCTCAGCGCATCTTCGGCACCTACGCCAGCCGCTTCCGCGAGCCGCAGCGCCTCAAGCGTGGTGACCATGTGGCTGGCAACCAGCATGTTGTTGACCAGCTTGGCGACATTGCCCGCGCCGCTGGGGCCGACGTGCAGGATCTTCGCCGCCATCGCCTCGAGCGCCGGCATCGCCGCGCCGACCCATTTCTCGTCACCGCCAAGCATCACCGAGAGCTGCCCCGACGCCGCGCCCGCAGGGCCGCCGCTGACCGGCGCGTCGAGGAATCCGTGCTCAGCCGCGTCGAGCGTCGCCGCGAGCTTGCGGCTGACCTCGGCCTCGGAGGTGGAGGTGTCGATGATCACCTTGGCCGCGACGCCCGCATCGAGCAGCCCCGCGCCCTGCGCCGCGGCGATAACGCCTTCGACATGCGCCGCCGTGGGCAGCGAGAGCACGATCACCTCTGCCGCGGCGAAGACCTCTTCGGGGCTGGCCTTCGGCGCGATGCCCGCCTCGCGGGCGCGGTCCTGCGCCGCGGGGGCCGGATCGTAGCCCGCCACCTCGAACCCGGCGCGGACAAGGCTCGACGCCATCCCGAAACCCATGGCCCCAAGTCCGATCACCCCGGCCCGTTTGCCTGTATCTGTTGCCATGTGATCTCCTGTCTCTGAGCGTCGCCAGCCACGTTCGGCCGGCTTTTCGGACAGCTAACCGGAGGATAGGCGTTCACAGATAGGGGTCACATTGCGCACATCGCGTTGCCTCGAGAGCAACGCACAGGATCACGCGCGGAAGGCCACCATGCGGCCGGAGAGAAAGCTGGCCACCAGCTCCACCGATTTCGGCAGGCGGCGGCGGGCGCGCACCATGAGGTGCGTGCTGACCCGATGCAGCGCTGGCTCGTCCAGCTCGACCACCGCCAGATCGCCGCGATCCGCCTGAATCGACGCGGAAAACCTCGGCAGGAAGGTCACCCCCATGCCGGCGCTCACGTAGCGGATCAGCAGCGCGATGGAGGCGGTCTCCACATGCACCCGCAGCGCCAGCCCATGGTCTGCGGCGACCTGCCCGACGAGGTGGCGGATGGCATGGCGGGCGTCGAGCATGGCGACGGGATTCTCCAGCACCTCGGCCAGCCCGACGCTCTGCCGACCCGCCAGTGATGAATTTGCAGGCACGACGGCGCAGAGCGGCTGCCGCCCCACGGCCAGCGAGCGGGTCGCCTCGGTCACTAGCGGGTTGTAGGCGATCCCAATGTCGGCCTCACCCTCGACCACCCGCCGCTGCAATTCCCCGGTGCCCGCGTGGTCGATGGAAAAGCGCAGGTCGGGCTGCAGGCGGCTCAGCTCCGAGAGGCCGTTTTCCATCAGGTCGGCGGTGAACCCCTCGCCGAGCGCGATACGCACGGTCTGCGTGCGGCCCGCACGGTAGCGGCCGATCTGGTCGAGCAGGAAGGTCTGCTCGTCCTGCAGGTGCAGCGCGTGCTCGCGCAAGAGCTCCCCGGCCTCGGTCACCGTGACCCCCTTGGAGCTGCGCTCGAGCAGCGTCACGCCGAGCCGCGCCTCGGCCTCGGCGATCTTGCGCGAGATCGCCGAGGGCACGACATTCAGCCGCTCCGCCGCGCGGCGGATCGACCCCTCCTGCGCAACCGCAAGGAACTCGCGCAGGAAGCGGCTGTCGAGCGCGTCCATCAGCCCTGTGTCGCGCGGCGGGCGAGCCGCACCCAGAACTCCGCCCCGGCAGGCAGCACCGCGTCGTTGAAGTCGAACTTCGCCGAATGCAGGCCGGGGTTCTCGCCCTCGCGCGCCGCCCCGAGCCAGAGGTAGGCCCCGGGCACCTCGTTCAGCATGAAGGCGAAATCCTCGGAGGCCATGCTCGGGCCGGTCATCGCGGTATCGAGCCCCATCTCCGCCGCCACATCGCGGGCCAGCGAGGCCTCGGGGGCGGTGTTGATCGTCGCGGGGTAGCGGCGCTGGTAGTCGATATTGGCGATGCAGCCCTGTGCCGCGGCCTCGGCCGTGGCGACGCGGCGGACACGCTCCTCGATGATGTCCCCGGCCTCGGCGCCGAACCAGCGGCAGGTGCCACTCAGCACGGCGCGGTCGGGGCACACGTTGTAGGCCGAGCCGCTGTGGATCTGCGTGACCGAGACCACGCCCGGTTCCAGCGGCGAGAGTGCCCGGGCGGGGATCTCCTGCAGCGCGGCGGCGGTGCGCCCGGCGGCGGCGATCACCCCGTCGGACTGCTCGGGCATGGCACCGTGGCCGCCCTTGCCGAGGATCTCGATGTCGAAGACCGAGAAGGCCGCCATCATCTTGTCGTCGCGCGCCACGAAGCGCCCCGGCGCGAGGCCGGGCCAGTTGTGGATGCCGAAGACCTTGTCGACCGGGAACTGGGTGAAGAGCCCCTGCTCGACCATGACCCGTGCGCCGCCCTCGCTTTCCTCGGCGGGCTGGAAGATCAGCGTGACGGTGCCCTGTTCGACCCCTTCCGCCGCGATCTGCCGCGCGGCGAGCAGCAGCATGGCGGTATGCCCGTCATGGCCGCAGGCGTGCATCTTGCCGGGAATGGTCGAGGCATGGGCCGCGCCCGTCGCCTCGACGATGGGCAGCGCATCGATGTCGGCGCGCAGACCGATCACCGGCGCGCCCTGCCCCATCTGCGCCACGACGCCGGTGCCGGCGAGGCCCCGGTGCACCCGCCAGCCCCAGCCGGTGAGCAGCCCGGCGATCATCTCCGAGGTGCGGTGCTCTTCGAAGCCCAGCTCGGGATGGCGGTGCAGGTCATGGCGCCAGGCGATGGCTTCGGCGATGTGGTCTTGGTCGAACATGGGGTCTCCTTGCGGACGCGCGGCGCGCCCGGTGTTGCGTCGGGTGATGGGTCAGGGCGCTTCGGGCGCCTCCTGGAAGCTCAGCAGGATGCCGCCCAGGCGGGCGGGCTCGGTGAGGACGAGCGTGCCGCCGATCTCGCGATAGGCAAAGTCGCCGGCGGTGAGGAATGGACGGACGCGCTCCAGCGTACGGCAGGCAACGTCGAGCGAGATCACCGAGGGCGCGCCGTCCGCAGCAAGGTCCTCGGGCAACGGGCCGAAGAAGGCCCGGGCGGCGTCACGGCTCAGGACGCGCCAATGCCCCTTGCCGGTGGAGACGGTGAAGCCCCAGCCGGTCCCGGTGACCGCCTCGGGGCCATGCAGCGTGGCGAGCCAGTCCTTCACGGCAGGCTGATCCTGCGGCTCGGCGAGGATCGTCGCCGAGACGAAGCCATGCGCGCCGTTGGGGTGATCCATCCACTTCGGGAATTCGATGAGATCGCGCCGGTGCTGCTGGCAGGCGAACACTGACAGGCGGGGAAGGCCGTCGCGGGTGAAGATCTTCAGCGTGGTGGCGGTACGGTCGGGGGTGCCGTCGTCGCGGGTCACGTCGCGTCCGAATTCGATGGTGCCCTCGCAATGACCGCCGCGCGCGACCACCGCCGCCTCATCCGCTGCCGCATCGCTGGAGTTGAGCGCCGAGAGCGGCACGCCTTCGCGCTCTTGGAGCCATTTCTGAACATGCCGACCAAAGCGGAAGTCGCCCGCCGCGTAGCCGTCGAGCAGGCTCTCGTCACCGATCCCCACCAGTTCCAGAAGCTGGTTGCGGAAGATCACCAGCGCGGTCGAGGTGCCCCAGGGGTGCATCCCCGGCGGTTTCATCAGGAACCCGAGCGACAGATAGGTCTCGCGCGCGGCCTCGAGATCGCGCAGGCAAACCAGCGGGTGGTCGATGCCGAGCGAGGTCATGCACCCTCTCCCTTCAGATCCGCCAACGCCGTGAAGCCCGCGAAACGCCCCGCACCCCGGTCGGTGGCGCGCGGTCCGGTGACCACGTGGCCCGCCGGCACATCCTTGGTGACGATCGCCCCGGCGGCAACGGTCGCGCCCGCCCCGACCTCCACCGGCCCGAGGATCAGCGCGCCGGCGCCGACCACCGCGCCCCTGCGCAGGGTGGGATGCCGCCCCTCGCCCATGTCGACGAAATTCGAGCCAAGCGTGACGCCGTGCCAGAGGCTCACGTCCTCCTCGATCACCGAGGTCTGGCCGATCACCAGCCCGAGCCCATGATCGAACCAGACACCGCGGCCGATCTGCGCCTGCGGCCAGATCTCGACCGAGAGCGCGCGGGTGAACTGTCCCTTCACCGCCAGCGCGAGGTTCTCGCGCCCGGCGCACCAGAGCGCCCGGCTCAGCCGGTAGGAGAGCAACGCATGGTAGCCATTGGCGAAATGCAGCACCGCTGCCGCGCCCCCGGGCTGCGCGTCGCGTGCGGCGGTGGCCAGCAGGTCGTCGAGCGCCAGCTCCAGCGTCTCGGCGTCATGACCGAAGACCTCCGCCGCCAGCCCGCGCAGCCAAGCCCGCGCCATGCCCTCCGGCAGACAGGCGGACAGCGCTGCGGCGAGCAGTTCGGCAGGGCTGTTCACCTCGGCCGGATCGTAGCCATAGAGCACCGAAAGCCCCGGCTCGGCTGCGAACATCTCGCGCACCGCGGGCAGCAGGCTCTGCATCAGGGGATTGGACATGCGATCTCTCGTGCTTGCCTCAGGAACGTACGGGGCGGGTCTGCGGTCGTTGCAGCAAAGCTGCACCGGCAGGGGTGATGCGCACAAGTGCCGATATGTGCCGTCCGCGTTGCCCTGACAAGAACGGGGCACGTGTCCGGCGCGGTGCCAAAGCTGCATTCAGGGCGCAGTCCCGCCCCGATCCCCGGATCGGAAGCCGCTGCCCCTTGACCTTCGGTCCGCTGCCGCGTTTCTCCGCCAGGCGGCCCTCGCGCGGGGCGCGGCCCGGTCCGCAGCTTCCACGCCTCGCCGCCCATGCCGCCCTGCAGGAAAGAAACCCATGGACTACCTCACGCTTTTCGCCGTCATCGCCGCCGCCGGCGCGGTGGCCGGGATCATCTCGGGCCTTCTGGGGGTCGGCGGGGGGATCATCCTCGTGCCCGCCTTCTACTACGTCTTCACCGGGCTCGGATATCAGCCCGAGCAGCTCATGCAGATCTGCGTCGCCACCTCGACGGGCACGATCATCGTGACATCGCTGCGCTCGGTGACATCGCACCACAAGCGCGGCGCGGTGAGCCTCGAACTGATCAAGGGCTGGGGCCCGTTCATCGCCATCGGCTCGGTGCTCGGCGTGCTCGCGGCCACCGTGCTGCACAGCGACCAGTTGCTGATGATCTTCGGTGTCATCGGCGTCGGCCTCGGGCTTTACATGCTGCTCGGCAAGAAGAGCTGGCGGCTCTCCGACACGTTGCCGGGCCGCGGCCTGAGCGCGCTCTACGGCGGGATCATCGGCTTTTTCTCGGCGCTGATGGGCATCGGTGGCGGCAGCTTCACCGTGCCGCTGCTGACCGCCTACAACGTCCCGCCGCATCGCGCCGTGGGCACCTCGCCCGGCTTCGGCCTGCTGATCTCGATCCCCGGTTTCATCGCCTTCCTGCTGACCGGCTGGGGCATCACCGGCAAGCCTCCGGGCACCGTGGGCTACGTCAACCTGCCCGCCGTGGCGCTGATCATGGTGACCTCGCTGATGACCGTGCCGATCGGGGTGAAACTGGCGCACAGCCTGAGCCCCGCGCGGCTGCGCCTTGTCTTCGCGCTCACCGTGCTGGTGCTGGCGGGCAACATGCTGCGCAAGGCCCTGATGGGCTGACCCTTTCGAGGCGGCCTCCCGCCGCCTCAACCCTGCTTCAGCCGCGCGTCCAGCCAGTCGGCAAAGGCCCGCGCCGCGGGCACCGTGTCGCGCACGGCGATGTAGTAGCCCTCGCGCGGGGCGATGCTGCCGGGATGCGCCGGCACAAGCTGCCCCGAGGCCACCGCGTCCCGCCCGAGCAGCGCGGTGACCAGCGCGACGCCGCTGCCGCCCGCCGCGAGCTGCAGCGCCATGCCGTAGGAATCCACGTAGAGCCGCGGCCGCAACGCCCCCAGCCCGTGCGCCGCACCGAAGGCATCCCAGCCCACCGAGGTGCCCACGGATTCGATCAGCGGCAGGTCTTCGAGATTGCCTTCCAGCATCGGTGACTTCAGCGCCACCAGCTCGCTCGGCTCCAGCGGCAAGGCGCTCTGCCCCACCTGCCGCTGCGAGCCGAAGCGGATCTCGACATCCGCCATGGCGCTCTGGAAGTCATCCGGCCAGATGGCGCTGGCGAAACGGATGCGCACTTCGGGGTGGCGGCGGTGGAAGTCCGGCAGATGCGGCGCGATCACCCAACTCGCCACGCTGACCGAACTGGCGACGGTCAGCAGCTCCGCCTCGGGCGGCCCGTCGAGCGCCAGCGTTGCCGCCTGCAACATCTCCAGGGCGGACCCCACCTGCGGCATCAGCTTTCGGGCGGCGTCGGTCAGCGCCAGGCCACGCGGCTTGCGGGTGAAAAGCTCCGTGCCGAAGCGTGTCTCGAGTGCCTTGATCTGCTGGCTGACCGCCGATTGCGTCATGCCGAGCTCTTCCGCCGCAGCGGTGAAGCTGAGGTGCCGAGCCGAGGCCTCGAAGGCGCGGAACCAGGCGACGGGCGGCAGGGAGCGAGGCATTTCTCAAATCCATTAGTTTGGCTAATGGATAAGACCGCGTTTTCCACGTTTGTCAAACCACGCATTCCGGAAAAACATCGCCATAGCGAACAGGAGTGGGTGCATGCAGCCGGAAATACGCAAAATCGTGACTTATGACGAAGCGGTACTGATCGAGGGCTTTCGCCCCGCCGAGACACCCTGGCGCATGTTCGCCGTGGCCGCGGTGGTGCGCAATCCCTGGGCCGGGCGCTACGTCGAAGACCTCAAGCCCGAGATCCACGCCTATGGCCCGGTGCTGGGCGAGTTGATGACCGAGCGGATGATCGCGCTCGCCGGCAGCGGCGCGGCGATCGAGGCCTACGGCAAGGCAGCGGTGGTGGGCCTCGACGGCGAGATCGAACACGCTTCGGGCCTCATCCACACGCTGCGTTTCGGCAATCACTACCGGCAGGCGGTCGAGGCCAAGAGCTACCTCGCTTTCACCAACACCCGCGGCGGGGCGAACGCGCCGATCATGGTGCCGCTGATGGACAAGAATGATGCCGGGCGGCGCTCGCATTACCTGACCATCCAGTTCTCCATCCCCGACGCGCCGCGCGACGACGAGATCGTCGTGGTGCTCGGCGCCGCCACCGGGGGCCGTCCGCACCACCGCATCGGAGACCGCTACCAGGATTTGAAAGACCTCGGCCATGACCTGGACAACCCGGCCGCGGTCTGACCTCGGCGGCGGGCTGGCGGGGATCGTCGCGGGCGATACCGGCCCGCGCGTCCTGCTGATCCACGGCGTTGGCCTTCGGGCCGAGGCTTGGGGCGCGCAGCTGGATGCGCTTGCCGGACGCTGCCAGGTCATCGCGGTGGACATGCCGGGGCACGGCAAGAGCGAAGCCCGGAACGAGAGCTGCCTCGCGGATTTCGCCACACGCATCGCCGAGCTGCTGAACGGGCCCACGCTGATCGCCGGGCACTCCATGGGCGCGATGCTCGCCGCGGAACTGGCACGCCGGATGCCCGGACACGTCACCGGCATCGCCTGCCTCAACGCCATCCACCGCCGCAGCCCCGAGGCGCGGCAGGCCGTGGCGGACCGTGCTGCGCAGCTGGACGGGCGGGGCACCGGCGATCCCGAGCCGACCCTCACACGGTGGTTCGGCGCGGCGGAAAGCCCCGCGCGTACTGCCTGCCGGGACTGGCTGACCCATGTCGATCCGGCGGGCTACCGGGCCGCCTACCAGGTCTTCGCCGCCGAAGACGGCCCCGCGGACGACACCCTGCGCAGCCTCGCCTGCCCGGCGCTGTTCATGACCGGAGCGCTGGAGCCCAACTCCACCCCCGCCATGTCCCGCGCCATGGCGGGCCTCGCCACGCTGGGCAGCGCCGTCGTCCTGCCGGACGCCGCCCACATGATGCCGATGACCCACGCCGACGCGGTCACCGCCGAACTCACCCGCCTTGTCGAGGCGAGCCTGTAACCCAAGCCAAAAGGAGCTGAGCCATGGAGTTCTCCCTCTTTGCCCATATGGAACGCCTCACCCCGGACCAGCCCCACGAGGTGCTGCACGAGGAGTTCATCTCGATCTGCAAGATGGCCGACGAGGGCGGCATGCGCGCGATCTGGACCGGCGAACACCACGGCATGGAATTCACCATTGCCCCCAACCCGTTCCTGTCGATCGTCGACCTGGCGCATCACACGAAGAACGTCCGCCTCGGCACCGGCACGGTGATCGCCCCCTTCTGGCACCCGATCCGGCTGGCCGGAGAAGCCGCGGCCACCGACCTCATCACCGGCGGGCGGCTCGAGCTGGGCATCGCCCGCGGTGCCTACAGCTTCGAGTACGAGCGGATGATGCCCGGTCTCGACGCGGCGCAGGCGGGTGCGCGGATGCGCGAGACCGCGCCGCTGCTTCCGCAGCTCTGGGCCGGGGACTGCACCCACGCCGGGCAGTTCTACAGCTTCCCAGCCACCACCGCCGTGCCCAAGGCCGTGCAGGACGGCGGCCCGCCGATCTGGATCGCCGCGCGCGAGGAAGCCAGCCACCAGTTCGGCGTCGCCAGCGGTTTCAACATCCAGGTCACGCCGCTCTGGCAAGGCATGGAAGAGATCACCGCGCTGAAGTCGCGCTTCGACGCCGCCCGCGCCGAGAACCCCGGCCGGAGCCCGAAGATCATGCTGCTGCACCACACCTACGTCGGGCGCGACGCCGAGGACGTGGCGCAGGCCGCCCGCGAAATCTCGCGCTACTACTGCTATTTCGGGGCCTGGTTCCAGAACAAGCGCCCGGTCCGCAACGGGCTGATCGAAGCGCTGAGCGAGGAAGAGATTGCCGGCAACAACCTCATGGCCCCGGAGAAGCTCGCCCGCGATCTGACCATCGGCACAAAGCAGGAGGTGATCGACAAGATCCGCCGCTACGAGGACATGGGCTACGACGAGTTCTCCTTCTGGATCGACACCGGCATGAGCCACCAGCGGAAACGCGACTCCCTCGCCCGCTTCCTCGACGACGTTCTGCCCGCCTTTGCCTGAGGACCATTGATGACCGACCTCCCGCACTACCAACTCTACATCGACGGCGCCTCTTGCGAGGGCGCGACCGGCAAGACCCTAGCAACCGAAAACCCCGCCACGGGCGAGACCTGGGCCAGCTTTGCCTGCGCCGCGCCCGCCGACGTCGAGCGCGCCGTGACCGCGGCCCGCCGGGCGCTGGACGATCCCAAGTGGCGCGATCTCAGCCAGACCGCGCGGGGCAAGCTGCTCCACCGGCTGGCCGATCTGGTCGAAGAGCACGCGCAGGAGCTGGGGCGCCTCGAGACCACCGACAGTGGCAAGTTGCTGGCAGAGACCGCCAGCCAGACCGCCTATGTTGCCGACTACTACCGCTACTACGCGGGGCTCGCCGACAAGATCGAAGGCGCGGTGCTGCCGATCGACAAGCCGGACATGCATGTCTTCACCAAGCCTCTGCCGATCGGCGTGGTCGCCGCGGTGGTGCCGTGGAACGCGCAGATGTTCCTCACCGCCACCAAGCTCGGCCCGGCGCTGGCGGCGGGCTGCACCGTGGTGCTGAAGGCCTCGGAAGTCGCTCCGGTTCCGATGCTCGAATTCGCCCGGCTTATCCACGAGGCGGGCTTCCCGCCGGGGGTCGTGTCGGTGATCACCGGCGACGCAAAGGGCTGCGCCATCCCGCTCACCAGTCACCCGGACGTCGACCGCATCGCCTTCACCGGCGGCCCCGATACGGCGCGCCATGTAATCCGCAACTCGGCCGAGAACTTCGCGGTCACCACGCTGGAGCTGGGCGGCAAGTCCCCGATCCTCGTCTTCGAGGACGCCGATCTCGACGGCGCAGCCAACGCGCTCATCGCCGGCAATTTCGGCGCCTCGGGGCAGAGTTGCGTGGCCGGCTCGCGGGGGCTGGTGCAGCGCAGCATCTTCGAGGCGCTGGTGGCAAAGATCACCGAAAAAGCGCAGGGCATCTTGGTCGGCGATCCGCTGGACGGCAGCAGCCACATGGGGCCGCTCTGCACCCGGGCGCAGGTGGAGCTGATCGGCAGGACGCTGGCCGAGGCGCAGGCACAGGGCGCGACGCTGCGCTTCGGCGGCGCGCCGCTGGACCGGCCCGGCAACTACATGGCACCAACGCTGGTGGACTGTCCCTCGCCCGAGATCGCCACGCTGCACACCGAGATGTTTGGCCCTGTCATGTCGCTGCTGCCCTTCGACACCGAGGAGGAGGCGATCGCGCTGGCCAATGACAGCCTCTACGGTCTCGGCTCGGGCGTCTTCACCCAGAACCTCGCACGCGCCCACCGCGTCTCGGGGCGGCTGCGCGCAGGGATCTGCTGGGTGAACACCTACCGGGCGATCTCGCCCATCGCGCCCTTCGGCGGTTTCGGCGACTCGGGATACGGGCGAGAGGCGGGAATGGAGGCGATCAAGGACTACACCCGCACGCGCACGACCTGGATCAACACCTCGGCCGAGCCGATGGCCAATCCTTTCGTGATGCGCTGAGACGGAAACCGGGCGCGACTCTGCGAGAGCGCGCCCGGTTCGCCTTGATCTTTTGGAGAGGCGTCAGCCCCAGGTCGGGTGGAACTTGCCGCCCGGCGAGAGCGTGAAGATCTCGACCCCGTCGGCGGTCACGCCGACCGAATGCTCGAACTGCGCCGAGAGCGACTTGTCGCGGGTCACCGCGGTCCAGTCATCGGCCAGCACCTTGGTCTCGGGACGACCGAGGTTCACCATCGGCTCGATGGTGAAGAACATGCCCTCTTCGAGCACCGGCCCGGTGCCGGCACGGCCGTAGTGCAGCACGTTGGGCGCGGCGTGGAACACCCGTCCGAGCCCATGGCCGCAGAAGTCGCGCACCACCGACATGCGCTGCGCCTCGACGTAGCTCTGGATGGCGTGACCGATGTCGCCGAAAGTGTTGCCCGGCTTCACTGCCTCGATGCCCAGCATCAGCGAATCGTGGGTCACCTGGATCAGCCGCTCGGACTTGCGCGAGAGCTTCCCGGCGACGTACATGCGGGACGTGTCGCCGTACCATCCGTCGACGATCACCGTGACGTCGACGTTGAGAATGTCGCCATCCTTCAGCTTCTTGTCACCGGGGATGCCGTGGCAGACCACGTGGTTGATCGAGATGCAGCTGGCGTGCTGGTAGCCCTTGTAGCCGATCGTCGCCGAGACCGCACCCGCCTCCTCCACCGCGTTGCGGATGAAGTCGTCGATCGCACCGGTCGTCTGGCCGGGTTCGACCAGCGGCGCGAGATCGTCGAGGATCTTCGCGGCCAGCGCACCGGCCTTGTTCATGCCGGCAAAATCGGCGGGTTCGTGAATGCGGATGCCGTCGCGGGTGAGACGGCCGCTCGTGTCATTTCGCAAGACGGGGCGCTCCATGGGTCTCTTCCCTTCAATACTTAATGCGTGTTGCGTTCCATTGCCAGAGGATGGCAGGGGAACGCAATGGCATGTCCCTGCGTTAGGTCCCGCGATGCGGGCCTGATGCGCAACATGTCACCCGGAGCCCGCTCCGAAACCGCCTGAAGGGGATCAGGCCAGACGCAAACCAAGTCGCGCCGGTCGCAGCGGTGCGCAACACGGGCAGCCCCGGCGCAGACCCGCAGAAAAGGAACATTGAGGGACAATGGACAGTATCAACGAGGTCTTGAACACCGACATCTACAACGGCACGTCGCTTTCGGACGTGTTCACGCTGGATTTCCTGGCCAGCATGCTCGGCAATGTCGTGGCGGCGATCCTGCTGCTGCTGGTCGGCCTGTTCATCGGGCGCTGGGTCAAGGGCCGGATCACCGCCATGTCGGCGCGCAGCGCCCGGCTGGATGACACGCTCTTCAACTTCCTGGGCAATATCGCGCGCTACGTGGTGCTGATCTTCACCACGCTGATCGTGCTCAACACCTTCGGCGTGCAGACGACCTCGATCATCGCCGCGCTGGGTGCCGCCGGCCTCGCCGTCGGCCTCGCGCTGCAGGGCACGCTGTCGAATGTCGCAGCCGGCGTGATGATCATCGTCTTCCGCCCCATCAAGCTCGGCGATTTCATCACCGTCGCGGGGGTCTCGGGCACGGTGAAGGACATCACGCTCAACACCACCGAGCTTGCCAGCCTCGGCAACACGCAGATCATCGTGCCGAACTCGGAGGTCTGGGGCAACGTCATCGAGAACTACTCGATCTACAAGACACGCCGGGCGGAATGGACCTTCGGTGTCGGCTACGGTGCGAACCTCGCCACCGCCGAGCGGGTGATCCGCGAGACGATCATGGCCGACGAACGGTCGATGACCGATCCCGCACCCTTCATCCAGGTCAACGCGCTGAACGACAGCTCGGTCGACTTCCTGGTGCGGGTCTGGGTCGCCAGCGGCGATTTCTTCCAGTTCCAGGCCGACATGAAGCGCCGGGTCAAGGAAGCGCTCGACGAGAACGGCGTCGACATCCCCTTCCCCACCCGCACGCTGCACATCACGCGCGACGAGGAGGAAGAGGCAACGGCCCTCGCGGAGCCGAAGTCGCAGCTGGTCTGAGCCGGCGCTTACGGGAGCGGTGGATGGGGGCTCTGCCCCCGTCCGCTGACGCGGACTCCCCCGGGATATTTCGAACATGTGGAAGCCCGCAGGGACGCGGGCGATCAGGGCGTGCGGAAGGGCAAAGGGTCGCCAAGCGTGATTTCTTCCGGCGATATCCGGCAACCGAGGGCGATCACCTCGACGCCACTCTGCACGGCGCGCGCGAAGGCGGCAGCATAGGCGGGGTCGATGTCCGCCGCGAGGGTCACCTCCTCCGCATCGGTGCGCTGCACGAGATAGAGCATCACCGCGCGATGCCCCAACGCGACCATTGCCGAAAGCTCTGCGAGATGCTTGGCGCCGCGCGCGGTGACGCTGTCGGGGAACTCGGCGAGACCGGGACGACGTGAGAGTGTCACCGATTTCACCTCGACGTAACAATCGCGGCGTCCGTCGCCGCTGAGCAGGAAGTCGATGCGGCTCTTCTCGCCGTATTTCACCTCGGGGCGCAGCGTGTCATACCCCTCGAGGCCCGCCACCTGCCCCGCCTGCAGCGCCGCGCGCAGCACGCGGTTGGGCACGCCGGTATCCACCCCGGTGTAGGCGCCGCTCTCATGTTCGATCAGCCGCCAGGCGTACTTCAGTTTCCGCTTCGGATCATCGTTGGGCTCGAGCCAGATTTTGCTCTCCGGCTCGGCCATGCCCAGCATGCTGCCCGGGTTGGCGACATGGGCGGTGATCTCTGTGCCGTCCTCGAGCCGACAGTCGGCGAGAAAGCGTTTGTAGCGGCGCAGCAGGCGGGCGGGGATGAGCGGAGTTTCGAAACGCATGCTCCGAGCTATAGCGGCCCGCGCACCACGCGCAAGCGGGCGTCAGCTGCGCCCGGCCACCACCACCTCGCAGCCCCAGTCGGCACAGGCGGTGGCCAGCGCGGGCGGCAGGGCTTGGTCGGTGAGGAACTTGTCGATCTCTGCCAGCGACGCGATGCGCGCCGGGGCGCTGCGCCGGAACTTGGTGTGGTCGGCGACAAGGAAGGTGCGGCGCGACTGGCGCAGGATGGCGCGGCTGACGCCCACCTCCTGGAGGTCGAAATCGAGGATGTCCCCCTCCGCATCCAGCGCCGAACAGCCGATGACGGCGAGATCGAACTTGAATTGCCGGATGCTCTCGGTCGCCAGCGCGCCGATCAGCCCGCCATCGGTGCGGCGCAGGCTGCCGCCGCTGACCAGCACCTCGCAATCGGGATTGGCAACGAGGATATTGGCGACGTTCATGTTGTTGGTGACCACCATCATCCCCTTGTGGTGCAGGAGCTCGCGCGCCACCGCCTCGGTGCTGGTGCCGATATTGAGAAACAGCGAGATGCCCTGCGGGATGCGCGCCGCGCAGGCGCGGGCAATGGCGGTCTTGGCCTCCATGTTGAGGTGGCGCCGTTCTTCGTAGCCGATGTTCATCGTGCCCGAGGGCAGCACCGCCCCGCCATGCACCCGTTCCAGGCGACCGCCGTCAGCCAGTTCACTCAGGTCACGCCGGATGGTCTGCAGCGTGACGCCGAAATGCTGCGCCAGACCCTCGACGGTCACCTTGCCGTCGCGGCGGGCAATCTCGAGAATTTCCGGGTGGCGCAGGGATTGGGACATGATTGTTCGGTTTCTTTCGGTTTTGCCTTCACTGGCCGTAAGGAACCCATAAACGCGCCCATGATCCAGAGATTTCTATGCTGCAGACGCGAAATATGCGACGATGATGACATGTGAAGCACAGGAATTTTCAAACAAATATGGACTTCCATGCCATACGAAAAAAAACGAAAACAAAAACCTTGCGTGAATGCGCGGTCCGGGTTTAGCCTGCGGCCAAGTTGAAAGAGGCCCCCGTGCGCAAAACCACCCCGAACACCCCTGCAGATCTCTTCGTCATCGGCGGCGGCATCAATGGATGCGGCATCGCCCGGGACGCGGCCGGACGCGGCGCTTCGGTGGTGCTTGCCGAGATGGGGGATCTGGCTTCGGCGACCTCCTCGGCCTCGACCAAGCTGTTCCACGGCGGGCTGCGGTACCTGGAGTACCTCGAGGTGCGGCTGGTGCACGAGGCGCTGGTCGAGCGCGAGGTCCTGCTGCGCGCCATGCCGCACATCAGCTGGCCGATGCGCTTCGTGCTGCCCTATCACAAGGACATGCGCTTTGAGAGCGAGACGCCGATCTCGAAGATGCTCGGCCTCGTCATGCCCTGGATGAAGGGCCGCCGCCCGGCCTGGCTGATCCGCATGGGGCTGTTCATGTACGACCACCTCGGCGGGCGAAAGATCCTGCCGGGCACCGCGACGCTCTCGCTGAAGGGCACGCCTGAGGGCGCGCCGCTGCAGGAGCGCTTCGAGCGCGCCTATGAATATTCCGACTGCTGGGTCGAGGATTCGCGACTGGTGGTGCTCAATGCCCGCGACGCCGAGGCGCGCGGCGCGACGATCATGACCCGCACCAAGGTCACCCATGCGCAGCGCGACGGCGCGCTCTGGCGCATCGAGACCGAGGACGCGGAAACGGGCGCGAAAGCAACCCATTACGCAAAGATGCTGATCAATGCGGGCGGGCCTTGGGTCGGCGACGTGATCCACGACAAGATCGACCTGCCGTCTCGCGAAGGCGTGCGGCTGGTGCGCGGCAGCCATATCGTCACGCGGCGGCTCTACGATCACGACAAGTGCTATTTCTTCCAGGGCACCGACGGGCGGATCATCTTCGCGATCCCCTACGAGCGCGATTTCACCCTGATCGGCACCACCGACGCCGAGCATGATGACCCGGATCGTCGGCCCGTCTGCACGCCCGAGGAACAGGCCTACCTGATCAGGTTCGCCAATCAGTATTTCGCCAAGGCGATCTCGGCGGAGGATGTGGTCTGGACCTATTCCGGCGTGCGCCCGCTCTACGATGACGGTGCCAGCAGCGCCACGGCGGCGACGCGGGACTACACGCTGAAGGTGGATGCCACGGGCGGCGCCCCGGTGCTCAACGTCTTCGGCGGCAAGATCACCACCTACCGTCGGCTGGCGGAAAGCGCGCTTGAGAAGATCGGCGAGCACATCACGCTGAAGTCCGGGCCGTGGACTGCGGGCGTGGCCATGCCAGGCGGCGATTTCCCGGTCGATGGGTTCGATGCGTTGGTGCAGTCTCTGAGCGGGAAGTATCCTTTCCTTGGAGAGGTTTGGGCGCGGCGGCTCGTGCGCGCCTATGGCACCGAGGCGGGCACGCTTCTGGGAGAGGCAACGAGCGCGGAGGACCTTGGGAGGGGTTTCGGCGCAACGCTCACGGAGGCGGAGGTGATCTGGCTGATGCGGCAGGAGTTTGCCCGCACGGCCGAAGACGTGGTGTGGCGACGCACCAAGCTCGGGCTGCGCCTGAGCGCGGAGGAGATATCGGCGCTGGACGGCTGGATGAGATCCCGCCGCGAAAGGGCCGACGCCGCCGAATAGCACGGCGGAGACATACGGCGCGGGGAGGAGGACCTTATGTCGCTGGAACTGAAGGGCGTATCAAAGATCGTCGAGGGGCAGACCCATATTGCACCCACCGATCTGACGCTCGCGAATGGCACGATGAACGTGCTGCTGGGGCCGACCCTGTCGGGCAAGACGTCGCTGATGCGGCTGATGGCGGGGCTCGATGCGCCCTCCACCGGCAAGATTTTCTGGGAGGGCAAGGACGTCACCGGCATGCGGGTGCAGGACCGCAAGGTGGCCATGGTCTACCAGCAGTTCATCAACTACCCCTCGATGACCGTCTACCAGAACATCGCCTCGCCGATGAAGCTGATGGGCGTGGACCGCGCCGAGATCGACCGCCGGGTTCGCGAGAGCGCCGAACTGATGAAGCTGACGCCCTTCCTTGGGCGCAAACCCCTGGAACTTTCGGGCGGCCAGCAGCAGCGCTGCGCGCTGGCGCGGGCGCTGGTGAAGAACGCCGGTCTGGTGCTTCTCGACGAGCCGCTGGCCAACCTCGACTACAAGCTGCGCGAAGAACTGCGTGTCGAAATCCCCAAGATCTTCGAGGCTTCGGGCTCGATCTTCGTCTACGCGACCACCGAGCCCGAGGAGGCGCTGCTGCTCGGCGGCCATACCGCGACGCTCTGGGAGGGGCGCGTGACGCAATTCGGCCCGACCCCCGAGGTCTACCGACAGCCGCTCGACGCCACCACGGCCCGGGTGTTCAGCGACCCGCCGATGAATTTCCTGCAGATCTCCAAGACCGGTGATCGGCTGATGTTCGGCGAGGGCCAGAGCGCGCCCGCCACCGGCAAGCTCAAGGATCTGCCCGACGGGCGCTACATGGCGGGCTTCCGGCCCAACCACCTGGAGATCCTGCAGCACGAACCCGAGGCGCTGCGCTTCCGCACCCAGTTGCAGGTGTCCGAACTGACCGGCTCGGAAACCTTCGTGCACCTCGACCATCACGGCGAACGCTGGGTCGGACTGGTGAGCGGCGTGCATGACCTGCCGCTCGGCGAGCCGCTCGACGTCTGGCTGTCGCCGCGCCACGTCTACGTCTTTGGCGAGAACGGCGATCTCGTCGCCCCCGCCGCCTACGCGCTGGCTGCCTGAGGAGATGGCGACATGGCAAAGATAACGCTCGACAATCTCGCCCACTCCTATCTGCCGAACCCCGCCTCGGAGGCGGATTTCGCGCTCAAGCAGATGACCCACGACTGGGATGATGGCGGTGCCTATGCGCTGCTCGGTTCCTCGGGCTGCGGCAAGTCCACGCTGCTCAACATCATCTCGGGACTGCTGATCCCCTCGCAGGGCCGCGTGCTCTTCGACGGGCAGGACGTGACCCACGCGCCCACCGCCGAACGCAACATCGCGCAGGTGTTCCAGTTCCCGGTCGTCTACGACACGATGACCGTGCGCGACAATCTCGCCTTCCCGCTGCGCAACCGCGGCCGCGACGAGGCCTATGTCGCCGAGCGCGTGCAGGAGATCGCCCGGATGATCGGCATGGAGGACCAGCTGCGCCGCAAGTGCAGCGGGCTCACCGCCGACGCCAAGCAGAAGATCAGCCTTGGCCGCGGCATGGTGCGCAAGGACGTGAACGCCCTGCTCTTCGACGAGCCGCTGACGGTGATCGACCCGCACATGAAGTGGGAGCTGCGCACCCAGCTCAAGAAGCTGCACCATGATTTCGGCCACACGATGATCTACGTGACCCACGACCAGACCGAGGCGCTGACCTTCGCCGACAAGGTGGTGGTGATGTACGACGGCCGCGTGGTGCAGATCGGCACGCCCGAGGAGCTGTTCGAGCGGCCCGAACACACCTTTGTCGGCTATTTCATCGGCTCGCCGGGGATGAACGTGATCCCCGCCAAGGTCGATGGCACCAAGGCCTATATCAACGGCTCGCATTTCGATCTGGGGGCGGGCTACCGCGCGATGGAGGGCAAGGTCGAGATCGGCGTGCGCCCCGAGTTTGCCCGGCTCAGCACCTCCGAGGGGCTGCCGGTGAAGGTCCGCCGCGTCGAGGACGCCGGGCGGCACAAGATCATCCGTGCCGACTTCTTCGGTCATGACATCAACATCGTCGCCGGCGAGGACGAGAGCATCGGGCCGGACATGACCCGCGTGCGCTTCGATCCGGCGCACGTCAACGTCTACCGCGACGACTGGCGCGTCGCGCCCGAGGGGGAGGCCGCATGATGGCTCAATCCACAATCCCGTCCGTGCCGCGATACGCGCGCGCCCTTCGAACGGCCCCCCTGTCCAGACGATCCTTCGTCGACCCGGCCTCAGCGCACCGCGTGTCCGGGCTATGGGGCGACACCGCCCGGCAAGACGAGCCGGCTGCCAAGCTGACGCCGCGCGCGTCCGCCCTGGGCCGGATGCCGCAAAAGGAGGCCGCACGATGAACAAGACCGTCAATCACAAGGCTTGGTTCCTGGTGCTGCCGGTGCTGGTGCTGGTGGCCTTCTCGGCGGTGATCCCGCTGATGACCGTGGTCAACTACTCGGTGCAGGACACCTTTGGTAACAACCAGTTCTTCTGGGCCGGGCTCGAATGGTTCGACGAGATGCTGCATTCCGACCGAATGTGGAACGCGCTCGGGCGGCAGCTGATGTTCTCGGGCATCATCCTCGCCATAGAGGTGCCGCTGGGCATCTTCGTGGCGCTCAACATGCCGAAGTCGGGCTTCTGGGCCTCCTTCTGCCTCGTGCTCATGTCGCTGCCGCTGCTGATCCCCTGGAACGTCGTCGGCACCATCTGGCAGGTCTTCGGTCGGGTCGACATCGGCCTGCTGGGCCGCACGCTGGAAAGCCTCGGCATCGATTACAACTATACGCAGAGCCCGCTCGCGGCATGGATCACCATCGTCGTCATGGACGTCTGGCACTGGACCTCGCTGGTGGCGCTGCTGGCCTATGCGGGCCTCAAGTCGATCCCCGACGCCTACTACCAGGCCGCCAAGATCGACCAGGCCAGCCGCTGGAAGGTGTTCCGCTACATCGAGCTGCCGAAGATGGCGGGGGTGCTGATGATCGCCATCCTGCTGCGCTTCATGGACAGTTTCATGATCTACACCGAGCCCTTCGTGGTCACCGGCGGCGGTCCCGGCAATGCCACGACGCTGCTGTCGATCGACCTGGTGAAGATGGCGCTGGGGCAGTTCGACCTCGGCCCCGCGGCGGCCTTCTCGATCATGTACTTCCTGGTGATCCTGCTGATTTCCTGGGTGTTCTACACCGTGATGACCAACCTCGACAAAAAGGGGATGTGAGATGAGCATGACCTTGCGAGACAGGCCACAGGGTGCGAGCCGGGCGAGCGCCTGCCCGTGGGATGGCGCCATTACGTTCGAGGTCGGCGCTTTATCCCGGCCAAATCCGGATGACCTCGACCTCGCGCGCAACAATGACAAAGCGCCAGCCCGCCGGGACGGGCAGGCGCTCGCCCGGCGGCCTTCGGCCTTTGATCCGGGCGCAGCAAGGAGCCCCGCATGAGCGACGCAACCTTCACCCCCGCCGCCAGCCGCGCGCGCAACCTGCCCCGGATCAACACCCGCGTCATCGTCATGACGCTCTACCTGCTGTTCCTGCTGCTGCCAATCTACTGGCTGCTCAACATGAGCCTGAAGACCAACACCGAGATCCTCGGCGACTTCACGCTCTGGCCGCGCAACCTGACCTTTGCCAACTACGCGACGATCCTCACCGATCCGAGCTGGTACACCGGCTACATCAACTCGCTGATCTACGTGGTGCTGAATACGGTGATCTCGCTCACCGTTGCGCTGCCGGCGGCCTATGCCTTTTCGCGCTATCACTTCATGGGCGACAAGCACCTGTTCTTCTGGCTGCTGACCAACCGCATGGCGCCGCCTGCGGTCTTCGCCCTGCCCTTCTTCCAGCTCTATTCCAGCATCGGCCTGTTCGACACGCACATCGCCGTGGCGCTGGCGCATTGCCTGTTCAACGTGCCGCTGGCGGTCTGGATCCTCGAGGGCTTCATGCGCGGCGTGCCGAAGGAGATCGACGAGACCGCCTATATCGACGGCTACAGCTTCGGCGGCTTCTTCGTGAAGATCTTCATGCCGCTGATCTCGTCGGGTATCGGCGTCGCCGCCTTCTTCTGCTTCATGTTCTCCTGGGTCGAGCTGCTGCTCTCGCGCACGCTGACCACGGTGGACGCCAAACCCATCGCGGCGACGATGACCCGCACCGTTTCGGCCTCGGGGCTCGACTGGGGCGTGCTGGCGGCCGCTGGCGTGCTGACCATTATCCCGGGCGCGCTCGTGATCTGGTTCGTCCGCAACTACATCGCCAAGGGCTTCGCCCTAGGCCGCGTCTGAGAGGAGACCGACATGGACTGGATGGCATGGACCTGGCCCACGGCGGCTTTCTTTCTGACCATCGCGGCACTTCTGGTGGTCTTCACCGTGCTGGCGATCCGCTTTCCCGAGACCCCGCGCCTCGGCGTTCTGGGCATCGAGACCACGCGCGGCGACCGGCTCTTCATCACGCTGCTGGGCTCGGCCTTCATCAATCTTGCCTGGCTCGGCCTTGTCGGCCAGGCGCAGCCGGCGGCGCTTGTAGTCTGCCTGATCTACGCGGCGGCGGTGTTCCGCTGGGTCTGAGACCCGGCATGGCATCACCCGGGATGGAGGAGTCCCGGACCACCGCAAAAGCAAAAACGGTTCAATAAGGGAGGAAACCATGAACCTTAAGAGATCAACCGCCATGGCGCTTGCGCTCGGCCTGTTGAGCGGGCCGGCCTTCGCCGACATGGAGGCGGCCACGGCCTTCCTCGATGCCGAGATCGGCGATCTGTCGACCCTCTCGCGCGAAGACCAGGAAGCCGAGATGCAGTGGTTCGTCGATGCAGCCCAGTCCTTCCAGGGCATGGAGATCAAGGTGGTCTCGGAGACGATCACCACCCACGAGTACGAAAGCCAGGTGCTCGCCCCGGCCTTCGAAAAGATCACCGGCATCAAGATCACCCACGACCTCATCGGCGAGGGCGACGTGGTCGAGAAGCTGCAGACGCAGATGCAGTCGGGCGAGAACATCTACGACGCCTATGTCAATGACTCCGACCTGATCGGCACGCACTGGCGCTACCAGCAGGTGCGCAACCTGACCGACTGGATGGCGAACGAGGGCGCCGAGGTCACCAGCCCGACGCTGGATCTCGACGATTTCATCGGCACCCAGTTCACCACCGCGCCGGACGGCAAACTCTACCAGCTGCCCGACCAGCAGTTCGCCAACCTCTACTGGTTCCGCTACGACTGGTTCACCGATCCCGACATCATGGCCGAGTTCAAGGAGAAGTACGGCTACGAGCTGGGCGTACCGGTCAACTGGTCGGCCTATGAGGACATCGCGGAGTTCTTCACCGGCCGGAATATCGACGGGCAGGAAATCTTTGGTTCGATGGACTACGGCAAGAAGGACCCCTCGCTCGGCTGGCGCTACACCGATGCGTGGATGTCGATGGCCGGCATGGGCGACAAGGGCGAGCCGAACGGCCTGCCGGTCGACGAATGGGGCATCCGGGTGAACGAGAACTCGCAACCCGTCGGCGCCTGCATGTCGCGCGGCGGCGCGGCCAACAGCCCGGCGGCGGTCTATGCTGTCGACAAGGCGATCGAGTGGCTCAACAAGTACTCGCCGCCGTCGGCCATGGGCATGACCTTCTCCGAGGCCGGTCCGGTCCCGGCGCAGGGCAATATCGCGCAGCAGATGTTCATGTACACCACCTTCGTCGCTTCGCTGGTCGAGCCCGGCCTGCCGGTGATGAACGAGGACGGCACGCCCAAGTGGCGCCTCGCCCCCTCGCCGCATGGCGTCTACTGGGAGGACGGCATGAAGGTCGGCTACCAGGACGTGGGCTCCTGGACGCTGATGAAGTCCACCCCCGAGGACCGCGCAAAGGCCGCCTGGCTCTACGCGCAGTTCGTCACCTCCAAGACCGTGGACGTGAAGAAGAGCCACGTCGGCCTGACCTTCATCCGTGAGAGCTCGATCCAGGACCAGAGCTTCACCGATCGCGCGCCGAACCTCGGCGGCTTGGTGGAATTCTACCGCTCGCCGGACCGCGTGCGCTGGTCGCCCACCGGCACCAACGTGCCGGACTACCCCAAGCTGGCGCAGCTCTGGTGGCAGAACATCGGCGACGCCATGTCGGGCGCGAAGCCCGCGCAGGAGGCCCTCGACAGCCTCTGCTCTGACATGGAGCGCGTGATGGAGCGCCTCGAGCGCGCGGGCATCCAGGGCGACCTGGGCCCGGTGATGAACGAGGAGAAGGACGCCGAGGAGTGGCTCTCGATGGAAGGCTCGCCGAAGCCGAAGATCGAGAACGAGCGCGAGGAGCCGAAGACCGTCTCCTATGACGAACTCGTCGCCTCGTGGAACTGAGCTAGCTAAGCGGGGGCGGGCCACAGCCCGCCCCCGTTTTCTCGTCTTCGCCATGGCCATGTCGGGCCATCGCCGATACGAGTTAAGTAAGAGATTGATTTGGAGGAGTAGAAATCTGGAGCGATGCCTGGTTTCTCATGACAAGCGCCGCGGGAACCTGGCGAGCGCCGGCCCGTGGGGTGGCGCAGCAACAATTGTGGCCTGCACTTTATCCCGGCCAAGTCCTAGTTCTCTTCGAACGCCTCGTGCCCGTGGCAAAGCGCCAGCGCGCCGCGACGGGCCGGCGCTCGCCCGGCGGCTTCGCCTTGAATCCGGGCAGTTCGGCGCCACCCACACTCGCGCATCCTCAACACCCGACCGGACAAAAGACAAATAGAAGGCCAGACCACACCCATGACCCTCATCCTCGCCATCGACCAGGGCACCACCTCGACCCGCGCGATCCTCTTTGACGAAAAGCTGCAGGTCGTCGCCTCGGCGCAGGAGGAGTTTCCGCAGCACTTCCCGCAGAGCGGCTGGGTGGAACACGACCCGCTCGATCTCTGGTCCACCACCGCCGCCACCTGCCGCGCCGTCGTGGAAAAAGCCGGGATCGGCGCAGACGACATCGCCGCCATCGGCATCACCAACCAGCGCGAGACCACCGTGGTCTGGGACAAGACCACCGGTAAGCCCATCCACAACGCTATCGTCTGGCAGGACCGGCGAACCTCGGAGATGTGCCGCGGCCTGCGCGACGAGGGCTTCGAGGAGGTTGTCACCGAAAAGACCGGCCTGCTGCTCGATCCCTATTTCTCCTCGACCAAGCTGGCCTGGATCCTCGACAACACTCCAGACGCGCGCGATAAGGCCGAGGCTGGCGAGTTGCTTTTTGGCACCGTCGACAGCTGGCTGGTGTGGAAGCTCACCGGCGGCGCGGTCCACGCCACCGACGCCACCAACGCCGCGCGCACCATGCTCTACAACATCCGCGAGGGGCGCTGGTCCGAGGCGATCTGCAAGCGGCTGAACATCCCCACCAACATGCTGCCCGAGGTGCGCGACTGCGACGCTAACTTCGGCGACTGCCGCGCCGATCTCTTTGGCCGCCCGATCCCGATCCTCGGCATCGCGGGCGACCAGCAGGCGGCGACCATCGGCCAGGCCTGCTTTGCGCCCGGCATGGTCAAATCCACCTATGGCACAGGCTGCTTTGCCCTGCTCAACACCGGCGAGACGCCGGTCGTCTCCAAGAACCGGCTGCTGACCACCATCGCCTACCGCATCGACGGCAAGACCACCTACGCGCTCGAAGGCTCGATCTTCGTCGCAGGTGCGGTGATCCAGTGGCTGCGCGACGGGCTGCAGGTGATCCGCCATGCCGCCGAGAGCCAGCCACTGGCCGAGGCGGCCGACGAGGCGCAGGAGCTGGTGCTCGTGCCCGCCTTCACCGGGCTCGGAGCGCCCTATTGGAACGCCGATTGCCGGGGCGCGATCTACGGGCTCACCCGCAACTCCGGCCCCGCCGAGTTCGCCCGCGCCGCGCTGGAGAGCGTCGGCTACCAGACCCGCGACCTGATCGAGGCGATGAAGGCCGATTGGAGTGCCGAGCACGGCGATGCCGAAATGGCTGCGCTGCGCGTGGATGGCGGCCTCAGCGCCTCGGACTGGGGCATGCAATACCTGTCGGACATCCTTGACGCGCCGGTCGAGCGACCGACGGTGCTGGAGACCACCGCCATGGGCGCGGCCTGGCTCGCCGGTCACAAGGCAGGACTGATGCCCGGGATGGAAGAGTTTGCGGCCGCCTGGGCCCGCGACGCCCGCTTCGAGCCGAAGATGGAGGCCGCCACGCGCGAGCGCAAATACGCCGCCTGGAAACGCGCGGTCGAGGCAACCATCGGCTTCGGCTCCCCCAACGGTTGACCCCGCCGGGGCGGGATCAGAGGATCTCGCCCCCGTCGATCACCAGCGCCAGCCCGGTGACAAAGGCCGAGCGGTCGGAGGCGAGGTAGAGGATGCCCTCGGCGATCTCCTCCACGCTGGCCCAGCGGCCCATCGGGATGGTGTCGGCGACGTAGCTCTCAAGCGCCGCGCGCCCGCCCATCTGCTTCTCGAAGCCAAGGTTGAAGGGCGTGTCGACGAATCCCGGGCAGAGCGCGTTGAAACGGATCTTCTCGCGCGCGTAATCCACCGCCATCTGCTTCACCATGGCCACGGCGGCGTGCTTGGTGGTGGCGTAGGAAACCATGCCCCGGTCGTACTGGCAGCCCGAGTTCGACGCGGTGATGATCACCGAGCCGCCGCCCTGCGCCCGCATGTGCGGGATCACCGCCCGCGAGGCGACAAAATGCGCCCGGACGTTCAGCGCCCAGGCCGCATCCATCTGCGCCGGGGAAACATCCTCGACCCGGCCCTCGATCTGGATTCCGGCGTGGCTGTGCAGCACGTCGAGCCGCCCCTGATCCCGTGCCACCCGGTCGATCAGCCCCTCGACCGCCGCATCGTCGCGCACGTCGAGACCCTGCGCCAAGCCGCGGCCGCCGGCGGCCTCGATCTCGGCCAGCGTGTCGGCGGCCAACTCCTCGCGCAGATCCGTCACCACCACGTAGGCGCCCTCGCGGGCCATGGCCACGGCGCCAGCGCGGCCGATCCCGGATCCGGCGGCGGTCACCAGCGCGACACGGTCTTTCAGCATGGGTCTCTCCTGAAGTCTTGAATTACCGGCGCGCCTGCGCCTGAGAGCGCCGCAGCAGTAGTTGCGCGACGATCAGCATGAGAAGGGAGGCGGCCATGACCATGGTGCCGATCGCGTTGATCTCGGGGGTCACGCCGCGGCGGATCGACGAGAAGACATAGATCGGCAGCGTGGTCTCGGCGCCCGCGACGAAGAAGGCGATGATGAAGTCGTCGAAGCTGAAGGTGAAGGCGAGCAGGAACCCCGCCAAGATCGCCGGCAGGATCTGCGGGAAGGTCACCTGCCAGAAGGTACCCATGGGCGTTGCGCCAAGATCGCCCGAGGCCTCGATCAGCGCCCCGTCCAGCGTCTCCATCCGCCCGCGCACCAGGAGCACCACCAGAGACATGGTGAAAAGCCCGTGGGCCCCGATCAGCGAGCCGGAACCGAGCGACAGCTTCCAGCCGGTCAGCCCTTCGAGCCAGGGATTCACCAGATCAAAGACCGAGACCAGCGCGATCAGCGTCGCGATACCAATGACGATGCCGGGGATCATCACCGCGATCTGCACCAGGAGGTCAAAGACCTTGCGGGTGCGCCCGCGCATGCCGGTCAGCGCCAGTGCCGCCATGGTGCCGACCACCGTCGCCAGCACCGCCGAGAGGAAGGCCACGCGCACCGAGGTCCAAAGCGCCTCCATCACGAAGGGATTGTTCAGCGCGCGGCCATACCATTGCAGCGAGAAGCCCTGCATCTGCGAGGCCGAGCGCCCCGCCGAGAAGGAGAACAGCGCGATGATGCCAATCGGCAGGTAGAGGAAGGCGTAGACCGCCCAGGCGTAGAGTTTCATCAGGGTCTCCGGGGGATCACATCAGGCCGACGTCGTCGCGGCTGGCGCCGAAGCGTTTCACCAGTCGGGTGTAGATGCCGACGGTGATCAGCATGATCACCACCAGCGCCACCGCCACCGCCGAGCCGAAGGCCCAGTTGCGCGACTGAAGGAAGAGATCGACCAGCGCGTTGCCGACGAAGAAGACCTTGCCACCGCCAAGGATCGCGGGGATCAGGAACTCGCCCATGAGCAGGATGAACACCAGCATCGAGCCAGTCAGCACCCCTGGCATCGACAGCGGCAGGGTGATCTGCAGGAAGGCGCGCCAGGGCGGCGTGCCGAGATCGGCAGCAGCTTCGAGCAGCCGCTTGTCGAGCTTCTCAAGCGCCACGTAGATCGGGAAGACCATCAGCGGCAGGTAGCCGTAGACGATGCCCACCAGCACCGCGAAGGGCGTGTTGAGCAGCCGCACGTCATCGAGGCCGATGGTCTCCAGCAGCGCCGGGATGCCCTTGCCGCCAAGCAGGAAGATCCACGCGTAGGAGCGGATGAGGATCGAGGTCCAGAACGGCACGATCACCAGCACCAGCAGCATGGTCTTCCATTTCGGGCTCACCTTCACCGCCAGGAAATAGGCCAGCGGATAGGCGATGAGTAGCGCCGCGATGGTACCCGCCGGCGCGAGGGTGAGCGTGTTGCGGAAGGCCGCGAAACGCGCCGGCAGGTTGGCATACTGCTCGAAGGTGAAGCCGGGCGCATAGCCACCGATGGCGCTGCGCTCGCCGAAGGAGAAGATCAGGACGACAGCCAGCGGCAGCAGCAGCATCGCCGCGTACCACAGCCCTGCCGGTGTCAGCAGCAGCGCCCGCGCCCTTGATTGGGTCATGGCCATCGTCCTGTCTCCGTCTTCGCTCTTAGGCCGACTTGAAGCGCGCCATCAGCTCGGCACGGTTCGGGTCGGTCAGGGTCACCGCCGCGCCGAACTCGAGCGGGCTGAGCGCCTCGGCGGCCGGGTAGATGATCGGATCGTTCAGCAGCTCCTCGGGAAGCAGCGCGTTGGTGCGGCTGTCGGCCACCGGGTAGCCATGGGCGAGCGCTTCCTTGGCGTTCACCTCCGGCGACAGCAGATAGTTGATCAGCGCGTAGGCGGCCTCCTTGTGCGGCGCGTCCTTGGGGATGGCGTAGTAGTCAGACCAGATTTCGCCGCCCTCCTTGCCGAGCGCGAAGCCGATCTCGGGCATGTCCGTGTTCATCTGCTTGCCGTCGCCGGTCCAGCACATGGTCAGCCAGGCATCGCCGTTGCGCATCGCGGGCTGATAGTCGGACGAAATCGCGTAGAGGTGCGGCTTGACGTCGATCAGCAGCTTCTCGGCCTGCGCCAGTTCCTCGGGATCCACCGAGTTGAAGGAGAACCCGTGGTAGACAAGAGCGTTACCGATGGTCGTGAGCTGGTAATCATGCACCATCACCCGGCCATCCCACTTGTCGCGGGCACCGTCGAAGAAGGCCTTCCAGCTGTCCACAACGCCGCCAGTCTTGTCGGAGTTGAAGGCGATACCGGTGGTGCCCCAGTTCTTCGACACGCCGTAGACCACGCCGTCGATGGTGCCTGCATCGGCGAAGCGGGGATCGAAGGAGGCCGGGTCGAAGTTCGGGATCTTGCTCAGGTCGAGAGGCTCGATGAGATCCGCCTCGACATAGGTCGGGATCGCGTAGTTGGTGGGCACGAAGACGTCCCAGCCGGACCCGCCGGCCTGGATTTTCGCCAGCATCTCCTCATTCGAGCCGAAGACGTTGACCTGCGTGTAGGCGCCGGTCTCGTCGGTGAAGGCGTCGAAATTGGCGGCGTCGTGGTAGTTCGGCCAGGTTGCCAGCACCACGCGGTCACCGATGTCCTGCGCGCGGGCGCGGCTCGGCAGCAGGCCCGGCATGGCGCCGCCCATGACCGCCGCGGCGGTGCCGAGACCGGTCACCCCGAGGAAGTGGCGACGGGTGACCGAGCCCTTCTGGTAGCGCCGCAGCTCTTCCATGAACGCCTTGCGCGAGATCGGCGTGTTGTCGTTCTTCATCTTGTTTTTCCCTTGTTGGACTTTGACTTATTTGAATGTCTTCAGTCGTCGGCGGCGAGAACGAGACCCGTTCCCTCCGGCCAGAGGACGTGGACCAATGCGCCCACGTCGTGCCCGCCCAAGGCTCTTTCGGCCTGTCGCGGAACATTGACCTGCATTTGGCCGAGCCCGTCGGCCGCCAGCAGGTATTCGGTGTGATCGCCCAGGAAGGTGCGATGGGTGACGCGCGCGGGGACAACCGCTGTCCCCGCGGGGACGGCGCTATCGCGCGGCGCGAGCGCCAGCGCCTCGGGGCGCACGGCGATCTCGGTCGTGGTGCGGTCGTCGCCCGGCTCGTCGCGCAGCACGACCTTCACCCCATTGCCAAGCACCGCCTGCGCCAGCCCGCCCTGCCGGCCGGTGATCTGGCCCGACACGATATTGGCCTTGCCGACAAAATCCGCGACGTAGCGGCTGCGCGGGCGGTCGTAGAGCTCCTGCGGGGTGCCCACCTGTGCGATCCGCCCCTTGCCCATGATGCAGATGCGGTCGGACATGGCGAGCGCCTCCTCCTGGTCGTGGGTGACCAGCACGAAGGTGATCCCGAGGCTGCGCTGCAACTCCAAGAGCTCGCGCTGCATCTCGCCGCGCAGCTTGGCGTCGAGCGCCGCCATGGGCTCGTCGAGCAGCAGGATCTTCGGCTCGTTGACGATGGCGCGGGCGAGCGCCACGCGCTGTTGCTGGCCGCCAGACATCTCCCAGATCCGGCGCGGCCCAAAATCGGTCAGCCGGACCGTCGCCAGTGCCTTGGCGACCTTCAGCTCGATCTCGCGCTTCGGCAGGCGCGGGCGCCGCTGGCGCAGACCGTAGCCGACGTTCTGCGCCACGGTCATATGCGGAAAGAGCGCGTAGTGCTGGAACACCATGTTCACCGGACGCTTGTGTGCCGGGACCGCCGAAACGTCGCGCCCGTCGATCAGCACCTCGCCCTCGGTCGGGCTCTCGAAACCCGCCAGCATCCGCAGCGCCGTGGTCTTGCCGCAGCCAGATGGGCCGAGAAACGACAGGAACTCGCCGCGCCGGATGCGCAGGTCGATGCGGTCGGCAGCCAGAACTTCGCCGAAGCGTTTGCTCGCCCCGACGAATTCCGCCACGGCCTCCGGCGCAGGGACGTGGGTGGTGGTGGCGTCGGTCATCTTCGGTTCCTGAATCATCGTGCTCCCCGGTCCGGCTTATCCCCTGTCGCCCGGCGTGGCTGTTTACCCTTGCGCCAGGCGGCATATGCCGTAATTTTCAAAAACGGTACGAAAACAAGATTTGGTTGTATATACCACAAAGGGCATAGATGGCTGGAAAGTTTGACGTAGAGAGCTGGGTTGCGGCCAGCGCAGCGGCGGTCTCCGCGCTTGGCTCCCCGGGCTTCCCGAAGGCGTTGACCGAAGCGATGCGCACCGTCGTGCCCTTCGAGTTCACGGTGACCTTCGCCTACTACAAGGACCGCCGACCCCTTGATATCTATGACGATTTCCCGGCCGCCAAGCGCCGGGTCATGGTCGACGACTATCAGGAGGGCCCCTATCTCCTGGACCCGTTCTACCTCCATTCCGCCGCCCCCACGACGTCCCGGCTGGTGCGCCTGCGCGAGCTTGCGCCCGACCGCTTTTACCAGGCCGAATACTTCCGGAACTACTATGTGCAGACCGGACTTGCCGAAGAAATAGGCTTTATCGTTGACGTTGGTGACGATGTGAGCGTCGTGATATCGGCGATGCGCGAGCTGAAGGCATTTTCGGCGAAGGAATTCCGCGACCTGCAAACGATCTTTCCCTTTGTCGAGGCCTGCGCGAAGCGCCATTGGGCAGGGCTGATCGAGGAATTCGCCGGCCAGCCGGGAAGCGAGGGGCCGCGCCTGCCCAAGCTGATTGACGAGGCCTTCCAGAGCTTCGGGCGCAACCTGCTGACCCCGCGCGAGGCAGAAATCGTCGAATACACGCTCAAGGGACATTCGGCCGAGGCGACGGGCCACGCGCTCGGGATCGCCCCCGGCACGGTGCGCATTCACCGGCGCAATATCTACGGCAAGCTCGGGGTGAGCTCGCAGGGCGAGCTCTTCTCCAAATTTATGGCCTCGCTCGAGGACCTCTGACCGCACGCATCGCTCAGCCGGCGGGCTGCAGCACCATCCTGTGCCGCCCGGCTCCGAGTGCAAAGGCCCGCTGCCCGTCGTGGTTCCAGCCCTCGGGCAAGGCCACCTCGGCGCTGGTGCCCGGCGGCAGCGACACCTCCCAGACCACGGCTTCGCCATCGTAGGCCCAGGCGCTTTGCACCGGTCCCGTCGCCGCCTCGTAGCGTGCCTTCACATGGCCGATACGGCGGTCGAAGACCGGGCGCATGGTCAGCCTGCGATAGCCGGGACCCGCCGCGTTCCAGTCGATGCCCGCCAGCCGCGCCCAGATCCACTCGCCAACCGCGCCATAGGCGTAGTGGTTGAAGGAGTTCATTGCGATGGACTGGAAGCCCTTTTCCGGCGTCCAGCCGTCCCAGCGTTCCCAGATCGTCGTCGCGCCGTGGCGGATCGAGAAGCCCCACGAGGGATAGGTGTCCTTCAGCAGCAGGTCGACCGCCCGTTCCGGCCCCAGCCAGTCGCAGACCACCGGCGCGAGGTGGCGCACGCCGAGAAAGCCGGTCTGCAGGTGGCCGTCCGCCGCTTCAAGCAGCGCGCCGAGCCGCGCCGCCGCCTGCGGGCGCAGCGCCTCGGGCAGCAGGGCAAAGTCGAGCGCCAGAAGGTAGGCCGTCTGGGTGTCGCCGCTGAGGCTGCCCTCCTGCCAGAAGCGGGCGAGGAAGGCGGCGCGCAGCCTTTCGGCCAATGCGGTCCAGCGATCCACCGGCTCCTGCAACACCCCGGCCAGCATCCCCATGATGTCCGCGAGGTGGATCCAGTAGGCGGTTGCGACAAGCGCCCGGTCGGTCACCGGACCGATGGACAGCCAGTCCCCGTAGTTGTTGTGCACCGAGCGTTCGCGGATGCCACCCGGGTTCTCGCGTTCGATGTAGTCCATCCAGGCCACCAGAGGGGCCCACATGCGGCGCGGCAGCTCCGCGTCGCCATAGCGCAGCCAGTGATCGCGGCACAGGATGACCGGCGCGTCACCCCATGCGGGGGCGCCGGGCTGCGGCGTGAGCCGGTAGGGATTGAGCGGCTTGGTCGGGGCCACGTCGGGGAAGATGCCCTCGGCCGACTGGCCGTCGACCATGTCCTGCAGCCACTTCTCGGTGAAGGCGCTGACGTCCATGAAATAGCCCGCGGTGCGCCAGAACACCTGCGCGTCGGCAGACCAGCCGTAACGCTCGTCACGCTGCGGGCAATCGGTGGGCACCGCGAGGAAATTGCCGCGCTGACTCCAGAAGATGTTGGAGACCAGCTGGTTGACCATCGCGTTCCCGGTCTCGATGGAGCCCGTCAACGGCAGGTCCGACTGGATGGCGACGGCGCGCAGGCTCAGCCCCTCGACCGGCCCGCTGGCGCTGAGACCAACGTATTGAAACCCATGGAAGGTGAAGCGCGGAGTGAAGCTCTCCGGCCCGCCACCCTTGCAGATGTAGATGTCCTCGCTGACGGCAAAGCGCAGGTTGGCGGTGTAGAGCGCGCCCGCCTCATCCAGCCGCTCGGCGTGGCGCAGGCGGATCTCAGTGCCGGCGGGGGCCTCGACCTGCAGCGTCACGTAGCCCGCAAGGTTCTGGCCGAAGTCATAGATGCGCTCGCCGTCCGGGGCCGTGGTTTCGGCCCACGGCTCCAACGTCGCGACCTCGCGGGCCAGCGGGGCGCGGGCGGCGTCGAGTTCCGGCGCGCCGGGATCGGGGGTGAAGACCTCGACCGGCTGCCAGTTCACCTCCTCGAAGGTCGGAGTATCCCAGCCGGGCATCTCGCGCCGCGCGTCGTACATCTCGCCCGCGAGGAAGTCCGAGTAGCAGACCGGCCCCTGCCGGGTGCGCCAATGTTCGTCGGTGACGATGCGCTGGGTCCGCCCGCCGGCGTATTCGACATGCAGCTGGCACAGGAAGGCCGGGCGGCCGCCGTAATGGTTGCCCGCGCGGCGCTGGTTGTGACCGATGCGGCCCGAGTACCATCCCTCGCCGAGAATGGCACCGAGGGCGTTGGGGCCTGCGCTCAGGTGCTCGGTGACATCATGCACCGTGTATTCGGTGCGGGTGTGGTAGTCGGTCCAGCCCGGCGCCATCACGTCCTGCCCGATGCGCCGGCCGTTCACATGCAGCTCGTAGAGACCGAGCGCGGTGACATAGACGAAGGCTCGCACCGGCGCCTCCGGCAGATCGAAGGTCCGGCGCAGGTAGTCGGCGGGGCGGGCCTGGAAGCGGTTGTCATAGGCGCTGTCCTGCGGCACCTCGCGACCGGCGGGCAGCACGAAGTAGCGGGCGATCCACTCGGCCTCCCAGTCGCCCGCATCAAGCCCGGTAAAGATCGGCGCGGGCTCGGACCATGTCTCGGTACCCTGCCCGTCGCGAAGGCCAACGGACCACCACAGGCGTGCATCGCGCGGCAAGGGGGCACCGGCGTAGCGCAGTGGCGACGGGGTTCCGGAAAGCCAGCCGCTGTCCCAGAGATCGCCCTGCCCCGAGACCACTGCCGCGCGATCCCCGCCAAGCACCACCCGGCTCGCGGCCGGATCGGCCTCGCCCTCGCAGCCCCAGCTCAACCGGGGCAAAAGGTCGTTGAGACCGCGCGGTTCGGATTGCAGCTCACAGCGCAGCGCGACGGGGCGAAGGGCCGCGGCGGTGTCATCTCCGGCCATGTCAGGCCTCCAGGTCAGAACTTGAAATCAGATTTCCAGCGCCCTCTCTCGGGCATTGGCGATATGGCGGTCCATCGCCGCCGTCGCCGCCACCGGATCGCGCGCCAGCAGCGCCTCGATCACCGCGATGTGGTCGGCGAAGGCGGCAGGCAGGGTCACCGGGCTGAGGCGAATACGGTCGAGCTTGATCAGCCGGATACGGATCGAGTTGATGTCATAGGCCGAGATGATCAGCTCGTTCTTCGTCGCGCCGATCAGCAGCGCGTGAAAGCCCGTGTCGATCTCCTGCCCGCGCTCCAGCACCGCCTCGCTGGGGTCGGCCGCGACCTGCGCAAGCACCTCGCGGTGCAGCGCGAGCTGCTCACGGATCGCCTCGTCGGGCATCGTGCGGATGGCGTTGAGCACCGCTTCGCGCTCCAGTGCCGCGCGCATCTGGAAGGCGTCGCGGATCATCGGCAGGTCGATCGCCGGGATCTGGATCCCGCGCTGCGGCAGCACGTTGATCAGCCCCTCGGATTCGAGGCGCGGCAACAGCTCGCGCAGCGCCCCGATCGACAGGCCGAGCATGGCCACGAGGTCGCGCTGGCTGACCAGTTGGCCGGGCCTCAGGCGTCCGTCGAGGAGCGCCTTCTGGAACTGCTCGTAGCCCGATTGCCGGACCCGCCCGTCATGGCGTTTCTGGGTCTCCTCGGCGCGGTTGCCCGGCATCAGCCTGTCTCCTGTCGTCCTGTCCTGTCGCGGCTCAGAGCGTCGCGCCCGTGAACCCCAGCTCTTCGGCAAGGCGGGCGCTCAGCCCGGCCTCCAGCGGGGCCAGCGGCGGCACGGTGCGGCGGTAGCCGTCGTCGCCGTAGCGGGCCGCTACGAGCGCCTTCAGAACCACGAGCCCGCCATGAGCGTCAACAGCCTCGATCCGCATCGCCGCGCGTTTCTCGAAAGCCGCGTCCACCTTGCCACCGCAGAGCGTGACGCTGTCCGCAGGGAAGAGGTTGACCAGCCCGCCGATCATCCCCGCGCCGCCCGCCGCGACCATGCGCGTCAGGATGCGGTCGTCACCGGTAAAGATCGACAGCTCGGGAAAGGCGCCGATCAGCTCGAGGCCGCCCTCGAGATTGCCGGTGGAATCCTTGATGCCGATGACCAGATCGCCGAGCTTGGCCTGCACCGCACGGACCAGCGCCGGGGTGAAGGTCACGCCCGAGAAATGCGGGAAGTTGTAGAGCACGATGTCGAGGCCGGGGCTGCCCGCCCTTTCGGCCACGGCGGCGTAGAACTCGGCCACCGCCGCGTCGGACGAAGGCGTGTAGTAGAACGGCGGGATGATCAGCGCCGCGCGGCAACCAAGGTCTGCGCACGTGCGGTAGAGCCGGGCCGCGTCCTCGACGGCGGCGGCGATGATGCCGGGCACCTGCCGGGACATGTCATGCCCCGCATCCTTCATCGCCTGCAGCGCCGCGATCTTCTGGTCCGCCGAGAAGGAGGCCCCCTCGCCCGTCGTGCCGAAGGCCGAGGTGAAGGCGCAGCCCGCCTGCAGCATCGCGTCGCAATGCGAGATCAGCCGCGGCACGTCGATCTCGAGCGCCGCGGTCACCGGCGTCACCGCGGCGCCGACCACCCCCCTGAAGTCCGTGCCTGCGCGCATCCCATTCTCCTCCGATTCACGGGACAACCAGCCATAAAGGCTTGATTGTTTTATTAATCCAATAACTGATACAATCAGTGTTTACATAAGCCACTTCGCTTTGTAAAGTCTGCTGCAATCGCCGCCGGAGGAGGATCCGGCCATTGGCAAAGCGGCGAAAATCCTTAAACGGAATTCAGGGAGGACTGACATGACATTCACACGCACGCTGACCGCGCTTGCCCTCGGCACGGCGCTGGTGACCCCGGCGCTCGCCGCCGACCAGATCGAGATCAAGTACACCACCGCCTCGGTTCCGACCGACCTGCACACCAAGGCGATGCAGGTGTTCAAGGACGAGCTGGAGGCGCGCGTGCCCGGCCGCTTCGACGTGCAGCTCTACGATTCCGGCTCGCTGTTTGCCCAGGGCGCCGACCTCGACGCGCTGCAGCGGGGCAATGCCGAGATGACCTACCTGTCCTACCAGCTGATTGCCGACGCGATCCCCGCCTACGGCCTGCTGACCGCGGGCTACCTGTTCCAGAGCCCCGAGCATTACCGCGCCTTCCTGAACTCCGACATCGGCGCCGAGTTCAAGCAGACCGTCTCGGACGAAATGGACGTGCAGCTGCTCGACACCTGCTATCTCGGCACACGCCAGCTCAACCTGCGCAGCGCGCGTGACGTGAGCACACCGGACGACCTCGCGGGGCTGAAGCTGCGCATGCCCGGCTCCGACGCCTGGCTGTTCCTCGGCAGTGCGCTCGGCGCCGCGCCGACGCCGCTGCCCTTCGGCGAGGTATACCTCGGCCTGCAGACCGGCACCATCGACGCGCAGGACAACCCGCTGCCCACCGTCGAGGCCGCGAAGTTCTACGAGGTCACCGAGCAGATCGTGCTGACCAGCCACCTTGTCGACGGCATCAACATCGCGATCAACAACGAGACCTGGGACCAGCTCTCGGACCAGGAAAAGACCGCGATGACCGAGGCCGCCGTCGCCTCCTGCGACTGGAACAACGCCGAGCGCGTGGCCAACGAGGAGCGGCTTGTGGACTTCTTCAAGTCCGAGGGGCTGCAGGTGACCGAGCCCGACGTGGAGGCGTTCCGCAGCCACGTGCAGGAGGTCTATTTCAGCTCTGACCGCTCGGCCGACTGGCCCGAGGGCTGGGCCGAGAAGATCAACGCCCTGGCGGAGTGATCCGCGTGACGGCCCGCACCGATCCCGAGACCGGGGCGACCCGCCCCGGCGCTCTGGAAACCCTTGGTCGCCTGCTTGCGCGGGCGGCCGATGCGGTCGGCATCGTGATGTTCCTCGCGGCTTTCGCGGGCTTCATCGTGCAGATCTTCTTCCGTTACGTGATGGGCGCGCCGCTGGTCTGGTCCGAAGAATTCGTGATGATCGCCTTCATCTGGACGGTGTTCTGGGCCGCCGCTTTCCTCGTGCCGATCCGCGAGCACGTGACCTTCGACGTGGTCTATGACGTCGTATCCCCGCGCACGCAGCGGGTGATGGCGATCTTCACCATGATCGTCGCGCTCGTCGCCTTCGGCCTGCTGATCCTGCCGACACTCGACTACCTCGATTTCCTCACCCGCAAGAAAAGCCCGGTGCTGCGCCTGCCGATGCACTGGATCTACGGCTGCTACCTGCTCTTCGTTGTCGGCCTGACACTGAAAATGCTCGGCCGCCTGCTGCGCCTTTTCGGGCCGCGCTGGCGCGACGCGCTCTGACCCCTACGCCTCCAAGGGACACCAATGGAATTCTTTGCCGACAACGCCCTGCTGCTGATGATCGGGCTGCTGGTCATGATCACCGTGGCCGGGCTGCCCATGGGCCTCGCGATGATCGTCTCGAGCGTCTTCTACCTGCTGATGGCCGGGCGCGACATCGGGCTGGCCGCCGAGAACGTCCTGAATGGGGTCTTCGGCAATTTCGTCGCGCTGGCGGTGCCGCTGTTCATCTTCGCCGCCAACATCATGAACGCGGGCAAGGTCTCGGACCGGCTGCTCACCTTTGCGCTGGCTCTGGTGGGCCGGGTGCCGGGCGGGCTGGCGCAGGTCAACATCCTGACCTCGCTGATCTTCTCGGGCATGTCGGGCTCGGCGATCTCGGACGCGGCGGGGGTCGGCAAGGTGATCACCGACATGATGACCAAGGACGGGCGCTACCCGCGCGGCTTTGCCGGCGCGATCACCGCGACCTCGGCCGTGGTCGGCCCGATCTTCCCGCCCTCGATCCCGATGGTGTTCTACGCGCTGATCTCCTCCACCTCGGTGGGCGCGCTGTTCCTCGGCGGCGTCATCCCGGCTTTCCTGCTGGTCGTGGTGCTGGGCTGCGCGGTGATAATCATGGCAAAGCTCCGCGGCTTCCCGGTCGAGGCGGCGGTCCCCTGGCGGACCTTCCCGCTGGTCTTCCTGCGCGCCGCACCGGCGCTGATGATGCCGGCGATCCTCTTGGGCGGCATCTACACCGGCGTCTTCACCCCCACCGAGGCTGCCGCGGTCTCGGCCTTCTACGCGCTGCTCCTGTCGGCCTTCGCCTATCGGGTGCTCGGCCTGCGCGAGTTCCTCGACGTGGTCCGCGCCACGGTGCGCACCACGGCTGTCGTCACCATCGTTCTCTGTGGTGCCTTCATCTTCAACTACGTGGTCACCGTCGAGCGGGTGCCGGCCAGCGTCTTCGCCTTCTTCGAGAGCATGGATCTCAACGCCATCCAGCTGCTGATCCTGCTCAACCTGCTCTATCTCGCCATGGGCTGCTTCCTGGACGTGTCGACCATCATGCTGGTGGTCACCCCGCTGTTCCTGCCCTCTGCGGCGGCGCTGGGGATCGACCTGACTCATCTCGGCGTGGTGCTGGTGTTCAACATGATGATCGGGCTGATCACCCCGCCCTACGGGATATTGCTGTTCATTATCAAGGCACTGAACGGCATCCCGGTAAGCGAGATGATCCGCGAGGTCTGGGTGTTCCTGGCGATCCTCATCGCGCTGCTGATGGTGCTGACCTTCGTGCCGGACCTCGTGCTCTGGCTGCCGCGCGCCGCCGGGATGCTCTGACCCGCACTGCCTGCGACGCCCAAATCGCAGGCAGCCGCCGCGCCGGCGACCCTTCTGCCGAGGCGATGCGCCACATTCAAAGGTTTCTGCAACATTCGCCCCGCAGGCTCGTCCGCATCATAGGGGGCCGCCCGTCCGGCGGTCCGGCCAAAGCGGGAACACCGACATGTCTGAGCTGCTTGAAGCGATCATGCTGGTCGCCTTTTCGACCGGATGGTACTGCTCGATCTTCAAGATGATGCGCACCCGGGAGGCGCGCGGAAAGAGCCTGCCCTTCGTTCTGGTGATCTGCTTCGGCTACCTCTGCGGGGTGGTCTCCAAGCTGCTGATCTGGAGCGAGACCGGCACGCTGCCGCCGATCATCTGGCTCTACGCGCTCAATGCCGCGGTCATCGCCGTGGATGCGTTTCTGGTCCTGCGCTACTCGCGCCTTCCCCGGTGGGACGGGCGACGCCCGAGGCTGCACCGGGCGGTGCCGCCTCAGGGCGCGCTGCTGAAGCCCTGACACTGTGCGGGCAGCATGGCCCCGGACGCGACGCGCCCGGGGTGCTTGGCTCGCGCAGCCCGCTCAGGCCATCACCGGTTTCAGCGGCGCAGGCGGACCCGACCTGCCGCGCAGCACCAGCGCACCAAGCGTGAGGATCAGCGCGAGGTTCGCCACCCCTGCCATCGCCGCCACCCCGAAGGTCAGCCCGTAGCTGCCGGTCATGTCGAAGAAGGCACCGCCAAGCCAGCCCCCCAGACCGTGACCGCCCCAGGCAAAGGCGATGATGATGCCGCTCGCCCCGGCCCGGCAGTAAGCCGGGATCAGCGCGCGGATGGTGGTCAGCACCCCGGTCATCACCCCCGCGTAGCCGAAGCCGTAGATCGGCGCGAAGAGGTAGAAGAGCCCGATGTCGTCGATCTGGATGAAAACGTAGACCAGCGCGGTCTGCCAGGCGCTGGCCGCGAGGTAGGCAGGCAGCGCGCCGATCATGTCCGCCAACTTGCCGAAGGCGACCCGCCCCGCGATGGCGGTCAGCATCATCACGAAGAGCACGCCGCCGGCCTCGGGGCCGGTCGCCCCGCAGAGCTCCACCAGCGGCGCGAGGTGCATCAGCGGCACCGACATCAGCGCGCAGCAAAAGATCACGCCAAGGCTCATCAGCACCACCACGACGGCGGGGCGGACGGCGGGCACCTCCTCCTCGGCCTGTGCGCCGGGGCCTCCGGCTTCGGGCTTCGGGGCGCGCGCCAGCAGGGCCAGCGGCACCATGATGACCAGCGAGGCGATCCCGATGGCGACGAAGGCGCCGCGCCAGCCGAGGGCGTCGATCAGCATGGCGTTGGCGAGCGGAATGCCACCCTGCCCCATGGCCTGGCCCGCCGAGACGATGCCGATCGCCAGCCCGGCACCGGTGCGGAACCAGCTGCCCACCAGGGCGAAGAGCGGCGCAAAGAGCGCCCCGCCGCCAAGCGCGCCCGCAACGAAGAACAGCGCGTAGAGTTGCCAGAGCGTGCTGGCAAAGCCGGCTGCCGTCACGCAAAGCCCGGTGACCACGGATCCGGCCAGCACCACCTTGCGGGTCTCGATCCGGTCGGCCAGCCACCCCATGGCGATGCCACCCACCGCGAGGCCGATCAGCCCCGCCGAGTTGATCAGTGCGATGTCGCCTCGGCTCCAGCCCTCGCTCTCCTCGAGCGGGGTGAAGAAGGCCGAAAGCCCGTTGACCAGCTGCCCCATGGCCACCGCCAGCACCACCGAAGCGGCACCGACGATGATCCAGCGGTAGCGGTCCGGCTGCGCGGGGGTCTGTTTGACCTGTTCCATCGTCTTTCCTCCTCAGGCGGTGGCCGGCTTGCGCGGATGCAGCCAGGCGGGCAGGAAGCCGTAGGCATTCCCGATGCCCTCGGTATGGACCTCGCGCCCCTCGGCGGCCAGCATTTCCTGCAGTGCGCCGCTGTTGAAGGCATCAAAGGTCTCGGTCGCGCCGCCGACATGCTGCCCGCCGATGAAGATCTGCGGGATCGTCACCGCGCCGGTCTTCTCGGCCAGCGCCCTGCGCAGCGCGCCGCCGCGGTCGTCCTCGCGGTAAGCCGCGCCGTCGAGATCCACCGAATGGTACTCGATCCCGGCGGCGGCGAAGAGCTTGCGCACCGACCAGCAGAACTCGCACCACTCCAGTGCGAAGAAGACCACCGGCTGTTCGGGGTCCGAGATCAGCGCTTCGAGATCGGCTTTCGCCTCCTCGCTCGCGGCGACCGGCGCGGCCTGCGGCGCAGGCGCGCTTGCACCCGCGTCGAAACGGAAGCGCGGGGTCGAGGCGGCGATGTCCAGTTCCTCGGCGTTCATCACCTCCTCGATCTCGGCAAAGAGCGGGGTCGAAAGGTACCGCTCGCCGGTATCGGGCAGCATGGCGAGGATGCGAGACCCTTTCGGCGCGCGCCGCGCCACCTCCAGCGCGGCAGCAAAGGTCGCGCCGCCGGAGGTGCCGCAGAGGATGCCCTCGTAGCGCGCCAGGTCCTGCGCGCAGGTCATGGCATCGGCCCCGGCCACCGGCTGCAATTCGTCTATCCACTCCTTCTGCAGCACGTCGTTGACCAGCTTCGGGACGAAGTCCGGCGTCCAGCCCTGCATGAGGTGCGGACGGAACGCGGGGTGACTGGCGGCCGGCGAGCCGTCCTCGTTGTAGGGCTGGCAGAAACCGGACGCGATGAGCGCGGAATTGTCCGGCTCGGCGGCGATGATCTTCGTCACAGGGCTCTCGGCCTTCAGCCTGCGCGCCACACCCTTGAGGGTGCCGCCGGTTCCGAAGCCGCTGACCCAGTAGTCGAGCGGTGCATCGTCGAAGCAGTCGAGGATCTCCTGCGCGGTGGTGCGCGAGTGGATGTCGGGGCCCGCCTCATTCTCGAACTGCCGGGCGAGGAACCAGCCGTGCTTCTCGGCCAGCTCGCGTGCCTTGGCGATCATCCCCGAACCCTTTTCCGAGGCCGGGGTGAGGATGACCTTGGCGCCGAGGAAGCGCATCAGCTTGCGGCGCTCGATGCTGAAGCTCTCGGCCATGGTGACCACCAGCGGGTAGCCCTTGGCGGCGCAGACCATCGCGAGGCCGATGCCGGTGTTTCCGCTCGTCGCCTCGACCACGGTCTGACCGGGCTTGAGCGAACCGTCGGCCTCGGCGGCCTCGATGATCCCAAGCGCCAGCCGGTCCTTGACCGAACTCATGGGGTTGAAGGCCTCGAGCTTGACGTAGAGCTCGACGCCCTCGGGCGCGAGCTTGCCTATCCGCACGATGGGTGTGTTGCCGACGGTCTGCAGGATGTTCTGGAAAGCCTTGGTCATCGGAAAATCCTCTTGTGAAAGGCGCTCAGAGGAGCGGGAGAATGCAATGGGCGAAGACCCCGAAGGCCGAGGCGAGCGCACCGGCGACGAAGAGCTTGCGCGGCCCTGCGGCTCTGAAGGCGGAGGGCGGGATCGAGGGGGCGGGTGCGTTGGGCATGGCGCATCTCCCTCAGGCGGACTTGCGGGCTTCGGCGGCCTGCGCCCCGGCCATCATCGTGCCCGCCACTGCGCCGTAGGCGGTGAGCCAGGCGTCACGGATCTCGGGGGAGAAGGCCTCTCGCAGGTGCGCCTCCATCGTCTCGATCAGCGCGCCACCGACGGTGGCGTAGTCGCTGTCCTTCACGCCGTAGCCGACGTGGCGCGCGCCCATCTCCTCGAGCGGGCCGAGCACGGGCGACAGGTCATCCGCGTGGCGCACCACCAGCGCCAGCGCCGCGACCAACTTCTTGCGCAGCGCGGGCAGGTCGGTGTGGGCAAAGAGCGGGCGCAAGCCTGGGTCGCGCCGGAACAACGCGGCGTAGAAATCGGCGGTGAAGCCATCGGCGTCGGCGGCCAGCACACGCCAGCTGGCGCGGATGTCGGAAATGTTTCGCGGTGTCAGGGTCATGGCGCTCTCCTATGGATCGGATGATGCAGCCAGTCTGCGCGCCCCGGGTTTCCGGCCTGTGTCCGCTCAGGAGCGCCCGTGTTTCAAAGGTTTCAGCCCGGGTCGTAGATGTAGCCAACCCCGCGCACGGTGCGGATCACCTCGGGCTTGGCGGGATTCACTTCGATCTTCTTGCGGATGCGCGAGATGCGGATGTCGATGGAACGGTCAAAGGGATCCCAGGCCCGGTCGTGCGCCCCCTCGAGGATCTGGTCGCGGTTCAGCACCCGCCCACGGTTGCGGGCGAAGAGCTTCAGAAGGTTGAACTCCATGGCCGTGAGCGGCAGCTCGACGCCCTCCTCGTCGAAGAGCTTTGCCGCATCGAGATCGAGCCACGTCTTGCCGAAACGAAAGCGCGTGCGTTCGCGCGGTGCCTCTTCAGGGGCCGAGGTCTGGCGGCGCAGCACCGCCTTGATCCGCGAGGCGAGCTCGCGCAGGTCCACGGGCTTGGCAAGGTAGTCGTCGGCCCCCATCTCGAGGCCGACCACCCGGTCGATCACCTCTCCGGCGGCGGTCAGCATGATGACCATCGGCGCCTCGGGCCCTTGCAGGCTGCGGAGCACGGAAAGCCCGTCCTCGCCGGGCATGTTGATGTCGAGCAGGATGAGATCGGGTCGCTCCTGCGCCAGTTTCTCGCGCAGCTCGTCCGCCCCGCCCGCCAGCGTGGTGCGATAGCCGCGCTTGCCGAGGTACTCGCCGACCATCTCGCGCAGGTCCTGCTCGTCGTCGCAGATGAGGACGTGATCGCTCATGCGCCCCCCTCCAGCATGGTGCGCGCGAGCCGCCGCAGCTCGTCAGGGGCGATGGGCTTTTCGAGAAAGGGGCGCTCCGCACCGTCAAGGAAACCCCGTGCCTGCGGGCTCATCGTGTCGCCGGTGACAAACCCCATTCGGCGGGCCATCGCGGGGCGGTCGCGCAAGAGCCGCTCGTAGAACCCCCGCCCGCCGAGGCCGGGCATGTTGAGATCGGTGAGGATCAGCGCGAAGTCCTGCCCCGCCAGCAGATCGAGCGCTGCCTCGGCGGAATTCGCCACGGTCACCTCGAAGCCGTCGCGCACGAGGATCTCGCGTATGAGGTCCGAGACGTCCTCTTCGTCGTCCACCACCAGCACCGCGCCGCGTCCCGCGGAGTTCTCGGCGTCCTTCTGGCTCGGGGCATTCACAGCATCCGCCTCGGTGGTCGGCAGGCGCACCAGCAGCGTCGCCCCCTGCCCGCCTTCGGCCAGGGTAATGGCCCCCGAATGCGCGGTGACGATGCGGTGGCAGAGCGCCAGCCCGATGCCGGTGCCCGAGCCCACGGGCTTGGTGGTGAAGAGCGGATCGAAGATGCGGCTGCGGATACCTTTGGGGATACCAGGCCCATCGTCGGCGACGCGCAGCTCGACCATCTGCGCCCCGGCGTCGTGGGTCAGTGTGATGTCGATCTTCCCGCCGGTGCCACTCTCGCCGATGGCCTGATCGGCGTTGGTCACGAGGTTGATCACCACCTGCGCGATCTGGTGGGCGTCGCCGCGCACCGGCGGCAGGTCGGGAGCAATGTCCAGTGAAACCTCCGCGCCCAGACCCTCTGCACTCTGCGACAGTGCGCCCACGGCGGTCTCGACGGTCTCGGCAATGTCCATGGGAACCAGCCGCGCGGGTTGCTGACGAGCCATGGCGAGGAAGGACTTCACGATCCGCGCGCAGCGTTCGGCGGCGTCGGAGATCTTCTCGACCCGGCGCAGCACATCTTCGCCGATATCTTCGTCGCGTAGCATCAGCGCATGCCCAACGACCACCGAGAGCGGGTTGTTCAACTCGTGCGCCACCCCGGCCAGCAGTTCGCCGAGCGCCGACATCTTCTCGGCCTGGAAAATCTGCTCGCGCTGCGCGGCGAGGCGGCGGCGCAGCTCCACCTCCTTCGACACGTCGATGGTCGAGGAGACCAGCACATCCTCGCCCCGGTATTGGATCAGACGCGCCGAGACGAGGCTCGGGAAGCGTGCACCGTCGGCGCGGATGCCGGTCACCGGCATGTCGTCGACCCGCCCGTCGGGCAGCACGGCGGTGATGAAATCGGCCCGCTCGGCGCGCGAGGCGAAATGCGCGTGGGTGTGCTCGGCGCTGCCCAGAAGTTCTGTCGCGGCGGGCGAGCGGTAGATCACCTCGCCGTCGCCGACACGCGACATGATGATATTCGCAGGGCAGCTCTCCAGCACCTTGCGCACCAGCTGGTCGGCGGCGCGCTCGGTCTCCTCGAAGGCGCGGCGCTCGGTCACATCGGTCTGCACCAGCACGAAGCCACCCGCGGCAGTGCTGCGCAGCAGGATCTCCGTGACCCGGTCGCCGGCCTCGATCTCCAGCGGGGTCACCATCCAGTCGCCCCCCGCCAGCCGCGCTTCCATGAAGCTGAGGCGCTCGGCATCCCCGGCGCTCAGCCCACCGCGCATGACCCATTCGCGCAGCAGGATCGACCAGTCCAGCCCCTCGGCCAGCAGGTCCGCCACCGCCGGGTTCATCTCGGAAAAGCCCGCGTTGAAGCGCAGCAGAACGGCGTTCTCGTCGAAGATCGCCAGACCTTCGGTCAGCGCGTCGATCACCTCTTCGAGCATGTCGGAAGAGCGGCGCGCGGCCCCGTCCCCTGCTTCCGGCACCGAGGGATCGAAGCGCACCGCCATCTCAGCGCTCCTGCGCCGCGCGCATCTCGGCGGCAATGCGGAAGACCGTCTCTTCGCTGCCATCCGAGAGCGTGATGCTGCCCGCCTCGGAGGCGGTGAACTCATCGCCGAGCCGCTCGACCACCGCGCGGTTGCCCGAGATGGTCATCGGCTCGGCCTTGTAGCGCAGCTGGCTGGCGGTGATCACAGCGGGGCCGAAGACGTCGTAGATGTATTTCTGCACGCCGACGACCGATCCCACCACAGCGCCCGCGGCGATGCCGACCCGGCAGCGCCACTGGATCGGATGGCTGCCGTTGCGCTGGTTGAGGTAGCGCATGAAACGGATCGCGGCGTTGGCAGCGGCCTGCGCGTGGTCCTCGGTGGGATCGGGCAGCCCGGCGACCCCGATGTAGAGATCGCCCACCGCCCGGATCCGCGCGCAGCCGAACTGCTCGCCGATGCGGTCGAAGGCGGTGTAGATGTCGTTGAGCTCCGAGACGATCACCCCCGGCTCATGCGCGCTGACCATCTCGGAAAAGCCGACGAAATCGAGACAGACCACCGAGACCGGATCGTAGAGCCGGGGCGTGACGATGCCGAAGGTCTTGTATTCCTCGTAGACCGAGCGCGGCATCATGTTGAGCAGCAGCTTCTCGACCTGTTCCTTCTCGCGCTTGATCTCGCGGGTGTTGCGCTCGACCATCATCGAATAGCTGTCGATCATCGACTCCAGCTCCTTGATGCGCGAGATGTTCTGGCACACCAGCACCGCGATCGGCTCTTCCTCGTCGAGCGCGCGGTTGAAATCCATCGCCACGGTCATCGTGCGGCGGCGCAGGCGGAAGGTGGTTTCCGTGGTGTAGCGCCCTTCGGCGGCGAGCGCGGCCTGCAGCGCCTCCACGTCGAAGTCCTGGAACTGGTCGAGCAGTTTCGAGCCCACTTCCATCTCGCCGAACCAGCCGCGGAAGGTGTCGTTGCAGAAGCGCAGGCGCAGGCTCTGCAGATCGAGCAGCGCCACCCCGACCCCGATCGCCCTCAGCAGCTGCTCGTTGATCGCGGCAATGGTCATGGCGGCGCTCCTATTCGGTCACGAGGTTCCGGCGCGCCTCGAAGGCGCCGAGGATCGCATCCTGATCCTCGGGCGCGACGCCGTGATCGGCCAGCGTCGCGCGCAGCAGGGTCTGGAGCTTGTCGAAGTGCAATTGATGGATCTCGAGATGCGCGTGCATCTTGCGGATCTGATCGTCGGTGTAGGAGGCAGGCCCGCCCATCAGCGAGGAGACAAACTTGGTCTGGTGGTCGACGATCCGGGCCATGTCGATCTCGTCGAAGAACGGGCCGACGTCATCGTCGTCCAAGAGCCGGTCATACAGGTCGAGGACGATCTTGCTGACGACGGAAAAGCCGCCGTACTTGTCGAACAGGGACTTCTCCATGGCCACCTCCCCCGGAGCGTGCGGCTCCTCGGCGTAAGAATGCGCTGTCATGTAATGCTCTACAAACATGCGGGATCTTGCACCTCTGTGGCAAGGCTTTCGTCTGAAAGGGAGAGTCCAGCCTTGGTGCGCCATGTTTCAGGCGCGTGTCGCGGCAGGCGCGGCTTTGTTTCGATTGTTTCAGGGCGCGGGGAGCAGGCGTTACCGAGGATACCTTTTGGACCGCCGGCGGACATCGGGCTGAAACCGCTGCGGGCGAGACTTCCTCATCACCCCGATGAAGAAGGACAGACCAGATGAAAGCCCTGAACGAACTGCACGATGCCCTGCAACAACGCCGCGCCGAGCGCCGCAAGCGCCGCGCGCTGCGCGCCCTGCCCGGCGGCACCGACGAGATCGTCGAAGCCGAACGCCAGCGCATCTTCCGGCGCATCCACAACTGCTGAAGCACGCTTTATGAGACGCCGAAGGGCCCGCCGAACTGGCGGGCCCTTTTTCTTGAACCGCGACGTTGGTGAAGCCATGCGGTGCTAATCCTCCCGGACCCTAGGCGACGCCACGCCGGGCGAGTGCCGGCCCATGGCCATGCGCTCGCCCGGCTCTAGATGCACCGGCCTTTTCCTTACGCCACGCGCCGGACCTCGTCGCGCGCGCCGGCAATCCATCCCTGGTTCGCCTTCATCGCGCGGTTCAGCTGCTTGTGCAGCCCGGCCAGGTCACCCAGCGACCAGTCGAAGCTGGCGATGCGGTCGGAAAGGTCGAAGATCGGAAGCGACAGGTGATCGCGCTGCGCCTCGTAACCGCCGAGCGCGCCTGTCTTCGCCGCCTCGACGAGCAGCTCGGAATCGCGGAAGGCATCGGTGATGCCATGGGCGGTGATCGGGTCGCGGAACCAGCTGGCATCGCCGACCAGCGCCCAGCCGGGCCCGGCGCAGCGGCGCATGTAGCCCTTGAGCCCCGCGAAGATCACCCGCGCCTCGACCGGCTCCGCGCCTGTCATGTCCTCGGCCATCACCGGCATGTAGCGCGCGGCCAATTCCTGCACCGGGGCGCTGCGCAACTCGGCGGCGGCGCGTTCCGGCAGCGCGACGAAGGCGCAACTGCCGCCGTCGTTGGTGGGGATGATCCCGCCCGCCGCACCTTCGGCGAAATGCCAGCGGAATCCACGGTTGGGCAGGCCCGAGACGTATTGGTACGCGCAGGCCACCGTGTGCTGCGCCTGCCGCGTGACCTCGGCGCCCACAAGCCGCGCGACGCGCGAGCGCTTGCCGTCGGCGCCGATGACCAGCCCGGCGGAAACCTCGCGGGTGCCGCCATCCGGCAAGGCCAGCCGGGCCCCGACGACGCGGCCCTGTGCGTCCTGGATGAGCCCGGTGCAGCTCGTCTCGAAGCGCAGCTCGGCGCCGGCCTCGGCAGCGGCCTCTGCAAGCATCCGGTCGAGCAGGAAGCGGCGCGGCGCCATCAGTGCCTCGACGCCATGTTCGGGGCGGAGATCAATGTCGAAGACCTCGGGCCCGTAGATGAAACTCGTGCGCGCGATCTGCGGCGTCCCGGCGGCGCGCAGCGGCGCGGCGAGCCCCCAGCGCTCCAGCAGCATCACCGCCCCGCGCATCAGCGCGTGGGTGGACATCGTATCGCTCCCGGCGCGGGCGCTGTCGATCAGCAGCACCTTTGCGCCGCTGCGAGCCAGTTGCAGGGCCGTGGCAGCCCCCGCGCAGCGGGCGCCCACGATGAGTGCGTCATAAGTCTCTTTGGTCATGTCGAAATTCCCATGTTGAAGTGTGTCACGTTGAGATCTGTCAGGCAGCGAGCGGGACGCCCCGGCGCAGACCGGCGGCGATGAGGGGGGCGAGTTCTTCGGCATCGCGTCCGACGCCGTGGATGAAGGCCGAGGCCCGGTGGCGCATGAACGGCAGGCCAAGCGCGTAGAGGCCCGGCATGGCGGTGAGCCCCCGGTCGGTCTCCAGCTCTCCCGCCGCGTTCAGCACCGGCAGGTGGAGCCACGGGTAGGCCCGGCGGAAGCCGGTGGCCCAGACGACCGTGCGGATACCCTGCGCTACCAGATCGAGGCGCTCCGGCCCGCGCATCGGCAGATCGGGCGCAGCCCAGGCCTCAGGGTCGGCGGGCAAGACGCTGCCGGTCCCGGCGAGATGGGTTTCGAGATGGGTCAGCAGCTTGCGCCGCCGCCGCTCGCCCGCGCTGATCTCGGCGCCGAGCGCCGGATCGAGGCGCAGCGACCCGTCCTCGGCCCTGAGCGCCCGCCCCACCAGCCGCACGCCCATGGCCTGCAGCCGGTTGAGGCCGAGCGCCCCGCCTCCGCCCGAGCCGGTGAGTTGCAGCGAGGGCAGCGCCATCAGGTGCGCGGGATCGGCGGCCTCGGGGCGCGGGCTGTCGAGAAAGCCGCTCTGCGCAAGCAACTCGAAGACCTCGCGCCCCCGATAGCGACGTGGCGCACGGACATGGCGGCCCACCGCCAGCGTCACCGCGCGCCCGGAGGCCCGTATCTCAGCGGCCAGCTGAACGCCGGTGGCCGAGGCGCCGACGACCAGCGCGCCGCCCTCCGGCAAGCTTTCGGCGCCGCGGTAGCGCGTCGGCACGATCTGGGTGATCTCCTCGGGCAGGTTTGCGGCCCATGCCGGCACCGCCGGTCGGTCGCAGGCGCCCGTGGCGATGACCACGGCACGCGCGAACCATTGCCGCCCGCCCGCGACCACGCGGTAGCGGCCGTTTTCATGCGTCACTGACTGCACTTCACAGCCGGTCACCACCGGGGCCGCTATGGCCACGCGGTAGCTCTCGAGCCGCGTGGCGAAGTCGGCGGCGGACATGAACCCCTCGGGGTCGACCCCGTGCTCGGACCCGTCCCAGGGGCCCGGCAGGCGATTCATCCAGTTCGGCGTCAGCAGGTGCAGCCCCGGCCAGCGCTCGGAATGCCAGCGTTCGCCCACCCGCCCGCGTTCGAGCAGGATATGGTCGATGCCGCGGCGCGACAGGGACCAGCTGAGGGCGAGGCCGGCCTGGCCGGCACCGAGGATCAGGACGCTGGTTGCGGTGCTCATGGGACTTCTCCGTTGCGGTTATCCGAAGAGTGGCCGCGCCATGTTTCGTCCAGCCCTCTGGAAAGCTGCTTTCGCGTTTCGACTGTTTCAGCGCGCCCGACGGCCAGACAAACCAAACGGCCCGCTGCGCGAAAACAGCGGGCCGTCCGGGAGGATGGGAGGAAAGGAAGGCAGGTCTCGTGGCTCAGGCGGCCTTTGCCAGCGGGGCCTGCGGGGCCGACTGCGGCGTTGCGTCGTCCAGCAGGCACTTGCGGTCCCACCAGGCCCGGAAGTCGGCGAAGGTGTCGCGCAGGGCAACATTGTCGAAGCCGGAGCCGTAGCTGGGGGTGGTCGCGGAGGATTGGAAGCGGGGCATGGGATCGTCCTTTAACTGGGGGGATGGCGGGGGTGGCCCGCGCCCCTACGGCGCGGGCGGTCTGTGATCAGCCTGTCGGGAAGGCTCAGACGGCCAACTCGACCGAGACCGGCACACCGTTGCTCAGCACATCGAAGACGGCGGAGCGGGCGACCGACTGCTCGACGATCTCGCGCAGCTTCTCCTGCGGGGCATCGCCGCGGATGCTCACCGCCATGCGGATGCCGGTGAAACCGTTGCGGGCGGTCTTATCGAGGCCGAGGATGCCGTTGAGGTTGATGTCACCCTCGATCTTCGTGTCGACCGCGTGCAGCTTCACCTGGCGGATCGAGGCGATGTTGCCGATGCCCGCGGTGATGCAGGAGGCCAGCGCCGCCAGCAGCAGCTCAACCGGGGTCACGCCATTGTCCTCGCCGCAGAGCACCTGCGGGTGGTCGCTCTCGACGGCGTAGTCGCGGCGGTGCTGCATCTCCTGCATGGCGCCGTGGAAACCCGGGAAAGCGGTGCGGCTGTGGGTGCCCGAGAGCCACTCTCCATTGGCGCGGAAGGTGAACTGGGCGATCTGCGGGGTCTCTCCCACGACGCCGAGCGTGGCGAGGAAGGTGGGAACATCGACGCCGTTCATTGCGATCTTGGCGGGCTTCTCGAGGGTTTGGGTGGTCATGTCTGAACTCCTGTCCATTGGGGTCTGGTGAACTCGTCGGGCGCTGTGCCCTTCCGATGGACAGAAGTTCTGACGGCCTCGCGTTTCAGGCCGATTGCGCGGGCTGTTTCATTCGTTTCACGCGGGGAATTCTGCGCGGCTCAGGCCGCGGAGGCCTGCGTTGGCTTGTCGAAGAGCAGCGCGAGATAGTCGCGGAAATGCCGGGACTGCCGGGCGGTCATGTCGGGCTTGCCATAGGCGCGCTGCAGCACCAGCGCGCCCTCGATGATCGAGACGATCATCTCGGCGAGCTGCCTGGCAGAGACCTCCATGCGCGGCGGGTGCACGTCCAGCACCTCCTGGAATTTGCGGATGTAGATCGCCGTCCACTCGCGCAGCACCTCCGAGACGATGCCGCGCACCTGCTCGTCGAACTGGGCGTTCTCGTAGGTGTAGACCGCGTACATGCACCCGCGCGAGGGCTGCTCGGGGTTGGAGATGTAGGCCTCGAAACCCTGCAGGAACATCAGCAGCTGGTCGTAAGGGTCGTCATGGGTCGCCTCGGCGCGGGCGGCGAGGGTACGGAACATCTCGATGTCCTGTCCGGCGTGCCAGCGCACCAGCTCGCGCGCCAGTTCGGCCTTGGAGCCGAAGTGGTGGAAGAAGGCCCCCTTCGAGACCCCCGCCCTGCGCAGGATGTCGTCGATCGCGGTTCCGGCAAACCCCTTCTCCATCACCAACTCGCGGGCGGCCCCGAGAATGTGTTCGCGGGATTGCTCTCCCTTGCGCGACATGGGTCATCTCCAAACCAATCAGTCTGTATTCAGGCTACGCGCCCCATGGGTTTCCCGCAAGACATAGCTTCAAAACACGGCTGAAACGCGCTGATACGCAGGTGAAACAACCGAAACCCGGAAGCATCTCCCCCGGAAACAGACCGATTGGTACGTTCGGTGCAGACCAAACAGTCTGTTCCCATGGAGGCCATGATGCCCGACATTCTTGCCCTGATCCCCGCAGTTTCCCCGGCGGTCCTTTTCGGATCGGCGGGACTGGCCGGACAACTGGTCTGGCCGCTCTTCAAGCAGCGCCGCCAGATGCTCACGGCGCAATTCTGCATCGCCAGTTGCTACGCCGCGCAATACGCGCTGCTCGGCCAGTGGAGCGGCACCGGCGTCTGCGCCATCGGCGCGAGCCAGACGCTCATCGCCCTTGCCGCCGGGGACCGCCCCTGGCTGCGCCAAATGGGCCTCGGCTTCCTGCCGGTGGTCTGGCTGGTGACCGCGCTGACCTGGAGCGGGCTCGCCTCGGCGCTTGCGATGACCGCCTGCTGCCTGATCATGATCGGTCGGATGCAGGGCGACACGCTGCGGATGCGCGCGGTCATGCTCTGCGCCTCGCCCTTCGGCATCGGCTACGACCTCGTGGTCGGCGCGCTGCCCGGGCTGATGGGCGCGCTGCTCTCGGCCTGCATCGGCGCGGCGGCGCTGCGGCGGGAATGGCGGGCGCGGCAGGCAGCCCTGCCCGCCGCCGCCTGACCTCAACCTTCTGACTTCACCCCCCGCGGCGTTGCCGCATCCACCCCAGACCCGAAAGGACAATTCCAATGGCAAACTGCTTCAACACCCGCGTCGACGAGGCCCGTGCGGCCGTTCCCTCGATCACCGCCGAGGAGGCCGCGACCCGCCACGCGAGAGGCGCGCTCTTCATCGACCCACGCCCCGCCGAGGCCATCGCCAAGACCACGGGCCGCATTCCCGGCGCGATCAGCGTCCCCCTCGACCGGCTTGAGGCCGGGGACGTCCCGGCCAAGATCAGCGCCCACGAAGGCGTGGTCATCACCGCCTGTCAGGCCGGCCCGATGGGCGCGCTCGCCGCACACGCACTGGCGAAGGCAGGTGTGCGGACCGTCGCCTTCGTCGAGGGCGGGACACAGGCCTGGATCGACGCCGGGCATCGCACCGAACACTGATCGCAGCTCTTTGCCAAGCTCCCTCCCGCCGTGCATCGCGGCGGGAGGGTTTCGTTGGAACGCTACATCCACCAGCGACGATCCCCCCCGGAAAGCCCCGGCCCTTCCCGCCTCACAATCCGCGCGCTAGACCTGCACCGGAACGATCCAACAGCGAAGGACAGACCCCGATGAAAGGCTACTGGCTGGTGCTCGGCACCAATGTGACCGACCCCGAGGCGCAGGCGGAGTACGGGCGGCTATGGGCCCCGGTCGCAGAGAAATACGGCGCGACCGTCAGGCGCGGCGATGACGCCCCCGCATTGCTCGAAGCCGGAGACAAGTCTCGCGTCCTGCTGGTGGAATTCGAGAGCCTCGCCAAGGCGCGGGCCTGCTACGAAGACCCCGACTACCAGGCCGCGCGCGCCTTCGCTATGAAGGCCGCCACGCGCGAGCTGGTGATCTTCGAGGGCGATCTGGGCTGACGGTCCGGGCCAGCAAGGCCGTTTCAGACCGCAGCGCGCGCGGCCCCCGGGAAACGGGAGCCGCGCGTTTTCGCACCGTCCCCGCGCCATCGGGCTTGACGCGCCATGGGTGAAGCATCCATTCATATGTGAGTAGTTGCTTCACAGACGAATGAGCGCCCGATGACCGCCAGCCCCCCGACAGACTCCGCCCGCAGCCCGGCAGAGGCCCTGCCCGAGCGCCCGCTCGAAGGGCTTCTGGTGGTGGACCTCAGCCAGTTCCTCTCCGGCCCCTATTGCTCGCTGCGGCTGGCTGACCTCGGGGCGCGGGTAATCAAGATCGAGCGCGCCGGCGCCGGGGACCTGTCGCGGCAGCTCTACCTGTCGGACACCGAGATCGGCGGCGACTCGACGATCTTCCACGCCATCAACCGCGGCAAGGAGAGCCTCGCGCTCGACCTGAAGGATCCGGCGGACCTCGCGGCGCTGAAGCGACTGGTGGGACAGGCCGACGTGATGATCCAGAACTTCCGTCCCGGCGTGGCGGACCGCATCGGCGTCGGCTGGAAGGAGATGCATGCGCTCAATCCGCGCCTCGTCTACGGCTCGATCTCTGGCTACGGCGACGACGGCCCCTGGGTGAAATTCCCCGGGCAGGATCTGCTGGCGCAGGCGCGCTCGGGGTTGATGTGGCTGACCGGCGACGCGGCGCAGGGGCCGGTGCCCATGGGGCTCGCCGTGGGCGACATGTTCGCCGGTGTGGCGCTCTCGCAGGGCATTCTCGCGGCGCTGGTGCGGCGCGGCATTGACGGCATCGGACGGCATGTTGAGACCTCGCTGCTCGAGGCGCTGGTCGATCTGCAGTTCGAGGTGCTGACCACCTGGCTCAACGACGGACGCCGCCTGCCCACCCGCTCTCAGACCAACGGCGCCCACGCCTACCTCGGCGCTCCCTACGGCGTCTATGCTGCCAAGGATGGCTATCTCGCACTGGCGATGACCCCGCTCGATCGGCTGGCTGAGTTGATGGAGATGCCGGACCTCGCCGGACGCCCGGCCAGCGATGCCTTCAGCGCCCGCGACGCAATCAAGGCGCGGCTGGCCGAGCGCGTCGCTGAAAAGACCGTCGCGGACTGGCTCGCCATCCTGCAGGCCGCCGACATCTGGTGCTCGGAGGTGCTCAACTGGTCGCAGCTGATGCAGGCCGAGGCCTTCCGGCGCCTCGACCTGCTGCAGACCGTCACCCGCGACGACGGCGTCTGCATCGACACCACCCGCGCGCCGCTGACCATCGACGGGCGACGCCCGGCGGGCCGCCGCGCCGCGCCGCGCGTCGGCGAGCATTCGGAGACGATCCGCAAGGAGTTCGGACTATGATCACCCTCAAGGGCATGACCTGGGACCACCCGCGCGGCTACGACCCGCTCGCCGCCCTGTCGCGTGAATGGGAAGCCGCGCACGGCGTCTCGATCAGTTGGGACCGGCGCTCGCTCCAGGATTTCGAGAGCTACCCGGTGCTCGATCTGGCCAAGGCCTACGACCTCGTCATCATCGACCACCCGCATGTCGGGCAGATCACCGGCGAAGCGTGCCTGATTCCCCTGCCCGACGCCCCGGAGATTGCCGCCGGCTCGCTCGGGCGCTCCTACGAGAGCTACAGTTGGGAGGGCAGCCAATGGGCCTACCCTGTCGATGCCGCGGCGCAGGTGCAGGCGGTGCGGCCGGACCTGACGGCACCGGTGACCGACTGGCACGGCGTGATGCGCCTCGCAGCCGAAGGGCGGGTGATGATCCCGCTGCGCCCGCCGCATGTGCTGATGAGCTTCTACACGCTCTGCGCCAACCTCGGGCATCCCTGTCGCGTCGATGGCACCGCGCCTTTCGTCGACCGCGCCGGCGGCCTGCGCGCACTGGAGCTGCTGCAGGCGCTGGCGGCGAAGGTCGACCCCGCCTGCTTCGGGATGGACCCCATCGCCGTGCTTGCGGAAATGGCGGCGGGGGACCGCACCGCCTGCGCGCCGCTGATCTACGGCTATATCAGCTATTCCCTACCCGACGCCGCGCCTCACCGTGTCACCTTCCACGACATCCCAGAGGCCGCACCCGGCACCGGACCGAAGGGCAGCGCGCTCGGCGGCACCGGACTGGCGGTTTCGGCCTTCTGCGAGCACCCGGATGCGGCCATCGCCTTTGCCCGCCACGCGGCGGGCCCGGAGGCGCAGGCCGGACTCTGGGCCTCGACCGGCGGACAGGCCGGGCACCGCGATACGTGGGTTTCGGCGCAGGTGGATGCCGGCGCGGGCGGCTTCTACTCGGGCACGCTCGCGACGCTGGATGCCGCCTGGATGCGCCCCCGTCATGACGGCTACATGCCGTTCCAGCAGGAGGCCTCGGAGCGGATCAACGCCGCGCTGAGGGACGGGAAATTCGAGGCCGCCATGGACGACCTCGACCGGATGTTCGCCGCGACCTTCTGAGGTTCAGAGCTTCCAGATCCGCGCCGCGTTTCCTGAATAGAGCGCGGCGCGCTCCTCCGCGCTCCAGCCGGCAAAGATCGCGCGGGTGGCGGCAACCCAGGTGGAGAGCCCGCCCCCCAGCGTGTTCACCGGCCAGTCACCGCCCCAGCAGATGCGCTCGGGGCCGAAGGTCTCGGCGGTGTGCGTGACCCAGCGGCTCAGCTCGTCCAGCGTCCAGCCCGCGCCGCCATAGGCGACGACACCGGAGATCTTGGCGCAGACGTTGGGCCGTTTGGCGATCTCGGCAAGGTCACGCGCCCAGCCGTCCCACTGTCCGCCCTCGATATCCGGCACGCCGCAGTGGTCGAGCACGAAGCGGGTGTTGGGGGCCGAGTCGACCAGTTCGATGGCCAGCGGCAATTGCCGGGCAAGCACGCAGAGATCGAAGGGCAGATCGGGGCCCGAGAGCAGGCGGATGTTCTGCCGGAAAAGCTCCCCTTTCGAGACCTCGTCGGGCACCACGTGCAGCACGCGGCGAAAGCCGACGACGAGATCGCGCGCTGCCGAACGGTCGAGGAAAGCCGGGAACTCGGGCGCTTCCGGGCGGCAGGCGGCAATCGCGCCGCGGATCGGGAAGGTGCCGCTGGCGGCCAGCTCCGCGATCCAGTCGGTCTCGTCCTCGATCCGCGCGTCAGCGACATCCACCTCCATGTGGATCGCCCCGCCAATGCCGATGCGGCGGGCCTCTTCGGCGTAGGCCTCCAGCAGCCAATCCCGGTCCAGCGCCGGGGCGCTGGAGAGCCACGGGTAATCGAGCCGCCTGCGGTCGACGAGGTGAAGGTGGCTGTCCAGAATCGCGGGCTCTTGCATGTGCTCCTCCCTGAGCAAGTCATTCACCCAAGAATGGATCATTCAGATGCGAATGTCTCCCCCTCCGCACCATATCCGGCAAATCGAGACAGCTCCGCCGTCGTCTCGACCAGCGCGGCCGTCGCCTCCTCGGGGCTGGGCGCGGCTTCGCGGTCGACCAGCGGCAGGTAGGGGATGGTGACCGCGGCGATGGCTTCGCCACTCGGCGACAGCACCGGGGCCGAGAGATTGGTGACACCGACCGTCTGCGCAGAGGGTTTCACCTCGTAGCCACGCTCGCGGATGACCTCGAAGCGGGCCTCCAACTCGGCGGGGATCGCGCGCGCCGGGGCACCTGTATCGCTGTTCTCGGCCACCATGGCCTGCCGCCGCTCGGGGCTGGAGAAGGCGAGCAGCACGTTGCCCGAGCCGGTGTCAAAGAGGTTGATGTGGCTGCCGACGCGGATCGAGATCCCCCAGTAGCCCGGTGCTTCCTGCTGTGCGATGACCACGGCGTTGCCACGGTCGAAGACCACCAGCTGGTTGGCCTGCCGGGTGCGCTCGGCCAGGTCACGCAGCAGCGGCGTCGCCAGCGAGGCAAGCCGACGCGTCGGCGCGTGGAACTGCGCCATGCCGAACATCTTCAGCGTCAACGCGTAGCGGTCGCCCTCGACGCGGGCGACATAGCCACGGCGGGCGAGTCGCTCGAGCATCCGGTAGAATTCATTGGGCGAACGGCCAAGCGCCTTGGCGATCTCGGCCTGGGTGAGCCCGCCCTCGATCCCGGCAAGCAACTCGAGAATGTCGAGCCCCTTGTCGAGCGCGGGCGCGCGGTAGCGGTCAGTGGTGTCGGTCATGCTGCTCTCTGTGAATTGCGTCATTCATATAAGAATACGTTCTGCGCATCCAGCGGAATTCCTTGACAGGCGCCTCCCAGTGTATTTGCCTATAAATAGATTATCCATAAGTGAGGGGATACCCCTCGCGGATTTTCAGGGAGGAGACCCATGAAATATCTGACGACCGCTTCGGCGGCGGTGCTGGCTTTGGCGACCACCGCTTCCGCGCAGGATCTGCCGGGCAGCTTCGAGGGCGTGACCGTCGAGGCAAAACTCATCGGCGGGCAGCAATACGAGCCGCTCTACGCACGCATCGCCGAATGGGAGGCCGCGACCGGTGCCAAGGTCGAGGTGATCTCGAAGAAGAACCACTTCGAGCTCGATCGCGAGATCAAGTCCGACATCGCAACCGGCCAGCTCGGCTGGTGCGTCGGCTCGAACCACTCGTCCTTCGCGCCGCAGTACCCGGGGATCTACGTCGACCTGCGCGCGTACCTGCCGGAAGAGGCGCTGGCCGACTTCGTGCCGGGCAACATCCAGTCGGCGACACTGGACGGCAAGCTGGTGATGCTGCCGCGCGCTCAGTTCGACGTCTCGGCGCTCTACTACCAGAAGGACCTCTATGAGAAGGCCGACGCCGCCGCCTTCGAGGCGGAATACGGCTACCCTCTGGCGGTGCCCGAGACCTGGGACCAGGTGGCGGATCAGGCGAAGTTCTTCGCCGACGCCCCGAACTTCTACGGCACCCAATACGCCGGCAAGGAAGAGGCCATCGCCGGGCGCTTCTACGAGATCCTCGTGGCCGATGGCGGCGAATTCCTCGACGCCGAAGGCCGCCCCGCCTTCAATTCCGAAGCGGGTGTCGAGGCACTGAACTGGTTTGTCGATCTCTACCAGGCGCAGGTGGTGCCCGCGGGCGTGCCGAACTACCTGTGGGACGATCTGGGACAGGGCTTTGCCTCGGGCACCGTGGCGCTGAACCTCGACTGGCCGGGCTGGGCCGGGTTCTTCAACGACCCCGAAGCCTCGAAGGTCGCCGGCAACGTCGGCGTCGCACCGCCGCCCAAGGGCTCGGCGGGCATCCGTTCGGGCTGGTCGGGCTTCCACGGTTTCTCGGTCACGCAGGACTGCGAGACCCCTGAAGCCGCAGCCTCGCTGGTCTGGTTCCTGACCAACGAGGACAGCCAGAAGCTGGAAAGCGCCGCGGGCCCGCTGCCCTCGCGCCAGTCGGTCTGGGAGCATGTCATTGCGGAGGCCGAGGGAGACGCCTATCGCACCGAGGTGCTGAAGGCTTTCCAGGTGGCCGCCGAAACCGCCTTCCCGGTGCCGCAGACGCCGAGCTGGATCGAGATCACCAACGTGCTCTACCCGGAACTGCAGGCGGCGATCCTCGGGGACAAGACCCCGCAGGAGGCGCTCGACGCGGCCGCCGAAGAGGCGACCTACATCCTCGAGGACGCCGGCGAGCTCTGAGCCGCGTCCCTTCGCGGGCCGCCACAGCGCGGCCCGCCTCCCCTGACAGGAGACAAAGATGAAGGCCTCGCGCCTCCCCCCGCATATGATGCTGTTGCTGCCCGCGGTGATCGTGCTCGCCGCCGTGGTGGTGCTGCCGCTGCTGCTGTCGCTGTGGTCGAGCTTCACGCCGTTTCGTCTGACCAAGCCGGAGTCAGTCTACCAGTTCATCGGCATCCGCAACTACCAGCGCATCTTCGGCGACATGGATTTCTGGATCGCTTTCGGGCGCACCGTACTGCTGCTGACCGTGGCGCTGAACCTAGAGATGCTGATCGGCCTCGGGCTCGCGCTGCTGGTCGACCGGCAGACCCGCGGCCAGCGGCTGCTGCGCACCATCCTGATGTTCCCGATGATGTTCTCGCCGATCCTCGTCGGCTTCCAGTTCAAGTTCATGTTCAACGACAACGTCGGGCTGGTGAACAACGCCCTGCAGTCGCTGGGTCTCACCGACAAGGCGATCCCCTGGCTGATCGACGGCAAGCTCGCCTTCCTCGCCATCGCCGCCGCCGAGATCTGGTCCTCCACCGCGGTCTTCGCGATCTTCATCCTCGCGGGTCTCATGGCCATGCCGCGTGATCCGCAGGAGGCGGCCCGGGTCGACGGCTGCACGCCGTGGCAGACCTTCCGCTATGTCACATGGCCCTTCCTGATGCCCTTCGCCTTCATCGCGATGACCATCCGCAGCCTCGACGTGGCGCGGGCCTATGACATCATCAAGATCATGACTGACGGCGGCCCGGCGGGCCGGACCGAGGTGCTCTGGACGCTGATCGCCCGCACCGCCTATTCGGACGCGCGCATGGGGATGGCCAACGCCATGGCCTATGTCGCCATCCTGCTCTCGGTCGCCTTCACGGCCTATTTCTTTTCACAGCTCGGCAAGGCCCGGGCGCAGGTAGCGGGGGATTGGTGATGGACGCGAATGCCTCCGCACGGCTGAAGAAACGCGGCTCGGCCTGGGCGCTGAACATCGCGCTCTTCATCTCGATGCTGATCATCTGCCTTCCGGGCCTGTGGATCGTGCTCAACTCGCTGCGGCCCACTGTCGAGATCATGGCCAAGCCGCCGGTATGGATCCCGCGCGAGCTGTCGTTCGATGCCTATGTCGACATGTTCTCGGGCGTCGGACAGGGCGGCATCCCGGTGATCGAATACTTCCGCAACTCGGTGATCATCGCGGTGACCTCGACGATCATTTCGCTGGCGATCGGCATGTCCGGCGGCTACGCCTTCGCGCGCTACCGCTTCAAGGGCAAGTCGGCCTGGTTCCTTGGCCTCATGCTGACCCGCACGGTGCCCGGCATCGCGCTGTCGCTGCCGCTGTTCTTCCTCTACGCCAAGGTCGGGCTGATCGACACCCACGCGGGGATGATCATCGCCTATACGGCACTCAACGTGCCCTTCACCATCTGGCTGATCGACGGCTTCTTCCGGCAGGTCCCGCGCGATCTGGCCGAGGCGGCGCAGATCGACGGCTGTACCCGCTGGCAGGCCTTCTGGCAGGTCGAGTTCCCACTCGCCCGCCCCGGCATCGCCAGCGCCGGCATCTTCGCCTTCCTCACCTCGTGGAACGAGTTCGCGCTGGCCAGCCAGCTCACCCGCTCCACCGACAGCAAGACACTTCCGGTGGGCCTGCTGGATTACACCGCCGAGTTCACCATCGACTGGCGCGGCATGTGCGCGCTGGCCGTGGTGATGATCATTCCGGCGCTTCTTCTGACTTACGCGGTGCAGAAGCACCTCGTCTCGGGCCTGACCTCGGGCGCGATCAAGGGATAAGACATGGCAACGCTCACCCTATCCACACTCGACAAGAAATACGGCGGCTTCCACGCGGTGAAGGGCATCGACCTCGAGGTCGCCGACGGCGAGTTTGTCGCGCTGGTCGGCCCCTCGGGCTGCGGCAAGTCCACCACGCTGCGGATGATCGCCGGGCTCGAGGACATCTCGGGCGGCGAGCTGCGCATCGGCGACCGGGTGGTCAACGACCTGCCGCCGCGCGACCGCAACATCTCGATGGTGTTCCAGTCCTACGCGCTCTACCCGCACATGACGGTGGCCGAGAACATGGGCTTCTCGCTGAAGATCGCCGGGCGCGATGCCGCCACCATCGACACCGCCGTCAAGGAAGCCGCGCGCATCCTCGACATCGAACCGCTGCTGGAGCGCCGCCCCGCGCAGCTCTCGGGCGGGCAGCGCCAGCGCGTCGCCATGGGCCGGGCCATCGTGCGCGACCCGGACGTGTTCCTCTTCGACGAACCGCTGTCGAACCTCGACGCCAAGCTGCGCGGGCAGATGCGCACCGAGATCAAGCAGCTGCACGCGCGGCTCGGCTCCACCGTGGTCTATGTCACCCACGACCAGATCGAGGCGATGACCCTCGCCGACCGCATCGTCATCATGCGCGGCGGCGTGATCGAGCAGGTCGGAATGCCCGACGAGGTGTTCAACCGCCCCGTTTCGCGCTTCGTTGCCAGCTTCATCGGCTCGCCGCCGATGAACATGGTGGAGGCCACGGTCACGCGCGGCGCGCTGCATTTCGACGACGGCACCGAGGTTCCCGTGCCGCCCGCCTTTGCCGTCGCCGAGGGGCGGCGCGTGGTGCTTGGCCTGCGCCCCGATGACGTCTACCCCGAGGGCCATGGCATTCACAGCGAGAGCGGCCACGCGGTGGAACGCCGCGAGCTCCCGGTTAATCTGTCGGAGCCGCTGGGCAACGAAACTCTGCTCTTTACCGAGTTCGGCGGGGAGAACTGGACCGCGCGGATGCTCAACCCGCGCACGGTCAAGCGCGGCGAGCTGCTTCGTTTCCATCTCGACCTGTCGCGCGCGCATCTCTTCGACGCCGAGACCGGGCTGACCCTGCGCGACTGAGGAGCCACCATGGACACGCTCAAACAGGACTGGACCCCGCCGAGAACCCGCCGCCCGATCGTCATCTTCGGCGCGGGCTCGATCGTGCGCGACGCCCACCTGCCCGCCTGGGCCGCGGGCGGTTACGAGGTGGCGGGGATCACCGATCCGGACCACGCCAAGGCCGAGGCGCTGGCCGCCGAGTACGCAACGCGGGCGCTGACCGCCGCCGAGGCGCTGGCGGTGCCGGACGCGGTTTTCGACCTCGCCACCCCGCCCGACGCCCATGCGGGTATCCTCGAACGGCTGCCCGAGGGCGCGCCGGTGCTGATCCAGAAACCCATGGGCAGCACGCTGGAGGGCGCGAGCGAGATCCTCAGGATCTGTCGCGAGCGAAAGCTGCTGGCGGCGATGAACTTCCAGCTACGCTTTGCCCCCATGGCGGTGGCGCTGAAGGACGCCATCGACAAGGGCCTGCTGGGCCGTGTGGTCGATATCGAGATGCATGGTGTGCTCGGCACACCCTGGGGGCTCTGGACCTTTCTCGAGGGCCTGCCCCGGATCGAGATCGCAATGCACTCGATCCACTACCTCGATCTCATCCGCCACCTCGTCGGCGACCCCGGGGGCGTCTCTGCCCGCACGCTGGGCCATCCTAGCCATGCCGTCGCCCAGACCCGCACCGCCGCGATCCTCGACTATGGCCCCGACCTGCGCTGCCTGCTGTCGGTCAACCACGACTGGGATTTCGGCCGCCCGCACCAGGCCTGCGAGCTGCGGGTCGCGGGCACCAAGGGCGCGGCCTACATGAAGCTGGGCGTCAACCTCGACTACCCCAAGGGCGAGCCCGACGTGCTGGAGATCAACGACGGTACCGGCTGGCGCGCGGTGCCGCTCACCGGCTCGTGGTTCACCGAAAGCTTCACCGCCCGCATGCACAACCTGCAACGCGCCGCCGCCGGAGAAGAGGCGCTGATCGCCCCTGCCTCCGACGGGTGGCGCACCATGGCGCTGGTCGAGGCCTGCTATGCCGCCTCCGCCGCGCCGCTGACCCCCATTCAGGAGACCCCGTGATGGAACGCCCCCGCTACCTTGAAGAGATCGAGATCGGCGAGACCCGCGAGACCTACGGTCGCACGATCACCGAGACCGATTTCGTCGTCCACGCCGGGCACACCGGCGATTTCTTCCCGCACCACATGGACGCCGAGTTCATGGCCAAGTCCGAGTTCGGTGGCCGCATCGCCCATGGCACGATGATCTTCGCCATCGGCGTCGGGCTGACAGCGACCGAGATCAATCCGCTCGCCTTCTCCTATGGCTACGACCGGCTGCGCTTTGTCCGGCCCGTCTTCATCGGCGACACGATCCGCACCCGTGTTACCGCCGCCCGCAAGGAGGATGACCCCAAGCGTCCGCAGTCCGGCAAGCTCTTCGAGACCGTGCAGGTGCTCAACCAGAAGGACGAGGTGGTGCTGGCCTGCGAGCACATCTACGTGGTGCAGAAGAAGGAGGTCGCCGCGGCATGACACGGATCACCGGCCTGCGGACATGGGATCTCCGCTTCCCCTCGGAGGACGGTCTCGACGGCTCCGACGCGATGAACCCCGATCCGGTCTACTCGGCCGCCTACGTAACATTGGAAACGGACGGCGGGCACGAGGGCCATGGGCTGACCTTCACCATCGGGCGCGGCAACGAGCTTTGCGTGGCAGCGATCGAGGCGCTGAAAGGACAGGTGATCGGGCGCGACACCGACGACATCCGCGCCAATCCCGGCAAGTTCTGGCGCGAGATCACCGGCGACAGCCAGCTGCGCTGGGTCGGGCCGGAAAAGGGCGTCATCCACCTCGCCACCGGCGCGCTGGTCAACGCGGTCTGGGACCTGATGGCGCGCGAGGCCGGGCTGCCGGTCTGGCGCTTCGTGTCGGAGATGAGCCCCGAGGAGCTCGCCCACATCCCCGACTACCGCTACATGACCGATTTCCTCGACCCGGCGCAGGCGCTGGAGCTGCTGCAGGAGGCCGCGCGCGACAAACCCGCCCGCATCGCCACGCTGCTGGACGATGGCTATCCCTGCTACACCACCTCGGCGGGCTGGCTGGGCTATCCCGACGACAAGCTGCGCCGTCTCTGCCGCGAGGCCGGGGCGCAGGGCTTCAGCCACGTGAAGATGAAGGTCGGGCGCGATCTCGACGATGACATCCGCCGCCTCACCATCTTCCGCGAGGAACTGGGACCCGAGGTCACGCTGATGATCGACGCTAACCAGGTCTGGGAGGTACCGCAGGCCATCGACTGGGTGAACCGCCTCGCCTTTGCCAAGCCGTGGTTCATCGAGGAGCCGACGAGCCCCGATGACATCCTCGGCCACAGGGCGATCCGCGAGGGCGTCGCCCCGGTGAAGGTGGCGACCGGCGAGATGTGCCAGAACCGGGTGATGTTCAAGCAGTTCATCGCCGCCGGGGCGATCGACGTGGTGCAGATCGACGCCTGCCGCCTCGGCGGGCTCAACGAGGTCTTCGCCGTGCAGCTCATGGCCGCCAAGGCCGGGCTGCCGATCTGGCCGCATGCGGGCGGCGTCGGCCTGTGCGAATACGTCCAGCACCTGAGCATGATCGACTACGTGGCGATCTGTGGCGAAAAGGACGACCGCCGCACCGAATACGTCGACCACCTGCACGAGCATTTCACCGATCCCTGCGCGGTCCGGAACGGTGCCTACATGGCCCCCTCCGCGCCCGGCTTCTCGATCGAGATCAGGCCCGAAACCCGCCGCGACTTCGCGGTGGGCTGATCCGGGAGGCACGGCTCAGAACTGGTAGGCCGCCTGAAACCACAGGCGGGTCTTGTCCTGCTGTACCGTGCCGTCGGGCTTGGTGAGGATATGCGACAGGGCAAGCTCTCCGAGGAAGTTGCCCTGCAGCGTCCGCACGCCCCAGTTGGCGCTCGACCAGTCGTCCTCGCGGCCCGCAACCGCCTCGCTGCCCTTGTCGCGCAGACGTCCGCCATCGACCGCAACAAAGCCCTGCGTGCGCCGCAGCGCGCCACTGGCCATGCTCGGCGGCTGGAAGTCATGTGCCAGCTCGATCCGAGCGCCGAAACACTCGTCCCCCATCACGTAGCTCCGGTCGAAGCCGCGCGAATAGCCATTGGTGCCATAGCCGCAGCGCTGCGAGACCGGCAGGCTGTCGCGGGTGAGCTGTCCGATCACCCCAGCGTTCACGTAGGTGGCCGCTTGTAGCGGAAACGAGGCCTCTGCGCTGAAGGAGAGGCGGAAGAAGTCTGGCGTCACCCCGCGCGCGCTCGGCAAGGGATTGTCTTCGAGCGAGGCACCGAGACCCGACAACCCCTTCGTGGCCGCAAGGGCAAGCCGGCTGCGAAAGCCGTAGAGCGCACCGGTCTCGTGCATCAGTCCCAGTCGCAGGAGGCGCAGGCCCTCGTCGGTCACCTCGAAACCCAGCATCTCGTCGCGGCGCTGCTTGGCGGCCAGCTCGACCGAGCCGGTCAGCCTGTCCTCGCCCAGCATCCAGACATGGCGGAGCGCCAGCGCCAGGGTCTCGTGCACGCCGGTCACATCGAGCGGCAGCAGATCGTTGGTGCCCAGCTGGTAGTCGCCATAGTCGTAATTCAGATAGAGCGTGCTGCCCGTATCGAGGCCAAGCCGAAAGCCCAGCCCCCCGGCCCGCAGCTCGAGACCGCCGTCGGCATCCGGCCCGCCGAGCACCCCGAGCACGTCGATCTGGCCGCCATATTCGGTCTCCAGCGGCATGGAGAGACCCAGAGAACCGATATACCGCCCAATTGGTGCAGACCCCGTGGAAGAAAAGGTCGCGACCGTGGTGAATTCGTCTACCTTGCGAATTTGCGAGGTTGAGCCTCTGTCCACACCGGTCACCGGGTCGACCACGAAATCGGCGAAAAACGCCTGCGACCGCGCCTCCATCGAGGACATCGCGGCAAACAGGAAAGCCAAAACGAAGGGGCTGAAACCCTTTGAGAAAAATGAATACAGCATGCAGAATGTGGTCCTCGTGAATACGCCTGGAAGTGCCGAGCCCGAAAAGCCCGAAGTTCACATCGAAAGGAGGTCAAATTCCGTAACTTATGCTACCTTGCCGAGAAGGAATAAGAAACTCTCAATTACACACGGAATGTCGGACCACGTTCCGCAGAAACTCGGAGCCTTCCCATTTCCAATGCCGAGCAATTTAGCCAGCTGACCTTTGCGGAGGATTTCGGGTCGGCGCTGACCGGGGACGGACAGACCGTTCGGTTCACCCGTTCCGAGGCGCGTGCGCTTGCGCTGCTCACCCGCCATCCCGATCGGATCGCCACCCGCGAGATGCTGCTCGATGCGCTGACCGAGGTCGGCTCGGACCGCAGCGAGCGCAATATCGATTTCGTCATAAATCGCTTGCGTCGCAAGCTTGCCGACAATGCGCGCAATCCACGCTTCATCGCCACCCGCTATGGCGAGGGCTATGTCTGGGTCGGCGGCCCTCCGGCACTGCAGCGCGACCCGGCGCAGGCCGACCTGCTGGTAGGGCCGCTGCAGGGGCTCACACATCTCGGACCGCTGCGTCCACGCGCCGAGCGCTTCGCCAGGACCCTGCACGACATGGTCAAGGGTGAACTCCCGGATGGGCAGAGCGTGATCTACATGCCCGACGCCCTGCCGCGCGCCAGTGCCGTCAGCCAAGGGCCGGGCAAGATGATCGAGATGACCTTCTTTGCCGAAGCGGGCGCGGTGAACTGCGTGACCGCGGTGAAGAAGTTCGACACCGGGCGCATCCTCGCGATGAACCGGATCGCGCTCGACGGAGACACGCATGAGTTGCTCGCCGATCCTGCCAGCATGCGCGCCTTCGTCCGGCGATTGCTCAACGAGGCATGGCGCGCGCAGGCGGGTGCTGCCGACAGCGACGGACCCCTGCCCGTCTCGATGTATACCGCAAGCTTCTGGAAGCTGGATCACAGCGCCACGCCGACAGAAAGTCTGGCGAAGCTGACCGCGCGGGCAGACACCATCGACCGCAGGTACCTGCAGGAATGGCGGCAATCGGAACGCAGGATCCTCGAGCTGCGCGAGGCCTCGCCCGAGGACGCCAGCCTGCGCGTGATGCACGCGGCGCATCTGCACACAAAGTATATCATGCTCGGCCGCAAGCTCTTTGCCGACGGAATCGACGACCGCGCCGAAGACGAAGACGCGATGGAGGCCCTGCTGCTGTCGGCCCTGCCACACGTGCAATCGAAGCCTGACCTCGCAATCACCGCAGCCAAGCTGCTGCATTTCCTCGACCGCGGCTATGGAGAGCTTGCGATCGAGATCGCCGAGCACGCCTTTCGCTCCAGCCTCTCGGTCGCCTCCCTGCTGCCGCTGATCGGGCAGATGCGCGCCTTCACCGGCCGGATCGACGAGGCTTTGCCTTGCATCGACCAGGCGCTCGACCTGCTCGAGCCCGGCTCGAAATCGCATCTCTACGCGCTGACCATCAAGTGCCAGATCCTCGTGGCCTCGGGCAATCACGAGGGTCTCGATGACGCCAAGCGCCAGCTTTACGCGGTCTCGGTCCTGGCCCCGTTGTTCTTCGAACCACTGTTTGGCGATCCCGACAATCCGTCGCTCCGGGGGCGGCTCGCGGCCATGGCCATGTCGCGCAGAACGGCGGTGAGCAGCCTGATGCACGCGGATTACGTGTCCGGGCGCCTATTCGCGCAGGCGGACCATCGTGACAACGCGATCCTCAGCCCGCTGGCACTGGTCTGCCGCCATTTCGGGCCGGATGCGGTTCCGAACGAAGTGGCCGCCCGCTATCCGCGCGTGATGGCACGCCTCGGCTGACCGGACGCGGGCCTTCGTCCCGAATTTCCGTTTTGCAACAATTGGTGGTGAATCTGGGTGCAACCTCGGGTCCGGAGCAAAGGGTAGCTTCCGTCCCGCAAAGCTCCACCATTGATCCGAGGCGCGGCCATCTTGGTCCGGCCCTGCCTGCGGTTTCAGGGTCTGCCCGGCGTTCCCCTGCTTCCGGGGGCTCCTTGCCGGGCAGACATTGCTCTCTCATCGCCATTTCCCCAATCTGATTTTCGCGCCTTGATTTTCCCACCGACACGCGAGCGGGCGTCCTGCCCCGCCCCCATGCAGCACGCAGGCCACGCAGCGCGTGACCTGACGGCAGATATTGACGTGACTCCTGTATACCTAAAAATATATTTTTATCGTATGCGTATCGGATGGGACGGGACAGATGGCCGTTTTCGACAAGATCAGCCGCAGGATCCTGGAGATCCTGCAACGCGACGGCCGGATCACCAATTCCGAGCTGGCGTCGCGCGTGGGCATACCCGCCACCTCGATGAGCGACCGGCTACGGCGACTGCAGCGCGAAGGCGTCATCCTCAGCTACGGCGCGCGGCTCGATCCGCAGAAGCTGGGTCTCGAGATGCTGGTGTTCATCCAGATCAAGCTCGACAAGACCACGCCGCAGGTCTTCGAGAAGTTCAAGAAGGCGGTGCAGACGACGCCCGAGGTGATCGAATGCCACATGGTGGCGGGCGGGCTCGATTACCTTGTGAAGACGCGCTTTCACGCCATGGAGGAATACCGGCGCTTTCTCGGCGACGTGATCATGTCCTGGCCCGGGGTGATCGAGACCCGGACCTACGTGGTGATGGAAGAGCTGAAGAACGACGGGCCGCTGAAGATCGCCGGGTGACGGTCCGGGACTTTTCTGCTTGCGGCCCGCCGGAGTGTCATTCGGCCGGCGCGCCGCCAAGATAGAGCCGCTCCATCGCCGGATCGTTCAGCAACGCCTGCGCCGGCGCGGTCAGCGCCACCTTGCCAAGGTTAAGCACGTAGGCCCGGTCCGAAACGGACAACCCTTCGAAGGCGTTCTGCTCCACCATCAGGATACACATGTCCTGTTCGTCGCGGATGCGGGCGATGGCGTCGAAAACGTCATGCATCATCGCCGGAGACAGCCCCGCGGACGGCTCGTCGAGCAGCAGGATGCGCGGCCCGGCCATGAGCGCGCGCGCCAGCGAAAGGATCTGCCGCTCGCCGCCTGAAAGGGCCGAGGCCCTGCGCCGCCGCTTGTTGGCCAACGAGGGGTACTGCGCCATTACCGCATCCAGACGTTCCTCCCGGGTCTGGCGGTCGAGATCGCGCGCCCCCATCAGCAGGTTCTCGGTCACGCTCATCGTGCGGAAGACATTGTCGGTCTGCGGCACGTATCCGACACCATGGTGACGCACCTTCTCGTGGATCGGCACCGCCTCGGCGTGCTGCCCGTCGATCCGCACCGTGCCGGCACGCGGGGTGACGAAACCTGCCACCGTCTTCAGCAGGGTCGACTTGCCGCAGCCGTTGGGGCCGAGGATGGTGACGATCTCGCGGGCATGGGCGTGCATCGAGATGCCTCCCAGAATGTCGGGCCCGTCGCCGTATCCGGCGCGGATGTCTCGAACCTCGATCATCTTGCGATTTTTCCTTTCTCGACCGACTTGCCGAGGTAGGCCTCGACCACGGCGGCGTTCTTCTCCAGTTCCTCAGGGGCACAGTCGGCAATGAGCTGGCCCCGGTCGAGCACGATGCAGCGGCTGCAGAGCTGGCGGATGAAGTGCATGTCATGTTCGATCACCAGCAGCGTCGTGCCGTCGCGCGCGGCACGGCGCAGGATGGTGATCATCTCGCTACGCAGCTCGGGGTGCACACCCGCCGTGGGCTCGTCGAGGCATAGGAGCTTCGGCGTGCCGCGCAGCGCCAGCGCCACCGACAGAAGCTTCTTCTGCCCGCCCGAAAGCGCGCTCGCGGGCAGCTTCGCGACATGGCTCAGGCGGAACATCTCGAGCAGCTGATCGATGCGCTGGTCCTGCGCCGCGCCCCTCAGCATGTTGCGCGCCGAGCCAGCCGATACGTCGCCGGCGGCAAGCACTTCTCGCGTCGTCATTCGGGTGGGCATCGAGGGCAGTTGGAAGGTCCGCGCCAGCCCCGCCCGTGTCACCTCATGCGCCGGGAGCCCGGTGATGTCGCGCCCGGCGATGGTCACCGCGCCCCCGTCCGGCGCGAGAAAGCCGGAGATGGCGTTGAGCAGCGTCGACTTGCCCGAACCGTTCGGCCCCAGCAGGCCGACGATCTCTCCGGGGGCGATGCTGGCGGCGATCCCGTCCAGCACCTGATGCGCGCCAAAGGCCTTGGACAGCCCGTCGAGTTGCAGCAGGGGATCAGCCATGGGAGCCTCCGATACGTTCGGGGAAAAGCCCCTTGGGGCGCCAGATGAGGAATGCGAGGATACCGCCACCGACGATCACCAGTCGTGTCGCGGCGACAAAATCACTGGGCATGTCGAGCCAGTCCTTGACGAAGGGCACGTAGGCCAGCGCGAATTGCATCAGGAAGGCCCCGGCAACCACGCCCCAGTTGTTGGCGATGCCGCCGATGATCACCATCGACCAGATCAGGAAGGTCTCGTGGCTCATCAGCTGCTCGGGGCCGACGAAGGACAGGTAGTGGGCGTAGAGAAAGCCCGCCACCGCCGCCATCAGCGAGGAGATCACCATGACGATGGCCCGCATCCGCCCGAGATCGTAGCCAAGCGCGCGGGCCAGCTGCGGCTCCTCGCGCATCATCTTGAGCGCCATGCCGAAACCCGAGCGGGTGATCCGCTGGCACAGCACGAAGGCGGCGGCGAGCAGCGCCGCGTAGAGGGCCAGGCGGCTCAGCCCCGCGCCCTGCCCGGCCAGCCCGGCGAAGGTCACCGGCAGGCCCGAGACGCCCTGCGCCCCGCCCGCGAGCGCCTGCTCGTTGGTGAAGACCAGCCGCATGATCTCAGCCAGCGAGAGCGTGGCGATGCCCCAGTAGTCCTCGGACATGCGCGCGCCGAGCCGGGCGAAAAACAGCCCCATGAGCGCGGCGAAGACCAGCCCGAGTGCCAACCCGGCCAGCGGCGGCCAGCCCCAGAGGTGGGCGAAGGCCGCGCCGTAGGTGCCACAGCCAAAGAGCGCGATGAGGCCGAAGTTGACGAGGCCGGAGAAGCCCATTTGCAGGTTCAGTGCCAGCGCCAGAATGCCGTAAAGGCAGGAGACTGCGGCGACGTGGATCAGGAACTCAGACACGGGACACCTCGCTGGTGAACAGCCCCGAGGGGCGCAGCAGCAGAAAGCCGACGAGCAGCGCGAAGCTGGCGGTCTGGGCGTAGCTGGCAGGCAGGAACAGGAAATCGGCCCCGGTGAGGACACCGAAGTTGGTGTTGGTTACGAAGGTTTCGGCGGCCGAGATCACCAAGGCGCCGGCGATGGCACCGAGCGCATTGCCGAGGCCGCCGAGAATGGCCGCGGCGAAGACCGGCAGCAGCATCTGCGTGCCCAGATCGATGGAGACCGAACCGCGCATCGCCAGCGTCATGCCGCCAAGCGCTGCCAGCACGCCCGACAGGAAGACCGTGGCATTGATCACCCGGCGCGTGTCGATGCCGCTGGCCGAGGCCAGAACCTTGTTGGTGGCCGTGGCGCGCATCTCGCGGCCAAGCCGGGTGAAGAACAGAATTGCCGCGAAGCCACCAAGCGCCGCCACGGTGATCGCCAGCGTCGAGAGCTGGTGCACAGTGATCCGCGCGCCGAGCACGCGCATGGCCGGTGCAACGGCGAGGTCGAAGCGGTAGGCCGCCGGACCGAAGGCTAGCAGGAAGACCGCCGAAAGGATCATCGACAGCGCCAGCGAGCCGATCAGCGCGATGGCCGACCCCTCGGTGAGCAGACGCTCGAAGAGCAGCACGTTGAAGATCACGGCGACCAGGCCGACGAAGATGGCCGAAACCGGCAGCGCCAGAACCAGCGGCAGACCCGCCTGTTGCAGCAGCATGCCGACGAAAGCGCCGACCACCGCGTATTGGACCAGGGCGACGTTGGGGAACTTGATGAGGGAGTATACTCCGCTCAGCGCGACCGCGATCAGGGCGAGGTCCAGCGCCCGGATGATCGTGTCGATCAGGAATTGAATCATGGTGTCTCTCGTTGGCCCCGGGAGGAGGGGCGAAATCGTGACCCGCGCCGCCAAAGGGAAACACGGCGCGGGTCCTTGGCGGCGCGGGAGCAAACCACGCCGCGCGACAAGGGTGGATCAGTCCGTCTGGACCAGATCGTTCCCCTCGACCTTGAACTTGAGGTAGGGCTGCGACATTCGCTGGCCGTTCGCGTCGAGCTTGATCTCGCCGGTCGCGCCGGTGAAGCCCTCGTCGCCGAGCGCGCGGATCGCCGTCAGCAGCGCCTGCTTGTCGGTGGAGCCGGCCTTCTCGATCGCCTTGGCGGCAAACAGCACCGCGTCATGGGCGTAACCGCCATAGGCCGACAGGAAGGTCTCGCCGTAGTCGGCCTCGTAGGTGGCGGCATAACCCTCGCCGCCCGCGCCGAGGTAGCCCACGTCCATGCCGGTCAGCCCCTGCTTGAACTCGGGCGCGGTGTCCTTGTTCATCATGGTGATCAGGATCGAATACCAGGGCGCATCCTCCTGAAGACCGAGCTCAAAGCTCTCCTGCATGATCAGCGCGGCGTCGGTGCCGTAGGCGGTGAAGATATAGGCATCCGGGTCAGTGGCCTCGAGCTGCTGCAGCTCGCGGCGGTAGGAGGGCTGGCCGCCAGTGAACAGCACCGAGGTCTTGACCCCGCCGCCCATCGCCTCGAGGTGTTTCTGGAATTCCTGCGCCACGCCCTGGCCGAAGGCGTTGTTCACCGCCAGTACGGCGACGTTCTTCCAGCCATTGGCAATGACTTCCTTGGCCGCGAATTCGGTCGAGACATTGTCGAGACCAACCATCGAGAAGGAGCTGTCGCCGATATTGCGGACGAGGCCCGAGGTCGAGGCCGGGTTCAGGTGCGGGATGCCTTCCTGCACGAGGTACTCGCCCATCGGCAGGGTGATGCCCGAGGAGTAGGAGCCGATCACCAGCGGCACCTCGTCGACGGTGACGAGCTTGCGCGCCGCGTCAATGGCGGTCTGCGGCTTGCCGGCGCTGTCCTCGACGATGACCTTGAGCGGCTCGCCGAGCACGCCGCCGGCCGCGTTGATCTCCTTCACGGCGATCTCGATGCCGCGGCGCTGGTCCTCGCCCGGGGTTGCGTTGGAACCCGACAGCGGGATGACCGCGCCGAGGGTGATCTCGGCCAGGGCGGCCGGCGCGCTGAGCAGCGTCGTGGCCGCCAGCAGCGTGGCGAGTGCGGGAGTGGTTCTTGTCATTTTGCTTGCCTCGTAGTTGGACAAGAAAAATATACGTAACAAAATCCGTATTAATATCCGCGTTGCGCGCCAGTTTTCCGCAGGTTCTCCGGCACAGGGAGTTGCTGCCGTTAAATAAACGAGGATGACGCCGGGATACTGTCGAGGCACCACACCTCCGATCTCTTTGCACCCCTGCCATTGAGGCGTGACCTCGTCCGGCCCTTTCTCTAAGGTCTCCCGGAACAGGGCAAGAAGCTGATGGCACAGAAAACTACGAAATTCCGGCAATCGGTTCGCCGGCTCAAATCCATGATCATCGGAGGCGACTTCCGGCCCGGCGAGAGGCTGTTGGAAGACCGGCTCGAAGAGATTCTCGGGCTCGGGCGCACGCCCCTGCGCGAGGCTCTTCTGCTGCTGCAGGGTGAGGGTCTCGTGGAGCGCAACCACGGATGGTACGTGGCCGAGACCGACCCGTCCGACCTGCCTCGCCTCTTCGACGCGCGGGCCTCTTCCGAGGGCACGCTGGCCGCGCTCGCCGCCCGCGCCTGCCCGCCGGAGCGGCTCCGCGAACTGGAAGACCTCTGCACCGCAATGGAAACCTGGCCCGAGATCACGCGCGGCGAGCTGAACAAGTACAACGTCCGCTTCCACGAGGTCATCGCTGCTGCTGCCGATAACCGCTTCATCACGGAGTTCTGGGAAAAAACGCTGTTCCAGCACTGGCAGCTGCGCCTGCCGGTCATGTTCTCGGCCGAGCAGATCGTCGTGATGCAGGCGGAGCACCGCGCCATCTTCACCGCGATCGCGGAGGCCGATCCCGAGCGCGCCGAGATGGCAGCACGGAAGCACGTGAACACCACCCGCGACATCGTGCTCGCCGCGCTGAAGGATCTGGAGGGGACGCCCGGTTTCGGTCTCTGACCACCGGACGCCCCAAGCTCACGCCGGGGTCAGAGGACCTCGGTCATCACCGCTTCGAGACGCGCCACGGTGGCATCCACGTCCTTGAGCTTGTCGAGGCCGAAGAGACCGAGACGGAAGGTCGAGAAGCCCGCGGGCTCGTCCACCTGCAGCGGCACGCCGGCGGCGATCTGCGTGCCCTTGGCGGCAAAGGCGCGGCCCGACTGAACCTCCGGGTCGGAGGTGTAGCTGACCACCACGCCCGGCGCGCCGAAGCCCTCGGCGGCGACCGACACCACGCCTTTCGATGCCAGCAGCGCGCGTACCTTCTCGCCCAGTTCGAACTGCGCCGCCTTGGCCTCGGCAAATCCGAACGCGCGGGTCTCGTTCATCGCGTCGCGGAACATGCGCAGCCCGTCCGTGGGCATGGTGGCGTGGTACGCGTGGCCACCCGCCTCGTAGGCCGCGGTGATCTGGCGCCACTTCTTGAGGTCCAGCGCGAAGCTGTCCGAGGTGGTCTCTTCGAGACGCGCCAGCGCGCGCTCGGACATCATCACGAGGCCCGCGCAGGGGGTCGAGCTCCAGCCCTTCTGCGGAGCGGACAGCAGCACGTCGACGCCGGTTTCCTTCATGTCGACCCAGGCGCAGCCCGAGGCGATGCAGTCGAGCACCATCAGCGCGCCGACCTCATGCGCCGCCGCCGCGAGCGCGGTGACGTAGTCGTCGGGCAGGATGATCCCGGCGGCGGTCTCCACGTGCGGGGCGAAGACGATGTCGGGCTGCTCTTCACGGATTTTGGCGGTGACCTCCTCGATCGGCGCCGGGGCGAAGGGCGCCTGCGCGCCGTTGCCGGTGGCGCGGGCCTTCATCACGGTGACCTCGCCGCCGAAACCGCCAGCCTCGAAGATCTGGCTCCAGCGGAAGGAGAACCAGCCGTTGCGCACCACCAGCGCCTTGGCACCGCGGCCGAACTGGCGGGCCACCGCCTCCATCCCGTAGCTGCCGCCGCCCGGCACCACGGCGATTCCCGCCGCGCCATAGACCTCGCGCAGCCCCGCCGAGATGTCGCGCATCACCTCCTGGAAGGCCGCCGACATGTGGTTGAGCGAGCGATCCGTGAAGACCACCGAGAATTCGTCGAGACCCGTCGGGTCCACATCCTTGCGCAGCGCCATGGCCACCTCCTTTGTTGTTGCGACGGGGTTAGCGTGGTTCGCCGGGATTGGCAAAACCTCCGATAGTCTCGGGGCTCAGAGCGGACCGGGACGGCGCTCTTCGGTCAGCACCACGTTGGCCTCGACCCTGCCCACGCTTGGCAGCGTCATGATCCGCCGCCGCAGCACCCGCTCGAAATCGGGAATATCGCGCGCCACGACGCGCAGCCGGTAGTCGAAGGCCCCCAGCACATGTTCGACGATCTGCACTTCGGGAATTGCCGAAACAGCGCGTTCGAAGTCCTCAAGGCTGACGCGCCCCTTGGTGGCGAGCTTCACGCCCAGAAAGACCGTAACTCCGAACCCCAGCGCTTCGAGATCGAGATCGAGCCGCGGCTTGCGGAACACCCCCATCTCGCGCAGCCGCTGGATGCGCCGCCAGCAGGCGGGCTGCGAGAGGCCGAGCTGCCGCCCCAGCGCGCCGGCGCTGGCCCCTGCATCTTTGGCCAGTGCCAGCACCAGCGCGCGGTCGGTGTCGTCGAGGTCGATCATAGCGGCACCGTTTCGTCCGATTTCACCAGCGCCACATGCATCAGTGCCTCGATGTCCGAGATATGCGGCAGGGTGAGGATCTGGCCCCGGTAGAGCTGCTGGTAATGCGACAGGTCGCGCGCGATCACCGCCAGGCGCACGTCGATCGAGCCAAGGAAGGTCTGGATCTCGATCACCTCGGGCACCTGCCGCGCCGCCGCGATGAACTCGTCGAAGGCGCTTGATACGGTCTTGTCGAGCGTCACGCGCAGCGAAACCTCTAGCTCGTAGCCGAGGGCGGGCCAGTGGATCACCCCGCGCGTGCCGCGCAGCACGCCCTTCTCGCGCATGGCCGCGAGTCGCCGCGCCAGCGTCGAGGGCGTGACCCCTGCCCGCTCGGCCAGTTCGGCCCCGGGCAGGTCCGGCGCGGCCTGGAACTGGCGCAGGATGCGCCGGTCGGTATCGTCGAGCATGATTTCGCCGTTAATTCATAATTCCGAGAATGATCTTTCATATTTTCTAGAATTATTCAAGAAATACGCAACCCTCATCACCAATGGGTACGTAAATTGCGCCTCATAACCAAGCGGCGCAACAAACCGCCCGCATCAAGACCCGCAGCAAGGCTGCACCAAGGAAGGAAAAGACCCATGCGCGTCTATTATGATCGTGATTGCGACATCAACCTGATCAAGGACAAGAAAGTGGCCATCCTGGGCTACGGCTCCCAGGGCCACGCCCACGCGCTGAACCTGCGCGACTCGGGTGCCAAGAACCTCGTCGTCGCCCTGCGCGAAGGCTCGCCCTCGGCCAAGAAAGCCGAAGCCGAAGGCCTGCAGGTCATGGGCATCGCGGAAGCGGCGGCCTGGTGCGACCTGATCATGTTCACCATGCCCGACGAACTTCAGGCCGAGACCTACAAGAAGTACGTGCATGACAACCTGAAGGAAGGCTCCGCCATCGCCTTCGCCCACGGTCTGAACGTGCACTTCGGCCTGATCGAGCCGAAAGCCGGCGTCGACGTCATCATGATGGCGCCGAAGGGCCCGGGCCACACCGTGCGCGGCGAATACACCAAGGGCGGCGGCGTTCCCTGCCTCGTGGCGGTTCACAACGACGCATCGGGCAAGGCGCTGGAAATCGGCCTGTCCTATTGCTCGGCCATCGGTGGCGGCCGTTCGGGCATCATCGAGACGAACTTCCGCGAAGAGTGCGAAACCGACCTCTTCGGCGAGCAGGCAGTTCTCTGCGGCGGCCTCGTCGAGCTGATCCGCTGCGGCTTCGAGACGCTGGTGGAAGCCGGCTACGCGCCGGAAATGGCCTACTTCGAGTGCCTGCACGAAGTGAAGCTGATCGTCGACCTGATCTATGAAGGCGGCATCGCCAACATGGACTACTCGATCTCCAACACCGCCGAGTACGGCCAGTACGTCACCGGCCCGCGCATCCTGCCCTACGAGCAGACCAAGAAGGCGATGAAGGAAGTCCTCACCGACATCCAGCAGGGCAAGTTCGTCCGCGACTTCATGCTCGAGAACGCCGTGGGTCAGCCGACCCTCAAGGCCTCGCGCCGCGCCAACGACGAGCACGAGATCGAAGCCACCGGCGCCAAGCTGCGCGGCATGATGCCCTGGATCTCGGCCGGCAAGATGGTCGACAAGGCCAAGAACTGATCGGGGTTTCCCGAACAGACGAAAGGCGCGGGAAATCCCGCGCCTTTTTCTTTTGAGGCTAGGTGTCTTGCGCGCGGCGGCCCTAGGCCTTGCGCCCGGCAGGCAAGCGCCTCAGTCCTTCTTCTTCGCCTCGTTCTGCGCCTTCATGCGCGCCAGAAGCTCTTCCTTGCTGGCCTTGCCGCCGGTGCCGGCCTTGCCCTCGCGCTTGATGTCCTCGGCCTTGAATTTCGGCTTGTTCGAGCCCGGGCGTCCACCGCCCATCTTGCTGTAGTCCATGACACGATCCTTTCCGCTGCCACGAAGATGCCGTCACATGCCCCATCCGGCGCGGCTTCACAAGCGGCGCGCGGGGCATGGCGCTTTCACTCGAGGGTGATCTTGCAGTTCAGAGTGTTGCTGACCGTGCACATGGACTTGGCCTCGCGCACCATCTCGCCGTCAAGATCGCCCTCGATGCGGCAAACCATGGACTCGATCCTCCCCGGCGCATCGAGCGACTTCGCGGCGGTCACGGTGATCGCATAGGCGGGCAGCGTCACATCCTCGCGCTTGGCGACGATGCGCAGCGACTCCACGAGGCAATGCGCCACCGAAGCCATGAGCGTCTGCACCGGCTTGTCGTAGGGCGGATGCGGCAGCGGCTCGCCACCCTCGCCCGAGACGAAGCGCACCTCGCCCTCGGGGTCGAAGAGCACCGAGACCGGGCCGAAGCGTTTGGGGCGGAGTTTCAGGGCCATGTGAGAAAACCTTTCCTCAGAACAACAGGTTGGGCAGCCAGAGAGCGATGACCGGGAAGGCGGTCAGCACCCCCAGCGCGAAGAGATGGATCAGCCAGTAGGGCACCGTCGCCGTCGCCACGCGGCCCAGGCTGATCTCATTCTTCGTCAGGCTCGAGAGAACCGAAAGATTGAGCCCCACCGGCGGCGTCACCTGGCCGATCTCGATGACGATGGTGATCAGCACGCCGACCCAGACCGGATCATAGCCCAGTCCGGTGAGCAGCGGGAAGACCACCGGCAGCGTCATGATCATCAGCGACAGCCCGTCGAAGAAACAGCCGAGCACGAGGTAGATCAGCACGACGAACAGCAGGATGCTGTATTGCCCCAGCCCGCTCGACGCGACGGCGTTCAGGATCTGCTGCGGGATGCCGAGGATGCTCACCGACTGCGCGAGGATCGTCGCGCCCAGCACCACGAAGCCGATCGCGGCGAAAAGCAGCGTCGAATGGAAGATCGCATCCAGCAGCTTGCGGAGCGTCAGTTCGCCCCAGAGGAACGAGATCACCGCCGCCAGCACCACGCCAAGCCCCGCAGCCTCGGTGGGCGTGGCGATGCCGCCGATGATGCTGCCGATCACCGCGACGATGAGGATCAGCAGCGGCCAGACCTGGCTGAAGCCGCGCAGGATGTCTCGCAGCGGCAGGCCGCTCTCGTCGCGCGGGGCGATCTGCGGATGACGCAGTGCTTTCACGAGGATGTAGCCCATGAACATCAGCCCGATCATCAGCCCGGGCAGGATGCCCGCCAAGAAGAGCCGCCCGATCGAGGTCTCCGTGAGCGCGCCGTAGATCAGGAACGACAGGCTCGGCGGGATCAGCAGCCCAAGCGTGCCGCCGCCCGCCAGGCTGCCGACGATGACGTCCTTGTCATAGCCGCGCCGCACCATCTCGGGATAGGCGACCGAGCCCACGGCGGCGGCGGTCGACATGCTCGAGCCGCTGACCGCGCCGAAGAGCGTACAGACAGCGATATTGGTGTGCAGCAGCCCGCCAGGAACGCGCCGGAAGAGCGGCGCGAAGGCCGAATAGGCGCGGTTGCTCACGCCGCTGTGCAGCAGGATTTCCCCCAGCAGGATGAACAGCGGCACAGCGCTGAGGGTGAAGGAGTTGAAGACGCCCCAGATCGCATCCACCGCCAGCGAGGTCGCGCCATTGGAGTAGACGTGGAGCAGCACCAGCCCGGTGAGGCCAAGCGCCGCGCCAAGCGCGACGCCGGTCGAGGCGCAGAACACCATGACGCCGATCAGCGTGGTCCAGAACATGGGTTACCTGTCCTTTGCGGAGGCCGGGATCACTGCACGTCCTCCGGCGCATGCGACCGTTCGGGGGCCAGCAGCCCGAGCAGGCGCCCGGCGAAGATTACCCAGGTGACCGCCACCGAGAGCGGCAGCGCGGCCATCCACGGGTAGAGCAGGACCCGAGCGGTCTCGGACTTGAGAGTGCGCTTCCAGGCAAACTCGAACCAGGGGATCGACTCCAAGAGGATCCAGCCGAAGAAGAGCACGCCGACCAGCATCGCTGCGATGCGCAGCAGGTGCGGGATGCGGCTCTGCAGGGCGTCGGCGACGATCGAGACCCGCACATGCTCGGCCCGCAGGGTCACTAGCGGCAGGGCGAGGAACAGCATGGCGCTCAGCATCAGCCCCACCATGTCCTCGGTGATATGGACCGGCGAATTGAAGAACCGCCGCATGACGACGCTGACGGTGATGATCCCGACGATCCCCACCATGGCCAGTGCCGCCAGCAGCGCCATGGCGAGGGCCAGAAGCTCCAGCCCTCGCGCCAGCATGTGTTTCAGCGCCCCCATCGCCGTGGATCAGCGGCCGAGCGCTTCAAGCACGCGGGCGCGGTAATCCATGGCGTTGCCGCCGGCTTCCTCGGCGAGCATCGCCCAGGTCTCCGACACGGCCTCCATGAACTGCGCACGGTCGGCCTCGGGGAAGTCCTCGCCCCAGGTCACACCCATCTCGCCCAGTTTCTCGCGCGCGGCCATCTCGGCCTCGGCGTCCTTGTCGTACTGGTTGGTGCGCTCCCAGAGAGCATCCGCCGCCGTGGTGATCGCCGTCTGGATCTCGGGGTCGGTGGCCTCCCAGGTGTCGGTGGCGACGCCCAGCGTGTAGGGTGCCGAGGCCATCGGGTAGAGGAAAGAGGCGTAATCCGTCACCTCCTGCAGCGAGATCGTGCTGGCGTAGAGCGCCGGGTAGAGCGCGCAATCCACCACGCCGGTCTTCAGCGCCACGTAGGTCTCTTCCTGCGGGATGATCTGCGCCGCGACACCGAGCTTGGTGAAGGTCTCGACCTGCTCGCGCGCCCAGACCCGCAGCTTGACGTCCTTCAGGTCCTCGAGCGTGCGGATCGGCTCGTCGCGGCAGAAGACCGAGACAGAGAGCGTCGGGATCGCCACGAAACCGACGGTGGTCACGCCCCAGTCGGTGTATTCCTCCTCGTAGATTTCCTGCGCCACCGGCAGCACCGCCTTCAGCTCTTCGACGGTGCTGATCGCGCCCTGCACAAAGACCGAGGACAGCGCCGGCGCGTCCCGGCCAAGGTAGTTCGACCACATAAGGCTCATCTCCACCGCGCCGCGCGGCAGCACGCGCAAGAGGTCGGTGTTCTTCAACCCGAGCGAGCCGCCGCTGTAGACGGTCAGCTTGAAATCCTTGCCGTCGAGAGCCGCGTTCACCTCGTCGGCGAACTGCTCGATCTGCGCCGTTTCCGGCCGGGTCTCTGGCAGGAAGTTGTTGAGCCGCCAGTCCTCGGCCATCGAGGCGGTCGCGGCGGAGCCTGCGAGGGCGGCGCCCAGCAGCGCGGTGCGGATGCAGATGGTCATTGGGGTCTCTCCTCTCGGCCGATTACGGGGCCGCTCGTTAATTGAAATCTCACTGCATTCAATGGGGGCAAGCGGTTGACCTCAGGGCGCATTCACCAGTTGCGGGTGCGCGCAAACGCCGCGGCACCCCTTTGCCCGTCGGTTCGGTTGCGCTAGCGTCCCGGAAACTCGACATGGGGGCGGAAATGGATTTTCTGGCACGCGTGACCGCGATCGTCGGCGGCACAATGGTTCTACTTCGGCGCGTCAACGCACCGGGCACTCAGGCGTTCGGCGCAAATCCTAGCATACCCGAGGCCAAGAAGCAGGGGATCATGACCCTGAAGATGCCAACGGCCAAGGGCTGGGAGCCCGGCCAGACGCCCAAGGCCGCGCCGGGGCTGAAGGTCAATGCCTTCGCTTCTGAGCTCCAGCACCCGCGCTGGATCGAGGTGCTGCCGAACGGGGATGTTCTGGTCGCCGAGGCGATGCAGCAGGGGCGGCCGCCGAAGACGCTCTTCGACAAGGCCGCACAGGCCACCATGCGGCGGGCGCGCGCGCTCGGCACCAGCGCCAACCGCATCACCCTCTGGCGCGACGAGGACGGTGACGGCGTCGCCGAGCGGCGCGAAGTGTTCATCGAAAAGCAGAACCAGCCCTTCGGCATGGCGCTGGTGGATGGCACCTTCTACATCGGCAACACCGACGGCATCGTCGCCTTCCCCTACGAGGAGGGCGCAACCCGGCTTACCGGCGAGGGCCGCAAGCTGGTCGAGTTCAAGCCAGACGGCCACTGGACCCGCAGCCTTCTGGTCTCGCCCGACCGCACGAAGATCTACGCCGGCGTCGGCTCGCTGAGCAACATCGCCGACGAGGGCATGGAGGTCGAGGAAGGCCGCGCCGCGATCTGGGAGCTCGATTTGGAAAGCGAAAAGGCCCGCGTCTTCGCTTCGGGCCTGCGCAATCCCGTGGGCATGGCGTGGGAGCCGACCACCGGCGCGCTCTGGACCGTTGTCAACGAACGTGACGGGCTCGGCGATGAGACCCCGCCGGACTACCTCACCTCGGTGCAGGACGGTGGCTTCTACGGCTGGCCCTACTGCTACTGGGGGCAGATCGTCGACGACCGTGTGCCGCAGGACGCGGCGCTGGTTTCGCGGGCGATCCAGCCCGATTACGCGCTTGGCGGGCACACCGCCTCGCTCGGCCTGTGCTGGATGCCCGAAGGCACCCTGCCCGGCTTCCCGGACGGCATGGTGATCGGTCAGCACGGCTCGTGGAACCGCTCGACGCTGAGCGGCTACAAGCTGGTCTTCGTGCCCTTCGAGAACGGCAAGCCCTCGGGGCCCTCGCGCGATATCCTTTCGGATTTCCTCGCCGAGGACGAGAGCGTCTCCTACGGGCGCCCGGTCGGGGTCTGCATCGGGCCGGACGGAAAGTCGCTGCTGATGGCGGACGACGTGGGCGATATCATCTGGCGGGTGACCGCGGCCTGAGGTCGACGCGCCGGAGCAATGACCCGGAGAGCCGCACGCAGCGCGGCTCTTCGCAATACGCCCTGCAAGGCCAAGAGACAGACACTTCCGATGGCAGGGCGCTTGCGGCACATCGGCCAAACCACCGCGTCCGGTCAGGTCAAACCAGACCTCAGGCTGCGCGCACCATGCTGCGTCAACCGGCAGAACCTAAAGGACTCATCTAGATGCCCCATATGACGCGCGAGGACATTATCGAGACCTATGCCGCCTACATCGCCTGCCTGAACGCCCAGGACTGGTCTAGCCTGCACCGCCATGTCGCAGAGGAGGTCACCTATAACGGCGACCTCGTCGGCCTGCGCGGATACCGTGACATGCTGATCGGCGATTTCGAAGCGATCCCCGATCTTTCCTTCAACGTGTCGCGCGTTGCATGCGATCCGCCTCTCATCGCCAGCAGCCTCGCCTTTGACTGCACGCCGAAGGGGATGCTTTTCGGCCTTCCGGTCAATGGCAAGCGGGTCCGCTTCACCGAGAACGTCTTTTACGAGGTCCGGGACCGCAGGATCCTGCACGTCTGGTCGGCGATCGACAAGGCCGCCATAGCCGCTCAGCTCTGATCCGGGTCAGGCGCGTCTCAGGCAGCCAGACCTGCTGAAAACCAAGAGGACAGCTGGCCCGACGGCCCCGTTTGCGCGGCCTCAGAGCGGTGTGCTGACGGCTGGCTCAGCCTCCCCCCGATTGGTCCCGAACCGCGCCGGATGCCATTCATGTCGGGTGCGGAAGGCAGGCACCTGACGCCTAGACGGGCGTTGCCTAGGAGGCACGAATACTGGCGGGAGAGCCGTCGCCTCGACCGCTCCCCCGCGTTGACCCGCGGATCACTCCCAGCAGTTGACCGCCACGGTCATGTCGCGCGCCGCCGCCGTGAGGTCCTCCGGGGCCATGACGCCCTCGCCCTGCGAGGCATTGCCGGAGATCCCGGCCCCCTGCAGGAAGGCGAGCAGCGCCGAGGCGTCGGTGGCAAAGGCAACGTCCTCGGGAAGCTGTTTCGCCCCGGCATCGCGCGGCATCAGCACACCGACCACCGCGCCGCCCGCGTCGAGCACCGGGCCGCCCGCGTCGCCCGGCGTTGCCTCAACCTCCAGCCGCGCCAATGTCTCCTCGCCGCCCAGCCCCCGGCTGTCGGCGAGCGCGCCGAAGGTCAGCGTCGGCGCGCTCAGCACGCCGCCGTAGGGGAAACCGGCCACCGCAACCTCGGAATTGAGACGCGGCATGTCGGTGCGCAGCCGCGCCACGCCGCGCGGGGCCAGCGCCGCCGTCGGACGCAGCAGCGCCACGCCCAGATCCGCGTCGCTCTGCAGGAGCTGCGCGTCGTAGCTGCCGTCGAGGGTGAGCCGGCTGCAGCCAGCAACAGCCGCGGCGGTGGTCAGCACCGTGCCGCGCCCATCTACGAAGAACCCCGCCACGGTTTCACGCGGCTTGCGGATCGGCAGGCCGGAGACAAGGTCCAGAGACTGGCCGTCATCGCTCACCGAGGCCGGGTCTAGCACGCCTGCGGTCGCCCGGAAGCTGGTCTTCATCATGTTCACGACGCGCTCGAAGCGGGCTTCGTCACCGGCCGGCCAGACCAGCGTCCAGCCCTTGATCTGCCCGTCCCGCAGCTGCACCTCGGTGTGGCTGGTGATGCTGGCATTGCTGCCGGTGAGGGTGAAGCCGTCGCGGCGCAGGCTGCGCGCGCCGCTGACCGGCACGATCGCAAGCGTCTGCAGAATTTCGTAGAGCCCGCCAAGCGCCTTGCGGTCGCCGGGCTGGCTGATCAGCAGCGCCTGCGCGCCCTCAAGCTCGCCGTTGCCCTTGTAGATGGCAAAGGGCGCCTCGTGGCGGTCGAAGTCCAGCACACCCATGGGCATCTCGATCGCGATGCCCGCGCGGGCGTCTGTCACCTCCTGCATGCCGGTGCCTTCGAGCACGGCGTTGTATTTGCCCAGCAGATCGGCGCGCTGGCGCGTGGTGAGGATGCCGGTCACCTGGTAGCCATTGTCGCGCTGCCAGGCCCCCATTGCCATGCGGGTGCCATTGCCGAAAGCCCCGTCGATGGCGCTGTCGTAGTGACCCGACCAGCGCAGCGCCACCTGCAGCTGCTGGCGCTCTGCGGCGTTCAGAAGCTGTTCGCTGCGCCGCGCCTGCGACACGGTCTCCTCGGGGATCTCCGGCTCCGGTGCCGGCTCTGCTGCCAGGGGTTCGTCCGACGTGGCAACGGGGGTCCCGGCGCCCGGTGCTTCAGCCAGATCCTCGGCCAGCGCATCCGCCAGAGCGGCGGTCTGTTCTTCCGGTGCCGACTCGAGCGGTGCACTTGTCACCGGCGGCTGGCTGGCGGTGCCGGCAACACCCGCGCCCACGGGCCAGAACTGCCGGCCGTATTCGTCGGAGGCGGCAAGGTAGGAATCGCGCGGGATGCGGCCCGCCGCACGCAGGCTGCGCAGCTGCTCCGCCGCCGCCTCCGGCGCATAGGGGCCGAGTGCGATGCCGTACCAGCCACCGCCCAGCGAGAATCCGTTCACGTCCTGCAACCCGCCCGCGTAATCGCGCAGACGTGCCTCGGCTTCGTTCAGGCTGGGCTGGGCCTCGATCTGGATATAGACCAACTCGCCCTGCTGCGCTGCCGCGCCATGGGCAAGCAACGCCGCGGTCGCTCCTGCGAAAAGAATGGTTCTGAACATGGCTTCACTCGCTCCTCGGGGCCGGGTCGTCTGACGATCTCTTGTTTTCTTCGGGAAGTCTGTAACAGACGTCTCGCTCGCGTCATCTCAAAAGATGGTCAGGCTGGCGCATTGACGCTTGACCGTTGCACGCATAATCAGGCAGCCGACCATTCGACGACGGGCGCGCCCTGCGCCGCAAGGAAGGATGCCATGAGCGTGACCAGCATGAGCGAAACCGGCATGACCCAGACCGGCAAGCCGCGCAGCTTCCAGGAGATCATCCTGCGACTGCAGACCTATTGGGCCTCCAAGGGCTGCGCCGTGCTGCAGCCCTACGACATGGAAGTGGGCGCGGGCACCTTCCACCCGGCCACCACGCTGCGGGCGCTCGGCTCGAAGCCCTGGGCCGCCGCCTACGTGCAGCCCTCGCGCCGCCCCACCGACGGGCGCTACGGCGAGAACCCGAACCGGCTGCAGCACTACTACCAGTACCAGGTGCTGATCAAACCGAGCCCGCCGGACCTGCAGGCGCTCTATCTGGGCAGCCTCGAGGCCATCGGCATCGACATGGCGCTGCACGACATCCGCTTCGTCGAGGACGACTGGGAAAGCCCGACGCTGGGTGCCTGGGGCCTTGGCTGGGAAGTCTGGTGCGACGGCATGGAGGTCTCGCAGTTCACCTACTTCCAGCAGGTCGGCGGCCATGACTGCCATCCGGTCTCGGGTGAGCTGACCTACGGACTCGAACGCCTCGCCATGTACGTTCTCGGCATCGACCACGTGATGGAGATGCCGTTCAACGATCCCGAGTCGCCCATCGCGCTGAAATACGGCGACGTTTTCCGCCAGACCGAGGAAGAATACTCGCGCTGGAACTTCGACGTGGCCAACACCGAGGTGCTGCTGCGCCACTTCGAGGAAGCCGAGGCCGAATGCGAGGCGATCCTGTCGCGCGCGCATGACGATCCCAAGACCGGCAAGCGCATCGTCATGGCCCACCCGGCCTATGACCAGTGCATCAAGGCCAGCCACCTGTTCAACCTGCTCGACGCGCGCGGCGTGATCTCGGTAACCGAGCGGCAGGCCTATATCGGCCGGGTGCGCACGCTGGCGAAGAAATGCGCCGACGCCTTCGTGAGCACCGAGGCGGGCGGCTGGACCGCCGAAGCCGCGGAGACCGCCGCGTGAGCGGCAAGATCCTCGCGATCTTCATCGTTGCGGCCGCGCTGATTTTCGGCGCGGTCGTCTACTACGCGCAGGTCTATTACTTCTACGAGCCGCTGCCCGAAGCCGAGGCGCGTGTGGTTCTGACCCCGATCGACGGCGACGGTCCGCGCGACATCCCGTTCGAGGATTTCGATGGCATCGACGCCTCCTCCTCGCCGATCCGCTACCGCGCCTGTTTCACCACCTCCGAGCGTCCGGACACGCTCGACCCGGTGTTCGAGCGCTACGACGGCGCGGAGCCGCGCAATGCGCCCGAGTGGTTCGGCTGCTTCGACGCAGACGCGATCGGCGCGCAGATCGAGGCGGGCACGGCGCATGTCTACACCTCGCAGCGCAACACCGAGTTCGGCATCGACCGGGTGGTCGCCATCACCGACGACGGACAAGGCTACGTCTGGGAAGAGGTGAATGAGTGCGGCGACAAGTCCTATGACGGCACGCCGCTCGGCGAGGACTGCCCGGAGCGGTAGAGCGCCCTCCCGCGGGGACGGCGCCGTCCATCGGGCTTGAACCGATGGCGCCACAATGGACGACCGCTCGACCGGCGGCTTCGCGTTGATGCCGGGCGGGCTCAGCCCTTCCAGTCGAAGAACCCCTCGCCCGCCCGGGCCAGCAGCTCGCGTGCCAGGTCGGCGCCCATGCGCGCGCCCTCGGTGATCGGGCCGCGGCGCTCGCCGGAGAGCGCCTCGCTGCCGTCGGGGCGCAGGATCTCGCCGCGCAGCCAGAGCTCTTCACCTTCAAGCAGCGCCAGCCCGGCGATGGGCGTCTCGCAGCTGCCGTCGAGGGTGCGCAGGAAGGACCGCTCGGCATCGAGCCGGAACTGCGTCGGCCGGTCATGGATTGCGTCCAGCATCTCGGCCACGCGCGCATCGTCGGTGCGCCGTTCGATGCCGATGGCACCCTGCGCAATCGCGGGCAGCATGTCCTCGGGCGCGATCGGGGTCATGTGCTCGCCGGCCATGTTCATCCGGTTGAGCCCGGCCATGGCGAGGAAGCTGCAGGCGGCGACGCCGTCCTCGAGCTTCTTCAGCCGGGTCTGCACGTTGCCGCGGAATTCGACGACCTGCAGATCGGGGCGGCGGCTCAGCAGCTGCGCCCGGCGGCGCAGAGACGAGGTGCCGACCACCGTGCCTTCGGGCAGTTCGGCGATGGCCGAATGCGTGGGCGAGATGAAGCAGTCGCGCACGTCCTCGCGCGGCAGGTAGCAATCGAGGATCAGCCCCTCGGGCTGCTCGGTCGGCATGTCCTTCATCGAGTGCACCGCGATATCGATGCCGCCCGACAGCAGCTGCTCCTCGATCTCGCGGGTGAACAGCCCCTTGTTGCCGATCTCCTTCAGCGGCCGGTCCGCGGCGATCATCGCGCGGTCATCGCCGGTGGTCTTGATCACCACCACCTCGAAGGCCTCGGCGGGCAGGTCGAAATGCGCGGCCAGCCGGTCGCGGGTCTCATGCGCCTGCGCCAGCGCCAGCGGCGAGCCGCGGGTGCCGATCTTCAGGGGGGCTTCGGGCGAAGGCAGGGTGATGGGGGTCTCGATTGTCATGGCCCGAGCTTTATGTCGCGGGAGAAGCTGTGGCAATGGGGGCCGTTTTGACATATTGCCGCCCCCAGACGACGGACCTGAAAGACACTGAAGAAAGACGGGGGTTCCCATGACCAAGACGATCCTGCGCGCGCTGGCCGGCGAGACCCTGCCCACCCCGCCGATCTGGATGATGCGCCAGGCCGGGCGCTACCTGCCCGAGTACCGCGCCACCCGGGCGCAGGCCGGGGACTTCCTGTCGCTGTGCTACAACCCCGAGCTCGCCGCCGAGGTGACGCTGCAGCCGATCCGCCGCTATGGCTTCGACGCGGCGATCCTCTTCGCCGACATCCTGCTGCTGCCGCAGGCGCTGGGGCTCGACCTGTGGTTCGTCACCGGCGAGGGCCCGCGGCTCTCGACCATCCAGACCGACGCCGACCTTGCCGCGCTGAAGCCGGTCGCGGCGATCCACGACACGCTCAACCCGGTCTACGAGACGGTGAAGATCCTCTCGCGCGAACTCCTGTCCGAGACCACGCTGATCGGTTTCGCCGGGGCGCCCTGGACCGTGGCGACCTACATGATCGCCGGGCGCGGCACCAAGGACCAGGGCCCGGCTCATGCGCTGAAGGCCGAGAACCGCAAGCTCTTCGAGGGCATCCTCGACGTGCTGACGCAGGGCACCATCGAGTATCTCACCAAGCAGGTCGAGGCCGGGGCCGAGGTGGTGAAGATCTTCGACAGCTGGGCCGGCTCGCTCGAGGGCGACGATTTCCGCAAGTATGCACTGGAGCCCGCCCGGATCATCACCCAGGAGATGAAGGCGCGCTTCCCCGGACTGCCGGTCATCGCCTTCCCGCGCCAGGCGGGCGAAGGCTACATCGGCTTCCACGAGGCCACCGGCGCCGATTGCGTGGCGGTGGACGACAGCGTGACGCCCGAATGGGCCGCCGAGCACGTGCAGGTCTCGGGCTGCGTGCAGGGCAACCTCGCCTCCTCGCACATGGTCACCGGCGGCGATGCTTTGGTGCGCGAGACGCAGCGGGTGGTGAAGGCCCTCTCGAAGGGGCCGCATATCTTCAACCTCGGTCACGGCATCACCCCCGACGCCGACCCCGAAAACGTTCAGCTGATGATCGACACCGTGCGCAGCACGGTCACCGCCTGAACCAAACCTAGCGCCTGACGGCGGTGCTGCCGCGCCGCCGTCCCGGCTGCGGCCGCGACCGCGCCCGCTCGCGCAGGAAGACCACCAGCCCCGCCCCGACGATCAGCGCGCAGCCGATCCAGGTCGCGGGGATCGGCCACTCGCCGAAGATCGCCCAGCCCCAGAAGATCGCCAACGGCAGCCCGACATATTCGAAGGGCGCGATCACCGCCGCGTCGGCCATCCGGTAGGAGGCGCTGAGCGCGTAGCCGACGAAGCCCGAGATGCAACCGAGCAGCAGAAAGACCATGGAATCGCTCGCGCTCGGAAGCACCCAGGGCCGCAGCAGGAAGCGCGCCGCCTCGCTGTCGAAGCTGTCCATGTAGCGCCCGTCGCCCGCGACGAGGTAGAACCCCGCCGAGACCACAAGGAACATCAGCTGCAGGTGCACCGCCAGCGCCGAGGCGCGCGTGGTCACCCCGAGCTTGCGCGTCAGTACCTGCAGCAGCGCATAGAGCAGCGCCGAAACAACCGGCAGCAGCAGCGCCAGCCGCGTGCCCGAGCTGCCCTCCGGCGAGCCGGCCCAGGGCTGCTGCATGACCACCACGCCGAGAAAGCCGACAAAGACCGCCCCGAGCCGCCACGGCCCCACGCGCTCGCCCAGCAGGGGCACCGAGAGCAGCGTGATGAACAGCGGCGCCACGAAGAACAGCGCCGTCGCCTGCCCCAGCGGCATGATCGCCACCGAGGCATAGAAGGTCATGTTCGCCAGCACCACCAGCACCCCGCGCGCCAGATGGAGCCACGGCGTGTCGCTGCGCAGCAGCTTCCAGCCGCCCTCGAGCTTGAGCATGACAAGGATGATGCACAGCCCCACCGCCGCGCGCGTGGCGACGATCTGGTGCAGCGGATAGCCGCCCGAGAGCAGCTTGATCAGCATGTCGTTGATCGAGATCCCCGCAACCCCCGCGCAGATCAGCGCGATTCCGAGGCCGGGACGATGAAGATTGGTGGCAGATGCGGCGAGTGTCATGCCCCGGCTCTAGCCCGGCCTGCAGGCAAGCGCCATATGCAAACACCCGCACCCAACGTCCTTCGAAGGACGTTGCAAATCTCTTCGAAGAGATTTGACCGCCCTGTTGAGCGTCATTGCCTGTCCGAGCGCTCCTGCCGGAAACTGGCAAGAGGCGGACCGCGCACAACCCTCCCTGCCCCTTCGCACGTTGCGCTTTGCGCCCGCGGGCCTAGGTTTGCGCTCACGGAAACGGGAGGACCGGGCATGTCCATGGTCGAAGTGGCGCAGGTCGCCAAGAAATACGACGGCGGTTTCGAGGCCCTGAAGGGCGTCGATCTCAGCATCGAGCAGGGCGAGATCCTCGCGCTGCTCGGCCCCAATGGCGCGGGCAAGACGACGCTGATCTCGATCATCTGCGGGCTGGTCACCCCCACCGGCGGACACATCCGCGTCGGTGGGCACGACGTGATCACCGACTACCGCGAGACCCGCCGCCTCGTCGGGCTGGTGCCGCAGGAGATCAACCTCGAACCCTTCGAGAAGGTGCTCAACACCGTGCGCTTCTCGCGCGGTCTCTTCGGGCTAAAGCGCGACGATGCCAAGATCGAGGACGTGCTGCGGCGGCTGTCGCTTTGGGACAAGCGCGACACGCCGATCCGCGCGCTTTCGGGCGGGATGAAGCGCCGGGTGCTGATCGCCAAGGCGCTGGCGCACGAGCCGAAGGTGCTGTTCCTCGACGAGCCCACAGCCGGGGTCGACGTCGAACTGCGCCGCGACATGTGGGAGATCGTGGCGGACCTCAAGGCACGCGGCACGACGATCATCCTCACCACCCATTACATCGAGGAGGCCGAGGCCATCGCCGACCGCATCGGGGTGATCAACCGCGGCCGCATCCTGCTGGTCGAGGACAAGCAGAGCCTGATGACCCGGCTCGGCCGCAAGGAGCTGCGCATCTCGCTCGATGCCCCGCTGGGTGCCCTGCCCCCGTCGCTGGAGGGCCGCGGGCTCGAGTTGCAGGACGGCGGCCAGATGCTGGTGCACAGCTACGACAGCACCGCCGAGCGCAGCGGCATTGCCCGGCTGATGGCCGATCTTGCCGCCGAGGGCATCGCCGTGCGCGACGTGGCCACCCGGCAAAGCTCGCTCGAGGAGATCTTCGTCAACATGGTGCATAGCGAGGAGGAGGCGGCATGAACCTCCGGGGCATCTGGGCCATCTATCACTACGAGATGAGCCGCTTCTTCCGCACGCTGATGCAGAGCTTCCTGTCGCCGGTGATCTCGACCTCGCTCTACTTCGTGGTCTTCGGCGCCGCCATAGGCTCGCGCATCGACGAGGTCGAGGGCGTCAGCTATGGCGCCTTCATCGTGCCAGGGCTGGTGATGCTCTCGGTGATCACCCAGGCCATCGCCAACGCCAGCTTCGGCATCTACTTCCCTAAGTTCATCGGAACGATCTACGAGTTGCTCTCGGCCCCGGTGAACTTCCTCGAGATCGTCATCGGCTACGTGGGCGCTGCGGCCACCAAGGCGCTGTTCATCGGCGTGGTGATCCTCGCCACGGCGACGCTCTTCGTCGATCTGCACGTGGAGCACCCCGTGGCGATGGTGGTCTTCCTGCTGCTGACCTGCGTCAGCTTCGCGCTGCTGGGGTTCATCATCGGCATCTGGGCGGGCAACTTCGAGCAGCTGCAGCTGGTGCCGCTGCTGGTGGTGACGCCGCTGATCTTCCTCGGCGGCAGCTTCTATTCGATCTCCATGCTGCCGCCCGTCTGGCAGACGATCACCCTGTTCAACCCGGTGGTCTACCTAATCTCGGGCTTCCGCTGGGCTTTCTTCGGCATGGCCGACGTGCCGGTCGGGCTGAGCCTGCTGGCGATCGCCGGCTTCACCGCGCTCTGCCTCGCGGTGATCTGGTGGATCTTCCGCACCGGCTGGCGGCTGCGCAGCTAGGCGCTGCCCGCCGCCGTACCTTCACCCTCGCCCGCCTCCGCGACGATCCAGTCGAGGAACGCCTGCGCGCTCTGCGACAACGGCGTGGCGGCGGTGACGAAATAGGAGGTGCCGAGGTCCACCTCTCCACCCGGCCACATGCGCAGCGCGCCCTCGCGCACCGCGCCGCTGGCGATCGAGCGCCAGCCCAGCATCACGCCGCGCCCGTCGAGCACCGCCTGCGCTGCCTGCACGTAGTTGTTGAAGGTCTGCCCCGAGAGCCGCCCGCGCGCGATGCCCCGGGCGCGCAGGTAATCCTCCCAGCCTGCCCAATGCTGGTTGTGCGGGCTGCGCACATGGATCAGCGGCGCGCTGCCCAGGCCTATGCCTTCGGCCTCCAGCCGCTCGAGCAGCGCCGGGGCCGCCACCGGGCAGACCCGCTCGTCGAAAAGCTTCAGCGTCCGCCCCTCGCGCCAGCCGCCGGTGCCGTAGCGCACCGCGACGTCGATCCCCGGCGCGAGATGCGGCAGGTCCGTCGCCGGGGCCTGCACGTTCACGGTGATCTCGGGATGTTGGGCGTAGAACTCCGGCAGGCGCGGCATCAGCCAGTAGGTCGCCATGCCGAGCGTACAGGAGACGGTGACCTGGTTGCCCTCCTGCCCGCTGAGCGCGCGGATGTCCTCGAGCGCGGCGGCGATCTGTCCGAGCCCGTCGCGCACCGCCCGCGCCAGCAGTTCCCCCGCCTCGGTCAGCTGCGCCGGGCGCGTGGCCCGGTCGACCAGCGGCGCGCCCACGTGCTCCTCCAGCGACTTCAGCGCCTGGCTGACCGCCGGTTGCGTCACGTTGAGCCGCGCGGCGGCAAGCTGCATCGAGCCATGGCGCGAGACGGCCTCGAAGGTGGTCAGCAGGCGAAGCGGCGGCAGGCGATCCATTTCATAACCTTTGGCTTAAGTTATCATCACGCTAATCCGGCTGTCGCGGAAAGAAAACCCGTGGGATGCTTGTTTCGTAAACTCCCAAAACACACGCTCAACACACTGGAAAATATGATGAACGTGATGACACCTCCGATCGCCGCCCCGGTCCTGAAGGACAAGGGCCTCGAGATTGCCCTCTCGGACGGCGCCAACCATTACTTCAATTACTTCTGGCTCCGCGACAATTGCCCCAGCTCGTTCAACGCCAACACGCGCGAGCGCAGCTTCGACATATTCCATCTCGACACCGCCCCCCGCGCGCAGACCGCCGAGGTCGTCGGCGACGCGCTGGAGATCACCTGGGCGGGCGAGGATCACGTCACCCGCTTCCCGCTGGAATGGCTCGAGGCCTACAAGACCCCTGCGCGCCGCCCCGACCCGGCGGACCTGCCGCGCAAGGCATGGTATGGCGACCACTACCCCGACGTGCCGCGCTTCAGCCAGCCCGAGCTGCTGGCCGACCCCGCGCTGCGGGCAAAATGGATCGAGGCGCTGCTGGTCGAAGGCTTCGTGATCCTCACCGACATGCCGAACAGCGACGCGGGGATCACCGAAACCGCCGAGATGATCGGTCAGGTCCGCCCGACCTTCTTCGGCGACTACTTCGACGTAAAGACCCACATCAACCCGACCAACACCGCCTATACCGCCTCGGCGTTGGAGCTGCATACCGACACACCCGCCGAGGAACACGCGCCGGGCGTCCAGTTCCTGCATTGCCGGGCCAACACCGTCGAGGGGGGCTACAGCCTCTATGCCGATGGCGTCGCCGTGGCCAACGATTTCCGGCTCCGCGATCCCGAGGGATTCAAGGTGCTCTCGGAGGTGCCCGTGCCGTTCTTCTGCGAGCATGACACCTACGACATGCGCTCGCGCCAGACAATCATCGAGCTGGATCAACATGGCGAGGTGTCCGGCCTGACCATCAGCCAGCACATGCTGGACATCTCCGATCTGGATCAGGAGCTGCTGGACAGCTGGTACCCGGCCTTCTGCCGCTTCGGGAAGATGCTGCAGGAAGAGAAATACATGATGACCTTCCTGATGAAGGCCGGTGAATGCATGGTCTTCGACAATCACCGCATCGTGCATGGCCGCGCCGCCTATACCGCCGAAAGCGGCGATCGCTACCTGCGCGGCTGCTACACCGACCGGGCCGAGATGCGCTCGACCTACCGCGCGCTGGTCAGCGAGGGGCGGTTCAAGAAATGAGCGCCGCATCCCTGCACAGCCTGCCGGAGACCGCGACCGATCCTGCCGCCCTGCGGCAGGACCTCGCGGCGGCCTTCCGCATATGCCACCGAATGGGCTGGAGCGAGTCCGTCGGCAACCACTTCAGCGCCGCCGTTTCCGAGGATGGCGCCCACTTCCTGCTCAACCCGCGCTGGCAGCACTTCGCGACGATCCGGCCCGAGGATCTTTTGCTGCTCGACAGCGGTGACACGACGGTGCTCGACGGCCCCGATGCGCCCGACGCCTCGGCCTGGTGCGTGCATGGCACGCTGCACCGCAGGAAGCCCGAGGCGAAGGTGATCCTGCATTGCCATTCGCCCTATGCCACGGCGCTTTCCTGCCTTGCCGATCCTACGGTCGTGCCGATCGACAACAACACCGCGCGCTTTTACGGGCGCACCGCCTACGACCTCGACTTCGGCGGCATCGCCGATGCCGAGGAAGAGGGCGAGCGGCTGGCGGACTCGCTGGGCGACAAGTCGGTGCTGGTGATGGGCAACCACGGGGTCACCGTGATCGGCGAGACCGTCGCCGATGCCTACGAGGACCTCTACTTCTTCGAGAAGGCCGCACAGACGCTGATCCTCGCGCGCTCCAGCGGCGAAAAGCTCTCGGTTCTGTCGGACGCGGTGGCGCAGAACACTGCCGACGGCTGGCGCGCCTATCGTGGCATGGCGGCCCGGCACTTCGACTTCCTGAAAGCGCAGCTGCCCGCGCTCTGATCCACTCACGCGCGGGGCCGCCATGCGTGGCCCCGCGCGCATCGCAGGTCTCGCCCGCTGGCGCGGGCTGCGCTATTCAGCGGCAGCCATTCCAGCAAACGAGGCCCGCCATCAAACGTTTCCCTTCCATTCAGGCGCTGCGCGCCATCGAAAGCGTCGAGCGCAACGGCGCGCTCTGGAGGGCGGCGGCGGAGCTGAACGTCACCCGCAGCGCGGTGAGCCACCAGCTGCGCCTGCTGGAAAGCGATCTCGGCTTCAAGATCCTCGAGCGCAACGGCAACCGCACCGAAATCACCCCGCGCGCCCGCGCCTATGCCGAGGACGTGCGCCGCGCCCTGAGCATGATTGCCACCTCGACCGCCCGCGTGTCGCAGCACGGGCTGACCGGGCGGCTGACGGTGAGCGCACCGCCGGGCTTCGCTTCCGCCTGGCTGTGCCTGCACATCGGCGATTTCCTCGCCGAGAACCCAGAGGTGGTGCTGAACGTGATCAGCACCCACAACCTTGCGGACACCAACAACCCCGAGGTCGACATCTTCATCACCTTCGGGCAGGAGCCGCGCGCGCACCTGCTGATCGAGCCGCTGATGTCGGTCGAATTCACCCCGCTCTGCAGCCCCGCCTACCTGAGCCAGTTCAAGAGCTTCAACGACCTCGGGATCCTCAAGGCCGCGACCTTGCTGCATATGAACGACTTCACCGATTGGGAAAACTGGATGCAGCTGTCGGGTCTGCCGCCGGAAAATGCCCACCGGGGCATCTGCTATTCCGACATGAACATCGTTCACACCGCGGTTCTGTCGGGTCAGGGAATCGCGATCGGCGATACGGTCCTGTGGCGCGAGGAGCTGCGCGAAGGCCGGTTGATGCGTCCTTTTGCGCCATCCCTGCACGCGGACACGGGGTATTTTCTTTGCACCCCCGAAGAAAACCTCGAGAACCAGATCGTCGTTGAATTTTCTAACTGGCTGAAAAGACGACTGGAATTGAGCAGGTTTCGCCGCAGACGCAATGCGTGACAAATTTCATTTGTCGCGCTCCTCAACAAGTTTCATTTGCGGTCCACGTTCGCGCTTCCCTAGGTTTGTCGCATAACGGACAGGAATGAAAAGCGAGGCGATTGTGGCGAACACAACGCAGATCGAAGCACGTTCGGTCGGAAAAAAGTTTGGGAAATTCCACGCCTTGCGCGACATTTCCCTGGAAATCGCCGAAGGCGAATTCCTCTCGTTGCTGGGGCCTTCGGGCTCGGGCAAGACCACCTTCCTGACGCTGCTCGGAGGGTATGAAAACACCACCTCGGGACAGCTGTTTCTCGAAGGGCAGGACATGACGGGCTGGACCGCGAACCAGCGCGGTTTCGGCATGGTTTTCCAGGGCTACGCGCTCTTCCCGCACCTGACGGTGGCAGAGAACATCGCCTTCCCGCTGAAGGTGCAGAAACGCTCCAAGGCGCAGATCGCCGATCGGGTGGCGCAGATGGTCGAGATGGTCGGCCTTTCCGGACATGAGAACAAGAAGCCGAAGGCGCTTTCGGGCGGTCAGCAGCAGCGCGTGGCGCTGGCCCGGGCGCTGGCCTACGAGCCCAAGGTACTGCTGCTCGACGAGCCCTTCTCGGCGCTGGACAAGAACCTGCGCGGACAGATGCAGGAGGAACTGCGCCGGCTCCACCGCGAGCTCGGCACCACCTTCGTCTTCGTCACCCACGATCAGGAGGAGGCGCTGGCGCTCTCGTCGCGCATCGCCATCTTCAACCACGGCGAGTTGCAGCAGGTCGGCACCCCCGACGAGGTCTACGAGCGTCCCGCCAACCGCTTCACCGCCGAGTTCCTCGGCGACATCAACATCCTGACCCTCGACGGCACATCGGGCGTCGCCGGAACCCCGATCCAGCTGCCGGTCAATTCCGCGGGGTTCGGCCACCTTGCCGTCCGCCCCGAGCACATGCGGCTCGCCGCCGAGGGCGATGCCAACCAGCTGCCGGTGCGGCTGCGCGACAGGGTCTACCTCGGCTCGAAGTCCCGCCTGCTGCTGGAAACGCAGGCCGGCGAGGAGCTGATGCTCTACCTCGACAACGGTGCCGGCCCCGCCGCGCCGCAGACCGGAGCCGAGCTCCGCGTAGCCTGGGACGTGCAGGACAGCTTCGCCGTCTGATGCCCTCCCTTTCCTGCCCCGCCTTGTGATCCGGCGCGCCGCACGCGCCGGGCGGGGCAACTCTGCCTCATAGACCCCAGACCCCAGACCCCATCAAAAACGAAACGACAGGTGAGTAAATGAACAGCCATTTCCAGAACGATTGCGTCGAAATCCTCAAGGAACGTCAGGCCAGGGGGCAGATCTCGCGCCGCCAGATGCTGCAGGGTCTCGGCGCGCTGATGGGCACCACGGCCATCGGCCTCGGCGCGCGCGGTGCGCATGCCGAGACCGGCAAGCTGGTCTTCGTAAACTGGGGCGGCGATGCGCTCGACGCCATGGACGAAGCCTTCGGCAAGCCCTTCACCGCCGAGACCGGCATCAAGGTGCTCTACGACGGCTCCGGCCCGACCGAGGGCGCGATCATCGCGCAGGCCAAGGGTGGCAACCCGACCTGGGACCTCGTCGATGCCGAGCCCTTCTCGGCGCAGGCGCTCGGCCGTCAGGGCATGATCGAACCCATCGACTACGACATCGTCGATCCGGCCAAGCAGCGTGAGGGCTTCCAGTGGGAGTACTCGTCGTCCTGCTACTTCTACTCCTACGTCATCGCCTATGACGCCACGCAGTTCGACACGCCGCCGACCTCGCTGGCCGATTTCTTCGACGCCGAGAAGTTCCCCGGCAAGCGCGCCATGTACAAGTGGGGCGCGGGCATGTGGGAGGCGGCGCTGCTCGCCGACGGCGTGGCACCCGAGGATCTCTACCCGCTGGATCTCGACCGCGCACACAAGAAGATCGAGGGCTTCAAGGAGCACATCGGTGCCTTCTGGGGCGGCGGCGCGGAGAGCCAGTCGCTGCTGCTCAACGGCGACGTGTCGATGGCGCTGATCTGGAACACCCGCGCGAGCCTGCTGCACAAGGACACCGAGGGCGAGATCACCTTCACCTGGGACGACGGCATCATCGGCCCGGGCGGCATCGCCGTGGTCAAGGGCAACCCCGGCGGCTCCGAGGCGGCCATGCGCTACATCGCGGCGACGCAGGAGCCCGAGCGCCAGGTGGTGCTGTTCCAGATGCTCGGCAACGGCCCGAGCAACCCGGCGGCAGACGCGCTGATCCCCGAGGAGGAGCGCATGTTCAACCCGATGGACCCCGAGAACCTGCCCAAGCAGACCGCGCTCGACATGGACTGGTACGAGAAGAACTACAGCGCGGCGCTCGACGCCTACCTGCAGATCATCTCCGCCTGATCCCGTCACCCCCGCCGCCCCGTGCTCTGTCTCGGGGCGGCGCCAAGGAGCCTCCATGCGCGCCTATCTCTTCCTGATATGCCCCGTGCTGCTGTTCCTCGGAGGCAGCTACCTGCTGCCCTTCCTGGGGATCATGCAGCTCAGCTTCACCGACCCCGAGCCGGGGCTCGGCCAATACAGCCACGTGGTGTCGGACCCGCTGACGCTCAGCGTGATCTGGCGCACGCTGCGGATCTGCGTGATCGTCACCGCCGTCTCGGTCGCTGCCGCCTACATCATCACCCTTCTTTGGGTCCGAGGTCGCCCGCTGGTGCGCAGCCTGACCGAGCTGTGCATCATGATCCCCTTCTGGATCTCCGTCCTCAGCCGTGCCTTCGGCTGGATGTCGATGCTGTCGAACCGCGGCCTGCTGAACACCTGGCTCAAGGACCTCGGGCTGATCGAGACCTCGCTGCAGCTGACGCGCAACGAGTTCGCCGTGATCATCGGCATGTCGCACTACCTCATTCCCTTCGCGGTCTTCCCGCTGGCCACCGCCATGCGCAACGTCGACGAGCGCGTGCTGACGGCCGCCGACGGCATGGGCGCCTCGCGAATGCGCATTTTCTGGCAGGTGTTCCTGCCGATGACCGCCAGCGGCATCATGGGCGCGACCCTTCTGGTCTTCGTCTTCTCTGTCGGCTTCTTCGTCACCCCCGCGCTGCTGGGCGGCGGGCAGTCGGTGCTGATCGCCGAGCTGATCTACCTCTGGATCTTCCAGATCCCGCAATGGGGCATGGCCGCCGCGATGAGCGTCATCCTGATGCTCGCGGTGGGCGGCATCCTGGTGCTGCTCATGCGCCGCTACGGGGAGATGGCGAAATGACAAAGCTGCATCCCGGCCGCCTCGCCACGCTGCTGACCGCGCTGGTCGCGCTCTTTCTGCTGATGCCACTGATCGCGGTGGTGCCGGTGAGCTTCACCTCGCGCCGCTATCTCAGCCTGCCCGACGGGAAATACTCGCTGCGCCACTACCAGGCGCTCTGGGAAGACCCCGAGTGGCTGAGCAGCTTCCTGACCTCGGTGCAGGTCGGCGTGATCGCCAGCCTGCTGGCCGTCGCGCTGGCCACCGCCTTCTGCATCGGCATCTGGATGCTGCGTCCGCGCTTCTCCGGACTGATGACCGGCTTCGTGCTGCTGCCCATGGTGGCGCCGCCCGTGGTCTCGTCGCTGACGCTCTACTTCTTCCTCAAGAAGTTGTCGGAATGGAACAGCCTGATCGCCTACGACAGCCTCGGCGGCGTGATCCTCGCCCATATGGTGATGATCGTGCCCTACGCCGTGGTCGTGGTCATGGTCTCGCTGAGCCAGATCGACCGGCGCATGGACCTGGCCGCGCAATCCATGGGCGCCAGTGTTCCAACCCGTATCTTCGGGGTGATCCTGCCCAACATCCGCTTCGGCCTCCTGGGCGCGTTCTTCCTGTGCTTCCTGCTCAGCTGGGACGAAATCGGCGTGACGCTCTTTGTCACCTCTGTCGAGACCATCACCCTGCCGCGCCGCATGTGGATGGGCCTGCGCGACAACGTCGACCCCTCGATCGCCGCCCTGTCGGTGCTGCTGATCCTCGTAGTGAGCCTTCTGGTGATCGCCCGTGCCCTGCTGCTGATGCGCAAGGAACGCGCCGCCCGCTGATCCTGCCTCCCGCGCCCCGGCGGTGCGGGAGACCCCGCAAAACCCCAGACCAACTCAACGACAGAACAAGAGGGTCCGACATGCATTTTGGACTGACCGAAGAACAGGAGATGATCGTCTCCACCGTCCGGAGCTTCGTCGAGAACGAAATCTACCCGCATGAGGCCGCCGTGGAGCGCAGCGGCGAGGTGCCCGCCGAGGTGGCGCAGGAGATCAAGCAGAAGTGCCTCGATCTCGGCTTCTACGCCTCCAACTTCCCCGAGAGCGTCGGCGGACCGGGCCTGTCGCACCTCGAGTTCGCCCTCGTCGAGCGCGAGCTGGGCCGCGGCTCTATGGCTCTGACCCACTTCTTCGGCCGCCCGCAGAACATCCTGATGGCCTGCGAGGGCGAGCAGGTGGACCGCTACCTGATGCCCGCCGTGCGCGGCGAGCGCATGGACGCGCTGGCGATGACCGAGCCCGACGCAGGCTCGGACGTGCGCGGCATGAAATGCACAGCCACCCGTGACGGCGGCGACTGGGTGATCAACGGCTCCAAGCACTTCATCTCCGGCGCCGATCACGCGGACTTCTTCATCGTCTTCGTCGCCACCGGCGTCGACGAGACCCCGCGCGGCCCCAAGAAGCGCATCACCTGCTTCCTCGTCGACCGCGACACCCCCGGTTTCGAGGTGGCGAACGGCTACAACTCCGTCTCGCACCGCGGCTACAAGAACTGCATCCTCTACTTCGACAACTGCCGCCTGCCCGACGCGCAGGTGCTGGGCGAGGTCGACGGCGGCTTCGAGGTGATGAACGAATGGCTCTACGCCACGCGCATCACCGTGGCGACCATGTCGGTGGGCCGCGCCCGCCGGGTGTTCGACCACGCCGTGCAATACGCCGCCGAACGCAAGCAGTTCGGCCAGCCGATCGGCAAGTTCCAGGGCGTCAGCTTCCAGATCGCCGACATGATCACCGAGATTGACGCCGCGGACATGCTGACGCTGTCGTCGGCATGGCGCCTCGATCAGGGCCTGCCAGCAAACCGCGAGATCGCCTCGGCCAAGGTCTATGCCTCGGAAATGCTGGCCCGCGTCACCGACGCCGCGCTGCAAATCCACGGCGGCATGGGGCTGATGGATGAGCTGCCGATCGAGCGCTTCTGGCGCGACGCCCGCGTCGAACGGATCTGGGACGGCACCTCCGAGATCCAGCGCCACATCATCAGCCGGGAAATCTTCCGGCCGCTGGGAGCCTGACCCATGGAGCCGCTCAGCCGCTTCTTCTCGCCCGGGGCCATCGCCGTGATCGGCGGCGGCACCTGGTGCGAAAGCGTGGTGCGCCAGTGCCGCGACACCGGCTTCTCGGGGCCGATCTGGCCGGTGCACCCCAAGAAGTCCGAGGTCGGCGGCCTGCCCGCCTACCCCGATCTCGCCTCGCTGCCGGGCGTGCCCGACGCCGCCTTCATCGGCGTCAACCGCGAGCTGTCGGTGCAGATCGCCGGTGAGCTTTCGGCCATGGGCTGCGGCGGCGCGGTCTGCTTTGCTGCCGGCTTCAGCGAGGCGGTGTCCGAGCTGGCCGACGGCGACGCGCTGCAGGCGAAGCTGGTCGCGGCGGCGGGCGGGATGCGCATCCTCGGGCCGAATTGCTACGGCATCGTCAACGCACTCGACGGCGTGGCGCTCTGGCCCGACCGTCACGGCATGGCACCGGTCGACAGCGGCGTTGCCGTCATCGGCCAGTCGTCCAACGTGCTGATCAACCTCACCATGCAGCGCCGCGGCCTGCCGTTGGCCGCGGTCGTGGCAGCGGGCAACCAGGCGCAGACCTCCATGGCCGATCTCGGCATCGCGCTGCTGGAAGACCCACGCATCACCGCGCTCGGACTGCACATCGAGGGCATCAGCGATCTGCCCGCCTTCGAGGGGCTGGCCCGCCGCGCGCAGGAACTGGGCAAGCCCATTGTCGCGCTGAAGGTCGGCTCGTCGCAGCAGGCGCAGGAGGCGGCGGTCTCGCACACCGCCTCGCTCACCGGCAGCGACGCCGGGGCGCGGGCGCTGCTGCGCCGGCTCGGCATGGCGCAGGTCGACACGCCCTCGGAGCTGGTCGAGACGCTGAAGCTGCTGCATGTCACCGGCGGACTTGCCTCGGCCCGCATCGCCTCGGCCTCGTGCTCGGGCGGCGAGGCCTCGCTGATGGCCGACATGGGCGAGGTGGTGGGCGTCGAATTCCCCTCGCTGAACAACACGCAGAAGACCGCCCTGCGCGCCGCACTCGGCCCCAAGGTCGCGCTGGCCAACCCCCTGGATTACAACACCTATATCTGGGGCGACGAGGCGGCGCTGGAAGCGACCTTCACCGGCCTCTGCGACGCCGATCTGGGGCTCGGCTGCGTGGTGATCGACTACCCGCGCGACGACCGTTTCACCGCGCCGGACTACGATCAGGTGCTGCGCGCTGTAGCAAGAACGCGCGAGGTCACCGGCACGCCGATGGCACTGGTTTCGCTGCTTGCCGAAGGGCTGCCCGAACCAGTCGCGGCGCGGGCACTGGAGCTGGGCATCACCCCGCTCTGCGGCATGGGCGATGCGCTGCGCGCGATCCGTGCCGCGGCGCAGGTCGGCGCGCGGGCAACGGGCGACAACCGCCCGCCCGCGCCGGTGCTGATGCCGCTCAACGGTCATGGTGCCACCCGCATCTACCCCGAGGCGGAGGCCAAGGCGCTGCTCTCGGCGGCAGGCATCCGCGTGCCGAAATCCGACCGCGCCGACTGCGCCGAGACAGCTGGAACCTGCGCCTCCGCCATCGGCTTTCCGGTGGTGCTGAAGGGCGAGGGCATCGCACACAAGACCGAGGCCGGGGCGGTGGTGCTGAACCTCGACTGCCCCGAGGCGGTGATGGAGGCGGCGACGGGCATGACCGCGCAGAGCTTCCTCGTCGAGGAGATGATCACCGGCACCGTCGCCGAGCTGCTGATCGGCGTGACCCGCGACCCGGCGCATGGCTTCGTGCTGACGCTGGGGCTGGGCGGCATCCTCACCGAGCTGATCCGCGACACCGTCTCGCTGCTGATCCCCGCCAGCCGCGAGGACGTGCACGGCGCGCTCACCGGGCTGCGCACCGGCGCGCTGCTCACCGGCTACCGCGGCCGCCCGGCGGCGGACATGGAGGCCGTGCTCGACACGATCATGGCGCTGCAGGAGCTGGTCAGCCGCCACGCGGACAACCTCCACGAAGTCGAAATCAACCCGCTGATCTGCCGCGCCTCGGGCGCGGTGGCAGCGGATGCACTCATCAGGATGGGAGAGAGCCAATGACCTCTTCGAACGTGCTCACCGAGCGCCGCGGCGCGGTGCTCGAGGTGACGCTGAACCGGCCCAAGGCCAATGCCATCGACATGGCAACCAGCCGCGAGCTGGGCGAGATCTTCACCGAGTTCCGGGACGACCCCGAGCTGCGCGTGGCGATCCTCACCGGCGCGGGCGAAAAGTTCTTCTGCCCGGGCTGGGACCTAAAGGCCGCCGCTGGTGGGGAGGATGCCGATGGCGACTACGGCAAGGGCGGCTTCGGCGGCTTGCAAGAGTTGCGCGGCTTGAACAAGCCGGTGATCGCGGCGGTCAACGGCATCGCCTGCGGCGGCGGGCTGGAACTGGCGATCAGCGCCGACATCATCCTCGCCGCCGACCACGCCTCCTTTGCCCTGCCGGAGATCAAATCCGGCACCGTGGCCGACGCGGCGACCCTCAAGCTGCCCAAGCGCATCCCCTATCACATCGCCATGGAGCTGCTCTACACTGGTCGCTGGTTCGACGTGGAAGAGGCGCACCGCTGGGGGTTGGTCAACCGCATCGTGCCGGGTGCCGAGCTGATGGCCGAGGCGCGCAAGATGGCGGAGGAGCTGGCCTCGGGGCCGCCGCTGGTCTTCGCCGCGATCAAGGAGATCGCCCGCGAGGCCGAGGACATGAAATTCCAGGACGCGCTGAACCGCATCAACGGCAGCCAGTTCGAGACCGTCGAGCGGCTCTACCGCTCCGAGGACCAAAAGGAAGGCGCCCGCGCCTTCGCCGAGAAACGCGACCCGGTCTGGAAGGGCCGGTAACGAGACGACAGGAGACACAATGCCTCTTCAGATGAACCGCAAGCTCTTTCTCACCGCCGCGATCACCGGCGCGGGCGCCACGCAGGACAAGAGCCGCCTCGTGCCGCGCTCGCCCAAGGAAATCGCCGACGCCGCCATCGACGCCGCCAAGGCCGGGGCCGCCATCGTCCACTGTCACGTGCGCGACCCCGAGACCGGCGCGCCCTGCCGCGATCTCGATTACTACCGCGAGCTGACCGACCGCATCCGGTCCTCCGAGGTGGACATGGTGCTGAACCTCACCGCCGGGGTCGGCGGCGACCTGACCTTCGGCGATCCCGAGACGCCGATGCAGCTCGATGCGCCGAACACCGACATGGCGGGCGCCACCGAGCGCATGGCCCATATCCGCGCCTGCCTGCCGGAGATCTGCACGCTCGACTGCGGCTCGATGAACTTCGGCGACGGCGATTACGTCATGACAAACACCACCAACATGCTGCGCGCCATGGGTTCGCAGATGACCGAGCTTGGCGTGAAGCCCGAGATCGAGGCCTTCGACACCGGCCACCTGTGGTTCGCCAAGCAGCTGGTGAAGGAAGGCGTGCTGGAAGACCCGGCGCTGGTGCAGCTCTGCATGGGCATTCCGTGGGGCGCGCCGAACGATCTCAATACCTTCATGGCGATGGTCAACAACGTGCCCGACAGCTGGACATGGTCGGCCTTCAGCCTCGGGCGCGACCAGATGCCCTATGTGGCGGCGGCGGCGCTGGCGGGCGGCAACGTCCGCGTCGGGCTGGAGGACAACATCTACCTCGAGCGCGGCGTCATGGCGACGAACGCGCAGCTGGTCGAGAAGGCGGCGGACCTGCTGACCAACATGGGCGCCTCGCTGATCGGCCCGGAAGAGGTGCGCGCGCAGCTCGGTCTCGTGAAGCGCGCCGCCCCGTCGGTTCCGGCATGAGCCGCGCGGCGATCATCGGCGGCGGCGTCATCGGTGGCGGCTGGGCCGCCCGCTTCCTCCTGAACGGATGGGACGTCGCCGTCTTTGACCCCGATCCCGAAGCCGCGCGCAAGATCGGCGAGGTGCTGTACAATGCCCGCGCCTCGCTGCCCGCCCTCTACGACCGCCCGCTGCCGCCCGAAGGCACGCTGACCTTTGCCGCTTCCATTGCCGAAGCGGTGACGGGCGCCGACTGGGTGCAGGAGAGCGTCTCGGAACGGCTCGAACTGAAGCACAGGGTCTACGCGGAGATCGCCGACGCGCTGCCCGAGGGTGGCTTCATCGCCTCCTCGACCTCGGGTTTCAAGGCGAGCGATCTTGCCTCCGGCGGCGCGCCGGTGGTGGTGGTGCACCCGTTCAACCCGGTCTACCTGTTGCCGCTGGCCGAGATTTCGGGCGATGCGGCGCTCTGCGACAGGGCCGCCGGGGTGGTTACTTCCATCGGCATGCACCCGCTGGTGCTGCGCAAGGAGATCGACGCCTTCATCGGCAACCGCTTTCAGGAGGCGGTCTGGCGCGAGGCACTGTGGATGCTCAAGGACGGCATCGCCACCACGACCGAGATCGACGACGCGATCCGCATGAGCTTCGGCCTCCGCTGGGCGCAGATGGGGCTCTTCGAGACCTACCGCATCGCCGGCGGCGAGGCCGGGATGCAGAGCTACATCGAGCAGTTCGGCCCGACCCTCAGCTGGCCCTGGACCAAGCTGACCGAAGTGCCCGAGCTGGATGCGGCGCTGATCGAGACCATCAGCAGCCAGTCCGACGCCCAGTCGGGCCACCGCACGATCCGCGAGCTGGAGCGACTGCGCGACGACAACCTTGTTGCCATCCTGCGCGGGCTGCGCCGCACCGGCAGCGGCGCGGGCGGCGTGCTGCTCGGACACGAGAAGACGCTGGCCGAGGGGGGAGAGCTGGACGGGCTGCCGATCACCCTGCGCCAGGCGGTGCCGGTGACATGGACCGACTACAACGGCCACATGAACGAGGCCGCCTACCTCGAGCTGGGCACCTGGGCGACCGACGGGCTGATGAAGCTCGTGGGCGCGGACGCGGCCTATGTCGCGGCGGGCAAGAGCTTCTTCACCGTCGACACCCGCATCCGCTACCTCGACGAGGTGCACCGCGGGACCGTCCTGACGGTGACCACGCAGGTGCTTGAAGGTGTCGGCAAGAAGATGAAACTCTTCCACCGCGTGACAAAGCCCGACGGCACCCTTGCGGCGACGCTCGAAACCCTGCTTCTTCACACCGACCTCACCACCCGCCGCGCCTGCCCGCCCGAGCCGCAGGTGGCGGAGGCCCTCGAAGACCTCGCTGCGGCCCACGCCGGGCGCCCCGCCGAGGGCGCCGGTGGCGCCGTCGGTCAACGCAACTAGAAGACCGGAGACACAGATGACCATGTCCCCCGAAGAGAAACAGACCCGCGAAGAGCTGGCCGCCTGCTACCGGCTTGCCGCGCTGCACAAATTCACCGACCTCATCTACACCCATATCACCGCCCGCGTGCCGGGCGAGGACGGGCATTTCCTGATCAACCCCTATGGCTGGCGCTGGGAAGAGATCACCGCCTCGTCGCTGGTGAAGATCGACGTCGACGGCAACAAGGTCGACGGCAGCCCGCAGCGGGTTAACCCGGCAGGTTTCACCATCCATTCGGCGGTGCATATGAACCGCCACGACGCAGCATGGATCATGCACACGCACACGCGCGCGGGCGTGGCGGTCTCCTGCATGGAAGAGGGGCTGCTGCCGCTCAACCAGATCTCGCTGCAGTTCCACAACCGCATCGGCTACCATGATTTCGAAGGCATCGCGCTCGACCTCGAGGAGCGCGAGCGCATCGTGGAGGACCTCGGCGATCACCCGGTGCTGATGCTGCGCAACCACGGGCTCATCGCCACCGGCCGCAGCGCCGCCGAGATGTTCAACAACATCTTCTACCTCGAGCGAGCCTGCGAAATTCAGATCGCTGCCACCTCCAGCGGCCAGCCGCTGCGCATGGTGGACGACGAGATCGCCGCCCGCGTGCACCAGCAATACGTGCAGATGAACGAGGAAGATGGCGACCTCGAGCTCGAATGGCAGGCGCACCTGCGCTCGATCGAGGGCATCGGCCCGGACTTCCGCGCCTGACCATCTGTCCGGCGCGCGCGGCCACGCGCGCGCCGACCCCGCGCAGCTTTCGCCCGTGACGCCGCCAGCGCGCCGCGCTACCCTGCAGGCTGACCTGCCACCGCCGGACCGCTGCCATGGACCACCCGCTCATCGACCTGATCAACGCGCGCATCGCCAAGGCCGAGGCCGAAGGCGCCTTCGACAACCTGCCGGGCGCCGGGAAACCGCTGCCCGACTGCGACGACCCGGAGAATGCGGTGCTCAATCGCATCCTCAAGGACAATGGCGCCGTGCCGCAGGCGGTGGCGCTCTCGCGCCAGCTTTCGGCTCTGCGCGAGGAGCTGCGCGAGACCTCCGACCGCGATGCCCGGCGCCGCCTCATCCAGGACATGTCGCTGCTCGAAGCCCGCCTCGAGATCGAGCGCAAGTCGCGCTGAGGCTTGGCCTTTCCGCCCCGCCGTGCCAGAACGTCCGGCAACGAGAGGACGAGGCATGGTCACGGTCAAAGAGCAGTACGAAAGCTATCCCTACCCCGAGCGTGACCCGAAGGACGAAAAGACCCGGCTGATCACCGGCTCGCCCTCGCATCCGCTGGAAATGGACCACTGGCTCTGGCGCGGCAGCCGCGACTGGTCGCAACCGCTGCGGGTGCTGGTCGCCGGGGGCGGCACCGGCGACGGGCTGATCCAGCTCGCCACGCTGCTTACCGCCGCGAAGAAGCCCTTCGAGATCACCTATCTCGACCTCTCGACCGCCTCGCGCTCCGTGGCCGAGGAACGCGCCAAGGTGCGCGGGCTCAGCGGCATCACCTTCCACACCGCCAGCCTGCTCGACGCGCCCGACTTCGGCAGTTTCGACTACATCGACTGCTGCGGCGTGCTGCACCACCTGCCCGAGCCCGAGGCCGGCTTCCGCGCCCTGCGCGCCGCCCTTGCCCCCGGCGGCGGTCTCGGCTTCATGGTCTACGCGCCCTACGGCCGGTCGGGCGTCTACCCGCTGCAGGAGGCCTTCGGCGCGCTCTTCGAAGGGCTGTCGCCACGAGAGCGTCTGGCCCGCGCGCAGCGCCTCGTCGCCGAACTGCCCGAGGGCCATCCCTTCGCCGCCAACCTCAACCTCGGCGATCACCATACCTCGGATGCGGGCTTCTACGACCTGCTGCTGCACGGGCAGGACCGCAGCTACGCGGTGCCGGAACTGCTGGGCACGCTGGATGAGACCGGATGGCGGCTGGCGGGCTTCACCACCCCCGCGCTCTATGACCTCGGACAGATCACCGAGGTGCCCGAGGGCATGGACGCCGCCACCCGGATGGCCACCGCCGAGAAACTGCGCGGCACGATCCGAATGCACACCGCCTATGCCGTCCCCGCCCGAGCAGAGGACACGAAGGCCAGGCCCACGGACCGCAAGCTGATCCCGCACCTGCGCGGCGTGCAGCGCGCGGCGCTCGCCAAGGCCGTGGCACAGGGACGCCCGCTGCCGGTGAAGATGGCCGGGGCCGAGGCCACGCTGGTGCTGCCCAAGGGCACCGCGCCTCTGCTCGCCGGGATCGACGGGCGCCGCAGCCTGAGCGAGATCGCCCAGGGCGCAAGCATCGACCCGATCACCTTCGGCACCGGCTGGGCGCAGGTCCACAAGGCGCTGGAGCCCTGGGGCCTGCTGCTCTACTCATCGCTGCTGCGTTGAGCGCAAATTCCCCCGAAGCAATTTGGGCATCTCTTCCGAGAGAGGCGCCCCTCACTCGTAGCTGCGCGCATCCTCGATCACCACGCCGTCGCGCGGCAACCCGCCCGGCGCCACCAGCTCGACCTTGCCCTTGAGCTTCAGGAGCTCCGCCACGCTCGCCTCGAAGGCCCCGGCATCCGGCGCCTCGCCCTGCCCCGAGGTCTCGATCCGCACGGTCATCACGTCCATCTCGCCCTCACGGCTGGCGACGACCCGCGCCCGGCCGATCTCGGCATGGCGCGCCACCAGCGCCGCCACTTGCTCGGGACGCACGAACATACCCTTGATCTTGGTGGTCTGGTCCGCCCGGCCCATCCAGCCCTTGATCCGCATGTTGCTGCGCCCGCAGGGGCTCAGCCCCGGCAGCACGGCGGACATGTCGCCGGTGGCGAAACGGATCAGCGGGTAGTCCGGGTTGAGCGTGGTCACCACCACCTCGCCGACCTCGCCTTCGGCCACCGGATCGCCGGTACCAGGGGTGACGATCTCGACGATCACCCGCTCGTCGACGATCATCCCCTCCATGCTGGGCGTCTCGTAGGCGATGAGCCCCAGGTCGGCGGTGGCATAGCACTGCAGGCAGGCAATTCCGCGCTCGGCGTAGAACTCCCGCAGTGAGGGGAAAAGCGCCCCGCCCGAGACCGCCGCCTTGGTGATCGCCAGCTCCACGCCCATGGCCTCGGCCTTGTCGAGGATGATCTTCAGATAGTCCGGCGTCCCGGCATACGCGGTCACACCGATGTCCGCCGCCGCCTGCACCTGCAGCTCGGTCTGGCCGGTGCCGGCGGGCATCACCGCCGCCCCCACCGCCCGCGCGCCGCTCTCGAAGATCATCCCGGCGGGTGTCAGGTGATAGCCGAAGCAGTTCTGCACGATGTCGCCCGCGCCGATGCCTGCTGCATGCAGGAAGCGCCCCAGCCGCCACCAGTCGTGCTCGCTCCCACCCGGCTCGTAGATCGGGCCGGGCGACTGGAAGATATGGGCAAACCCGGCGGCGGTCCGGGTGGTGAACCCGCCAAAGGGCGCCGCGCGCTTCTGCGCCGCCCCGAGCTCGGACTTGCGCAGCACCGGCAGCGCCGCCAGCGCCTCGCGGCCGGTGATGCGTGCCGCATCCACCCCCGCCAGAAGCTCCGCGTAGCCCGGCAGCGCCTGCGCGCGGGCGACCTGCTCCGGCAGCGCCCCGGCCAACGCCGATGCGCGCTCCGCCGCGCTGCGGGTCTCCAGATCGTCGTAGTAACTGCTCATCCGAGCCTCCCTTATTCAGCCCAGTCCTATCCATCCCCGTCCGCGGCATCGCCGGGCGGGCTCGGCAGCGCATAGGCCGCCAATGTCTCGTAAAGTGCCCCCTCAGGGGTCAGCGTCGAGGCGACGAGCCGCAGCTCCTCTGCCGCCTCCGTCCCGGTGGTGAGCGCAACCTGCCCCGCCACCGCCCGTTCAAGCCGCGCCAGCCCCTCGCCGCGCAGCCCCGCGCCGAAGCGCGTCAGTGTCACATGCGGCCGGAATCTCCGCCGCTCGAGCTCGATCCCCGCCGCCCGGCAGGCCCGCACAACGCGCCCGTGCAGCGCCGAAAGACCCGGCTCGGGCGCCACCGCCGCCGCCAGCAGCTTCGGCGACCGCCCGCCAAAGCTCTCCAGCCCGGTCACCCGCAACGAGCAGCCCGGCAGCGCCTGCGCCTCCAGTTCGAGATGCAGCTCTTGCAGCTCCGCCTCCTCGACGTCGCCGAGGAAGGCCAGCGTCACATGCAGGTTCTCCTCGGGCACCGCCCGCCCCACCGGCACCGCCTCCTGCACCGCCAGCAGCGGCGGGATCAGCGGCTCGGGCAGCGGCAGAGCAACGAAGGCGCGCATTCACGCCAGCCACCGCTTGCGACGACGATAGGAGCGCACGTCGCGGAAGGATTTCCGGCCCTCGTCGGACATGCCGAGGTAGAACTCCTTCACGTCCGGGTTCTCGCGCAGCGCCTGCGCGGGCCCGTCCATCACCACCCGGCCGTTCTCGAGGATATAGCCGTAATGGGCATAGCGCAGCGCCACGTTGGTGTTTTGCTCGGCCAGCAGGAAGGACACGCCCTCGCCCTCGTTCACCGCCTTCACGATCTCGAAGATCTGCTCCACAAGCTGCGGGGCCAGCCCCATCGAGGGCTCGTCCAGCAGCACCATTTCGGGGCGCGACATCAGCGCCCGGCCGATGGCGCACATCTGCTGCTCGCCGCCCGAGGTATAGCCGGCCTGAGACTTCCGCCGTTCCTTCAGCCGCGGGAAATACTCGTAGACCATCTCCAGATCGCGCTGCACGGCGGCCTTGCCGTCGCGCCGGGTGAAGGCGCCGGTCATCAGGTTCTCTTCCACCGTGAGGTGCTCGAAACAGTGCCGCCCCTCCATCACCTGAATGACGCCGCGCTTGACCAGCGCCGCCGGATCGAGGTCCTGCACCCGTTCACCGCGATAGGAGATCGTGCCCTTGGTCACCTCGCCGCGCTCGGAATGCAGCAGGTTAGAGATCGCCTTCAGCGTGGTGGTCTTGCCCGCGCCATTGCCACCCAGGATCGCGGTGATCCCGCCCCGCGGCACCGAGAGCGACACACCCTTCAGCACGAGGATCACGTGGTTGTAGATCACCTCGATATTGTTGACCTCGAGCAGCGTCTCGCGCGCCGCACCCTCGCGGCTAGAGGCCTCGCCCGTCTGCGCAGTGTCCAGCATCTTCTTCTCTTTCCAAATACGCAAAAGTCCGGCGGCGACAGATGCGCCGCCGCCGGAGGTGTCAGCTCAGCCGCCGCATTCTTCGTTGACCGGCCAGGGCTGGTTGGCCTCGGCGTAGTCCATCGCCGCCTTTTCCTCGAGCGGCGCGATCATGTCGCTGTCCGGCATGATGAGATCAGACGCCTTGACGAATTTCTCGCCGTCCCATTCGAGGATCCAGCCGCCAGAGTGGCCGGTGTGGTTGTCACAGGAGGTCGAGAACGGCGGCACCATGCCGGTCATCCCGAGCTCCTCGAGCCGCTCTTCGGTGATGTCGAGGTTCTCCAGCCCCCAGCGCAGGTCCGCCGGAGAAATCTCCGCCTTACCCGCGTGCTCCTGTGCCACCCGGATGCCCTCGCCGAGCACCATGGAGATGACCAGTCCGCGCGAGTAGAACACGCCCGACATCTCCTCGGCGTCGCTCTGCGTCTTGCCCGGCTCGACCACGTATTTCTGCAGGTCGGCCATGATCGGCGCCTCGGGGTTGGGGAAGGACCAGCTGACGGACTTGTAGCCCTTGCCCGCGTCGCCGACGAGCTTGAGATCGGCGTCATGCCCGGCCCACCAGACTCCCAGCATGTTCTCCATCGGGAACTTGGTCTTGACGGCCTCGGTGATCGCCCCGGCGTTCATCGCGCCCCAGCCCCACATGATCACGTAGTCGGGGCGTTCGCGGCGGATCTGCAGCCATTGCGCCGACTGGTTCTGCATTTCCTTGAGACCGACGGGGATCGGCACCAGCTCGAAACCCTGGGCCTCCGCGGCGGCCTCGAGATAGGGCAGCGGCTCCTTGCCGAAGGGGTGGTCGAGGTGCAGGAAGGCGATCTTCTTGCCGCTCAGATCCCCTTGCGATCCGAGATACTTGACCAGGATCGACGCGCCGTCCCAGTAGCTCAGCGGAATGTTGAAGGCCCATTGGAACACCTTGCCGTCGGCCATCGGCGAGAAGCCGTAGCCGGGTGCGAGGATCGGGATTTCGTCGACGTTCGTCTTCGGCAGAACTTGCAGGGTGATGCCGGTGGACCAGGGCTGGGTGACAATCGCCTTGCCCTTGGTCTTCTCGTAGCACTCGACGCCCTTCTCGGTGGAATAGCCGGTCTCGCATTCATCGAAGTCGATGGCGATGCCGCCGATGCCGCCGTCACGGGCGTTCATCAGTTCCATGTAGTCCTTCTGCCCGTTCATCAGCGGGATGCCGGTGGCGGCAAACGGCCCGGTCCGATAGGCGAGGTTCGGCGTGTACAGCCCCTCGGCCATCGCACCCCCCGCCATCAAAGCGCCAAGCGCCGCGGCCCCCGCCAGTTTGGTCAACGTTTTCATCCTGTCTCCTCCCTGAGATCTTCGATGATGTGAAAAGCCCGGCCCGCACCTCCTCAATGCGGGAAGGGCCAGATGATCAGCTTCTCCCGGATCAGCGCCCAGAGGCGCGCCAGCCCGTGCGGCTCGATGATCAGGAAGAAGACGATGAGCGCGCCGACGATCATGATGTTCAGGTGCTCGACCATGGCCGAGCTGATCGGCAGCCCCAGCGCCTGCGGCACCGTGCCCAGCACCACCGGCAGGCCGACGATGAGGATGGCACCCAGGTAGTTGCCGAGGATCGATCCCAGCCCGCCGATGATGGCGATGAACAGGATGCGGAAACTCAGCGGAATGTCGAAGAGGTTGGGCTCGGCCGCGCCGCGCCACATGAAGACGAAGAGCGCGCCGGCCACGCCCACCACGTAGGACGAGACGGCAAAGGCGGTGAGCTTCGAGCGCATCAGGTTGATGCCGATGAGCTCGGCGGCGATGTCCATGTCGCGCGTCGCCTTCCAGCTGCGGCCCAGCGTGCCGCGGGTGAGGTTGATGCAGAGCAGGGTCATCAGCGTGACCACCGCCAGCACCACGTAATACTGCACGATTGAGCTGGCCTGCGGCCCGGCCACGTAGAGCCCGAACATGTCGAGGTTCGGCACCTGGATCGCGCCCGAGGCGTTGTAGTTGTAGAGCCAGCCCCACTTCTCAAAGAGCCAGACCAGGAAGAACTGCGCCGCCAGCGTGGCAATTGCGAGGTAGAACCCCTTGATCCGCAAGGAGGGAATGCCGAAAGCCACGCCGACGCCGGCGCTGAAGAATCCCGACAGCAGGATCGCCACCACCGGGTTCATCCATGGAAACAGCGTCACCAGCTTGTAGCAGGCATAGGCACCGACGCCCATGAAGGCCGCGGTGCCCAGCGACAGCTGCCCGGCATATCCCGTCAGGATGTTCAGCCCCTGCGCCGCCAGCGCGTAGATCAGGATCGGGATCAGCAATGTCTGGAAGGCGAACTCGCTCGCGGTGAGCGGAAAAACCACCCAGGCAAAGCCAAGGATCACCATCAGCAGCACCGCGTCCTGGCGGACCGGGAACAGCGCCATGTCCGACTTGTAGCTCGTCTTGAATTGCCCCGCCGTGCGATAGAGCATCCGTCTCTCCCTCTCCCGGCGCCTCTGCGCCGCTCCTTCAGGTCCTGCCGCGGGTCCGGGGCTCCTCTTCCCCGATCACGCGGCCTTCTTATCTGTGCCGGAATGCCCTCAGGCGGGTCCGTGCGTCTCGTCCGGATAGGCGCGCTTCGGTGGCACGGCGTAGCCGGTCACCTCCGAGTGCCGCACCAGCCAGAACCAGGCCCAGAGCCCCGCTGCGCCCCCCGCTGCCGCCAGCAGCAGCGCCGGCAGCACGTGCCCCTCGCTGCCGGTCAACGCGAGGTAGCCGAAGGCCCAGAAGCCCGCCCAGGCGACCACGTTCAGCAGCGCCACCAGTTTCGCCATGTCACCGTCCTCCCCTCGGTTTCCTTCCTGTCAGCCCGCCTCCCGCGGGCCGTCATCTGTCGCCGCATACTCCCGGCGGAGGCGCGCTCCGCCGGGAGCCGGTCTACACCCTTTCGATGATGCGCTCTCCGAACAGCCCCTGCGGGCGGAACAGCAGGACGATCAGCGCCAGCACGAAGGCGAACCAGGTCTCGGTGTTGCCGCCCATCAGCGGCTGGCCCCAGTAGATCTCGAAGAGTTTCTCCAGCATGCCGATCATCAGCCCGCCGATGATCGCCCCGGTGATGCTCTCCAGACCGCCGAGCATCAGGACAGGGAGCGCCTTATATGCAATGACTTCCAAGGCGAAGCTCACCCCGGCACGCGCGCCCCAGGCGATGCCGGTGACAAGCGCGATGATGCCCGCGATGAACCAGACCAGCACCCAGATGGTCTGCAGCGAGATGCCCACCGAGAGCGCCGCCTGGTGATCGTCGCCGAGCGCGCGGATGGCGCGGCCCATGCGGGTCTTGCCGAGAAAGAGCAGCAGTGCCACCACCAGAAGGCCCGCGACGATCACCGCCGTGATGTCCTTCTGTTCGAGGATCAGCAGCCCGCCCCAGGGTTCCAGCACCACCGAGTCCGTGGGAATGCCCAGCTCCTCGGTGATCATCACCTTGTTCTCGCCGCCGAAGATGATCTCGCCGAAGCCGATCAGGAACAGCGTGATGCCGATGGTGGCCATGAAGAGAATGATGTCGGGCTGGCCCACCAGCGGCCGCAGCACGACCCGCTCGATCGAGACCGCCAGCACGAACATCACCGCCAGCGTCAGCGCGACGCTGATCCAGGCGGGGATCCCCATGGCATGCAGCCCGACGAGGGTCAGCGCCGCGAAGACCACCATGATCCCCTGCGCGAAGTTGAAGATCCGGCTCGAGCGGAAGATCAGCACGAAGCCGAGCGCGATCAGCGCGTAGAGGATGCCCGAAACCAGCCCTTCCCAGAGCACCTGCAACAGGAAGTCCGGCGCCGCGAACATGTCCGCGAAAGGCTGGATGAAGATGTCGTTCAGCATGTCGCCTGCTCCCTCAATGCGCCACGCCAAGATAGGCGTCGATCACGTCCTGGTTCTGCCGCACCTCATCGGGCGGGCCATCGCCGATCTTCTTGCCGTAATCCATCACGACCACCCGGTCGCTCAGATCCATGACCACGCCCATGTCGTGCTCGATCAGACAGATGGTGGTTCCGAACTCGTCGTTCACGTCGAGGATGAAGCGGCTCATGTCCTCCTTCTCCTCGACGTTCATCCCCGCCATCGGCTCGTCGAGCAGCAGCAGCGAGGGTTCCGCGGCCAGCGCCCGCGCCAGCTCGACGCGTTTTTTCAGGCCATAGGGCAGCCGTCCCACAGGTGTCTTGCGGATGTTCTGGATCTCAAGGAAATCAATGACCTTCTCGACGATCTCGCGGTTGGCGATCTCCTCGTCGCGGGCGCGGCCCCACCAGATCGCCTGGCTGGCGATACCCGCCTTCATGTGGGTCAGCCGCCCTGTCATCACGTTGTCGAGCACCGTCATCCCCTCGAAAAGCGCGATGTTCTGGAAGGTCCTCGCCACGCCCAGTCGTGCCACCTCGTATGGCTTCATCGGCGGGCGCTTGGCGCCCTTGTACCAGAGCTCACCCTCTGAGGGCGTGTAGAACCCCGAGATGATGTTAAGCATCGAGGACTTGCCCGCGCCGTTCGGCCCGATGATCGCCCGGATTTCCCCCTCGCGGATGTCGAAGGAGATGTCCTTGATCGCGACAACCCCGCCGAACTTCAGGGTAATATTGCGCAGCTCCATCAGCACGCCGCCGATCTGCCGCCCATCCTCGGTGACATAGCCCCCGTCTGTGTCGCGGCCCTTGCTGGCATCCTTCACGGCATCCTGCCTTTCATTGTTCCCCCAAATACGCTGGTCCGACCCGTCCATCATTCCGCCGCCATCGCTTTCGGTGCCACCGGCACCACCTGCGCGTCGCGGATCGCCAGCGTCGCCTTGATCCGGCCCTTGCGCCCGTCTTCGTAGGTCACCTCGGTCTCGGTGTAGATGCTCTGCGAGCCGTCGTAGAGCGCGGTAAGCAGGTCGGCGTATTTCTCGGCGATGATGTTGCGACGCACCTTGCGGGTGCGGGTCAGCTCGCCGTCATCGGCGTCCAGCTCCTTGTGCAGCACGAGGAAGCGGTGGATCTGGCAGCCTGAGAGCATTTCGTCCTCGGCCACGGAGGCATTCACTTCCTCGACGTGGCGCTGGATCGTCTCCAGCACCTTCGGATGCCCCGCCAGCTCTTGGTAGGAGGCATAGGCGATGTTGTTGCGCTCTGCCCAGTTGCCCACCGCCGTCAGGTCGATGTTGATGAAGGCGGTGCAGCGGTCACGGCCGTTGCCGAAGACCACGGCCTCGAGGATGTTCGGATAGAACTTGAGCTTGTTCTCAACGTATTTGGGCGCAAAGAGCGCGCCGTCCGCCATCTTGCCCACGTCCTTGGCGCGGTCGATGATGCGCAGGTGGCCCGTCGCCTCCTCGATGAAGCCCGCGTCGCCGGTGGCGACCCAGCCCTCGGCGTCCTTGGTGCCCGCGGTGCTGTCGGCGTTCTTGTAGTATTCCACGAAGACGCCGGGCGAGCGGTAGAAGACCTCGCCGCTCTCGGCGATACGGATTTCGACGCCGGGGGACGGCACGCCCACCGTGTCGGGCCGCACCTCGTTGTCCGGCTGCTGGGTGATGAAGACCGAGGCCTCGGTCTGGCCGTAGAGCTGCTTGAGGTTGATCCCCAGCGCCCGGTAGAAATCGAAGATCTCCGGCCCGATCGCCTCACCCGCCGTGTAGCCGACGCGCACCCGGCTGAAGCCCAGCGTGTTCTTCAGCGGCCCGTAGACCATGAATTCACCGAGAGCATACTTGAGCCGCTCGAACATCCCCACCGGCTTGCCGTCGAGGATCTTCGGCCCGACCACCTTGGCGTGATTGAGGAAGTGGTGGAAGAGCTTGCGCTTGAAGGCGCCCGCGTCCTCCATCCGGATCATGATCTGGGTGAGCTGCGTCTCGAAAACCCTTGGCGGGGCGAAATAATAACTCGGTGCGATCTCGCGTAGGTCCGTCATCATCGTCTCGGCGGACTCGGGGCAGTTGACGCAGAAGCCGTTCCAGTAGGCCTGTCCGATCGAGAAGATGAAATCGCCGACCCAGGCCATCGGCAGGTAGGCCAGAACCTCCTCGCCGGGGGTCAGATGGTCGAACTCGGACGAGGACTTGGCGGTCTCGATGATATTGCGGTTCGACAGCACCACGCCCTTGGGCTTGCCGGTGGTACCGGAGGTGTAGAGCATCACGCAGGTGTCGTCGTAGCCAAGAGCGTCTCGGCGACGATCAAGCTCTCCGATCAATTCGTCGCGGGCGGCGCGGCCCTGCGCCTGAACATGGGCGTAGTCGTGCAGCGCGCTGTGGTCATATTTCCGCATGCCGCGCGGATCGACATAGATCATGTGCTCGAACTGGTGCAGGTCGTCCTGGATCTCGATGACCTTGTCGACCTGTTCCTGATCGGCGGCGATGACGAAGCGGGCGCCGCAATGCTGCAGCACGTATTCCATCTCTTCGGCCACCGCGTCTTGGTAGAGCGGCACCGGCACGGCCCCGGCCATCTGTGCCGCGACCATCGACCAGTAGAGCGTCGGCCGGTTGCGGCCGATCACCGCCACGTGGTCGCCCTGTGCCACGCCGAGGTTCAGCAGGCCAAGTGCAAAGGCCTCGATCTCCTCTTGCGTCTCGGCCCAGCTCCAGCTCTGCCAGATGCCGAATTCCTTTTCCCGATAGGCCGGGCGGCCGGCAAAGCTCGAAGCATTGCGCTGCAACAGGGCCGGAATAGAGCGCAGCCCCGCTGCGCCCTCGGACATGTAAGCCAAATTGTCTCCTCCCTAGGCTCCCGGTACGTGCTGTTTTCCCGGACGTCCCGCGCCACCTCCTCCGCGGCTCGGGACGCGCAATTTTGCGAGTCATCCCCATTAAGGGGTTCGGCCAGCGTGAGCGTCAATGTTTTCGTGATCTTTGCCCGAATCTAACGAATTGCAACAAAGGTCGCTTTCGACCAACCCATTGATACAGCGCGGAAAAATAAGATTCCGCCAAGCTTTTCAACGCCATAGCGCCCAAATCATAGCCCTAAGTTCTACAAGTGAGCCCGACCAGCTACCGGGACTTTCGAGCCAGCCCCTGCGAAAAATTGGTCAAAAATTTCGGAGGGCTGTGCGGTGAAGCTGACGAACGCAAATATCCGGAAGTTGCCCCTGCCAGCCAAGGGTACAGAAACCGTTTGGTGTTCCGCCGTGCCGGGGCTTGGGGTGCGGCTCAACGCTGGGGGCAAACGCAGCTTCGTATGCCGCGTCGGTAGTCGCAAGCGTACTCTCGGCTCCGCCAAAGTTATGAGCTTACAGCAGGCCAGAGAAGCCGCCACGAAGCTACAGGCCCACCACACCCTCCATCGCGTCGGGCAGGCCCCACAGCAGACGCTACAGTCGGCCCTTGCCGATTATGTGGGTACGGTCATCGCCAGCAAGAGCTCCCGATACCAGTCCGCATGGGCGCACCTACGGCGGTTCATCCCCCAAGATGTGCTCAGCAAGAAGCTAGACATGGTGACGCGGCAAGACCTTCTAGCCGTCATCCGCCAGTTCGAAGACAGGCCAGGAACGCAAGACATGGCGGTGAAGCAGTTCAAAGCCTTTTTCAACCATTGCCTGAACGAAGAAATTGCCACGCGGAACCCACTGACGGGGTACAAGCGGAAGGAGCGCTGCCAGCCACGCGCGACCGTGCTGACAACGGACGAAATAAAACGCCTGTGGAACCTGCCAGATAGCAATCAGATGGCGCGGGCGTTGAAGCTGCTTCTGCTAACCGGCGGACGCGCCAAAGAGATACTTGAACTTGAGAAGGCGGAAGTGACCGCAGATGGCTTCACGGTAGCAGCCCATCGTACGAAGACGCGTAAGGCATGGTCCGTCGTGCTGCCACCCGCTGCCCTGCCTCTGCTGCGCGGCTGGCAATTCGGGCCGATAGATATTCACAAAACCCGGCGATATATGCGGGCACAGGTCGGTACGGAGCGTGGCCTGCATGACATTCGCCGTACGATGGCCTCTCGCCTGCTGGCGCTAGACGTTGCACCGCATGTGGTCTCGCTTTGCCTCAACCACGTTCCTCAGGGTTTCGGCGGGGTCGAAAGAGCCTATTTCCACGAGACGTTCACCGCGCAGCGAGCCGAAGCGCTGCGCATCTGGCATAGCTACCTGCAAAGCCTGTAGCATGGCGGCACCTGATTGCAGGAAAGCCAGAGGGGAAATGGCGAGATGGCAAGACGCAGGCCACAGAAGAAAGATCGGCAGCAACCGTCAGAAGATCAGGAATAGAGCCCCTGCTGGACGCCAGTCGCTTTCGGTAGGGGGTGCAGCGCGGGGGCTCTCGGCATTGTCGGCGCAACGCCATGCCGCGAATTCATCACCACGATGACTTCGATTTAGGACTGCCACCAAACACTTGCGATGAAAATACCACACCCCAACAACCCATCGAAACGAAAAGGGAATTCAGCATTGCGGAACTGTTCCCCTGACAGTCTTAAGTGTGTCAAACTTGTCGGAGAGAACATACATGGCCATACTCATTCCAATCCTGATGATCGCGGCGGTCCTCGGTGCAATTGAAATGCAGAGTTTTGGAGCCTTCTTCGGAATCCTTTTTGGGGGCGCAATAATCTCCGGCTTAGTTATCGGATTAGCTCGCCAAGCTGCGCAAGATAGTGCGCGGAACGCGCAGATTATAGCTCAGAGACGTCAGAGAAAGCACATCGACACAGAGCAACTTTTAGTATCGTATCTCACGCTACAAAAGTTTAAACTACTATCTGACGACGTCGATAAATATATCAATACGGAGATCAATTACTCGACATTCTCGAATGCCCCATTTAGTCAGGATCGGGCAACTCGGCTTGCCAAGCAAACCACTTTCGATGACACCGAGGAAGCGCTCCGTTGGCTTGCCGCCGAAGAGTTTCTGGAAGCTCCTGCTGCTCAAGCTATTCAAAACGAAATCGACGCTAGGCGCTCCACCGCCGCCAAGAAAGACGCAACTCGAAAGCTCGACCAGCATGAACATATGCATCAAGAGACCGATGCCGCCCAAAGGGAGCAAGCCGAGCGCGAAGCCGAATTTGCAGATGCGATCGAATATGCCAGACGCATGATTGATCAGAGGGCTCGTGAGGAAGAGATGCGCGAAAAACAGTCGGCCTCCTGATCCAAGAAGTCCGGGCTCCAAGCGATCACTATGCTTGGAGCTTATCTTGTCTTCCGCATGCACTAAATGCTTCAAAGTCTGGAATAGGACCGAGGGGCGAGACGGCAATAAGCTGAATATGATCGGCCCTCGCAATCGGTGTGTTCAAACAATTGCAAGGGCCGTGAGTAAACGCGGCTTTAGCGAAACCAGCGTGAACTCGTAGCGCTTATTTTAGTCGTAGAATACGCTTGAAGCCAGAAGTTAAACGGAACGGCGGAGTCCGTAATTTTGCTTCATAGTGCGGTCCATCTTACCGGACGAGAGTAGATTCTTAACCTTATTCTCGACGAATACTTCGACCTCACGCATACCGTTGGTCGATTGCCGTTCCTGCACTTCAATTTCAGAGCCGTTGTTGTTGTTCACGGTGACCGAAACAGGCGCGTCGGTATTCGTGGCCCGGTACGCTGAAGACGTCACGGTTGGCACAGCCATGCGAGAACCGAAGGTTTGCGCTGAGATGGTGGGAGCCGAGAACGCGAACGCAGCCGGTGCCGCAGAAAGTCCAACCGTGGGTGTGAAGCCCGGTGCAGAGGGCGTGGCCGTGGTAACGGTTCCGCAACCCGGCACACCAGCAAAGCTCTGCAAAAACTGCGTCACGGCTTGGCTGAGCAGGAACCGCGCAATGTCTCGCAGCATCTGCTCAAGCATATCGGCAAACGCGTCTCCAGCGCTTTGGCTGCCGTCAATGATCGAGTCAAACGCACCCGTCATATTGCTAGCGATGATGTTGCCAACATCCGTCAGCTCTACCGTCACCTCGCTCGCGGTCTGCGCTAGCTCTTGAAGCGCCCGCTCGTACAGCGCCATTTCGGCGGTGCCTGCTTTCAGGCCACCGGCTTCGCGGAACTGCCTCTGCAATTCGGCGTGTGCCGCTGCCGCCTGTTCGGCTGGGGTCTGGTACGCCGCCAAAGACTGCATAAGGGCTTCCATCGCCTCTTTGGCGGTCTGCGCAGCTTTGGCAGTACCGCCGCTGGTGCCCTTGCCCTCTGTGTTCCCGCTCAGGCTCGCGTTCAGCGCCTTCACCGCCGCGTCGAGGTCTGAGTTCGCCCGCTCGTTCGCTAGGACTTCAGACGTGAAGAGGGCGAGTTCGCGCCGGGCGGCTTCCGACACCATAGGCTCGGTAGAATTAAGCTGGTCGGCCAGCGCGCGGCGTTGCTGGTCAATCTTCGCCAGGCTCTCTGCCCGCGCCTGTGTGGCTCCGGCGTTTATGGCATCTAGCTTCGCCTGAGCATATGCAGTGTCCTCGGCCAGCGTCCGCCCTGCGGTACCAATGCGGCTTAGGGCTTGCGCCGTCTGGTCGGCCAGACCACGCAAAATCGCCATCTCGCCTGCGGCGTCACGCAAGCTGGTCGACAGCCCTCCCGCCTCGTCGCCCGCATCGCTCAAGGCGTCCGTCACGTTCAACGCGCGGGCTTCGGTTTGAATGATCAGGTTTAGGACTTTTGTGATCTCGGGAGGGATTTCACCTGCCGCCTGTAGAGACGCGCGAAGCGCGACGGCGGCAGCGCCAAACTCACCGCTGATCTTGCCCTGCCCAATCTCGTTGACCATGCCAGTGAGGATGCGATCTAGCTCCCTCGACTGTGCCGCCGTCATGCCGGTCTGAGCTTCGAGGTTCTCCATGAAAAAGATCAGCGTATTCAGGCTGTCTTGCCGCTGCTTGTCGGTCGCTAGGCCTCTGTCGTACTGCTCGCGCACACGCTCGTGCGCTGCCGCCAGCGCGTCGTAGTCGGCGATCAGCCGCTGGAAGTTGAACTGGGCATCTAGGTCCTTCTGTGCCTGCGCCAGTGTGGATTTCAAATCCAGCACGGCATTCTTCAGCCCTGTCCCGAAAACGGTTTCCGCCACGCCCGACAAGCTGCCGAACTCTTCCCTCAAGTTCCGCAGCGGCTGGGTCGCTTGGTCGATGGCAGAACGCAGGGAGGCAACGCTACTGTCGATGCCTTCAAGGCTCTCCTCGAATTGCTCGGCCGCGTCTCGGGTCTCGATCAAGAACGGCAGGAGCGTGGCGAAAACAGCGGCCAGCGTACCAACAGCGACGCCCCATGCCCCAAATCCGCTTGCCGCCTGCGGAACCTGCTGAGCCAGCGCCCGCATGACGCCTTGGCCCGAAGCGATCTGAACAAAGACGTCCTGCACCTGGAAACCGAGGTTTTGAAAGCTTTGAGAGAGCTGACCCGCGCCCCGGTTCATGCTTCCGGCCTGCTGATTGAACTGGCGGATTTGCCCGCCCATCGCAGTCACGGATTTCTGGAACGCAAAAAGCTGTTCCTCGCCAACCACATCTACGTTTACGCGGTATCTGATGTCGCTGTTTTGAGTGACCATTTAGACCTCCACGGTCAGGTGCGAAAAGCGAGGCGCTAGTTCATCAGCCCCCGGTTCGCTGGCGGGCTGGTATTGGCGAGGAAAACGCGAACGTGTTCTAGCTGGTCAGGCGTTAGCGGATGCTCGACGTAGGCAATCGGCAGGTTCGGGGGCTTTGGTACCCTTGCGGCAGTCTCATTTTCCATATTGGGGTTTGCGATGCGGCGAACCGTGGGGCGGATCGCTTTGAACAACTTCTCGCCGTTAACTGCGATCATGCCGCTGTCATCTTTAAGATCGCCCGCGACGTGTTTTACGGTCCCTGAGTATGCGAGCCACGCGCCAAGGCGCATCGCCGCTGCTCGCAGGTCTGGGCTCAGGGTCTGCCCCATTTCAATATCTTCCGGCGAAACGCAGGTATCCGCTAGCGTGATGCCCTCAAGCCGCGCCCGGTGATTTTCTACAATAACCGTAACGGCGCAGTTGAAAGCATTCGGATTACAGGTCGCCACCCCTTCGGTTCCTGCTACGACTGCCGAAAAGGTGATCGGCGGTTCGCGGCAGGCAAGAACGCACATGGCACATTCGACCACCAAATGCGTCACCTCATGGATCACTAAGGTTTCCGTTGTCAGCTTCATAGCGCCGCCTGACAGAGCGCAATTAGCTCTCGAGTTTCTTGGGGCAGTTTGGCGATGTTCGCTTTGTACGCTTCATCAGCGCACACCTGTTCCCGATAATTCCCCCGCAACAGGTCGACCATTTGTTCAACACGTTGGTCGAAGTTCGCTCGCGTCTCCGTGCGCGTGTCGCCTTTCAGCGGCACGGTGATCACTGGCGGGTGCTCGGGGCTCGGCGCAAGGCAAATACGCACGTACATCTCGTCAGCCTTACCAGTCTCAAGGTCCGTTGCCTGTTGAAGCGTGATGTAAGGCCAGCCGCTTTGCATGAGCGGATAGGTCTTAAAAGCGTTCACGGGGTCGCGCTGAATATCTTGGTAAACGCGGGTGGCAAAGCGGGCGAGGAACGCCGGATCGCGATTGGTAAAATCAGACATATCTGGGTGCCCTCTTTGGGTTGTGTATCGAGCTTTGGAAGGCGCGATCAGCAGCGGAAAGACTTTGGGTGGCGAGCGATTTTGGGACCAGCAGTTCCAGAGGAATGGGCGCGTCGATATTGTTGAGGTTTGCGGTTGCCAGAATCTCGATCAGCTTTTGCCGGGGAAGCTCACGCCACAGCCGAGTGCCAGCGCCAAGGGCACGGCACATTTCGTTGTAGGACGGCTGGCAGCGCTTGAACGCCGCAAGGTCCTCCTGGCTCATGCCTGCCGTCTTAAGCTGATCGTACAGGTCGGGTCCCGCTGACAGTTTTTGCCACTTGGTCATCAGCAGCGGCCCGAGGGCAGCGAGGGCAACAATCGGCTTGGCGAGCGGATTACCTTCATAGCCCATTACGAACACAGCTTCGCCAGAGCTGACTTGGACGTCGATGTACACGCCGATGGTGGAATACTTCTTAGGCGCGAACATCATCGTGGCAATGGCGGCTAGGGCGCAATGGCTCAGCTCATGCGCGGCGGTATATGCCTTGTTCTGGCGCTGCATTATCTGGACTCCGTCACCATTTTCACAGCCCTCGATGGCCCGCCTCTGCCCTCTTCGAGAACCACGGATCGTTTATGCATGATCTGCCCGCAGTGTTCATTAATGGCCTGAAGGTTGGCGCTGAGAAGGTCGCAGAGGATGCCTTTTAGCAGGCCGGTTTCATCGACGCGCAGGGACTCAATCAGCTTGTCAGTTCGCTGGCGTTCTTCCTTAATGAGAACGCCCATCGCGCGACCAATTACGGCGTCATTCATTTCCGTGTGCCTCCCGCAGCTTGTTCAAGGTATCTTGCTCATCAAGGCTACGCTTGGCCTCTGATCGGAGCGACTTCATGCGCCTGTACTCCTGATCCAATTTGCCGAGGAACCTGCGCTGCAGAATGCTGGCGTTAATGTCAGCGTCGCTACCGAATGGATCTTGAGTGGCGAGGCCGTATTTAAGCGTCAGGTCAATTTCATTTTGCCAGACCTTCGGCAGGTCCAGATGAACGCCTTTGCGAATGGCTTCGCCAAGGTCGCCGTAGAAACAAAACACCGCCTTAGCCGATTTTCCGACAACGGCAGCAAGCGCGTCAAAGCGCTCGCGGGCGGTGGTCAGCGCGTTCTCTAGTGCGTCGATAGCTTCGGCTAGGTTGTCCAGCGTGGTAGTCATATCTTCCGTCACCACTATTGCGTCTGGGCTCTTACGGGCGATCACCGCCTTCAACCCGTGCACCTCCAACGCGGCGCGCACCATCGGGTGATTATCGGTAACGGTAAATTCCCCAGTATCAAGCGCGCGATGCGTTGCCTTCAGCACCTCTACATGTGCGGCGGTTTGCTGAATTACCGTCTCGGCGTCTCGTACCGTTGCGCAACTTTGCTTCCAATTTTGCAGAGCCAGCGCATCGGCACCTTCGACCTCGCCCCTTAAATAGCGTCCGGTATTTTTCGCGTCTGTGGTGCGCGCGATGCGGGGTATAGAAGCTGGGAGGTTTTTAGAAAGGGAAATCGCGGTACTGTTGGGGAATACGATGGCAGCGCGGGGCAATTTTGCCAAGAACACTTCAACTTCCCTCCTATATGGACTTCCGCTTATCGGTTACCCATATATTGCGGCAGTTTTGCAATTGAAGCTAATAGAAATCCAGGTACTAATCCGGATAGTTTACTCAACCCATTAACTCTGTGGCACAATATGCGGTAGTTGACGTATATAGGGGGCGCAATGTCTCAAATTATCGAAATGGGCGGGGTCTGGAAACGACCCAATTTGCGCGGAGATCTTCTGCCGGGGCATTATCTACTCCACAGTAGCGGGAGACTATTTACGGCGTCTAGGCCGCACAAGCTCACGGGAAAAATTCTGCCAATGCGGGAAGTGAGTCTTCGCCTAGATTCTCAAGGTTACCCGCGAGTAGACATACATGGGATGAGTAATCGAAAGCCGATATTGCTACATCAGCTTGTCGTCGACACGTTTCTGCGACCCCGAAAGCCGGGTGAAGTTACGCGTCATATAACGCCAGACAAAACTAATTGCTCGGTAGAGAACCTTACTATCGGCACCCACAAGCAAAACATGGCAGACAAAAAGCTTTATGGCGATAAACGACGCAAGCCGCTAGAGCCAGTAACGGCTAGAGCTATTGAACTTCTGGTTGAAAAGGGCTGGGCGAGAAAGAAAGTCGCTGCATATTTTGGCGTTGATGTTAGAACCGTCGGTCGTGTTATGCGTGGGCGGTACCGCTCTGCATTGAAGCGAGCCGGTGAGAACCGATCCGGCGCTACGGCGTAGCGGCGCGAGGCCGCTTCACGCTGGCATACTCCGTCAGGTCGGCGAGGTCACAGGGGCTGTAGCTGGCCGCGTCGGCTTCCTTGAGCGCCCGCGCATAGGCGTTGATGGCTGGCGTGGCCGGGTGTGTGTTGTAGAAGTGATGCCCGCTGGCAGCGACCTCATACGGTGCGAGCGTGATGTTTGCCGCCGGGTAGCTCTGCAGGATCAGCCCTAGAGTACCTGCGGCTCGGCTGTAGTCGCCAAACCAGCGTGGCAGTGACAAAGGGGCGTGTAGGGCGTTGAGCGGCACATAGACGCGGCTGCCGAGGTATTGCAGACGCACCGGAAGCAGCAGGTTCGTCGCCCCTTCCTCCACCCTCCCCAGGGTCTTGTTCAAGTGCGCTAGGATCAGCTGGTTCAACGCAAGTGAGTTCTTTGCGCTGGTGGTGGAGAGTTTCAACATTAGTGTACCGCGTGGAACAGGGTCGGGTCCGGCACATGCTCGGTGAAAGTTGCGTCTGGCATGAGAAAAGGTTCCGGCATGGCGTTAGGTTCGTGCGCGTATTGCCAGAGAAGTAAGGTTTGAAGGCATTCAAACATTTCCTCGAATTCGACTTCATCACCGATGTATTCCGCCACGTCGGGATTCGACATGACAACTCGGTACATCTCGCGGATCACGTTCTCGCCAATATAACCGCGTTGAACCAGTTCGTTTCCTTCGATATGCCAAGCGGAGATAGCCATCGTTTCGGTTTCGTACTCCACTTCCATCCCGAATCGAATAGCACAGTCGATTTGAAGCGTCGTGAGGAACGCGTCTGCTATGCGTAAGTCGAGCATTTGTAACCTCCATGGTTCATGCTTCGGTTCTATTCAGCGGCAGGTAGGTAGAGTTCAGGCGTTGGCTTTGGCACTTCTTCCGGTTCTTTTGGTTCTCGATCCGGGTGCATGAGTTCAACGCCACTTACGTCGATACCCTCTAGTTTCAACCGCGCCAGCCACAAGCGTTCTTGCCAATAGCTGAGCTTGGGCGGTGCTTCTTCCCGCCGGTCTTTAAGCTCTTTCTCATGGGCTTTGGGGGTCTTAATAAGGAAAAGGTCGATAACGTCACCGCGCATCAGGTGGTTTTCAGCAGTCGCTTCGGCGCGCGCTTTGCGATCCCCGCCTACGTTAGCTTCCATTGCGACAGCGAAGGCTTGCTCGAGAGACAACCCGTGAGAACGCATCTGAAAGCGAACAGCTCTTAGCGCGATGCCGTAATGTAGAGCAGCGGCTTTAGTCGTTTCGAACTTTTCGCCATTTACGGTGATAGGTATTTGGGCAATTTGAACCATTTTGCCTCCTGCGCTGACCCAATATGGCGCTACTATCCAGATTGAAGCAACGCCGTAATCGGTGTTGTCACTTAATTACTCCCTGAAATGGGCGATATATTGAAATTCTCGTCCGGTTCCTGCAATTTTTACGCCGAAACTGACCTGATCTGAATTTCGGAATTGAGAGGTCGTCGGGTTATTTGCGAAGGCGGTCAGGACAGAAAAGGTTAAAGAGCGAAACGCCGGGTCGGGAGTCGTTGAAGAACAGCCGGTCATATTAATTTTGCGATACCCCGGCGCGGCGCTGCCCCCTAGGGCGTTGCTGCGGATCATCCCGCCCCCGTGTTGGACCACTGCGCTGCGGCTGGCGGTCGGCTACGGCGAGCGTGGCAGACCGCACATCTTGCGTATTTGTTGGGGGTCAAGGGGTACAGGGATGCTGATGGGCCTGATGTATGGTCTTGGCATCTGGCCGAGCAGACGTGTGGTAGCGCTGGTTGCAGGTGGCATCGGTGGGGCACCACGGGCTGCACCACACGCAGATCACTAGCCCGCTACAGGCGCAGAAGCGGGCAAATGTTTACGTTTTGTACCATTTGCTCGGGAATGCTTGCTGGGCGTTGAACACTTCAATTCCTGTGGGCAGCGTTGAACGCCGGGGGGCTTCCGCCATGCCCCCTTGCCCAAATCACTTTTCACCAACGCTTTCTTCAGACTCTTTGTCGTGTTCTTCAACCTCTATCGGATCACCGAATGACCAGAAGAATTTCATGAACTGACCAAGCTGCGCTGCCGCTAAACGCGAGCGTGCAGCCGCGTTCTCTTCTAAGCGGGCTCGCACAGACTGCAGCCACCTCTTTTCCCCATTCCAACGTACATCGTTAGAATGCCGCCTTTTTATGAAGTCGAGCGCCGCAATGAGGGAATTCCTGCGCCCATCACGTATAGCCGCTGGGTTCTTTCGCAAATTTGACTCAAAGGCACCCACAAAATCCTCCACATCAATGCAATCCAATATTGGAGAATTGAAGTAACTGAGCCCATCTTCGCTATGACGAATCTTGCTAGAAAATGTATCTACATCCTTCTTAAAAGACCAAAGAAGTTTTTCCGCTTCTTTTGGTAAATTCCGCTCGTACATCTCCATTTGAGCTCGCTCCATAGCGTCAATGATCGCTTGAAATTCAGCACAGGGCTCAACGCCGTACCCGCCATACGAAAAGCCGTGAATCCCCAACGACCATCCCAGATTTTTCCCAAATCTTGCCGCTGGTATCTTGCCTTCGGCGGAAAGCTCATGAATTCTAGCGACGATCTGCGCTGTTATGTCCTCTCTTGCCTCATTAAGCCCACCAAATGACTCGATTCTAAGTAGTGAATCTGCGATATGAAGATAGGGTCCAGGAACTATGCTATCCTCCCGAAGAAGATACACCTTCATCTCTTGAACAAGATTCGAAACTTGATCGGCACCTTCGTCCCCCCAATAGACAGAACGCTTCCAAAGAGGATTCTCCTCCATCGGTAAGAACTGCTGGGTAATTTCCAACTCGCGATTCAGAACACCTGTTTCAACGTAACCTCTTGAGAATATTTCCTCTCCCAAAGCGACAGAAAGTGTCGCTCCAGCCTTTCCGTACACGTCCACACCCGCATGATTAAAATTTATATCGTACAGGGCGTGGTACTCCTCATTACCCTCTCGCTTTGAGAGGACCTGAGAAGATCCACGCTTAGCGAAGTCCTCTTTGCTAATTTCCCCTCGCGCCAAAGCCATAGCTAATGCTAAGTATGTCCGCACGAACCTAGCCAAAGGCTCTTTGGCCGCGAATATATGATCCTCGATCCTATCAAGCAGGAGAGAACAGTCGCGAAGCGCATTGCGAAGAATTCTTAGGTTCCCATGTTTGGCATCTCTGAAAACACGCTCGACCAAGGCAGCGTGCGAAAGAAAGAACTCTTTCCCCCTACCTTCATCAAGCGCATCGAGAAACACTGGCAGCGCTGACGCCAAATCAGGCTCGATAGAAAGAGTGCGGCCTACGACCTTTTCTTTTCTCTTATTGAACTCCTCCGCATCAGCATCCTCAGAGGAGTGGGTGGCCAGAATTACGCGCCTGCCCTGATGCTCAACGAACTCATTCAACAGCCCTAGCAGGACCTTTACGTCCAGCTTGCAACGCTCCAAATCGTCAAAAATAAGTGTATCAGGCAGCGACTTTAGCTGCCTTTCTTCCCAAACGTCCTTTGCCAAACTTCCGAGATCACCAATGCGGAGGTATTTTGAGAACAAGTTCCCGCCGAGTTCTAACTTATCGGCAAGAGCGGATTCGGCGGTGCCCTTCAGCAGAGAACGCCGAAATGCTACCTCACTGTCTACACCATTGAGCGTGACGTATCTAATCTTGTCTGAATTAGGCTCGACCTTACAAACACGATTAATGAAGTGGGTCTTTCCTGCACCCCATGGCGCATCAAGAAGCAATGCGTAACCGGGCTTGTTCATTTCCAAATATTCAAGCAGAGCAGTTTCCGCAGCGGCATTCACAGTCATATTCGCACCAGCACAAATTCTTCAATCGGATGCAACCTAGACGCGGATCGGCGTCACGTGCAAGCCATCCCGCCGCGCAGCCCCTCTGGTCGGGGCTACATCGGCACCTTGGCTGCGGTCGGTGTGTGTACCCTTTGGGCCGGGGTGCCGATGCACGGTCGGCAGGGGGCGTAGGTGGCCGCACCCGGTGCCGCCTTGGGCTGGGGTGGCACTGCAACGATGGCTACTGGCTCGGCCCGGGTATGAAACGCAGGTCACCCCGGTCGGGGCCGCTAGCCAGTTCTAGATCACAAACCAGCGCGTTGGACGGCTCAGTTCGGCAATTGAAGACTTCATTGCACTCGTTGCCGGTGACAGCGATTGTTACCGTGAACTCAGCGCCGTCTGGTTCAACCTTGGTTAGTCTGCCTGTGGCGCTGCATTCCTCTGGCGCACTGCCAGCGTAGGCCGTGCCCATCGATTTTCGCCAGTCATTGCTATTTTTGTCGTTATTGGGGTGATCTTTCGACGAAAAATACGAAACCCGATCAGATTCAAATCGTACCGCGTCATAAGAATCCACCCTCATACCGATCACCGTCTCATCCCAAATCCATTTCAACGCAGGGTTTTGCGTTGTGTATCTGAGGTTTTCGCGCCACCACAGGGTTCTGCCAAAATACCGATCGGCGAACTCGTTTGAGATAACTGGTGCCCGCGTTGACGCCTCGGACAGAACCTGTCCCTGGAGCGTGGTGAAAACATCGAACCTGCACTTGCGAACGTCTCGGCGATCCTCGGGCAACTGCTCGCGAATCATGCCGGTATACCTATCCCTCTCGTAGCCACCCCCCACTTCGGCCTCGACCGTGGCTAACTTCCGAAACAGTCCATCAAGCTTCGCGCTGATGTTGGCTTCGGCTTCGACAGTGTCACTCGAGCCCTCGTCGGCGTAGTCGCCGCAAAGGTCCGACGCGAAGTCCGATATGATTTGGAGCGCCTGTGGGCTGAGACCTGAAGCCCCCTGCGCGTGCAGTGTTGCGGGGGTTAGCAGGATCACGATTGACGATAGCGCTGCGGTGGTGCTGCTGGGGCTTTTCATTTCCATCCCTTTCCGTCGCTTGCACGGAGAAGCAGATCGCCGTGCTGGCAGGTCGCGAGCACATTGTAGCACACCCCGCGCTGAGCCCGATGCGGGCGCTGTAGGGCGCGCGGCGGGGTGCCGGTGGGTTGCCCTAGGCTGGGCAGCGCGCGGCGCAGGGCAGCGCTGTGGTCGTCACATCGACCAGTCGTGCGAAGCACCACATGAAAGCCAAAGTTGCTCTTGGTGGCGCTACCAAGGTGGCGTATACTGGCGGTGCAACGCGCTCAGTGTCTTCGGACATGGGCGCGTTTCGGTGTTTTTACTGAGGTGGTTACAGGGTGGGTACGAGGTGGTTACGAGGGTGGTTACGAGGTTAACCCATTGTAATTAAAGGATGGTTACGAGGTTACGAGCATTTTACCCATCCTGGCAAATTACACGCAAAACGCTCCCCAACACATCAACGGCTAACTACCTGCGAGCTGAACGCGTCACGGCGTTCAGACAGTGATTTTCAACACTTCGCGGCGAGAGCGGCGTGGTGCGTTGCGCAGCGGCTGGCGTCAACATTGCTCGTACCACCTGTAACCTATAATAAAAACAATAACTTAACCTGTAACCACTGAAGTAACCTCAGTGTTTAGCAGCGCCCAAAACGGCCGCTAACCCATTGTTTTTGCGCGCCTTTGCGGGGTACGACTTTCCTCGTAACCTTACCCGAGCAAAGCCCCACACGACGACGCTATCAGCAATCGCCGCCGCAGTGCTTCATTTCTCGTCGAAAGACATGTGCCGTTCTTGCTCAACGAGGGGGCCAGCGCCTCGAATATGCGGGTTCCTCCAGCTGATGCCGCCAGCCCTGTTGCGCATGAAGTGCCCCTGCACCCAATGAGCTCTCCGTTTGGAAGTCTCCTGCGCGCTTTCCTTGCTCTCACCGCTAGAAGCTTCGAGTTGATGTTTGCCCAACTCGCCGAGCTTGACCTTTATGACGGTCTTGTTGGGCAAAGTTTGGCCTGCCTTTTGCGCTCTTCGCCTTTCAGCGCGCGGGTAGGCAGACACTTCTTCCTTTTCCAACATGGCCTTGTGTTCGAACAAGACTGACATGCCGACAGCCATCGCCAAGAAACCAAAGCACAGAGGCTTTTCCTGCTCGATGGCCGCCTCTTTTATGTTTCCATCTCCGAGTTCCTGCCCCAAATCATACGTTGGAGAATTCAGAATATCTACCGAAGCGCCTTTTGATCGAAATATCATCAGGTTTGGGAAGAGGCCGCCCTCATTAGATAGATAGACCTGCGTGTAAAGTGTGTCGTCATCTTGGGTGATGAGTGCGGTGGGGCGATCCCCATCACCACAATCCGATAGAGTCAGCAACATAGCGGGAAACGGCAAGCGCACGTTGCTAAACATGCTATCCAGCCCGTCACGTTGCATTTGTGCTGAGAGGTTGCGAAGCATAAGCTCCGCTTTCTCGTCAATTTGGTAAACTTGCGCAACATCGAGAATTTCGCGTTGCCGCTGACCGTGAAATTCGAGTTCTTCGACAAGCCGAGGCGGAAGGGAGGCTTTGTCAGCGCCCTTTAAGTGAAACAGGATCTCCGGGTAACTGTCATAAAAATGGAGAAGTTTAGAAAGCATCGATCAGACCCCGAGATATTTACCGGGGCAAGACTATGCCTTGGCAGCGCGCCTTTTCAAGTGCCTTCGGAAGCGCGTAAGTTCTGGGTCGGAAGACGAGCTTTCCGACCCACACAAACGCCCTCACGGCGCTCAGCGATGGTCTGGATGCTGCTTTCGCCCGACGCTGACTCGCCTCTTGATGTCCTGCTGACGTTGCTCCCGCCGCGCCTCTTCAGAAACGACCTCAAGCTCAGGCTTCAACTTCGTCGCCCCTGTGATCCCATTGACGTTCTCCACCACCGGCACCAGCACGATCAGGTCTTTCGCCGGGGTCTTCTCGCCCTTCTCGGCATAGCGGATGTAGGCGCGTGTCTGCGCCCTCGGGCTGCTGGGGTCGCGCCCCAACCTCGGCTTCGCCTGAACGAATCCGAGCGCCGCCATGTCTTCGTTGACGTGCTTGTCCAGCATCAGCGACCGCGCCAACCCTCCGCCCTCATCACGGGCATGTAGCTCATGGCGGACGCGCTCTTTCACATCGGCCACACGGACGCAGCACGAGACCCCTGAAGGCGCATCAGCCATGACGCTTGCCACGATGTCGTAGATCGGGCTGCGCCGTTTGTATGACGTTTGCAACGCCCGCAGCTCCTCTCGCGCTGCCTTGTCATCCTCCGTGTCGCTGAAGAACAAGGCCTCCTGCCCTCGCTGCGCCCACACCTCGGCGAACATCTGATCGCGGTTTTCCTGTATCCAGCCCGGACTGCACTTGTCACCCCCGCCCTGCGCGCGCCCTACCGCGCACTCAACGATCGGGAACCGGCGGTCGCCTGTTGGGTCCATAAGCTCGAAATCATTGCTCGTGCCCACGAAGACGCTGGTCCGCGGAAACTCCTGCACGTCCTCGCGATACGCCAACCGGGTGCTGTCGTCAGAGCTTGTCACCAGCGCCTTCAGTTCCTCGACCTCGCGCCGCTTGTGGCCGGTCATCTCCTGAAATTCGGCGATCCACTTTCCGCCAAGTTGCTCGGTCAGTTTCTGATCTCGCATCCCCAGGTGGACCTTGTCGGTGAAGTAGGTCTGATCCGGCATGAGCGTTGCCAACCCGAGGCTCTTGCCGACCTCCTGATCACCTGTCAGCACAATCAGGAAGTCGTACTTTGTGCCCGGCTTTTCGGCCCTCTGCACGAGCGCATGGACGAACTTGCGGCTCAGCACCCGGTTCAACAGTGTGTCCTCTGCGCCGAAGCCCTTGTGGAAGAGATGATGGACCCGCGAGACGCCGTCCTACTCCAACCTTTTCAGCCACTCGAGTCGCGGGTCGTAGGCGTCGTACTCGGCCACCACGCGCAGCGCCTTGTCGAGCGCGCTGAACGCGATGCCTTCACCGGCGCGCTTCTTCTCCGACCTCGGCCATAGCTGCTGCACCTGAGCCACGAACGCGTCCCAGGACTTGTCCCAAGGCGCTCCCTCGACCGTGACCTCCCGCCGACGAGTGAAGGTGTTGAAGCGAACCTTTGCGCGGTGCTGCCCGATGATGCGCTTGGCATGAGCGTTGATCCCGATCAGCTCCCCTTGGGCGAACTTCTCGCTATCTGTCAGCTCTTCGACCACGCTTTCAATAGGATGCTCTCCCGCCACGACCATGCGGATGATGTAGCCTCGAGTGCCCCGGCCTGAATACTCATGCCCAGCAATGACGCCCTTGCTGCACGACGTGTGGTTACAGGTATAATGCCCTTCGGGGTTGATGAACGCATCTCCCACCTTTGGGGGTTCACTGTGCCCTTCGTAAAACAGGCAGTGGACGTCCACGTTGCCGTTTGCGTTGACCTTGACGCCGTCACCGATGGTGCCCCACGCCTCAAGCGTTCCTTGGTAGCTGATGCGCTTTTGCCCCAAGGCAACGAGCAGGTCCGTTGGCGCTATCATACCCTTTACAGGAACCGCCTGACTGAACATGTTTTCGCCATTGTCAATGCTGGCCCAAAAAAGCCTTGCCACATCACAGGCGGCGCTTGGGTCTGCCTTTACCCCCAACATCTCCGCAAGCGCCTGATTGAGCGCGTTCTGCTGCTTCTTCAGGTCGGCAAGGCTTCCGTCCATCACCAGCGGCTCGTCTATCGCGATGACAATGCGCGCCTTGGGCTTCCCACTCGTGGCGCTGTAGCTGGGCAGAATATAGCCTTCGAGCCTTGCGCCATACATCCGCCTGCGTAACATATCGAGGGGCGGACAATTGTCATCCACATCTAGCACCGCCCAAGAGACCTGTTCACAGTTTTTGCCGAGACGGCGAGACGGTGCGAAAACAGAAGGTGACCACCAATTGTGGCTCGCCTTGTCTATCAACTGCGCCAGCTTGGTGGATGGTTTCGGTGCCTTAATCGGCGTCAGGAGCATCTCGCCAAGTTCTTCCCAACTAAGCTCAATCCGCTTGCTCTGGCTGCAATACGCTGTCTTCAGAACCTGCTCGACGCTTTTTATACTTCCATCATCAGGAGCCTTTAATGCGTTCACAGAGATGGGACGCTTTACCTTGCGCCAGTCGAGGTTCTTGGTTTCTGCCGATGTATCTTTCTGCGTCATTTCAATACCTAGGGTATTGCTATGGAACAGACCGCCGGGGTATATTGTGGGTGCATTCTTGGCGGAACGCTTTAATACATCCACAGAACTCTGACTGGTTCTGTTCCATAGCGGGTTACTTCGGTAGCCCGCTATTTCTTTTGCGGGCCGGTGACCGTGACCGCGAGACGCCGTCAACCCTTTTCGCCATTTTGCCTGTTCGCCTGTTCACATGTTTATTGGGCGGGCGACCTACTCAACGCAGGTTGCCCGGTGTTTTTGAGGTCAGTTAGGTCTCAAAAACTGATGCGATGATTTTTCGCAGCCCCGTCGAGCCACCATCGCCTAGCACCATATTACGCCCTGCGCATATGGCGGTCCCAAAAGAATTTTTGGGTTGTCAACAAGTTTTTGCAGATTTGCATTGTCAACTTATCAGGTTAGCAACCAATTACAGACGCGCATTTGTAGCACCCGGACGCTTGGGCGTCCGGGTGCTTTGTTGCTTATCGAAGTGCGTCTATGGCCGCATGAAGCGCCTCTAGTTTCGGCAGCAACGCCTCCACTTCTTCATCGCTATATTCGAAGCTCATCAACCAGCCATCGAGTTCCATACAGAAACGCGAGAAGGCGTTTCGGCGTTCTTCTACTTCGGTCATTTCTCCCTCTCCTCCCTGTAAGCTGCCGCCATCTGCGCAGCGCCTTCAAATTCGTTGAGCACACATTGCAGTACGAAGAACGTCGCGGCGTCGGCTCTATTTGCACTTGCCGCCCGACGAAGCTCCAATATGCGAGCACGAACGTCGGCTATCGCCGGTCGAATAAGTTCGGCGTTCTTTAAGTCTTCAGCCGATATTTTCATTCCGCGCCCTCCGGCATAGCAAATTCGATTATCCTTGCGACTTGCGGATACTCGTCCGCAAGGCGCTCCAACGCCACTATCGTGACGGCATCTGCATACCGCTCGGGCATCCGCCCTCGCAGTTCTTGCATCTGCAGGATCAGGTTTTTTATGCCGCCATGCAGCGCGGCTAGTTCATTGTCCGTCATCTGGTTCCTCCCAGCTATGGGTTTGTGGAGGAGACAGCCGAGCTTCCGCCCATGCCTCAAGTTCGGCACGGTCGTACAGGCACCTACGCCCGAACCGGCGAAACGGCGGACCGCTGCCAATCGCGGCGAGGTGCTCTAACGTTCTGGCTGAAGTGATGGGGTAGCCACGCGCTGCCAGATGGGCAGCAGCCTTCTTCCGCGTCAGCACGGCACACGTCTCCTGGGTTTTTGGTGAAGACGTGTCCGGCCTCAAGCGAACACGTTGCGCATTACCGGCTATTGTCTAGCTGCGGCACTACGCCCTAGGAGCGGCCTTGATGAGTGACTGAGGGTGTCGCCATGCAGGATGACCGCTGGCGACGCACAGGTCAAGCCCACGACCACGACCACGCCCCCGCCCAAAACAGCCCCTCTGTGGTATACGTTGTAAACTCAGCTGAGGTGCCAATGGTAAACTCAGCGGCGGTATGTTTGCCGCGCACATGGTCTGCGCTCCGCAGCCTGAAGAGCTTCTAGCCAGAGGGTCAAAAACCGTTGAAATTGAACTTGCCGATACTGAGAAGTTCAATGTCTACGAGGCCTTAAACCATGCGCGCATCTAACGAATTGTATCAACGCGCACTTTCCATCAAGACGTTGAAAAGACGAAGAAACGCCGCGCGTTCGGCCCGCCTGCGCCGCAAATCCTCACCTATTCTTAGGAAAAGGCCGACCGGCGGCTTGCGGCATCATGAACCAGCGCGAGACGCTGCAGACCTCGGCTGGCGCCCGCGGACCGAGGGGCAGGCAGCTATGGCAACCGGGGGCGCCGGAGGTAGGGCGCGTCGCGGCTCGGCCTGTCTGTGTGAAAAGCGCCGCGGCGCAGCATCTTCGGCGTGCAAGACGCATCCCTGTCGGTTGCCAAATCGGCACGGCGCAAGCAAAGTCTGGCCATGCAGATTTACCTCCCCATCGCCGAAGTCTCGGTCAATGTCTTCCTGCTCTTCGGGCTGGGCGGAATGGTTGGCGTGCTGTCGGGCATGTTCGGCGTTGGCGGCGGCTTCCTGATCACGCCCCTGCTCTTCTTCATGGGCATCCCGCCGGCCGTGGCCGTGGCGACCGGCGCGAACCAGATCGTCGCCAGCTCGATCTCCGGCGTTCTGGCGCATTTCAAGCGCAAGACCGTGGATTTGCGCATGGGGCTGGTTCTGCTCGCCGGGGGCCTGATCGGTGCGGCGCTCGGGGTGTGGATCTTCAACCTGCTGAAGGGTCTCGGCCAAGTCGACTTGCTGGTGCGGCTCTGCTACGTCGTCTTCCTCGGCATCATCGGCGGGCTGATGTTCATCGAGAGCCTCAACGCCATCTTCAAGTCCCGCAAGGGCGCCGCGCCGAAGCGCCGCCATCACGGCTGGGTGCACGGGCTGCCCTTCAAGATGAGGTTCCGCACTTCGGGGCTCTACATCTCGGCGATCCCGCCGATGCTGGTCGGCCTGTCGGTGGGTGTGCTCTCGGCGATCATGGGCGTCGGCGGCGGCTTCATCATGGTGCCGGCGATGATCTACCTGCTGGGCATGCCGACCAAGGTGGTCGTCGGAACCTCGCTGTTCCAGATCATCTTCGTCACCGCCTTCACCACCCTGCTGCACGCCACGACGAACTACACCGTGGACATCATGCTGGCGCTGGTGCTGATCCTCGGCGGCGTCATCGGCGCGCAGATCGGCACCGCCTTCGGCACCCGGCTGAAGGCCGAGCAGCTGCGCATCGCGCTGGCCTCGCTGGTGCTGCTGGTCTGTGGCAAGCTGGCGCTCGATCTCTTCATCACCCCGTCCGAGATCTACGAGCTGGTGGCACGATGAGAGTTCTCGCCGCGCTGCTGATCCTGATCGCCGCGCTGCCCGCGCAAGCCGAGGAGGTCGTGCTTGGCCTCAGCCGGACCAACGTGTCGATCACCACCGATTTCGACGGCTCCGACATCCTCATCTTCGGGGCGGTAAAGCGCGAGGTGGCGATCCAGGCCGACCCGCCGCTGCAGGTAATCGTCACCGTTGAGGGACCGCTCGAGCCGGTCACCGTCTGGCGCAAGGCGCGCAAGCTCGGCATCTGGGTCAACGCCGAGGCGGTGGAGATCGACAGCGCCCCGAGCTTCTACGCCGTGGCCACCTCGGCACCGTGGAACCAGAGCATCACCGCAGTCGAGGACCTGCGCCACAAGGTGTCGATCCCCCGCGCCATCCGATCGGTCGGCGCGCCGATGGACATCATGGACAGCGAGGCCTTTACCGAGGCGCTGATCCGCGTGCGTGAGCAGCAGGGCCTCTACCGGGTCGAGGAAGAGAGCGTCGAATTGCAGGAATCCACGCTCTTCGACACCTCGATCTCGATGCCCGCGAATATCTCCGAGGGGCGCTACCTGACCCGGGTCTTCCTGACGCGCGCGGGCAAGGTGATCTCGGTACACGAAAGCGAAATCCAGGTCGGCAAGGTCGGGCTGGAACGCTGGCTCTTCACCCTGTCGCGACAGATGCCGCTGGCCTACGGGCTGCTGTCACTGGCCATCGCCGCACTGGCGGGCTGGGGCGCCTCGGCGCTGTTCCGGGCGATCCGTTCCGGATGAGCCGCCAGCCCCCCGGAACCCGCGCCGACTATTGCGCCTTCTACCCCATCGCCACGCGGTGGAAGGACATGGATGCCTACGGGCACCTCAACAATGCGTCCTACCTGTCCTATCTCGATACGGCGGTGACGCTCTGGCAACTGGACGCCGGGATGGAAATCTACCGCCCCGGCGGATTGCGCTTTCTCGCGGCGCAGAACGGCTGCACCTACCATGCCGAGGCGCGCTTCCCGGACCTGCTGCACGCCGGGGTACGCTGCGGACACCTTGGGCGCAGTTCCGCGCGCTTCGAGGTCGGCTTCTTTCGCAACGACGACGATATCGCCTGCGCCGAGGGCTTCATCGTCCACGTCTCGGTGGACGAGCACACACGTCCCGAGCCGATCCCCGACCGCTTCCGCCCGGCGATCGAGGCGATCCTGTGCGGCGATTGACGCCGCCGCCTCGCGGGGACAAGGTCCGGGTCAACGCCCGGCACGCTGAAGGAGACATCATGACCACGCTTCCCATCGACCCAGAGCGGTTCCTTGCAGATCTGCACATGCTGCGCTCTTTCGGCGCGACCGGCACCGGCAAGGGCGTCTGTCGCCCCGCTTTCAGCAAGGCCGATCTCGACTCCCGCGACTGGCTGGCCGGGCGCATGGAAGAGGCCGGTCTGCGGGCCCATTTCGACCCGGTCGGCTCGCTCTTCGGGCTGGTCGACGGTCCGTCCCTGCTGATCGGCTCGCATTCCGACAGCCAGGTCGAGGGCGGATGGCTCGACGGCGCGCTCGGGGTGATCGCCGGGCTCGAGGTGGCGCGCGCGGCGCAGGAGGCGGGCGGCCCGCCGGTGTCCTGCGTGTCCTTCCAGGACGAGGAAGGCCGTTTCGGCGTAACCACCGGCAGCGCGATCTGGGGCGGCAATATTTCTCTGGCCGAGGCCGATGCGCTGAAGGGGCCGGACGGCACCTCGCTGGCCGAGGCGCGGAAGGCGCTCGGCGCGCGGGCCGGCGCCTTCCTCGACCCGGAGCGCTTCACCGGCTTTCTCGAGATGCACATCGAGCAGGGCCCGGTGCTGGACACCGAGGGCGGCAGTCTCGGCGTGGTCGAGGCGATCGTCGGATTGCGCAACCTGACGATCACGCTCAAGGGCGCGCAGAACCACGCGGGCACCACGCCGATGCGCCTGCGCAAGGATGCCTTCCAGGGGCTCGCGGCTTTCACCACGGCGCTCAACGACCGGTTTCGCAACGTGGTCACCCCGGCGACGGTCTGGACCATCGGCCACGTCGAGGTCCATCCCAACGCCCATGCCATCGTGCCCGGCGAAGTGCGCTTCACCCTGCAATGGCGCGATGGCTCGACCGACCGGCTCGACCGGATGGAAGAGATCGCCCGAGATACCGTGCAGGAGGTCTGCACCGAGCGCGGCCTCGGGCTGGACTTCGCGCCCAAGCTGGAATTGGCACCGGTGACCATGGACGCCCGCCTGCGGGGCGCGCTGGAACAGGGTGCCGAAGCCGCCGCCCCGGGCGCATGGCGGGCGATGCCTTCGGGGGCGCTGCACGACGCCACCAACCTGTCGAAGCTGATGCCGGTGGCCATGCTCTTCGTCCCCTCGATCGGCGGCATCAGCCACGACTTCGCCGAGGACACCGCCGAGGCCGACCTCGTGACCGGGCTCAGGGCGCTGGCCGGGGCGGTCTCCGCCCTGGGCTGATCGCGCACCGGCGGGAACCGCCTCTGGGCAGCGGCGTTTGTTCGGTGAAACAGACCGGAGGACCCCGTCATGAAGGATGTTCCAAGAGAGCCGGAGCCCATCACCGCCAGCCCGCGCCAGCTCGAGCAGTTGCACCACCTGCAGGCGCGCAGCATCGGCGCGCGCGGCTGGTTCGACGAGATGGTGGAAAAGGCCGACCCCGAGTTCCGCTTCGTCGCGGTACGCTTTCACGGCTTGCACGTCGAGCAGGTGCAACGCCTGACCGCACTGATTACCGCCGTGGGCGGCGACGCCGATCCGTCGGACAACGTGAGCGCGGCGCTGAAACGCGCGGGCCTGTCGGTGCGCGCGGTCTTCGGCGGCATCGACGGCGACATGATGTTCCGCATCCGCGAGTCCGAGGCCAAGGTTCTGGCCGGCTTCACCGAGGTGATCAAGGCAATGGAGCCCTCGCGCTACCGCGACGAGCTGGTGCAGATGCAGGCAGAGCTTCAGGACTTGTTGCAGACGGTTCAGGGCGAGGAACGCTCTCTTCCGGAAAAGCCGAAGGACGCGTGACAGCGCCTTGAGCCCGCGCGGCGGGTGGTGCAACCTGCAGGGGAGTTTCCTTTATTGGCAGGCAAATGGCGCAGGCAGTCTTCATCCAGAACCCGCAGTCGATCTACCGGGACGAACCGGGGCGGCGCTACAATTTCCCGCAACAATACCTTGGCATGGTCGAGGAAACCGTGGGCGACTGGGTCGTGGTCTATGAAGGCAAGCGCGGTGCCTTCGGCTACGTGGCAGTGCAAAAGGTCATCGCCATCGAACCCGACCCGTTGAGGGACGGCTGGCATTTCGCGGTTTTTGCCCCCGAGACTTTGCTCCAGTTCGAGACGATCGTTCCGCGGGCCACCCCAGGCGGCGAGCTTTACGAACGGCGCCTTGAGGGCCCCGACGGGCGCGCCTATTCCGGGGGGCTCAACACATCGGCCGTGCGTCGGCTCACGCTGCAGGAATTCGCCAATATCGTCAACGCCGGTCTCGAAGAGATCGAAGGCGCCGACGCCATGCCGCGCGCGGCGGAAGATAATGCGCGTCCTCTCCCGGGTCTCGCCGAGGAGGCCAGCGTCTTCGGTGCCGCCCCCTTGTCGCCGGATCGCACAAAGCTTCTGAGCTCTCGATCTTACCGGGATCAGGCGTTCCAACGCATGGTCAAGCGCGCCTATGACAGCCGCTGCGCAATTTCAGGGCTGCAACTGCGCAATGGTGGCGGCCGGCCTGAGGTGCAGGCCGCGCACATCCGGCCGGTGAAGGACAAGGGACCTGACATCGTCAGCAATGGCCTCGCGCTGTCCGGCACGCTTCACTGGATGTTCGACCGGGGTCTGATCAGCGTCGCTGCAGATCACAGCATCCTCATTTCCCACAACAAGGTGCCCGACGAGGTGGCCAAACGGCTGATCGTCCCCGGCCAGAAACTGCTCCTGCCGAAGTCCAGGCGCGACCATCCGCACCCCGAGTACCTGCGCTATCACCGCGAAGAGGTCTTCGGCCAACTGGGCTGAGCCTCACACCCACTCCACCTCCCCGAGGAAGATATAGCCCGCGCCGTAGATCGTCTTGATCAGGCGCGGGTTTTTCGGGTCCTCCCGAAGTTTGGTGCGCAGCCGCGAGATGCGCACGTCCATCGCCCGGTCGAAACTCTCGCCCGCCGCACCGCCAAGGCTCTCCTGCATGTGCGCACGGGTGATCAGCCGTTTCGGGCTTTCCAGAAACAGGCGCAGCACCTCGCCCTCGGCATGGGAAAAGGGTGTCTCCTGCCCTGCCCCATCTTCTAGCGCATAGCGGTCGAAATGCGCGGTCCAGCCGGCAAAGCGCGCGGTCTCTCCGCGCGCGGGCCCGCCACGCGGGCTGCGCAGCCGGGCACGGACGCGCGCCACCACCTCGGCCGGATCAAAGGGCTTGATGATGTAGTCGTCCGCACCCAGCTCCAGTCCGGTGACCCGGTCCTGCACCTGCGCGCGGCCCGACACGATGATCACCACCGCCCCCTGTTCCAGCGCCAGCCGATGCACGAGGCTCAGCCCGTCACGGTCCGGAAGTCCGAGATCGACCAGGCAAACATCCGGCGTCGCCCGCTTCAGCGCCGCCTCGAACTCGGTCGCGCGGCCAAAAGCCATGGTCCGGTATCCCGCCTCGTTAAGCGCTTCGGAGAGGATGGCGCGGATCGCCGGCTCGTCGTCGAGGATCGAGATCAGCGGCGCGCTCATGCCGGGACCCCTCGGAGGAATGCTGCGAGCTGCCCTTCGGTGAAGGGCTTGGCAATCACCGGCGCCACCGCCTCGGCGGCATCCCGGCGCGGATCGCCCGGCGGCAGGGAGGTCATCAACCGCACGTCAAGGCCCGGAAGCGCTGCGGGCAACTCCGAACCGCGCGCGCCGCCTTCCAAGAGCAGGTCCGACAGCACCAAGTCCAGCGACAACCCGTCGGCTAGCACCCGCGCCTCGGCCACCGAACTTGCCTCGACCACCGCGTGGCCGAGCCCGGTGAGCATGTCGCGCAGCTGTTCCCGCAATTGCGGGTCATCCTCGACCAGCAACGCCAGCCCCCGCGCCTGCACTTCGGGCGCGCGGCGCAGCGGTAGGCGCAGGGTGACCCGGGCGCCCGGTTCCGCGTTGCCGATCTTGATCGTGCCCCCCGCAAGCTTGACCATGTCGTAGACCATCGCCAAGCCAAGCCCCGACCCCGAGCCACCCTTGGTGGTGAAAAACGGATCGAGCGCGTGCTTCAGCGCCTCCTCCGAGAATCCCGGCCCGCTGTCGCGCACCATGAGCTCGAGCCAGGTGTCCTTGACCGTGCGCATCTCGATCCGGATCCGCCCGCCCGCCGCACCACAGGCGTCGCGCGCGTTCAGCACGAGGTTCAGCGCCGCGTCCTGCAAGAGCCCGCGATCGAGCAGGAAAGTGCCCTCGGGCGGGGCGGCGATCTCCAGCGTGACGGTGTCCGGCAAGGCCGCGCCGGCCAGCGTCCGCAGATCGCGCAGGAAAGCCTCGGGCACGACCGCTTCGGGGGTCCAGGCCCGGTGCGATGTGATCCCGGCGATGCGGTCCAGCAGATCGCCGCCGCGCCGCGCCGCCTGAAGCGTCCCTGCCGCCAGTTGCGCCGCCTCGGGCGGCAGTTCCATGCGCGCGAGCTTCGATTGCATACCGAGGATGATGGTCAGCAGGTTGGAGAAATCATGGGCGAGCCCCGAGGTCAGCTGTGCCGCCAACTCGCGCCGCCGCGCGTGCTGCAGCGCCGCCCGCGCCTGCGTCTCTTCGGTGACGTCGAGCGACAGAATGTAGACCCCGCGTTCTGCCGGGTCGGGGGTAAAGACCGCGCGGATGCGCCGCGACGAGCCGTCATCGGTGAACTCGAAGATGCTCTGCTGCCCCTCCAGCGCCCGCGACAAGTGCGGCCGCACCTTGGCATAGGCCGGCCCCAGCGCCTCCGAGATATGCAGTCCGGTGATCTCCGAGGGGCGCCCCGGCATCACCTGCGACAGGCGGCGGTTCGAGTAGGTATAGCGGCCCTCGGCATCGACCCGGGCAATGTGCGCCGGCATCATCTCGGTGGTCAGCCGCGTGCGCGCCTCCATCTCGGTGAGCTCGCGCCGCGCCTCCTCCAGAGCGGCATTGGTGGCGGCGAGTTCGCGGTTGCTGGCGGCCAGCGCCTCGGCGCGGCGGATCACCTCCTCGGACAGCAACTCCGAGCGGGTGCGCAGCAGTTCCTCCTGCGCCTTCACCGCGGTGATGTCGGTATAGACCGTGACCCAGCCGCCCTGCGGCAGCGGCGCCCCCTCGACCGAGATCACCTGGCCGTTTGCGCGGGTACGCTCCATGTAGTGCGGCGCAAAGGCGCGGGCCTGCTCGACCCGGGTGCGCAGGAACGCCTCCGGATCGTCGACCTCGCCGTATTCGCCCGCCGCGATCAGGTGCCGCACGGTCTCCTCGAACCCGGCGCCGGGCCGGGTGAGCCGCTCGGGCAGGCCGAACATCTCGGCGAAGGGACGATTGCAGACCGCCAGTTTCAGCTCGCTGTCGTAGATCGACAGGGCCTGCTGGATCAGGTTCAGCCCCGCCTGAGTGAGCGCATCCTTGTCCATGAAATCTCCTCCGCCACAAGGGCTAGCACCCCGCCGCGCAAGAAAGAAGATGCCCCGGCAAAGTCGCGCAACGTCACGCTCTTCCATTTGGCCCAAATATCCCGGGGATGAGGCCCGCAGAGCCAAGAGGGCAGCACCCTCAGCCCCCTGGAGGCTTGCCTACCGATGATGGCAACAAGCCCTCGCCGGGACGCAACGCCCGGAAGACATGGCAGACAAATTGACCACCCATTTCGGCAGACCGTAAGGGGAGTCCCTTGGCATGCATCGGTGCAGCCGGTCTTCGGACAAGAATGCCGAAGACCGGCCATGGCTCACTCGATGGTCAGCCCCTTGCGGCGCTGGGTTCCCGGCTCTTCGATGACCGGCTCGCGGCCGCCGCGCAGGATCGAGTTGCCCTCGTAGAGCGTGCGCTGGTCGATGGCGGGCGGCGAGAGCCAGTCACTTTCCTTCATCTGCCCGCTCTGCCCGTAGGCGGCGAGCGCATTGCCGTAGCAGACCGCGCGCACCACCTCTTCGGGTACGCCGCTCTGCAGCGCCAGTTGCGCGGTCTTGGCCACCCCGAGACAATCCGAGATCCCCCAGTCGCAGGCGCTGTCGACGATGATCCGCTCGGATCCATATTGCTTGAGCAGCTCGACCATCCGCGCGTTGCCCATCTTGGTCGAGGGATAGATCGAGAACCCCGCCCAGTAGCCGCGCTGCAGAACCTCGCCGACGGTCTCCTCGTTGTTGTGGTCGATGATCACCATCGAGGGATCGAGCCCCATTTCCTCGCAGACATCCATGGAGCGGGTCGTGCCCTGCTTCTTGTCGCGGTGCGGCGTATGGACCATCACCGGCAGGCCAAGCTCCTTCGCCAGCGTGAGTTGCAGGCGGAAGTACTTGTCCTCGAGCGCGGTCTGCTCGTCGTAGCCGATCTCGCCGATCGCCACGACGCCTTCCTTGAGCGCGAAGCGCGGCAGCCATTCCATGACGCCCTCCGCCAGTTCCTCGTTGTTGGCCTCCTTGGAGTTGAGCCCGACGGTGCAATAGTGGCGGATGCCGAACTGCCCGGCGCGGAAGCGCTCCCAGCCGACGATGGTAGACAGGTAATCAACGTAGGTACCGACGAAGGTGCGCGGCTGGCCGAGCCAGAAGGCCGGCTCGATGAGCGCCACCACGCCTGCGGCAGCCATGGCTTCGTAATCGTCGGTGGTGCGCGAGATCATATGCGCGTGGGGATCGATCAGCATCATGACACAAACTCCTCGATAACACGTCCCTCGGCCCGTGCCCGATCAAGCTGGGCGCGGATTTCCGGGGTTTCGGCAAAGGGGCCGACCAGCGGCCAGAGTTCCTCCATCACCGGGCGCCCGGCGGCCCAGCGTTCGCGGGCATATTGCACGAGGATGCGGGCAAGCTCTGGGTTGGCGCGCTTCTGTAGGCCGGTGATCGGCCCCAGCGCCGCGCCGATGAACAGCGCCTTGAGGATCATGTGGTTCCAGCGATGCTCGTCGAAATGGTCGCGCGGATAGGGGTTGTTGTGGGCGATGGCCTCGAACACCGGCTTGAGGTTCGAACGCAGCCCTTCGCCCACCTCGAAATGCAGGCTCTCGGGCTCGGGATAGAGCGGCAGGCCGCGGTAGAGCGCGATCATCTCGGCCGCGTCCGCGGTGCGGCGCAGGTCCTTGAAGGTCTCGGCGAAAGGTCGGTCACCGCTGAAGGTGAGCAGCCCCAGCACCCGCGCGGCGCCGTCGACGCTCCAGTCGCCGGGCTCCCATCCGGGGCGTGCGGCATCGGCCCGCGCAAGGTCCTCTGCGCCCAGGGCAAGGTCGTCCTTGCCAAGCCGCCGCGGCGCGAAGCCGAGGTAGAGGTGCAGGTCGCGCTCGCTCGCCCCGGGCGCGGCCAGCCGCGCCAGTTGCTCCTCGAGCCAGGGCCTTTCCGCCCCGGCGCGCTCCCCTATCCATTCCCGCAATAGGTCTTTCGGACTTGTCATCGAACTCTCTCCCGAATGGTCAATGAAACACTGGACTGGCGGAGGGGACGCACGTCATAGTCGGCAGGTATTTTTATTGCCGGATATTTTTTGATCTCATGACACCGACATTGGTTATTCTCGTTGTCGGCCTGACGCCCAAGCTCGTCGGCCAATTCACCCCCAACATCGCTGCCCTTGCCGCCCGCGGCGCATTGCGCCCGCTGGAGACGGTGACCCCGGCGGTCACCTGCACGGTGCAGGCAACGCTGGCGACCGGCCTGCCGCCCTCGGGGCACGGGGCCGTGGCAAATGGCTGGTACTTCCGCGATCTCAAGGAGGTGCTGCTCTGGCGCCAACCCAACTCGCTGCTGGAGGGCGAGAAGATCTGGGACGCGGGCAAGGCGCGCGATGCGTCCTTCACCTGCGCCAAGATGTTCTGGTGGTACAACATGTATTCGAGCGCCGATTACTCGGCCACGCCGCGGCCGATGTACCCGGCCGACGGGCGCAAGATCCCCGATCACTACGCCTATCCGCCCGAACTGCACGACGATCTCGACGCCAAGCTGGGGCGCTTTCCGCTCTTCACCTTCTGGGGGCCCACAGCGAGCATCAGTTCCTCGGCCTGGATCACCGATGCGACGCTGCACGTGATGGAGACGCGGCAACCGACGCTGACCCTGACCTACCTGCCGCATCTCGATTACGATCTGCAGAAGTTCGGCCCCGATCTCGAGCACCCCGAGGTGCAACAGTCGCTGCGGGATATCGACGCGCTGGTCGGCAAGCTGGTCGCCGCCGCCGACGCCGAGGGGCGCCGGGTGCTGGTGGTCTCGGAATACGGCATCACCCCGGTCAGTGACGCCATCCATATCAACCGCGCGCTGCGCGAAGCCGGGCTGATCGCCGTCCGCCCAGAAGAGCACGGGCGCGAGATCCTCGACGCCGGCGCCTCGGCGGCCTTTGCCATGTCCGACCACCAGTTGGCGCATGTCTACGTCAACGACCTCTCGCGGCTTGCCGAGGTCAAGGCGCTGATCGAGGGGCTCGACGGGGTGGAGGCGGTCTGGGACGAGGACGGCAAGCGGGCCAATGGCCTCGACCATCCGCGCTCCGGCGAGCTGGTCGCGATCTCCAAGCCCGACCGCTGGTTCAGCTATTACTACTGGCTCGACGACGACAAGGCGCCCGACTTCGCCCCCACCGTCGATATCCACCGCAAGCCCGGCTACGACCCGGTCGAACTGTTCCTCGACCCCGCGTTGCGCTTTCCCAAGCTGGCGGCGGGCTGGAAGCTGGCCAAGCGTAAGCTGGGCTTCAGGCAATTGCTCGACGTCATCTCGCCCTCGCGCACCGACCTGGTGAAGGGCAGCCACGGGCGGCTCACCGATGATCCTGCCGACGGGCCGCTGGTGATCTCCTCCGAGCCGGGGATGCTGCCCGAGGGGCCTGTGAAGGCGGTGGATTTCAAGGCGCTGACGCTGTCCCATGTGTTCGACTAGGTCCCGGCGATCCTGCGCTGCAGCACGCGCGTCAGGGCAAATCCGGCGATGGCCAGCAGCGCCGGGAACCACCCGCCGTGGACGCCAGCGATGAGCGCCGCGTCATAGAGCGAGATCGACGCGATCAGCAGGGTGACGGCCTTTGGCACGTCGCCCCTCGCCCGGCGGAAGAGGAAGCGCAGCGCAATCCCCGTGGCGACAAGGAACCCCAGCGCGATCAGCAGTGCCAGCGGGTTGTCCCATCCCATGACCACGACCAGCACGGCAGGAAACCCCATCACCGCCAGCGGCCAGACGCGGTCCAGCCGGTCGTAGGCCTCTTGCTTGGCGGCATAGGTGAGGCCTACGACATAGGCCATCAGCCCCAGCGCGCCCCAGATCGCCACGCCCGGAAAGGCGCCGGTGGCGGCGAAGGCCGCGAGCGCGTAGCAGAAAAACCGCGTCACCCCCATGATCACCGGCGCCAGCGCGGTGCGCTTGTGCAGCCAGTCGTAGAGAAAGATGCTGAGCGTCAGCAGCAGCGCCGCGCCCACCGCCAGCCCGCCGAGCGGCAGGGTCAGCAGAATGCCGAGCCCGAGCATGGCGAATCCGCCGGCGAAAACCGCGCGCTGCGATATTTCTCCCATCGGGATCGGGCGATCCGCCTTCTGCGCGCGGTCGATCTCGGCGTCGAAGGCATCGTTGAGCCACATGCCCCCCACGTAAAAGAGCGTCAGCGCCAGCGCGCTCAGCAGAATGGGCAAGAGCGCCGCGCCGGGCGCGGCGGAAAGCGCCAGCAGCGCCCCTGCCATGGCGTTGGTCCATACGGTGGGCAGATTCGAGACCCGTCCGAGCTTCAGCGCGGTGCCGATCATTGCCCGAGACGGTCGAGCACCCAGCCCAATTCGCGGCTGATCGCCGCGTCCACGCTCGAGGTCCGCAAGTCCGGGGGCAATACGTCCCATGTGTAGGTCTCCACTTCGAGATGCGGTGAGATCGGCTCGGCCCGATGAAGGTCGAGGATGTCCTTCAGGAAGGCCTGCGTGCTGTCGAAGAGCCCGAGCGAGCCGAGGAAGACCGGCACGTGGAAATGCACCCGCCACTCCTCGCCATCCGCCTCGGCGCCGCGGGCCAGCGCCTCGGGCAGGTCGGAATAGGCGGTGATCGGTCCCTCGCCGCGGCGCGCGAGCACCTGGTGCAGGTAGGTGGGCTCGGAATAGGCGGCGAGCGCGGCGCGCACCTCGGGGGTCACCTGCGCGCGCAGGGCCGAGCTTAGCTGCAGCTTGTGGATCGGGATGCCCGCGCCAAACAGCAGGGCGAGGCTCTGCGCCGGGTCCTCGTACTCCACCGCCGCATGGCACACGTCATAGCAGAGGCCGAGGTGCGCGCGCAGGGCCACTTCAGCCTCCGTGCCGCGCAGCCCGGTCAACTCTGCGAAGCGCGCCACCGCGGCGGCGCTGTAAAGCCAGTCCTCGAAGAAGGCGACGCTGCCCGCGATGGTCTCGAGGAAGCAGAATGGCTCGGGCTCGATCGCCAGCGCCACGGTGACGCCGGTGCGCGCCTTGACCGCCACGCAATGCGCCGCCGCCTGAAGATAGTGCTCGGCCATGGCGGGCTCGGCGCCCTCGGCCAGTGTACGGAAGGTGCCCGGCACAGTGCTGAGACTGACCCAGTCGCCGGGCTCCGACAGTTCTGCCATGAGATCGGTGAGCCGGTTGGTGTAGCGCAGCCGCTCCGGGTCGCGCCAGTCGGGCTGGTAGACCTGCTCCTTGACCCGCACGCCGTGGAACGGGCCGTAGGGAAAGCCGTTCATGGTCGCTGGTACGAGCTCGTTCTCGCGCAGGAAGCTTTTGAGCCAGACCCGCCGGTCTTGCTGGTCAAGCTCGTCGAGCGCGTTCGACGACAGCCGCAGTCCCACCGCGAAGCGCCCGTCCGGGCAGAGTTGCTGTTTCACCGCCAGCAACGGGCCCGTGAGTGCCGCGTGGCAATCGTCCCAGGTTTCGGTGGCATGGATGTTGAGGCAGTAGGTGAGGATGCCCAGCCCGTTGTCGAGCTTCATCAGCGCTGCCCCCGGCAATCCGCCTCGGCGCGTGCCGCGAGCCAGTCCAAGGCCTCGGCGACCAGGTCGGGCCGCATCTCATGCACCTCTACCCCGACACCGAGGTCCGAGAGCAGCGTAACCGTCAGTTCGCCTCCGAGATGCTCCCGGAACTCCTCGAGCCCGACGAGGATCTCGAGCCGCCCGCCCGCGTCGCGCCCGGCAAGAGCGTCGTGCCAGATCGGCAGGCCGAGGGCTTGCAGCACCGCCAGGACGCGCTCTTCCATGCCGGGCGCGAGCAACCCCGCCAGCACCGAGTAGCGCGCGTCGAGCGCGATCCCCATGGCCACCGCATCGCCATGGCTCACCGCATAGTGGGTGAGACCCTCGAGCTTATGTGCCGACCAATGGCCGAAATCGAGCGGCCGGGCCGAGCCGCGCTCGAAGGGATCGCCGCCAAGGGCGATCTGGCGCATGTGCAGCTCCGCCGAGCGCCGGATCATGTATTCCTCAGCCTCCGGCTCGAAACGCTTCAGCCGGTCCGCGTTTGCCTCGAGCCAGAGGAAGAAATCGGGATCGCGGATCAGCGAGACCTTCACCGCCTCGGAGATGCCCGAGCGGCGCGTCGCGGCAGGCAGTGTTTCCAGAAGGTCGAAATCGTTCAGCACGGCCCAGGGCGGGCAGAAAGTCCCCGCGAAGTTCTTCGAGCCCTCGAAGTTCACCGCATTTTTCACGCCGACACCGCTGTCGTTCTGCGAAAGCACCGTGGTCGGCACGCGGATATGGCGTATCCCCCGGTGCGCCGTCGCCGCCGCCATTCCCACCGCGTCGAGCACCGCACCGCCGCCGACCGCCAGCACGTAGGAATGCCGGTCGATGCTGTGCTGCAGGATGATGCGGTAGATCTCGAAAACCGTCTCGAACCCGGCCTTGATCCCCTCCCCGCCCGTGACGGGGATCGGTGCGGCGACCAGTTCGACACCCTCCACCCCGTCCGCGAAGTAGGCGCTGATTGCCGTGTCGAGCGTCGGAAGATGGGTCAGAAGATCGCGATCGACGAAGACCACGCAGCGCTGCCGCCGCGCCTCGGCCCCGGCGGCGAGCGCCTCACGCAGCGCCGGGTTTTCCGGCGCAAAGAGCCCGCGGGTAAAGACCACCCGGTACTCATAGTCGACCGAGAAGGCCTGCGTCACCACCAGCGTGGCGGGTCCTTGGTCCCGGCCAACCTCCTGAAGGGCAGGCGCTATGGCACCCGAGGCCGCCTCGACGCTGGCGTCGGCGCGGCTCAGCGCGCCCGTGGGGGCCATCGCTGTGCGCGACGCTTGGAGCCAACCGTAGGCCGCGCGCCCTGCGACCCTCGCAAGCGGCAGCGCCAGAGCGGCGCAGAGCGCCAGCAGGAAGGAGTCAATCTCGAGTGCCAGCGCGCCCAGCGAAGCGTAGGCGGCGGCGATGCCGAGGTTGGCCAGCGCCACGATGCCGAGGAACTTGCGCAGGGGCAGCCCCGCCACCCCCGCTGCTATCGTGGAGGCTTCCGCCAGAACCGGCACGGCGCGCATCATCAGCACGGAGCCGAGCGCGATGCGTTCGGACACCTCTGCCGAGCGCGCCATGTAGTCCTTGCCGAGAAGGCCCCCGAGCGCGCGGCTGCCGCCGGTCGCGCCGATCCAGTAGCCGAGAAGGCAACTCAGTGTCATCCCCGTCCAACAGGCCAGCGTGCCGAGCGTGACCCCGAGCAGAGAGCCGGCGGAGACATTCACCACGCTCGACGGAACTGGAAGGACAACGTCGAGCGCCAGCGCCGCCACGATGAGCCCCCAAAGGCCGTAGGGCCTCTGCCTGCCGGATACGAGTTCGGTGACGAGGGTTTCGGTCCATCCTTCGAACAGCAGGAAGCTCGCTGCGAGGACAAGAGCCAGCATGGTGAGAATCACGAGCCAGCGCAGCGTCATGGAAACCGACATTGCAAATACCTTTCTCGAACACATCACGCCCCGTCGCGGGTCGGAGGCGAAAAACAGAGATGCATCAATCAATTCACTTAAAATCGCCCGCACTAGGGGACGGAAATGCCCCAGCGTCTGCGCAGACGTGTCCAGACAGGCTAGGCAAGAGATTGCCGTTCGCCTAGCCCCGAATTGTCGCAGCCTGATGGAAAGATGCGGTCCAGACCCTGTTGCGCCGGACAACAGATCACGAACGCAGCATCAGGCTTTCATGGTCTCTGCCCACATCCAGAGCTTCTCCGGGTGCCCCGAATTGTCATCGCGGCACGTCTTGCCACCAACCGGTCGCCAGATCTCCGCGTCCCTGAAGCCGGCGCGGCGGATGTGGGTTTGGGCGGCCCCATTTCCCCCGATGGTTGCCACGTCGCCGCGCCTTGCACGCAGCGGATTGCGCGCGATAGCGCGGCGCATGGGCGTACTGCAGAATGCAGTGGCAATGAACTGCCTCCTGCCAGCGCCCGCACGGCCCGGCCCCATGGCCGAACTCAGCACGTCCCCCCTGCCCGGGTTCACGCCTTCTTGCGCTGGAACAGCAGCGACATCAGTCCCAGCGCCGCGGAGGCGAGCATAAGCAGCAGCGAAACCGCGTTCAGCACCGGCGTCGAGCCCTGCTTGAGCTTGTCGAACATGGTGATGGTCAGCGGCGAATCCGAGCCGACCAGCATCAGCGTCGTGTTGAAGTTCTCGAAGCTCATCAGCATGGCGACCACGGCCGAGGCGACGATCGCCGGCAGCAGGAAGGGTACGGTGATCTGGCGGATCGCCCCCGCCTTTGTCGCCCCGAGGTTCAACGCCGCCTCCTCGAGGCTCGGATCGAACTTCTGCAGCCGGGCGGAGATGACCAGCGTCGCGAAGGTGGTGATGAAGGAGAACTGCCCGAGGATGACAAGGATCAGCCCCGGTCGCAGCCCGTCGAACCAGAGCCCGGTGGCGTCTTCGAGCGTGTTGGCGACGGAGCTGGTGAACACCAGGATCGAGATCCCGAGGATGACGCCCGGGATGATCAGCGGCAGCAGCATGAGCATGTAGAGCAGCGCCTTGCCGCGGAAGTCGTGGCGCACGAAGAGGAAGGCGTTGCAGGTGCCGACGAAGACCGAGAGCACCGACACCCAGGCCGCGACGAAGGCCGATGTGCCGATCGAGCGCAGGATCGCGCGCTCGTGGAACACCCCTATGAAGGGCGACTCGTTTCCGAAGAACCACGCCAGGGTGAAGCCTTCCCAGGGCAGCGAGGGGAAGAGGCTGTCGTTGAAGGCAAAGACCGAGACAACCGCCAGCGGCAGCCCGAGGTAGATGAAGAACAGCGTCACATAGGCCCGGTAGGCCCATTTGGCGAACGGCGATTGCGGCAGGCTGGGTATCATGAGCGCCCCATGGTTTCGGAGAGCGAGCGGCCGGAGAGCTTCAGACCCAGGAAGACAACCAGCGACGAAAGCGCCAGCAGCAGGAAACCGAAGGCCGATCCGAGCTCCCAGTTGAAGCGCGTGATGAACTGCGTGTAGATCATCCCGGTGAACCAGAGGCTGTCCTTGCCGCCCAGCAGGATCGGCGTCAGGTAGTTGCCCAGCGACAGCATGAAGACCACGATGCAGCCCGAGACGATGCCGGGCATGGCGTGCGGGATGACGATCTCGCGCATCACCGCGGTGGTCGTGGCGCCAAGGTCGTAGCCCGCTTCGATCAGGCTGTCATCGAGACTGTCGAGCGTGGTCACCAGCGGCACCACCATGAACAGGATGGATGTATAGACCAGCCCGACCATGATCGCCGCGTCGTTGTAGAGCATCTCCACCGGGCCGCTCACCAGCCCCGCCCATTGCAGGAATTGCGAGAAGACACCCGTCTCCCGCAAGAGGATCATCCAGCCGAAGGTGCGCACCAACTCCGACACCCAGAAGGGGATCATGCACATCAGGAAGAGCGTCGTCTTGGTGCGGCCCCGGGTGATCTTGGCGATGTAATAGGCGATGGGAAAGCCGAGCAGCAGCGTCAGCGCCGTCGCCAGGATCGACATGATTGCGGTGCGGGCAAAGGTGCGCCAGTAGAGCGGCTCGGTGAAAAAGGCGGCGTAGTTACCGAAGCCGGTCTCGTACTCGCGCGGGCCGATCTTCTCGCTGATCGAGACGAGGAAGAGACCGACGTGCGGCAGCAGGATCAGCAGTGTCAGCCACAGCAGGATCGGTGCCAGCAGCAAATAGAAGCCGAGCTTCGAGGTGTCCGAGGCCATGGCTCAGCCCTCCGCCACTGGGTAGCAGCGCGCCTGCGACGGGTGCCAGCGCGTGGTGACTGCATCGCCCTTGCGCAGCGCCGCCAGCGCGCCGGTCTGCGGCAGCGCTGCGGTCATCAGCGAGCCGTCCGACGCCCGCACCGTCACCGTGCTGTTGGCACCGTTGAAGAGCACCGCATCGACAACTCCGGGCACCATGTTCGCGGCCTCGGCCTGTTCCGAGCCAGCGGGCAGCAGATCGACCGCCTCGGGCCGCAGGAAGACCTCGGCGCGCTGGCCGGGCCGCCAGTCGGCGACTCCCTGCGCCGCCGCGTCGAGCTTCAGCGGCGCGCCACCGCCGGTCTTCAGGGTCAGCGTGCCGCCAGTGGCGTCGACGACCTGCACCGGGATCCGGTTGGCATCGCCGACGAAGCTCGCGACGAAAGCGGTGCGCGGCGCGTGGTAGACCTCCTGCGGGGTGCCGATCTGCTCGAAGCGCCCCTTGTTCATGACCGCGATATTGTCGCTCATGACCAGCGCTTCCGACTGGTCGTGGGTGATATAGACGAAGGTCGTGTTGAACGCCGCCTGCAGCGCCTTGAGCTCCACCTTCATGTGCTCGCGCAGCTTGAGATCGAGCGCCCCGAGCGGCTCGTCGAGCAAAAGCACATCCGGCTCGAGCACCATGCAACGGGCGATCGCCACCCGCTGTTTCTGCCCGCCCGAGAGCTGGTCGACCCGGCGCTCGGACACATTCGGCAGACCGACACGCTCGAGCACCTCGCCGACCCGCCGCTTGATCTCCGCCCTGGCGACGCCGCGCTGGCGCAGGCCGAAGCCGACGTTCTCGCCGATGTTCATCGTGGGAAACAGCGCGAGGTGCTGGAAGACCATCGAGACCGGCCGCTTGTTCGGCGGCACCCCGATCATCGAGCGCCCCTTGATCAGCAGATCCCCCGATGTCGGGGACTGGAAGCCGGCGATCATCCGCAGCAGCGTGGTCTTGCCGCAGCCCGAGGGCCCGAGGATGGAAAAGAAAGACCCCTGCGGGACGTCGAAGCTGACGCCATCCACGGCGCGGAAATCACTGAATTCCTTGACCAGATCGCGGCATTCGAGATCGGAGGGGGCAAGATCGGGGGAAGTCTCGGTCACGGGTCAACCTTTCAGGCAAGAAAGGGCACCCGCTGGTGCCCTTTCAAAATTCGTGGACAGGCTCAGTTCGCCGCGTTGATGCGGTCGAGCGTCTCGCCTTCGAGCGCCTCGAGGCCGGCGGGGACCGGCGGATACCACTTGATATTGTCGATGGCGGCCTGATCGAAGCTGGCCTGGTAGCGGGCCTTGAGCTCGGCATCGACGCCGCCGTCACCGTCCACCGCCGCGGTGAAGTTGCCCGCGGTGTTGGTGATCATCGCCGCGATCTCCGGGCGCATCACGAAATTGATCCAGGCGTAGGCGGCATCATCCGCGCGGCCGCGTGCGGGCAGTACAAATGTGTCGATCCAGCCAAGCGCCCCGGCCTCCGGCGCAACGAAGGTAATGTCGGGGTTGTCGGCGTTCAGCTGCCAGCCACCGGTATCCCAGGCCATGGCAGCGGTCACCTCGCCCGAGCGCAGCAGGTTCTTGATCTCGTCGCCGCCGTCCCAATAGGTTTTCACGTTGGGCTTGCAGGCGGTCAGCGCCTCTTCGACCTGATCGAGAATGCCCTGATAGGCCTCGGTGTCGCCGTAGGCGGCGAACGGGTCGAGCCCCATGGAATAGGCGAAACCGATCAGCGTCGGGCGCTTGAGACGGTAGGAGACCTTGCCCGCCACAGCGTCACTGCAGAGGTCGGTATAATCGGTGACCTCCGGGGCCTCGGCGGTGTTCACCACCAGTCCGCTGGTGCCCCAGACATGCGGCAGCCCGTAGACCTCGCCGTCGAAGGTGGTGTTCTTCGCGGTCGCGCTCAGCATGGACGGGATGAAGAGATCGCTCTCGACACGGGACATGTCGATCGGCTTGTAGATGCCGAACTCTTCCTGCGCGCTGGTGATCCGGTCCTGGCTCGGCTGCGCCAGATCGAAGCCGCCGCCGTTGGTGGCGCGCAGCTTGGCGATCATTTCCTCGTTGTTGGAGGTGGTCACCTCGACGGTGTGGCCGGTCTCCTCCTCGAACTTCGCGATGACCTCTTCCGGCGCGTAACCGCCCCAGGTCAGCAGCCGCAGGGTGTCGGCCGAGGCCAGCTGCGCGGTGAGGGCGGTTGTCGCGACGAGCGATGCGAGCAACGGATACTTCATGGTGATTTTCCTTGTTGGATCAATCGATGTGTCAGTAAAGGAACGTTTTTTTGGCCACATAAGGTCAAATTACCTCACGTGTGTCCACGAAAAATTAAGCTATTGCGTGTCGCCGCCCGGCATCGTGCCGCGATGCGCGATCCTCAAAGGAGCTGTCAGGCCGGATCAGCCAGCCCTGCCGCGGGCCACGGCGCTGGCGCAGCTGTCGAGCGCGGGTCATCTTGTCGCGATCAGTTCCGGCGTGCGGCGCGACCACCGCGGCGGCGCGGCGCGGCGGGTGTCAGCCCGCCCGACATCACCCGCGTCATCGGATGCCCCGCAACGCCATGGCGCGCCAGCAGCGCCGCCAGCGCAGCCTGCTCATCCGTGCCTTCGGGCAGCGACAGGGCCCAGTCGAGAAAGATCGATCGGCACTCCTCGAGGCTGATGCCTTCGATGCGATAGGCCTCGGCGATCAGCGCCTTGGGATCGAGCGCATCGCCCTTCATTCTGCGGCAACCGGCAGGGCCGCGCCGATGATCTCGGCGGCGCACCCCGTCATTTCGTCGAGCTTTGCCTGCAGCGCATCCGGGCCATCGACCCCCGCGAGGCTGGTGAGAAAGGTGCAGCCCCCCGCGCCCAGCTCGTCCGGATCGAGTGCGCCCTCGGTGATCAACCGCGCCCCGATCTGCAACGCCCAGCACAACCGGTAGGTGGCGGCGAGATGATCGGCATCGGCGCGACTGAGCCAGCCCTCCTGCGCCGCCGCGGCGAGGCCGCGCGCCGTGCGCCGCGGCGCCTGTCCCGAGAGCAGCGCGCCGGCCTGGCCCACCAGCTCGATATCCTGCATGCGCCCCTGCCCCAGCTTCGGGTCCCAGGCATCGCCCGAGCCCTTGGCGGCGGCGATGCGGGCGCGCATCTTCGCCAGCTCCGCCAACACCTCGGCCCGGTCGCGCGGTGTGGCCAGCAGCTCGCGCCGCCGCGCCTCGACCTCCGCCGCCAGCTCGGCGGGTCCCGCCACGACCCGCGCTCGGGTCAGCGCGAGATGCTCCCAGACCCAGGCGTTCTCGCGCTGGTACTCGGTGAAGGCAGCCAGCGAGGTCGCCACCGGCCCCTGGTTGCCAGAAGGGCGCAGCCGCATGTCGACCTCGTAGAGCCGCCCCTCCGCCATCGGCGCGGTCATCGCGGTGATCAGCGCCTGCGTCAGCCGGGCGTAATAGCTGCGCGACGGCAGCGGTCGGCGGCCCTCCGAGGCTTCCACCCCATCCGCGTCGTAGATCACGATGAGGTCGAGATCCGAATGCGCGTGCAGCCGCCCCGCGCCGAGGCTGCCCATGCCGACCACCACCGCCCCGCGCCCCGGGGCATCGCCGTGCTTGCGGGCGAATTCCGCCTGCACCACCGGCGCCAGCGCGGCCAGCGTCGCCTCGGCCAGCTCGGCGTAGTGCTTGCCCGCCTCCTGCGGCTCGGAGATGCCGCGCAGCAGGTGCACGCCGATGCGGAAGTGCCACTCGTGCTGCCAGCGCCGGGTCTGGTCAAGCTGCCGCTCATAGTCGTCCTCGCGCGCCAGCAGCTGCCCCAGATCGGCGGTCAGTGCGGCCACCCCCGGCCAAGGCGCGAAGAAATCGCCGCCGATCACCGCATCGAAGACCTGCGCGTTGCGCGACAGGTGCAGCGCCAGCTCGGGCGAGACCGAAACGATGTCGACCAGCAGGTCGACGAGCTGCGGGTTGGCCTCGAAGAGCGAGAAGAGTTGCACCCCCGCCGGCAGACCCGCGAGGAAGCCGTCGAAGGCCGAGAGCGCCTCCTCGGGGCGGGCGGCACGACCGAGGCGGCAGAGGATCTCGGGGCGCAACCGGTTGAAGATCTCGACCGCGCGCCCCGAGCGCAGCGCCGGGTAGCTTGGCCAGCGGGCGACCAGCGGGCTGTCCTCGAGCGGCGAGGCGGCGGCGGGCTCGCCGCGGCTCTCGGGGGCAAAGAACCCCTCGGTCAGCTCGTGCACCTCTTCGAGCCGCGCCTTCAGGTCGCTTTTCAGCTCGCCAAGATCGCGCCCGCAGAGCGCGGCGAGACGCTCGAATCCCTCCTCGCTGCCCGGCAGCGCGTGAGTCTGGGCATCCTGCACCATCTGGATGCGGTGCTCGATCTCGCGGTGCGCGCGGTAGTGGCCGACCAGCGTCTCGGTGACCTCGCCCGGCACCCAGCCGGTCTCGGCCAGCACCCGCAGACCGGGCACGGTGCCGCGCACCCGCAGCTCAGGGTCGCGCCCGCCGGCGATGATCTGGCGGGTCTGGGTGAAGAACTCGATCTCGCGGATACCGCCGCGGCCCAGCTTCATATTGTGCCCCGGCAGGGTGATCGGCCCCGACAACCCCTTGGCCTCGCGGTAACGCAGGCGCATGTCGTGGGCGTCCTTGATCGCGGCGAAATCGAGGTGCTTGCGCCAGACGAAAGGCCGCAGCGACTCAAGGAACCGCGCGCCCGCCTCGGGATCGCCGGCGCAGGGCCGCGCCTTGATCCAGGCGGCCCGCTCCCAGGCGCGGCCCAGGCTTTCGTAGTAGCGCTCGGCGGCCTCCATCGCCATGCAGACCGGGGTGACCGCGGGATCGGGGCGCAGCCGCAGGTCGGTGCGGAAGACATAGCCCTCGCCGGTCAGATCGTTGAGCGTGGCGCTCATGCGCTTGGTGGCGCGGATGAAGGAGGCACGCGCCTCGTGGAAATCATCGCGGTCGAAGCGGGTCTCGTCGAAGAGGCAGATGAGGTCGATGTCGGAGCTGTAGTTCAGCTCCCCCGCGCCCATCTTGCCCATGGCAAAGACCACCATGCCGCCGGCGGTGGCGATGTCGTCCTCGCTCGCCCCGGGCAGCTTGCCGCGCTTCACCTCGCGCCCGATGGCGTCGCGCAGGGCGATCTGCGTCGCGAGGTCGGCAAAATCGGTGAGCGCGCCGGTGACCTGCTCCAGCCGCCAGGCACCGCCAAGATCGGCAAGCCCGACCAGCAGCGCCACCCGGCGCTTGGCCTCGCGCAGCGGCGCGCCGGGATCGCCTTCGATCTTCTGCAAGGTGCCGAAGAGGGTCTTCAGCGCCTCCTCCGGCGCGTCCACCGCGCCTTCGAGCCAGCCGCTTTCCTTGCGGATCAGTCCCGCGAGATAGGGGCTGGAGCCGCCCGTCCCCTCGATCAGATCGGCGACCGCCCCGGAAGCCCAGGGCACGGACTCGCGCGCCTCCTGTCCGAGGGCGGGCTCGAAGGGGCGCGGCAGGCGGGTGATCGCATCGGCAAGGCTCATGGCTGCAGATGGCCACGACTGGCGGCTTTGTGCAATGCCATGTGAAAATCGGTGGCTTGCCGCGCCGCCGCATGGGCGGCTATCCCTCGGTCCGGGAAACACGAGCGGCAAAAGACGGGAGACGAGTATGAGCAAGAGCTTGAAACGGGTGCGCGCCGCGCTGGATGACGCCGGCCTGCCGGTCGAGATCGTCGAGGTGGAGAAGGCCCGCACCGCGCAGGAGGCGGCGGAGGCCGTGGGCTGCGAGCTCGACCAGATCGCCAAGTCGATCATCTTCCGCGCCGAGGAGAGCGGAGAGGCGGTGCTGTTCCTGACGGCAGGCGGCAACCGGGTCTGCGCCGACAAAGCCTCGGCGCTGGCTGGCGAGCCGCTGGGCAAGGCCGATGCGGCGCTGATCCGGGGCCAGACCGGCTTTGCCATCGGGGGCGTGTCGCCGGTCGGGCACCTGTCGCCGATCCGCGCCTGGATCGACCCGCGCCTGCTGGAGTTCCCGCAGGTCTGGGCGGCGGCGGGCACGCCGCGGCACCTGTTCGCGCTCGATGCCCACGTGCTGCCCGGACTGACGGGTGCGGTGGCCGCGGAGTTCACCGAGTGAGCAGCGTTGATTTCCTGATCGACGGCGACGGGCCGGGCCGCACGACGCTGCTGCTGGCGCATGGCGCGGGCGCGGCGATGGACAGTCCTTTCATGGCGCGCATGGCCGAGCTGCTGGCGGCGCGCGGGCTGCGCGTGGCGCGCTTCGAATTTGCCTACATGGCTCAGCGGCGCAGCGGCGGCTCGAAGCGCCCGCCGCCCAAGGTCGACGTGCTACAGGAGGAATACCGCGCCGCGATCAATGCGCTGGAGTGCCCCGGCCCGCTCTACATCGGCGGCAAGTCCATGGGCGGTCGGGTCGCGAGCCTGATCTCCGATGAGCTTTTCAGCACCGGTGCGATCTCGGGGCTGGTCTGCCTCGGCTATCCGTTCCACCCCACCGGCAAGCCGGAAAAGCTGCGCACCGGGCATCTCGCCGCGCTGCGGACCCCGGCTCTCATATGCCAGGGCACGCGCGATCCCTTCGGCACGCGCGTGGAGGTCGCCGGTTACGCGCTGTCGCAGGCCATCAGGCTCCATTGGCTTGAAGACGGCGATCATGATCTGAAGCCGAGGCAGCGCGTGAGCGGGCTGAGCCACGAGGACAACCTCGCAAACGCTGCCGAAATGATTTCGGACTGGTCCACAGGGATGGGCTGAGACCCCGCAACGGGTGGTGCCGCTGGCCGCGGCACCCTCGGGCCGCCCAGCGCCGCGCTCAGGCCCGGCTGTCCGGCAGCGAGATGTTCGCCACCTGCTCGGCGATGGGGTCGGTGCTCAGCGGGTGAGTCTCGGAGGCGTAGTCGTCATTGCTGCGCATCGGCTCCCAGCGGCCGCGGCGGTAAATCTCGAGCGCCGAGAACTGTGCCTTGTAGCCCATTTTCGGCGAGCCGGGCACCCAGTAGCCGAGGTAGACATAGGGCAGTCCCGCCTCGCGCGCGATGTCGATGTGATCGAGGATCATCCAGGTGCCGAGACCGGCCTTGGGCAGCTCTGGATCATAAAAGGAATAGACCATCGACAGCCCGTCATCGAGCACATCGGTCAGGCAGACCGCCGCCAGGTCCCCGCTCTCGCCGTCGCTGTATTCCACCACCCGGCTGCGGATCGGGGTCTCCTCGATCATCGCGGCGAACTCGAAGATGTCCATGTCCGCCATGCCGCCATCGGCGTGTCGCGCGTCGAGATAGCGGCGGAACAGCTCGAACTGGTCCTCCGTCGCCCAGGGGCTGGAGGCCCGCCGCTGCAGATGCGCGTTGCGCTTCAGAGACCGGCGCTGGCTTTTCGAGGGCTCGAAGCGCCGCACGTCGATGCGCGCCGAAAGACAGGCCGAGCATTCCGAGCAGGACGGCCGGTAGAGCACGTTCTGCGACCGGCGGAAGCCCTGTTTGGACAGACTGTCGTTGAGCTTCTCCGCGTAATCACCCTGAAGAGCGGTGAAAAGCTTCCGCTCCATCCGGCCCGGCAGATACGGGCAGGGTTGCGGCGCCGTGACGTAGAATTGCGGCGCAAGGGGCAGCGAGTGACGCATTTCGGAACTGTCCGGACTGTTTGAAAGAAAAACGTAACAACGAAACGCGCAGTCGCCAACCCCGAGGAGATCGCACAACGGCGTGTTTGCAGAACATATGCGAGAAATTGCGGAAGATCGCCGAAGTCGCAACGGTCGGCGCGGCGCCTTGCCCCCAAAAGCGCCGGCAACGCGCGTGGTCGAAGAGGCTTGTTCCCGTCTTCGGGACCCTATGCCGCCATCTTCGACTCACGTATCACGGCGCGGTCTTCTGCGGAGTTTCAATCGTCTCTGCCAGACGGTCAGCCGCGCCTTGCCCCTCGACCGCCCGCCATGTTCCGGACCAGCCCGTGGCAGCAGATTGACCTGATCGGCGCTTACCTGTCCGGCGCAGAGTTCTTCGGCGCAGAGTTGTCGCGCATTGCCGTCGAGCAGCTTGGTGCCGTGCTTGCGTTTGTCCAGCCGACTGCCAACGTGATGAAGAAGACTCAGGAGGCCCGGGCCATCGCCGCGAACTTGCGGGACCTTTCACAGTCGGTCGGTCTGCTGGCAACGCAGAAGGGCCACGGCGAACCGTAGCCCTTCTTGTCATGTCGCCCGCGCTTCGGCGAGAAACGTCAGGTCGGTGTCGCGGGTCACCTGCTAGAGCACTGGCGGGATCACATGGCGCGGCGGTTCAGCGCCACGGTGCCCAGCGCGAGGTCGGTCAGGCCCTGCCCCCGCTCGGTGGCCAGCATGCAGACGATCGAGACGATCTGCAGCGGCGCGATCGAGACAGAAACCGTGTAACCCAGCGTGTGCAAGAGCGCTTGCGGCAGACCGAAGCGCTGGCCCTGCCAGTCGCGGAACTCGATCGCCATGAGCCGCATGCCCCAGGTCGCCGAGCCGGTGGCCAGCGTTGCCACCCGATAGCCGAAGCTGACCACGAGCCAGATGGCAAAGAAGATGAACACCCCCAGGAAGGCAGTGAACAGCAGGGCGATGAACACCAGCACGGCAACGATCATCGTATCGATGACCCAGGCCATGCCGCGCTTGAGCGCAACGCTCTCGTAGAAGGCGCGCTGATGCACCGGGTCGGGTAGCTGGGAATAGGTCGCGTTGGGGTACATGTCTCTCTCGCTCGGGCTGTCCGTCTCGGGCGGGTGCAGGTCTATGGGATCAGTGGGTCAGTTGGGGATGATGGCCGGCAAAGTCCAGTGCAAAGCCGGGGCAAAGTCCTCTGGCGCGGCGGGGCCATGGCCCGGCATGGGCCATGGCTGGTTGGAGATCGTGGCGATCAGGCCTCTTCGATCTCGCCCTTTTCACGCTCGTCGCGGGCCTTGCGGGCGCGCTCGTCCATGAACTGGTCGAACTCGGACTTGTCACGGGCTTCGCGCAGGCGCTGCAGGAAGTCCTCGAAGCTCTTCTGCTCGTCTTCAAGGCGGCGCAGCGTGTCGGCCTTGTAGGCGTCGAAGGCAGCGTTGCCACTGGGGCGCATGGCGTTGAAGCCCTGCTGGAACGCGGCGTGACGGTGGCTGTGGCGATTGCGGCAGGACTTTCCGAACATGCGTTTGCTCCAGATCATGTAGGCCAGAAGGGCGAGCCCGATCGGCCAGAAGAAGATGAAACCGAGGATCATGGCGACGATCCACGCGGGTTTGCCCCGCTGGTCGAGCCAGAACTCGGCACGGCGCAGCCAGCCGGGGTTGGCGGGCTGGGTGTAGTGCTGCGAGGCGGCGGTCATGGGTCGTTTCCTTTCGGTTCGGGTGATGTGAATGTCTTTCACATTATCGAAGATCGGTATTCGACCCGCCCCCTTCAAGGGGTGATGTGAAGGGTTTTTACATTTTTCGCTCCCGACCTGATTTCACCGCATCCCGTCCCCCTGTCCCAGTCTGCCTCCCCCTGGAGAGACGGGCACTTCCGTCTTCATCCCTTGGACCCGGATGTATGTGCCTTGGCTGTTCAGCTTCGACCGCCTGGTGCCCTGCTGCCCTGGCGCACCAATCGTGATCTCTTCTCTGCCCTCAGGCGCTTCCCTCAGCCTGAATGTTCTGGCAATGTTCTCGCCTATCCACCTGTCCCGACTCCGCTGCCACCGTTCCCGGTTCTCTTGTCCGCCCCCATGCGCCCCCTGCCCGCCAGCCCGCCTCTTGCCGAGGCCGATCCGCTCTCGCTCTGCCCCGCACGGGTGCATGAGGCCGAGGGGCGTGCGCGGCGTGGCTTTGCGCTGTTTCAGGCCACGCGCCACGCGGGGCCGCTGGTCTGGATCCTGCCGCGCCATGCGCCGCAGACGCCGCTGCTGCGCGGTCTGCCCGAGAGCGTGGGGGCGCGGTTGCACCTCGTGCGGACCCAGAGTGAAACCGATCTTCTGTGGACCGCCGAGGAGGCGCTGCGCTGCCCCGCCGTAGGGCTGGTGGTGGCCGAACCCGGAGAGCTGCTCTCGCTCACCGCCGGGCGTCGCCTGCAACTGGCGGCAGAGGCCGGCAAGACCACCGGGCTGATGCTTCTCCAGAGCGGACAGGGCAGCAATGCCGCCGAAACACGCTGGGTCTGTGAACAGCTGCCTTCCGCTGCGCCGGACTCGACTCTGCAGCAATGGGAGCTTATCAAGAACAAAAAGGGAACACTGAAACTCTGGACCGTGGATTGGCATGGCGAGACGTCTGCTTTCCATATGGTTTCCGCGGCTGGCGAGCGACACGAGCCTGCGGAAACGCCCCGTTGAGGGGCCGTTTGCCCTGACCCTGCGGTCGGGCAATTCCGATCACCTGCACTGTGTCTCCCCCTTGGCGCAGGCGCATGGGCTGGCGCGCGGCATGGCGCTGGCCGATGCCCGCGCCATCTGCCCCGACCTCGCCACCCGCCCCGCCGACCTGGCGCGCGAGGCCGCGGCGCTCTCGGGGCTGCGCCGCTGGGCCGGGCGCTATGCGCCGCTGGTGGCGCGCGACGGGTCCGACGGGCTGATCGCCGACATCACCGGGGTGCCGCATCTCTTCGGCGGCGAGGCGGCGCTGCGCGCGGATCTGCACGACCGGCTGGAGCGTACCGGGCTGGCAGCGCAGAGCGCCATCGCCGGCACCCGCGGCGCGGCCCATGCGCTCGCCCGCCACGGCGGCGGGGTGCTGCCCGAGGGCGCGCTGGCCGAGGGGCTGGGGCCGCTGCCCGTCTCCGCCCTGCGCATCGACCACGACACCGCCGCCACGCTCTCCCGCGTCGGGCTGACCCGCATCGCCGACCTCGTGCACCTGCCCCGCGCGCCGCTGGCGAAGCGCTTCGGCCAAGGTCTGGTCACCCGGCTCGACCAGGCGCTCGGCACCCGTCCCGAGCCGGTGGACGCCGAGCGCGAGGCACCGCATTTCGGCGTGCGCATGACCCTGCCCGAGCCCATCGGGCTGCAGGAGGACGTGATGGCAGGCCTCGCGCGGCTGCTCGAGCGGCTCTGCGCCCAGCTTACCCACCACCAGCACGGCGCGCGGCGGGTGCTGCTGGAGCTGCGCCGGGTCGACCGCGAGACGGCGCATGTGCGGGTCGGCCTCGCCCGGCCCATGCGCGACCCCGCCCGAATTGCCGCGCTCTTCGAGAAGGGCGTGGCCGAGGTCGAGGCGGGCTTCGGCATCGACGCGCTGCGGCTCTGCGCCGAGGTGACGGAGAAGCTGCCACCCGAGCAGCTTGGCCCCGGTGGCCCCAAGCTGCGCAGCGAGGACGCAATGGCGGACCTGATCTCGCGGCTCGGCAACCGGCTCGGCTTCGACGCCGTACAGCGCCTGCTGCCAGCCGACAGCACCATCCCCGAGCGCAGCTTCCTCATCGCCCCCGCCGCCTACAGCGCCGCCGAAGCGGCCCCGCCCCGGCGCGGCCCGCCGCGGCCGCAGATCCTCTTTCCGCCCGAGCTGGTCAGCGGCGCGCGCGGCGCGCAGCCCGGCCATCCGCCCGCGCAGTTCCGCTGGCGCAACATGCGCTTTTCCACGCTGCGCGCGACGGGGCCCGAGCGCATCGCCCCCGAATGGTGGTTCGACGATCCCACTTGGCGGTCGGGGATCCGCGACTACTGGCGCATCGAGACGCGCGAGGGACCGCGGCTCTGGCTGTTCCACACACCGCAGGTGGCGGGCTGGGACGCGGGCGGCGCGCAGGACTGGTTCGTGCAGGGGGAATTCGCATGAGGGACCTGCCATGACCCCCTATGCCGAGCTCTGCGTGACCAGCAACTTCACCTTCCTCACCGGGGCCTCGCACCCCGAGGAGCTGGTCACCCGCGCCGCCGAACTGGGGCTCGAGGCCATCGCCATCACCGACCGCAACTCGGTGGCGGGGGTCGTGCGCGCCTTCTCGGCCTTGAAGGAGCTGGAGCGGCTGCAGGGCGAGGCACGCGAGGCGGCAGAGGCGGCAGCGCGCGAGGCCCCGGCGATCCGTTCGCAGTCACTGACCGATCCGTCGAGCCGCCAGCGCTTGGCGCAGGTGCCGCCCGGGGCCGCGCCGCTGCTGCCGCCCGAACGCCCGCTGCCCCGGCTCATTGCGGGGGCGCGGCTGGTGCTGTCCGACAGCCCGCTCGAGTGGCTCGCCCTGCCCTGCGACATCGCCGCCTGGGCGCGGCTGACGCGGCTGCTGTCGCTGGGCAAGCGGCGGGCGGAGAAAGGCGCGTGTCACCTCACCCGCGCCGACCTGCATGCCGCCTGCGAGGGGATGATCCTCATCGCTCTGCCGCCCGACCCGCTGGAGCCCGGGGCACCCCGCACACTCCCCGACCCCGAGCTGCGCGAGATGCTGAGGCGCTGCCCGGGCCGCACCTATCTCGGGGCCGCGCCGGTCTACGACGGGCGCGACCAGATCCGGCTCGACCGTCTGGCGCAACTCTCGCAGCAGACCGGCCTGCCGCTGGTGGCCTTGGGGGATGCGCTGATGCACCGCTCGGCCCGGCGTCCGCTGGCCGACGTGCTGACCTGCCTGCGCGAGGGCTGCACCATCGACAATATCGGCAGCCGGCGGCTGACCAACGGCGAGCGGCGGCTGAAGTCCGGCGACGAGATGGCCCGGCTCTTCCACCGCTACCCCGCCGCCCTGCGCCGCACCACCGAGATCGCCGACCGCTGCGCCTTCCGCCTCGACGAGCTGCGGTACCAGTACCCCGACGAGGCACGGGACGGCGAGCCGGCGCAGGACCGGCTCGCCCGGCTCTCGCGCGAGGGGCTGCACTGGCGCTACCCCGCAGGCCCGCCGCCGAAGATCGTGCACCGGGTGGAAAAGGAACTGCGGCTGATCGGCGAGATGGGCTACGCCTCCTACTTTCTGACGGTCTACGATATCGTCGCCTTTGCCCGTTCGCGCGGCATCCTGTGCCAGGGGCGCGGCTCGGCGGCCAACTCGGTGGTCTGCTACCTGCTCGGCGTCACAGAGGTGCCGCCCGAGAGCATCACGCTGATCTTCGAGCGCTTCATCTCCAAGGAACGCGGCGAGCCGCCTGACATCGACGTCGATTTCGAGCATGAGCGCCGCGAGGAGGTGATCCAGTGGATCTACGAGCGCTACGGCCGCGAACGCGCCGGGCTCACCGCCACGGTGATCCACTTCCGCTCGCGTGCGGCGATCCGCGAGGTGGGCAAGGTGATGGGGCTGAGCCAAGACGTGATCGCAAGGCTCTCGGGGCAGATCTGGGGCTGGTCGTCGAGCGCCCCCGACGAGGACCGGATGCGCGACGCCGGGATCGACCCCACCGACGACCGGGTGCTGATGACCGCCAAGCTGATCGAGGAGATCATCGGCTTCCCGCGCCACCTGAGCCAGCACGTCGGCGGCTTCGTCATCACCCAGGGGCGGCTCGACGAGCTTTGCCCGATCGAGAACGCCGCGATGGACGACCGAACGGTGATCGAATGGGACAAGGACGACATCGACGCGCTGGGGCTTTTGAAGGTCGATATCCTCGCGCTGGGGATGCTGACCTGCATCCGCAAGGCGTTCTCGCTGCTGGTCGAGCACCGGGGCCAGCATCTGACGCTGGCCAACGTCCCCGCCGAAGACCCAAAGGTCTACGACATGCTCTGCCGTGCCGATGCCATCGGGGTGTTCCAGGTGGAGAGCCGGGCGCAGCTGAACTTCCTGCCCCGGATGCTGCCGCGGCGCTTCTATGATCTGGTTTGCGAGGTGGCCATCGTGCGCCCCGGCCCCATTCAGGGCGGCATGGTGCACCCCTTCATCAACCGCCGCCAGGGCAAGGAGCCGGTCGAGGACCTTGGCCCGGCGATGATGGAAGTGCTGGGCCGCACCTACGGCGTGCCGCTGTTCCAGGAGCAGGCGATGCAGATCGCCGTGGTCGCCGCCGGCTTCACCCCCGCCGAGGCCGACCGGCTGCGCCGCTCGCTCGCCACCTTCAAGCGCATGGGCACCATCGGGGCCTTCCGCGACCGCTTCGTTTCGGGAATGCTGGCGCGCGGCTATGCGGCGGATTTCGCCGAGCGCTGCTTTGCCCAGATCGAGGGCTTCGGCAGCTACGGCTTTCCCGAGAGCCACGCGGCCAGCTTCGCGCGGCTGGTCTATATCTCTGCCTGGCTGAAGAAGCACCATCAGGCGATCTTCACCTGCGCGCTGCTCAACGCCCAGCCGATGGGCTTTTACGCCCCCGCCCAGTTGGTACGCGACGCGCGCGAGCACGGCGTCGAGGTGCGCCCGGTCTCGGTGAACCATTCCGACTGGGACAACACGCTCGAGCCGCGCCCCGATGGCAGCCTCGCCCTGCGGCTCGGCTTCCGCCAGATCAAGGGGCTGCGCGAAGAAGATGCGGCCTGGATCGTCGCGGCGCGGGGCAACGGCTATCCCGATGTCGAAAGCCTCTGGCGCCGCGCCGGGGTGAAGCCCGCGACGCTGGAGCGGCTGGCCGAGGGCGACGGCTTCGCCGCGCTCGGCCTCACCCGACGCGACGCGCTCTGGGCCGCCAAGGCGCTGCAGGCGCCGAAGCCGCTGCCGCTCTTCGGGGGCGATGGCGAAGGCGGGGTTGAGCCCGACGTGATCCTGCCCGCGATGACGCTCGGGCAGGAGGTGGTCGAGGATTACCTCTCGCTGCGCCTATCGCTTCGCGCCCACCCCATGGAACTGCTGCGCCCGCGCCTGCCCGAGAGCCTGCCGCATGTGCAGCTGGACAAGGTGCCCCACCGCCACCGCATCACCGTCACCGGCCTGGTGATCACCCGCCAACGCCCCGGCACCGCCTCGGGGGTGATCTTCCTGACGCTGGAGGACGAGACCGGCACCTCCAACGTGGTGGTCTGGACGAAGATCTACGAGACCTTCCGCAAGGCGGTGATCGCGGGACGGCTGCTGCGCGTCACCGGGCGGCTGGAGCGCGAGGGCGTGGTGACCCATCTCATCGCCGAGACGGTCGAGGATCTGTCGGAGTTGCTCTTCGATCTCGGCGGGCCGGTGCCGATCCTCGGGCCGATCGAGGCCAACGACGGCCGCGCCGACGAGACCCGCCGCCCGGTCGGCGGCAGCCGCCGTGGCACCGCCGCCCGCCACCCTCGGGAGCAGGCAAAAAAGCTGTTTCCAAGTCGGGACTTCCACTGAAAAATTCAACTTTAACGCGAAGACGTAGCCAGCCCGTATCGTAGCTGAAAGAAATTAAACCGGCACAAATTCAACCGTTGCGAAAACACCGGCACTTCACGTAAATTAACAACCCGTAAACCTGCCGCCCCAAGGCCACGGACCCCGCAATGCTCATCGCTAAAACCGATCTCGAAGCGACCGCCCTCTCGACGGTCATAGGTTATCTCGCGCAGCGCACCACCGTCTGCGCCAAGGTGCTTGACCGCGATGGCAAGGTTCTCGCGATCAACAAGCGTGGGCTGGAATTGCTCAATACCGACGCCGACACGATCTGCGGTCAGGTCTGGACCGGGTTCTGGGACGGCGCCGAGCGGGGGAAGGCAGAGGCCGCGCTTGCCACCGGGTTCGGCGGCAAGCCTTCGAGTTTCGTCGGGACCTTCAAGAGCGAGACCGGCAGACAGAGCGAGTGGGAAGTGGAGATCGTGCCTCTGGACTGGGCAGAGGGTGAGGTCGCCCGGGTGCTCGCCCTTTCCTCCTTCATGTCGGGCACCGCGCCCGACGGCAAACACACGCGCGAGGCTTTCGAGGACAGGGATATGCTCAGCTCGCTGAGCGAACTGTTCCACACGCTGACGAACCTCACCGCCGTTTCCACCAGTGCTGCAAACATCCTGCGCCGGGGGGTCGATCAGGAACGCGCCGACGCGCTGGCCGAAGCCCTGACCGAAGCAGGCGAGCGTGCCGCGCAGGCGGTCGAAGCCCTGCGCGAACAGATCGACGGCAGCAAGGACGGCGAGCAGGCCGCCTGAGCGGTCCACCTGCGCCTCCAGTCTCCAAACTCTCGAGTCTCGATGCCTGCCACGCCGGCCTGCGCCGCGGCTCAGCCCCGATCCCGCGCGCCCAGACGTCCGACAGCCTTCGACAGCGTTTCGATGGTGAAAGGCTTGCTGGTCATCGGCGCGCTGGGGAAGCGCGACAGCCAGTCGGACTGGCCGGCATACCCGCTCGCCAGCACGAAGGGCACGCCGCGCCGCGCCAGCATTTCCGCAACCGGCAGGCTGGTTTCCGAGCCGAGGTTCACGTCGAGCACCGCCACCGAGACCGGGTGCGCGTCGATGATCCGCAGCGCCTCGGCCACCGAGGAAGCGGTGTGCACCGTCTCGGCCCCGAGGTCCGACAGGATGTCAGCGGCATCCATGGCGATGATCATGTTGTCCTCGACCACCAGCGCCACGCCCGAGAGCCCCTCGCTTTCCGGTGCGCCGTCCTGCGGCGCGGGTGCAGCGGAAGGCACCGTATCGGGCGCGTCGCTCACGTAGCGTTCGGGCAGAAGGAACTCGGCCCGCAGGCCGGTCAGTTCGAAGCGCACCTCCGCCTTGCCCTTCAGCTCGAAGGGAATCGACTTCTCGATGATCGTGGTGCCAAAGCCGCGCCGCTCGGGCGCGCGCACCGCCGGACCACCGCTCTCGGCCCAACCGATGCGGACGATCCCATCCGGCAGCTTTTCGACCGCCACCTCGACCCGGCCGGCGGATACCGACAGCGCGCCGTATTTGACCGAGTTGGTCACCAGTTCGTGCAGCACCAGCGCCATGGTGGAAAAGGCATCGGGCGCGAGCAGCACCGGCGCGCCGGTGATCGCGACGCGGTGTTCCTCGCCTGCGATATAGGCCCCCAATTCGACGGCCAGCAGCTCGCGCAGCGCCACCGGATGCCACTCGGTCGAGGTCAGCTGGTCATGCGCCTGCGCCAGCGCGTGGATGCGCCCGTCGACCGCAGCGGTGAACTCCTCGATCGTATGCGCGGACTGTCGCGACTGACCCACCAGCGAGCGGATCAGCCCGAGCACGTTGCGGACCCGGTGGTTGAGCTCGGCGATCAGCAGCTCCTGCTGGTCCTGCGCGCGCTTGCGCTCGGCGTTGACCTCGTCCGAGAGCTTGAGCACCACCTCGAGCAGGGTCACGCGGATCGCCTCGGCGGCCTTCAGCACGGTCGGTGACCACGTCTCCGACCGGCCCGCAACGTCTTGCTTCCAAAGCTCGAAACTCTTGCGCGGGGTCAGCCGCGTGCCCAGCGGGCCGACCTCGACCGGCTTGTTGGGGTTGCCCGCCCAGTTGACCTGCCGCACGACTTCCGAGCGGAAGAGCACGATGTAATCGCGCGGGGTGCGCGACACGGGGATGGCGAGGATGCCCGCGCAGTCGGCCTTCAGCGCCTCCATCGAGGGCAGGCGCGCGACGAGGCTGTCGGTGGCATAGACCCGGCTCGCGGCGGCAGTGTTGAGAAAGCGCGCGATGGTCTGGAACTGTTCCTTGGACGGGGTCCGCCCCTGGGTGACATAGTTCCCGTCCGAATAGAGCGCGATGCCGTCATGCGGGATCACCTTCTCGATCTCGCGGGCGATGCTGGGCAGGCTGGCGGCCAGCCCCTCGCCGGAACTCATCTGCATCATCAGGCGGTCATGCAGCCGCTGCGCACGGCCAACGGTGTCGCTGGTCGATCTGGCCTCCTGCCTTTCGAGCTCGTAGGCAAAGAACTGCGCCAGCAGCTCCACGGCGGTGCGCCGCTGGTAGTCGACGTGCAGCGGCTCGCGGTGGTGGCAGGCAAAGAGCCCCCAGAGCTCGCCCCGGATGACGATGGACACAGACATCGACGCCCGCACCTTCATGTTGCGCAGGTATTCGAGGTGGATCGGCGAGACCGCGCGCGACATGGCCAGCGAGAGATCGAGCGGCTGGCCCTCGGGGCTGTGCGGCGGCACGATGGGCGAGACATTGTCGTCCACGTCGGCGATCAGCCGCAGCAGGCTGCGCTTGTAGAGCGCCCGCGCCTGCCGCGGAATGTCGGAGGCCGGGAAATGCAGCCCGAGATAGGTTTCCGCATCCCCTCCGTCCTTGGCCTCGGCGATCACCGTGCCATCGCCCTCGGGACCGAACTGGTAGACCATCACCCGATCGAACCCCGTGAGCGCCCGCAGTTGCCGGGCGGCCTCTTCCGACGCCCCTGCCAGATCGTTCTGCGAGGACACCCGCCGCAGCATGGGGGTGACCAGAGACAGTTCGTCCTGCTCGGTGACGCGGATCTTGGGTTCGAACTCGAAAATGAAGCTCGAACCGGACTGATGCGCACTGATGTCGAACAGCCGCCCGTCGCCGAAGACGTCGTAGCCGAACAACCGCGCCACGGCGTTCTCGTGGCTCGTACCACCCAGCTTCTCGCGCAGTTTCTCCACCGTTTCGCGCGGCATGACCTCGCTGAAGCTTCGCCCGGTCAGGTCTTCGGCCTGAAGGCCAAGAAGCGTTCCGGCGTTTTGCGAGACGTGCTGCACGATCCAATCGGCCGAAATCGCGACCAGCGCCGCGAAGCTCTGCACGTTGCCGAGCAGATGAATGGGTTCGCGGTCGCAATTGGTGAGATCGACTGGCGTATCGGTCGAAATGAAGGAATCGTTCATGGGGCTCCGTCGACGGGCGCGCTCAGAACCGCCCGCGTTTCGTGTTCGAAAATGGAAAAGGCGCGAATGGCATCGCGCAGAACGCGGCGCGATTCCGCGCTATCGTCGGGCTGTGCGCCAAGCCGCAGGCAGAAGGCGCGCCAGGCGACACGATCCCCGGTCAGCGCGAAAAATCCACGGGTGGGCGGTTCGGGCAGCGTCCGGCGCAGCACCGCGGTGCCAAGCTGCGAGCCCAGCAACAGGTAGGCCACGGCGTCGCCGTGCAGAGGCAGGTCAAGCCCCGGCCCCGGCAGCGGCTGCGGCCCCAAGTCCTCGTCCAGTGCTTTGAGCGTATCTCTCAGCGCGGTCGCGGCCTCCGCCGCGTCCCAGCCGCAGGCTGCCCCCAGCCGCGTGAACCCGCGCCTCTGCACCTCGCAGAAAGCACGACGATCATCCGAACTTGTGAGATCGAGCCGGGAAAGCTGGGCGTCGAGACGGCGATGCGGACCCGCGGTCGCGCTGCGGAGGGCATCCCTCAGATTGCAGTCCCGGATCATATCCGGGGCGTCCACGAAGTCCTTCACACTGCCTGTCCCTGTTGTTTTATTTTATGCCGACCACCTTCAACTCCCCGCTGGCGCATTGGTTCCGTCGTGCGGGAAATTTTCCTGTTGCCTTGCGACGCGTCCTGCTGTCGCTTGCGGTCGGACTGCAGATGCCGGAGGACATAATGCTGAAGACCATCAATCCCCTACTGACCGGAGAGCTGCTCGCCATTCTCCGCGACATGGGCCACGGCGACGAGATCGTGCTCGTCGATGCCAATTTCCCCGCCGCGCGCGTCGCGCAGCGGCTGGTGCGCCTGCCGGGCATCGGCATCGACCGAGCCGCGGAGGCGGTGCTGTCGCTCTTGCCCCTCGACGATTTCGTCGATGCCCCCGCCGCGGTCATGGCCTGCCCGGACGGCCGGCCAGAGATCTTCGACGTCTTCGACCAGCTACTCACCACCGCCAACGAGGGACCGGTGCAGGTTCAGCAGGTCGACCGTTTCGATTTCTACGAGCGGACGAAGGAAGCCTATGCGGTGGTCGCCACCGGCGAGCGGCGGCTCTACGCCAATCTCATCCTCAAGAAGGGTGTGCTGCGCGACGATGCCTGACGTGGAACCCCCGCCCCTGCCTTGCGGCGGGAACAGGCGCCTCCAGCGCCTGACCGCCACAACGTGCTGACGCTGCGCACCGCCGGAAAACAATGGCCTTCCGGCGGCGCTTCGCCCTAGAAAGGCGCAAGAAATCCCGTGGAGGTTCCATGCATTACGGCGACACACGTCCCGATATCCTGACGTTCGACCCCTTCAAGGCGATCATCGCGCCGCGCCCGATCGGCTGGATCGGCACGCGCAACGCGGAGGGGGTGCCCAACCTCGGCCCCTATTCCTTCTTCAACGCCATCGGCAACAGCCCGCACATGATCTGCTTCACCTCGGACGGGCTGAAACACTCGGTGGTCAACGCCCGCGACCGGGGCGAGTTCACCTTCTCGCTGGCCACCGAGGCGCTGGCGCAGGCGATGAACATCTCGTCCGAGGCGATGCCCGACGGCGCCAACGAGTTCGACAAGGCCGGGCTCACCCTCGGCACCAGCATCGAGACCGAGGCGCCCTTCGTGGCCGAAAGCCCCGCCGCGCTCGAATGCGTGACGCTCTCGGTGACCGAACTGACCGACCGCACTGGCACGCCGATCAACCGCTTCATGGTCATCGGTCAGGTGGTGCAGACCCACATCCGCGACGAGTACATCACCGGGGGCCGCTTCGACACGGTGAAGGCGCGCCCGATCTCGCGCATGGGGTATCGCGACTACGCCACCGTGACCGAGGCCTGGGAGCTGATCCGGCCCGACGACTGAGCCGGCGGAGGGGGGGAGATGGTCGAGACCGGAAGCACGCTGCGCGACTGGCAGCCCGAACTGCGCAGCCTGCGCTACTTCCTCTGCGTCGCGGAGGAAAAGAACATGACCCGCGCCTCGGAGCGGCTGCGCATCGCGCAACCCGCTCTCAGCCGGCAGATCGCCCGGCTCGAAAGCGACCTTGGGCTGAAGGTGTTCAACCGCACCGCGCGCGGGATGGAGCTGACCGAGGCGGGCGAGATCCTGCAGCGCCGCGCCTATGCGATCATGGCGCAGATCGCGCAGGCGCATCACGATGTCACCGCCCATGCCGAACGGCCGCAGGGCGTGGTGGTCGTGGGCATGCCCCCAACGCCGGGCGAGTTCATCACGCCGCCGCTGCTGGCGCGGGTCAAGGCCGAATACCCCGAGATCGAGCTGCGCTTCGTCGAGGGTTTCTCCAACGCGCTCGAGCACAAGCTCTCGCAGGGCGAGATTGGCCTCGCAGTCATGCATGACGCGCCCTTGCAGGACGACATCGTCACCACCGAGCTGCTGGTCGAGCATCTCAACGTGATCGGCCCCTGCGGCTCGTTCGACAAGGACAGCTACACGCTGGCGGAGGCCGCGGCGATGCCGCTGATCATGCCGAGCCGCCCGAACTTCCTGCGCATCCTGGTGGACAAGCACGCCGACGAAATCGGTGCCGAGCTGAATATCGTGCAGCGCGTCGATGGGGTGTGGCATCTGAAATCTCTGGTCCGCCACGGCCACGGCTTCACGATCCTGACCTATGGCGGGGTGCTCTCGGAGGTGCAGAACGGCACGCTCGAAGCCCGGCCCATCGTGCAGCCACAGATGGCCTGGACGCTCTGCACCGCCACCAAGGCCGACCAGCGCGGCAAGAAGGCAATCCAGGTGGTTGAAGGGCTGGTGCGCGACATCGTGGGAGAGTTGGTCGCATCGGGTGTCTGGCGCTGAGCAATACCGAAAAGGTATTGAAGCGATCATATAACAGTATTTGAATCATGCCTCGCGATCACCGAGGATCACCTATGACGGGTCCGGAGGATGGCCCGCAATCTTGGGAGGACTCATGTCTCTGAACGCAATTCTGCGGTCGTCGGCGTTTGCGCTTGTGACGGCCACCGGCCTCGCGTCCGTCGCGCAGGCCGACACCTACAAGTGGATCACCTTCAAGCCGCAGGGCGCAGGGGACGCACAGGCGATCACCACGCAGTGGCTCGTCGACCAGTTCGCCGAGCGCACCGGCGGCAAGCACAGCATCGAGGTCTTCTGGGGCGGCTCGGTCGCCAAGACCCGCGAAATCCCCGAGGCGCTGGCCGCCGGCGTCGGCGACTTCGGCGATATCATCACCCCGTATTTCCCCGATCTCATGCCGCTCAACAACGCGGTGGGCTTCTTCATCCCGCAGCCGATGAACACGCTCGAAGTCGGGCAGTTCATGGAAGAGATGCACGCCACCTACCCGCAGTTCGGCGAGGAACTGGCGAGCCAGAACATCCACGCCTTCGGCTTCCGCCCGCTCGAGGACTACGGCCTGCTCTGCACCAAGCCGGTGAAGAGCGCCGCCGACATGAAGGGCCTGCGCATCCGCTCCTATGGCTTTGCCTATCCCAAGCTGATCGAGGCGCTCGGCGCTTCGCCGGTGTCGATCGCCACCTCGGAGGCCTATGAGGCCCTGCAGCGTTCGATCATCGACTGCACCCCGATCGGCCCCGCCCTGGCGCGCGGCTGGAAGTATGACGAGGTTGCCAAGTACTACATCGAAGTGCCGCTCGGCGCCTCCTTCGGCCACCTGCTGGCGATGAACCTCGACAGCTACAACGGCATGGACGACGAGACCAAGGCCGTCGTCGACCAGCTCGGCAAGGACTACCTCGTGGAGTATGCCCGCGTGGTGGACGAGGACGGCGCGCGCGTGCGCGAACTGTGGAAGGGCGATCTGGGCGTCGAGGTAATCCCCTTCCCGAAGGAGGAACTGCTCGGCGTTCTCGAAGATGCCGGAGTGCAGGAAGTGCGCCAAGAGTGGATCGACAAGGCAAACACGCTCGGCGTTCCGGCTGAAGAGATCGCCGAGAGCTTCGACTTCGACACACCGTCCTGACCCGGACGTGATCGGTCCCGCGCCACAGTGTACCCCCGGCGCGGGACCTCCCCCTCGCGAGAGTCCCTGAGATGCAAACGCTAGAAACCCTGCGCCGTCGCTACGGCGCACTCCTGTCGCTGTGCGGCACAGCCGCCGGCGTGCTGATCTTCGCGGTCATGCTGCTGGTCGTTGCCAACGTGGTGATGCGCTACGCATTCAACCAGCCGGTCACCGGCACGCTGGAGCTGACCGAAAGCGCGCTGCCGCTGATCATCTTCCTGTCGCTGGCGCTGACCCAGATGCACGGCGGTCACATCAAGGTGGTCCTGCTGACCCAGCGCCTGCCGAAAGGCCTCGCGCGGGCGGCCAAGGTGCTGGCGATGCTGGCGGGCTTCGTGCTCTTCGCCTGGGCTGCCTACGCGGGCTGGCTGATGGCGGCCAAGAGCTTCGCCATCGGCGAGCTCGAACGCGGATCGATCCGCTTCCCGATCTGGCCGATCAAATTCGCGATCTGCTTCGGCCTTGGCCTGCTGGCGATCCAGTACCTGCTCGACGGGATCTGGGTGGCCCTCGGCGGAACTCTCGACGACGACTCTGATGAGGTGATGGAATGAGCTCGCTCCTGATTGGCGGGATTGGTGTGGCCGCGCTGTTCGGCGGCATCCTGCTGGGCATCAACGTGATGGTGGTGCTGGGCCTCGTGGGCGCTTTCGGCCTTGCCTCGCTCGTCGGCTTCAAGGCCGCGACTGCGATCCTCGGCACCGTCTTCTTCGACACCACCCACAGCTTCCACTTCTCGGTCATTCCGCTGTTCCTGCTCATGGGCTTCTTCGCCATGCGCGCGGGCCTCGGCGAGGACCTCTTCGAGGCCACCACCAAGTGGCTCGGCAACCTGCGCGGCGGCCTCGCGATCTCGACGACGCTCGGCGCTGCGGCTTTCGGCGCGGCCTCCGGCTCCTCGGTGGGCACGGCGACCGTCTTCACCAAGCTGGCGCTGCCGCAGATGCTCGACCGGGGCTACGACAAGAGCCTCGCCTCGGCCTCGATCGCCATCGCCGGCACATTGGCGGTGATGATCCCGCCCTCGGCCCTGGTCGTGGTCTACGGCATCCTCACCGACAGCTCGATCGGCGCATTGCTGATCGCCGGCTTCATCCCCGGCATCGTGTTTGCGCTGGTGCTTTGCCTCGCCATCTGGCTGACCGTGCTGCGCAACCCCGCGCTGGCACCGCAGGAGAGCTACAGCTTCACCCTGCGCGAAAAGTTCGCTTCTCTGAAACTGGCCGGTCCGCTGGTGCTGATCATCCTGCTGATCGTCGTGGGCCTTTACGTCGGCATCTTCACCCCGACCGAGGCGGGCGGCATCGGGGCCTTCGCCACCTTCCTGTTGGCGATCATCCGGCACAAGGGGATCAAGGGCGTGGAGCTGCGCAAGACGCTGCTGGAAACCATCCAGACCTCGGCGATGATCTTCGGCATCCTGATCTGCGCGCTGGTCTTCTCGAAGTTCCTTGCGCTCTCGGGCGTGGCCAACGCGGTGGGCGGCTATCTGACCGGGCTCGACGTGAACCGCTGGGTGATCGTGCTGCTGGTCTCGCTGATCTACCTTGCGCTGGGGATGATGATGGATGCACCCGCGTTGCTGGCCATCACCCTGCCGATCACCCACCCGGTGATGATGAACCTCGGCTTCGATCCGATCTGGTTCGGCATCTTCGTGGTGCTGCTGGTCGAGATCGGCGCGGTGACACCGCCGGTGGGGATCAACTGCTTCGTGGTGCAATCGGCCTCGAACGGGCGGGTGTCGCTGGAGCAGGTGTTCAAAGGGCTGCTGCCCTTCGTTCTGGCGGGCTTTGCCATGCTGATCCTGCTGTGCCTGGTCCCGCAGATCGCCCTCTTCCTGCCGGAGACGATGCTATGAGCATGACCCTCGACAAACCCCTCGCGCTCTGCGGCGCGGGAGACGGCGGCCGCGCGATCCTGCGCACGACGCTGACCTCCCCCTACGGCCGCAAGGTGCGCATGGCGGCGCAGGTGCTGGGACTCTCGGAGCGGATCGAACTGATCCCCGCCGACACCCGCGATCCCTCGGACGACCTGCGCGAGCAGAACCCACTGGGCAAGATGCCCTGCCTGATGACCGACGGCGAGACGCTCTACGACAGCCGGGTGATCCTCGAGTTCCTCGACACGCTCGCCGAGGGGCGCGGCATCATCCCGCGTGAAGGCCGCGAGCGCTTTCACTGCCTGACGCGGGCCTGCCTCGCGGACGGGGTGACCGATGCGGCGCTGTTGATGGTCTACGAGGGCCGTTTCCGCGGCGCCGAGAAGATCTCGGAGGAGTGGCTCGCCCACCAGCGCGGAAAGGTCGAGCGGGGGCTTTCGGCGCTCGCCGCCCTGCCCCCGGACCCGGCCCGCACCGACGCGGCGGCAATCTCGCTGGCCTGCACACTCGGCTATCTCGACTGGCGCGCGCCCGTCACGTGGCGTGACCGCTGGCCGGACCTCGTCACCTGGCTCGACCGCTTCAGCACAGCCGAACCCGCCTTCAAGGCCACGGAGGCCCCGACATGACCGACTGGCCGAAGCAGCGCCTCGCCGCCCCGGACCCCGAGACCTATAGCGACCGCCAACGCGAGATCCACGAGGCCATCGCCTCGGGCCCGCGCGGCGGGGTGCGCGGACCGCTCGCCGTTTGGCTGCACCGCCCGGAACTTGCCGCCAAGGCGCAGGAGCTGGGGCGCTACTGCCGCTATGACAGCGCGCTCGAGCCGCGACTGAGCGAACTGGCGATCCTCACCATGGCCCGCCACTGGAGCGCCGAGTACGAGTGGTTCGCGCACAAGCCGCCGGCACTGAAGGCCGGTCTCTCGCCGGAGTTGGTCGAGGCGCTGCGCACCGGGGCCGAGCCGCCCTACGCCAATGCCGAAGAGCGCGTGACCCATCAGGTCGCCATCTCCGTGCTGACCACCAACAATGTGCCTGATGCGCTTTACGCCGAGGCCGAAGCGGTGCTGGGCACCCAACGGCTCGTCGATCTGGTGGGGGTCATCGGCTACTACACGCTGATCTCCGCCACGCTCAACGTGTTCCGCATCTCCCCGCCCCAGGACGCGCCGAAGGAGCTGACATGAACGACGCCCCCATCACCTGGAACCCGGACCGCAGCGCGCCCACGCTGACCCTGCCCAAAGGTGCCACCGACTGTCACGTGCATGTCTTCGGTCCAACCTCGCGTTTTCCCTACGCGCCCGAGAGCGGCTTCAAACCCGGCGACGCGCCCAAGGAAGAGCTTTTCGCGCTGCATGACATGCTGGGCATCGACCGCTGCGTGATCGTCCAGTCCGGCTGCCACGGCCATGACAATTCGGTGGTGGCCGACGCCATGGCGGCGCGTCCGGGGCGCTACCTCGGCATCGCGCTGGCCTCGCCCGAGATCTCGGGCGCGCAGATCACCGAGATGCATGCGCAGGGCTTCCGCGGCGTGCGCTTCAACTACATGTCGCACCTCGCGCCCGGAGCCACCCACGACCAGCTGCGCGCGCTCGCGCCGCGGCTGGCAAAGCACGGCTGGCAACTGCTGATCCATATGGAGGCCAAGCTCATCGTCGAACTTGCGCCTGTGCTGGCCGAGCTGCCGTGCCCGGTGGTGATCGACCACATGGGCAGGATCGATGCCAGCCTCGGGATGGATCAGGCACCGTTTCAGGAGCTGATCCGGCTGGGCGAGAACGAGCATATCTGGCTCAAGGTCTCGGGCTCCGAACGCTGCTCGGTTCAGGAGCCGCCCTACGCCGACGCCACGCCCTTCGCCGCCAAGCTGGTCGCGCTCTATCCCGAGCGCACCATTTGGGGCACCGATTGGCCGCACCCGAATTTCCGCGCCGCGCCGCCGGATGACGGCGTGCTGGTCGATACGCTGAAGGTGATCGCTCCCACCGAAGACGCGCTCAAACGCCTGCTCGTGGACAACCCCGCGCGGCTCTACGATTTCGGAGACCTGGCATGACCCGGCGTCTCGAAGGCAAGGTCGCCATCATCACCGGCGCGGGCTGCGTCGGGCCGGGCTGGGGCAACGGTCGCGCCGCTTGCGTGCGGTTCGCAGAAGAGGGCGCAAAGATCTTCGCTGTCGACCTGCGCGCCGACACGATGGAAGAGACCCTGACCCGCACCCGCGAGGCGGGCGGCGAGGTGGAACCCTACCTCTGCGACGTGACCGACCGCGCCAGCGTCGAGGCGATGGTGGCGGCCTGTATCGCCCGCTTCGGCAGGGTCGACATTCTGGTCAACAACGTCGGCGGCTCGTTCAAGGGCGGCGCGGCGCAGCTCTCCGAGGAAGACTGGGATCGGCAGATGGATTTCAATCTGAAGTCCGTCTTCCTTACCTGCAAATCGGTGCTGCCCCACATGGAGGCGCAGGGCTCGGGCGCCATCGTCAACACCTCCTCGACCTCGGGCACCCGCTGGACCGGCGCGGCGCAGGTCGCCTATGCCTCGTCGAAGGCGGCGGTCATCCAGTTCGGCAAGGTCACGGCGGTCGAATACGCGGCCAAGGGCGTGCGGGTGAACACCGTGGTGCCGGGGCAGCTGCACACGCCGATGGTCGAGGCACGGCTGGCGGGCCAGCGCGCGGGCGGCGACGTCGATGCGCTGCTGGCGCAGCGGCTGGCGCGGATCCCGATGGGCTGGATGGGAGACGGGCGCGACACGGCAAACGCGGCGCTCTTTCTCGCGTCGGACGAGGCGCGCTTCATCACCGGCGCCGAGATCGTCGTCGACGGTGGCATGTCGGTGCGCTGCGACTGATGGGCGGTGCGCTCGAACAGCTGCGGGTGATCGACACCACCCATGTGCTGGCGGGCCCCTTCGCGGCCTACCAGCTTGGCGTTCTGGGCGCGGATGTCATCAAGATCGAGGATCCGAACGATCCCGATCAGGCCCGCATGCAGGGCAGCGACCCGGCGCTGACCGATGCCCGTATGGGCACGGCCTTTCTGGCGCAGGGGTCCAACAAGCGCTGCATGGCGCTGGACCTGAAAACACCGGAAGGACGCGACGCACTTCTGGCGCTTGTCGAGGCGGCCGACGTCTTTGTCGAGAACTACCGCCCCGGCGCCTTCGAGGCGCTGGGGCTCGGATATGACGCACTCTCCGCGCGCAATCCGGGGCTGGTCTACTGCTCGATCTCGGCCTTTGGCGCCACCGGGCCGCGCCGCGCGCAGACCGGCTACGACAACGTCATCCAGGCCTTCTGCGGCATGATGGCGATGACCGGCACCGGAGACAGCGGCCCGCTCAAATGCGGCGCGCCGATAATCGACTATGCCACCGGCACCACCGCCGCCTTCGCCATATCCGCCGCGCTTCTGCACCGCGCGCGAACCGGGCGCGGCCAGCACGTGGACGTCTCGATGCTCGACGTGGCGCTGATGCTGATGAGCGCGCCGCTCACCGGCTACCTGTGGAGCGGCGCGCATCCGCAGCCTGCGGGCAACGATTTCTTCTTCGCCACGCTCGGCTGCTACGACACGGCGGACGAGCCGCTGATGATCGCCGCCTCGAACCTCGCGCAGCAGGAGCGGCTGTGGCGTCTGCTCGGCCATCCCGAGATGATCCAGAGCGCGAACAACGCACGGATCGCGGCGCATGCTGCGGAAAAGGCATTGCTGGCCGAAATCTTCGCCACCCGCCCCGCCGCCGCGTGGGAGGAGAGCCTGCTCGCCGCCCGCATCCCCGCCGCGCGGGTGCGGCGGCTGGAAGAGGCGCTGGCCGACCCGCAGATCGCGGCGCGCGGCGTGCTCGCCACGCATGAAGGCTGGGGAGCGCAGGGTCAGGGGCTACGGGTTCCGCTGGCCGGGTTCACGCTCTCGGAGACGCCGCCCGAGCTGCGCAGCGCGCCGCAATCCGTCGGTGCGCAGGACGGGGACAGGTGCTGGCGCGACTAAGCCGAGGCGGGTCCGAAATCTCTCAGAATATCCCGATGCGCTGCGCGAGCCGCTTCCAGTCACGCATCCGCGCATCCATGTCCCGCCCGGTGCCGTTCGCCGTGGCATGGATCAGCAGGCTGGTCGCCGCAGTGAGCCCCAGCAAGGACTCGAGGAACAGACCGGTCTTCGACGGCGTGTTGATCACCGCGTCGGTCACCTCATGCGCCCAGTGGCAATATTCGTCGGTGATCACCACCACGTCGCGCCCCTGCTCGCGCGCCATGCGCGCCAGCGTCTCGCATTCGGCGGCATAGGGGATGACGTCGATGATCAGCAGGCAGCTGCCCCCCGCTGCCGGCGGATCGAGCCATTCCGACAGCATGCTGTCATGTCCTGACAGAAAGCGCACGCGGGCGCGCGCCAACGCCAGCCGCCGCGCCGTGTCCTCGGCCAGCCCGCGCACGGTCTGGAAGCCGGTGACATAGACCTCCTCGGCCTCGCCGAGATAGCGCTCGGCGGTCTGGAAAGCGGGGGTGTTGATCTTGGCATAGACGGTGCTGACCGCGCGCAGTTCGGCGGTCATCTGCTCCTGCCAGTCGCTTGGCAACTCGGCACTGTCATCGGCAAGGCTCTCGCCGGTGACCGAATAGCGGTGCCGCATCATCGCCTTGAATTCCTTCATTCCGGCGCAGCCGAAGCGGCGCAGCATCCGGCCGACGGTGATTTCTGCCACCCCCGCCTTCTGCGCGATCGACTTGCCGGTCTCGAAGGAAATCGAGTTGAGGTTGAGCAGGAAGTACTGCGCGACCTTTGCCTCCTGCTTGGGCAGCGTGGCCATGCCTTCCTCGACTCTGCTCACAAAATCATCGATCGGCGCCTCGGCGTAGGACGCAAACCCGTGTGACATGGCAGATCTCCCAATGACAGAAAACTAACATTTGACGAAAAAGACAGTATAGAACCATTTTGGCGACTCAAGGCAAAACCGAAAAACAGCCTGACAGGGAGTCACCGAAACCATGAAAAAGATGCATCTTGCCGCAACCACGGCGCTGAGCCTCGCGCCGCTCGCCGCCTCCGCCGAGACGCTGTCGCTCTACAACTGGGGCGATTACATCAACCCGGCCGTGCTCGAGGCCTTCACCGAAGAGACCGGTATCGAGGTCACGCTCGACAGCTACGGCTCGAACGAGGAGATGCTGGCGAAGATCCAGGCCGGTGCCACGGGATACGACATCGTCTTCCCGTCGGTGCATATGCACGACATCATGTTCCAGCTCGGCCTGCTGGCGAAGACCGACATCGGCCAGGCGCCGGGCTTCGAGAACATCGACCCGCAGTTCGTCCGCGCCCAGACCGACCCCGACGCCGAGTATTGCCTGCCCTACGCTTGGGGCAACGTCGGCATCGTCTACAACAAGGAACTGGCCGGCGACATCAAGAGCTGGGACGATTTCTTCGCGCTCGGCGCGGCGGGCAAGAAGATCACCCTGCTCGATGACCTGCGCGAGACCATCGGCATCGGGCTCATCGTCAACGGAAACTCGGTGAACTCCACCGATCCCGCCGAGGTCGAGGCGGCAGCGGATTACATCATCGACCACATCTCCGGCGTCACCGCCTTCACCTACGACTCCGTGCCGCAGGTGATCTCGGGCGACGTGGCGGCGGCGCATTGGTACGTGGGTGCGAACCTCTATGTCTCGGAGAACCCCGAGACGATCGGCTACATGATCCCCGAGGAAGGCGCGACCATGTACCAGGAGGACATCTGCGTGCTGGAGTCCGCGCCCAACAAGGACGCGGCCAAGAAGTTCCTCGAGTTCTACCTGCGCCCCGAGATCGCTGCGCTGAACGTCGAGCAGCAGATGAACGGCACGCCGAACGTGCCCGCCCAGAAGCTGATCCCCGCCGAGATTGCCGACAACGCGACGATCTACCCGTCGCAGGACGTCATGGAAAAGCTGCAGATCTTCGAGGACCTGGGCCGCGACCTGCAGCTCTACAACTCCGAGTGGACGCGCATCAAGACCGCGCAATGACGCCCTTTGACATCCATCCGGCGGGGCTCCTCCCCGCCGGTTCGCAGGACCGCACGCCCATGCCCTCCCCGCTTGAAATCATCGACGCCCGCAAATCCTTCCGGACCCCGGAGGGCGGCACCATGACCGCGCTCGACGGCATCTCTCTGAAGCTTGCCAGCGCCGAGTTCGTCACGCTGCTCGGCCCCTCGGGCTGCGGCAAGACCACGCTTCTGCGCACCATCAGCGGCTTCGAGACGCTGGACGCGGGTGAGGTGCTGATCGACGGCAGCGCCGTGACCCAGATGCCGGCGCACCGCCGCCCGGTGAACACCGTGTTCCAGCGCTACGCCCTCTTCGGGCACATGAGCGTGGCGCGCAATGTCGGCTACGCGCTCGAGATCGCCGGTCGCGACAAGCGCCAGATCCGCGCCCGCGTCGGCGAGATGCTGGAGCTGGTGGGCCTCGCGGGCATGGAGAAACGCTCGATCCAGCAGCTTTCCGGCGGCCAGCAGCAGCGCGTGGCGCTGGCGCGGGCGCTCGCGGCGAAACCCAAGCTGCTGCTGCTCGACGAGCCGCTCTCGGCCCTCGACAAGAACCTGCGCCAGAAGATGCAGCAGGAGCTGAAGGCGCTGCAGCGCGAGCTGGGTATCGGCTTCATCTTCGTCACCCACGACCAGGAAGAGGCACTGACCATGTCCGACCGGATCGCCGTGCTGGCGCATGGGCAGATCCAGCAGATCGGTGCACCGACCGAGCTCTACCAGACGCCCGCCAACCTCTTCACCGCCGATTTTCTTGGCGAGAGCAACCTGCTGCCGGTCAAGGTCGCGGGCGGCCGGGCGGGCCTGCGCGACGGGCAGAGCTTTGCCACCGCGCATCGGGCCGGAGAGGCGACGTTGCTGCTGCGTCCCGAGGCGCTGTCGATCACGCCGACCGAGGGCCATGCGCTCAGCTTCACCGGCACCATCCGAGAGACCTATTACACCGGCACCGATCACCAGATCGCGCTGGAGACGCCCGCCCATGGCACGCTGCACGCGCTGCTGCGCAGCGGCGCCGCGCTGCCCGGCCTCGGGGCGGAGATGACCCTGCACGCGCCGGCGCAGGGGCTGCACCTGATCGACGAGGCCGCGCCATGAGCCTCGCCCGACGCAAGCTGCTGCAGCTCGTCGGCCTGCTCGGCGCGCCGACGGTCTTCCTGCTGGTCTTCTTCTTCGGCCCGCTGCTGATCATGCTGGTCTACAGCTTCCTGACGCCGGGGCTCTACGGCGGGGTCGACTGGATCTTCTCGCACCTCAACTACGGCCGCATCCTCGGCTGGGCCGACACGCGCTACGAGAAGTTCGACCCGGTCTTCATCGCCATCTTCCTGCGCTCGCTGAGACTGGCCGCGCTGACGGTGCTGGCAAGCCTGCTGGTCTGCTACCCCGCCGCCTTCTGGATCAGCCGAATGCGGCCCGGGATGCGCGACTTCGCGATTTTCCTCGTCACCCTGCCGTTCTTCGTCAGCCTGATCGTGCGGCTGTTTGCCTGGGTGCTGATCCTGCGGCCCACGGGGTTCCTTAACCAGGGGCTCATGGGGCTGGGTCTGACCGGCGCGCCGATCGAGTTTCTCTATACCGATTTCGCGGTGATCCTCGGGATGACCTACGTCTTCATCCCCTTCATGTTCCTGCCGCTCTACGGCTCGATCGAGAAACTCGACATGGCGCAGATCGAGGCGTCATCGGACCTTGGAGCCACCCGTTTCCAGACCTTCCGAAAGGTGATACTTCCCGCCACCCTGCCCGGCATCGTCGGCGGCTCGGTGATCACCTTCATCCCGGCCTTGGGCAACTTCATCGTGCCCTCGGTGCTGGGCGGGGCCAAGGTGCTGATGATCGGCAACCTGATCGAGCAGCAGTTCCTCTCGGCGCGCAACTGGCCCTTCGGCTCGGCGCTGGCGATGCTGGTGATGAGCGCGGTGCTGATCCTGCTGATCGCGCAGTTCCGCCTCTCGAAGAAGGAGGCGCAAGCATGATCCTGCGCCGCCTGCTCAGCCTCTACGGGCTGCTGTTCTTCGTCTTCGTCTACGCGCCGATCCTGCTGGTGGTGATCTACTCGTTCAACGCCAACACGCTGAACATGATGATCTGGGACGGCTTCACGCTGGACTGGTACCGCCAGCTCTTCGGCATGGAAACCTCGCTGACCCAGAGCGCCACCTTCGTCGACAGCACCGACCAGCTCTGGGGCGCGGTGCGCACCAGCCTGATCGTCGCGCTCTCGACCTCGGTCTTCTCGACGGTCTGTGGCACCGCGCTGGCGCTGGCCGTGGCGCGCTACCGCTTCCGGCTGGCGCGCTTCTACCGCACGCTGATGATGCTGCCGATGATCATGCCCGACATCGTGCTCGGGATCGCGCTGCTGATCTTCTTCATCACCATCGGCATGAACCTGTCGATGCTGACGATCATCATCGGCCAGTCGACCTTCCTGATCTCCTATGTCTTCGTGACGGTCTCTGCCCGGCTCGCCGAGGTCGACACCTCGGTCGAGGAAGCCTCGGCCGACCTTGGTGCCACCCCCGCGCAGACCTTCCGCAAGGTGACTCTGCCGGGCATCGCGCCGGGCATCCTGGGCGGCTGGCTGCTGGCGTTCATCATCTCGATGGACGATCTGGTGATCACCTATTTCATCGCCGGCACCGGCAACACCACGCTGCCCATCCACATCTGGGGCCTGCTGCGCCGCGGCATCAAGCCGGAGATCAACGCCATCGCCACGCTGATGCTGCTGTTCACCCTGGTGATCGCCGCCGCCGGCCTCTACTACAGATCGAGACGACAGAAATGACCAAGACGACCAAACCCCGCGCCCGCGCGTTGGGGATCCCCCTGCCCGGCACCCCCGGTCCCCTGAATGCCATCACCGATGTGCCGGGCCTCGAGGTCGGCACAACCGAGCTTCTGTCGTCGCAGGACCCGGCGCTCGCCACGCGTGGCATCCAGGTGCAGACCGGCGTCACCGCGATCCTGCCGCGCGGCCGCGATCCCGAGCCGAAACCCGTCTGGGCCGGGCAGTTCAGCCTCAATGGCAACGGCGAGATGACCGGCGCCCACTGGGTGCGCGACGGCGGCTGGCTCGCGGGACCGATCATGATCTCCAACTCGCATGCCATCGGCCCCTGCCACACCGCGGCGGTGCGCTGGATGGTCGAGACCTATGGCAGCACCTGGGAGGACAACCACCTCTGGGCGATGCCGGTCGTGGCCGAGACCTATGACGGCGTGCTCAACGACATCAACGGGCTGCATGTGACCGAGGCGCTGGCGCGTAGCGCGCTCGACGCCGCGAAACCCGGCCCGGTGACCGAGGGCAACTCGGGCGGCGGCGCCGGGATGATCTGCTACGAGTTCAAGGGCGGCACCGGCACCGCCTCGCGGCAGATCGAGGTGGAGGGCGAAACCTTCACCCTCGGCGCGCTGGTGCAGGCGAACCACGGGCTGCGACCCTGGCTCACCGTGGCCGGACGCCGCGTCGGCGAGCAGATGACCGAGCACCGGATCCTCGACATGATGACCGAGCGCGGCTCGATCATCGTGATCCTCGCCACCGACCTGCCGCTGTCCTCCAGCCAGCTCGAACGGCTGTCGCGCCGCGCCGCCATTGGCATCGGCCGCGCCGGCAGCCCGGGCGGCAACAATTCTGGCGACATCTTCCTGGCCTTCTCCACTGCCAACGAGATGCCGCTGCCGCAGCTCTCGGGCCCGTGGCGGCAGATGACCTGCCTGAACGACGAACTGCTTGATCCCGTCTACATGGCCGCCGTCGAGGCGGTGGACGAGGCCGTACTCAACGCGCTCTGCGCCGCCGAGGACGTGCCCATGGCGCGGCCCGCCGTCGGCACCTGCCGGGCGATGGACACGGACCGGCTCATGGAGCTGCTGGGCGACTGAGCCGAACCGGTGGCCGCCAGACGTAGCTAGGCCTTCCAAAAGGCGCACCTACCAAGGCGGCGCCCCGCCACGGGCCTCTCGCAGCCCGCGGGCGAGGCCCGGGTCTTCACCCCGGGGTGTACCAGATCGGCGAGGTATAGGCGCGCTCGGTGGTGATCATCGGCACCTCCTCGGGCATCTCGACGCCGAAACGCTTGGCCTCGTAGGCGGTCCAGCGCGGCGTCGGGATCTCGATCACCCGCGCGTAGTAAAAGGCCGGCTGGGAGCCGTCGAACTCCGGATCCTGCCACGCGGCGATCAGCTCCGGCGCACCGATGGTGTTGGTCCAGCTTGCGTTTGCCACGTCGACGGTATTGCCCACGTCCGGCAGCTTGCCGCTGTCGTCGGGCACCCGGTCACCCGACCATGCCACGTCAAAGACCTTCTCGTGGGTTTCGCCCTCGGCGTCGATCCAGCCCTTCACGATCTGGATGCGGTCGAGGTTTCCCGAGATCGGGTCCTTCAGCGCGGCGACGAGGAAGCTTGGCGCGGCGCCCTCGGGCGCCGCCGCGAGGTCACCGCCCATCGGCACCCCCTTGGCGTAGCCTGCGTCTGCCGGCAGCCGGCTGATGGTGTCGGCATCGGTGAAGTCATAGCCGCCGAAGAACCGCACGGTCATGCGCGAGCCGGTGGTGGCATAGGTCTCCTTGCGCATCATCGCGTCGAAGATCGCGGCGCGGGTGTTCTCGCTGGCCCAGACCGCGCCGAGGCCGCCGGCCGCCTGCTTCCATCCGTAGATGCTGAGCGCCGGGTCCGGCGCCTCGATCACCAGGTGCTCCCAGCGGTGCGGTTCCGGCTCGACGCCCGAGTGCTTGCCGAAGAAGTTGTCCTCCTGTGCCGTGGCCATGCCGGTGTGCGAGTCCGTGGCCCCGACCATGCCGAACTTGAAGGGATTCACCCCGAGCTCGCGCTCGATGGCCAGCCCCCGCTTCAGCGCCTCGCGCGCGTATTCCCCGGCCAGCATGTCGGGGGTCTTCACCTCCGTACCGTTGAGGTTCGCCGCGTCCCAGGTGTCGTGATCGGCAAACTCGTCATCGGGGCTGAGGAAGGGATGCGCCTCGCCGTCGCCCTTGATCTGGGTCGGCTCGTAGAGCGGCTCGAAGCGCGCGCGCATCTGCGCGATCTCCTCGGTGAGCGCCGAGCCATCATAGGCATTCAGCGAGAACATCCGCCCATTCGACAGGTTGCCATTGTGCGGGATGGCCAGCACCTCGGCACCGCTGCGCGCCTCGTAGTCGGCGAGATAGGTCCAGAGATCCTCGGGGTTCTTGCTGTCGTACTGCGAAAACGGCCGGGTCTGGTTCGCCCGCGTGGCATCATCGCGGAACAGCACGTTGCGATGCAGGTTGTTGGCGCCCTCGGTGGTGTACTCGTAGCCGATGATCGCGGAGAAAACCCCCGGCTCGTTGTAGCGCTCGGCCAGTGCCGTGTAGGCCTCCCAGGCGTGCTTGATCGCCTTTGGATTGTCGATCGGCGGCGTTTCTCCGGACAGCGAGGCGACGATTTCCATGGCAGTATCAAAGGCCCGCTGCGCGTCTCCGGCGGTCAGCGCCTCGTACCAGATCCGCCCTTGTTCGGTGGCCAGGACCTGCGCATCACCGGACAGCAGTTGCGGCATCAGCCCGTACATCTCGGCATGATCCGAAATCACCAGCCAGTCGAGCGGGCGCGACAGCTTCGCGCGCAGCCCGTGGGTGGTGGTGACCTCTTCGCCACGGGCAAAGCGGTAGGCGTCCTCCTGCGACAGGCGCGTCATCGTGCCAGCGTCCACAGAGACCATCGTGTGCAGATGCGAGTCTCCCCAAAGTGGCACCTGAGGAAAGTTCCGGCCCGCATAGGGCGAGAATCCGTCGGGTGCGAGCACGACCTCGGTGTCCTGCTGCTCGGTGGAATATTCCTGCGCCTTGGCAGGCTGCAGACAGAACGCAAGGCCACAGACCCCGAACGACACGGCGGCGCAAATGAATAAAGCAATTCTTGAATTCAAAAATATCGGCATTGGACCTCTCTCCCCAAAAGGCTGGCATGAAAAAACCGCACCAAAGACCCGACCTACCGCAGCCTAGCATGTTTCGCGTTCATGCGCTGGACTGAATATGACTTCTCCGCGCCATCCCGGCGGGGTGCGCCGGCGCGCGCGTGCCGCGGCCCTGCGCATCCCGGTGCGGTACGACACCGCGGAACGCACGCAGCTTCGGAAAGCCAGCCCTGGACCCCGGCAGACTCTCCGGTCGCCGACACGCCGCAGCGGGGCAACCTGCTCCTGCGGCGTTCAGGGGGCTTCGCGCTACCGGCTCCCCCCCTCGCTCGCGGTCAAGTTCCCGGTCAGCCGCGGCGCTCCAAACCCCGCACCAGCGCCCCGATCCCTGAGCCGTTCCCGACGCTATCGCCCACTGGTCGCTCGGCGCGCCGGACAGCAGCGCCCCTGCCCCGGCCCGGAGCACGTGCCGCGATGCGCTTGCGCCAGGTCATTGGCCGCACGTCGGAGGGCCCAGCAGGACGCGATCGGACCGGGCCTTACCCTGACTATGTGCCCGGTCGTCGCCATGACCATCGGTGGTGCCTCGACCCCGGCGGTGAATTCGGGCAGCCCAAGGCACCGTCCGAACAGCAGAGCCGTCAAAGCCTGCATCACCGGACCAAAGAGAAAAAAGGGCCCGTCTCGGCCCTGCACGCTTCCCTTCCCGGCGCGGACTTGCCTGAAGACCTGGATCGCACCGACAGGCTATTGCCCGCAGTTCGGAGCCATTGCGCCCTGTCCGCGCATGGCCTCGGTATCTGGCCCGACACCCATCTCGCGCCCCCTTTCCCCGCGTCCACAGACCGTAGCAAGGGGAAGTGCACCCGCCGCCCTACGGTGACGAGACGCTTGCGCTGCCGGCAGGAGGAATTTCGAGCAGAGCGTCATCCACGATACCGCTGGGCCCGAGCATCGACCGTGTCCCCAGCGGAATCACACGGGTCTTCCACGGCATGGGCAGGCCACATGGGCAGTTGCGCGCTCAGGGCCTACGGAGACCTGAACGGAACAGCGAACCCTTCGAGTGTCAGCAGCGAGCCCTCCATCGGTTCGCGTGACAACCAGGGACGCTCGGCACGCGCAGCCTTACTCAAGAAGGTGCCCGGCTCCTCGGTCCCGGGCGCTTCTGAGCCCATGGTGGCGGTCCTCACCCGGAACTCCGTCGCGCAGGGAGCGCCCTGCCCTCGATGGAGTTGCTTCTCTCGTGTCCAGCGCCATACGTTTCCTGTCTCGGACGAGATGATCCTGACGTGGGCAACGCAACGCGTGACGCAGGGGGCGCATACCGTTTGCCGCCCAAAACCGGTGGCATTCAGACGCTTTGGCAGCACTTCGAGTATATTCTCGAGGGTGAAAATTTTTTTCCGACAAGGCCAGTTTCGCCTTGTAGCCCCCATGTTTCCTTGGCTAAACGCGTCGGCGGAGACGTGGCCGAGTGGTCGAAGGCGCTCCCCTGCTAAGGGTCGCGCAAAACTCTCTAAACCCATTGAAAATAAATAGAATTTCTCATTCAGTGCAAAAGCGTGCACGGATTTTGCACGGGTCAACGGTTTTTAGCGGCAACTCCCTGACATAGCGCAAAGATAGGCGACCTTCCGCCGAGAGCTTGCCATCGCGCCGCGCCTGACGCTAAATCGCGCCGGACAGACAGGAAAAACGCATGGCCCAGCACAACTGGATTTCCGCCTTCAACGAGTTCGCAAGGCAGATGAGGCCCGACATTATGTTGCCGCTTCTCGCGGCGAGCACCACCTTCGCCTTCTGCCCTTGGGCGATCTCGATGGTGCCTGATTTCATCCGTCCATTCGCAGTGTGCGTCTTCATCTTTTTGCGCATTCTGGGTGATCACCCGCTTCGCAGAATGGGCGCTCGAACAACGGCGGGAGCGTAAACGAAGGCGCGCGGATGACCTCTACCGCATCGAAAAATCAATGAGGAACCTAGTGTTTAGCTTAGAGCCCATGCGTGAACCGAAGCCCTTCACCAGCGCTTCAGAAGCCCGTGATCGGCAGCAAGCAGCGGTGAATATCCGCCGTCTCTATGAGCGTCTTGCTGCTTTCGACATCGATACACCCAAGATCGACATTCGCGCGAGCGATTGGACGTTCGATGAGCACAAATCTTACATCGGGGCGATGCACTCGGGGCTGCCACACGCGAGCGAACTAGAGGCGCGCGCGCTGGCGAAAGATATTCTCAGAAAGTAGTCGTGGCGCGATGTGTGCTCGCTTGAAAAACGGAAGACAGGCACGAGAAAATTGATTGAAATAAGCTTCCAAGAGGCCGCTCCCCAACATTGGTTGGACGTCCTGAACAGCGGTGGCCAAATCCTGTTTAGGCTCGTGGCGGGCACCGTCGCCGTGCTGACTTTTCGTCAAGCCAAACGAACCATTTTCCAACCTGCAAAGAACGAAGTCTTCAAGGTCCAGGTCGAGAAGCTGCAGCAACTTATGACCGACCTAGATTGGCGATCACAGCGCGAAGCGGATCGCTGCTCCGGGCTGGAAGAAGCCTTTGTCCTCACCACGAGACACTTTTTCGACAGTTTTGCGATTCAGGAATTTGGTGAGTTTCTTCAATTGGAGAGCGGCACCGAGATCGAGAAGATGGGAGCCCTTCGCAACCCGAACGCTGGCGGCTTTGAGCTAATACGAGGCCCTGCCGATGAATGCGAGAGCGAACCACGACCAAGACGTAAGGTCGATTGGGCCGCGTTCGAGTGGGAATTGCTATACTTTGGCCCTCGATACGTCGAGACCCGCGTTGCCCTAGACGGCTATCTCAGCAATCCAATTCTTCCAGAAGCCGTTCTATCAGTGCTTCGTGATCTAGATGCCGAGGTCTTCAGCAGCTTCCAAAGGTGTGCGGAAGACGTGGAGAGGGTCGTGCGCGAGCTTCCAAGACATTATCCCGATGAGGCAGCTTTTGCTTACCCAAACTTTGATTGGGCCAATAACGCCCGCGAAGAACGCGGTGAGCGCCTGGCGCAGGCGCACGAAAATCTGCGGTCTGCAATAAGGGCCTATCTCCGCACCGATGAATTGTTTGAGGCTAAGAATTAACTACCTCCTTCTCAGGCTCGCCGCGACGTAGGTGGCTTTTCTGAACCCTGCGTCACTCTCCACGTAAGCTTCGCGGCCCCCTGCCACATCTTGCGATCATACCAACCAAAGAGGTATGGCCCATGGCAAAGGAAAAGGCGGTGCCCTGCGGCACCTGCAACGGGCATGGCCCCCGCCGCATCGATCCCCGAACCGGAAGAACTGTCGGCTGCGACTGGCGCAATATCGATGCACACCGCTGCCCCGGTTGCTACGGCACAGGGGGAGGCAAAACAAGCAACGCCCTCCTCGCTCCAATCCCGAACTGACTTTTCCTTAGATATCGAGGGCTGCGACCACCGCAACGTAGTTTCGAATCCGAAGCAACAAAACGAAGGCGCTCCCTCGGCATGGGAGCGCCTTCATTTGTAAAATTGCTATGAAAGCAACAGCTTATCTTTGATTTAGAGCAAACGGCTGAGCGCGATACACGCCTTTTGCACGGTTCCAGAACAATCTCGCGAAGCCCAAGAGAAGCTAACCTTACGTAAAGGTTAGGACTTCCTAGAGGTCGAGGCCGAATTACCCCCATGCCAAGGGAGCGCCCTCAAAATCCCTTACTATACCATATTTTCAAGCACTTAGACTAGGCAAGTGTAAATTTTCCGTAGCCTGTAACCGACCGTTCTAACGCTGGGGATTCTGCACGAATTTTGCACGGATCGGCCGACGCTGCGTCAAGTGAGCATGGTAAAAACCGTCGAAAGCGGGCGAAGCTCGTGGAAAATCAGCAAGTTATGAAAATAAAAATTTACAAGAAAAACCGCTTGTAACTCCAACACGTTACGGGCTATCCCCGTCAGCGGAGACGTGGCCGAGTGGTCGAAGGCGCTCCCCTGCTAAGGGAGTAGGCGGGAAACCGTCTCGAGGGTTCGAATCCCTTCGTCTCCGCCATTAGGCTTTGATTTTAAAAGACTAAATCAAATCCGATGGCGCATACCCGCCTAAAATACCCCCAACCTGAAAACGATTGGATGCACCGGGCTGCAACGCCTAGCGCATCCGCTGCAGACGCGTCAGTATACATCTCTTCACGTTGCCACCGCTCTCAAGCGCGAAGGGGTGCACCTGCTTGACCGCCCCGAGTACGGCCTCGAAAGAATATCCCGAGGGGCAAACACTTACAGGCAACATTCGCAACCAGGTCGACCAAATCTGGAATGCGTTCTGGTCCGGCAGGGTTTCCAACTCGCTCGCCGTTATCGAACAACTCACCTTCCTCATGTTCATCAAGCGGCTTGACGACTTGCACACCACATATGAGCGCATAGTCGAAGACCTTGGCCGACCGATGACGCGCCGAACCCTCCCCAAGAGTACCGACGACAAGGGCGGGTCCTACGACAACTTTCACTGGTCCCGCTTCCGCCAGCTCGAGGCGCGCGCGGCGTTGCGCGTCTAGATGAGAGCCTCTTCCCCGTCCTGCGCCAGCTCGGCGAGGCCGGTTCTTCCTACGGTGCCTCTTCATTGACTAGGGCAACATAGGCATTGCAGAGGTGTTCAACCGGGAACAAACCCAGAAAACCATCCGGATCGTCAATGGGCTGAATGACGCTTCAGCTGCGTAATTTTCGGGTGTTCACGTATATGCCTCGAGTTGGGATAGCGTGCTGGTGTGTGTCAATCGGCAGCGAACTTTGACCCCCTATCGGCGTCCAATAATGACCCCCTCGTTTGGCACAGCTTGCCCGGGGC